>NZ_JBEOQT010000007.1:0-236977 GCF_040280225.1 Serratia sp. SM04 | reverse complement strand
ACAGCAGTTCGCGAACTTCCATTTCTACCAGTTCCAGCAGCTCTTCATCATCAACCATGTCGCATTTGTTCATGAATACGATGATGAAAGGAACGCCAACCTGACGACCCAGCAGGATGTGCTCACGGGTCTGAGGCATTGGGCCGTCAGTCGCAGCAACTACCAGGATCGCGCCGTCCATCTGAGCAGCACCGGTGATCATGTTTTTCACGTAGTCGGCGTGCCCTGGGCAGTCAACGTGCGCGTAGTGACGAGTCGGGGTGTCATACTCAACGTGAGAGGTGTTGATGGTGATACCACGAGCTTTTTCTTCTGGCGCGTTATCGATCTGATCGAAAGCACGTGCAGAACCGCCGTAGGTTTTAGCCAGAACGGTGGTGATCGCTGCAGTCAGGGTAGTTTTACCGTGGTCAACGTGGCCGATAGTACCAACGTTAACGTGCGGTTTTGTACGTTCAAATTTTTCTTTAGACACGGCTATATTCCTTACTATAGCGCTCTCCCCTTCTGGAGAGAGCACGGGACTTTGGTTTTAACCCTGCGGCTTATTTGCCACGGGCTTCGATTACGGCCTGAGCGACGTTGTTCGGTGCATCATCATACTTCAGGAATTCCATGGTGTATGATGCGCGACCTTTAGTCAGAGAACGCAGCTGAGTTGCGTAGCCGAACATTTCGGACAACGGTACTTCAGCGTGGATCTTAACGCCAGTCACTTCAGATTCCTGACCGCGCAGCATGCCGCGACGACGGCTCAAGTCACCGATAACGTCACCGGTGTTCTCTTCTGGAGTCTCAACTTCAACCTTCATGATAGGCTCAAGCAGAACTGGTTTCGCTTTCTTAAAGCCTTCTTTAAAGGCGATAGACGCGGCCAGTTTAAACGCCAGTTCAGAGGAGTCAACGTCGTGGTAAGAACCGAAGTGCAGACGAATACCCATGTCTACTACCGGGTAACCAGCCAACGGACCAGACTTCAGCTGCTCCTGGATGCCTTTATCAACGGCAGGGATGTATTCGCCAGGAATTACACCACCTTTGATGTCGTTGACGAACTCGTAACCTTTCGGGTTAGAGCCCGGCTCCAGTGGGTACATGTCGATCACAACGTGACCGTACTGACCGCGACCACCAGACTGCTTGGCGTGCTTACCTTCAACATCGGTAATCTTCGCGCGAATCGCTTCGCGGTAAGCTACCTGAGGTTTGCCCACGTTAGCTTCAACGTTGAATTCACGCTTCATGCGGTCAACGATGATGTCGAGGTGCAGTTCACCCATACCGGCGATGATGGTCTGGTTAGACTCTTCGTCAGTCCATACGCGGAATGACGGGTCTTCTTTAGCCAGACGGCCCAGAGCCAGACCCATTTTTTCCTGGTCAGCTTTGGTTTTCGGTTCAACGGCGATAGAGATTACCGGCTCAGGGAATTCCATACGCTCCAGGATGATTGGAGAGTCTGGATCACACAGGGTGTCCCCGGTGGTCACGTCTTTCAGACCGATCGCAGCGGCGATGTCGCCTGCGCGAACTTCTTTGATCTCTTCACGCTTGTTAGCGTGCATCTGAACGATACGGCCGAAACGCTCGCGCGCAGACTTAACGGAGTTCAGCACGGTGTCGCCGGAGTTAACAACGCCGGAGTACACGCGGAAGAAGGTCAAGTTACCCACGAACGGGTCGGTAGCGATTTTGAACGCCAGAGCAGAGAACGGCTCGTCATCACTTGCGTGACGCTCAGCCGGAGTGTCTTTACCGTCGTCCAGGATACCGTTGATCGCAGGAACGTCAGTTGGTGCCGGCAGGTATTCGATTACCGCATCCAGCATCGCCTGCACGCCTTTGTTCTTGAACGCAGAACCGCAGGTAACCAGGATGATTTCGTTGTTCAGTACGCGCTGACGCAGAGCAGTTTTGATTTCTTCCTCGGTCAGCTCTTCGCCGCCCAAGTATTTTTCCATCAGCTCTTCGGAAGCTTCCGCAGCGGACTCGATCAGGTTCTGGCGCCATTCTTCAGCCAGATCCATCATGTCAGCCGGGACGTCTTCGTATTCGAAGGTTACGCCTGCGTCTTCTTCGTTCCAGTTGATCGCCTTCATTTTCACCAGGTCGATAACGCCGGTGAATTTGTCTTCTGCGCCGATAGCCAGCTGCAGAGGAACAGGGTTGGCGCCCAGACGAGATTTGATCTGGCCTACAACTTTCAGGAAGTTAGCGCCCATACGGTCCATTTTGTTAACGAACGCGATACGTGGCACTTTGTATTTGTTAGCCTGACGCCATACGGTTTCAGACTGTGGCTGAACACCACCAACAGCACAGTAAACCATTACCGCGCCATCCAGCACACGCATGGAACGTTCTACTTCGATGGTGAAGTCAACGTGCCCTGGGGTGTCGATGATGTTTACGCGATGCGGTTCGAACTGCTTGGCCATACCAGACCAGAAAGCAGTAGTCGCTGCAGAAGTGATGGTAATACCACGCTCCTGCTCCTGTTCCATCCAGTCCATGGTGGCAGCGCCGTCATGAACTTCACCGATTTTGTGGTTTACACCGGTGTAGAACAGAATACGTTCGGTAGTGGTGGTTTTACCGGCGTCGATGTGAGCACTGATACCGATGTTGCGGTAGCGTGCAATGGGTGTTGTACGAGCCATTTGATTCCTCTATTCCTAGGGCGTTCAAGTTCAGTTAACCCAAGCGGGCCGATTTGACGCGCCCGCTTGGTTAGCATGACTACAGCCGGGTGATTACCAGCGGTAGTGGGCGAACGCCTTGTTGGCTTCGGCCATACGGTGAACGTCTTCACGCTTCTTAACAGCAGAACCTTTGTTCTCTGCTGCGTCAGACAGCTCGTTCGCCAGGCGCAGAGCCATGGATTTATCACCGCGTTTACGTGCAGCATCAACGATCCAACGCATTGCCAGAGCATTACGACGAACCGGGCGGACTTCAACTGGTACCTGATAAGTAGAACCGCCAACGCGACGCGACTTAACTTCTACAGTCGGGCGAACGTTGTCGAGAGCGACTTCGAAAGCTTCCAGGTGATCTTTACCAGAACGCTGAGCCAGGGTCTCCAGCGCGGTATAGACGATTGCTTCTGCAGTAGATTTTTTACCGTCTACCATCAGGATATTTACAAATTTGGCCAGCAGCTCAGATCCGAACTTAGGATCTGGCAGGATTTTACGTTGGCCGATTACGCGACGACGTGGCATGGAAATACTCCGTTGTTAATTCAGGATTGTCCAAAACTCTACGAGTTTATTTTGACATTAAAGTTAAAACGTTTGGCCTTACTTAACGGAGAACCATTAAGCCTTTGGCTTCTTCACGCCGTACTTGGAACGAGCTTGCTTACGGTCTTTAACACCGGAGCAGTCAAGTGCACCACGGACGGTGTGGTAACGCACACCTGGCAGGTCTTTTACACGACCGCCACGGATCAGGATTACGGAGTGTTCCTGCAGGTTGTGGCCTTCGCCACCGATGTAGGAAGTCACTTCGAAACCGTTGGTCAAACGCACACGGCAAACTTTACGCAGTGCGGAGTTTGGTTTTTTCGGGGTAGTGGTGTATACGCGGGTGCATACGCCACGTTTCTGCGGGCAGGCTTCCAGCGCTGGAACGTTGCTTTTAGCAGCCTTCACAGAGCGTGGTTTGCGAACCAGCTGGTTAATTGTTGCCATTAAAAAAGCTCCTGGTTTTTGCTTCGTACTAGCTTCGTAAACATGTGATAAATCCCCTCGTATGCACTATTGGCAAAGTACGAGGACGCAGAATTTTAGGGCTGACCAGTATGGGTGTCAAGAAATATACAACATCACTCTCATTACCAGGCCATTTGGCTGCGGTGTTGTTCGGTTAATTCAACGAAGTGATTATAGCCGACGACAGTGATTTTGTGCGAAAAATGACCAACCAATCCCCGGGCTTCCAGGTCGTCCTGCAGCGCATAAAGGGATATGGGGGCGGCGAGCAGCGATTCAAGATGGGCGCTGCCGGCAAGGCCGGCAAGCACGCCGTCCTGCAGCAGCAGCAGCGCGTCACCCTCCGCCGTCAGGCGCAGCAGCGCAGGCAAGTCACATTGGTTTGGCGAGTGGCTCAGGGTATACAGCATCAGAGGATCCTAAAACGTCATCACGGCGTCGTAGCCGGCCAGTTCGCGGCGCAGTTCGTCCGGTGCCAGCACCTCGGCATCCAGCACCCAATCGGTCACCTGGCTCAGGCCACGCTCCTGCAGCGAAGCCTGGCACAGATAGCACCGCTCCACGTCATACAGCGGCAGCACGCCGAAGGTGGCGATGTAATTGCGCGCCAAAATCTTTTCCGGTTGCTGGCCTGGCAACAGCTGCAATACGCCGTCGCCGACAAAAAACACCCCCAAATCTTCACTGAGCGCCGACGTGGCGAGCAGCGCATCCAGCCCTTCCCTGCCGCCGGCGCCGCCGTGCGGCCCGTGGGTGAAAACAAAAGCGACTCGTTTCATCATATCCTCAGAACTGCACCAGACGGTCGCAACTCAGCGACGCTTCGGCCAGGGAACCCAGCCCGCTCAGGGTAAAGCCAGGCTGCAGGTTGGCGCTTGCCAGCCCCTGTTGCGCCGCCTCCTTCTCGTCGGTGACCCCACGGCGCAACGCGGCGGCTACGCAGACGTTGAGCGCTACGCCGTGTTGCTGCGCCAGTTGCGTCCAACCGCGCACCAGGTCGAACTCGTCGCTGGCGGGCGCGGTCAGCTGGTTGGCGTTCAGCACGCCCTCACGGTAGAAAAAGACGCTGGAAAGCCGGTGCCCTTTCGCCAACAAAGCCTGAGCGAACTGATAGGCGCTGCTGGCCTGCTGCGTGCCGTAAGCCGGGCCGGTGACCAATAGGCAATAATCGAGCATCAACGGTCGCTTCCCAACAGATCGCCGCTCTTGAACTGGCGGATGTACAGATACACGGTGTGTTTGGAGATGTTCAGGCGATCCGCCACCTGGTTGATCGCATCCTTGATGTCGAAGATGCCTTTCTCATAGAGGTTGAGCACCACTTGGCGGTTCTTGGCGTTATTGGACACCGAGCGGTCGGCGTTCACCTCTTCGATGGTGAACTCCAGCGTCTGCGCCACCAGATCGTCGACGGAAGACGCAAAATTCACCGACGACGGCACGTCCTGCGTGGCCGGCGGCATAAAGGTCTGCATGATCTGCGAAAACGGTACGTCGAGGTTCATGTTGATGCACAGCAAGCCGATCACCCGCTGCTCGCGATTGCGAATGGCGATGGTCACCGACTTCATCAACACGCCGCTCTTGGCGCGGGTAAAGTAGGCTTTCGACACGCTGCTGTCGTCGCCGGCCATGTCGTGCAGCATGCGCAGCGCCAGATCGGTGATCGGCGAGCCGATTTTACGCCCGGTATGTTCACCGTTGGCGATGCGTACCGCTGAGCTGTTCAGGTCTTCCAGCGCGTGCAGTACGATCTCGCAGTGGCCGCCGATCAACATCGCCAGCCCGTCGACCACCGCTTCATAGGATTTCAGGATTTCATGATCCGTTTGAGTAAACGGACGTTCATTCAGCAAATCAAGTTCGCTGGCTTCGCTGGATAAAAGCGAATTCGACATCGAAGATACCACCCTCATAGATCGCCTGTGCCAGGGGGCGCAGCTAAAACCGCTCGAACCGGATCGCTGCCGTCGTCGGCACGCCGCAGCGCGGCCGGCTGAGAGCGCCATCAAACGGCACGATGACATCCGCGGGCGAGGCGGCCGGGAACAATTTTAGGTACACGCCCTAAGGGGCAGACGCATGACTGATAAATCAGAATTATTAGTCTAGCAAAGCGGCCGGAGCAAAGTCCTTGCGTTTGCGCGTGGTATTGACGTTAAGCCCGATGCCCGGCAGGCGTCAAGCGTTCAATGGAGAGAGAGGCAGCGGCTGCCGAAATGAAAACCGCCGCGGAGGGCATCCGCGGCGGTGGCAAACAAAGCGGCGATGTTATTTCGCTTTGGCGTCTGCTTTCGCGTCCGCCGGTTTTTCGGCTTTAGCGTCGGCTTTCGGCGCCGCTTTCACGTCCAGCAGCTCAACGTCGAAGACCAGCGTGGAGTTAGCCGGGATGCCCGGAACGCCGGTTTTGCCGTAGGCCAGCGCCGGTGGGATCACCAGCTTGATTTTGCCGCCTTTCTTGATGTGCTTCAGGCCTTCGGTCCAGCCTGGGATCACGCCGTCCAGACGGAACGACAGCGGCTCACCGCGGGTGTAGGAGTTATCGAACTCGGTACCGTCGGTCAGGGTGCCTTTGTAGTTCACCACCACGGTGTCGCTGTCTTTCGGCGCTTCACCCGCGCCCGGCTTCTCTACCTGGTACAGCAGGCCGGATTCGGTTTTCTTCACGCCTTTTTCTTTAGCGAAGCTATCGCGGTACTTGGCGCCTTTGGTTTCGTTGTCCTTGGCGTCCTGCTCCATCTTCGCCTGAGCGGAAGCCTTCACGCGCGCTTCGAAGCCCTGCAGGGTCTTCTCGATGTCGGCGTCGTTCAGTTTGCTCTTGTTGGCGAACGCGTCCTGAACGCCGGCAATCAGCTGATCTTTGTCCAGCTTGATGCCCAGCTTCTCTTGCTCTTTCAGAGAGTTGTCCATGTAACGGCCGAGAGAGGCGCCCAATGCGTAGGCAGCTTGCTCGTCGTCGTTTTTGAACTTGCCGGTGCTCGGTGCTGCTGCCGCGTCCGCTGGTTTAGCGGCTTCTGCCGGCTTGGCGGCATCGGCTGCCATGACCTGGGTCGCATTCAGAGCAAAAGCCATGGTGGTTGCCAGAAGCGTGACTTTAAACAAAGATTTCATCCATTTCTCCAGTGTCTGAAGCAATGCCCCAAACAATCATTAGGTAAGATAACCGGGCTACTATAGCTGCCTGAAACAAAACAAAACAGTCGCACAGGTAACCAATCGAGTCAAAGTGTGACTCCCGCTTTGCCAAGAAGTTTCCCTCTGGGTGCTACTCCCATGATAAATCAGATTTTTCTTGCGGAATATTCGGCCAGGCTCGCAAAAAACGGCAGATCGAGCGTGCAACTTTTCAGCACTTTACACTGTCGATCGCAACGTTGCGCGCCGTCTGGAGAAATAGCGCGAGCAAACCCGGCGCCAGCTGTTACCATAGCGCCGAATCAGGATTTTATCGCGTCAGAGGTAGCCTCATGCACAACGCCGACATTCAACGCCTGCTACAGCGGCTTGAAGAACTGGAGAGCCGTCAGGCCTTCCAAGAGCTCACCATCGAAGAGCTCAACCAGACCGTCATTCAGCATCAAATGGAAATGCTGAAGATGCGCGAACACCTGCGCATGTTGACCGACAAGCTGCGCTCGACCCAAACCTCAATGATCGCCTCGCAGTCGGAAGAAACCCCTCCGCCGCACTATTGAGGGCTCGCCATGCGGTTATTTCAGGCGTGCCAACCCTTCGACGGCACGCTCGAGATACCGGCGCGGGCACCCCAGGTTGATGCGGATAAAACCGCGCCCCTGCGGGCCGAAACCGCTGCCCATCGACGGCGCCAGCTTCGCCACCGCCACCAGCGCCTGCTGCAAGTCTGTATCGCTCAAACCCAGCGAGCGACAATCCAGCCAGGCGAGATAGGTCCCTTCAGCCTGGATCATCGCGCACCAGGGCGCGGCGGCCGCCAGCGCCTGCTCAAACCAACGCCGATTCTCCGCCAGGTAGTCGAGCAGCTCATCAAGCCAGGCAGCGCCCCGTTGATAGGCCGCGGTCGCCGCCGTCATCGACAGCGCGTTGAATACATCCAGCCCGTGGGCGTTCAGCCGATCGACAAACGCCTGCCGAAGCCGGGCATTGGGGATCAGGAAATTCGAAATGCGCAGCGAGGAAAGGCCGAACGTTTTGCTGGCGGACGTCGCCGCAATTACCCGCTCGCGATATTCCTCGCCCAGATGCAACACCGACGTAAACGTCTCGCCGGGCAGCAGCAGGTCGGCCCAAATTTCATCGGAGATCACCGTGACGTCATGGGCGTGGCAGAGCGCCATGAGCCGCTCCAGTTCATCGCGGCGCCAGCAACGGCCGGTTGGATTGTGCGGGTTGCACAGCAACAACAGCGGCGGTTTACGCTGCGCCAGACAGGCGGCCAGCTGGTCGAAATCGATCCGGTATCCCTGCGGGGTTTCCCGCAGCGGGTTTTCAATCACCTCTCTGCCGTTCATGGTGACTATCTTGGCGAACGAGCCATAATACGGCCCCTGCACCACCACCCCGTCCCCCGGCTTGCTGAGCAGTTGGATCAGCATCGCCAGCCCCGGCACCACCCCTTCAATCGACGTGAACCACTCGCGCCGCAGCGGCAAGCCGTGCCGCTTGGCAAACCAGTCGATCGCTGCCTCATAGTAAGCGTCGTCGCGTTCGCTGTAGCCAAAGACGCCGTGGTCCACCCGCTGATGCAGCGCCTGCTGCACCTCTGGCGGGCACGGAAAGTCGAAATCGGACACCCACATCGGCAACAGTTCGCTGCCGTCCAGTTGCAGATAGCGGTCGATGAAGTCCCACTTCACGGAGCCGGTGTTGTGGCGATCGATGATGGCGTTGAAATGACTCGTCATGTCAGGCTTCCTTACGCTGCAAGTCGTTCTGAGGTTGGAGTTTGGCGATACCGAAGCCGGTGAACCCATAAATCAGGGCGAACACCACCGCGGCATAACATTGGATCGCCCACGGCAGCAGATCGAGGGTGCTGACCCCCAGCGTGGTGGCCATGTAAATGCCGGCGGCCGTCCACGGGATCAGCGGTTCGATGACGGTGCCCGCATCTTCGACGGTGCGCGACAGATTTTTGTTGTCCAGCCCCATGCGTCGATAGGCCCCTTTGAACAGCTCCGCCGGGATCAGCAGCGCCAGCTTGCCGTCGCTGGTCGCGCCGGTCACCAGGATAGTGGTGGCAACGGTGGCGGCGATCAGCTGGCCGGTGGTGTGCACCACTTTCAGCAGCCGGCTGATGATCACCGTCAGCGCGCCGGTCAGCGTCAGAGCGCCGGCGAAGGAAAAGGCGCAGAACACCAGCAGGATCGTACTCATCATCGAGAACATGCCGCCGCGGTTCAGCAGGCGCGGCACATCGGCGACGATCCCTTCGACGTTATGGCCCTGATTGGCGAACATCGACAGATTGAAACCGTCCATCAACGCATTCAGCCCCTGCTGCAGGCTAAAGCCCTGCAGCGCGACGCCGATGGCGATCGCCAGCGCGCAGGCGGCCAGCATAACGGGGATCACCGGCCGTTTGGTCACCGCGCCCCACAGCACCAGCACCGGCGGCAGGATCAGCAGCAGATTGAAGTGGTACAGCCCCTCGAGCGCGCCGACGATTTCGGTCACTTTTTCCGGCGTTGCCACGCTGCCCACCGCACCGGTGTGGCCGGCGATCAGGTACACCACGGCGGCCAGGATGAAGCTCGGCAGCGTCGTGTACATCAGATGCTGGATATGGCTGTAGAGATCGGTATCCGCGACGATGGCCGCGAAGTTGGTCGAATCGGACAACGGCGAAATTTTGTCGCCGAAGTAAGCGCCGGACACCACCGCCCCGGCCGCGGCGGCCAGCGGCACGTCCAGACCGGCGGCCACGCCCATCAGCGCCACGCCCACGGTGCCGGCCGCTCCCCAGGAAGTGCCGGTGCACACCGAGATCACGCTGGTGATGAAGAATGCGGCGATCAGAATGTATTGAGGGCTGATCAGCTTCAGCCCCCAGTACACCATGTAAGGGATTGTGCCGCTGATCATCCAGGTGCCGATCAGGCCGCCCACGCAGATCAGGATCAGGATAACCGGCATCGCCTTCGCCAGTTTGGCCACGATGGCCTCGATGATGTCGTCCCAGCGGTAGCCTTGCCACCAGGCCAACGCGGCGGCGATGGCGGCGGAAACCAGCAGCAGCGGTTCAATGCGCAGGCCAAACTGGCCATAGCCGATGATGAGCAGCAACAGCATGGCCACAATCGGCAGCGTCGCCAACCCAAGGTTGAGCGTTTTCTTATTATCCATATACGGCTCCTGTTGAAGATGGGGTACTGCAACAGCGTAATGGCTTCGATAATCGGAGGATGTGAGCGCAGGCAATCGGCCATGTAATCGGTTTCATGAGGTGGTGTTGTGTGAGCCGTCTCTCATTCGCCGAGCTTGCTTTGCGCATGCGCCTCACCGTCGGTTACGGAGTCTCGCAGGATAAGTTCGGCCGAAAAGCGGTTGTTCTGCGGCGCAACGTCGCTGCCGCTGTGGATCTGCAGCGCCAGGCGCGCGGCGCGTCGGGCCATTTTCTCGATCGGGTAATGCACGGTGGTCAACGAAGGATGGAGATATTTCGCCAGGGCAATGTCGTCAAAGCCGACGATCGACAGCGCCTCGGGCAGCTGAACTTGCCGTTGATGGCAGGTGCGCATCATGCCGGCGGCCATCACGTCGTTGAACGTCACTGCGGCGGTGAAGCGTTGGTCGCTGGCCAGAACGCGCTCGGCCGCCAGTTCGCCCCCTCGCTCGTTGAAGGGCACGCTGATGATCCAGCTGCCAGGCACCTCAATGCCGGCGGCGGCCATGGCCAGGCGGTAACCCGCTAGCCGCTGCGCGCGATCGTCGATCGGCAGATCCGCCGTCACGCAGGCAATTCTTCGATGCCCCTGGCGTATGAGCAACTCGGTCGCCGTCTGCGCCGCATTGGCGTTGTCGAGCCAGATGCAACGGTTGGCGATGGCGGGCAGATAACGATTGATCAGCACCAGTGCGGGCGTATGGGCGGCGTAGCGCAGCAGCGCCTCCTCCCCCATGCGCGTGACGTGCGCCACGATGGCTTCACATCCCTGATTGATGAGAAAATCGAGGCCGCTTTTTTCCAGCTCGGCCTGATGCCCGCCGCTGCACAACATCAAACGCACGCCGGCCTGCCGCGTGATGTCTTCCACGCCCCGCGCCAGACGCGAGAAAAACGGATCGTCAAGATTGCCGGTCAGCAACCCCAGCATATTGCCGCTTCTTTTCGCCAGCGCCAGCGCGGCGGCGTTGCGGTGGTAGTTAAACTCGCGCATCGCTTTCTCGACGCGTTCGCGGGTCACCGGTTCAACGTAGGCGGTATTATTGATCACCCGGCTGACGGTGGCCGTGGAAACGCCGGCGCGCCGCGCCACGTCTTTCATGGTGGCCATGGCATGTCCTGTTGTGCCGTTCGGCGCCCGGTGCGCCGCGCATAAAAAAGGGCAGCCGATGGCCGCCCTCTTGTCTCGTCACTGCGATCTGCTTAGTGGCAGCCGCAGCCGCCGTTACCGCAACCGCCTTTACCGTGGTCGTGACCATGGTCGTGATCGTGGCTGTGGCCGTGACCGCCGCAGCAGCCGTCACCGTGTTCGTGGTGATGGTCGTGCTCGCCGTGTACGTGACCGTGCGCCAGTTCTTCTGCGGTCGCTTCGCGGATCGCGACAACTTCCACGTTGAAGTTCAGGTTTTGGCCGGCCAGCATGTGGTTGCCGTCAACCACCACGTGGTCGCCGTCAACTTCGGTGATTTCAACCGGTACCGGGCCCTGATCGGTGTCAGCCAGGAAACGCATGCCGACCTGCAGTTCGTCAACGCCCATGAAGACGTCTTTCGGTACGCGCTGCACCAGGTTTTCGTCGTAGTTGCCGTACGCGTCGTTCGCGCCGACGTGAACGTCAAAACGATCGCCAACGTCGTGGCCTTCGAGTGCTTTTTCCAGACCTGCGATCAGAGAACCATGCCCGTGCAGATAGTCCAGCGGTGCGCTCACCGGAGACTCATCAACCAAAACACCGTCTTCTGTACGTACTTGGTAAGCCAGGCTGACCACCAAGTCTTTTGCTACTTTCATGATATCTCCTACCGTTGGCTACTAGGACGCGCACCGTTATCGGGATGCGCGCCTTTTCCGGACAGATTGTAACGGAAATCTGCCTCGCTGTACCCTCCGGGATAAAAAAACGCTACTTCGGCTGGAAAATGCCGATCACCTGCTCTTGCGGGCGAACGTGTTTTTCCACCTGTTGTTCGGTCTGGCGCTGATGGTGGCCGCACTTGACGCACTCCACCACCTCCACCTGATCCTCCCGCCATACCGCCAGCGTATCCATGGCGCTGCAGCTCGGGCACACCGCCCCGGCGATAAATCTCTTACGTGTTGCAGACATCGTTATGCTCCCGCTTATTCGTATTCGTCCCAGCCGTCGAACTGGCGACTTTCTTTTTGCATTTCGCGATGGAACAGCTCTTCCAGCTCGCGCCGCGCCTCTTTCACGCGGGAAATTTGCGCCACGTCGCCCTGATGCGGCGGCATCAGTTCACGCAGCATGCGCATATCCAGGCGGCGGAAATGCTGCTGGGCGCGGAAGGCCTGATGCGGGTGCATGCCCAACTCCATCAGCGCTTTGCGCCCCAGTTCCAGCGCGCTGGAGAAGGTCTCGCGGCTGAACTGCTTCACGCCCGCCTGCAGCAACTCATGCGCCTCCACGCGGCCGCGCGCCCGCGCCAGAATGCTCAGATTCGGGAAGTGCTGCTGGCACAGCCGCACGATCTCCATGGTGTCTTCCGGCTCATTGCAGGTGATCACGATCGACTTGGCCTTCTCGGCGCCCGCCGCGCGCAGCAGCTCCAGCTCGGTGGCGTCGCCGTAATAAACCTGGTAACCGTAACGCCGCAGCACGCCGACGGCGCTGACATCGCGCTCCAGTACGGTAATGCGCATTTTGTTGGCCATCAACAGGCGGCCGATCACCTGGCCGAAACGCCCGAAGCCGACGATGATCACCTGCGGATCGTCGTCCTCTACGTACGGCGTTTCCTCTTCTTCGCCCTTGGCGTTATAGCGACGCGCCAAAATGCGGTCGATGGCCTGCATCAGCAGCGGCGTGGTCATCATCGACAGCGTCACCACCACCAGCAGCAAGGAGAGTTGATCCGGCTGCAGCACCTTTTGCGCGCCCGCCGCAGAAAACAGCACGAAGGCGAACTCGCCGCCCTGGCTGAGCACCCCGGCGAACTGCAGGCGCACCGAACTGCGCAGGCCGAACAGACGCGACACCCCGTAGAGTACGCCGGATTTGATCGCCACCAGCGCCAGCACGCCGATCAACACCTCGGCCAGATTGGTGTAGAGCACGCCGATATTCAACACCATGCCCACCGAGATAAAGAACAGCCCCAGCAGCAGCCCTTTAAACGGCTCGATGGAAATCTCCAGTTCGTGGCGGTATTCGCTCTCCGCCAGCAGCACCCCGGCGATGAAGGTGCCGAGCGCCATCGACAGGCCAAGCGTCTCCATAAACAGCGCCGAGCCGAGCACCAGCAACAGCGCCGCGGCGGTGAAGATCTCGCGCACGCCGGAAGCGGCGATATAGCGGAACAGCGGTCGCAGCAGGAAGCGGCCGCCGATCAGCATGCCGCCGAACGCCGCCACCTTGAGCGCGATCTTCGCCCAGTCGTCGCTGGTTCCGCCGGCGCCGGCCAGAATGGGGATCAGCGCCAACGCCGGGATCACCGCCATATCCTGGAACAGCAGCACCGAGAAGCCGAGCTGCCCCCCTTCGTTGCGGTTCATGCCCTTCTCGCGCATCAGCTGCAGCGCCATGGCGGTGGAAGACATCGCCAGGCCGATACCGCCGATCACCGCCGCCTGCCAGGCGAAGTGCGTCAGATACAGCAACGCGCCCAGCACCGCAGCGGTGATCAACACCTGGCCGGCGCCGGCGCCGAAGATCGAGCGCCGCAGCTCCCACAGCTTGCTGGGGTTCAGCTCCAGGCCGATGATGAACATCAGGAACACCACGCCCAGCTCGGAGAAGTGCAGGATCTCGTCGACGTCGCGAATGAAGCCCAATCCCCAGGGGCCGATGGCGATGCCGGCGATCAGATAGCCCAGCACCGCGCCGATCCCCAGGCGACGGGCGATCGGCACCGTCACCACCGCGGCGAACAGGAACAGCAAAATGGCGGTCAGTAAGGTCGATCCTTCCATCGTCACCGCCCTCCGTGCGGCAGCGGGTGGCTCAGCCACTCGCCGTAGGCGTCCGCATGGCTGCGCAGCACCTCCGGCTTCTGCCGCCGCGCCCAATAGACCACGAACGGCGTCAGCCAATGCATATGGCACATCCCGGCGGTCAACTCGAACGGCCGCAGGATATCTTCCATAGGATAGTGGTTATAACCGCCGGTGCGGTAGGCGCCTTCCGGCTCACCGGTGGTGATCACCGAGCGCCAGTATTTGCCCGCCAGCGCATTGCCGCCCACCCCGCTGGCGAAGCCGCGCGACAGCACGCGATCCAGCCACTCCTTCAGCAGCGCCGGGCAGCTGTAGGTATACAGCGGGTGCTGAAACACGATGACCTGATGCTCACGCAGCAGCTGTTGTTCGTGATGGATATCGATAAAAAAATCAGGGTAGTGCGCGTAGAGATCGTGCACGGTGACATGTTCCAACTGCTGCGCCGGTCGAAGCAAAACCCGGTTCGCCACCGAGTCATGAGATTCCGGATGGGCATACAGCAGCAAGACCTTGGGCGGCTGCGACATCATTCCCCTCCAAAGCGTCGTCAGGGTAGCGGTTTTCCGTTACCATGCATCGCAAAGACAAAAACAGCGCGCGGTGCGCGTTCTGTTACCTTAATGATAATTTAACATACTCTGAACATACGGCGCTTTATGATTGTATTCTCCTCGCTACAAATCCGACGCGGCATCCGCGTCCTGCTGGACAACGCCACGGCGACGGTTAATCCAGGTCAGAAGGTCGGCCTGGTGGGCAAAAACGGCTGCGGCAAATCCACGCTGCTGTCGCTGCTGAAGGGCGAGATCGCGGCGGATGGCGGCAGCTTTACCTTCCCCGGCAACTGGGCGCTGGCCTGGGTCAACCAGGAGACGCCGGCGCTGGACGTGCCGGCGATCGAGTATGTTATCGACGGCGACCGCGAGTTTCGCCAGCTCGAAGCCGAATTGCAGGCGGCCAACGACCGCAACGACGGCCACGCCATCGCCACCCTGCACGGCAAGCTGGACGCCATCGACGCCTGGACCATCCGTTCCCGCGCCGCCAGCCTGCTGCACGGCCTCGGCTTCTCCAACGAACAGCTGCAAAGCCCGGTGCGCGACTTCTCCGGCGGCTGGCGGATGCGCCTCAACCTGGCGCAGGCGCTGGTGTGCCGTTCCGACCTGCTGCTGCTCGACGAACCGACCAACCACCTGGATCTCGATGCGGTGATCTGGCTGGAGCGCTGGCTGAAAAGCTATCCCGGCACGCTGGTGCTGATCTCGCACGACCGCGACTTCCTCGATCCGATCGTCGACAAGATCCTGCATATCGAACAGCAGACGATCAATGAGTACACCGGCAACTATTCGTCGTTCGAACGCCAGCGCGCCACCAAGCTGGCGCAGCAACAGTCGCTGTATCAGCATCAGCAAGAGAAAGTGGCGCACCTGCAAAGCTATATCGACCGTTTCCGCGCGCAGGCCACCAAGGCCAAGCAGGCGCAGAGCCGCATCAAGATGCTGGAGCGCATGGAGCTGATCGCCCCGGCGCACGTCGACAACCCGTTCACCTTCAGCTTCCGTCCGCCGGAAAGCCTGCCGAACCCGCTGCTGCGCATGGACAAAGTCAGCGCCGGGTATGGCGATAAAGTGATCCTGAAGTCAATCAAGCTGAACCTGGTGCCCGGCTCGCGCATTGGCCTGCTCGGCCGCAACGGCGCCGGTAAATCCACGCTGATCAAACTGCTGGCCGGCACCCTGGAGCCGCTGAGCGGCGAGATCGGCCTGGCGAAAGGCATCAAGCTGGGTTACTTCGCCCAGCACCAGCTGGAATTCCTGCGCGCCGACGAATCGCCGCTGCAGCACCTGAGCCGCATCGCACCACGGGTGCTGGAACAGCAGCTGCGCGACTATCTGGGCGGCTTCGGTTTCCAGGGCGACAAGGTCAGCGAAGTGACCGAACGCTTCTCCGGCGGCGAGAAGGCGCGGCTGGTGCTGGCGCTGATCGTCTGGCAGCGCCCTAACCTGCTGCTGCTCGATGAACCGACCAACCACCTGGATCTCGACATGCGCCAGGCGCTGACCGAGGCGCTGATCGATTTCGAAGGCGCGTTGGTGGTGGTCTCGCACGACCGTCACCTGCTGCGCTCCACCACAGACGATCTGTACCTGGTGCACGACGGCCAGGTCGAGCCTTTCGAGGGCGATCTCGACGACTACCAGCAGTGGCTTGTCGACCTGCAGCGCCAGGAAAGCCAGCAGGACGCGCCGGAAAAAGAGAGCGGCGGCAACAGCGCGCAGGCGCGCAAGGATCAAAAACGCCGCGAGGCGGAGTTCCGTACGCAGACCCAACCGCTGCGCAAGCAGATCGCCAAGCTGGAACAGCAGATGGAAAAACTGGGCGCCGAACTGGCGGCGGTGGAGGAACAGCTGGCGGATCCCGCGCTGTACGACATCAGCCGCAAGGCCGAGTTAACCGACTGCCTGCAAAAGCAAAGCCAGGCCAAATCCGCGCTGGAAGAGACGGAAATGACCTGGCTGGATGCGCAGGAACAGCTGGAACAGTTAACGCAGGCGTTCGAAGCCTAAGCCTCAGGCCTTGTAAAAAGGCCTATCCCCCAGAATGGTCGCGCGGTGCATGATGCGCCGCTGCGGCAGATAATCCGCGTTGGCGTAGTGCTGCGTCACGCGGTTATCCCAGATCGCCACGTCATTTTCCTGCCAGCGCCAGCGCACCTGAAACTCCGGTTTGGTGATGTGAGCAAACAGGAAGTTCAGCAAAGCGTCGCTCTCTTTCGGCGCCAGATCGACGATCCGCGTGGTAAACCCTTCATTGACGAACAGCGCCTGCCGGCCGCTGACCGGGTGGGTGCGCACCACCGGATGCAGCAGCGGCGGGTTTTTCTGCACCGCCTGTTGCCAGCGCTGATGCTCCTCTACACTGCCGCGATGTTTGTGTTCCGGGAACGACTTGGTGAAGTCATGCTCCGCACGCAGCCCCGCCAACAGCGTTCTGAACGGTGCCGACAGCGCCTCGTAGGCCGCGATGCCGCTGGCCCACAGCGTATCGCCGCCGGTGGAAGGCAAGGTCTTGGCCGCCAGGATCGCCCCCAGCGGCGGGTTGTCGATAAAGGTCACGTCGGTGTGCCAGTTATCGTTGTCCGGCGGGTTGTCGTCGTGGGTATCGAGCACGATGATCTCTTCCACGTCGGTGGCGTGCGGATAGACCGGATGGATATGCAGATCGCCGAAGCGGCCGGCCAGATCGCGCTGCTGCAGCGGCGTGATCGGCTGATTGCGGAAGAACAGCACCTGATGCTTCAGCAAGGCATGATAAAGCTGTTCAAACTGGCCGTCGCCCAGCGGCCGGGCCAACTCGACGTTTTCCACCAGCGCCCCGATGTAAGGCCCCAGCGGGGTGATATTCAGACGTTCGTTCATTGCTGTACTCCATGCCACGGGGTCAATCGGCGCTGCAGGGCACGCAGCCCCAGCTCCAGCCCAAATGCAATCACCGCAATCACGCCGATGCCGGCCAACACCACGTCGGTCGCCAGAAACTCACCGGCGGATTGCACCATAAATCCCAGGCCGCGCGTGGCGGCGATCAGTTCGGCGGCCACCAGCGTCGACCAGCCGACGCCCAGCCCGATGCGAATACCGGTCAGGATCTCCGGCAGCGCGCTCGGCAGCACCACGAAACGCAGCACCTGCCAACGCGTGGCGCCCAACGCCCGGGCGGCACGCACCCTCACCTGCGCCACGCTGCGCACGCCGGCCACGGCAGACAGCGTCACCGGCGCGAAGATCGCCAGATAAATCAGCAAGATCTTCGAGGTTTCGCCGATGCCGAACCAAATCACCATCAGCGGCAGATAGGCCAGCGGCGGCACCGGGCGATAGATCTCAATCAGCGGATCGAGAATGCCGCGCACCGTGTCGTTCAGCCCCATGGCGATGCCCACCGGAATGCCGACGATCACCGCCGCCAACAGCGCTACCAGAATGCGCCCCAGGCTGGCCGCCAGGTGTTGCCACAGCGTGGCGTCCATAAAGCCTTGCGGGCTGGCGATGGTGATCAGCTGGTGCAGCACCTGCTGCGGCGCCGGCAAAAACAGCGGGCTGATCAGCTGCAGCGCCGTCACGCCCCACCAGACGATCAACACCGTCAACAGCGTGGCGCCGCTCAGCCAAACGTTGCGCGGCACGCTGAAACGGCGCGCCGCTTTGCCCTGCGGCTGCGCCGCGGCCTTCAGAGTGGAATGCAGGCTCATAGCAAGGCCTCGCGCTGTTGGAAAACTTTGCCCAGCACGTATTCGCGCTGCGCGATAAATTCAGGATCGGACTTGATGGCGCGGCAGGCTTCGCCGTCGGCATAGCGTTGGCCGAAGTTCAGCGACAGCCGCTCCACCACCTGCCCCGGCCCCGGCGACAGCAGCAACAGCTCGCTGGCGAGGAACACCGCCTCTTCGATATCGTGGGTGATCAGTAGCACCTGTTTGCCGGTATCACGCCAAATGGTCAGCAACAGCTCCTGCATCTGCTCGCGGGTGAACGCATCCAGGGCGCCGAACGGTTCGTCCAGCAACAACAGCCGCGGATCGGCGGCCAGAGCGCGGGCGATGCCGACGCGTTGGCGCATGCCGCCGGAAAGCTGCCAGATAAAGTGCTGTTCATAGCCCGCCAGCCCCACGCGCTGCAGCATCTGCTCCGCCACCTGGCGGCGCTGCGCCTTGCCGACGCCGGCCAGCTGCAGGCCGAACTCGACGTTGTCCACCACGTTGCGCCACGGCAGTAAACCCTCATGCTGGAACACCACGCCCCGTTCGGCGCTCGGGCCGTGAACGGGCGTTCCATCCAGCGTGATGCTGCCAGCTGAAGGCTCGATAAACCCGGCGATCAAATTCAGCAGCGTGGTCTTGCCGCAGCCCGACGGGCCGAGCACCACCACCAGTTGCCCGGCGGCAATCTGGAACGACACGTCACGCAGCGCGGGCCGCCCCTGATACTCTGCTGAAAGATGATTGACGTTTAGCATCCTGCTTCCTTACGACTGCGGCGCAGCCTGCACCTGTTTCACAAAACGGTCGGTCACGTAAGCGCTGTAGTCGCTGTCGACCTGCGGGATCTTGCCCTGCTGCTTGAGGAATTCGGCGGTATCGCGGATCGCCTTGTCCACCGGCTGGCCGAGCTGGGCAACCTGATCCGCCACCGGCAGATAACGGTTTCCCTTCACCAGCTCCGGCACCTGCGCTTCCGGCACCCCGCTCAGGCGCGCCAGCGTGCTGAGATGGCTCGGATCTTTCAGCCACTGCTCCGGCGCCGCCAGGTAGGCCTTTTGCGCCTGCAGGGCGCTGGCGGCAAAGGCGGTCACCACGTCGGGATGTTTCTCGGCAAAGTCTTTGCGCACCACCCACACGTCCAGCGTCGGCGAGCCCCATTCGCCCACCTGCGCGGAGTCGGTCAACACCTTGCCCTGTTTGGCCAGTTCGTTGACCACCGGCGCCCAGACGTAAGCGCCGTCGATGTCGCCGCGCTGCCAGGCGGCGGCGATGGCCGGCGGCTGCAGATTGAGGATCTTCACCTGCTCAGGCTTGATGCCCCAATGCTTGAGCGAGGCCAGCAGGCTGTAATGGGTGGTGGAGATAAACGGCACCGCAATGCGCTTGCCGATCAGATCCTGCGGGCTTTTGATGTCATTTTTCACCACCAGCGCTTCGGAGCTGCCGAGCTGCGAGGCGATGAGGAATACTTCGATGGGGAGTTTCTGGCTGGCGGCCACCGCCAGCGGGCTGGAGCCGATATTGCCGATCTGCACGTCGCCGGAGGCCAGCGCACGCAGCACGCTGGAGCCGCTGTCGAACTTACGCCAGTCGACGGTCGCGCCGGACCGTTTGGCGAAGCTGCTTTCCGCCTGCGCCACCTTGGCCGGCTCCGCCGACGTCTGGTACGCCACGGTCACGTCCACCGCGTAGGCGCTGGCTGCGCTGAGCGCCAGCGCCAACAGCGCCGCGTTGCGTAAGGAAAAGAGTTTGCCCGCCATGTTCCGCTCCGTTGATAAAAATCTGTTCAGTTGCTGACAGTTTTATCTGAGCGGTGACGGGCGATAAAAGAATAAAAAAGTCTTCTTTATTACCCTGCGTAATATAAACGCGGATTACAGCGCGATCGTCCCGTGCAGGAACACGTGAGCATAGCCGCCGAGCAGCGTGCGATCCCCTTGCAGTTCGCAGAACAGTTCGCCGCCGCGTGCCGAGACCTGCTGCGCCTGCAGCCGATGGCGGCCGAGACGCGCCGTCCAGTAAGGCATCAGCGTGCAGTGCGCGGAGCCGGTAACCGGATCTTCACCGCCGTCGAGCGTGAAATAGCGCGAAACGAAGTCCACGGTGTCACCGGGCGCAGTGACGATCACCGCACGCCCGGCCAGCGCGATCAGCGCCGGGATGTCCGGCCGCAGCGCGCGCACCTGCGCCTCGTTTTCCAGCACCACCATCAGCGCTTTCGCCTGCCACACCTCCTGCGGCTGCACGCCCAGCAGCGCCGCGAGGCCCGCCGGCTCAGCCACCTTCTGCGGCGGCCGGGCGGGGAAGTCGAGCACCAGCCGTTCCCCGTCCTGCGCATCGCGCTTGACGAACAGTTCGCCGCCGGCCGAGCGGAAGCGAATATCCTGCAGCGCCGGGTTAACCACGCTGAACATCACATGCGCCGCCGCCAGGGTGCCGTGGCCGCAGAGATCGACCTCGCGCTGCGGGGTAAACCAACGGATGGCGGTCATGTCGCCGTCATCCCAGACAAAGCTGGTTTCCGGCAGGCCGATCTCGTTGGCGATCGCCTGCAGCCGCGCCGCCGGCAGCGGCTGCGTCAGCAGGCACACCCCGGCCGGGTTGCCGCGCAGCCCTTCGCCGGTAAAGGCAACCACGTGATAATAATTTTCCGCCATCGTTCGCTCCTTAATGCCAGATCAGTAACACACAGGCTGCGGTCAACAACCCCATGGAAACGTTGAAGATAACCCAGGCCTTTTTGCTGCGCAGCAGGCGGCCGATCACCGTGCCGAACGCCAGCCAGATAATGCCGGCGACGATGTTGACCGCCAAAATGCCCAGCGCGATCGCCGCAATGGAACCGTTGTACTTATCGCCCGCCAGGCTGAAGCTGGCCACCGCCCCCAGCGCCATCAGCCAGGCTTTCGGGTTGAGGAACTGCAGCAGCCAGCCCTGATACAGCCGCACCGGCTGCGGCGGCGCCACGTCGGTTTCCAGTTTTTCATAGGCGGCGGTGGCGACTTTCCATGCCAGCCACAGCAGGTACAGGCTGCCGAGGATTTTCAGGATCAGGTGCAGCGACGGATAAACCAGGATCAGGCTGCCGACGCCGAAGGCCACCAGCAGCAAAATGCTTTGCATGCCGAGCATGATGCCGATCATCAGCCACAGCGAACGCATAAAGCCGAAGTTGGCGCCGGAAGTGGTCAGCAGCAGGTTATTGGGGCCGGGCGTGATGGCGGCGACCCACAGGAAGCCCAGCATCGAAAGGAATAAACTCGGTTCCATGGCACGGGTGCTCCTCACCCAAGGCGCTTTTTTGCAGTATCATTGTTAATTCTTGGTATTGAAGCTAACAGTGCGCTAGGGATCTCACAATAGCCGCCCACAACATTTTACTCAGCCTATGCCTAACACCTTTCGCCCTCTGACCGGGGCCAGTAACCCGCACCTGCAAACGCTGTTGCCGCGGCTGGTGCGCCGCCGCGTATTATTGAAACCGCATTGGCAGCGGCTGGAATTGCCCGACGGTGATTTCGTCGATCTCGCCTGGAGCGAGGATCCGGCGCAGGCGCGCGACAAACCGCGCGCGGTGCTGTTCCACGGCCTGGAGGGCAGCTTCTACAGCCCCTACGCGCATGGCCTGCTCAACGCCTGGCGCGAGCGCGGCTGGCTCGGCGTGGTGATGCACTTTCGCGGCTGCAGCGGCGTGCCCAATCGCAAGCAGCGCATCTACCACTCCGGTGAAACCGAAGACGCGCGCTTCTTCCTGCGCTGGCTGCGCGACCGCTACGGCGAGGTGCCGACCGCGGCGGTCGGCGTTTCGCTCGGCGGCAACATGCTGGCCTGCTACCTGGCGCAGCAAGGCGCCGACAGCCTGCTGCAGGCGGCGGTGGTGGTCTCGGCGCCGCTGATGCTGGAGCCCTGCGCCTACCGCATGGAGCAAGGCTTTTCCCGCGTTTATCAGCGCTACCTGCTGGGGCAGTTGAAACAAAACGCCACCCGCAAGCTGTTGCACTACCCGGACACCCTGCCGCTCAAGCTGTCCCAACTGAACGGTCTGCGGCGCATCCGCGAATTCGACGACGCCATCACCTCGCGCATTCACGGCTTCAGTGACGCCACCGACTATTATCGCCGCTGCAGCGCCCTGCCGCTGTTGCCGGCTGTCCAAACGCCGCTACTGATCATCCATGCGAAGGACGATCCCTTCATGACCCCTGAGGTGATCCCCGACGTCGCCGGCCTGCCGCGCAATATCGAATATCAGCTGACCGAGTTCGGCGGCCACGTCGGCTTCGTCGGCGGCACGCTGAAAAAACCATACATGTGGCTGGAGCATCGCATTCCGGCCTGGCTTTCCCCTTATCTGGACATCCCGACGTGATCATTCCCTGGCAAGAACTGGCAACCGACACCCTCAACAGCCTGATCGAATCTTTTGTACTGCGCGAAGGCACCGATTACGGCGAGCACGAACGCTCGCTGGAACAGAAGGTGGAGGACGTGCGCCGCCAGCTGAAAAACGGCGAAGTGGTGCTGGTGTGGTCGGAACTGCACGAGAGCGTCAACATCATGCCGCGCGGCCAGTTCCGCGCCGGGCAGGAAGAAATTTAGTGGCGATCGGTTCTATGACTGACGGAAAAAATCAGGTAACAATGGGGCATTGCAAACCAGCGCGCGCCATTTTTTCCCGAGATAGAGAGCGTCAACAAGAGCCACAATAATCCCCTGACGCCGGCGCATTCAACACGGAGTGACAACCACCATGTCTGCCAAACATCCCGTTATCGCGGTGACCGGTTCCAGCGGCGCCGGCACCACCACCACCAGCGTGGCGTTCCGCAAAATATTCCAACAACTCAACATCCGCGCCGCCGAGCTGGAGGGCGACAGCTTCCACCGCTACACCCGGCCGGAAATGGACGCGGCGATCCGCAAGGCGCGCGATCTGGGCAGACACATCAGCTATTTCGGCCCCGAGGCCAACGACTTCGGCCTGCTGCAGCAGAGCTTCATCGACTACGGCAAGAACGGCACCGGGCGCTCGCGCAAGTATCTGCACACCTACGACGAAGCGGTGCCCTACAATCAGGTGCCGGGCACCTTCACCCCGTGGGAACCGCTGCCGGCGCCGACCGACGTGCTGTTTTACGAGGGGCTGCACGGCGGCGTGGTCACCGAGCACCATGACGTGGCCAAGCACGTCGACCTGCTGGTCGGCGTGGTGCCGATCGTCAACCTGGAGTGGATCCAGAAACTGATCCGCGATACCGGCGAGCGCGGCCACTCCCGCGAAGCGGTAATGGATTCGGTGGTGCGTTCGATGGAAGACTACATCAACTACATCACGCCGCAGTTCTCGCGCACCCACATCAACTTCCAGCGCGTGCCGACGGTGGACACCTCCAACCCGTTCGCCGCCAAGGCGATTCCCTCACTGGACGAAAGCTTCGTGGTGATCCACTTCCGCGGGCTGGATCAAATTGACTTCCCCTATTTGCTGGCGATGCTGCAAGGCTCGTTTATCTCGCACATCAATACGTTAGTGGTGCCGGGCGGCAAGATGGGGCTGGCGATGGAACTGATCATGGCGCCGCTGGTGCAGCGGTTGCTGGAAGGCAAGAAGATCGAATAAACGCGTTGAGCGCGGCGCCGGGCCGCGCTCCGCCTCGATTACGCCGCTTGGCGGATCTCGAAGCTGTGGGTCACCGTGGCGGCCTTGTTGAGCATCAGCGCCACCGAGCAATATTTCTCCGCCGACAGGTTCACCGCACGCTCGACGATCTTGTCGGTCAGATCCTGGCCGGTAACGATGAAATGCAGGTTGATATGGGTGAACAACCGCGGAGCTTCTTCGCGGCGCTCGGAGGTCAGCTTCACCTCGCAGTCGCGCACGTCGTTGCGCCCTTTTTGCAGGATGGACACCACGTCGATCGCGCTGCAGCCGCCCACCGACATCAGCACCATCTCCATCGGGCTGGGTGCTTTATCGCCGGCGTTGCCGTCCATCAGCACCTGGTGGCCGGAGGCCGATTCACCCAAAAACGTTAACCCTTCCACCCATTTAACTCTTGCCTGCATTCTGATCACTCCGGTTGATTTCTTAAAATCAGAGTACGCTTTCGCATAGAAACAGGCAACGTAACCTGATGCTAATCATGCTGAAGCGAGACAACACGAGACACCCGCCTTACTCTGTGCTACAAACAGAGCCGCAATAAATCTTTCCGGGACACTGAATTTCAGGGAAACGCCCAGAGAAAGGCTCCTTTACCGGTATGTTAACAGAATGTAGCTTGCAGCGCTTACGGCAAGTTAATATGCTAGAGCGACAGCGTATTTTTATGACACGCCTCAAAACTTGCCGGTAGCCCTCGCTCATGACTGCGGCTACAGGCGGGTTTTACAGGGAACTCTGACCCCTGTGACACAAGGCAGCGATAACAACAGAGGATAACAGCGAATGGTTCTCGGCAAACCGCAAACAGACCCTACTCTCGAATGGTTCCTGTCTCATTGCCATATCCACAAATATCCATCGAAGAGTACGCTGATTCACCAAGGTGAAAAGGCCGAAACGCTTTACTACATCGTGAAAGGCTCCGTCGCGGTGCTGATCAAGGATGAAGAAGGTAAAGAGATGATCCTGTCCTACCTCAACCAGGGGGATTTCATCGGCGAGCTCGGATTGTTCGAAGAAGGCCAGGAGCGCAGCGCCTGGGTTCGCGCGAAAACCGCCTGTGAAGTGGCCGAAATTTCCTACAAGAAATTCCGCCAGCTGATCCAGGTGAACCCAGACATCCTGATGCGTCTGTCCGCCCAAATGGCGAGCCGCCTGCAGGTCACCTCCGAAAAAGTGGGCAACCTCGCCTTCCTGGACGTTACCGGCCGCATCGCGCAAACCCTGCTGAATCTGGCGAAGCAACCCGACGCCATGACTCACCCGGACGGCATGCAGATCAAGATCACCCGCCAGGAGATCGGCCAGATCGTCGGCTGCTCGCGCGAAACCGTTGGCCGTATTCTGAAAATGCTGGAAGATCAAAACCTGATTTCCGCCCACGGCAAAACCATTGTCGTCTACGGCACTCGTTAATCCCTGAAGAAACGGCGCAATCTGCGCCGTTTTTTTTATCTGCTCTCTGCCATGTGGCGCCGCCTGATCTACCACCCGGAAATCAACTACGCACTGCGACAAACGCTGGTGTTGTGCCTGCCGGTGCTGTTCGGCCTGCTGATAGGCCAGCTGCAGCTCGGCCTGATGTTCTCTCTGGTGCCCGCCTGCTGCAATATCGCCGGTCTGGACACGCCGCATAAGCGCTTCTTTAAACGGCTGGTGGTTGGCGGCTCGCTGTTCGCCTTCAGCAGCGTGCTGCTGCAACAGGCACTGCTGTGGCACGTGCCGCTGCCGGCGCTGATGCTGGGCCTGGCGCTGCTGCTCGGCGTCACCGGTGAAATCAGCCCGCTGCACGCCCGGCTGTTGCCGGCGGCGCTGGTGGCCGCCATCTTCGCCCTCAGCACGGCCGGCACAGTACCCATCTGGCAGGCGCCGCTGCTATACGCCATCGGCACCGTCTGGTACGGCTTATTCACCTGGTTCTGGTTTAAGCTGTGGAAAGAGCAGCCGATGCGCGAGACGCTGAGCCAGCTCTACCTGGAACTGGCGGACTATTTCGAAGCCAAATACTCGCTGCTGACCCAGCACACCGATCCGCAAACCGCGCTGCCGCCGCTGCTGGTGCGCCAGCAAAAGGTGATGGATCTGATCAGCCTGTTGTACCAACAGCTTAATTTCCTGCCGCACGCCAACAACCTCGAGCAAAAGCGCCTGCAGCGCGCCTTTCAGGTGGCGATGGACCTGCAGGAGCACATCACCGTCAGCCTGCATCTGCCGGAGGAGGTGCAAAAACTGGTGGAGCAGAGCCAGGCCGAAGCGATCATTCGCCGCAACGCTCAGGTGATCGCCGGCCGGCTGCGCGTAGTGGCGCACGATATTCTCTATCATCAACATTCGAAGCGCTTCTCCATGGCCCACGAGCTGGCGGCGCTGGAAAAAATGGCGGCGCAGCATCCCGATAACCCGGTCGGCCAGTTTTGTTATTACCACTTCAGCCGCATCGCCCGCCTGCTGCGCACCCAGCATCCGCTGTACCGCCGCGACCTGATGCCCGGCCAGCACCGCCTGCCGTTTTGGCCGGCGCTGGCCAGCTATCTGTCGTTCAAGTCCACCGCCCTGCGCAACGCCGCGCGGCTGGGCGTGACGCTGGCAGTCGGCAGCAGCCTGGGTGCGGTGTTCAATCTGCCGAAGCCTTACTGGATCCTGCTCACCATCATGCTGGTGAGCCAAAACGGGTATAACGCCACCCGGGTGCGTATTCAGCACCGTGCGCTGGGCACGATTGCCGGGCTTTTGCTGGCGGCCGGGCTGCTGCAGCTGCAGTTGCCGGAAGGAGAAACGCTGAGCATCATGCTGGTGATCACGCTGCTGGCCTACCTGGTTTCGCGCAAGAACTACGGGCTGTCGGTGATTGGCTTTACGGTCACGGCGGTTTACACCCTGCAGCTGCTGGCGCTGAACGGCTCGCATTTTCTGGTGCCGCGCCTGATCGATACGCTGATCGGCTGCGTGTTGGCGTTCGGCGGCACCATTTGGCTGTGGCCGCAGTGGCAAAGCGGGCTGCTGCGCAAGAATGCCCATCAGGCGCTGGAGCACGATCAAACCGCGCTGCGGTTGATGCTGGAACAGCCGGAACCGGACGCCACCGCGTTGGCCTATACCCGCATGCAGGTCAACCAGGCGCACAACGCGCTGTTCACCTCGCTCAATCAGGCGATGCAGGAGCCGGGGTTCGCGTCGGACTATCTGGCGGACATGCGGCTGTGGGTCACGCATAGCCAGTTCATCGTCGAGCACCTGAACGCCATGACCATTCTGGCGCGCGAACACTACATGCTGACGCCAAAACTGGCGGAAGCGTATCTGCAGGCCTGTGAAATCGCGCTGCAAAGCTGCCAACAGCGGTTGGAATACGACGGCCCGAGCAGCGGCAACAGCGGCATCATGCAGCCGCCGGATCTGCATCCGGAGATGCCCGTTACCGAGATGGAGCGCCATCTGCGGCGCATTCTGTCGCACCTGAGCGTGATGCACACCATTTCTTCGCTGGCCTGGCGCCAGCGCCCGCACCACGGCATTTGGCTCAAGCGCAAACTGCGCGATCAATAAGGGCGCGGCATGCCGCGCCCCGTTATATACCGCGCGGGCATCAGGCGTTGATCACATCCTGCACCGCCAGCTCGAACAGCGCCATGCCGGCCTCGATATCCTGCAGCTCCACCACCAGCGACGGCGCGAAACGGATCACGTTCGGCCCGGCGTTGAGGATCATCAAGCCGCGCGCGGCGGCGGCGGTGAGGAAGTCGCGCGCTCTGCCGTGATAATGCGGCGTCAGCTCGGCGCCAATCAGCAACCCCATGCCGCGAATCGCGGTGAAAATACCGTATTTATCGCCGATATGCTGCAAAGCCTGCACATACAGCGCATGACGCTGCTCGATGCCGCTCAGCACCTCCGGCGTATTGATCACGTCCAGCGCCGCCTCCGCCACCGCGCAGGCCAGCGGGTTGCCGCCGTAGGTGGTGCCGTGGGTGCCCACCTGCATCACCGACGCGATCTCTTCGGTAGTCAGCATGGCGCTGACCGGGAAACCGCCGCCCAGCGCCTTGGCGGTGGTGAGAATATCCGGCGTCACGCCATAATGCATATAGGCGAACAGTTTGCCGCTGCGCCCCATGCCGCTTTGCACTTCGTCGAACACCAGCAGCGCCTGATGTTGGTCGCACAGCTCGCGCACGCCTTTGAGGAAGCCGGCATCGACCGGCGTAATGCCGCCCTCGCCCTGAATCGGCTCCATCACCACCGCGCAGGTGTGGTCGTCCATCACCGCCTTCACCGCCGCCAAATCGTTGAACGGCACGTGCACGATGTCGGCCGGCTTCGGCCCGAACCCGTCGGAATATTTGGCCTGCCCGCCCACCGACACGGTGAACAGCGTGCGGCCATGAAACGCGTTATAGAAGGCGATGATTTTGGTTTTGTAGGGGCTGTGGCGGGTGATGGCATAATGACGCGCCAGTTTGAACGCCGCCTCGTTGGCCTCTGCGCCGGAGTTGGCGAAGAACACCCGATCGGCGAAGGTGGCGTCGATCAGTTTGCTCGCCAGGCGCAGCGCAGGCTCATTGGTGAAGACGTTGCTGGTATGCCACAGGGTTTCGCCCTGGCGTTTGAGCGCCTCGACCAGCGCCGGATGGCAGTGCCCCAGCGCCGTCACCGCGATGCCGCCGGAAAAATCGATGTACTCTTTTCCCTGTTGATCCCAGACCCGGCTGCCTTGGCCGCGCACCGGCACAAACTGGGCAGGTGCATAAACAGGCAGGATCACCTGGTCAAAGGTGCTGCGGCTCACTGCGGATTTTTCAGTCATTTTCGGCTCCACCCTGAAGGTTTTTCAGCGCTATCGTGATGTTAGATTGAAAACATAATCACGAAATATGCATAAAAAACCAATCGAGCGCAAACGCAAAACGCCTGGCGGGCGAAAAAAACGCATCGGGATTAACGCTGGAGGAAATTATCCAGCAGCTGGTGGCCCTGCTCGCTGAGCACGCTTTCCGGATGGAACTGCACGCCTTCCAGCGCCAAAGTGCGGTGGCGGATGCCCATGATCTCGTCGCGCACGCCGTCGCGTTCGCTCCAGGCGGTCACTTCAAAACAGTCCGGCAGCGTATCGGCCTTCAGCACCAGCGAGTGGTAGCGGGTCACGGTCAGCGGATCGCTCAGGCCGCGAAACACGCCGACGCCCAGATGACGAATCGCCGAGGTTTTGCCGTGCATCACCGCGCGGGCGCGCACCACCTCGGCGCCGAACGCCTGCCCCAGCGCCTGGTGCCCCAGGCACACGCCGAGGATCGGCAGCTTGCCGGCGAAATGACGAATGGCGGCCAGCGAGATACCCGCTTCGTTCGGGGTACAGGGGCCAGGGGAAATTACCAGATGCTGCGGCGCCAGCCGCTCGATATCGGCCAGCTGCAGCTCATCGTTGCGCTTCACCAGCACCTCGGCGCCCAATTCGCAGAAGTACTGGTAAAGGTTATAGGTAAAGGAGTCGTAGTTATCGATCAGCAGCAGCATGTTAGGTCCGGCAGAGAAAAATGCCGCCACAGTGTACTGATTTAACCCGCCGCTGCCGACGATAATTTCCGCTTACTTTTTACGGCCGCCGGTGATCGAGCCCAGCACGCCGCGCAGGATCTGGCGGCCGAGATCGCGCGCCATGCTCTTGGCGGCGGTCTGGACAATGCCGTCGCGCTTGCCGCCGCGCGGGCCGGTGGAACCGAACAACAGCTCGTTCAAGCCGTCCATCAGGCCGCCGCCCGCCTGCTGTTGTTGCTGTTGCGCCTGCGGTTGCTGCCCCTGCTGCGGGGTGCCGACGGTGGCAAAACCGCCCGACGACAGCTTCTCGTAGGCGGACTCGCGGTCGATCATATCCTCATAGCGGCCATACAGCGGCGACTTGTTGATCGCACTGTTCAGCCCTTCCGCGCCGAGCATGCCCATTTTGGATTCCGGCGCGATCACCATCGCCCGCTCCACCACGTTCGGCCGGCCCTTTTCGTCGAGGAATGACACCAGCGCTTCACCCACGCCCAGCTCGGTGATCGCCGTTTCGGCATCGAAGGCCGGATTGGCGCGCAGGGTTTGCGCCGCCGTCTTCACCGCCTTCTGATCGCGCGGCGTGAAGGCGCGCAGCGCATGCTGCACGCGGTTGCCCAGCTGGCCCAGCACGCTGTCCGGGATGTCCAGCGGATTCTGGGTGACAAAGTAAATGCCGACGCCTTTGGAGCGGATCAGGCGCACCACCTGTTCGATCTTGGTCAGCAGCGCCGCTGGCGCGTCGTTGAACAGCAGGTGCGCCTCATCGAAGAAGAACACCAGCTTCGGCTGTTCAGGGTCGCCCACTTCCGGCAGGTGCTCGAACAGCTCAGCCAGCAGCCACAGCAGGAACACCGAATACAGCTTCGGCTGATTGATCAGCTTGTCCGCCGCCAGCAGGTTGATCACGCCGTGGCCGTTGGCGTCGGTTTTCATCAGATCGTTGATGTCGAGCATCGGCTCGCCGAAGAACTGGTCAGCGCCCTGCTCTTCCAGCGTCAGCAACCCGCGCTGAATGGCGCCGATCGACGCGGCAGAGATATTGCCGTACTGGGTCTGGAATTGTTTGGCGTTGTCGCCGACGAACTGCATCATGGTGCGCAGATCCTTCATGTCCAGCAACAGCAGCGCGTTGTCATCGGCGATCTTGAACACCAGCTGCAGCACGCCGCTTTGCACCTCGTTCAGATCCAACAGGCGCCCCAGCAGCAGCGGCCCGAGATCGGAAATCGTGGCGCGGATCGGGTGCCCCTTTTCACCGTAAATATCCCACGGGATAATGGTGCAGGCCTGCGGCTGCCAGTCGCTGACGCCGATCGCCGCCAGGCGCGCCTGCAGTTTCTCGGAAGGCACGCCCTCGACGCCGATGCCGGACAGATCGCCCTTCACGTCCGCCAGGAACACCGGCACGCCAATGCGCGAGAACTGTTCGGCCATTTTCTGCAGCGTCACCGTCTTGCCGGTGCCGGTTGCCCCGGTGATCAGCCCGTGGCGGTTGCCCAACGCCGGCAAAATCACCAGATCCTGCTCCGGTTTTCCGTCTTTCATCGCTTTGGCGATAATCCGTGGTTCACTCATTTTCTGTTCCTTTGACGCTGACGCGGCGCGAAACGCGCCTGTGGATGCAATAAAGCTATAAGCGCCGCGTAACCCCGTCAAGGACAAACAAAATGGGTGCCGTCGGGGCCTGATGAATTCAGATTGCGCTTAGCGTCAAAGCGCCTTTGCTTGAACAATAAAGCACCAGTGCTATAGTGAGCATTACGCTGTATATACGAGGTAAATACCATGTCTGAATCTACCGTGGTAATCCGCGTGGATGAAGAGTTAAAAACCGCTTTCGCCAGCGCGGCAAAGGCCGCCGATCGCACGGCTTCGCAACTGCTGCGTGATTTCATGCGCGAGTTTGTCAGCCGCCAGGCGCAACAGGAAGAGTACAACCAGTGGTTAAAGGAAAAGGTCGAGGTAAGCCGCAAGGCGTTGCGTGAAGGCAAATTCGCCGACGATGAAGAGGTGGCCGCTTATTTCGCCGAACGCAGAGCCAAATCAACGCAATAAAACACAAAAGGACTTTTGTGAAACTGACATGGACGGAACCCGCCATCGCCGATCGTCTGGCGATTTATGAATGGTTGGAACTTAAAAATCCGGCCGCCGCCGCAGAAAATGATGCAAAAATCGCTGACGCGGCGGCACGCCTCGTGCATCATCCGCCAGCGGGAAAACGGGGCGGATAGCCGGTACGCGCGAGCTGGTCATCTCCCCGTCCTATTTGCTGGTCTATGAATGGGCGGCTCAACGCGTCATCGTATTGGCCATCGTGCATACTCGCCGTCGGTGGCCGCCGGCATAGTCACCCCCGCAGCCCCAACTGCTCCTTCAGCGTCTTCAAATAGCGCCGGCTGACCGGCACCGGATCGCCGGCCGACATGATCATCTCCGCCGCGCCGCCCTCTTCGAAGCGGATCTCGCGCACCTGCTCCAGATTGACCAGATACTGCCGATGGCAGCGCACCAGCGGCGTGCGGCTTTCCAGCGTGCGCAGCGTCAGCTCGGTGAAACACTCCATGCCGTCGCTGCGCACCACGAAGACCCCGCTCAGTTTGGAGCGGATCGCCAGCACTTCGTCGAAGCGCAGCAGATAGATGCGGCTGTGGCCGGTGCAGGGAATGTATTTCAGGTAACCGGCGCTCTCTTCCAGCGCCGTCACGTCCTGCGGCGCACTGCGCTGCCGCAGACGTTGCAGCGTCTTGCTCAGCCGCTTCGGCTCCGCCGGCTTCAGCAGATAGTCGAAGGCGTGCTCCTCGAATGCCTGCACCGCGTATTCGTCATAGGCGGTCAGAAACACGATGTGCGGCATGCGGTTGGGATCCAGCATGCCGACCATTTCCAGCCCGCTGATGCGCGGCATCTGGATATCGAGAAACACCACGTCCGGCTGCAGCCGGTGGATCTGGCTGATGGCTTCAATGGCGTTGGCGCACTCGCCGATAATCGCGATCCCCGCTTCAGCTTCCAGCAGGTGGCGCAGGTTGTCGCGCGCGGAAGGTTCATCGTCAACAATCAGTGCGTTTAACATCAGGCGGCCCTCTCCATGGGAACATTGAGCGTAATGCGGGTGTAGGCGTCCGGTCGGCAATCCACCTGCACGCCATAGCCTTCGCCGTAGCGCACGCGAATGCGTTTATCCACCAGGTTCATCCCCAGCCCGCTGCAGTTCGGCTTCGGCTGGAACAGCCCGGCGTTGTCCGTCACCTGCAGCAGCAGATGCTCCCCTTCGCAACAGGCGCCGATTTCGATGCGGCCCACGCCCAGCAGATGCGAGGTGCCATGCTTGATGGCGTTCTCGACGATCGGCTGCAGCGAGAACGCCGGCAGCCGCACCGCCAACAGCGCCTCCGGCAGCGATACCGCGATCTCCAGCCGATCGGCGAAGCGCGCTTTCTCGATCTGCAGGTAGGCGTTCACGTGTTCAATCTCGTCCGCCAGGCTGACTTCGTCATCCGAGCGTTTGAGGTTTTTACGAAAGAAGGTCGAGAGGGATTGCACCAGATCGCAGGCGCGTTCGCCATCGCGGCGGATCACCGCCACCAGAGTATTCAAGGCATTGAACAGGAAATGCGGATTGACCTGCGCATGCAGCAGCTTGATCTCCGACTGCGCCAGCAGCTGCTTGTGGCGCTCGTACTGTCCGGCCATGATCTGCGCCGACAGCAGGCTGGCGATGCCTTCGCCCAGCGTACGGTTGATGGTGCTGAACAGCTGGCTTTTCGGTTCGTACAGTTTGATGGTGCCGATCACCCGCTGGTTTTCGCCGCGCAGCGGGATCACCAGCGTCGATCCCAGCTTGCAGGCCGGATTGATCGAGCAGCAGTAAGAGAGCTGATTGCCGTCGGCGTACACCACCTCGTTGTTGTCGATGGCGCGATGCGAATGCACCGAGGCGATCGGCGTGCCCGGCAGGTGGTGGTCGTCGCCGATGCCGATAAACGCCAGCAGCTTGTCGCGATCGGTGATCGCCACCGCGCCGATGCCCAGCTCCTGATAGATCACCCGGGCGACCTTCATGCTGTTCTCCTGATCGAAGCCCTGCCGCAGGATGCCCTCGGTGCGCTCGGCGATCTTCAGCGCCTTGGAAGAGAAGGCGCTGGTGTATTTTTCGAACATCGCGCGCCTATCCAGCAGGATTTGCATGAACATCGCCGCACCGACGGTATTGGCGATCATCATCGGCAGCGCGATGTGCTCCACCAGCTGCAACGCTTCGTCGTAGGGGCGCGCCACCGCCAGGATGATCGCCATCTGCAGCACTTCCGCCACCAGCGCCACGCCGCCGACGAACAGCGGATTGAACAGCAGCTCGATGCGCCCGCGGCGCATGGCGATGCTGTGTACGATGCCGCCGACCAGGCCTTCCGACACCGTGGAAATCGCGCAGGCCACGTCGGTCATGCCGCCGAGCGTATACCGGTGCAGGCCGCCGGTCAGCCCGACCAGAAAGCCCACCGACGGCCCGCCCAGCAGACCGCCCAGGACCGCGCCTATCGCGCGGGTGTTGGCGATCGAATCCTGAATGTGCAGCCCGAAATAGGTGCCCATGATGCAGAACACCGAGAAGATCACATAGCACAGCAGCTTGTGCGGCAGGCGGATGGTCACCTGCATCAGCGGGATGAACAGCGGGGTTTTGCTCAGCAGATAGGCGATAACGAGATAGACGCACATCTGCTGCAACAGCAACAGCACCTGGTTAAATTCATACATGGCAGCAACTCATCCAGAGACAACAAAGGGCGAACGCCGGATTGGTCTGATTATTGTCTGCCGATTAGAGCATGAGGCGCGGGAGAAAACAGTGATGAAGGCAAGGCTTCGGGAGGAAGGAGCGGCCGACCCCAACGGGATCGGCCAAAAAACTTACGGCAGCACCTTGGCCGACAGAATCACCACCGGTTTGGTCGGCACATTCTGGTAAGGGCCGACGTTGCCGGTCGGCACCTGGGCAATTTTGTCCACCACGTCCATGCCTTTCACCACTTTGCCGAACACCGCGTAGCCGAAGTCACGCTGGCCGTGATCCAGGAAGGCGTTATCCGCCACGTTCAGGAAGAACTGGCTGGTGGCGCTGTCCTTGTCGGCGGTGCGCGCCATCGAGATGGTGCCGCGCAGATTGCGCAAGCCGTTGTCGGCTTCGTTCTTGATCGGCGCCTTGGTGGATTTTTGCTGCATGTCAGCGGTGAAACCGCCGCCCTGGATCATAAAGCCCGGGATCACGCGATGGAAAATGGTGTTGTTGTAGTACCCGCTGTTCACGTAATCGACGAAGTTCTGGGTGGAAACCGGTGCCTTCTGGCTGTCGAGCGCCAACTCGATATTCCCCGCCGAGGTCGTCAGCATGACGTGGGTCTCACCGGCGGCGAGTGCGGCTGGCGCCATCGCTGTGAGGGAACACAGCGCGACGAAGGTCACTAAAGTACGTTTGAACATTAACGGGTCCTTTCTCTGAGAGACAAACAACGGAAAAGCGCTTTGATTCTAAAGAGCTGTATCGGCAAGTACCAGCCATTTACCTATATTTACCCAATTACGGGACATATCCTAGGCGGCCCTGAATTTTGCTGCGGAAAGTATGGGCGCAGAAGGCTTTTTTGCCAACCGCATCACGCATTTTTTGCCCCGCGCCGCCCTGGGTTGATTTTTGCGATCTGCCTCCCAGTTTGCACACGCATTGCCGTTACTCTATATAAATGAGAGCGCTCTCATTATAAAAAGAGCGGATACTGAAGCATCCCACGGCGGCGTCGCCGCGCAACCCCTGGAGAAATGACGTGAGTGAACTGATGACTGAAGTCAGCCCCGAGTTTGAAAGCACCATCATGGAACTGCTGGTGTTCTCCGGCAGCGCGCGCAGCAATGCGTTGACGGCGCTGCGGCAAGCGCGCGCCGGTGACTTCGCCGCCGCGGCCAGGCACATGGCTGAGTCCAAAGAGTGGGTGAAGAAAGCACACCTGATCCAGACCGAGCTGATCGGCCTGGACGAAGGCTGCGGCAAACTGGCGATCAACCTGATCACCGTGCATGCGCAGGATCATCTGATGAACGCCATGGTGATCCAGGATCTGGCCGACGACATGATCGAGCTCTATCGCCGTCAGTCGCAGACGGAGGGCCGCCCATGAGCGCACTCAAAATCGCCGTGATCGGCGGCGGCAGCAGCTACACTCCCGAGCTGGTCGATGGGCTGATCCAGCGCATTGAGGAGCTGCCGGTCACCGAGCTGGCGCTGGTGGACGTCGAACCGGGCCGGCAAAAAGTGGAAACCATCGCCGCCCTGACCCGCCGCATGCTGGCGCGCCACGGGCTGGAGCAGGTGAAGGTCAGCGTGCACTTCGCGCTGGACGACGCCATTCGCGGCGCCGCCTTCGTGCTGACCCAGTTCCGCGTCGGGCAACTGCCGGCGCGCGCCGCCGACGAACGGCTGGGCCTGAAATACCAGCTGCTCGGCCAGGAGACCACCGGCGTCGGCGGCTTCGCCAAGGCGCTGCGCACCATCCCGGTGATGCTGGACATCGCTCGCCGGGTGGAAAAACTGGCGCCGGACGCCTGGATCATCAACTTCACCAACCCGGCCGGCATCGTCACCGAGGCGGTGTCCCGCTTTACCAAAGCGAAGATCATCGGCCTGTGCAACGTGCCGATCAGCATGCATCACATGATCGCCAACATGCTGCAGGCGCCTTACGCCGACGTGCAGCTGCGCTTCGCCGGCCTGAACCACATGGTCTGGGTGCATCAGGTCACGCAGCAGGGGCGCGACGTCACCGCCAAGGTGATCGACATGCTGTGCGACGGCGCGGCGCTGACCATGAACAACATCAAGGAAGAGCCCTGGCAGCCGGACTTCCTGCGCGCGCTCGGCGCCATCCCCTGCCCCTACCACCGCTATTTTTACCAGACCCGCGAGATGCTGGCGGAAGAGATGGCCGCCGCCGGCGAGCGCGGCACCCGCGCCGAGCAGGTGATGCAGGTGGAGAAAGAGCTGTTCGAGCTGTATGCCGATCCGCAGCTGAACACAAAACCGGAGCAGCTCAGCTTCCGCGGCGGTTCTTTCTATTCCGAAGTTGCGCTGGAGCTGATTCGTGCTATCCATAATAATCTCGGCACGCAATTAGTGGTCAACACCGCAAACCGCGGCGCTATCCATGGCCTGCCGGACGATGCTGTGATAGAAATCAACTGTATCGTTGATGCTCAGGGCGCGCACCCGCTGACCTTCGGCCCGCTGCCAGAGCCGATGCAGGCCCTGACGCAGCAGGTGAAAGCCTACGAACGCCTGACCATCGAGGCGGCGGTGCACGGCGATCGCCGCAGCGGGTTGCTGGCGTTGATCGCCAACCCGTTAGTGGGCAACGCCAACCTGGCGCAGCCGCTGCTGGAAGAGGTGTTGACGATAAACGCGCCGTATTTGCCGCAGTTCAGGTAAGCGGCTATACGCAGCCAGACAGGGGTTCGGCGCGCCGAACCCATTTTTTTAGCCGTAATTCAGGAGTGGGACGATGGTGACACTGGAAGATGTCGCAGCGCTGGCGGGCGTTTCGCGCGCCACCGTATCGCGCGTGGTGAATGGCGACAGCAACGTCAAGGCGCCGACCCGCGAGAAGGTTGAACGCGCCGTTGCCCAGCTCGGTTACACCCCCAATCCGGCGGCCCGCGCGCTCGCCTCCAGCCACAGCAATACCCTTGGGCTGGTCACCACCTCGTACCGCGGCGGCTTTTTCGGCGCGCTGATGGACTTCGTGCAGACCGAGGCCGAATCCCACGGCAAACAGCTGCTGGTGACCCAGGGCCGCAACAGCGCCGAAAACGAATGGCAGGCGGTGCAGCGGCTATTTAGCCTGCGCTGCGACGGCGTGATCCTGCACGTGCGTTTTCTCAGCGACGATCGGCTGCGCCAATTGGCGGCGGAGCAACGTGATTTCGTATTGCTCGATCGTCTGGTGCCGGGGCTGGAAGACCGCTGCGTCACCTTCGATCACCCGCTCGCCAGCCGCATGGCGACGCAGCAGCTGCTCGATGCCGGGCACCGGCGCATCGCCTGTATCAGCGGCCCGCGTGAACGCCCGTCGAGCCGCCTGCGGCTGCAGGGGTTTGAAGAGGCGATGCAGGCGGCGAATATCGAGCCGGTGGCCTGCCTGGAGGGCGTCTACGATCTGGAAAGCGGTTACCGCTGCGCCGATCGGCTGCTGCGGCAAGCCGCGCGGCCCAGCGCCATCTACTGCTGCAACGAAGAGATGGCGATCGGCGCGCTGCTGGCGATCAACGAACACCGCCTGCGGGTGCCGCAGGATATCTCCTTGATCTGCTACGACAGCGGCGAACGCGCGCCTTTCGTGCGCCCGGCGTTGAGCAGCGTACATTTTCCCATCAGCGAGATGGCCCAATACGCGGCGCGCAGGTTGATCGACCCCGCCACCCCGGCGCACCGGTTTGAGCCGACGATCGTCAACCGTGATTCCGTTGTGACGGTACGCAAATAGATCACAATAATGCACACCGACCCTTCATGGGTTACATCAAAAAATCGACAGCCATCACAAAAAATCCCGTTGTCTGTGCTAGGATCCGCCCCCTGGTGGCCTGATCGGGACTTTTTTCTGCGTTTGCCAGGAAAAGCCAGCGGCCTTATGCCAGCGTTAAAACCTCTAACAGACATATTCAGGCCTATACAATGAATGACAGTAACCGCATACGGCTTACCTGGATCAGCTTCTTTTCGTACGCGCTGACCGGTGCTTTAGTGATCGTCACAGGGATGGTGATGGGAAACATTGCAGAGTACTTTAATCTGCCGGTTTCCAGCATGAGCAACACCTTTACTTTCCTCAACGCCGGCATTTTGATTTCGATCTTCCTCAATGCCTGGCTGATGGAAATCATCCCGCTGAAGCGTCAGCTGATCTTCGGCTTTGTCCTGATGGTGCTGGCGGTCGCCGGGCTGATGCTCGGCAAGAGCCTGACCATGTTCTCGCTGTGCATGTTTATCCTCGGCGTGGTTAGCGGTATCACCATGTCGATCGGCACCTTCCTGATCACCCACATGTATGCCGGCCGCCAGCGCGGTTCGCGCCTGTTGTTCACCGACTCCTTCTTCAGCATGGCCGGGATGATCTTCCCGATCGTCGCCGCGATGCTGCTGGCCCGCCATATCGGCTGGTACTGGGTTTATGCCTGCATCGGCCTGCTGTACGTGGGGATCTTCGTGCTGACCCTGTGCTCCGAATTCCCGGTGCTGGGCAAGAAAGGCGCCGACGCCGGCCAGCCGGTCGAGAAAGAAAAATGGGGCATCGGCGTGCTGTTCCTGTCGATCGCCGCGCTGTGCTACATCCTCGGCCAGCTGGGCTTCATTCAGTGGGTGCCTGAGTACGCCACCAAGTCGTTCAACATGGACATCGGCCAGGCCGGTAAGCTGGTGAGCGACTTCTGGACCTCTTACATGGTCGGCATGTGGGTGTTCAGCTTCATCCTGCGCTTCTTCGATCTGCAGCGCATCGTGACCGTGCTGGCCGCACTGGCTACCGGCGCGATGTACCTGTTCGTCAGCACCGACAACCCGGAGCACCTGGGCTACTACATCATGGCCCTGGGCTTCGTTTCCAGCGCCATCTACACCACGCTGATCACCCTCGGCTCGCTGCAGACCAAGGTCTCCTCGCCGAAGCTGGTCAACTTTATCCTGACCTGCGGCACCATCGGCACCATGTTGACCTTCGTGGTTACCGGCCCGATCGTGGCGAAAGGCGGCGCGCACGCGGCGCTGACCACCGCCAACGGCCTGTATTTGGCGGTGTTCGTGATGTGCCTGCTGCTGGGCTTCGTGACCAAGCACCGCAGCCACGGCCACGTGACGCACTGATCCGCACACAGGGCTGAATTCATCGTCGTTGACTGATAATGCCCCTCTCCTTAGATAAATGCCGGCCGCTTCTACCTGGCCGGCATTTTTTATTCTCTCCTCTTTTCCATAAGCTGGGCCAACGCGCCCTGGGCCGGTGGCATAACCGAGTTTCATTTCCAATCCGCGCTGTGACGGAACATAATTAAATGGGCATTGTATAAAATGCCAACACTCCTTATATTTGAAAACTCCGATTAATGAGAAACAGCGCAGCCCTACCGGCGGCTGTTCACTTATCATTTTCACTCACTCAGCGCTCAAGCATCACCATCAAATATATATAAAGGAATATCATAAATGAAAAAGATAGTTTATGCCTTATTCTTAATGTTGATAAGCAACGCCCCCGTCTATGGTAAAAATACGTCATTCACAACAGCGTCGGCCATTAATGCGCGTAACACAACACATCAATTCCTCTTAAGTGCGAAAAACGCCTATGAGATTTATAACCTGGAAAAACTGGAAAATGCATTATCCTCGGCTCACCAGAGTGCGCCACAACGCTTGGATGTCCTATTTAGCCTGGGAAATACCTACATACTGCAAGGAGATATTCATAAGGCACTAGACGTCTATGCCAGAATAAATACCCAAACCGGTGGTGATATTGATGCGCTGACCTATCTGGTGATGTACAAACACTATCTGGGGCAACCATTTACCAACGAAATATCAGCCCTAAAGAAAATCAGTGAGCAACGGGCAAAAGATGTGACGACCATAATCGGTAATATCAACGAGCAATTAGCCATGCCAATAGCGGAAAAACTTCCCGCTGGCTATAACAAAAATAACCCAGCACTAATTATCACCTTGGGTTATGCATTAAAAGAAGATGGCACCATGGATAGCATCTTGATCGACCGGCTGGAAAAAACCTTAGCCATGGCTAAAATGCTGCCTGAGGCTAAAATTGTCGTAACAGGCGGCGTGCCGAAACATGATAAAAGCGAAGGCATCGAAATGAAGCAATGGCTGATTCACCAAGGCATAGATGAAAACCGGATAATTGCCGAAAACTATGCGACAGATACCGTAGAAAATTTTATTTATTCGCGTTACATCATCAAACAAGAAAAACGAAATAACATTGTCATCGTCAGTTCCGCAACCCATGTGCGCAGATGCCATGTCATTTTACAATCCCTCGCTCTGGCCAAAGGGGAACATTATGATATCACTACCGTCGCAGCCCCTGACGCCTCCGAAGAAGAAATGAAATTCGAAGGGAAACGCAAACTGGGTATCTATCGTGATGCGCTGCGCGCCTATGGATTGTATATGATTTCTGCCGCACCTGAATTCTCGCTAAACTGATAGCGTGCTCCCGGATGGACGGCGCCATCCGGGATTCGATTCACTGCTCAGGGCTGGCTCAGCTCAATTCCCAACCAGGAAGGTACAGGGCGGGCATTGCCGTCAGGTTGTTTTATCGGCGAACACCAGGCGCCAGAGTTAGAACAACTGCTCTTGGGTAACTCGCCGCCCCCCCATTTCGCCGCGCCGTCCTTAATCACTAAGGCGGCGGAGCCGCCGCCGTCCAGTTCTATCGCTACCTTGGCCTCCAATGCCCGGAACAACGCGGTCAGATCCCCACGGTCAATGCCGTCACGGTAAGCACCGCCGTGAAAAATATAAAGACGATCCTGCTGGTTATGGTAACCCAGGGCAATCCGGGTCGTTTGGGCTGGCCCATTATCCGGCTGCCCTTCCGGACCATCATCACGCCGTGGAATCAACGAGGTACCGGAAAAGGCCACAAATTGGCCTCTCATATTCGTTAGCTTATTAGCGTAATTCGTAGCCTCTCTGCTGAAACGATCGGTATTTATTACAATATGCAACGGAACTCCAGGTTGATTCATTTCCCAAAAAAATGTGTCAACCGGCGCGGCTTTATTATGCTCATCAACAAAATGGCGCAGCCCAGGGAAATAATCACTGGTTTCTTGCTCAGGCTGTGTTGAACCACCGCTAATATTGTCATAATACATACCAAGCGGCGTTGCACAGCCATTACTCAGCCAGGTAGTACCGTTTCTTTGCGCCCTGATATCAAAATAATTAACGTTTAGCACAATGTCAGGGAAAGCTAACCGCCCCCATGCGCCAACCGGATAATAAATTTCAGATGATTGCCGCCTCCCGTCATCCGTTACCGCATTGTTATTCATCTCACAACGCAACGACGTCCTTTTTTTCATATCCAGAAGCAATGACGGCACTCGTTTTCTCACATCAGGAATCACCAACAACACACCATTTTGATTATTGGCATAATATCTATCAACGTTTGAGCGCATGGGAATTTGATGGTCTTTATCAAAAATATAAGCAAACGGTTCATCTTTATGCTTCTCTATTTCATCATTTAGCTTCATTAAGGTTTCAGCACCATCAGGGTCGATGTTTACTTCCTTACTTAAACGAACATAGATATCATTAGCGCTGCCTATTTTATCAGCATGTACGGTCGCGTTGAGCGTAAACGTATATCTCCCAGACCTTGGTGTTGGTATCACCTTGACGAAGCGCTTATCTCTGCCAAATCCGTATAACTGAAAGAGCTGCTGACTTTCTCTCCCTGTTTCATCATGTTTTATCCCGACCAGCATGCTCAGTTTATAAGGCTCTTCCCAGTCATACCAAAAGCCCGAACTATAATCCTGATACTTGTTCACCCATAGAATTAAAACCATCTTCCCATCGACATACTTTTCGCACATCGTGAACATGGCATACCTATCTCTGTTAGCCGAATACTTCTCCGTGGCACGTTCATCGCAATTGGGATCCTGAATATTTATATCATCAAATTCATTGGTCGGATCCGTAACGCTACCTTCACCGGCCAACGCCGCATAGCATGCCCCGCCATAAGCCAGAAAACCAAACAATGCTATTCGGCGGAAAGATATCATTAAACCTTGCATATCAGACACCAATAAAGTTAATAATCAATCACAAACAACTAGATCAAAACCTTATAAATATCCACAAATCAAAGTAAAACAATAAAAGTCATTGATTAAGATCAATATCAACACTCTATTATCCAACAAGGTTAGGGATATAGACTATAAATAGCCGAAGCGTGGCATTTCGTGATAAAGAACAATGCGTATAGAATTATTTCAATGAATGATTGTTAGATATTCAAATTATAAAGAGAGTTCTTAATCGACCGATCAATAATGTACAACGCGTTGCCGGAATTATCGTGAGAGAACGGCCCACAACATACAATGTTCACCATTATTGTCGCGGGCAAAAGAACTGGCTAGCGCCGAAAATCCACCGTTTCATCCTGCTGCAGATGCAGCGTGGTTTCCGCCGGCCGCGTTTCGGCGATCACCGCCCCCTGGCGAATCGAGTAGCGCACCGGCGTCTGGCGGCGCACCGCGTCGAAGCCGCTTTCCGCCGGCAGGATCACCAGGTTGGCGCTGTTGCCGGCCGCCAGGCCGTAGTCGCTCAGGTTAAGGGTGCGCGCGCTGTGGCTGGTGATCAGCTTCAGCCCGTCGTCGATCTGGCCATAGCCCATCAGCTGGCACACGTGCAGCCCCATATGCAGCACCTGCAGCATGTTGGCGGTGCCGAGCGGATACCAGGGATCGAACACGTCGTCGTGGCCGAAGCAGACGTTGATCTGCGCCTCCAGCATCTCCTTCACCCGCGTTACGCCGCGCCGTTTCGGATAGCTGTCGAAACGGCCCTGCAGGTGAATGTTCACCAGCGGATTGGCGACGAAGTTGATGCCGGACATTTTCAGCAGGCGGAACAGCCGCGAGGCGTAAGCGCCGTTGTAAGAGTGCATCGCCGTGGTGTGGCTGGCGGTGACTTTCGCCCCCATCTCCAGCTTCAGCGCCAGCGCCGCCACGGTCTCGACGAAGCGCGATTGTTCGTCGTCGATCTCATCGCAGTGCACATCCACCAGCCGATCGTATTTTTGCGCCAGCGCAAACGCCTTATGCAGCGACTCCACGCCGTACTCGCGGGTGAATTCGAAATGCGGAATGGCGCCCACCACGTCGGCCCCCAGCCACAGCGCCTCTTCAAGCAGCGCTTCGCCGTTGGGGTAGGAAAGGATCCCCTCCTGCGGGAAGGCGACAATCTGCAGCGTCACCCAGGGTGCCACCTCCTGTTTCACCTCCAGCATGGCGCGCAGCGCGGTCAGCGTGGGATCGGAAACGTCGACGTGGGTGCGCACATACTGCACGCCGTTGGCGATCTGCCACTTGAGCGTTTGCCAGGCGCGCTGCTTGACGTCTTCATGGGTCAGCAGCGCTTTGCGTTCGGCCCAGCGCTCAATGCCCTCGAACAGCGTGCCGGACTGGTTCCAGGCCGGCTGACCGGCGGTTTGCGTGGTATCCAGGTGAATATGCGGTTCGACGAACGCCGGCAGCGCCAGCCCGCCCTGCGCATCCAACACGTCGCTGCGCCACTCCTGCCCTTCCGGCTGCGGCACCAGATGCGCGATGCGCCCCTGCTCAATCGCCAGTTGCCACAATCCTTCATGCCCGCTCAAACGCAGGTTATCGATAAACTTCAATGGACGTTTCGCCACCCTTCACCTCTGCCGTTGCGCTGGTTTTCTTCATCATACTGGCAGCGGATCGCGCTGACAAAGTCACCGTTGCCTGCCTACCCCCTGTGTTTACTCCCTGCGGGGTAGTTTGCATGCAAACTGACTCGCTTCAGCTAAAGGTGAATAAAATCCGCAACTTATCAAAAAACGTGAAAAATCATCCATATACCACGTTAGAGGTATATGAGGGTGTGATTGATTTGCATCAATAAATTGCCCATTGGGAGAGATAAGGTAAGCCTAGGAAACCAGAATTTTGAGGCAATAATGAGCAGAGTCAAACTTGCCGTCGTCGGCAATGGCATGGTCGGCCACCGGTTCATCGAAGATCTGTTGGATAAAGCAGACAAAGACCAGTTCGAAATCACCGTATTTTGCGAAGAGCCGCGCATCGCTTACGATCGCGTGCACCTCTCTTCCTACTTCTCGCACCACACCGCCGAAGAGCTGTCGCTGGTACGCGAAGGCTTTTACGAAAAACACGGCGTGAAGGTGCTGGTCGGCGAGCGCGCCATCACCATCAATCGCGACGAGAAGGTCATCCACTCCAACACCGGCCGCACCGTCTATTACAACAAGCTGATCATGGCCACCGGTTCCTATCCGTGGATCCCGCCGATTAAAGGTTCGGATAGCCAGGACTGCTTCGTTTACCGCACCATCGAAGACCTGAACGCCATCGAAGCCTGCGCGCGCCGCAGCAAACGCGGTGCGGTGGTCGGCGGCGGGCTGTTGGGGCTGGAAGCCGCAGGCGCGCTGAAAAGCCTGGGGGTGGAAACGCACGTGATCGAGTTCGCCCCGATGCTGATGGCCGAACAGCTCGACCCGATGGGCGGTGACCAGCTGCGCCGCAAGATCGAGCGCATGGGCGTCAAGGTACACACCGGCAAAAATACCCAGGAGATCGTCAACGGCGGCGGCACCGCGCGCAAAACCATGCATTTCGCCGACGGCAGCCTGCTGGAAGTGGATTTCATCGTTTTCTCCACCGGCATCCGCGCCCAGGACAAGCTGGCGCGCCAGTGCGGGCTGGAGATTGGCCGCCGCGGCGGCATCGCCATCAACGACAGCTGCCAGACGTCGGATCCGGACGTCTACGCCATCGGTGAGTGCGCCGCCTGGCGCGATCGCACCTTCGGCCTGGTGGCGCCGGGTTACAAAATGGCGCAGGTGGCCGTCGATCACTTGCTGGGCCGCGAAAACGGCTTCCAGGGCGCCGACATGAGCGCCAAGCTGAAGCTGCTGGGCGTGGACGTCGGCGGCATCGGCGATGCTCACGGCCGCACCGAGGGCGCCCGCAGCTACGTTTATCTGGATGAAAGCAAAGAAGTCTACAAACGCATCGTGGTCAGCGCCGACAACAAAACCCTGCTCGGCGCGGTGCTGGTGGGCGACACCAGCGATTACGGCAACCTGCTGCAGCTGGCGTTGAACGGCATCGAGCTGCCGGAAAACCCGGACGGCCTGATCCTGCCGGCTCATGCGGGCAGCAAACCGGCCATCGGCGTGGATTCGCTGCCGGAAAGCGCGCAGATCTGCTCCTGCTTCGACGTCAGCAAAGGCGACATCATCCAGGCGGTCAACAAAGGCTGCCACACCGTGGCGGCGCTGAAGGCCGAAACCAAGGCCGGCACCGGCTGCGGCGGCTGCATCCCGCTGCTCACCCAGGTGTTGAACGCCGAGCTGAGCAAGCAAGGCATCGAGGTCAACCATCACCTGTGCGAACACTTCGCCTACTCGCGCCAGGAGCTGTTCCACCTGATCCGCGTCGAAGGCATCAAGTCGTTCGAGGCGCTGCTGGCCAAATACGGCAAAGGCTACGGCTGCGAAGTGTGTAAGCCGACCGTCGGCTCGCTGCTGGCTTCTTGCTGGAACGAATACATCCTCAAGCCGCAGCATACGCCGCTGCAGGATACCAACGACAACTTCCTCGGCAATATCCAGAAAGACGGCACCTACTCGGTGATCCCGCGCTCCGCCGGCGGCGAAATCACCCCGGACGGCCTGCTGGCCATCGGCCAGATCGCCAAGGAGTACAACCTCTACACCAAAATGACCGGTTCGCAGCGCATCGGCATGTTCGGCGCGCAGAAAGACGACCTGCCGGCCATCTGGCGCAAGCTGCTCGCCGCCGGCTTTGAAACCGGCCACGCTTACGCCAAGGCGCTGCGCATGGCGAAAACCTGCGTCGGCAGCACCTGGTGCCGCTACGGCGTCGGCGACAGCGTCGGCTTCGGCGTCACGCTGGAGCATCGCTACAAAGGCATCCGCACCCCGCACAAAATGAAGTTCGGCGTCTCGGGCTGTACCCGTGAATGCGCCGAAGCGCAGGGCAAGGACGTCGGCATCATCGCCACCGAGAACGGCTGGAACCTGTATGTCTGCGGCAACGGCGGCATGAAACCGCGCCACGCCGATCTGCTGGCCGCCGACCTCGATCGCGAGACCCTGGTGCGCTACCTCGACCGCTTCATGATGTTCTATATCCGCACCGCCGATAAGCTGCAGCGCACCTCGGTGTGGCTGGAGAGCCTGGAAGGCGGCATCGATTACCTGCGCAAGGTGATCATCGACGACAAGCTCGGCATCAACGACCAGCTGGAAGCGGAGATCGCCCGCCTGCGCGATGCGGTGATCTGCGAGTGGAAAGAGACCGTCGAGCACCCGGAAACGCAGCTGCGCTTCGCCCACTTCGTCAACAGCCCGCTGCGCGATCCGAACGTGCAGGTGGTGGCCGAACGCGACCAGCACCGCCCGGCGCGCCCTGACGAGCGCATTCCCGTCACCCTGATCGATACCGAGGAGAGCCACGCATGAGCCAGTGGATTACCGTTTGTCCCGTCGCCGACATTCTGCCCGGCACCGGCGTGTGCGCCCTGATCGGCGATCGGCAGGTGGCGGTGTTCCGCCCCTATGCCGACGAGCAGGTGTTCGCCATCAGCAATATCGACCCGTTCGCCCAGGCCAGCGTGCTGTCGCGCGGCCTGATCGCCGAGCATCAGGGCGAACTGTGGGTCGCCAGCCCGCTGAAGAAACAGCATTTCCGCCTGTACGACGGCCACTGTCTGGAAGACGACAGCCGTTCCGTCGCCAGCTTCGCCAGCCGGGTGGTCGACGGCATCGTGCAAGTCGCGGCATAACCTTTCGGGAGGCAACATGTTTACCAACACGATCAACAAATGCGCCGCCAACGCGGCGCGCATCGTCCGCCTGGCGAAGGAGAGCCCGCTCGGCTTTTGGATCAGCTCGGCGATGGCGGGCGCCTACGTCGGCCTCGGCATCATCCTGATCTTCACCCTCGGCAACCTGGTCGACCCAAGCGTGCGGCCGCTGGTGATGGGCGCCACCTTCGGCATCGCGCTGACGCTGGTGATCATCGCCGGTTCCGAGCTGTTCACCGGCCATACGATGTTCCTGACGCTCGGCGTCAAGGCCGGCACCATCCGCCAAAGCCAAATGTGGGCGGTGCTGCCGCAAACCTGGCTCGGCAACCTGCTCGGCTCGGTGCTGGTGGCGCTGATGTATTACTACGGCGGCGGCAGCCTGCTGCCGGTGGATACCAGCCTGGTGCACAGCGCCGCGCTGGCGAAAACCACCGCGCCGGCCGAAGTGCTGTTCTTCAAGGGCGTATTGTGCAACTGGCTGGTCTGCCTGGCGATTTGGATGGCGATCCGCGTCGAAGGCGCCGCCAAATTCATCGCCATCTGGTGGTGCCTGCTGGCCTTTATCGCCTCGGGTTACGAACACTCCGTCGCCAACATGACGCTGTTCGCCCTCTCCTGGTTCGGCAACCACAGCGAGGCCTACACCCTCGCCGGCATTGGCCACAACCTGCTGTGGGTGACGCTGGGCAACATCCTGTCCGGCTCGGTGCTGATGGGCCTGGGGTATTGGTACGCTACGCCGCGCGCCGAACGCCCGCAGGCGGCGAAAGCCGCCGCACGTCAGACCGCCTGAGTTTTCGGGGGCGCATTTCGCCCCCACACTGATTCTCCCGAGGAGTGCCGATGGACTACCTGCCGATTTTCTGCCAACTGCAACACAAAGCCTGCCTGCTGGTGGGCGGCGGCGAGATCGCCGAACGCAAGGCGCGCCTGCTGCTGGACGCCGGCGCGGCGCTGACCGTCAACGCCCTGGCATTCAGCCCACAGTTCCACCACTGGGCTGAAAAAGGCCTGCTGACGCTGGCCGAGGGCGAATTCAGCCCGGCCCTGCTGGCGGAAAAATGGCTGGTGATCGCCGCTACCGACCGGCTGGAAGTCAACGCACTGGTGTATCAGTGCGCCAACCAGCAGCGGGTGTTCTGCAACGTGGTGGACGATCCAAAACGCGCCAGCTTTATCATGCCGTCGATCATCGACCGTTCGCCGATCATGGTGGCGGTGTCCTCCGGCGGCAAAGCGCCGGTGCTGGCGCGGCTGCTGCGCGAGAAGCTGGAAGCGATGCTGCCGCAGCACCTCGGCAAGCTGGCCCAGCTGGGCGGCTCGCTGCGGCAGCGGGTAAAACAACGCTTCAGCAGCCTCGGCGCGCGCCGTCGCTTCTGGGAACGGTTATTCGCCCACGATCGGCTGGCGCAGTCGCTGGCCAACGACGACGCCGCGCTGGCCGAACGCCAGCTCGAGCAGCTGTTCAGCGAACGGCCGGAAGATCGCGGTGAAGTGGTGCTGGTGGGCGCCGGGCCGGGCGATGCCGGCTTGCTGACGCTGAAAGGGCTGCAGCAGATCCAGCAGGCCGACGTGGTGGTTTATGACCGGCTGGTCTCCGAAGAGATCATGACGCTGGTGCGCCGCGACGCCGAACGCATCTTCGTCGGCAAACGCGCCGGCCACCACTGCGTGCCGCAAGAGCAAATCAACCAAATCCTGCTGCAGCAGGCGCTGCAAGGCAAACGCGTGGTGCGCCTGAAGGGCGGCGATCCCTTTATCTTCGGCCGCGGCGGCGAAGAGCTGGAGACGCTGGCGGACGCCAACGTGCCGTTCTCGGTGGTGCCGGGCATTACCGCCGCCTCCGGCTGTTCCGCCTACAGCGGCATCCCGCTCACCCACCGCGACCATGCGCAGAGCGTGCGCCTGGTGACCGGCCACGCCAAGGCCGACGGCGGATTGGACTGGGCGACGCTGGCCGCCGGGCAGCAGACGCTGGTGTTCTATATGGGGCTAACGCAGGCAGCGGAGATCCAGCGCCAGCTGATCGCACACGGCTTGCCGGCCGCCACACCGGTAGCGCTGGTGGAAAACGGCACGTCCTGCCGCCAGCGGGTGATCGAAGGCGAGCTCGGCCAACTGGGCGCCTTGTCCCTGCAGGCCGCCAGCCCCAGCCTGATCATCGTCGGCAGCGTGGTCAGCCTGCGCAGCAAGCTCAATTGGTTCGCCAGCGAGGAACCGCCCGCCGGCCTGGCGCAAATGGCGTGATACCGACGTAAAAAAAGCGGCCTTTGGCCGCTTTTTCTATTCGCGCCGGCGTTACGCCTGCGGCGGTACGAAACCGACGGCCTGATAGACCTTCGCCAGGGTTTCCTGCGCGCGCGCGCGGGCCTTGGCGGCGCCGTCGCGCATCACCTGCTGCAGATAGGCTTCGTCGTTGCGGAAGCGATGGTAGCGCTCCTGCAGCTCACCCAGCATGCCGGAGACGGCTTCCGCCACCGCGCCTTTCAGGTGGCCGTACATCTGGCCTTCGAACTCGGCCTCCAGCTGCGCGATGCTCTTGCCGGTCACGCCGGCGAGGATATCCAGCAGGTTGGAGACGCCCGCCTTGTTGACCACGTCGTAACGCACGACAGGCGGCTCTTCCGAGTCGGTCATTGCGCGTTTGATCTTCTTGGTCACCGCTTTCGGATCTTCCAGCAGGCCGATCACGTTGTTGCGGTTGTCGTCCGACTTGGACATCTTCTTGGTCGGCTCCTGCAGCGACATGACGCGCGCGCCGGATTTAGGAATGAACGGCTCCGGCACTTTGAACACGTCGCCGTACAGCGCGTTAAAACGCTGGCCTACGTCGCGGCTCAGTTCCAGGTGCTGCTTCTGGTCTTCGCCCACCGGCACCTGATTGGTTTGATACAGCAGGATATCGGCCGCCATCAGCACCGGATAGCTGAACAGCCCGGCGTTGATGTTCTCCGCGTAGCGCGCGGATTTGTCCTTGAACTGCGTCATGCGGCTCAGTTCGCCGAAATAGGTGTAACAGTTCAGCACCCAGCTCAGCTGCGTGTGCTCAGGCACGTGCGACTGCACGAAGATGGTGCTTTTTTCCGGATCGATACCGCAGGCCAGGTACAGCGCCAGCGTATCCAGCGTGGCCTTGCGCAGCTTCTCGGCGTCCTGGCGCACGGTGATGGCATGCAGATCGACGATGCAGTAGATGCAGTCGTAGTCGTCCTGCATCTGCACCCACTGACGCAGCGCACCCATGTAGTTGCCGATGGTCAGTTCGCCGGACGGCTGCGCGCCGCTAAATACGATGGGCTTACTCATGTTTAAATTTCCTGATTCTCTAAAGATGACAGCCCAAGAGCGGGCAACAAATCGGCGAAGCGCTCCAACACCCGATCGGGGTGGCTCAGGGCGATCGATTCGCCGTAGTTATAACCGTAGGTAAAGCCGACGCTCGGGCAACCGGCACCCTGCGCGGCTTGAATATCGTTGCGGGAGTCGCCGACGAACAGCAGTTCATGCGCCCGCAGCCCAAGCTTGCCGAGCACCAGGTACAGCGGCGCCGGATGCGGTTTCTTTTCCGTCACGTCGTCGCCGCCGATCACCAGCGAGAAATAGTCGCCAATGCCCAGCGCCGCCAGCAGCGGTGCCACGAACGGCGTCGGCTTGTTGGTCACCAATGCCATCGGGTAACCGTGCGCGGCCAGCCGGGCCAGCGTCTCTTGCACCTGCGGGAACAGGCGGCTGCCGCTGTCGACGGTCTGCGCGTAGAAATGGTCGAAGCGTTCACGCAGCCGGCTGCACTGCTCCGGCGTGCCTTCCGCTTCCGCCCAGCGCAGCGCGCGCTGCACCAGCACGTCGGCGCCGTTGCCGATCCAGGTGCCGACCCGTTCCTCACCCGCTTGCGGCAGGCCCGTCTCTTCCAGCGCCATATCGATGGCGGCTGCCAGACCCGGCGCGCTGTCGACCAGCGTGCCGTCCAGATCGAAGGCCAATGCGCGGATCGCGCCGAAATCAGCCATGGGTAACCTTCGCCAGCTCGCTGCGCATCTCGTCGATCACCTTGCGGTAGTCCGGCTGGCCAAAGATGGCGGAACCGGCGACGAACATATCGGCGCCCGCGGCGGCGATTTCGGCAATGTTGTCCACCTTCACCCCGCCGTCGACTTCCAGGCGGATATCGCGGCCGCTGTCGTCAATCAGCTTGCGCACCTGGCGCAGCTTGTCCAGAGTGCCGTGAATGAACGACTGGCCGCCGAAGCCCGGGTTAACCGACATCAGCAGGATCACGTCGATTTTATCCATCACGTAATCGAGGTAGCTCAGCGGCGTGGCCGGGTTGAACACCAGGCCGGCTTTACAGCCGTGCTCTTTGATCAGCTGAATGGTGCGATCGACATGCTCAGAAGCTTCGGGGTGGAAAGAGATATAAGACGCGCCGGCCTTGGCGAAATCAGGCACGATGCGATCCACCGGCTTGACCATCAGGTGCACGTCAATCGGCGCGGTAATGCCGTAGTTGCGCAGCGCTTCGCACACCATCGGGCCGATGGTCAGATTGGGCACGTAGTGGTTGTCCATCACGTCGAAGTGCACCACGTCGCCGCCTGCGGCCAGCACGTTGGCGGTATCTTCACCTAACCGGGCAAAATCTGCCGACAGAATGGACGGGGCAATCAAAAACTTTTTCATCCGCTTCTCCAAACGTAGGGTCGAGTTGTTATGCGCCGGGGTGCCCCCGGCTTAGCGATACAGCGCCAAAAGCTCGTTCACTTTGCTGCGGCCGAGAATGTTGCGGCTGATCGTGCGGCGCGCTTTCACCACATACAGCGCGGCATGCTGGTACCAGTCGCGCGTCAGCTCGGTATCGTGATTGGAGATCAATACCGGTACTTGGCTCTCTACCGAGAGCTGGTGCGCCAGATGCGCCAGGCTCTGCTGATCGGCGATGCTGAAGCTGTTGGTGTGGTAGGCGGTGAAATTCGCCGTCGCCGACAGCGGCGCATAAGGCGGATCGCAATACACCACGGCGCCGGCCACGGCCTTCGCCATGGTATCGCGGTAATGCTCGCAGACAAAAGTGGCATTGCGCGATTTTTCGGCAAACCAGTAGAGCTCTTCTTCCGGGAAGTACGGTTTCTTGTACCGGCCAAACGGCACGTTGAACTCGCCGCGCAGGTTATAGCGGCACAGGCCGTTATAGCAGTGGCGGTTCAGGTACAGGAACAGCAGCGCCCGGCGGTAAGGCTCGGTGCTAGTATTGAACTCTTCTCGCAGCAGGTAAAACTGATCCGAGTTATTGAATTCATCGGCGAAAAGCGTGCGGGCATCGCGCACGAAGTCATCCGTGCGCAGCTTAACGATGTTATACAGGTTGATAAGATCGCTATTGATGTCGGCGAGAATGTAGGCGTCGTAATCCGTATTCAGAAAGACGGATCCCGCACCCACGAAGGGCTCGATTAAGCAGTCTCCCGCCGGCAGATGGCGACGAATCTCATCTACCAGCGGGTATTTTCCACCAGCCCATTTTAAAAAAGCGCGGTTTTTCTTCATGCCGTCAATTAGCTACTTATACAATTCAGAGCGGCGGATTGTACTCTGTTTCAGACAGCACATCAGCGCACAAATTTAAATGATTTATTTTTTAAGATCTTGCTGCACTTGGTGTACAGGTCGGACCCACGGTTTTTTCGCCTGCACATCCGCCGGCAACGAAGCAATGGCGCGCTTCGCTTCTGCGGAAGACGCATAGTTGCCGCTTACCAGCACGTACCACGGTTTGCCGTCACGCTTGGTGGCGTACACCAGGTAGTTCTGCAGCTTCTGCTGTTTGGCGTAGGCGTTCAGCGTATCGGAACGCGAAGCGCTGCTCAGCTGCAAGGTATAGTGGCTGCCTGGCGCAGACTGCAGCGAACTGCCGCTGCTGGCGACCGCTCCCGCTTTCGCGGTAGAAGACGGCTTGGCAGGCGGCGTATACACCGTGGTCGGTGATTTATGCTGCGTCGCGCTCGGCTTGGCGGCGGTTTTCGCCGGCGTTTTATGCTGTTGCTGCGCGGTGCCCTGCACAGGGCGAGTCGTTTCGCGCGCCGCGGCGCCACTCATCACCGTCGCCGGTGCGGTCGGCAGCGTCGAGGCTGCGCCGGTCATGCCCTGGGTCGCGGCATCCACCTGCCCTTGCTGCTGCGACAGCGCATCCGCCATGTTGCCAGGCAGATCGACGCGCTGCTGCGCACCGCCCTGCTGAGGCTGAGTTTGCGCTTCGGTCGGCGTGCCGGAGATCGGCGGAACGCTGACGTTCTGCGGTTGCTGCGGCTGAGTCGCGCTCACGCCGTTGTTGTCATGGGTATCCGTGGTGCCGCCCGGCACGCCGTTATTGGCGGTGGTCAGCGACGAAGAACCGGACAGGTTGATATCGCGGGCCGCGCCGTTTTGCGCGCCGCTATCCTGAGCCGCTTCATGCTTGGTCGGCGCCTTCAAGGCGGAACCGATGCCGATAATCAGCAGCAACAGCACCAAAATGCCGATGCCGATCATCAAATGCTGGCGCGAAACGGCGAAGCGCGGCGCGGCGGCCGGCTTGCGCGAACGCGTAGGACGACGATCGCTGCTATCAGGTCTGAGATCGTCTTCCGGTTTAAACTCGTCCATCTGAAACCCTCCAACTAGAGGCAAAAGCCCACCACCGTAGACCTACCGTGGCACGGGCAGATTAACCCGATGATGGCAAAGCGACACCCGTCGTGCTCTGCTCACTGTATTAATATAGATGCAAATGGCGGCTAAGCCACTGTTACTTAGTCCGATTTAATTACGCTGCTGCTCAGGCAGGCAGGCGGCGATCGACGCCAACACCAGCTCATGCCCTACGCCGCCGCGCACTTCCGCCGCACCTATCGCGGTCGGCAGCACCAGACGCAATTCACCCGCCAACACTTTCTTGTCGCGCAGCATGTGCGGCAGATAGGATTCCGGCGTCATTTCCTGCGGCCCGCAGACCGGCAAGCCGGCCCGCAGCAGCAGCGCTTTGATGCGTTCGATATCTTCAACCGAGAACTGGCCGAGACGGTGCGCGGTTTCCGCCGCCATCACCATGCCCGCAGCCACCGCTTCGCCGTGCAGCCATACGCCGTAGCCCATTTCGGCTTCGATGGCGTGGCCGTAAGTATGGCCCAGATTCAGCAAGGCGCGCAGGCCGCTTTCGCGTTCGTCGGCGGCCACGACCTCGGCCTTCAGCTCGCAGCAGCGGCGGATACAGTACGCCAACGCCTGCATATCCAGCGCCATCAGCGCATCGATGTTGTTTTCCAACCAGACGAAGAACTCGCGATCTAGGATGATCCCGTATTTGATGACTTCAGCCAGGCCGGAAGAGAGTTCACGCGTCGGCAACGTTTTCAGGCAATCCAGATCAACCACCACCGAAGCGGGTTGATAGAAAGCGCCGATCATATTTTTGCCGAGCGGGTGGTTGACGGCGGTTTTGCCGCCTACGGAGGAGTCCACCTGCGACAACAGCGTGGTGGGAACCTGAATAAAGCGCACGCCGCGTTGGTAGCACGCGGCGGCGAAGCCGGTCAGATCGCCGACCACGCCCCCGCCGAGGGCGATCAGCGTGGTATCGCGCCCGTGCGGTTTTTCAAGCAGCGCCGAAAACACCTGCTCCAACACCGCCAGAGATTTGTACTGCTCACCATCGGGAAGGATCACCTGATCCACCACGACGCCCCCCTGCTCCAGCACCTGCCGGACACGCTCCAGATAAAGCGGCGCCAGGGTCTGGTTGGTGACCAACATCGCTTGCTCACCCGCCTTCAACGGCATAAAAGAAGCCGGATCGTTAAACAATCCGGCGGCGATGGTAATCGGGTAGCTGCGCTCCCCAAGCGTTACAGTAATTCTCTCCATGTCGCGCTCAGTTCTCTGTATGGTGCGGCGGTGGTTGATCCCCGCAACAGCGGGGAACACAAATCAGTTTTCCGCATTGGCCGACGGCGAACGCGAAAATCGGCAATCAGTTGCTTTCCAGCATGTTGATGATCTGGTTGGCAACCACTTTAGCGCTCTGATCGTCGGTGCGGATGGTGACATCGGCAATCTCTTCATACAACGGATTGCGCTCTTTCGCCAAGGCTTCCAGCACTTCACGCGGCGGAGAATCAACCTGCAGCAGCGGGCGTTTTTTATCACGCTGGGTACGAGCCAGCTGCTTCTCGATCGTGGTTTCCAGATAGACCACCACGCCGCGCGCGGACAGACGGTTGCGCGTTTCGCGCGACTTCACCGAACCGCCGCCGGTCGCCAACACAATCCCTTGTTTTTCCGTCAGTTCATTAATGACTTTTTCTTCACGATCGCGGAAACCTTCTTCCCCTTCCACGTCGAATACCCAGCCCACGTCAGCTCCGGTACGTCGCTCAATTTCTTGATCGGAGTCGAAGAACTCCATATTGAGTTGCTGAGCTAACTGACGGCCAATAGTGCTTTTGCCGGCACCCATAGGCCCAACCAGAAAGATATTGCGTTTCTCTGCCATGTTTTTCGGTATTACTAAGACAATTCGTTAATGTTAACCCGCCCCGCCAATCAAATCAGCGGCGGGACCTAAACTGAAACCTCATGAGCGATAGTGCGAGATCAGACGAAAAATTATCTCAACACTCTTGGTAGTTTGGCAACCGAATAAATCGCAATCCACGCCGCGGGAGGGAAACCATATGTTTTTAACGGCGTCTTGACGCTAACAAAAAACCTCGGTGCTCAATTCGGTAACCCTTGTAAGCTAAATCGGCCGCAGCGTCAAACGCAGATCCCCCCAAGGGGATAAAAAAGTGTATCTGCTCATCAACTTTAGGAGATTTGCCGCCCGGCCGACAGGCAGCCGCTTATCCCTTAATCAGGGTCGGCGTAATGAAGATCACCAGCTCGCGTTTTTTCTGTTGCGCGCCGCTTTGCCGGAACAAGCCCCCCAGCATTGGTGCATCGCCCAATCCCGGCACCTTGTCCGCCGTCTTGCCGCTATGCCGTTGAAAAATACCGCCGAGCACCAGGGTTTCGCCGTTTTTCACCGTGATCTGCGTCTTAATCTCCTGTTTATCGATGGTCAGCGCTTCCCCCGCGCCCCGGCTGATGGCGCGCCCCGGCATATTTTGGCTGATGTGCAGCGTCAGCGTGATGCGTCCGTCCGGCAACACCTTGGGCGTCACCTCCATGCCCAGCACCGCCTCTTTGAACTCGATCGCGGTCGCACCGCTGGCGCCGCTCGACACTTCGTAAGGGATCTCGGTTCCCTGTTTGATACTGGCGGTTTGCAGATGCGCCGTCAGCAGGCGCGGGCTGGCGATGATCTCCACCTGATTCTCCTGCTCCAGCGCCGTCAGCTCGAGGCTCAGCAAACGCCCGCTGATGCGCGCCAGGTGGAAACCGGCGTTCACCGCGCTGCGCTCCAGCGGCAGGTTGACGCCGAGATTGCCCGGCCGCAGCGGCCGCGTCGGCCTGTCGTCGGGCGCCAATCCCCAACGCACGCCGAGTTCACGCAGGCTTTCGCTGTTGATGGTCACGATATGCGCCGCCAGCTGCACCTGTGCCAGCGGCGCGTCCATTTCCGTCACCCGTTTTTTCAACTGCGCCAGGATTGGCGCGGTGTCGCGCAGCAGCAGCGTATTGGTGCGCTTATCCGCCAGCACGCTGCCACGCTCGCTGAGCAAGGCGCCGCGTTGGGCATTGAGGCTTTCGGCAATCTCCGCCGCATCGCCGTTTTGTAACGTCAGGGTGAGGCTGTGCAGCGGTTGCCGCTGCGCCAGCGCTTCTCGCTGCTGTTTTTTTTCCTGCGCGTCCGGCTCCGGGGCGATCAGCATCACGCTCCCCTCCCGCGTCATCGTCAGCTTGCCCATACGCAGAGTCAGCGCCAGCGCCTGAGGCCAGGGCACATTCTCCAGCCGCAGCGTCAGGTTGCCGCTCACGCCGGGCGCGGCGATCAGGTTCATCTGCCGATAATCCGCCAGCGCCTGCAGGATGACCGTCACCGGCACATCCTGAAACTCCAGGGAAACCCGCTGCTTATCCTGCGCCTGCGCGGCACCGAGCGCCAGGCACCACAGCGCCACGCCCAATCCAGCGCGTGCTTTCATGGTTTGCCATCCTTGTTGTTGTCCATCATGAGCGAGATGTCGCCCTGGCTCGCCGGGCAATCCGGTTCGGCCGCCAGCGCCGTTAACGTCAGGCTGCGCGCCTGCACCTGCGTCACCTGCCAGCGCTCGGCCAGCACCCGCTGCTGCGGCCGCAGGCGTAGCCATTGCCCCGCCGGCGTCACCACCCAGCCATAGCGCAGCGCCGGGTGCCCGATGACGCCTTTCAGTCGCCAGCCCGCCGGCGATGCCTCCGTTTGGGCACAAGCAGGCAGCGGAGGCGGCGCAAACGGATCGCGCGGCTCAGCGCATAAGGCCCACGGCCATAGCAGCCACCACCAACGGCCAGGTCTTTTACTCATCGGCCTGCTCCTCGGCGGTATCCTGTAAAACCAACCGCGCCGTCATGCCCTGCGGCGGTGTCTCCACGCTCAGCTGCTGGAGGCGCAAATCGGCGGGCAGCGCCTCCAGCAGCACCAGCAAACCGGCGTAGTCAATGCGCAAGCTCAGCGTTTGCCGCGGCGGTTTTTCCTGCCGCTGCCAGCGCAACAGGGCGCCCCCCGCTCGTTGCAGCACGCTCGCCAGATCGCCGGTGGCGATCGGCGCAAGCGGCGCCGCAGGGATAGCGGTTTGCGGCACCTCATCCAGTTGGCGTTGCACCATGGCGATCTGTTGCAACAGGCGCTGTTGCCGCTCCGCCGCGCTTTCCCGCTGACGCCATTCGTCTTGCAGCATCCAGCCGCCGCCCAACAGCGCCAACGCGCCAATGCCCAGCCCTTGTGCCACCAGCAATAGCCAACCCGGCAAGCTCAGCCAGAAGCGCAGCCCGGATGACAAACGGCTATCCATCACGCCCCCAGCGCGCCGCCAGGTGAAAGGAGTACAGGCCGTCTTCGCGTTGCGCCACCTCAGCCAAACGCAGCCGTGGCAACGCAGGCATCCCCGCCAGCCGTCGTTCGAACTGCGTGATGGCCGCTGGAGAGCGGCTCAATCCACGCAGCCGCAGGCCGTTCGCCGCATCGCTGTCCAGCGCCGTGAGCCACAGCGGGGGAGGAACGCTGGAGGACAATTGCTGCAGCAGCTGCAAATAACGCCGGTTATGTTGGGCGTTGCTCGCCTGCCGTTCGGCGCGGACGCTGTGCAGCGCTCGCTGCGCCCGCTCTTGCTGCTGCTGGCGGACGAGCAACGTCAATGCCGCCAAATCTTCACCCAGCATCGCCAGCCGCGCCTGCCGCTGCGCCTGTTGATGCCGCAGCTGGCCGGCGATCAGGAACAGTGCCAGCAGCAGCGCCGCTACCTGCAACAGCAGCACGCCCAGCCAGAAATAGCCGCGCCGCCGCTCGCGGCGCTGGCGCCAGGGCAGAAAGTTGACCTGATACATCAGCGATCCTCCTCGCGCAGCGCCAGACCACCGGCCAACGCGAACGCCGAAGGATGCGCAGGCAACGGCGGACGCAGCTGCGTGAAGGCGCTGAGCGGCGACCAGCCAAGGCAACCGGCGGGCAAGGCTCCCGCCAGCACACCGCCGGCATAGACCGGCCGATCGTCGCCCACCGGCATCTGGGCTTGCAGCGCCCGCAGCGCCTGCGCGTCATCGTCGCCCGGCGCCAGACCAAAAGCGAACGCGCCGTCGGCCGGCGCCACCCACAGCCATTCTCGTTCGAGACGGTGCATCAACCCCGCAGCGGGCGGCACGCCTGCCGCCGTCGCCATCATGCGCAGCGCACAGGGGGTGATATCGACCGCTTGCGGATGCAGGCCAGCCTGACGCAGACAATGCAGCCACTGCTGCAGCTCCTGCCGCCGCGCAGCGGTCAACAGCAGCGCCGCCTCATCCGCCGGCGCGGCGCGATAGTCGAGCACCAACGTCTGGCCGTCGAGCGGGAACTGCTTCAAACCGTGGCCACCGATATAGTCGCTGCGTTCCGGCTCGCGCAGCCGCGCGTCCGGCTGCGTCATGCGCTGCTGTAACACGCGTTGCGCCGGTAGAGCAATGCGTAAGGAAATATGTCGCGGCAGCTGGACGCGCCATTGCCGCAGCGCCCGGATCAGGAATTCGGAAGGTTGCAGGCAGCCATCGCGCAAAACCGCCTGCGGCAGCGCCTGCTGCCACCAGTGGTGCAACTGCCAGCCGTTGCGGCGGCGTTGGGCCGCCACCGCCCGCACGCAGTCGATTTGTATATCCAGCCCTACCTGCCATGCTTGAGGGAACATGTTTCGCAAGCCTCCATAACATCAGATGATAAAAGAACATATCCATGTCGCAGGCTTGCCTTTATACTACCGCGCGGTTGTTTATAAACTGCCCAAATGACTTAGAAATGGGAAATCTCAGGTGAAGTTCGTAAAGTATTTTCTAATCCTTGCAGTATGTTGCATCGTGCTGGGAGCAGCCTCGATTTTTGGCTTGTACAAATATGTCGAGCCACAGCTGCCCGACGTTGCAACGCTGAAAGATGTGCGGCTGCAGATACCGATGCAGGTCTACAGCGCCGATGGCGAACTGATCGCCCAATACGGCGAGAAGCGCCGCATTCCGCTGAAACTGGATCAAATTCCGCCGGTGATGGTGCACGCATTCATCGCCACCGAAGACAGCCGCTTCTATGATCACCACGGCGTCGATCCGGTCGGCATCTTCCGCGCCGCCTCCATCGCGCTGGTCTCCGGCCACGCTTCACAGGGGGCCAGTACCATTACCCAACAGCTGGCGCGTAACTTCTTCTTAAGCCCGGAACGCACCCTGATGCGTAAAATCAAGGAAGCTTTCCTGGCGGTGCGCATCGAGCAGATGCTCACCAAAGATGAAATCCTTGAGCTGTATCTGAACAAGATCTATCTGGGTTACCGCGCCTACGGCGTGGGCGCCGCCGCGCAGGTCTATTTCGGCAAAGACGTCAGCCAGCTGACCCTGAGCGAAATGGCGACCATCGCCGGCCTGCCGAAAGCGCCGTCCACCTTCAACCCGCTCTATTCGCACGATCGCGCCGTTGCCCGTCGCAACGTGGTGCTATCGCGCATGCTGGACGAACACTACATCACGCAGGCGCAGTACGATCAGGCGCGTTCCGAAGATCTGGTCGCCAATTACCATGCGCCGGAAATCAGCTTCTCCGCGCCGTATCTCTCCGAGATGGTGCGTCAGGAGATGATCAAGCGCTACGGTGAAAACGCCTATACCGACGGTTACAAGGTTTACACCACCGTCACCAAACGGCTGCAGCTGGCGGCGCAGGAATCGGTGCGCAACAACGTGCTGGCCTATGACATGCGCCACGGCTATCGCGGCCCGTCCAACGTGTTGTGGAAAGTCGGCGAAGCGGCCTGGGATCGCAAACAGATTGTCGATTCGCTGAAAAACCTGCCGAACTACGGCCCGTTGGTGCCGGCGGTGATCACCGCCGCCAACCCGCAGGAAGCGACGGCGATGCTGGCCGACGGCAGCAGCATTGCCCTGCCGATGGCGACCATGCGCTGGGCGCGGCCATATCGCTCAGACACTCAGCAAGGCCCAACGCCGAAACGCGTCACCGACGTGGTGCAGGCCGGCCAGCAGGTATGGGTGCGCAAAGTGAACGACGCCTGGTGGCTGTCGCAGGTGCCGGACGTCAACTCGGCGCTGGTCTCGATCAACCCGAACGACGGCGCGGTGAAAGCGCTGGTCGGCGGCTTCGATTTCAACCAGAGCAAATTCAACCGCGTCACGCAGGCGCTGCGCCAGGTAGGTTCGAACATCAAACCGTTCCTGTACACCGCCGCGATGGATAAAGGCCTGACGCTGGCCACCATCCTGAACGACTTGCCGATCACCCGTTGGGATGCCGGCGCCGGCACCGACTGGCGGCCGAAGAACTCGCCGCCGACCTACGACGGCCCGATTCGCCTGCGGCAGGGGCTGGGGCAATCGAAGAACGTAGTGATGGTGCGCGCGATGCGCGCGATGGGCGTCGACTACGCGGCGGAATACCTGCAGCGCTTCGGCTTCCCGGCGCAGAATATCGTGCATACCGAATCGCTGGCGCTGGGTTCCGCCTCCTTCACCCCGATGCAGCTGGTGCGCGGCTACGCGGTGCTGGCGAACGGCGGTTACCTGGTCGATCCGTACTTCATCACCAAAATTGAAGACGACAACGGCAATACGGTGTTCGAAGCCAAACCGAAAGTGGTGTGCAGCAGCTGCAACCTGCCGGTGATCTACGGCGACACCCACCGCTCGGCGGTGCTGTCCGACGACAACATCGAAAACGTCGCCACCTCGCAGGAAGGCAACAACAGCACGGTGCCGATGCCGCAGCTGGAGCAGGTCACCCCGGCTCAGGTACAGCAGGACGGCGATCAACAGTATGCGCCGCACGTCATCAGCACACAGCTGGCCTTCTTGATCCACGACGCGCTGAACAGCAACATCTTCGGCGAACCGGGTTGGATGGGTACCGCCTGGCGCGCCGGGCGCGATCTGAAGCGTCATGACATCGGCGGCAAAACCGGTACCACCAACAGTTCCAAGGACGCCTGGTTCTCCGGCTATGGCCCGGATACCGTGACCTCGGTGTGGATCGGTTTCGACGATCACCGCCGCGATCTGGGCCGGTCGACGGTATCCGGCGCCATCCCGGATCAAATTTCCGGCGGTGAAGGCGGTGCCAAGAGCGCCCAGCCGGCGTGGGACGACTTCATGAAGACCGCGCTGGAAGGCATCCCGGAGCAGAAAGTCACGCCGCCGCCGGGCATCATCAGCGTCACCATCGACAAGAGCAGCGGCAAGCTCTCTGGCGGTGGCGGCGGCAGCCGTTCCGAGTACTTCATCGAAGGAACTCAGCCGACGGACTACCCATCGCGCGATACCGGCACCACGTTGACCGATCCGGGCGGTGAAAGCCACGAGCTGTTCTGATCGAAAAGGGCCAGAGAAATCTGGCCCTTTTTTTGTTCGGCGCGAAGCGTATCAGCGCGATGCGCGCAAAAACGCCTCGGAGAGGAACAGCGCGCTGACGTTGCGCGCCTCACGGAAATCCGGTTCCGCCAGCAGCGCCATCATGTTGGCGATCGGCCAGCGCACCTGCGGCAGGGGCTCTGGTTCATCCCCTTCCAGGCTCTGCGGATAGAGATCGTGCGCCAGCACGATATTCATTTTGCTGGAAAAGTAGGATGGCGCCATCGTCAGCTTGCTGAGAAAATCAAAGCGCTTCGCGCCGAATCCCACCTCTTCCATCAGCTCGCGGTTGGCCGCCTCCAGCACGCCCTCACCGGGATCGATCAGCCCTTTCGGGAACCCCAGCTCATAGGATTCGGTGCCCACCGCATATTCGCGGATCAGCAGCAGATCATCGCCAATCACCGGCACGATCATCACCGCTTCGCGATCCGAAGGCCGCATGCGCTCATACACCCGCCGAACCCCGTTGCTGAATTCCAAATCGACCGACTCGACGTTGAACAAACGCGAACGCGCGACCGTTTCCACTTTCAGAATTTTAGGTTTTTGCAGGTGTTTATCCATGATTGCCTCAAAAAGGTTACCCAGACGTGGACGGGGCAACCGAAATAATGATTGGCGTAACGCACGGCTCGTAGGCGCTCAAACGCTGACCAAATTCGATCCTGATCACATTGTGCGTTAAGGGCAAGCTCCGCCGCAACGCGCATGAGTAGTAATTTACTTTCTTTTAACAAGCGTAGCCAGCGGCCGGCGATTTTCCGTACTGATTCAGCAAACAGCGTGCAAGAAAATAGGATAATGCCGATATCGACGGCAGAGGCCGGTTGCTAGTATCACGCAGGCAAGAATCAGTGATAAAATGGCCTTGCGTCATGAAGGAATGAGATCCAGAGCGAGAATCTGTTTGTTCCCTCATTAGTTCTGGGTGCCTCCTGGCGGTTTACTCCGTATAATATTCAGCTTTTCATCAGGTTGGCGAAATTCACGGTGTGAGATGGGGATTGCATGAGCACAATAGTGTTGATATTGGCCTTAGTGCTTGTCTGTCTGATTGCCGCTGGTCTGTACCTGTGGTTCAAGGCCCGCAACCCGTCGGCGCTGGCGCACGCGCTGCCGTTTATCAAACCAGCCCACCGCAAGCTGACCGACGAAGAGCGCGCCGCGGTCGAATTCTACCTCAATCAGCAAAACAAGCTGAGCAACAAACTGTTGCCCGGCGGCGGCGCTACGCTGCCCGCGGCCAAGCTGGCGCTCACCCCGCAAAGCGATAACGTTTATCCCGTCACGCACGCCATCACCCGCTACGGGCTGGCCAGCGACGATCCCAATAAATGGCGCTATTACCTCGACGCTGAAGAGGTGCATCTGCCGCCGTTCTGGGAACCCTATATCACCGCCGACAACCATGTGGAAGTGATCAGAACCCAGACGCTGCCGCTGGTGATTTCGCTCAACGGGCATTCGCTGAAAGATCATATTCACGACCGGCCGCAGCCGCCGGTGGTGACCGCCGCGCCGACCAAAAACGCGTCCATCCGCAAGGAGGAGAGCGAGCATGTCGAGCTGGTCAATATTCGCAAGGAAACGCCGGAAGAGCATGCGCTGAACCGGCCGAACGGCATCCGTGAAGCCGTTATCATCTCCGTTGCGCTGCTGCTGCTGTTCTTCAGCCTGATAAGCCCGGTGCTGGTGATCCCCTGGATGATTTTCGTGGCGGTGCTGATGATCGCCTGGGGATGCTGGAATCTGTTCCGTCGCCCGGCCTCACGCGAGCTGAAGGAGATCCACTGTCTGCGCGGCACGCCGAAGCGCTGGGGCCTGTTCGGCGAATCCGGCCAGGGGCAGATCAGCAACATTTCGCTCGGCATCATCGATCTTATCTACCCGCCGCATTGGCAGCCTTACCTGACGCAGGACCTGGGCAAGACCACCGACGTGGACGTCTACCTCAATCGGCAGGTGGTGCGCCAGGGGCGCTTCCTCTCGCTGCATGACGAAGTGAAGAACTTCCCGCTGCAGCAGTGGGGCCGCAACGCGGTGCTGGTCGCCAGCTCGGCGCTGGTGCTGCTGTTGCTGCTGATCTATATCCCGCTCAACCTGCCGCTGACCCTCAGCATGGCCTGGCTGCAGGGCGCGCAAAAAGTGGAAGTGACCAGCGTACAGGCGCTGGAGGCCACGCCGCTGCGCATCGGCGACACGCTGAAAGTGCGCGGCAGCGGCATGTGCTATGTGCCGCCGCCGGCCAACGGTGGCGGCGCCGCCAATTTCGCGCCGTTCGACTGCTCCGGCATTTATTGGAACAACGCCGCCCCGCTGCCGCAGCCGGAATCGGAAGTCATAGACAAAGCGACGGCCCTGCTGGCTACGGTCAACAGCCAGCTGCATCCGAGCGGCGCCGATCAGAAGGTCAACCCGCAGTTGGCCAGCGCCATCGAGAAATCCGGCATGATCCTGTTGGATGACTTCTCTGATATCGTTCTGAAAACACAGGATTTGTGTCAGGCAGAAAATGACTGCGTGCGGTTGAAAAACGCCCTGGTCAACCTGGGTAACGCCAAAAACTGGAGCGGTTTGGTGAAACGCGCCAGATCCGGCGCGCTGCAAGGCGTCAACGTGCTGCTGCGCCCGGTGAGTGCCGAATCGCTGGACAGCCTGACCAAAGTGGCCACGTCGTCGTTCATCTTCAATGAAACGCGTCTGGCCGCCGCGGCGCTCAACAGCCCGCCGCCGGGCGGTTTCCTGATCCGCAGCGACGAAGGCCGCCAGCTGGTCAGCCACCCGCAATCTTCGGCGCCGCAGAGCGAATACAACGCCCTCGACCAGTGGAATGAGCTGCAGCGCCTTTCCACTCTGCTGCTGCATACCCCGTTCCAGGCGCAGGGGGTGATCACCAGCCTCAGCGTCGACGCCAACGGCACCCGCCACGTGGCGCTGCACAGCGAACCGGACATGATCACCCTGTGGCGCTACCTCGGTACCAGCCTGCTGTTGCTGGCGGTGGTCATCAGCCTGGGCTATAACGCCTGGCGGCTGGTGCAGCGTCGGCGCATCAATCAGCACCGCGTCGCCGATATCCAGCGTTACTACGACAGCTGCTTCAATCCGCAGCTCAATCCGATGTCGATGCGGCCGATGGCCTGAACCTGGCGTCGGGGCCTCCGCCCTGTCATCTGCTTATGCTACGCTAACGCTATTATTCTCATCTGCGGACCGCCCGTCGGTCCGCCCGTGGAGTTTTTATGGTTCCCGAGTTTGATTGGCCGCAGATCGATACCGTGCTGCTGGATATGGACGGCACCTTGCTGGATCTGGAGTTCGACAGCCACTTTTGGCTCAGCCTGGTGCCGCAGGCGCTGAGCGAAAGGCGCGCCATTCCGTTCGACGAAGCCCGCAATATCATTGAGCGGGAATATCAGGCGGTGCAGCACACCATGAACTGGTATTGCTTCGATTACTGGAGCGAGCGGTTGGATCTGGATATCTACCGCATGACCAGCGAAGTGGGCAGCCGCGCCCGGCTGCGCGAAGACACCGAGCCGTTTTTACAGGCGCTGCGCGACGCCGGCCTGCAAACCATTTTGCTGACCAATGCGCATCCGCACAGCCTGGCGGTGAAAATCGAGCATACCGGCCTCGATCGGCACCTTGATTTATTGTTTTCCACCCACACATTTGGTTATCCGAAAGAAGATCAGCGTCTGTGGCAGGCGGTGCAGCAGCACACCGGATTCAATCCGCAGCGCACGCTGTTCGTCGACGACGGCGAGCCGATCCTCGACGCGGCGCGCGCTTTCGGCATTCGTTACTGCCTGGGCGTGCAAAACCCGGACTCCAGCACGGCGGAAAAAAGCTTCCAGCGCCATCCGTCGATGCGCGACTATCGCCTGCTGATACCGGCGCTGGCCAAGGGGGAAGCATGAAGGAAAAAGCGACGCGCGACGACGCGGTCCGGCTGGACAAGTGGCTGTGGGCCGCACGCTTCTACAAGACCCGCGCGCTGGCGCGCGAAATGATCGACGGCGGCAAGGTGCATTACAACGGCCAGCGCGGCAAGCCGAGCAAGATTGTCGAACTCAACGCCGAGCTCAAGCTGCGGCAGGGTAACGAAGAACGAACCGTGATCGTGCTGGCGCTGAGCAGCCAACGCCGCGGCGCCGGCGAGGCGCAGCAAATGTATCAGGAAACCGAAGCCAGCATCGCCAACCGCGAAAAAATGGCGCTGGCGCGCAAGATGAACGCGTTGACCATGCCGCATCCGGACCGCCGTCCGGACAAAAAGGAGCGGCGCGACCTGATGAAATTTAAATTTGGTGAGCCGGAATAACCCCTCACCGCAATGAGAGAAGATTATGTCCAACCATGACCAATTGCACCGTTACCTGTTTGAAAACTACGCGGTGCGCGGCGAGCTGGTTACCGTCAGCGAAACCTATCAGCAGATCCTGAATAATCACGACTACCCGGCGCCGGTGCAAAAGCTGCTGGGCGAGCTGCTGGTCGCCACCAGTCTGCTGACCGCGACCCTGAAGTTCGACGGCGACATCACCGTGCAGCTGCAGGGCGACGGCCCGCTGAAGCTGGCGGTGATCAACGGCAACAACCGCCAGGAGATGCGCGGCGTTGCGCGCACCCAGGCGCCTATCACCGACGACAGCACCCTGCATCAGATGATCGGCAACGGTGTCATGGTCATCACCATTTCCCCGACGGAAGGCGAGCGCTATCAGGGCGTGGTCGGCCTGGAAGGTGAAACCCTGGCCGAGTGCCTGGAAGCCTACTTCCGCCAGTCCGAACAGCTGCCAACCCGCCTGTTCATCCGCACCGGCGAAGCGGAAGGCCACGCCGCAGCGGCCGGTATGCTGCTGCAGGTGCTGCCGGCGCAGGACGGCAACCTCGATGATTTCGATCATCTGGTGCAACTGACCAACACGGTAAAAAGCGAAGAGCTGTTCGGCCTGCCGGCCAACGAAGTGCTGTACCGCCTGTATCACCAGGAAGAAGTCACCCTGTACGAGCCGCAGGACGTGCAGTTCCGTTGCACCTGTTCACGCCAGCGTTGCGCCGACGCACTGCTGACCCTGCCGACCGACGAAGTGGCGGACATGCTAGAGCAGGACGGCAATATCGACATGCACTGCGACTACTGTGGCAGCCACTATGTCTTTGACCCGGTTGATGTTGCCGCCTTGTATGCGGGTAATACCGGCGAAAGCGATAGGTTGCACTAAGTTATACCCCCTTCGGCGGGCGCGCCCGGCGCCCGCCAACGCCCGCCGTTTGCACGTTTGCTTTTTTCCGTGTGCTATCTCTCAGATCGTAACGAAATACCGCCTAAAACGTTAAATATTTGATACCCATCGCTGTTACGCACCGTTAGATCCCTACAATTGCCGCCAGAAATTCTGTGACCAAGGAGTAGTAACATGCGCGTTAAAGGTATAACCCCTCAGGATCTGGCCGCTTACGGCATTCACGACGTTAGCGAAATCGTTCACAACCCGAGCTATGAACTGCTGTTTAAGGAAGAAACAGACCCATCTCTGGAAGGTTTTGAGCGTGGGGTAGTCACCAAGCTGGGTGCCGTCTCCGTCGATACCGGCATCTTCACCGGCCGCTCGCCGAAAGACAAATACATCGTCCGCGACGACATCACCCGCGATACCGTGTGGTGGGCCGATCAGGGCAAAGGCAAAAACGACAACAAACCCCTCAGCCCGGAAGTGTGGGCCGATCTGAAACACCTGGTCACCGAACAGCTTTCCGGCAAGCGCCTGTTCGTGGTGGATACCTTCTGCGGCGCCAACGCCGACTCGCGCCTGAAAGTGCGCTTCATCACCGAGGTGGCCTGGCAGGCGCACTTCGTGAAAAACATGTTCATCCGCCCGAGCGACGAAGAGCTGGCTGACTTCGAGCCGGACTTCGTGGTGATGAACGGCGCCAAATGCACCAACCCGAACTGGCAGCAGCAAGGCTTGAACTCGGAGAACTTCGTCGCCTTCAACCTGACCGAGCGCATGCAGCTGATCGGCGGCACCTGGTACGGCGGCGAAATGAAGAAAGGCATGTTCTCGATGATGAACTACCTGCTGCCGCTGAAAGGCATCGCCTCGATGCACTGCTCGGCCAACGTGGGCGAGAAAGGCGACGTGGCGGTGTTCTTCGGCCTGTCCGGCACCGGCAAAACCACCCTCTCCACCGACCCTAAGCGTCAGCTGATCGGCGATGACGAGCACGGCTGGGACGACGACGGCGTGTTCAACTTCGAAGGCGGCTGCTACGCCAAGACCATCAAGCTGTCTGAAGAAGCCGAGCCGGACATCTACCACGCCATCAAACGCGACGCGCTGCTGGAAAACGTCACCGTGCTGGCCGACGGCAGCATCGACTTCAACGACGGTTCGAAAACCGAGAACACCCGCGTTTCTTACCCGATCTACCATATCCAGAACATCGTCAAGCCGGTGTCCAAGGCGGGTCACGCCACCAAGGTGATCTTCCTGACCGCCGACGCTTTCGGCGTGCTGCCGCCAGTATCGCGCCTGACCGCCAACCAGACTCAGTACCACTTCCTGTCCGGCTTCACCGCCAAACTGGCCGGCACCGAGCGCGGCGTCACCGAACCGACGCCAACCTTCTCCGCCTGCTTCGGCGCCGCGTTCCTGTCGCTGCACCCGACGCAGTACGCCGAAGTGCTGGTGAAACGCATGCAGGCCGCCGGCGCCCAGGCTTACCTGGTCAACACCGGCTGGAACGGTACCGGCAAGCGCATCTCGATCAAAGATACGCGCGGCATCATCGACGCCATCCTGAGCGGTGAAATCGACAAGGCGGAAACCGTCACCCTGCCGATCTTCGATCTGGCGATGCCGACCGCGCTGCCGGGCGTGAACCCGGAGATCCTCGATCCGCGCAATACCTACGCCAGCCTCGAGCAGTGGCAGGAAAAAGCGCAGGATCTGGCCGAGCGCTTCATCACCAACTTCGACAAATACACCGACACGCCTGCGGGCGCCGCGCTGGTCAGCGCCGGCCCTAAGCTGTAATTCGGTAGCGTTACCTCTTCAGCTAAGGCGCGGATCCCGCGCCTTTTTTTATTTTCAGCGATTGCTTTTTAACCAGCAAGGCGAGAAAATAAGTCAATGCAATCATTGATAGCAAAGGAGGTTTCAATGGCTACTATCACCGTCAGAAATCTGGACGACGAAATCAAAGAGCTGCTGCGTATTTCAGCGGCGAAAAACGGCCATTCCATGGAAGAGGAAGCGCGCATGATCCTGAAACAGGCGCTGGTGAAAAAGCCGCCGCGCTATGGATTGGGTACCTGGATGCATCAGCACTTCGCCGAATTTGGCGGCGTCGAGCTGGAGATCCCACCGCGTGACGCCGTGCCACCACGCATCGTCACCTTTGATGATGAAGATGACAACGCATGATCATTCTCGACACCAACGTCATTTCAGAAACGCTGCGCCCCAGCCCGTACTACAACGTCATTAACTGGCTAAATGAAAAGGACAATGACGATCTCTATCTGAGCGCCATTGTCCTGGCCGAACTGTTCAGCGGCGTCGCCTGCATGCCTGACGGCAAGCGCCAGCGGGATCTCAAGCTCAAATTGGCGGACGCTCTTGAATTGAAGTTCGAGGGGCAGATATTGCCGTTTGATGGGCTGTGCGCGATGCAATACGCGGAATTGACGGCAAGGAATCGGCTTCTGGGTAAAGCGATGAGCGTGCCGGATGCCCAAATCGCCGCCACCTGCCTGCATTACGGCGCCGCCCTGGCTACCCGCAATACCAAAGACTTCCTCCACTGCGGCATCGAGTTAATCGATCCGTGGCAGGCGCCGACCGGCCGTCGGTTGCATGAGGATGCGGCGGAATATTACGTGATGAGCAGGAAGTCCTGACGGGGCCGCAACGACGCGGCCCGCGCCAAGCGCGTCAGGCGTTTTCCCTGGCGGTTTGATGGCCGTTGGCCGACTCTTTTTTCTCCATCGGCAACGGAATATACGCGCGGATCAAGAGCCCGCCGCGTTCGCTGGTGCCGATTTCCAACTCACCGTCGTGCGCATCGATAATACGCTGCACGATCGCCAGCCCCAGACCGGTGCCGCTGGTGCTGCGCGCGCTGTCACCGCGGACGAACGGCTGCAACAGGTGCTTCAACTCTTCCGGCTTGATGCCCGGGCCGTCGTCTTCCACCTGGAACCAGCCGCGCTGCAGCTCGCGGCCGCTGCTGACCTTGATCCAGCCGTTGCCGTAACGCGCCGCGTTCACCACCATGTTCACCGCCGCCCTCTTAATCGACAGCGGGTGCACGTTCATCATCAGTTCACCCGGCGACAGCGCGGTTTCAATCACCCGCTCATAGCCGCTTTCCGCCGCGACCACCTCGCCCAAAATGGCGTTCAGATCGCTGCTTTCGGTCGGCATCTCCTGCCCGGTGCGCAGATAATCGATGAACTGCTCGATGATGGCGTTGCACTCTTCGATGTCTTTATTGATCGACTCGGCCAGATAGCCGTCTTCGGCGCTCATCATCTCCGTCGCCAGCCGGATACGCGTCAACGGCGTGCGCAGATCGTGGCTAACCCCGGCCATCAGCAAGGTGCGGTCATCCGCCAGCTGCTTGACGCCCGACGCCATCTGATTGAATGCGCGAGTCACCGACCGCACTTCGGAAGCGCCATACTCGCGCAGCGGCGGCGGAATAATCCCCTTGCCCACCTGCAGCGCCGCATGTTCCAGCTCCACCAGCGGGCGGTTTTGAATGCGGATAAACAGCCAGGCGCCGCCGATCGCCAGCAACATGATCGCCAGCGTATAGCGGAACAGCGGAGAGAAGTCGCCCTGGTGGATTTCCGTCAGCGGCACGCGCACCCAGATATCGGGCTGCAGCCAGGTTTTCAGCCACACCACCGGGGAGTTCTTGTTCACCTCCACCCGCACATCGGTCGGCCCGCCGAGCTGCTGCGCCATCTGCTGGCTGAGGAACTGGTAGTGCTGCGCCCAGCGCAGGCCGCTCTCCTCCGCCGCCGAGTTGGTGTAGAGAGAGATGCCCAGTTCGCGGTAGATCTCGCGGCGGAACGCCGGCGGCACTTCCAGCAGCGTGCCGTCCTCCAGCTGCAGCCGATCGGTCATCAGCATACGCACTTCGTAGGCCAATACCTTGTTGAACTGCTGCAGGCTGGGCAGGATGGCGAAGTTCAGCACCACCAGATAGGTCGTCACCAGGCTGACGAACAGCAGGGTGACGATCAACAACAGGGTTCGGGCAAACGAGCTACGCGGTGAAAAGCGCAATCGCCTCATGCCTTGCTGCCGTCCGGGACGAACACGTAGCCGAGACCCCAAACGGTCTGGATATAACGCGGATGCGCCGGATCTTCTTCCACCATGCGGCGCAGGCGAGAGATCTGCACGTCGATGGAACGCTCCATGGCGCTGTATTCGCGGCCACGCGCCAGGTTCATCAGCTTATCGCGCGACAGCGGTTCACGCGGGTGGCTGACCAGCGCCTTCAGTACCGCGAACTCGCCGCTGGTCAACGGCATCGGTTCGTCTTCGCGGAACATCTCGCGGGTGCCGAGGTTCAGTTTGAATTTGCCGAACGCGATCACCGCTTCTTCCTGCGAAGGCGCGCCCGGCAGTTCGTTAGCCTGGCGGCGCAGCACTGCACGAATGCGAGCCAACAGCTCACGCGGGTTAAACGGTTTAGGAATGTAGTCGTCGGCGCCGATTTCCAGCCCGACGATGCGATCGACCTCTTCACCTTTGGCGGTGACCATAATGATCGGCATCGGGTTGCTCTGGCTGCGCAGGCGGCGGCAGATGGACAGGCCGTCTTCGCCCGGCAACATCAGATCGAGCACCATCAAATGGAAGGATTCACGGGTCAGCAAGCGATCCATTTGCTCAGCGTTGGCAACGCTGCGAACCTGGAAGCCCTGCTCGGTTAAATAACGTTCCAAAAGTGCGCGCAGGCGCATGTCATCATCGACAACCAGGATCTTATGATTCTCTTGCATGGTATTACTCCCAAAGGCTTTATTGCCTGACTCGAATATTGTTAGAAAACCTTGCCATTTGAGACAGCGTTTAATGGTATGTATTCTAGACGAAATTGTTACAAAGCTTATTCTTTTCCCCATTTATCAACAATTTTCAGTGAATGTCGACGGGGGTTCGTCAAAATATCGCCCTTTATCAGCGCAATGTGGGGCCGCGGCCCAATTTTACGCAATTTCGCCACCGGCAAACCGCACGGTGGCGTTTTGACGGCGAGTCAGGAAGTCTGCAGGAAACGCGCCAGCTGCCGGCGCAGCTGCCGGTTCTCTTGCTGCAGCGCCTCAACCCGATCGAGCAACGTCAGCGCCATGGCGATCCCCGGCCAATCCAGATCCAGCTCGGCCCGCAGCCTGCGCGCACGCTGCAGATGGCTCAGCGCCGGGTAGTCGAACTCCCAGCTCGGCTGCGCCGGCTCCAGCGGCACGATCACGCCCAGGCCAACGATCTCGACCAGCTCATCCTCTGAAATCTCCACCCGTTGGCACAGTTCCACCACGGTGAAAGTGATCTCTTTCTTCATCATGTGCTTTACTCCCATTCCGCGCGCGGGTTGAACGCCGCCTGTTCAGCCAGTTCTCGCCACAGGGCGCTGGCCTTCTCGTTCGGCTTCGGCGGCATCACCACCTTGAGAATGACATACAGGTCACCGGGCTCTTTCTTGCCCGCCAGCCCCTTGCCCTTGACCCGCAGCCGTTTGCCGCTCTGGCTGCCGGCCGGCACGGTCAACGCGATTTTGCCGGTCAGCGTCGACACCTCAATGCTGGCGCCGAGCGCCGCTTCCCACGGGGCGAGCGGCGCCACGATGCTCAGGTTGTGGCCGTCAATCTCGAACAGCGGGTGCGGCGCGAGGCGGATGACCAGATACAGGTCGCCGTTCTGGCCGCCGCCCACGCCGGCCACGCCCTGCCCCTTGAGGCGAATGCGCTCGCCGTCGCCCACCCCGGCCGGGATTTTCACGTTCAGCGTTTTGCTGGCTTCGCTCACCTGCCGCCCCAGCTCGTCGTACACCGGCAGCTTGTAGGAGATCTCGCGGCTTTGGCCATGCAGCGTTTCCTCGAGGAACAGCGGCACCTCCATCTCGAGATCCTGGCCGCGGAAGCCATGCCCGCCGTGCGAGTGCGAAGCGGAGCGATGCCCGCCCGCCGCACGCCCGCCGAACATGTTTTCGAAGAAATCGGAGAAGTCTTGCGCGTCGGCACCGCCGCCGTGCCATGAAGCGCTCTGCTGATAGCCGCCGCGATCGCCGCGCGCCTGGCGGCCAAAGTTCGGATCGTTGCGGTGCAGCCGGATCTGATCGTACTCGGCGCGGCGCTCTTCGTCCTTCAGCACCTCATAGGCTTCGGCCAGCTCCTTGAATTTGCTCTCGGCGTCTTCTTCGGTGCTCACGTCAGGGTGATATTTACGCGCCAGCCGGCGGTAGGCCGTTTTGATGGTTTTCAGATCGGCGTTGGGCTCAACGCCCATCGTTGCGTAGTAATCTTTAAATTCCATGCGGTAATACCTTCAATGTGTTGGGTTGTGCGCCAAAATTCCTTGTCTCTCTCGCCAGATATCCTCCTTTCGTCACATTCCTTTTCCGCTATCGCTAAGCATACTCCCGATTGTTAAAAGCTGCGCAAACTGAATAACAACCGTGCGGCAACGCGCAGGCCCGCGCGCCATTTCTAAAGCCCCCCGCATTCACGTACACTGTGGCGGTGGCCCCATAAAGATAAATCACCATGAGAACTCAACTGATAACCCGTGAAGGGTATGACAAGCTCAAGCAAGAGCTGGATTACCTCTGGCGCGAAGAACGCCCCGAGGTGACCAAGAAAGTGACCTGGGCCGCCAGCCTGGGCGACAGAAGCGAAAACGCCGACTACCAGTACAACAAGAAGCGGCTGCGCGAGATCGACCGCCGCGTCCGCTATCTGACCAAATGCCTGGAGCAATTGAAGATCGTCGATTACTCCCCGCAGCAGGAAGGCAAGGTGTTCTTCGGCGCCTGGGTGGAGGTGGAGAACGACGACGGCGAGACCAAACGCTTTCGCATCGTCGGTTACGACGAGATCTTCGGCCGCAAGGATTACATCTCCATCGACGCGCCGATGGCGCGCGCCCTGCTGAAAAAAGAGGTCGGCGACGTCGCCACCGTCAATACGCCGCTGGGCGAGGCGCAGTGGTACGTTAATGAGATAGACTACCCGAAGTAAGCTTTCAGCTTTTTCCGAACCGCCGCCAACGCCGCCGCCTGCGCAGTTCTCCACGTGGCGGCCGCGCGGCGGCGGCCCGCTCCACTGGCATTTTCCCCGATCAATCCGTATAACTGTCCCCTGTTTATTCACCGTTCTCAATACAGATACCAGACCTATGAATGACCCACTGAGCCGCATTATTGCAACAGAACTGCAGGCCCGGCCGGAGCAAGTCGACTCCGCCATCCGTCTGCTGGATGAAGGTAATACCGTGCCCTTTATTGCACGCTATCGTAAGGAAGTCACCGGGGGCCTGGACGACACCCAACTGCGCCAGCTGGAAACCCGCCTGGGTTATCTGCGTGAACTGGAAGATCGTCGTCAGACCATCCTGAAGTCGATCGATGAACAGGGCAAACTGACCGAACAACTGGCGGGGGCGATCAACGCCACGCTGAGCAAGACCGAACTCGAAGACCTCTACCTGCCGTACAAACCGAAGCGCCGCACCCGCGGCCAGATCGCCATCGAGGCCGGTCTGGAACCGCTGGCGGACGCGCTGTGGCAGGATCCGCAACAGCAGCCGGAACAGCTGGCTGAACGCTACGTCGACGCCGACAAGGGCGTGGCGGACGTCAAAGCCGCCCTCGACGGCGCGCGCTATATCCTGATGGAGCGCTTCGCCGAAGATGCCTCGCTGCTGGCCAAGGTGCGCGACTACCTGTGGAAAAACGCCCATCTGGTGTCCAAAGTGGTCGAGGGCAAGGAAGAAGAAGGCGCCAAGTTCCGCGACTATTTCGATCACCACGAACCGATTTCCCAGGTGCCTTCGCACCGCGCGCTGGCGATGTTCCGCGGCCGCAACGAAGGCGTGCTGCAGCTGGCGCTGAACGCCGATCCGCAGTTTGAGGAAGCGCCGCGCGAAAGCCAGGCGGAGCTGATCATCATCAATCACCTCAACCTGCGCCTGAACAACGCCCCGGCCGACGCCTGGCGCAAGGCGGTGGTCAACTGGACCTGGCGCATCAAGGTGCTGCTGCACCTGGAAACCGAGCTGATGGGCACGGTGCGCGAGCGCGCGGAAGATGAAGCGATCAACGTTTTCGCCCGCAACATGCATGATCTGCTGATGGCCGCGCCGGCCGGCATGCGCGCCACCATGGGCCTCGATCCGGGCCTGCGCACCGGGGTGAAAGTCGCCGTGGTCGACGCGACCGGCAAGCTGGTCGCCACCGACACCGTCTACCCGCACACCGGGCAAGCGGCCAAAGCCGCCGCCATCGTCGCGGCGCTGTGCATCAAACACAACGTGGAGCTGGTGGCCATCGGCAACGGCACCGCTTCGCGTGAAACCGAGCGTTTCTATCTCGACCTGCAAAAGCAGTTCGGCGAGGTCCGGGCGCAGAAAGTGATCGTCAGCGAAGCGGGCGCGTCGGTGTATTCCGCGTCCGAACTGGCGGCGCAGGAGTTCCCGGATCTCGACGTGTCGCTGCGCGGCGCGGTGTCCATCGCCCGTCGTCTGCAGGATCCGCTGGCGGAGCTGGTGAAAATCGACCCGAAATCCATCGGCGTCGGCCAGTATCAGCACGACGTCAGCCAGAGCCAGCTGGCGAAGAAGCTGGACTCGGTGGTGGAAGACTGCGTGAACGCCGTCGGCGTCGATCTGAACACCGCGTCGGTGCCGTTGCTGACCCGCGTGGCCGGCCTGACGCGCATGATGGCGCAGAACATCGTCAACTGGCGCGACGAGAACGGCCGCTTCAGCAACCGTGAACAGCTGCTGAAAGTCAGCCGCCTGGGGCCGAAGGCCTTCGAACAGTGCGCCGGCTTCCTGCGCATCAACCACGGCGACAACCCGCTGGATGCTTCCACCGTTCACCCGGAAGCCTACCCGGTGGTGCAGCGCATCCTGGCCGCCACCGAGCAGGCGCTGCAGGACCTGATGGGCAACGCCTCGGCGGTGCGCAGCCTGAAAGCGGTCGATTTCACCGACGACAAGTTCGGCGTGCCGACGGTCACCGACATCCTGAAAGAGCTGGAGAAGCCGGGCCGCGATCCACGTCCGGAGTTCAAAACCGCCACCTTCGCCGAAGGCGTGGAAACCCTCAACGATCTGCAGGTGGGCATGATCCTGGAAGGGTCGGTCACCAACGTCACCAACTTCGGCGCCTTCGTGGATATCGGCGTGCATCAGGATGGCCTGGTGCACATCTCCTCGCTGGCGGACAAGTTCGTTGAAGATCCGCACACCGTGGTGAAGGCCGGCGACATCGTCAAAGTGAAGGTGATGGAAGTCGATCTGCAGCGTAAACGCATCGCGCTGAGCATGCGCCTGGATGAGCAGCCGGGCGAAGGTTCACCGCGCCGCGGCGGCAACGCGCCTGCACAGACGCGCGACCACGCCAACCGTTCGGCGGGCGGCAACAAGGCCAAACCGCGCAACGCGGCGCCGGCTGGCAACAGCGCCATGGGCGACGCGCTGGCGGCGGCATTCGGCAAGAAACGCTAAGTCAGATCCAACAGGGGGCGGAGCCTGCTCCGCCCCTTTCTGATGAATAAAACTTGCGGCATTTCTTGACCCGCCTCAATAAACCGTCATCTTTTTATTTCCCGCGCCTGCGTGACCACCCTCCCATTATTCAGGCAACAACAATCCCTTCTGCAGCCATTTATTAACAACTTCGTTAACACGCATTTTTCATCTCGCGAATTGTGAGAGAAACACAAATGGTTACCGCTCGCATTACGGCGGAATAATGTTATCGAATTGCCTTTCGGTGGAAATAAATAAAGGGAAAAAACCATCTATATTTGCAAACAAGAAAACTCGGCTACAAATACGTAACTGATTTAACTCGCCATTCTCATTTGTTCCCCAGCGCAACCGGTGGTAAAACGTCGTTAATCAAGACAACGCCATCAAAAACTGTCGACGCCATAATAATTGGTTACAATACCCTTACTTTTTGTATTGAACGCGATAATGATAATTACTATTATTTGCGCTCACTTTATTGCATGACCTTATGGATGAATACCGCCGACGGCGTGGCATTTTCGCCGGCAACGTCCAATTATCATCAGCCCGATGCTCATCGGCACCCGGAAGGTTAATCACATGCAGCTCCAACCTAAACGCACGTATAAGATTGTCGGCTTTTCCGGTGAAATTGCGCCGGCCTACCGCCAGAAACTGTTATCGCTCGGCATGCTGCCCGGCTCTTCGTTCGACGTAGTGCGCGTCGCACCGCTGGGCGATCCGATAGAAATTAAAACTCGCCGCGTCAGCCTGGTGCTGCGCAGGAAGGATCTGGCGCTGCTGCAGCTCGACGGCCAGCCCTGAGCCGCCGCGCTCTCCGTTTGCCGACGCGCCTTTGCGCCGGCGCTGTTCTCCTTGAAGACGACACGCTGAACTATGAAAAAACTCACCATCGGCTTAATCGGTAACCCGAACTCCGGCAAAACCACGCTGTTCAACCAGCTGACCGGCGCACGCCAACGGGTCGGCAACTGGGCGGGCGTGACGGTCGAACGCAAAGAAGGCCATTTCACCACCCCGCAGTCCGACGTACGGCTGGTCGATTTGCCCGGCACCTACTCCCTGACCACCATTTCAGAGCAAACCTCGCTCGACGAGCAGATCGCCTGCCACTACATTTTGAGCGGCGACGCCGATCTGCTGATCAACGTGGTCGACGCCTCCAACCTGGAGCGCAACCTCTACCTGACGCTGCAGCTGCTGGAGCTGGGCATTCCCTGCATCGTGGCGCTGAACATGCTCGACATCGCCAAAAGTCAGCATATCGATATCGACGTCGCCGCGCTGTCGGCGCGCCTCGGCTGCCCGGTAGTGCCGATGATCTCCACCCGCGCCGACGGCATCGGCGTGCTGAAACAGATGATCGACAATCATCACATCAACGAACAGCAGGCGCTGGTGAACTACCCACCGCTGTTGCTGAAAGCGGTCGCCACGCTGAGCGACGCCATGCCGCAAACGCTGCCGGCGGTGCAGCGCCGCTGGCTGGCATTGCAAATGCTGGAAGGCGACATCTACAGTCACCGGCTGGCCGGCCCCGCCGTCGCGCTGTTGCCTGCGGCTGCCCAGGCGTTGCAACAGCAGCAGCAGGAAGACCCGGCGCTGGTGATCGCCGACGCGCGCTACCAGTCCATCGCCGCCCTGTGCGATGAGGTCAGCAACTCGCAGCAGGCGATGCCCAACCGCCTGACCGAACTGCTGGATAAAGTGATCCTCAACCGCTGGCTGGGCGTGCCGATCTTCCTGCTGGTGATGTACCTGATGTTCCTGCTGGCGATCAACATCGGCGGCGCGCTGCAGCCGATCTTCGATATCGGCTCGGCGGCGATCTTCATTCAGGGCATTCAGTGGCTCGGCTACACCCTGCACTTCCCCGACTGGCTGACCGTTTTCCTGGCGCAGGGCGTCGGCGGCGGCATCAATACCGTGCTGCCGCTGGTGCCGCAGATCGGCATGATGTACCTGTTTCTGTCGTTCCTGGAGGATTCCGGCTACATGGCGCGCGCGGCGTTCGTGATGGATCGCCTGATGCAGGCGCTCGGGCTGCCGGGCAAATCCTTCGTGCCGCTGATCGTCGGCTTCGGCTGCAATGTGCCGTCCATCATGGGCGCCCGGACGCTGGATGCCCAGCGCGAGCGCCTGATCACCATCATGATGGCGCCGTTCATGTCCTGCGGCGCCCGTCTGGCGATCTTCGCGGTGTTCGCCGCCGCCTTCTTCGGCCAGGACGGCGCCGGGGTGGTGTTCTCGCTGTACATGCTCGGCATTGCGGTGGCGATCCTCACCGGCCTGGTGCTCAAATACACCCTCATGCGCGGCGAAGCCTCGCCGTTCGTGATGGAGCTGCCGGTCTACCATGTGCCGCACCTGAAAAGCCTGCTGCTGCAAACCTGGCAGCGGCTGAAAGGCTTCGTGCTGCGCGCCGGCAAGGTGATCGTGGTGGCCAGCATATTCATCGGCGGCCTGAACAGCTTCTCGTTCAGCGGCAAGACGGTCGACAACATCAACGACTCCGCGCTGGCCTCGGTCTCCAGGGTGCTGACGCCGCTGCTGCAGCCGATGGGCGTCCACAGCGATAACTGGCAGGCCACCGTCGGGCTGGTGACCGGCGCGATGGCGAAGGAAGTGGTGGTCGGCACGCTGAATACGCTGTACACCGCCGAGCGCATCAACAAAGAGGCGTTCGACGCCGCCAACTTCAACCTGCTCGATGAACTGGGCGGCGCGCTGCACGAAACCTGGGACGGCCTGAAAAATACCTTCAGCCTGAGCGTGCTCTCCAACCCGATCGAAGCCAGCAAGGGCGACGGCGAGATGGGCGTCGGCTCAATGGGCGTGATGAGCAGCAAATTCGGCTCCGGCATCTCCGCCTACAGCTACCTGATCTTCGTGCTGCTGTATGTGCCTTGCGTCTCGGTGATGGGCGCCATCGCCCGTGAATCGAGCCGCGGCTGGATGACCTTCTCTATTCTGTGGGGGCTGAACGTGGCCTACTCGCTGGCGACGCTGTTCTATCAGGCGGCCACCTTCAATCAACACCCGCAGTACAGCCTGACGGCGATCCTGGCGGTGGTGCTGGTGAATCTGCTGGTGCTGTTCGGCCTGCGCCGGGCGCGCAGCCGCGTCACGGTGCGCCTGGGCAACGCCACGCCGGCGGCCTGTTGCCAGAGCGCCAAAGGGAGCTGTCACTGATGGCCGGGCTGCTGCAGGTGCGCGATGCGCTGGCGCTGCGCGGCAGCGCCCAGGCGCAGCAGCTCAGCCACTCGCTGGCGACGCCGCTGCCGCTGGTGCAGGCGATGCTGGATCGATTGACGGCGATGGGAAAAGTGGAACGCATCGAACAGGATGACGGCGCCTGTCTGAGCGGCAGTTGCAAAAGCTGCCCGCATGGGGAGGGGTGCAGCACGGTGTTCTACCGGCTGAAGGCCTGACGATCAGGGGCGCCATGACGGGCGCCCCTTTGCCGTTCAAGGCTTATTGCTTGTCTTTGTAAACTTCGGCGATGGCGCTGAATTTACCGTGTTCGCGGCCTGCCAGGATCACGTAGTATTGACCGCCCTTTTCGTCAGCCAGTTTGGACAGCTCTTCCTTGGCATCCATCGGTGACGTGGTTTCCGCCGTCGTGGTGACGGTGCCGATCTTCTCGTATTTACCCGGGTTCTTATCCAGATCTTCCTTGGTCAGCAGGGTTGCCGCCATGGAGCCGAAAGACACCGAACCCAGCACTGCCGCTGCAATAATCATCTTCAATGATTTCATGACACTAACCTCTCAATGGATAATTTATCTGTTATGAAAGCCGTCAAGAATCCATGCGTAGTACCGCAGGCTGCCGCGACATCCTCAGGCCTCGTTGCTTTCCCTGACGGGGCCTGTTTCCCAGAGACGAAACGCCAAAATGAAAAGCGCCGCACGCGGTCTTTTCATTTTGCAGCCAACGCATTGACTCACTAAGTATCGAACAGCTTTGTCTTTTATCCACCCGGCGGCGTTTTTTTTAGCGCCCTATCGTGCGATTTCCCACCGGATTCAATGTGCTGCAATAAACGCTTCGATCATCGTCACAAATTCATCGGGATGAGAGATAAACGGCGCATGGGCGGCTTTGGCCACGATCTGCGACGCAGAATGCGGCCAGGCGGCATCGAGCAGCTCGGCGACCTTGCGCGGCACCAGCCCGTCCAGATAGCCGTAGATCCGCAGCAGCGGCAGATTCAACGCCGCCAGCGGCACGCGCAGATCGGCGGTGCGCAGGATCTCCAGCCCGCCGTTCAACACCTCGACGCTCGGGGTCGGTTGGCTGAGCACCACCGCTTTCAGCTGGCGCGCATCCTGACGCGCGCTCTCGGTGCCCAGCGTCTGCAACGCCAGAAAACGCTCGACGGTGCGCTGGAAATCCAGACTCAGCTGATGCTGGAAACCGCTCAGCACGTCCGGGCGGATCCCCGGCCACTCATCGCGGGCGGCAAAGCACGGCGAGGAGGCTACGGTGATCAGCCCCTTGACCCGCTCGGGCTGCATCAGCGCCGCCTGGCTGGCCACCAGTCCGCCGAGCGACCAGCCTAGCCACCAGGCCTGCGGCGGGGCGGCCGCCAGCACGATTTCCGTCATCTGCACCAGCGACAACGCGCCGAACCCCTGGCTGCGGCCATAACCCGGCAGATCGACCAGGTGCAGGCGAAAATGCGGCGCCAGTCGCGCCTGAATGCAACTCCACACTTCGGCGTTCAAGCCCCAGCCGTGCAGCAGCACAAGATCGCGTTCGCCCTCACCTATTGTTTGCCAGTACAGCGCTGTCATTGGTTATTGTCCTTTCATGCTTATCCGTCTCGGAGGCTCTATGCTATCAATCCGCAGCCGCTGTTGGCTATGCCGACAGCCGTTGAGCCTGATGCGTCATGGCATTTGCAGCTGCTGCCTGCGCCATCTGCCGGCCCACCCGCCGTGTTGCCCGCGCTGCGGATTGCCCGCCGGGGAGACGCAAACCCCCTGCGGCCGCTGCCTGCAACGGCCGCCGCCCTGGCAGCGGCTGGTGTTCGTCGGCGACTACGTTGCGCCCCTCAGCCAACTGGTAAAGAGGTTCAAGTTTCACCGCGCGCCCGAGCTGGCGCCGACGCTGGCGCGCCTGATGCTGTTGCGGTGGCAGCAGACGCGCAGAGAGCAGAATCTGAACAGACCCGACCTGATTTTAGCGGTACCCTTGCATACATCACGCTGTTGGCGCCGTGGTTATAACCAGAGCGATCTGCTGGCCCGGCCGCTGGCGCGCTGGCTGGGCTGCGCCTATCGGCCCGCCGCTTTGCGCCGGGTGCGCAAGACAGCCCTGCAACAGCGGCTGAGCGCCGGAGCGCGCAGGCGCAATTTGCAGCGCGCTTTCACCTGCACGGTGCCGGTCGCCGGCCGGCATATCGCCCTGGTGGATGACGTGGTGACCACCGGCAGCACCGTCGCGGAAATCGCGGCGCTGTTGCGGCGGCAAGGCGCCGCCTCGGTGCAGATATGGTGCGTTTGCCGCACGTTGTAGTGCCACGGCAATGGGCGTATTATAACCGACTATAGAAGTCAACTATTGAGCTAATGCTATGATCCGTATAACAGATGCTGCACAGGAACACTTTGCCAAACTGCTGGCAAATCAAGAAGAAGGCACCCAAATCCGCGTATTCGTGATCAACCCGGGCACGCCGACGGCCGAATGCGGTGTCTCTTATTGCCCGCCGGACGCGATAGAAGCGACGGATACCGAACTGAAGTTCGACAAACTGTCCGCCTATGTCGATGAGCTGAGCGCGCCGTATCTGGAAGACGCCGAAATCGACTTCGTGACCGACCAGCTGGGTTCTCAGCTGACGCTGAAAGCGCCAAACGCCAAGATGCGCAAGGTCGATGACGACGCGCCGCTGATGGAGCGCGTGGAATACGTGCTGCAGTCGCAGATCAACCCACAGCTGGCAGGCCACGGCGGCCGCGTGACGCTGATGGAGATCACCGACGACAACATGGCGATCCTGCAGTTCGGCGGCGGCTGTAACGGCTGTTCGATGGTCGACGTCACGCTGAAAGAAGGCATCGAGAAAGAGCTGCTGCAGAAATTCCCGGAGCTGAAAGGCGTGCGCGATTTGACCGAGCACCAGCGCGGCGAGCACTCCTATTACTGATCCCCGGCGCTCGCGCCGCGGTGGATAACACAATGCCGGAAGGGGAAACCCGTTCCGGCATTGTCGTTTTCAGCCCACCGACACCTTGCGCCGCCGTTTGTCCAAATCCTTCAGCAACCGGTTTATCCGCGGATCGGCGAACATCTCCTCCAGCGTTTCGGTCAGCTTGCGCCGCCAGTTAGGGTATTGATCGCTGGTGCCGGGAATATTGACCGGATCGGCCATGTCCAGCCAGTCTTCCGGCTGCAGGCCGAGCAGGGCGCTGGCGCTGTCGGCGACATAGCGCTGCAGGCCGCGGTTAAGCAGCGGGCTCATGCCGAGCAGCGCCGCCTTCTTGCCCACCTTCTGCGGCACGCAGCCATAGCGATGCAACCCGTCCAGCAGCCCCTGCTTGGCGCGTTCCCGATCGGCGAACAGCGCCCGCAGGATCTCCGCATCCGGGTAAAGGCCCAGCCGGTTGCCGAGCGTCAGATCGTCGCTTTGCCAGTAGCCGCGCAGCGTCGGCAGATCGTGGGTGGTGATGGTCGCCATCGCCTGCACCGGATAGGCCTGCGGCGCGCGGAAATGGTGTTCGCCGTCGCTTTCGAAATACAGCACTTTGTAGGAATAGACGCCGCTGTCGCGCAGCTTGCCGACGATCTCCACCGGCACGGTGCCGAGATCCTCGCCGATCACCATGCAGCGGTGGCGCTGGCTTTCCAGCGCCAGCACCGCCAGCAGATCGTCCACCGGGTATTTGACGTAGGCGCCGCGATCGGCGGTTTCGCCATACGGGATCCACCACAGCCGCAGCAGCGCCATGACGTGATCGATGCGCAGCGCGCCACAGCTGGTCATGTTGGCGCGCAAAAGATCGATGAACGGCTGATAACCGCGCGCCGCCATCACGTGCGGATCCATCGGCGGCAACCCCCAGTTTTGCCCCAGCGGCCCCAGGATGTCCGGCGGCGCGCCGACCGACGCTTTCAGGCAATACAGTTCGCGGTCACACCAGGTTTCCGCCCCGCCTTCCGCCACCCCGACCGCCAGATCGCGATACAGGCCAATCGGCATCTGCTGCTGCCGGCTCTGTTCGAAACACTGCGCGAACTGCGTGGCCGCCAGCCACTGCAGCCACAGGTAAAAGCGGACCGCGTCCTGATGCTCATCGCAGAACTGCCGCACCGCTTCGCTCTGCCCACGCCGATAGCGCTCGGGCCAGGCCGGCCAGCCCCACTGGCTGGCGTCTTTGGCCGCCAGGTGGGCATGCAGCGCATCGAACGCCGCCTGCTGATACAGGCTTTCGCCGCCCTCAGTCACGAACCGTTCGAACGCCTGACGCTGCGCGTCGTTCGGCTTGCGCGCCTGAAACAGCGGGAACGCCAGCTTCAGCCCCGCCAGCTTCAGCTGCATCACGGCGGTGTAATCCACCCACTCCGCGGCGCGCGCCTTGGCCAGCTGCTTCTGCGTCGCCGGCTTCTGCCACCAGCGCTGAGCCGCGTCGCTGCGCTGGAAATCCTCCACCGCGTTGACGTCGATATACGCCAGATTCAGCCAGCGGCGCGACGAGGGGCTGTAGGGGCTGGCGCTCTCCGGGTTGGCCGGATACAGCGCATGGATCGGATTGAGGCCAACGAAAGCGCCGCCGCGTTCCCCCACCTGCTCCACCATCAGGCGCAGATCGCCGAAATCGCCGATGCCCCAGTTGCGATCGGAACGCAGCGTATACAGCTGAACGCAGGCGCCCCACAGCTTCTTGCCGGTCAGCAAGGCGTTCGGCTCGAAGCAGCGCCTCGGCGCGACGATCACTCGGCATGACCACTGCCTCGCGCCCTGGCTCAGCGTCAATTGGTGGTAGCCCGCCGGCAGATCGCCCGGCAGCGTCAGGGTCTTGCGCGCGCCGACGCGCCCCTGCAGGCATTCGCCGTCTTCACGCTGCAGCGCCCACAGGTACTCGCCTTCGCCCGCCGGGGTCAACGCCAACGGTGCGCCCTGATAGAACACCTTGACCGCCGGTAACGGCGACGCCGCCCCTTCCTGCGCGGCTTCGGCCCGATTCATGGCCGCCAGCAGCTTGCGCTTGGTCTCCGGTTCAATCGCCTGCCGCTTGCCGTGGGCATTGATGAAATCGGCGGCGATCCCCGCCTGTGCCGCCGCCTGATCGATACGCTTGCGATCCATTCGTTCTCCTTAACGTTTGGCTTGCCAGATGCGCTGCTGGTAATCGCGGATCGAACGATCCGAGCTGAACATGCCGACGCGCGCGGTGTTAAGGATAGTCCGCCGCGTCCATTCGTCCCGATCGCGGTACAGTTCATCGACCCGGCTTTGCGCCTGGCAATACGAGGCGAAGTCCGCCAACACCAGATAGGGATCGCCGCCCTCCAGCAGGCTGTGCAGCATCATGTCGAACGCGTGCTTGTCGCCGTGGCTGAACGCGCCGCTCGCCAGCTCGTCCAAAATCGCCTTCAGGTGCTTGTCTTTCTTGCGGTAGCTGAGCGGATCGTAGCCCTTCGCCAGTATCGCCTTCACCTGCTCCACGGTATTGCCGAAGATAAAGATATTGTCTTCGCCCACCTGCTCGGCGATTTCGACATTGGCGCCGTCCAGCGTGCCGACCGTCAGCGCGCCGTTCAGCGCCAGCTTCATATTGCCGGTGCCGGAGGCCTCTTTGCCAGCGGTGGAGATCTGCTCGGAGATATCCGCCGCCGGGATCATCAGTTCGGCCACCGACACGCGGTAGTCGGGAATGAACGCCACTTTCAGGCGATCTTTCACCAGCGGATCGTTATTGATCTTCTCGGCCGCCTGGTTGATCGCGTAGATGATGTTCTTCGCCAGGTAGTAGCCCGGCGCCGCCTTGGCGCCGAACAGGAAGACGCGCGGCACGATGTCCAGATTCGGGTTGTCGCGCAGCTGGCGATACAGCGACAGGATGTGCAGCAGGTTCAGGTGCTGGCGTTTGTACTCGTGCAGACGCTTGATCTGCACGTCGAAAATCGCGTCCGGGTCGAGCGTCAATCCCATCACACCGTGCACGTAATGGGCCAGCGCCACCTTGTTGTCGCGTTTGATCTGCTGATAACGCTGGCGGAACGCCGCGTCGTCGGCGAATTTTTCCAGCCCGCGCAACGCGTCGAGATCGTTCGCCCATTCCACCTTCAGCGTCTCGTCGATCAGGCCCGACAGCGCCGGGTTGCACTGTTTCAGCCAGCGGCGCGGCGTGATGCCGTTGGTGACGTTATGGAATTTGTTCGGCCACAGCTGGTGATATTCCGGGAACAGATCCTTCACCACCAGATCCGAGTGCAGCTGCGCCACGCCGTTGACCGCAAAGCCGCTGACCACGCACAGGTTGGCCATGCGCACCTGCTTGTTGTGGTGCACCGCCAGTTTGGCCCACACCGCCTCGTCGCCCGGCCAGTGCTTATCCACCCGCTTTTTGAACCTGGCGTTGATCTGTTTGATGATGGAGAAATGGCGCGGCAGCAGGCTGCGCACCAGTTTTTCATCCCAGCACTCCAGCGCTTCCGGCATCAGGGTGTGGTTGGTATAGGCGAAAGTGTTGCTGGTGATCGCCCAGGCCGCCTCCCACTCCAGCTGGTGCTCGTCCAGCAGAATGCGCAGCATTTCCGGAATGGCGATGGTCGGGTGGGTGTCGTTCAGTTGGATCACTTCGTACTTCGGCAGCTCTTCAATCTTGCGGCCGGCCTGATGGTGCTTGCGCAAAATGTCCGCCACCGAGCAGGCGCACTGGAAATACTGCTGCATCAGGCGCAGGCGCTTGCCGGCCTGATGGTTGTCGTTCGGGTAGAGCACCTTGGTCAGCTTGTCGGCTTCTACGCCCTGCTTCTCCGCCTGCAGGAATTTGCCGTCGTTGAAATCGCTCAGGTTGAACGGATGCTGATGGGTCGCCTGCCACAGGCGCAGCGGCTGCGCCACGCCGTTGCGATACCCCAGCACCGGCAGATCCCAGGCTTCGCCGCGCAGGGTGAAGGCCGGGCGCCACAGTTCGCGGCCGTCGGCCTGCTTTTCCAGCTTGCCGCCGATGCCCACGTCCACCGCCAGCGCGGCGTTGTGGCGGAACCACGGGTAGCTCTCGCGCTGCCAGTTATCCGGCGCCTCTTGCTGCTGCCCACCCTGGAACGACTGGCGGAACAGCCCGTACTGGTAGTTCAGCCCATACCCGGTGGCCGGTTGCTCCACCGTCGCCATCGAGTCAAGGAAACAGGCCGCCAGCCGCCCCAGCCCGCCGTTGCCCAGCGCCGGATCGGTTTCCTGCTCCAGCAGATCCGCCAGCTTGACGTTCTGCTCCGCCAGCGCCTGCTCGACGGTGTCGTACCAGCCTAGGTTGATCAGGTTGTTCGCCGTCAGCCGGCCGATCAGAAACTCCATCGAGATGTAGTTCACGTGGCGCAGCGGTTTGGCGCTTTTGCGCGGCGCCGGCTGTGCGGCCAGCTGCTCGGCCAGCGCCGCACTGACGGCTTCCCACCATTGATGTTGCGTCATCTGCTGTGCGGAACTGAGGCCGAACCGTTGCCACTGACGGGCAAGCGCCGCCAGAAAAGCATCCTTCTTGAGCGTAGGCTGTGACATAAGGAAAACTCTCTATCCAGTAAGTGGGTCAAATTGCCGCTATCGTGCCGGTGAGAAAGCCTGACGGCATCATCCCGCCTGGGGATTAGCTGGGGAGGAGGATTGGGGCGTAGCTGGAATTGTGATCTCAGGCACTGTTTGACTCCCTTGCAACGATGCAAAAAAGCCCGCCAACGCGTGCGGCGAGCACTGAGAACGTTAGCCATGACGTTAGCACAAGTATTCGCACTGCTGAAGTTTTGTGCATGGCCGGAAATGCGATCTGCAACCGCATCGCCGCGCGCCGACGCCAAACGTAAAAAAGTGTGATCGATAGCAACTTAACTCCAAGCCGATGTGGAAGCTTGTTGCAATACGTTTAGGGTTGGCAGAAGTTAGGGGGAGCTATTAATTACGAACCATAAAATAATTAGCGCCACTCCAAACCCGGCGGGAACCGCGATTTATACCCTGGAATACTATGCTGATCCCATCAAAACTGAGCCGCCCGGTACGGCTGCAAAATACCGTGATCCGCGATCGCCTGCTGGCCAAACTGGCCAGCGCGGGCAACTATCGCCTGACACTGGTCAATTGCCCGGCGGGATACGGAAAAACCACGCTGATCGCCCAATGGGCGGCCGGCAAGGCCGATCTGGGCTGGTATTCGCTGGACGAGAGCGACAACCAACCGGAGCGCTTCGCCAGCTACCTGATCGCCGCGCTGCAGCAGGCCAGCGGCGGCCGCTGCGTCAAGAGCGAGGCGCTGAGCCAGAAACACCAGTACGCCAGCCTGTCGGCGCTGTTCGCCCAGCTGTTTATCGAGCTGGCCGACTGGCACCAGCCGCTGTACCTGGTGATCGACGACTACCATCTGATCACCAACGACGCCATTCACGAAGCCATGCGCTTCTTCCTGCGCCATCAGCCGGAAAACCTGACGCTGATCCTGCTCTCGCGCACCCTGCCGCCGCTCGGCATCGCCAATCTGCGGGTGCGCGATCAGCTGCTGGAAATGGGCACGCAGCAGCTGGCGTTTACCCATCAGGAAGCCAAACAATTCTTCGACTGCCGCCTGGCGGCGCCGATGGAACAGCAGGACAGCAGCCGCCTGTGCGACGAAGTCGAAGGCTGGGCCACCGCGCTGCAGCTGATCGCGCTGTCGGCCCGCCAGTCCGCCTCATCAGCTCAGCTGTCGGCCAAGCGGCTGGCGGGGCTGAACGCCAGCCACCTGTCCGACTACCTGGTGGACGAAGTGCTGGATCACGTCGATGCCGATGCGCGCGCCTTCCTGCTGCGCTGTTCGGTGCTGCGCTCGATGAACGACGCGCTGATCGTGCGGCTGACCGGCGAAGACAACGGCCAGCAGCGGCTGGAGGAGCTGGAGCGCCAGGGGCTGTTTATCCACCGCATGGACGACACCGGCGAATGGTTCAACTTCCACCCGCTGTTCGCCTCTTTCCTGCGCCAGCGTTGCCAGTGGGAACTGGCGCTGGAGCTGCCGGGGTTGCACCGCGCCGCCGCCGAAGGCTGGCTGGCGCTGGGATATCCGGCAGAGGCCATTCACCATGCGCTGGCGGCCAGCGACGTCAGCATGCTGCGCGATATCCTGCTGCAACACGCCTGGTCGCTGTTCCACCACAGCGAACTGGCCTTGCTGGAAGAGTGCCTCAACGCGCTGCCCTATGAGCGCCTGATCCAGAACCCCAAGCTGGCGCTGCTGCAGGCCTGGCTGGCGCAGAGCCAGCACCGCTACGGCGAGGTCAACACCCTGCTGGAACGCGCCGAGCGCACCATGCGCGAACAGAAAATCGAGATAGACCAAACGCTGCACGCCGAGTTCGACGCCTTGCGCGCCCAGGTGGCGATCAACGCCGGTAAACCGGAAGAGGCCGAGCGGCTGGCGACCGAAGCGTTGAAATTCCTGCCGCTGTCCAGCTATTACAGCCGCATCGTCGCCACCTCGGTGACCGGCGAAGTGCACCACTGCAAGGGCGAACTGGCGCGCGCGCTGCCGATGATGCAGCAAACCGAGCAGATGGCGCGTCGTCATCAGGCCAACCATTACGCGCTCTGGGCGCTGCTGCAGCAGAGCGAAATCCTCATCGCCCAGGGCTTCCTGCAGGCCGCTTACGAAACCCAGGACAAGGCGTTCGAACTGATCCGCGAGCAACACCTGGAACAGCTGCCGATGCACGAGTTCCTGCTGCGCATTCGCGCGCAGATCCTGTGGTCGTGGTCGCGGCTGGACGAGGCGGAAGACGCGGCGCGCACCGGGCTGAAAATCCTGGCGAACTACCAGCCGCAACAGCAGCTGCAGTGCATCGCCATGCTGGCCAAATGCTCGCTGGCGCGCGGCGATCTGGACAACGCCAATACCCATCTGCAGCGCTGCGAAACCCTGCTGCACGGCGCCCACTACCATCGCGACTGGCTGACCAACACCGACAAGTCGCGGGTGATCCACTGGCAGATGACCGGCGACACCGCCGCCGCCGCCCAATGGCTGCGCCACACCGAAAAACCCGGCATGGCGGACAACCACTTCACGCAGGGCCAGTGGCGCAACATCGCGCGGGTGCAGATCCTGCTCGGCCAGTATGAAGAGGCCGGCGTGGTGTTGGATGAGCTGAACGAAAACGCCCGCCGCCTGCGGCTGGTGAGCGATCTCAACCGCAACCTGCTGCTCAGCAACCAGCTCTACTGGCTGCAAGAGCGCAAGGGCGAAGCGCAGCAGGCGCTGATCGAAGCGCTGTCGCTGGCCAACCGCACCGGCTTTATCAGCCACTTCGTCATCGAGGGCGAAGCGATGGCGCAGCAGCTGCGCCAGCTGATCCAGCTCAACACGCTGCCGGAGCTGGAACAGCATCGCGCCCAGCGCATCCTGCGCGACATCAACCAGCATCATCGGCACAAGTTCGCGCATTTTGACGAGAACTTCGTCGATAAGCTGCTGACCCATCCGCAGGTGCCGGAGCTGATCCGCACCAGCCCGCTCACCCAGCGCGAATGGCAGGTGCTGGGGCTGATCTATTCCGGCTACAGCAACGACCAGATCGCCGGCGAGTTGGACGTGGCGGCCACCACCATCAAGACGCACATCCGCAACCTGTATCAGAAACTGGGCGTGGCCCATCGCCAGGAAGCGGTGCAGCAAGCGCAGCAGCTGTTGAAGATGATGGGGTACGGCGCCTGAGAGTCAGCGCTGGCCGTAATAGGCGCCGGCGCCATGTTTGCGGCTGAAATGCTTTTCCAGCAGATAGTCATCGATCCGTTTCAGGCCGGGGTTAATATCCCGGCTGATCCACGCCATTTTCGCCACCTCCTCCAACACCACGGCGTTATGCACCGCCTCATCCGGCGTCCTTCCCCAACTGAACGGGCCATGCTGATACGCCAGGATGCCGGGAATGTGCAGCGGTTCACGCCCTTTCAGGGTTTCGATAATCACCCGACCGGTGTTCAGCTCATATTCCCGCGCCACCTCTTCCGCCGTCAGCCCGCGTGTACAAGGAATGTCGCCGGAAAAATAGTCGGCGTGGGTGGTGCCGAGCGCCGGTATCGCTTCACCCGCCTGCGCCCAGGCGGTGGCATGGGTAGAGTGCGTATGCACCACACCGCCGAGTTGGGGGAACGCCCGATACAGCGCCAAATGCGTCGGCGTATCGGACGAAGGCCGCAGTTGCCCCTCGACAACCTCACCTCGCGCATTCACCACCACCATATCCTCAGCCCGCATCGTTTCATAAGGTACGCCGCTGGGTTTGATCACCACCAGCCCACTGGCCCGATCGATGCCGCTGACATTGCCCCAGGTATAGGTCACCAGCCCGTGCTCAGGCAACGCCATATTGGCTCGGTACACCTGACTTTTCAGTTGATCCAGCATGCTCCCCCCTTATTTCCAACCCGGCCTCGACCATGCGTTCAATCACCCAGGCTCGCGCCTCCCGCACCGCCCGCAGCGGATCGTCCGCTTTCTCGCTCCACATCTCGAGCAGATAGGGGCCGCGATAGCCGCTCTGCAACAGCGTTTCGAAACAGCGCACGAAATCGACCACGCCCTCGCCGAACGGCACATTCTTAAACTCCCCCGGCCGCGTATCCTTAACGTGTACCGCCACGATATATCCGCGCCCGGCCATGAGCTCCATCGGCACATCGTTGTCCCAGGCAGACAAGTTGCCGATGTCCGGGTACAGCTGAAACCACGGGTTATTCAGGTAGTGGGCATAGCCCAGCGCCTTGCTGATCGAGTTCATCAGCGGATAGTCCATGATTTCCATCGCCAGCATGACCTGCGCACGGCTGGCCATCTCCACCGCCTGCGCCAATCCGGCGCGGAACCGGGCGCGGGTCTGCGCAGTTGACTGCTGGTAATAAACGTCATACCCGGCCAGTTGGATCACCCGGATGCCGGTATCCTGCGCCAGCCGAATAGCTTTTCGCACGATCTCCAGTCCCCGTTCGCGCGTGGTGTCGTCTGCACTGCCCAACGGAAAACGCCGGTGGGCGCTGAGGCATAAAGAAGGGACGCGCACACCGCTCGCCGCAACGGCGCTAACCAAGGCGAGCCGCTGTTCAGCGCTCCAGTCCAGCCGCGCCAGGCGGCCGTCGCTTTCATCGATCGACATTTCAACGAAATCGAATCCCAACTCACCCGCCAGTTGCAGGCGCGTCAGCCAGTCCTCGCCCGGCGGCAACGCTTTCTCATAGATGCCCAACGGCACGGATTTGTGCAACATAACCGCTCCTCAGCCCCACAGCTGGGCAATGACGGATTTAAATTCCCGCGCCGCCGCGACCGGATCGGCGGCATCGCGAATGCTGCGTCCGGCGATAAAGACGTGGATGGGAATGCCCTGGAACAGTGGCAAGTCTTCCAACGCCAAACCGCCGGTGACCGTCACCTTAAAACCCATCTCGCTCAGGCGGCGCACCGCGCGGATATCGTCTTCGCTCCATGCGACCCCTGCGGCCTGCGCATCGCGGCTGCGGTGGTACACCACCTGACCCATTCCCGCTTCACGCCACGCCTGCGCCTGTTCCCAGGTCCAGAACCCCGTCAGTTCGATCTGCACGTCGCCACCGAACTCATGCGCCACCTGCAGGGCGCCCTTGACCGTATTGATGTCGGCACAGCAGATCACCGTGATCCAATCGGCATGCGCCTCGAAGCACATTCGCGCCAAAATCTGACCCGCATCGGCGATTTTTGCGTCCGCCAACACGATGCGATCCGGATACAGCGCTTTCAGATCGCGCACGGCGCGCACGCCTTCCGCCACGCACAAAATAGTGCCGACTTCGATGATGTCGACTTCGGCCGCGATCAGGCGAGTCGTGTCGTAAGCCGCGGCCATGGACAGGTTATCCAGCGCCACCTGCAACATCGGTAACTGCGTGTTCATTGTTTGTCTCCTTCAATCAATTCGCCGCCGTAGACGTTTTGTCGATCAACGCCAATACCTCGCTCGCGTGGCGACAGGCCCGCAAGCGATCGAAGTTCGCCTCATCTTCAAACAGATTCACCACTTGCATGATCCCCACCTCCTGATGCGTTTTGGCGTCCACCGCCGCCAGGGTGATCAAGATGTCTATCGGATCGTTGTCTTCATCGCCGAAACACACCGGCGTTTTCAAGGTGACCAAGGCGAAGCCGGTTTTCAGCACCCCTTCCTCCGGCCGGCCGTGCGGCATCGCCAGGCCCGGCGCCAGCACGAAGTAAGGGCCGTGCCGGTCGACGCCGGCCAAAATGGCGTCGAAATAGCGCGGTTCCACCACCCCGGCAGCCACCAGCAAATCGACGCCCAACCGCACCGCCTGCCGCCAGTCAGCAGCCTCCGCCTGCAGTTGGATGGCGTTGTTTTGCGCCAACGAATCGCTCAGCTTCATCACTCGCTCCTTACTGCTTCAAATCTTGCGGAAAATACGTGCCGATAACTTCCATCAGCTTCGGGCCGAAGTCCGCCGCCGAGAGCATATTGCGCACCCCAACCACATATTTGTTGCCGCTCACGACGATTTCGTCGGCGACATGGGTGGAAGCAATGATGATGTCGGCCCCGTTCAACTCGGATTTGTATTCCCCCACCGCACAGCTGTTGACCGAATGATTCACACCTTGCTGCGTTAAAAATTGGTCGACTTTCATTTTCATGATCATGGAACTGCCTTGCCCGCAACCGCATACCGCCAGGATTCGTACCGTCATAATCTGCACTCCTATTAACGTGACGCTGGTTCAACCGATTGTTTTTCAGCATCTTCTTCCGCACGCAGGGTGCGTCCGGCGAAGAACATGTACAGCAGGGCGATAACGATCACCACACCCATAAACCACAGGCCCAGACTCAGCCCCTGCATCAGCGGCGGCGCCAGAATCGACCAGTCCGCCATGCCCATCCAGGCACTTAGCCCAGTCAGTTTGATGGCCCACACGCAGCCGAAGATCTCTATCATTCCCATCACCAGACAGATCTTCATCGCCGCACGCCAGCCACCGAAGTGGTTAGCGAATACGCCGATGGTGGCGTTAGAAAAGAACATGGGAATGAAACCGGGAATAATCATGATGGAAGAGCCGAGCGCTAACAGTATGCCGACGGCGATCAGTTGGCCGATGGTGCCCCACATAAAACCCCACACCACGGCGTTGGGCGCGAAGCTATAAATGGCGGCACAGTCGATGGCCAGTACCGCGCCGGGGATCAGACGTTGGGAAATGCCGTTAAAGGCCTCGGTCAATTCGGCGACGAACATGCGCACGCCCTGCACGATGATGAAAATCGCCACCGCGAACATCAGCCCGGTTTGCAGGATATAAATGCTCCAGTGGGTTTTACCGGCCATCGCCTGCAGAGTGTCCAAGCCGAACGAGCACAAAATGATGCCGAAAAACAGCGTCATCACGATGGCGGTGGACACGATGTTGTCATGGAAAATGTTCAGCCACCCGGGCAGCTTCAGATCTTCCACGCTGTCCTCTTTTTTACCGAGATACGGTGCGGCCTTGTATGCCAGCCACGACGCGAACTGCTGTTGATGCCCGATCGAGAAGCCGCTGTTTTCCGTTACCGCCTGCGTCGGTTTGAACATCATGTTGGAGGTGATGCCCCAGTACAGTGAAGCCAAGAGCGCGCTGCACAATACCGTCGTCCACATGCCGTAACCCAGAATGTAGAAAAATACCGCGATCAGCCCGACCTGCTGAAACATGATGTGGCCGGTGAGCATGATGGTACGAATCCCGGTAATACGCCGCAGCAGTACGTAGAGAATGTTCAGCGCCAATGCCAGCAATACCGCGTAGCCGACCCAGCTGTAGGCGTCCCCCATACGTTCGATGGTGGCCATCATCGAAGCATAGGTGTCCGAAATCGCCCCGTTGATGCCGTATACCTCGGACAACTTCGCCACAACCGGTTTGAACGTGCCGGTCAGGATGCCGGAGCCGGCCTGCAATAACATGAAACCGATAATAGTCTTGATGGTGCCTTTGATGATGACCGCCGCGCTTTTGCGCAGCAACGTGTAACCCAGCAGTGTAACCAGCCCCAGCAGCAGCGGCGCATTGGTCATCACCTGGTTAAAAAAGACGGTGAAGATGGTGTAAAGGGTTTCCATACGGCTCTCCCGGAAAGGTTGGCGTGCAGGTAACGCTTTCACCATATCAATCACCAACAATCACAAAAAGATCATAAATGATTATTTGTGAACAACCTCGCAAGATAAAAATCAATTCCACTAACATTCAATGAATTAGGCAACACTCATTTTATTACCCATTGAATTTAATAGCAGTAACCAGGAGAAGCATAAGCGCCATGGGCAGTGTCGCACGCGAATAAGGCGGCGTTAACGGGAGTTAAGATCGTTGTCAGCTGAAAAAAACGATGCTAGATTCAATCAAAACAAGTCACATAAAATCTAAATGTGATTACTTATGATTTTATCATCACCGACAATGAGGAAAAACCCATGAGTAAAGTCAACGACATCACCCGCGAGTCCTGGATATTGAACACCTTTCCCGAATGGGGCACTTGGCTGAACGAAGAGATAGAGCAGGAGAAAGTCGCGCCCGGCACCTTCGCCATGTGGTGGCTGGGCTGCACCGGCATCTGGCTCAAGTCTGAAGAAGGCGCCAACCTGTGCGTCGATTTTTGGTGTGGCACCGGCAAGCAGAGCCACGGCAACCCGCTGATGAAAACCGGCCACCAAATGCAGCGCATGGCCGGGGTGCGGAAACTGCAGCCGAACCTGCGCACCACCCCATTCGTACTCGACCCGTTCGCCATCACCCAGCTCGACGCCGTGCTGGCCACGCACGATCACAACGACCATATCGATGTGAACGTCGCGGCGGCCGTGTTGCAGAACTGTCCCGAATCCGTCCCGTTTATCGGGCCGAAAAGCTGCGTGGATATCTGGATCGGCTGGGGCGTGCCGCCGGCGCGCTGCATCACCGTCAAACCTGGCGACGTGATAAAAATCAAAGACGTCGAAATTCATGCGTTGGATGCTTTCGATCGCACGGCGCTGATCACATTACCGGTGGAACAAAAGGCCGCGGGCGTACTGCCGGACGGCATGGATCTGCGTGCGGTCAACTACCTGTTCAAAACGCCGGGCGGCAACCTTTATCACAGCGGCGATTCTCACTACTCCAACTATTACGCCAAGCACGGCAACGATCACCACATTGATGTCGCCCTCGGCTCCTACGGCGAGAACCCACGCGGCATTACCGACAAGATGACCAGCGCCGACATCTTGCGCATGGCGGAATCGTTGAACGCCAAGGTCGTGATCCCCTTCCACCACGATATTTGGTCGAATTTCCAGGCAGACCCGCAGGAGATCCGCGTGTTGTGGGACATGAAAAAGGATCGGCTCAAGTACGGTTTCAAACCCTTTATCTGGCAGGTTGGCGGCAAGTTCATCTGGCCGCAGGACAAAGACAATTTGGAATATCACTATCCGCGCGGGTTCGATGATTGTTTCACCCAGGAACCCGACCTGCCCTTCAAGTCTTTCTTGTAATCAACCGGTGTTGCATACTGATGCGCGCTTTTGAACGGCAATGATTCAAATCGTCAAACGGCGCGCATATAATCGAAGGCAACGACGTTCTTCTCACCCTGATGGAGCCCGCATGACAGAGTCCCAACGCCACAATGCCATTCTCGATCTCTTGCATCGCAAGGGGCAAATCTCCGTGGCGGACGTGATCGCGGCGTTTGACATCTCTCCGGCCACCGCGCGCCGGGACATCAACAAACTGAATGAAATTGGCAAATTGCGCAAAGTGCGCAACGGCGCCGAAGCCACGCAAACCCCGCGCCCGGCCTGGACGCCGCTCAACATCCATCAAACCCAGCATCTCGATGAAAAAATGCGCATCGCGGCAGCGGCGGCGCAACTCTGTCAGCCGGGCGAAAGCGTGGTGATCAACTGCGGTTCCACCGCATTTCTGCTGGGGCGTGAAATTTGCGGCAAGCCGGTTCAGGTGATCACCAACTACCTGCCGCTGGCCAACTACCTGATCGAACAGGACCATGACAGCGTGGTGATCATGGGTGGCCAGTACAACAAGACTCAGTCGATTACCCTGGCGCCTCAGGACGGCGACGCGACGCTGTACGCCGGGCACTGGATGTTCACCAGCGGTATCGGCCTTACCGCCGAGGGTTTGTATAAAACGGATATGCTGACCGCCATGGCGGAGCAAAAGATGCTCAACTACGTCGGTAAACTGGTGGTGCTGGTCGACAGCAGCAAAGTCGGCCAACGCGCCGGCATGCTGTTCAGCCGCACCGAGCAAATCGCCATGGTGATCACCGGCCGCGCTGCCAATCCGGCGATCGTTGAGCAACTGCGTCAACAGGGCGTTGAAGTGCTGCTGGTGTGACAAAACCACACCCTTGTTCTGGTCTTAAACGCCGCAGAGTTGGTTACAATAGCGGCGTCCCCCAATTACGAGGCAGTCAGCAGTATGGAACAGTTCGAAGCGATCAACGTTGAGCAAGCGTACGCCCGCTGGAAAGAGGGCAGCGCCGCCCTGGTCGACATCCGCGATCCGCAAAGTTTTGAAGCCGGGCATACGCCGGGCGCCTTTCACCTCACCAACGCCACCCTGTCGGCCTTTATGCAGCAAAACGACTTCGAGCGGCCGGTAATGGTGATGTGCTACCACGGCAACAGCAGCCGCAGCGCGGCGCAGTATCTGCTGCACCAGGGGTTCGACGCGGTCTACAGCATCGACGGCGGCTTCGAGGCCTGGGCCCGCCAGTATCCGCAAGACGTGGAAACCTCTGCCTGATCCCCGCCGCCCGCCGTGCGTCGGCGGGCTTCCCCTTCGATTTTGTGCGCGTTTTCGCGGGTTTTTCGCAGATCCGTTTGCCAGCGCTCAGGATTTCGACGTTATAATCGGCCGTCAGGGTCGCCGGCGGGCAAGCCGCGGCCAAAATCATTCACTTACGACGGAAGAGCAATGGTTAGAGTAATCGCCGTATCCAACCCGCGCCTGGCGCTGGCCTTTGTCGACTATATGGCGACCCAGGGCATCCGGCTTGAGCTGCGCAACAGCGGCGAGGCGGCGGAAATCTGGCTGGCCGACGACGTTCACCTCGAGCAGGTGCAACACGAGCTGCAGCAGTTTCTGACCGATCCGCTCAACCGCCGTTATCAGGCCGCCAGTTGGCAGACCGGCCATACCGACGCCGGCCTGCACTATCAGAGCGAATCCTATCTGCACACCCTGCGCAGCAAGGCCGGGCCGCTGACGCTCGGCGTGATGGTGCTGTGCATCGCGGTCTATATTCTGATGCAGGCGCTGGGCGACGACACCGTGATGTACTGGCTCTCCTGGCCGCAAAACAGCAGCCAATACACGCAGCTGTGGCGCTGGGTCAGCCATGCGTTCCTGCACTTCTCCCTGCTGCATATTCTGTTTAACCTGATGTGGTGGTGGTATCTCGGCGGCCAGATGGAAAAACGCCTCGGTGCCGGCAAGCTGTTCGTGCTGGCGGTGGTGTCGGCCTTCTTCAGCGGCTGGGCGCAATCGCTGTTCAGCGGCGCGCTGTTCGGCGGGCTGTCGGGAGTGGTTTATGCGCTGATGGGCTATGTCTGGCTGTCGGGCGAACGGGCGCCGGAGCGCGGCCTGATGCTGCCGCGCGGCCTGATGGCGTTCTCGGTGCTGTGGCTGGTGGCCGGATATTTCGATATTTTAGGAATGTCGATCGCCAACGCGGCACACGTAGCCGGTTTAGTGTTAGGGTTATTGATGGCATTTTGGGATACGCGCCATCGCGCACACAACGAACAATAACAGCCGGGAGCTGTGCCCAGCGGGCATAGCGGGCGTTTTAGGGGATTATCGTGAAGCAAACACAGCGTCATGACGCAATTATCGAGCTGGTGCGCCTGCAGGGTTACGTCAGCACGGAAGAGCTGGTCGAACATTTTGACGTCAGCCCGCAAACGATTCGCCGCGATTTGAATGACCTGGCCGACCAGAACAAGATCCAGCGTCACCACGGCGGCGCGGCGCTGCCTTCCAGCTCGGTCAACGCTGCCTATAACGATCGCAAGGTGATGTGGTCGGAAGAGAAGGCCCGCATCGCGCAGCGCGTCGCCAGCCAGATCCCGGACGGCGCCACGCTGTTCATCGATATCGGCACCACGCCGGAAGCGGTGGCCCATGCGCTGATGAACCACAAGAACCTGCGCGTGGTCACCAACAACCTCAACGTCGCCACTCTGCTGACCGCCAAGGAAGACTTCCGTCTGATCCTGGCCGGCGGCGAAGTGCGCACCCGCGACGGCGGCATCATGGGCGAAGCCACCCTGGACTTTATCTCCCAATTCCGCCTCGATTACGGCATTCTCGGCATCAGCGGCATCGATATGGACGGTTCGCTGCTCGAATTCGACTATCACGAAGTGCGCACCAAACGCGCGATTATCGAAAATTCCCGCTGCGTGATGCTGGTCACCGACCACTCCAAATTCGGCCGCAACGCCATGGTCAACCTGGGCAACATGAACCTGATCGACTACCTGTTTACCGACCAGCTGCCGCCGCCGAGCGTGATGAAAATCATCGAGCAGTACGACGTGCAGCTGGAGCTGTGCTGATCCGCCGTTAACCCGCGGGGCGCGCCGCCGCCCCGTTTCCCCCCGACGCCCCCTTTTCGACAGCCGTTTGCCCGCCCGCGCCATATCCTTATCATTTATATGCCTATCATCACCAAACTGTTACCTTTATCACGCCTAAATGTTTTTGTTTGGTTAAGTCTTGGCTTGCTTGTTGGTTTTTGATTACAATCATGAGCGAAAACGAACATGAAAGAGCTATTTCGAACATCTGGAGGAAGATGACGTGGAAACCAAAGACTTGATCGTTATCGGTGGCGGCATCAACGGTGCCGGCATCGCGGCGGATGCTGCCGGGCGCGGGCTGTCGGTACTGCTACTGGAAGCGCAAGACTTGGCCTGTGCTACGTCTTCCGCCAGTTCCAAACTGATCCACGGTGGCCTGCGCTACCTGGAACACTACGAATTCCGTTTGGTGAGCGAAGCGCTGGCCGAACGTGAAGTGCTGCTGAAGCTGGCGCCGCACATCGCGTTCCCAATGCGTTTCCGCCTGCCGCACCAGCCGCACCTGCGCCCGGCCTGGATGATCCGTATCGGCCTGTTCCTGTACGATCACCTGGGCAAACGCACCAGCCTGCCGGGCAGCAAGGGCTTGCGCTTTGGACCAGAGTCGGTGCTGAAGCCTGAATTGAAGCGCGGTTTCGAATATTCCGACTGCTGGGTCGACGATGCTCGCCTGGTGGTGCTGAACGCGCAGGAAGTGGAAAAACGCGGCGGCGAAGTGCGCACCCGCACCAAAGTGACCCGCGCATGGCGTGAAAACGGCATGTGGATGGTGGAAGCGGTCGATATCGACAGCGGCAAAACCTTCACCTGGCGCGCCAAAGGCCTGGTGAACGCCACCGGCCCGTGGGTGAAAAACTTCTTCGACGACGGCCTGAAGCTGAAATCGCCTTACGGCATCCGCCTGATCAAAGGCAGCCACATCGTGGTGCCGCGCGTACACGATCAGCCGCAGTCTTACATTCTGCAGAACGAAGACCACCGCATCGTGTTCGTGATCCCGTGGAATGACGAGTTCTCCATCATCGGCACCACCGACGTGGAGTACAAAGGCGATCCGAAGGACGTGAAGATCGACGAGAACGAAATCGCTTATCTGCTGAAAGTGTACAACGATCACTTCAAGAAGCAGCTGGGCCGCGACGACATCGTCTGGACTTACTCCGGCGTGCGTCCGCTGTGCGACGACGAATCCGATTCGCCGCAGGCGATCACCCGCGATTACACGCTGGACGTGCACGACGAACAAGGCAAGGCGCCGCTGCTGTCGGTCTTCGGCGGCAAGCTGACCACCTACCGCAAGCTGGCCGAGCACGCGATGGAAAAACTGGCCCACTACTACCCAGGCTGCGGCCCGGCGTGGACCAAGAACGCCACGCTGCCGGGCGGTGACATCGGCGGCGATCGCGACGGCTACGCAGCCAAACTGCGCCGCGCCCACGGCTGGTTGCCGGAAGCGCTGGCGCGCCGCTATGCCCGCACCTACGGTAGCCAGAGCGAGCTGATCCTGGCCGGCGCCAACGGCCTCGCCGATCTGGGCGAAGATTTCGGCCACGGTCTGTATGAAGCCGAACTGCGCTACCTGACCGAGAAAGAGTGGGTCGTAGAGCTGGCCGACGCCATCTGGCGCCGCACCAAGCTGGGCATGTGGCTGGACGAAGCGCAGCAGGCGCGAGTGCAAGCCTGGCTGGCAGAACACGCGAAAACGAAAACGCTGTCTCTGGCTTCCTGAGCCGCAGCGTAACAAAGAAAGGGCCGGTTATCCGGCCTTTTTCTATTTGCCGTCCACATCGGCAACGTCGCTAAAGACGCCAGCCGAACCCCGCGCTTTCACCAAACCACCGCATTGCCCGTTCCCGCAGCGCATTGACCAGGGGCGAGTTGCTGCTGGCACGCGGCTCAGCCAGAACAATACGCTGTGGCGGTAACGGTTCTGCAATGGGAAGGATGGCCAATGGCTGTCCATCGTAGCTGTGGTCGCCAAAAGGTCGGGTGTAAGCCACGGCGACACCGAAACCGTTGGCCACCAGACCACGCTGCAATTCGAGGGAGTAGGCTTTACTGAGGCGCTGTGGCTGCAGACCGTAGAAGTGAAACAATTCCAGGAAATGTTGTGAGCTGTAGGCTTGATTCGTCAACACCAAAGGGTAGTTACAGAGCTGCCGCAAGCTGACCTCGCCTTGATCAGCCAATGGATGGTCGGCCGGCAACAGTGCATGAGCGGACAGTTCACATAATACGGTGCTGCGTATCCGCTCCGGCAGGCCAAGATCATAGCTGAGCGCCGCGTCCAACGTGCCGTTGCTCAACTGCTTGCTGATTTGGTCGAAACCATATTCACGAATCGAGACACCAATCGCCGGATGACTTTCTTTCAGCCCGCGCAACAGCTGCGGCAGGCAGTAAGGCGCCAAATCCTCAAAACACCCCAGCGTCAGCTCACCGGCCAAGGTTCTGCGCTCGTCGGCCAGGCGTTCCAGCTCGTGCACGCCGGCAACTATCTGCTGGGCCTTGTCCATCGCGTGTCGCCCAAATGGCGTGAGCGTCACCCCATGTCCCCGCTGGCGCACAAACAGCGCTTTCCCCATAAGCTCTTCCAATTCATTGAGCGCAGCGGAAACCGCCGGCTGCGAGACATTCAAATGCTCGGCAGCCTGTGTGATATTGCCGTGGCGAGTCACCGCCAGGGCGCAGCGAATATGGCGCAGCGTAATCTTCATAAAAAAACCTGAGGAGCCAGATCGGAACATATTATTTTATTTTTGGAGGGCTCTGACGAATAGTCCAATGGTGGTCGCCGAGATCATGGCGGCCGTCACAAAGGAGCCACTATGAACCAGTCAGTCACCTCTTTGGTCTCAAAGGACGATATCGCTGCTTTCCAACGCGATGGCGCTATTTGCCTGCGTGGTGCGTTCAAAGATTGGATCGAACCTATCGCCGAGGGCATAGCGCGCAATCAGCGTGAGCCGGGGCCATACGCCACTAACGTCGTCGCTACCGGTGAACCGGGCGGTTTCTTCGATGACTACTGCAACTGGGAACGCATTCCCGAATTTGCCGCCGTCGTTCGCGAATCGCCTGCAGCCGGCATCGCGGCGGCGGTCATGCAATCTCCCAGCGCGCAATTCTTTCACGACCATGTGCTGGTCAAGGAACCCGGCACGCAGAAACCGACCCCCTGGCATCAGGACATCCCCTATTATTTTCTCGATGGCGAACAGACCGTCAGTCTGTGGATCCCGGTTGACCCCGTGCGTGAGGCAACCCTGCGCCTGATTGCCGGTTCCCACCAATGGCCGCAATGGGTATTGCCGCTGCGTTGGAAGGACGACGGTAACTTTTACGAGGATGTCAGCCGTTATCGGCCGGTGCCCAACCCGGATATCGAACCCGATATGTCGGTTTTAGAGTGGGAAATGGAGCCTGGCGATGCAGTGCTGTTCGACTTCCGCACCGTACACGGCGCGCGGGGTAACCTGAGCACATCCCGGCGGCGCGTGCTGTCACTGCGCTGGTTAGGCGAAGATGTGCGCTATGCCGAACGCCCGGGGAAAACATCACCGCCCTATCCCTACCATGGTATGCAACCTGGCCAGCGCCTGCGTCCGGATTGGTTCCCTCAGATCTGGCCTGAAACCTAAGCGCGTCCCACCTGCACAATAAAAAAGAGCCTGACAGCGTCTCAGCCGACGATCAGGCCAAACATCGCTGCTGAGGAGAGAGTTATGTCGTTTCACACCATCCTGCCCGAAGTACACGAGCTGATGCCGCCCATGGTGGCGTTGCGCCAGCACCTGCACGCCCATCCTGAATTGAGCGAAGAAGAGTTCGACACCAGTCGTTTGGTCGCGGACAAGCTGCGCGATTGGGGTTATGACGTCCATCACGGCCTGGCGGGAACCGGCGTCGTCGCGTCGCTGCGCAAAGGACAAAGCCTGCGTATTATTGGCCTGCGAGCCGATATGGACGCGTTACCGATCGTCGAAACCAGCGGCCTGCCTTACGCCAGCCGCCACAGTGGCAAAATGCATGCCTGCGGCCACGACGGTCATACCGCGATGCTCTTGGCAGCTGGCCAATGTCTGGCTCAAAGCATCGATTTCGACGGCACCGTGCGTCTTATCTTTCAACCCGCCGAGGAAGGATTCCTGGGAGCGAAGAGAATGGTCGAAGATGGCCTGTTCCAACGCTTCCCCTGCGATGCGGTATTCGCCCTGCACAATTGGCCCGGATTGCCGGTAGGCTGCTTCGGCTTCCTGCCTGGGGCCTTTATGGCCTCGGCCGATACGGTGACGATCCGCATCAACGGCCGGGGCGGCCACGGCGCCATGCCTCACGAAACGGCCGATCCGGTCGTCGCCGCCGCCTCTCTGGTCATGGCATTGCAAACCGTCGTCGCGCGCAATCTGCCGCCGTTGGACATGGGTGTCGTCGGAATAGGGTCAATTCATGGCGGCGGCAGTTCTACGGTAGTGCCAACCTGCGTAGAACTGGCGATCACCGTCAGAGCGCTGAAGGAAGCCACGCGCCGCCTGTTGTTGCAACGCATTGAAGCCCTGGCGCATGCCCAAGCAGCAGCCTTTGGCACAACGGCCGAAGTCACCGTCGATGCCAATGCCTATCCGGTGCTCTACAACCACCCTGAAGAAACCGATCTGGCTCGCTCGGTGGCGCTCTCATGGCTCGGGGAGGATGGCGTGGTTCCCGACATGCAGCCGATGACCTGCAGCGAGGATTTCTCTTTCATGCTGAAGGCCTGCCCCGGCAGCTATCTGATCATGGGCAACGGCCAAGGGACGGAAGGCGGTTGTCCGTTGCACAACCCCGGCTATGACTTCAATGACGCGGCGCTGCCCTATGGGGCCAGTTATTGGGTGAAGCTGGTGAGCACGTACCTCAAACCCGCCGACTGATTCATCGCCTGCACCGTTCATTCAGGCCGGGCACATTCTGCCCGGCAGCTCACCCTGAGCCTCCCTTGTCTGCAAGGAGAACGTCATGACCGCCACTTCCACCCTCTCCGCACCGAGTGCGGGGGCGAACCTGTACGCTTCACGCCGGCGTGTCATCACCGGTACCACAATTGGCAACGCCCTGGAGTTTTTCGACTTCACGGTATTCAGTTTTCTGATGTTGTTTATCGGCCCGCTGTTTTTCCCCGCCGCTTCAGCCTATGGACAGTTGTTGTTGACCACGGGCACGTTCGGCGTCGGTTTCCTTATGCGGCCGATTGGCGCGCTTCTAATCGGCTCTTATTCCGACCGCTTCGGGCGACGCTCGGCGATGGCGCTGACCCTGTTTCTCATGGGATTGGGTTGCGCCATGATGGCTCTGGCGCCAACGTATAAACAAATCGGCATGATGGCGCCTTTAATCATTGTGCTGGCGCGTTTGATACAGGGCTTTGCCGCCGGCGGTGAAGTGGGTGCGGCCACCACCTTACTGGTAGAGCATGCGCCGCCTGCGCAAAGAGGGTTTTACGCCAGTTGGCAGTTCGGCAGCCAATCGCTAGGCATTTTTCTTGGCGCCGTCATGGTCGCCGCGCTGGTGGCCGGCCTGGATCAACAGGCGATGAGCGATTGGGGATGGCGGGTGCCGTTTTTCATCGGCATGCTCACCGCACCGGTAGGATGGTATATACGGCGTCATCTGGAAGATACCCTCATCATTGGCTTGCCCACCCAACAGGCCAAACAGCATGCCGCCTGCCGCAGCCCGCTGCGCGAACTGTTCGGACAACACAAACTGACGTTGGTTAAAAGCGTACTGCTGATGCTGGGCGCGATGGTCTCGACCCAAATCATCGCTTTTTATATGCCGGCCTATGCCGCCCGGGTGCTGGGTCTGCCCACCACCTCCAGCCTGCTGGCCAGCGTCGTCGTGGGCATCACCTGTTTTCTGCTCTCGCCACCGGTCGGCTGGCTGGCGGATCGCTATGGGCGCAAACGGGTGATCTTTTACTCGCGGCTGCTGACGCTGGTGGCGATTGTCCCCAGCTTCCAGTGGCTGAACGCCGCGCCCAGCCTTTTCAACCTACTGCTGATCATCGGCCTGTTATCCATGTTGTTAACCCTGCAAACGGTGCCAGGCATTACCATGCTGCCGGAGATGTTTCCCAAATCGATCCGTACCACCGGCATGGCGGCAGCTTACGGCATTGGCGTTTCGGTATTTGGTGGATTCGCGCAGTTCTTCGTGACCTGGTTACTGCAGGTGACCGGGCAGCCCCTCGCACCAGCCTGGTACATGATGGCGACGGTCGCCCTGTCCACGCTGGCGCTGCTGTGGATACGCGATCGTACCGGCGAAGATATCGATCGCATCACGAGTGAGAATTAGCGCCAAAATAAAAACGCGCCCGATAGAATTTATCGGGCGCGTTTGCCAAACGGGTGACATCAATAAAGCATCACAGCTTCACCGGCTGAATGTGCCAGATTTCATCCGCATATTCCTGAATGGTGCGATCGGAGGAGAAGTAGCCCATGTTGGCGATATTCAGCACCGCGCGCCGCGTCCACTCGTCCTGATTGAGATACACCTCGTCCACCTTGTCCTGCGTGTCCACGTAGCTGCGGTAATCCGCCAACAGCTGATAGTGATCGCCGAGGTTGACCAGCGAGTCGAACAAATTGCCATAGCGTTTCGGCTCTTCCGGGCTGAACACGCCGGTGGCGATCTGCGTCAGCGCCTGATGCAGCTCCGGGTCTTGCTCATAGTACTGGCGCGGGTTGTAACCGTTGCGGCGCAGTTCCTCCACCTGCTCGGCGGTATTGCCGAAGATAAAGATATTCTCCTCCCCCACGTGCTCGCGCATCTCGACGTTGGCGCCGTCCAGCGTACCGATGGTCAGCGCGCCGTTCAGCGCGAACTTCATGTTGCTGGTGCCCGAGGCCTCGGTGCCCGCCAGCGAGATCTGTTCGGACAGATCCGCCGCCGGGATAATGATCTGCGCCAGGCTGACGCCGTAGTTCGGAATGAACACCACCTTCAGCTGGGTATGCACGCGCGGATCGTTGTTGATCACTTTGGCCACGTCGTTGATCAAGCGGATGATCTGTTTGGCGGCATAGTAGGCCGACGCCGCCTTGCCGGCGAAGATCACCACCCGCGGCACGCGCTCGATCTCCGGATCGTCCAGCAGACGGTTATACAGCGTGATGACGTGCAGCACGTTGAGCAGCTGCCGTTTGTACTCGTGGATGCGCTTGATCTGCACGTCGAACAGCGCATCCGGGTTGACCACCACGTTGAGCGTTTTGGCGATGTACAGCGCCAGCCGCTCCTTGTTCTGCCGCTTGGCGCGCTGCACCGCCTGCAGGAAACTCGGGTAATCGACGTTGGCTTTGATCTCGCTCAGCTGGCTGAGATCGGTGCGCCAGGTTTGGCCGATGCAGTCGTCCAACACCGCCGCCAGCGGCGGGTTGGCCAGCGCCAGCCAACGGCGCGGCGTCACCCCGTTGGTTTTGTTGCAGAAACGATTGGGGAACAGCCGGGCGAAGTCGGCGAACAGCGACTGCACCATCAGTTCGGAATGCAGGGCGGAAACGCCGTTGACCTTGTGGCTGGCCACCACCGCCAGCCACGCCATGCGCACCCGGCGGCCATTGGTTTCGTCGATGATCGAGACCCGCGCCAGCAGGTCGTTGTCGCCCGGCGCCACTTCCTGCACCATCTTGAGGAAGTGATCGTTGATTTCGAAAATCAGCTGCAGATGGCGCGGCAAGATGCGGCCAATCATGTCCAGCGGCCAGGTCTCCAGCGCCTCGCTCATCAGCGTGTGGTTGGTGTAAGAAAATACCTGCTCCACCACTTCCCAGGCGTCGAGCCACTTGAATTTGTGCTCGTCGATCAGCCGGTGCATCAGCTCGGGAATCGACAAGACCGGGTGAGTGTCGTTGAGGTGAATGGCGATCTTGTCCGCCAGGTTGTCGAAGGTTTTGTGCATCAGCCAATGGCGATTGAGGATGTCCTGCACCGTCGCCGACACCAGGAAATACTCCTGCCGCAGCCGCAGCTCGCGCCCGGAGGAGGTCGAGTCGTCCGGATACAGCACGCGCGACACGTTCTCCGAGTGGTTTTTATCCTCCACCGCGGCGAAATAATCGCCCTGGTTGAACTTGCCGAGGTTGATCTCGTTACTGGCCTGCGCGCCCCACAGCCGCAGGGTGTTGGTGGCGTCGGTGTCGAAACCGGGGATCACCTGATCGTAGGCGATGGCCACGACCTCTTCGGTCTCCAGCCAGCGCGCCTTGGCGCCCTCCTGCTGCACGCGGCCGCCGAAGCGCACCTTGTAGCGGGTGTTGTGGCGCGGAAACTCCCACGGATTGCCGTACTCCAGCCAGTAGTCCGGCGACTCCATCTGTTGGCCGTTGACGATGTTCTGCTTGAACATGCCGTACTCGTAGCGAATGCCGTAGCCGCGCCCCGGCAGCGCCAGCGTCGCCAGCGAATCGAGGAAGCAGGCCGCCAGGCGGCCCAGACCGCCGTTGCCGAGGCCAGGGTCGTTCTCTTCTTCCAGCAGTTCACCCAGGCTCAACCCCATTTCGTTCAGCGCGTTGTCGATATCCTGATAGATGCCCATCGACAGCAGCGCGTTCGACAGGGTGCGGCCGATCAGAAACTCCATCGACAGGTAATACACCTGCCGCACGTCTTGAGACAGCTGGGCGCGGTTGGAACGCAGCCAGCGTTCAACCATGCGATCGCGCACCGCGAACAGCACCGCGTTCAGCCAGTCGTGCCGGTTGGCGATGGCCGGATCCTTGCCGACGATAAACATCAGCTTATAGGCGATGGAGTGTTTCAGCGCTTCCACACTGACCGTAGGTGAGGTGTAACTAAACGGTGAAGTCATGGCTTTTTAATCCCTTGTAGGGAGCCCAGCCATTCGCCGCGGAATAGCGGGCTCCGCTGAACATGGACGCGGCACGCCGCGCCCCGACAATCAACCCAAACGGCTGCCCGCCGCGCGTCAACCCGAGACGCGAAACGCGGGCTACAAACGTTGATAAAGCGATAAATACTCTTTCGCCGCCACCGGCCAGCCGAAGTCCACGCTCATGGCGTGGCGCTGAACGTGGCGCCAGTGTTTCGGCCGGCTCCACAACACCATGGCGCGGCGGATGGCGTTGCCCAGCGCGACGGCGTCGCAATCGTCGAACACGAAGCCGCTGGCGGTGCCGTCGGCCAGGTTCTCCAGCGCGCAGTCCACCACCGTGTCCGCCAGCCCGCCGGTGCGGCGCACCAGCGGCAGCGTGCCGTATTTCAGGCCGTAGAGCTGCGTCAGGCCGCAGGGCTCGAAGCGGCTCGGCACCAGAATCACGTCGGCGCCGCCGATGATGCGGTGGGAGAAGGATTCGTGATAGCCGATCTGCACCCCAACCTGCTCGGGATAATCGGCGGCGGCGGCCAGAAACGCCTGTTGCAGCACCGCATCGCCGGCGCCCAGCAGCGCCAGCTGCCCGCCCTGCGCCAGCAGCTCAGGCAGTGCCTGCAGCACCAGATCCAGGCCTTTTTGGCTGGTCAATCGGCTCACCACCGCGAACACCGGCAGCGATTCATCCACCTTCAGCCCCATGGCCTTTTGCAGATGCAGCTTATTTTTGACCTTGCTTTTCAGATCGTCGGCGTCGTAGCGGGCGCTCAGCCGCGGGTCGCGGGCCGGATCCCAAATGTTGTCGTCCACCCCGTTGAGGATGCCGCTCAGCCTGCCCTGCCGCTGCCGCTCCTGCAGCAGCCCCTCCATGCCGTAGCCGAACTCCGGCCGGGTGATCTCGCGCGCATAGGTCGGGCTGACGGCGGTCACGTGGTCGGCATAAAACAGCCCGGCCTTGAGGAACGACATCTGGCCGTAGAACTCCAGGCCATAAACATCGTAAAACGACGCCGGCAGCCACAGCTCGGTCACGTGATGGGCAGAGAACAGCCCTTGATAGGCCAGGTTGTGCACCGTAAACACCGAGCGCGCCGGGTGGCCGTTGGCGGCCAGATAGGCGCAGCTCAGGCCGGCGTGCCAGTCGTGGGCATGTACCAGCTGCGGGCGCCAGTAGCGATCCAGCCCCTTGGCCAGCTCGCAGGCCATCCAGCCCAGCAGCGCAAAGCGGCGGTGGTTGTCGGGATAGGCGTACATGGACTGATCGTGGTACGGGCTGCCCGGCCGGTCATACAGCCAGGGCGCATCGATGAGATAGATGCCCACGCCATGGTAGGTGCCGTAACGCAGGCCGACCCGGCCGGCGAACGAGTCGATTTCCGCCACCAGCGAGGTGTCGGGGATGCCGTTGCGTACGTCAGGGAAAGCGGGCAATAGCACCCGAACATCGGCGCCTTCGGCGATTTGCGCCGCCGGCAGCGCGCCAACCACGTCTGCGAGTCCGCCCGTTTTCAGCAGGGGGAACATTTCAGAACATACGTGTAAGACCTGCATTATCACTCCTGAAAGTCGGCCGAAGGCCTCTGGATAAGAAATAAAGCAGGCTTGCCGCTGTTATGCGTGCCGCGTTGCGCAAGCCATCGAACCGTTCATCAGGCGGCAGGCTATCGTTCTGCCGCCCACGTTAACTCACAATTTTGACAACATTTCGCGCGTCACCAGCACGATGCCGCCTTCCGAGCGATAAAAACGCTTGCTGTCCTCATCGGCGTTTTCCCCGATCACCATGCCTTCCGGAATGTGGCAGGCGCGGTCGATGATGCAGCGCCGCAGGCGGCAGGAACGGCCGACGTTCACGTCCGGCAACAATACGGTAGAGTCGATGGTGCAGAACGAGTTCACTCGCACGCGCGGGAACAGCACCGAATGCACCACCACCGAGCCCGAGACGATACAGCCGCCGGACACCAGCGAGTTCATGGTCATGCCGTGGCTGCCGGAGCGATCCTGCACGAACTTGGCCGGCGGCAGCGGCTCCATGTGGGTGCGGATCGGCCAGGCGCGGTCGTACATGTCCAGCTCCGGCGTCACCGACGCCAGATCGAGGTTGGCGCGCCAGTAGGCGTCCAGCGTGCCCACATCGCGCCAGTACGGCGGCAGATCGGGGTTGGAGGTCACGCAGGACAAGGTAAACGGATGCGCCCACGCCGCCTGCTGCGCGGTGATTTTCGGGATCAGATCCTTGCCGAAATCGTGGCTGGAGCCGGGGGTCGACATATCCTCTTCCAGCAGTTGGAAAAGGTAGGCGGCATTAAAAATATAGATGCCCATGCTGGCCAGCGACATATCCGGGTTGCCCGGCATCGCCGGCGGGTTGGCGGGTTTCTCCAGAAACTCGATGATGCGGTCGCTTTCATCCACTTTCATTACGCCGAATTCGCCGGCTTCGCTGCGCGGCACCGGCAGGCAGGCCACGGTGCACTGGGCGCCCTTCTCGACGTGGTCTATCAGCATGCGCGAGTAATCCATCTTGTAGATATGGTCGCCCGCCAGGATCACCACGTATTCGGCCTCATAGCGGCGAATGATGTCCAGGTTCTGATACACCGCGTCGGCGGTGCCTTTGTACCAATGCTCGGTGCTGAGGCGCTGCTGGGCCGGCAGCAGATCGACGAACTCGTTCATCTCCTCGTTGAGAAACGACCAGCCGCGCTGAATGTGCTGCACCAGCGTGTGCGACTGGTATTGGGTGATCACGCCGATGCGGCGAATGCCGGAGTTCAGGCAGTTCGACAGGGCGAAATCGATGATGCGGAACTTGCCGCCAAAGTGGACGGCGGGCTTGGCGCGGGTGGAGGTCAAATCTTTCAGGCGCGAGCCGCGGCCGCCGGCCAGGATCAGCGCTACGGATTTAATCGGCAGCTGGCGCGCCAACATCAGGGGGTCTTTATTTTCAAACCTAACCATAGCGGACTCCTTTTATTATTTCCGTACCAGAACGCAAAGCGAGCGCGCGGCCTGGTGCCAGGCGGGTAACACCGCCCGTGAGTCTTCCTGAGTGAACGGGGCGACAACCTGCCAATCGCCTTCCGGCAACCTCATCTCCACCGTTTGCGGCGTGGGGTTGACCAGCAGCAGCCAGCGCTGCGACAGCAGGATCTGCATGAGCAGATCGCCCTGCTCCCACTGCTGCGCGTCGAGCGGCTGGCCTTGCGCGTTCAGCCACTGCACGCTGCCGTCGTCCTGCTGCCACCAGCGATCCTGTTGCAACGCGGGGATCTGGCGGCGCAGCGCGATCAGCGCCGCGACGTAATCGGTCAACGCGTCATCCGCCGTGGCCCAATCGAGCCAGGTGGTGGCGTTGTCCTGACAATAGGCGTTGTTGTTCCCCTGCTGGCTGTGTCCCTGTTCATCGCCGGCCAGCAGCATCGGCGTTCCCTGGGACAGCAACAGCGTGGCGAGCATCGCCCGCTGGCTGGCCCTGCGGCGTTGCACAATGGCGTCGTCGGCGACCAGGCCTTCCACACCGTGGTTGTTGCTGAAATTGCGATCGCTGCCGTCACGGTTGCCTTCGCCGTTCGGCTGGTTGTGTTTCTCGTTGAAGCTGACCACGTCCTGCAGGGTAAAACCGTCATGGGCGGTCAGCATGTTGACGGTGGCGTAAGGCGCCCGCCCACGCTGGTTGTACAGATCGCTGGAGGCGGCGAAACGCCGGGCGAACTGGCCGAGCGACACGCCGCTCTGCAGCCAGAAACGGCGCATGTCGTCGCGGTAATGGTCGTTCCATTCGGCGAAGCGGCCGGGGAAGGCCCCCACCTGATAGCCGCCGGGGCCAACGTCCCAGGGTTCGGCGATCAGCTTGCAGCGCGACAGCACATCGTCCGCCAGCATCGCCTGGAACAGCGGCGCATCGCGATCGAACCCCGGCGTGCGGCCGAGCACGCTGCCCAGATCGAAGCGGAAGCCGTCGACGTGGCACTCCCGCACCCAAAAACGCAGGCAATCCATCACCCAGGCCACGCCCTGCGGCTGATCGAGCCGCAGGGTATTGCCGCAGCCGGTGTCGTTAACGTAGTCCCCTTCCGGCGTCAGCCAGTAGTAGCTCTGGTTGTCGATGCCGCTCAGCGACAGCATCGGCCCGTCCCTGTCCAGCTCGGCGCTGTGGTTGAACACCACGTCGAGGATCACCTCGATGCCGGCTTGGTGCAGCGCCTTGACCGCATCGCGAAATTCGTTCAACGGCGTGCCCTCGGTGCTCAGGCTGGCGTAGCGGTTGTCCGGCGCATAGGGCGCCAGCACGTTATAGCCCCAGTAGTTGATCAGCCCCAGCCGCTGCAGGCGCGGTTCGGAGGTATGTTGCTGCACCGGCAACAGTTCCAGCGCGGTGATGCCGAGGCGTTTGAAGTGGGCGATCATCACCGGGTGCCCCAGCGCGGCGAAACTGCCGCGCAGCGCCGGCGGGATCTTCGGATGCAGCAGCGTCAGGCCGCGCACGTGCGCTTCGTAAATCACCGTCTGCCCCCAGGGCGTGGCGGGCGGGCGATCGTCCTGCCAGTCGTACTGTTCGTCCACCACCACGCATTTCGGCATCAGCTCGGCGCTGTCGTGCGGATCAGGCTGTTCGTAACCGCCGTGCAGGTGCGGGTGATCCGCCACCGGCCCCTCCACCGCGCGCGCGGCCGGATCGAGCGCCAGCTTGTTGGGGTTGAAACGCTGCCCGTTCGCCGGGTCGAACGGGCCGTAGACCCGGTAACCGTAACGTTGCCCCGGCCTGCCGCTCGGCAAATAGCCATGCCAGATATCGCCGCTGCGCGCCGGCAGCGGCAGGCGCACTTCGCGTTGCTGGCCGTCGAACAGGCACAGCTCCACCCGCTCGGCGTGCGCCGAGTACAGGGTAAAGTTGATGCCTTCGCCGTCGTAATGCGCGCCCAGCGGCGCGGCGAGGCCGGCCGTCAGCTCCGTCATGGCGCCTCCCGCAGCAGATAAATGGTCGCCAGCGGCGGCAGCGTCACGCAGATGGAAAAGTCGCGGCCGTGGCTACCGATCGCTTCGGAAGAGACCCGCCCCTGATTGCCGGCGTTGCTGCCGTGATAGTGGTGCGAATCGGTATTGAGGATCTCGCGATAGTCGCCGGCGCGTGAGAGGCCGATGCGGTAGCGGTAGCGCGGCACCGGGGTAAAGTTGCTGATGGCGATCAGCTCATTGCCCTGCGAATCGTAGCGCGCGAACGCGAACACCGAGTTGTCGTGATCGTCGACCACCAGCCACTCGAAGCCGTCCGGGCGGTAGTCGCGCTCATACAGCGGCGCCTGCTGCCGGTAGCAGTGGTTCAGATCGCGCACCAGCCGCTGCACGCCGTTGTGCCAGTTATCCAGCCCCTCCAGCAAATGCCAATCGAGGCTGGTATCGAAATTCCACTCGCGCCCCTGCGCGAACTCGCAGCCCATAAACAGCAGCTTTTTGCCCGGATGCGCCCACATAAACCCGTAATAGGCGCGCAGGTTGGCGAACTTTTGCCAGGCGTCGCCCGGCATGCGGTCGAGGATCGATTTTTTGCCGTGCACCACTTCATCGTGCGAGATAGGCAACACGAAGTTCTCGGTGTAGGCATACAGCATGCCGAAGGTCATCTGGTTGTGGTGATACTTGCGGTGCACCGGATCGCACTTCATGTAATTGAGCGTGTCGTGCATCCAGCCGAGGTTCCACTTGTAGTGGAATCCCAGGCCGTTGGCGTCCGGCGGCAGGGTGACGCCGGGATAGTCGGTGGACTCCTCCGCCAACGTCACCGCGCCCGGCTGCGCCTGGCCGATAGTCTGGTTGGTATAACGCAGGAAGGCGATCGCCTCCAGGTTCTCGTTGCCGCCGTAGTAATTCGGCACCCACTCGCCGTCGGCGCGGCTGTAGTCGCGATAGATCATCGACGCCACCGCATCGACCCGCAGCGCGTCGATACCGAAGCGCTCCAGCCAATACAGCGCGTTGCCCGCCAGGTAGTTGCGCACCTCGTGGCGGCCGTAGTTGTAGATCAGCGTATTCCAGTCCTGGTGGTAGCCTTCGCGCGGATCGGCGTATTCGTACAGCGCGGTGCCGTCAAAATTCGCCAGGCCGTAGGCGTCGCTCGGGAAATGCCCCGGCACCCAATCGAGGATCACGTTGATGCCCGCCTCATGCGCCGCCGCCACGAACGCCCGGAAATCGGCCGGCGTGCCGAAGCGCCGGGTCGGCGCATACAGCCCCAGCGGCTGGTAGCCCCAGCTGCCGTCGAACGGGTGCTCGTTGATCGGCAGCAGCTCGATATGGGTGAATCCCATGTCCTTCACATAGTCGATAAGCTGCACCGCCAGCTCGCCGTAGCTGAGCCAGAAATGGTTGTCGGTGTGGCGGCGCCATGAGCCGAGATGCACCTCGTAGATGGCGATCGGCTGGTCAAAATCGTTGGCGCGGCGGCGCGCCTGCGTCGACGGCACCACCTCCGGCAGCGGCGCCACCAGCGAGGCGGTGTCCGGGCGCATCTGCGCCTCGAAGGCGTAAGGATCGGCTTTCAGCTGGGTATTGCCGTAGCAATCGACGATTTCATATTTGTACAGCTGGCCGGCCCGCACGCCGGGCAGGAACAGCTCCCAGATGCCGTTTTCACGCCGCAGACGCATCGGATGGCGGCGGCCGTCCCAGAAGTTGAACTCCCCCACCACCGAGACGCGCTGGGCGTTGGGCGCCCAAACGGCAAAGCTGACGCCGTCGACGTCATCCAACGTGGCGAGGTGAGCCCCCAGGCGTTCATAGGGGCGCAGGTGCGTGCCCTCGGCCAATAGCCAGCTGTCGATGTCCTGCAGCAGCGGGCCGAACCGATAGGGATCGTCGACGGTCTGTTGGTGATCGCGCCAGCTGACCTGCAGCTGATAGCGGAAAGGATTTTTGCGCCGCGGCACCACGGCACTGAAGAAGCCGCGCGGATCGTCGCAGTTCAACTGCACCAGACGCCGGCCGGTTTGCTGTTCCACCAGCCAGACTGCGCCAGCGTCCGGCAGCAGCGCGCGCACCTGCAGACCGTTATCGGTCGCATGCATGCCAAGCAGAGCAAAGGGGTCGGCGTAATGGCCGGAGATGATCTGATCAATCACGTCACGATCGGGAAGTACAGGCATAGTCTTCTTCCTTAGATTAACAGCATGATCTAAGCACGGCTTGTTGGTTATTCCTTGGCCGTTTTGGTCATCATGCAATGCATTCGGTATCCAAAGCGTGATTGCGGTCGGTTATTGACCAATCTTTACTCTGCCGACCTGAATTTCGCTCTTTATGCTTATTTTTTGAAATATTTCAGTCATGGTGAAAAATTGTTCGCCCATGCGTTAAGCATAGCCAATGTCTGTTAAAAACTGCTCAGCATTGCTCAGGAAAATTCTTCATTAAGAAAACTGCCAGCCTGGCGGCGCCGGCATGCGGCGGCCGACGAGGAGATATGCGGGGTACAGCTCATTGAAGCAGGGCTTGCGATGACGTTGCCCGACGCGGACGCGGCGAACAAAAAAGTGGAAAATAAGGCTTTAGGGGGCTGAAAGCAGCCAGCCCCCAGGAAGTGCGGGTTTACAGCAGAATACGCAGCATGCGGCGCAGCGGCTCGGCCGCGCCCCACAGCAGCTGGTCGCCCACGGTGAACGCCGACAGGTACTCCGGCCCCATATTCAGCTTGCGCAGACGGCCGACCGGCGTATTCAGCGTGCCGGTCACCGCCGCCGGCGTCAGTTCGCGCATGGTCAGCTCACGGTCGTTCGGGATCACGCGCACCCAGTCGTTGTGCGTCGCCAGCATCTGCTCGATTTCCGGCAGCGACACGTCTTTTTTCAGCTTCAGGGTGAACGCCTGGCTGTGGCAGCGTAGCGCGCCGACGCGCACGCACAGACCATCGACCGGGATCACGCTGCCGGTGTTCAGAATCTTGTTGGTTTCCGCCTGGCCTTTCCACTCTTCGCGGCTCTGGCCGTTGTCGAGCTGCTTGTCGATCCACGGGATCAGGCTGCCGGCCAGCGGCACGCCGAAGTTATCGGTCGGCAGTTTGCCGCTGCGGGTGGCCTCGGTCACCTTACGCTCGATATCCAGAATGGCGGAAGCCGGATCCTGCAGCTCTTTCGCCACGTCGGCATGCAGCATGCCCATCTGGGTCAGCAGTTCGCGCATGTGGCGCGCGCCGCCGCCGGAGGCCGCCTGATAGGTGGCGACCGACGCCCACTCCACCAGATCGTTGGCGAACAGGCCGCCGAGCGACATCAGCATCAGGCTGACGGTGCAGTTGCCACCGACGAAGGTTTTGATGCCGTTGTCCAGGCCCTGCTGAATCACCGCGTGGTTGACCGGATCCAGGATGATGATGGCGTCGTCCTGCATGCGCAGCGAAGAGGCCGCGTCGATCCAGTACCCCTGCCAACCGCTGGCGCGCAGCTTAGGATACACTTCGTTGGTATAATCGCCGCCCTGACAGGTAATAATGATATCGAGCGCGCTCAGCGCGTCGATATCATACGCATCCTGCAGCGTGCCCTGCTGGCCGCCGAAGGCCGGCGCGGCGGAACCGTGCTGCGAGGTGGAGAAAAAGACCGGGCGAATGGCGTCGAAATCGCGCTCTTCCGTCATGCGTTGCATGAGAACCGAGCCGACCATTCCGCGCCAACCGATGAAACCAACGTTTTTCATAATATCTGTGTCCCGCCCGGATAAGGGCTTATGTAGGTGATAACGAGTTGTGTGCAATATCTCCTCACCTTACAAAATGTCGGCGCGGGCGCAAAGTGAATTTATTCGATGGCTGGGGATTTCTCAGCAATCCTTCTTATAGGCAAGGACGCGGCCGGAAAGGCCGAGGCGTTTTCCCGATCACGAGGTCACCATGACAGAGATGATTTCCGCTACGGTATTGCTGTTTTTAATTATGGATCCGCTGGGCAACCTGCCGATTTTCATGTCGGTGCTCAAGCATCTGGAACCGCGCCGCCGCCGGGTAGTGCTGATCCGCGAGCTGCTGATCGCCCTGCTGCTGATGCTGATCTTCCTGTTCGCCGGCGAGAAAATTCTGGCGTTCCTCAACCTGCGCACCGAAACCGTCTCCATTTCCGGCGGCATCATCCTGTTTCTGATCGCCATCAAGATGATTTTCCCCACGCAGGAGGGGAACAGCTCCGGGCTGTCCGCCGGCGAAGAACCCTTCCTGGTGCCGCTGGCGATCCCGCTGGTGGCCGGGCCGTCGATTCTGGCGGCGCTGATGCTGCTGTCGCACCAGTATCCGCACCAGCTGCCCCATCTGGTGGCGGCGCTGTTGATCGCCTGGGGCCTCTCTGCGGCCATTTTGCTGATGTCGAACCTGTTCCTGCGCCTGCTGGGCAGCAAAGGCGTCAGCGCGCTGGAACGGTTGATGGGGCTGATTCTGGTGATGCTGTCGACCCAGATGTTCCTGGACGGCATACGGGCTTACATGAAGCTGTAGGCGCCTGGCGGCGCCGACGACGGCCCGCGCTCAGCGGGCGGTGATGCGGTTGATGCAGGCGAGCGTGTCGGCGACCACGCCGTCCAGCGGCTGGTTGATGTCGATCGCCTGCACATCCGGCTCCTGCTCGCCCGGCTCTTCCAGCGTGGCGAACTGCGAAACCAGCATCTGCGGTTTGAAGAAGTGGCCCTTGCGCTGTTTCAGGCGCTCCTCAATCACCGTCTTGTCCCCTTTCAGGTAGAGGAAATGCAGGTTGCGATTGCCTTCGCGCAGGCGGTCGCGATAGCTTTTTTTCAGCGCCGAACACACCAGCAGCGACACCGGATTGGTGCGTTGCATGGCGAAGATGGCGTCGTTCAAGGCCGCCAGCCACGGGGCGCGATCGTTGTCGTCCAGCGCGTGCCCGGCGGCCATTTTGTTGATGTTGGCGCGCGGGTGCAGGTAATCGCCGTCCAGCATGGCGGCATCGGCCTCGTGGGCGACGGCGCTGGCCACGGCGGATTTGCCGCTGCCGGATACGCCCATCAGGATAAATACGTGATTCTGCGGATTACTCATTGTGTCATGCCCTTATGGGAACTGGCGCGAGCGCGCCAAATGCGTCCCGACTGATAAAGATACTCTGGAACGCCGACGCCCCGCAGGGCGCCGGATAAAGATTATACGACCGTCGCCAGCAGCAGGCAGCCCACCAGGCCGCACACCGAGATGATGGTTTCCAGCACCGACCAGGATTTGATGGTTTCCATGATGCTCAGGTTGAAGTACTCCTTGAACAGCCAGAAGCCCGGATCGTTAACGTGCGAGAAGATAACGCTGCCGGAACCGACCGCAATCACCATCAGCTCAGGGCTGACGCCGGTGGTGGCGATCAGCGGGGCGACGATGCCGCCGGCGGTGATCGCCGCTACGGTGGCGGAACCCAGCGCCAGACGCAGCGCGGCGGCGATTGACCAGGCCATCAGAATCGGCGAAACGTTGCTGCCTTCCATCAGGCCGGCGATGTACTGCTCGACGCCGCTGTCCACCAGCACCTGCTTGAAGGCGCCGCCGCCGCCGATGATCAACAGCATCATGGCGATGATTTTAATCGAATCGGTGATGGTGCCCATCACTTCATCCATGGTGCGGCCGCGGTTCAGGCCGAAGGTGAAGATAGCGATCAGCACGGCGATCAGGGTCGCCATCACCGGGTCGCCGAAGAACTCGGCGAAACGCAGCAGGCTGTGGCCCTTCGGCAACACCATTTCAGCGACCGCGCGCAGTGCCATCAGGATCACCGGCACCAGCGACGTGGCGACGCTGACGCCAAAGCTCGGCATCTCCGCTTCGGTAAAGGTTTTCGGGTTGTACAGGCCTTCCGGCACCGGCTTGTCGATGCCTTTCAGGAAGCGGGCATAAACCGGGCCGGCCAGGATCACCGTCGGGATCGCCAGCAGCGTGCCGTACAGCAGGGTTTTACCCATATCGGCATGGAAGATGGTGGCGATGGCGGTCGGGCCCGGGTGCGGCGGCAGGAAGCCGTGGGTCACCGACAGCGCGGCGGCCATCGGCACGCCGACGTACAGCAGCGGGATGCGCGCGGAGGCGGCGATGGTGAACACCAGCGGCAGCAGCAGCACGAAGCCCACTTCGTAGAACAGCGCGAAGCCGACGGTGAAGCCGGTCAGCACCACCGCCCATTGAATGTGTTTTCTGCCGAACTTGTCGATCAGCGTGGTGGCGATGCGCTGCGCGCCGCCACAGTCCGCCAGCAGCTTGCCGAGCATGGCGCCGAAGCCCATGATCAGCGCCAGGCTGCCCAACGTGCCGCCCACGCCGGCCTTGATGGAGCCGATGACTTTATCGACCGGCATGCCCTGTGCGATCCCGACCGCCAGGGCAACCAGCACCAGAGAGATAAAGCCGTTCAGCTTGAAGCGGATCATCAGCAGCAGCAGCAGCGCTACGCCGCCTGCAACAATCACTAATGGCATAATTTTTCTCCAACCTTTTATCGCGACTCTCTTTACGATAGGCGTAAAGCGTGCGGTTGTTTTATTTTTAGGCTCTTTCCCGGTGTTATAAGAAGAGCTGTAGGTGTTGTTGAGTCAGAGGTTCAGTCTTGCAGCAAGATGACCGCACACTCGTTGTTACCGGTATCATGATACCGGTAACAACGAGTGTGCCGGAACCGGGTAAGCGGCTAAAATTCGCGTTCTGGGACAGAGATCAAACTTATACCGGCAACGAGCGGCGGGCTTACAGGCGGGATAACCCGCGCGCCTCAGGGCGCGCTGCAAAAAGAAAGGGTGTTAAAACAGAACGTTAAAATGGCTCAGATACTGCCGCCGGGGATCACGGTGAAACCGACGTCCACCATGCGCGGGCACACCGTTTCGCCGCGCAGCCGAGCCAGCAAGCGCTCGGCGCCGATCTGCCCCATGCGTTCGCGCGGCGTCAGCACGCTGGCCAACTTCGGCACCATCACCTGGCCGATATCATGGCCGTGGAAACCGGCGATCGCCATGTCCTGCGGGATCGACAGCCCCTGCCGCTGGCACTCGAAGGCCGCGCCGATCGCCAGGTCATCGTTGGTGCAGAAGATACTGTCGATCTGCGGGTAGTCGCGCTGCGCCTGGCGCAGCAGCTCGCCGCCGGCGGAATAGGAGGAAGAGCGTGCGGTCATGATGCTGTACGGCTCCAGGCCGGATTCGCGCATCGCCTGCTCATACCCCTGCTGTTTGATGATGGTACGTTCATCCTGTCGGGCGCCGAAATAGACCACGTGACGGTGGCCGTGCGCGATGATCTGCTGGGTCATCTGGCGCGCCGCCTCGAAGTTGTTGAAGCCCACCGCCAGATCGATGCACGGCGAGACGCAGTCCATCAGCTCCACCACCGGAATGCCCGCCACCTCGATCATTTTCAGGGTGCGTGGCGTGTGATGGCGCTCAGACAGGATCAGGCCGTCGATATTGTAAGAAAGCAGCGAGGTCAGACGCTCTTCTTCACGCTCCGGCAGGTAGCCATAGTGCGCCAGCATGGTCTGGTAGTTGTGCGCGTCGGTGACGCTTTCGATGCCGCGCAGCACTTCGGCGAACACCTGGTTGGTCAGCGACGGCAACAGCACGCCAATCGCCCGGCTGGTGGCGTTGGAGAGGATGTCCGGCGCGCGGTTGGGGATGTAACCCAGCTCATCCAGCGCGACGGCGATTTTTTGCTGCAGGGCGGCAGAAACCTGGTCGGGATTGCGCAGATAACGGCTCACCGTCATCTTGGTCACGCCCACCTTGTCCGCCACATCCTGGAGTACCGGCCGTTTTTTCTTCATTATCAATGAACTGACTAACCGTGAATGGGCAGTCATTTTAGCAAAAAAAACGGCGGGCCGATATTGTCGGTTATGCGACGGCCAACAGAACTCACAGATTCTCCGCGCCAAGCGGAAACCGATAACCGCTACGTGCACTTCATCACACATTCGCCGTAATTTTTGGATCTCTCCACGCTTTTGGTGTATCCCTGACACAAATCTTCACTTAAATGAATATTTAAATGAGCCGCAGTCAATTTATAAAAAAAGAAGGGTTATCGCTGAGCTGTCTGGCGATGTACTTGCTGGGATGCCAACCGGGGGAGCGATTAAAAACGATTGGCGAACTGGCCCGCGACAACGCCCTGTCCATCGGTTTGATGCAGGCGGCGCTCAAGACACTGGAAAACGCAGGCTGCATAACCGTACAACGCAGCGGGCGCAACGGCAGCTTCTTAACCCATGTGGACTATAGGTCGCTGCTGGATTACGCCAACATTTCCCGCGTTGTTTGCGCCATGCCGTTACCCTATACCCGCGAGTACGAGGGGCTCGCCAGCGGATTGAAGCGCGAGTTTTCCGACGTACCGTTCTACTTCGCACATATGCGGGGAGCGGATATTCGCGTGGAATGTTTGCGCAATGGCATTTATGACCTGGCGGTCGTCTCGCGTCTGGCCGCCGAAGAGTATGTAAGCCGGCCGGAAAACGGGGTGAAGATCGCGGCGACGCTTGGAGAGCATTCTTGGGTATCGCATCAAATCATTCGCCGCCGCGGGGATCACGGCGCGGTGCGCAGAGTCGGCGTGGACTGCCGTTCGATGGACCAAAAGCTGCTGACGGATATGATTTATGACCCGGCGGCGGTCGCACGGGTGGAAATTCCTTACCACGACTGCCTGAGCCGGCTCGAAAACGGCACCATCGATGCCGTCGTCTGGAACGTCGAGAACCGCCAGGTGTTGGCCCGCTACGGGCTGGAGGCCGTGCCCCTGGAAGGGGATCAACGCGTCGTGCTGGCGACGGAGGCTACCATTTTAATCCGCAGCGATGACCGAAGCACCGGGAAACTGCTGGATACTTTTGTCGATACGCATCGGGTTCGCCAGCATCAGCGCGCCGTGGTGTCAGAAGAGATTGAGCCCAGCTATTGAAGGAGAGATTGTGGAAGAGAAGATGAAGCTGCTTTGCCAGGCCGGAGTGATAGATGAAGATATCTTCCGCGGCATGTTGCAAGTCATTGACGATCTGGAAACGCGCTGGGGGCGCCCGCTGCCCGAGGAACAGGGATGGATGGCCATCGCGCATATGGCGAACGCGCTGATGCGTTCACGGCGCGGCGAAATCATCGCACCGCTGGGCGAGGATTTTCTGCAGGAGATCGCCGCATCGGGTGAACTGCCCCACCTGCGGCGGCTGAATGATGGGCTGCTGGCAAAGTTCAGCGTACGGCTGCATCCCAACGAGGAAGGTTATCTCTTGGCCAACCTGTTCGGCTTGTCTCCCCAACAGCGGCATTGATTTTTTCGCAACAAATGTTCAAAAAAATGAATATTTAAACGACGGCCAATCTGATGTTCCGGAAACCGCTGTCTTAAGGAGTCGCCAACCCTATGTTTTTAGATGCGCTACGCAAACAAAATCAACCGCTGATTGACGCGTCGATCGGGCTGCTGCGCCAGCACAAACTCACGCCGGACACCTGGGTGATCGATGTGGATATGGTGAAACAGAATGCGCGCCGCATTCTGCAAACGGCGGAAGAATATCGTGTGACGCCGTATGTGATGAGCAAGCAGTTCGGCCGCAATCCCTGGCTGACCCAACAAATTATCGACCAGGGGTTCAGCGGAGCGGTGGCGGTGGATTTCCGCGAGGCGCGATGCCTGGCCAATAACGGCGTGCCGCTTCGCCATCTGGGGCATTTAGTGCAAATTCCGGACGGGGAAATCGAGAGCGCGCTACGATGCCGGCCGGAAGTCATCACGGTTTTCTCATTTGAGAAAGCGCGCAGGATCGCCGAATGCGCCCGGCGTCTCGGCATGCGGCAACGCCTGCTGCTGAAAGTATGCCAGACCGGCGATATCGTCTACCCCGGTCAGGAAGGCGGCTTCCTGCCTGACGAGCTGGTCGATGTCGCGGCGCGCATCGCCGCGCTTGGCGACGTGGAGATCGTCGGCGTCACGAATTTTCCTTGCGCCCTGGCGTCGGCAACGGCGGGCGAAAGCCTCACCACGCCGAACTTTACCACGCTGGTCAACGCGGCGAAAACGCTGCGCGCGGCGGGCTTTCCTATCGAGCAGGTTAACGCCCCGTCGGCCAATAGCTGCAACACCATCCCTGCGCTTGCCCGCGGCGGCGCGACGCATATTGAACCTGGCCACGCGTTTACCGGCACCATTCCGGCCAATGAATACGGCGATCAACCGGAACGCATCGCCATGCTGTATCTGTCGGAAGTGTCTCATAACGCAGGATCGAACAGCCTGTGCTTCGGCGGCGGCTATTACCGCCGCGGCCGCCTACGGAACGCGCTGGTTTTCACCGGGGATACCCCCAGCGAGACGCGGACACTGCCGTTCAAATCGGACAATATCGATTACTACCTGGGGCTGGAGGGCAATTTCGCGGTTGGCAGCCCGGTAATCATGTGTTTCCGCACGCAGATCTTCGTCACCCGCAGCGACGTAGCGCTTATCCAGGGCATCAGCGCAGGCCGGCCAACGCTGGCCGGGCTCTACGACAGCCTGGGCAATCCCATCGTCTCGCGGCAATAGCCAAACGCCGTCGGCGTCTTAGCCGCCAATATCAGGGGGGAACACAGCATGAACAAATTTGTAGTCCTGGTGATCGACAGCTTTGGCGTCGGCGCCATGGAGGATGTGCCGCAAGTCAGGCCGAACGACGCAGGCGCCAATACCTGCGGCCATATCTTGCAGCAATGTCCCGACCTGCGCCTGCCCGCAATGGAAAGATTGGGCCTGATCAACGCGCTGGGATACCGGGCCAACGTGATGGAGCCCAATCCGCAGGCAAACGTCGGCAAAGCGGCTCTGCAACATGAAGGCGCCGACTCGTTCATGGGGCATCAGGAAATTATGGGAACTCAGCCCAAACAGCCCTTCAGAATGCCGTTCGGCGAAATCATGGATAAAACGGCTGGCGCCCTGCGGAAAGCGGGCTACCGGGTGCAGCGGCTCCCGGTGACGGCGAATACGGCATACCTTTGGGTCAACGACGCCGTGGCCGTCGGCGATAACCTTGAAACCGACCCCGGCCTGGTCTACAACGTGACCGCCAATCTGAACCTGATCGATTACGACACGGTCAGAAAAATCGGCGCCATCGTTAGGCGATGCGCGCCCGTGAGCCGCGTCATTGTCTTCGGCGGAGAAAGCACCAGCAACGAAGCCATCGCCGCAGCGGCGCAAAGCCGGCAAGACATGTACGCCGGCATCGATGCCCCGCGTTCGGGCGTCTACCGGCAAGGCTTCCGGGTCGTTCATTTGGGTTACGGCGTCGATGAGGCCGTACAGGTTCCCGCCTGTCTGCAACGTCAAGGCATCCCGACATCCCTGATAGGGAAAGTGGCGGATATCGTCGCCAATCCCGACGGCGATAACTTCGGCGGGATTGTCGATTCCGCGCAAATCATGGCGCTGACCCTGAGCGAAGCGCAACGACCGGGCCGGCGGTTTATCTGCACCAACATTCAGGAAACCGATCTGGCCGGGCATGCGCAGGATGTGGCGCGTTATGCGGAGCGCCTGCAACTGGTGGACGGATATCTGGCGCATCTCATGTCGCTGCTGGATAAGGACGACGCGTTAGTGGTCATGGCCGATCATGGCAACGACCCGACGATCGGGCATTCACAGCACACGCGCGAGTGCGTGCCCCTGCTGGTCTGGCGCCCGGGCGTTACTGGCGTCCGGCTGGGAGATCGGGCCACGCTGTCCGACGTGGGCGCCTCCGTTTGCGACGCCTTCGGCGCTCCCGCACCGCAGAACGGCACCTCTTTTTTCTCATTATTGCAGGGGAATTCTCATGGCTGATCAGATTGAATGGCTCAACGCCGACGGCTACACCTATGCGCATGAACATCTGCACATCGATCTTTCACCGTTTAAGCATAACGATGACTGTCGCCTCGACAGCTATGCTCTGCTGCGCGATGAAATGGAGGCGTTGATGGCGCGGGGAGTCCGCAACATCGTCGAGGTAACGAACCGCTATATGGGGCGGGATGTCCACTTCATCGCGCGCCTGATGCGCGACACCGGTATCAACGTGCTGCTCTCCACCGGCTACTACCAACAGGATTTCTATCCCGAACACGTCGCCACCCGAGACGCGCAAACGCTGGCCGCCGAAATGATTGCCGAAATTGAATGCGGCATCGACGGCAGCGGCCTGTGCGCTGGCGTGATTGCCGAAATCGGCAGCAGCGAGGGCCGAATCACGCCCGACGAATCAAAAATGTTCCACGCCGCCGCCCTCGCTCACCACGCCACGGGGCGGCCAATCTCCACGCATACCAGCTTCAGCACCATGGGGCCGGAGCAGCTCGCCCTGCTGCAATCTTACGGCGTGCCGGCCGACCGCATCGTGATTGGCCACTGCGATCTGAAAGACAATCTGGAAACTGTCTTGCACCTGATCGATCGGGGCGCGTGGGTGCAGTTCGACACCATTGGCAAAAACAGCTACTACCCGGATGAAAAACGCGTGGCGATGCTGACCGCGCTGTCGCAACGCGGCCTGCTCGATCGGGTGATGCTGTCGATGGACATCACGCGCCGTTCGCATCTGCGCGGCAACGGCGGCCCCGGCTTCAGCTACCTCATGGACAGTTTCGTTCCGCTGTTGCTGGAGGCGGGGATCGGTCAGCAAGCCGTGACCGCAATGCTGCAACACAACCCAAATCGGTTCTTCAAATAATAAGGTGATAGCCATGAAAAAAATCGGAATTGCAGGTTTACAGCGGGAACAGATCAAACAGGCCATCGAGAGCGCCGCCCCAGGCATTTTTGACGTCAGCATCTTAAGCGACATGGACGCCGCCGCCCGAGTCAAAAACGGCGAACTGGACTATTTCATCGGCGCCTGCAATACCGGCGCCGGCGCTGCGCTGTCCATCGCGATAGCCATCATCGGCTTCAACAAATGCTGCACGATCGCCAAGCCGGGCATTCGTGCGAAAGAAGAGCAAATAACGAAGTGGGTGGCGGAAGGAAAAGTCGCGTTTGGCCTTTCGGTCGAGCACGTCGAACATGCGATCCCGCTGTTGATTCGGCAACTGTCATAAGGAGGCGAAAATGGACCCTATCCTTTCCGTCATTCTGGTGTCCCTGTTGACGGGCATGACGGCGCTGTTATCTCACCGTTCGGCGGCAGTCTTTCATGACGGCATTCGCCCTATCCTTCCGCAACTGGTGGAAGGCCATATGAACCGTCGGGAAGCGGGCAGCATCGCTTTTGGCCTCAGCATAGGGTTCGTGGCCTCCGTCGGCATTTCATTTACCTTGTCCACCGGCTTGCTGAACAGCTGGCTGCTGTTTCTGCCTACCGACATCATCGGCGTGCTGGCCGTCAACGTGTGGCTGGCATTCATTCTCGGCGCCATCTGGGGCATTCTGGTCTTCACCAGCCTGCAGCCCATCAACCAACTCCTGACCTCGCTGCCGGTAGACATCATTGGCGCGCTGGGGGAACTGAGTAACCCGGTCGTGTCGGCCTTCGCGCTCTTTCCTCTGGTCGCCATTTTCTACCAGTTCGGCTGGAAACAGAGCGTGGTCGCGGCCCTGCTGGTGTTGCTGTCGCGCCTGATCGTCGTGCGTTATTTCCCACATCTGTTCCCGGAGTCGATCGAAATCTTCGTCGGTATGGTTTTGCTGTTGGGCATCGCGATTTTCCGCGATCTGAGAGATCGGCGGACTTCCCCAACGGGTGAAGAGGCTTCGGCCCCGTCGATGTTTGAGGAGCGCACACAGCGCATTATCAACAACCTGCCGCTTATCGCCGTAACCGGCGCGCTGATTTCTGCCGTCGCCAGCATGAAGATCTTCGGAGGCTCCGAAGTCTCGATTTATACGCTGGCGAAAGCCTACGCGCCCGGCATCTCGCCCGAAGAATCAGACGCCCTTCTGCACCAGGCGGCGCTGGCCGAATTCATGCGCGGGCTTGGATTCATTCCGCTGATCGCCACTACCGCGCTGGCGACCGGGGTATATGCGGTGGCGGGCTTCACGTTCGTCTTTGTCGTCGGTTACCTTTCCCCCTCGCCCTGGCTTGCCGCACCGGCGGGCGCCATCGTCATCACGCTGGAAATCCTGCTGCTGCGCTATATCGGCAAATGGCTGGGCCGATATCCTTCGGTGCGCAATGCATCCGACAATATCCGCAACGCGATGAATATGCTGATGGAATTCGCCTTGTTGATCGGCTCCACTTTCGCGGCCATCAAAATGGCCGGGTACACAGGCTTCAGCATGGCGGCGGCGCTCTATTTCCTTAACGAAGCGCTCGGCCGCCCGGTGCTTAAAATCGCCGCGCCGGTGGTGGCGGTCATTATCACCGGCATTCTGCTCAATATTTTCGGCTGGATCGGCCTGTTTGTGCCGCAGTGATCAAACCGTCGCCATTACTGAAACAGCGTCATGCCAGGAAGGGAATATATAACGATGGCTATATTCACTCTGAACATAAAACGAAGTGCCGTTACAGGGCTCGCCCTGATTTGTCTGCAAAACATGCCGGCGCATGCCGAGTCCATCGCGCCCAACAGCGATACCCGCGAGCGGTGGCGGGTAGACTATTCGGATATCGGCTATCCGAATGTAGGCTTTTCTCCCTACATAGAAGGCTGGATCAACGGTTATCTTACGCCTGCAGACTATCCGGACGGCGCGGCAATCCTGCCGGCCCCGCCGATTGAAAGCAGCGCGGCCTGGAAAGCCGACGTGGAAACCTTTTACCAGCTTCGCAAACTGCGCGATACGCCCCGGGGCAGGTTGGCGGTGGAGGATGCCAATCTGTCCTTCAATGCCATCGGTCGGGCTTTCTCCGCAGCGTTGGGTACGGAGATATCGCGCCAGCGCACGCCGCATACCCACCTCTTGCTGAGCCGCCTGCTCACAGACGCAGGCTATGCTTCCAACGGCGCGAAAAAGGCCCACGCCCGCATTCGCCCCTACTCCGCGCTGCGGGTGGAGAGCTGTACCCCGCAAGAGCACAGTGCGCTCAGCAACGATGGCGGTTCCTATCCCTCCGGGCATGCCGTAACCGGTTTCGTATGGGCGATGACGCTGACGGCCATGGTGCCGCAACGTGCGACGGAGCTCATGCGCAAGGGTTATGAGTTTGGCCGCAGCCGGCTGATTTGCGGCGTACACTGGGCCAGCGATGTCGAAGCCGGCCGCGTGTTGGCGGCCGGTGCCTTTGCTCGATTGCAAGCCAGCGCGGAATATCAGCAGCAATTTCGGGAAGCAAAACGAGAGATAGATCGGCTGTTGCAGCAGCAAACGGAAGAACGCTGACCCTTGGCCCGCGTCGATTCCCCCGCGCTTGCGCGCGGGGGAATCATGCCATTCCGCGGCGACTATGGAAGAGCATTAGGGGTTAAACGGTGTGTCATAGCCTGCGAACTGATAGACATACTGCAAAATCGCCGTGCCGTTTTCATCCGCCCGATTTTCACGATCGACCAGCAGGGCGGTAATGCCCTCCGCCCCGCGCAGATGGGCACCGCCGAGTAAACCCGACAGCGTGATTTCCACCGCATCCGGCACGCCCGGCGGCGGCGTCAACACGGGATGGCATTCAGACCAACGAATAGTGGTGCCCAAATAATCATTCAGGGTTTTGCCTCTCTCCGCCAGCAAACGCACCATGCCCTCGTACTTATCGACAAAATGATCTTTGGCGACATAGTCCTGTTTATCCGGATCGAGAACATCGTCAAAACTATTAATGCCGTGTTTGCCGGTAAAGGTCCCTTGCCAGGTATTCACATCCGTGACATGCACTTCGCCTTTGCCAGGCAGATTCATGACTTTATCCCGCACGCCGTTGGCCCAATTTGACACCGGCACGTCGGAATAATATTTAGGGAGATGGTTTTCATCATAATGCGTGTAATATCCCAGATCCCAGAAGTCTTGTTCGCTGAGCTGGTAACCGATAAAACCGAGATAGTTCATCGTCGCATACTGCATTTGCTTGAACATCTGGGGATCCGTTGAACCTTGAGTATAGTATTTGCCGATACCCAAACGCTCGAAATATTCTCTTATCGAGACATTGCTTTTGGTTGTCGTGCCATCCTGGGCCCGAATAACCCGGCCGGGATACTCCACATCCTGATAAGATGTCGCGGTTGGATTATCATAATTTTCCGCATAATATTGCGCTTTTTGCGGATCGATCGTGCTTTCGAAAGTGAGTATCGCATTTAAGAAATCATCATAAGTGCCGTTACGTTCATTTTTAATTTTCATCATTTTTCCTCTATCTCCAGGTATGAGATTGTTTTCTGCAATGGCATTCAGCGTGTCGAAAGCCCGTACGCGTGAGCTCGGACGCCCCTCTGTGGCGCGATTGGAAAACCAAAAAATAAACTGACGAAAGAAATTAAAAATATATTTAGCACGCAACCCACTGAGCGGCTATCGTCCAAGTCAAAAATCAGCCACCGCTCTGGCACTCATTTCCGGACCGTTTTATTTACGTATTTCAGCCCGTCAATATTATTTGACCTTCAGTTCACAGATACCCCACCTGAAATTAACATCATGCAAACACAAACAATGGCATTGCCTTTGCAATTAATACGTTATCAGGAAATAATTTATTTATACAATAATTCTAAATCCTTTATTAAATCGCTCGATAAACAGACAGGCTGTAAATATTATTATCAATAATGTAAAGCCAGCTTAATTTAATCGTTGCCGCTCTTATGTCAGGCGTATAAAAATCACACAGCGGCTCCAGAATTAACTTTTTTGCTCAAAAGAAGGCAAACACTTTTTGCAGCCTGGCGCGAAGGAAACGCCAGAAAACCGAGGAAATAACCGGGCCATAACAAGAAAACCAACCCGCACTCCAGGCTAAGCCTGAAGCACCAGGTTGGTCATATTGCGCCGCCAGCCGCATCAGCGGAAGGCAGCAACTTGATATTTACCGCCTAATCACACCGGCGGCAGATCGAACAGCAGGATTTCGCTCTCTTCGTCGGCCTGAATCGTCAGACCCGATTCATCCCACACCGCAAACGCGTCGCTGATGCCGGCGGCTTGGCCGTTGACCGAGACCTTGCCGCGCACCACCTGGATCCAAATGCGACGGCCGGCGGCGATCGGATACTCACACTGCTCGCCTTTATTCAGCGCCCAACGCGACAGCGTCATATCCTGGAACACCTTCAGCGAACCGTCGCGCGCATCCGGCGACAGCACCAGCTGACGGCCCTGCGGCGCGTCGAACATGCGCTGTTCGTAGCGCGGCTCCAGCCCGACCTGATCCGGAATGATCCAAATCTGGTACAGGTGCAGCGGACGATCCTGATTGGCGTTGTACTCGGAGTGACGTACCCCGGTGCCCGCACTCATGATCTGGAATTCGCCGGCCTGGATCTGCTCCTTGTTGCCCATGCTGTCCTGATGCTCCACCGTGCCGCTCAGCACATAGGTCAGGATTTCCATGTCTTTATGCGGGTGGGTGCCGAAACCCTGCCCGGCGTCGATCACATCTTCGTTGATCACACGCAGCGCCGAGAACCCCATAAAGTTCGGATCGTAGTAGTCGGCAAATGAGAAGGTGTGCCAGCTATCCAGCCAGCCATGATTGGCGTGGCCGCGATCTTCCGCTTTGCGTACATAAATCATATTCAACTCTCCTCAATGTTTTTTTACAGTCTAGTCCTGCGGGCAGAATAAGAAAGCGTAAAAAACTCATGCCTCTGTTCAAAAATTTCGATGGAATGAAACGGCGGATGGGCAACGGATTTGTTGAAGGCGGAAGCGGTTGAAAAAGGGCAAAAAAAAAGCCAGCACCCGAGCTGGCTAAGTAAACACTGGAAGCAATGTGAGCAATGTCGTGCCTTCGCAGCGAGAGTATCAAGGGTTGATGCCCTCCCCGGAACGCATCGCAATAATAATCATTATCATTCGCACCTGTAAAGCGTTTTTTTTGACCCGTTGAAATAATATTGACTCAAGGCAGTAAACGGATAAATTCAGAGGTTATTCAACCGGTAAGCAACAGGAGCAGCGAGATGAGCGAGATCGTGATACGCCACGTGGAAACGACGGATGCGCAGGCCCTGCATCATCTTTATTCTCAGACGCCCGTCTACCGCGATACGCTGCAGCTTCCTCTACCGTCCGTCGAGTCCTGGCAGAAGCGCCTCGCCAATCCCGAACCGGGTACGCATAACCTGGCGGCCTTCATCGACGGGCAGCTTACCGGCCAGTTGGCCGTCATGCTGAATCAGCGCGTGCGCCGCCGCCACGTGGCCACCTTCGGCATCGGCGTCGATCCGCACTACCACGGTAAAGGCGTCGGCAGCCGCCTGATGCAGGCGATGATCGACCTGTGCGACAACTGGGCGGCCATCGAACGCATCGAGCTGACGGTATTCACCGACAACCCGGCGGCCATCGCGCTGTACCGCAAATTCGGCTTCGAGATAGAGGGCACCAGCCGCGCCTATGCCATGCGCGACGGCGTACTGGTCGATGCCTACCATATGGCGCGTTTTCGCTCCGGGCAGCCGCGCGGCGATGCGTAATCTTCCCCACCCGCAGGGGCCGCTGCGCCGGCCCCTGAACATCAACCGCCGAACCTTTTTACAAGCGCTGGCCGGCCTGACCGCCGCCGTCGGCATATTCTCTCCTCTCACCCCATTAGGTGCCGCTATGCCAACTTCCGCCGCCGGGCGCCCAGGCGCCCGCAACCTGATTACCGATGTGCCGGGCCTGAAGGTCGGCGTGGCGCAGGACAGCCGGGTGCGCACCGGCGCGACGGTTATCCTGCCGGACAGCCCGGCGATCGCCGCCGTGGACGTGCGCGGCGGCGGCCCCGCCACCCGGGAAACCGACGCGCTGGGTGAAGACAATTTGGTGCAGACCGTCGATGCGCTGACGTTCAGCGGCGGCTCGGTTTACGGCCTGGCGGCGGCGGACGGCATCGCAGCCTGGCTGGGGCAACAGGGTAAAGGCTACGCGCTGCGCCCGGCGCCCGGCGTGCCGGTCTCCCCGATCGTGCCCACCGCCTGCCTGTACGATCTGGCCAACGGCGGCGACAAAAACTGGCAGCTCACGCCGCCGTATCGCCAGTTGGGCATCGATGCGGTCGGCAAGGCCGGGCTGGATTTTCCGCTCGGCACCGTCGGCGCCGGCTATGGCGCCATGACCGGCATGGGCAAGCTGAAAGGCGGCCTCGGCTCGGCATCTATCATTGCCGCCAATGGCGCTACCGTCGGCGCGCTGGTGGCGGTCAACAGTTTGGGTGCAGTGGTAGCGCCCGGCACCCGCGCCTTCTGGGCGACGCCCTATGAAATTGACGGTGAATTCGGCAACGGCGGCGCGGCGGCGCTGGCGCAACTGCGCGCCCAGGGCGAAGATTGGATGGAACAAGAGCCGCAGGGCGGCAGAAAGAACACCACCCTGGCCTGTATCGCCACCGATCTGGCGCTGACGCGAGTGGAGTTGAAACGGGTGGCCATCATGGCGCAAGACGGCATGGCGCGCGCTATTCGCCCGCTGCACAGCCCGTTTGACGGCGACGTGGTGTTTGCCCTGTCCACCGGGCAGCGCGAGGTTCAGGGCAGCCGCGAACTGGCGGTGCTGCAAATCGGCGCGCTGGCGGCGGACACCCTGGCCCGGGCGATCGCCCGTGGCGTGCATGCCGCCACGCCGTGGCCAGGCAGCCAGGTTGCAACCTGGCAAACGCTCGGCGGTTAACACGCCGCCATCAAAAAAGGGGCGCTGGCGCCCCTTAATCATGATTAACCCTCGCCGCTTAAATGCCGGCGGTTTCCCGAATATAACGGCGCGCTTTCACCGCATACTCGAACGGGTTGGCCAGCGCAGGATCCTGCTCGGCCTCCACCACCATCCACCCTTTGTAACCGCGCTCGTCCAGCAGCTTGAACACCGGCCTGAAGTCGATCACGCCATCACCCGGCACGGTGAAGGTGCCCTTCTTCACGCCATCGAGGAAGCTCAGCTTGTTGGCCTTCACTTCCGCCACCACCTCATCGCGCACGTCCTTCAGATGGACGTGGTTGATGCGCGGCAGATACTTCTCCAGGATCGCCATCATCGCCTGCTGGCTGCCTTCCGAATAGTAGGCGTGGCCGGTATCGAACAGCAGGTAGACGTCGTCGTTGACCATGCTCATGTAGCGATCGATTTCGGCCGTGGTTTGAATGCCGGTGCCCATATGGTGGTGCAGACACACCTGCATGCCTTTGCCGGCGGCGATCTTCGCCAGCTCGTTGTAACCGTCGGCCACCCGCTGCCACTCTTCATCGCTGAAGTACGGTTTCTCTTCGAACACGCCTTTGGTGGTGCCCTGAATGCTCTTGCTCTGCTCGGAGCAGCCGATCACCCTGGCGCCCATGGCATGCAGGAAATTCATGTGGTTGATAAATTCATCGATGGTTTTGTCTTTCTGGCCGTCGGCGAAAAAGGTGCTGAACCAGGCGTTGCAGATCTGGATACCGCGAATGTCCAGCATCGGTTTCAGCACCGCCGGATCGCGCGGGTATTTGCTGCCCACTTCGCTGCCGGTGAAGCCGGCCAGCGCCATTTCGCTGACGCACTGCTGGAAGGTATTTTCCTTGCCCAGATCGGGCATGTCGTCGTTGGTCCAGCCGATCGGCGCAATGGCCAATTTCACGTTGTCTTTATTCATGGTCTGCCTCGGTGCTTGGAGGGCCGCCGGCGCAAACGCCGCCGGCGAGCCGAATAAGATTATTTGCCCAACAGCTCTCTTTCGATGCGCTCTCTGGTCGCCACCGCCTGGCTCGGCATCTTTTCCGGGTAGCCGAACAGCGAAGTGCAGATGATCGATTCGCCGCCGACCTTGAAGCTGCGGTTGGCAAACTCCATGTCGCGCAGCGTCTGGAACAGGGCGTCGAAATTCACCTCGCCTTCGCCGATGCCGACGTGCTGGTGCACCGCGGCGTCAACGCCCGGCGGGTTGACGATATAGCGGCAATGCTTGGTGTGGTTCATGGTGTCGGCGATCAGCACGTGGGAAAGATCGTCCCCGGCGTACTGCAGCATGCCGGCCACGTCGCCCTGCCCCTTGTCGTAGTAGAAGGTGTGTGGCACGCTGTAGAGGTATTTGACGTGATCGCTGCGCAGCGATTTCACCAGATCGGCGGTTTCGTTGCTCAGTTCGCAGAAGTCCCACGGGTGCGACTGGATCTCCATACGAATGCCCTCGCGCTCGACGATCGGCAGCAGTTCCTCCATCGAGCGATACCACAGCTCCTCGCAGATCTCCGGTTCGTTGGGGTTGCCCGCCAGTTCGGTGTTGATCACCTGCACGCCCATTTCCACCGCGATTTCGATCATCCGCCGCCAGTTTTTGACCGCCGCCTGGCGGCGATCCTCCCCCGGCCCGGACCAGCGGTACACCACGATAAATGAGGAGATCTCAACGCCGGTCGCTTTCAGGGCGTTTTTATACTCCGCCATGATTTCGCGGCTGGCCTTCGGATGCTTGTAAAACGGGTTGATCTGCGGGTGCGGCGACTGCTCGATGTATTTGTAGCCCCAGTCCGCCACCTGTTGAACCATTTTGGTGACGCCCAAATCCCGGATAACGTCGACATCAAAAGCGATCTTCATGGTCACTCCTCTGCAATCGTAGGTAGGTGGTGCAAGCCGGCTATTTGTTGTAAAACGCCGGGCGCGCCGGCAGGGTCACCGGCACGATTTCGCCGCTGAGCTGGGCCGCCACGCAGGCGTCGGCGGTCACCGCGGCGGCGTAGCCGTCCCAGGCGGAAGGCCCGGTCAACTTGCCCGCGGCCACGTCGTTGATGAAGCCCTGTAGCTCAACGTCATAGGCGTCGATAAAACGATCCTTCCAGTCGGTCAGGATTTCGGTCGACAGGTGGGCGCCGCTGCGCATCTGCACCGAAGACGGCTCCGGCAGTTTGGCGATGCCGGTTTCCCCTACCACTTCACACTGAATGTCGTAGCCGTACTGGCAGTTGACGAAGATTTCGACGTCAATGCGCGTGCCTTTAGCGGTTTCGAACAGCACAATCTGCGGATCTTTCAGGTGTGGGAACGCCTTCGGGCTCTTGCGCGGGAACACCACCTGCACCGACACATAGTCGTCGTCGAGCAGCCAGCGCAGCACGTCGATTTCGTGGATCAGGGTGTCGGTGATCGCCATATCGGTGGTGTAGGCTTCGCCGACCGTCGGGTTGCGGTGCGCGCAGTGCAGCATCAGCGGCTCGCCGATCTGGCCGCTGGTCAGCACCTGTTTCAGCGCGCGATAGCCCTGGTCATAGGGGCGCATAAAGCCGACCTGCACCAGCCGTTTGCCGTGCTTCGCTTCGGCATCGACGATGTTTTTGCAGCCCTGCGCGGTCACCGCCAGCGGCTTCTCGCAGAACACCGGTTTGCCGGCGGCGATGGCCGCCAGCACGAACTCTTCGTGGCTCGGCCCCCAGGAAGTCACCAGCACCGCCTGCACGTCGGCGGCCTTAATCAGATCGTGGCCGTTGTCATACACCCGCGCATCCAGCTGCAGATCGCTCACCACCTTGGCGGCGTTGTCGCGGTTGATGTCATTCACCGCCACCACCCGTGCGCCCTGCAACACTTTGCTGCAGCGACGGATATGATCGCGGCCGATGGCGCCGGTGCCGATAACCCCAATGTTCAATGTCATTTTCGCTACCCTCGAGATTTATGTATGAAAACGAATCAGTAATCGCGCGCCTTATCGATGTTTTCCTGCAGCTTGCGCGCCACTGCGACGATTTTCTCGCTGTCGGCCACCTGAGCGCCGCCCACGCGCCACCAGCTGAGATACTTGTGCACCATGGTCTTCGGCAGCACCTTGATGTCCAGCAGCGTGGACACGGTCTGCCTGCGGGCGTCGGCCAGCGCATCGAGCAGCTGCTGCTCGGTGGTGACGCGATAGGTTTTGCAACCGTAAGCCGCCGCCAGCATGGCGAAATCGACCGGCACCAGTTTGCCGTCGAGCTTGCCGCCCTGTGGATTACGGAAGCGGAATTCGGTGGTGTAGCTGTCCATGCCGTGTTCCATCTGCAGGTTGTTGATGCAGCCGTTGGTCATGTTGTCGAACAGCATCACGTTGATCTTGCAGCCTTCCTGAATCGAAGTGACCAGTTCGGAATGCAGCATCATGAAGGCGCCGTCGCCCACCATCGCGTACACCTCGCGCTGCGGCTCGGCCAGCTTGACCCCCAATGCGGCGTTCACCTCATACCCCATGCAGGAGTAACCGTACTCCACGTGATAACCGTGCTCGCCGCGGTTGTGCCACACCCGCTGCAAATCGCCCGGCAGGCTGCCGGCGGCGGCGACGATCACGCTGTCCGCCGGCAGCTCGCGGTTCAGCACCCCCAGCACCCGGCTCTGGGTCAGCGCGGAATCGGTCTGGGCGATAAATTCGGCGAACACCCGCTCGCGATCGAGGTGATCGTCTATCTCCGGCACAAAGCCTGCGCCGCCGTATTCCACCGCGTAAACGCGCTCGGTCTCTTCACGCTGGGCGCTGCGCGCCGCGGCGATGGCGTCGCCCCAGCCGGCGCGGTACTCGGCCTGCGCCAGCAGCGCGCCCAGTTCGCTCAGGGCCTCGCGGGCGTCCGCCAGTACCTGCACGCCGTCGAGCTTGCCGGCGTCAAAGGCGCTGACGTTGATATTGAGGAAGCTGACGTCCGGATTTTGGAACAGCCATTTGGACGAGGTGGTGAAATCGGTGTAACGGGTGCCGACGCCGATCACCAGATCGGCCTGACGAGCCAGCGTATTGGCCGCCAGGCAGCCGGTTTCGCCAATGCCGCCGAGGTTGAATTCATGGTCGCTCGGCACCGTGCCTTTGCCGGCCTGGGTTTCGGCGAACGGAATGCCGAAGCGCTCGGCGAATTCGCGCAGCGCCCGCCCGGCCTGCGAGTATTTCACGCCGCCGCCGCACACCAGCAGCGGTTTGCGTTTGGCCGCCAGCAGCGCCAACGCGTCCGCCAACATGCCGTCGGTCGCCGGGCGGCGATCGAGCCGATGCACGCGTTTTTGGAAGAAATAGTCGGGATAGTCGTAGGCTTCACCCTGCACGTCCTGCGGCAGACACAGCGTCACCGCGCCGGTTTCCACCGGATCGGTCAGCACGCGCATCGCGTTGATGCAGGCGCTCATCAGCTGTTCCGGCCGCACGATGCGGTCCCAGTATTTGCTCACCGCGCGGAACGCGTCGTTGGTGCTGATGCTGAGATCGTAAGACTGCTCGATTTGCTGCAGCACCGGATCCGGCTGGCGGGATGCGTAAACGTCGCCCGGCAGCAGTAATAAAGGAATGCGGTTGGCGGTGGCGGTGGCCGCGGCGGTGATCATATTGGCGGCGCCGGGGCCGACCGATGAGGTGCAGGCGTAGATCTGCCGGCGCAGCTTCTGTTTGGCGAAGCCGATCGCCGCATGGGCCATCCCCTGCTCGTTGCGGCCCTGATGCACCCGCAGATCGCCGCTATCCTGCTCCAGCGCTTGCCCCAGCCCCAGCACGTTGCCGTGGCCGAAAATCGCAAAAATGCCCGCGACGAATTTGGTTTCCACACCGTCGGCCAGCAGATACTGGTTATCGAGGAATCTGACGAGCGCCTGCGCCATGGTTAGCCTGATCTTGCCCATTTACTCACCCTTTAGATTGAGGGCCGCCCCGGAAAGGGCTCGCGCCGAGCCGACAATTCCGTGTTTGTGTTACGCGGCGGCAGCTATTATCTTGAGCAGGCGATGCCCGCTGCTCACGAAGTCGACAACCTGAAACGTGAAGCGATTATAAACAAATATATTTTTCATAAAATCACATTACAGAAGAAACATTTCATTTTGCGATAAAGATCGCATAATGCATGAAAAGCCCGTTTCATCTCGTGATTCAGCCTTCACTGGCTTCGCGCCACGCACCGGCCAATAAAAGCCGTTGGCTCATGGGTTGACCGCCTTTTACCCTGTCATTTCCCCTCTTTTATGCGTGCCCCGGCCCCCCTCCCGTAGCCGTTTCACCGCCTTTTCCCACGCCTCTGTCGATGTTTTAAATGCATCACATTTTTGGGGTGTAAATTTCATTCTATATTGAAATTGAAATTTTCATTCCCCATACTGTCCACATGCTTCCTGCAGGGCGCCACGCTCGGGCCGCCGCCGGAGTTTTGCTTAAACAGAAGGAAACGGGTATGGCTACACAAGAAAAACAGCTTGATGTCATTTGTCTCGGGCGCATCGCCGTCGATTTCTATGCTCAGCAGATCGGCGCGCGGCTGGAAGACGCCGGCACATTCGCCAAGTACCTCGGCGGTTCTTCCGGCAACGTGGCCTACGGCACCGCCATTCAGGGGTTAAAATCCGGCATGCTGGCGCGCGTCGGCGACGAGCACATGGGCCGCTTTCTGCGCGAAGAACTGCAGCGCGTCGGGGCCGATACCCGCTGCCTGATCACCGACAAACAGCGATTAACCGGCCTGGTGATCCTCGGCATCAAGGATCAGGAAACCTTCCCGCTGATCTTCTACCGCGAAAACTGCGCGGACATGGCGCTGACGCCGGACGACATCGATGAGGCCTACATCGCTTCCTCGCGCGCGCTGGCCATCACCGGCACGCACCTGTCGCACCCGAACACCCGCGCCGCGGTGCTGAAGGCGCTGGAATACGCGCGCCGCCACGGCCTGCGCACCGCGCTGGACATCGATTACCGCCCGGTGCTGTGGGGGCTGACGTCGCTGGGCGACGGAGAAACCCGCTTTGTGGAATCGGACCAGGTCACGCGCGAGCTGCAGGAGGTGCTGCACCATTTCGATCTGATCGTCGGCACCGAAGAAGAGTTTCATATCGCCGGCGGCAGCACCGACACGCTGACGGCGCTGAAAAACGTGCGCCGGGCCACGGCGGCCACGCTGGTGTGCAAGCGCGGCGCGCAGGGTTGCTCGGTGTTCGAGGGCGAAATCGCCGATGGCTGGGAACAGGTGAAACTGCACGCCGGCGTGCGGGTTGAGGTGCTGAACGTGCTGGGGGCCGGCGACGCCTTTATGTCCGGCCTGCTGCGTGGCTACCTGAACGATGAGGGCTGGGATCAGGCCTGCCGCTACGCCAACGCCTGCGGCGCGTTGGTGGTCTCGCGCCACGGCTGCGCGCCGGCGATGCCGACCAAACGGGAGCTGGACGACTACCTGCTGCGTGAACGGCAGGTCACGCGCCCGGACCGCGATGCGCGCCTGAACCACCTGCACCGGGTCACCACCCGCAAGCAACAGTGGCCGGAACTGTGCGTCTTCGCCTTCGATCACCGCAAGCAGCTGGCGGACATGGCACGCGAAGCCGGCGTCGGCGAGGAGCGCATTCCGCGCCTGAAAACCCTGCTGCTGACCGCGGCGCAACAGGCCGCCGCGCAGGCCGGCCTGAACGGCAACAGCGGCATTCTGGCCGACACCACTTACGGGCAGGCGGCGCTGAACGAGATCACCGGCCAGGGATGGTGGATCGGCCGGCCGGTAGAGCTGCCCAGTTCGCGTCCGCTGCGCCTGGAGCACGGCAATATCGGCTCGCAATTGATCGACTGGCCGCAGGAGCACGTGGTGAAGTGCCTGGTGTTTTATCACCCGCACGACGCGGCGGAACTGCGTCGCGAGCAGGATGAGCTGATCGCCGACGTCTACCGCGGCTGCTGTAAGTCCGGCCACGAGCTGCTGCTGGAAGTGATCCTGCCGGACAACAACCCCGACAAAGACGAACGTTATTACCTGGAGATGATTGAGCACTTCTACCGGTTGGGCATTCAGCCGGACTGGTGGAAACTGCCGCCGCTGAGCGCGGAAAACTGGCGGCGGGTCGGTGCGCTGATCGATACCTACGATCCCGACTGCCGCGGCGTGCTGATCCTGGGGCTCGACTCCCCGGAAGCGGTGCTGAAGGCGGGCTTTGCCGCCGCCGCGGATGCGCGCTGGGTGAAGGGTTTCGCCGTCGGCCGCACTATCTTCGGCCAACCTTCGCGCCGCTGGCTGCAGGGGGAAATCGACGACGCCGCCCTGATCGAGCAGGTGAAACAAAAATACCTGACGCTGATCGGTTTCTGGCGCCAGTACCGCCCGCAGGCGGGCGGCGCGCACTGACAGCGAGAGCAGGTTCACGTCCCCTTAAGGCCATTTCGCCGCTTTAAGGGGATTTTTTTGCCTATTTTCTGTGAAGTCGCGCAATGTGCGATCGAATAAATCGCTTTTTGAGGAAATGAAATTTCCGCTCCGTCTGTTAAAATACCCTGTCAATATTTCAGGCGTCAGGCCAATGCGCCTTCACCCCACTGCGAGCCGAATGGATGAACAACCCAACTCAACTTTCGCTGTTACAGGACGAGATCCGCCACCGTTATGAAACGCTGAGCAAGCGTTTGAAGCAGGTGGCGCGCTATATTTTGGATAACAGTAACAGCATCGCTTTCGATACCGTTGCCTCCATCGCCGCACAGGCCAGCGTGCCGCCTTCCACCCTGATCCGTTTCGCCAACGCCTTCGGCTTCAGCGGCTTCAACGAAATGAAGCAGGTGTTCCGTCAGCATCTGATGGAAGAGACGGTGAACTATACCGAGCGCGCGCGCCTGTTCCGCCAAACCTCCACCGACGACAACGTCGCGCCGGAGAAGCCGGCGGAAATTCTCAACGTATTCACCATGGTCAACGCGCAGGCGCTGCAGCAGCTGGCGATGCAGATCGCCCCCGAGCAGCTGGATCGCGCCGTCGAACTGCTCAACAACGCCGAAAACATCTACGTGATCGGCCTGCGCCGTTCGTTCAGCGTCGCCTCCTATCTCACCTATGCGCTGCGCCATCTGGAGCGCCGCGCGTTTCTGATCGACGGCCTGGGCGGCATGTTCACCGAACAGCTGAGCATGGTGAAACCGAAGGACGTGGTGATCGCCATCAGCTATTCGCCGTACGCCCGCGAGGCGGTGGAACTGGTGGAATTGGGCGCCAAGCGCGGCGCGCAGCAGATCGCCATCACCGACAGCCAGGTCAGCCCGCTGGCCGCCTTCAGCGACGTCTGTTTCGTGGTGCGCGAAGCGCAGGTGGACGGGTTCCGTTCGCAGGTGGCCTCGATGTGCCTGGCGCAGACGCTGGCGGTTTCGCTGGCGCTGAATAACGCCCGGGACGAGTAAGGCTGACAAAAAAGCCCGGCAAGCCGGGCCTCAGGCGCTTATTGCGCGGCGGGATAGCCGTCGCCGTTAATCCAGGCGTGGTCTTTTTCCCAGGTGAATTTCCACTGCCGCACCGGCCCGGCCATCACGTTGAGATAATAGTTGTCGTAGCCTGCCAGGGTCGCCACCGGGTGATAACCGCGTGGCACTTTCACTACGTCCCGATTGTAGACCGGCATGCATTCGTCGAGCGTGCGATCGTCGGTATAGACGCGCTGCATGCAGAATCCCTGCTCCGGCTGAATGCGGTGATAATACGTCTCTTCCAGATAGGTTTCGTCCGGCGAGTCTTCCCGATCGTGCTTGTGGCTCGGGTAGGAACTGGTGTTGCCCTCGTCGGTGTAAACCTCCACCACCAGCAGGCTGTCGGCCGGCTCGCTGTCCGGCAGAATGTTGTGCACCAACCGCTGGTTGCGCCCCTTGCCGCGCCGCTCCACGCCGATATCCGCCGGCGTAATCAGCCGTGAAGGCAGGTGGCCGCTGCCGGGCGCGCTGCACACCGCCAGCTCCAGATCGGTTTCTGCCCGCACGTCGATGCGATCGTGGTGCGGCACATACACCGCGTAAGGCGGCGTGCGCTCGAACGGGCTCATGCGTTTGCCGATATGCGGGTATTCGGCGCGCAGCGTGGCGACGGAGGCGATACCGGCCACCAGCACCAGGCACAGCTCCTTGTCACCGCACTCCAGCTGCAGCGACTGCCCGGCGGCCAGGCGATAAACGTCGAAACCGACATAGCGCCACCCGGCATTTTCCGGCGTCACGTGCTGAATGCGCCCCTCGGCGTTCGGCGTCTGACATTTGGCAAGCAGTGAAGACATCTCGATTCTCCTGTTAACTCCCCGTGCAAAGGCCGTTGCCCCGAAGGAGCAACGGCCCGCTCATACTTTGCGATGGCTTAACCCAGCGTCGGCATGCTGAATTCGGACACCGTCTGCTGCCCGGCCGGCCAGCGCGCGGTGGCGGTCTTCATGCGCGTGTAGAAGCGCACGCCGTCGGTGCCGTGCACGTTAAGCGCGCCGAACACCGAGCGCTTCCAGCCGCCGAAGCTGTGGAACGCCATCGGCACCGGCACCGGCACGTTGACGCCGACCATCCCGGCCTGCACTTCTTGCACGAACTGGCGCGCGTAGTGGCCGCTGCCGGTAAAGATGGCGCTGCCGTTACCAAACTCGTGGCCGTTCACCGTGTCGATGGCGGTGCGGTAATCCGGCACCCGCACGATGCCCAGCACCGGCCCGAAGATCTCTTCACGGTAGATGCGCATGTTCGGCTTCACATGGTCGAACAGCGTGCCGCCGACGTAGTAGCCTTCAGGATAGCCCGGCACCTGATAATTGCGGCCGTCGGCCACCAGGGTGGCGCCTTCTTCCACGCCCAGATCGATGTAACCCAGCACCTTTTTCTGGTGGGCGGACGACACCAGCGGCCCCATTTCATTCTCTTCTCCGCCCTGCTGCAAGCCCGGCCCGACGCGCAGCTGCGCGATCAGCGGCTTCAGTTTGGCGATCAGTTTATCGGCGGTGTCGTCACCGACCACCACGGCGATCGGCAGCGCCATGCAGCGCTCGCCGGCGGAGCCGAAAGCGCCGCCCATCAGCGCGTTGACCGTGGCGTCCAGATCGGCGTCCGGCATGACGATCGCCTGGTTCTTCGCCGCACCGAAGGCCTGCACCCGCTTGCCGTGCGCGCTGGCGGTGGTATAGATATGTTCCGCCACGGTGGAGGAGCCGACGAAGCTCACCGCTTGAATGCGCGGATCGGTGCACAGCTGCGCCGCGTCTTCATTGGCGCAGTGCACCACGTTGAACACGCCGTCCGGCAGGCCGGCTTCTTTCAGCAGTTCCGCCAGGCGCACCGAGGCGGAAGGCACCAGCGCCGGCGGCTTGAGGATGAAGGTGTTGCCGCAGGCCAGCGCGATAGGGAACATCCACATCGGCACCATCGCCGGGAAGTTGAACGGGGTAATGCCCGCCACCACGCCCAGCGGCTGCATCAGCGAGAAGCTGTCGACGCCGCTGCCGACGTCCGGCGAATACTCGCCCTTGATCAGATGCGGGATGCCGCAGGCGAATTCGACCACTTCCATGCCGCGCGTCAGTTCGCCCAGCGCATCCGAGTACACCTTGCCGTGCTCGCTGACGATAAGCTCGGCCAGCTCGTCGCGGTGCTGTTCCAGCAGCGCCTTGAAATTGAACATGATGCGCGCGCGGCGCAGCGGCGTGGTGCGCGACCAATCGGCAAACGCCCGATGGGCCACGTCGATGGCCTGCTTGACTTCGGCGGCGGTGCTCTGCGTGACGCGCCGCTCAACCTGCCCGCTGGCCGGGTTGTGCACGTCGACGGTTTGATTGCTGCTGCTCAGGCACACCTGCCCGTCAATAAAGTTACCCACGGTTTTCATGTCACGCCCTCTTTTCAAGTCCGCTGTCGCCTGGCCACTCGCCGGCGGCGCGGCGTTAATCGTCCCGCTCGCCAAACCCCGTCGGCAAGCCGGCTACATCCTGACCGGATGCAGCAAACTCTATTTCATTGAAAAAAAAGTTTCAAATAAATTGTTTTGAAAAATTTGTTTTTAGTGCGTGAGGTCGCAATTTTGCGGTGTCGATCGGGTTGGCGCTTTCATTACCGCGCCAGGGAAAGCGCAACGGCGCAGGAGAAACCAGGGGCAATACACACTGACTTTGCTACAGAAAACCCGCACCGCGCCTGCCCTGTCGCCGTTACCGCCCGCCCCAGAACGCCCAAGGCGCCCGGATCGCGCGTGACGGTTTTTTTTGAACTGGATCTAAAAATCAATATTCCATTATTCACTAATTATGAAATAAATGTTCTTGTTTGTTCCAGCATTTATCGACGACATCGCCTTGATGACAGGCACGGTTCACACCCTTCCGCTCGCCCTCTTCCCGATAACCCAACCGTGCGGACGGAAGCCAGGATAAAAATCGGAGCAACACATGTCATATCAGCGTAAGCACAATACCGGCTACATATTGCGAATTTGCGGCATCGCCGCCCTGGGCGGCATTCTGTTCGGCTACGATACCGCCGTGATCTCCGGCGCGATCGAAGCGCTGAAAACCTATTTCAATCTCAGCCCGGCCGAAACCGGTTGGGCAGTCTCCAACGTGGTGATCGGCTGCGTGGTCGGCGCCTTCGCCGCCGGGCCGCTGGCGGCGCGCTGGGGCCGTAAAAAGGCGCTGATGCTGGCGGCGCTGCTGTTCACCGTTTCCGCCGTCGGCGCAGCCTTGGCCCCGACCTTCACCTGGTTCGTCATCTACCGCATCATCGGCGGGCTGGCGGTCGGCATTGCCGCCACCGTGTCGCCGATGTACATGTCGGAAGTGTCGCCAAAGGACATGCGCGGGCGCGCGCTCAGTATGCAGCAGTTCGCCATCGTGTTCGGCCAGATCGTGATTTTCTACGTCAACTTCAAAATCGCCAGCCTCGCCAGCGAAGCCTGGCTGGTGGAAATGGGCTGGCGCTGGATGTTCGCCTCGGGCGTCATCCCCTGCATTCTGTTCTGCATCCTGGTGTTCGTCATTCCTGAGTCGCCGCGCTGGAACGTGATGATGGGCCGCGACGATCAGGCGCTGGCGATGTTGACCAAGGTTTCCAACGCCGCCCACGCGCAGAATCTGCTGAAAGAAATCAAAGACTCGCTGCAGCAGGATCAACAGCAGCGGCATCGGAAGCTGAACTACGGCGATGTGCGGGTGCGTTTCATCCTGTTCGTCGGCTGCATGATCGCCATGCTGCAGCAGGTGACCGGCGTCAACGTAATGATGTATTACGCGCCGGTGGTGCTGAAAACCGTCACCGAAAACGCGCAGGAAGCACTGTTTCAGACCATCTGGATCGGCGTGCTGCAGCTGGTCGGTTCGGTCATCGGCGCCATGCTGATGGATCGCATGGGCCGCATTCCGCTGATGCGTTACGGCACGCTGGGCGCCATCGCCGGCCTGCTGCTCACCTCGTACGCGCTCTACACCCAGGCCACCGGCTATTTCGCGCTGTTCGGCATGCTGTTCTTCATGGTGTTTTATGCGCTGTCCTGGGGCGTCGGCGCCTGGGTGCTGGTGTCGGAAATCTTCCCGAACCGCATGCGCGCGCAGGGGATGAGCATCGCCGTCGGCTGCATGTGGGTCGCCAACTTCGCGGTGTCGCAGTCGTTCCCGATGATCAACGACCACCCTTACCTGTTCTCGCATTTCCACGGCGCCTTCCCGATGTGGATCTTCGCCGCCTGCTGCCTGTTCAGCTACTGGTTCATCGGCCGCTATATTCCGGAAACCAAAGGCGTCTCGCTGGAAAAAATGGAGCAGGTGGTGCTGGCCAAACGCCACCGCCACCCCCTGCCCGACGGCAAGCCGCTGCCGCTGGAAAACGGCAAATCCTGATCTCTCAACCCTGACCGCTGGAGTAATGCCTCATGACCATTGCACTGGACCGCTTCTGCATTAACCGCAAGATCGCGCCGAATCTCGATCTGGACAGTTTTTTCCGCCTGGTGAAACGCTGCGGGCTCAGTAAGGTTGAGCTGCGCAACGATATGCCCAGCGGCAAGGTGACCGACGATCTGAGCGACGCGCAGCTCAATGCGCTCGCTGCGCAATACGGCATCGAGATCGTCACGATCAACGCCCTCGGCATGTTCAATCTGATGGACAACCCGGCGGCGCTGCAGCAGCGCGCCGAAGCGTTGCTGGCGCAGGCGCAGGCCATCCACAGCCGGGCGCTGGTGCTGTGCCCGCACTGCAGCGCCGATGACACGCGCGGCGAGCAGCAAAAACGCGACGACACCCTCGCCGCGCTGCGGCTGCTGGCGCCGCTGTTTGCCCGCTATGGCGTGCAGGGGTACGTCGAGCCGCTGGGCTTCGGCATCAGCTCGCTGCGATCGTCGCTGCTGACCCAGGCGCTCATCCGCGATTCGGGCGCGCCGTACCGCATCGTGCTCGATACTTTCCACCACTATTTAAGCGGTGTGGCGCAGGCCGACTTCGACGCACAGATCCAGGTGGCGCAGATCGGCCTGGTGCATCTGTCCGGCGTGGAGGATGGGCGGGATAAAGGCGCGCTGAGCGACGAAGAGCGCATCATGCTGAGCGAGGGCGATCGGCTGGAGAGCCGCCGCCAGGTGCAAAACCTGGAACGCCTGGGCTACACCGGCGTCTATGCCTTCGAGCCCTTCTCTTCGCAGCTGGACGGCTGGAGCGAGGCGGATATCGAACGGGAAATCCGCCAGAGCATCGCCCTGCTGCAAGGGTAAAAAAAACGGCCTCCGCGGAGGCCGTTTTTCATGGCGTTACTTCAGGTTGCCGACCACCAGCTGGTGGCGCGCGTTGTAAAACTTACGGTAGGCCAGATAGCAGGCGATGATGGTCGACAGGCTGGCGGTGGAAAGCAGCATGAAGGTCACCATAATCTGGTATTTGATCGCTTTCACCGGATCGATGCCGGCGAAGATCAGCCCGGACATCATGCCCGGCAGGCTGACCAGCCCAACGGTTTTCGCCGAATCCACGGTCGGGATCAGCGAAGCGCGGATGCTGTCGCGGATCAGCGCCGCCGAAGCGAACTTGGGCGTCGCCCCCAGGCTGAGCATCTCCTGAATCTTCTGCTGTTCGCTTTTGAAACGCTGGCCGAGGTTGGTGTAGCACAATCCCACCGCCACCATGGCGTTACCGGCGATCATCCCGGAGATGGGGATTACCTGCATCGGCGTAAATTCGATGGAGCCAGTCAAGACCAGCACCGCCAGCGTCAGCACCGCGCCGGTGGTGATGGCGATAAACGACGTCACGAACGCGTGTTCGACGTACTTGCTGCGTTTCTTGGCGTTGTAGGCCGCGTTAAAGCAGATGAACAGCACCATCAACACGGTGAGCACCGCGTTATCCAGATCGAAAATGTACTTCAGCACGTAGCCGACGATGATCAGCTGCACCACCGCGCGGCAGATGCTCCAGATAATGTCCTTTTCCAGCGCCAGCTTTTCCCGGTGGCTGATCAGAATGGCGACCACCACCAGGATCATCGACAAGCCTAAGGATTCGTTGGTGATGTTATGCTGATTCATGCTGTTGCTCCTGTTGCTCGGCGCCGTGCGCGCGCAGGGTGATCACCTCGTCCGCATGCGCTATCTCTTCGGTATCGTGCGTCACCCACAGCACCGCCAGCCGGTGCTCCGCCACCAGCTGATGCACTATCTCATTGACGTTGCGCTTATTTTCCTCGTCCAGCGCGCTGGTGATCTCATCGAGCAACAGCACCCGAGGCATAAACTGCAGGTTGCGGATCAGGGACACGCGCTGCTTCTCCCCGCCGGACAGCTCATTGATGCTTTTGGTCAGCATCGCCTCCGGCAGCCCGAAACGCGCCAGATCGGCCTGCATTTTTCGTTCATCCGGCGACTGTTGACGGATCTGGTAGGGCAGCGCCAGATTGTCGTAAACCGTATTGCCGAACAGCGCCGGCGTCTGGAAGCAGTAAGAAACCTGTTTGCGATACGCCTCCGGCGACATCTCGGCGATCGCTCGTCCGTCGAAATAGAGGTTTCCGCTGGTCGGATCCATTAAGGAAGAGATGATTTTCAGCAGGGTGCTTTTCCCGCAGCCGGAAGGCCCGGTGATCAGTTTGAACTCGCCTTCACCCAGCGTGAAAGAGACGGAGCCCAGGATCACCTGGTTGTCTATTTGATAATGAATATCATCCAATCTCAGTATGTCTTTCTTTTCCTTCATTACGATGCCGGCTCCCTACACCTGTTCCCGTCTGAGCGATAAGTATATGGCCGCAAAAAACATATTAGCAATGCCTGTGCGGATGGCAGCGAGCGGAGAGGAGGATTGACGGAGCAAAACGCCCCGTCAAATAATAAATTTTACTAATGATTAGCTGTAGGAATAGTCAAAAGCGACCGCCAGGGTCGAATCACTCTTTTTTTATCGCCGCCTGTTCGTCGCAGCTGTACCAGCGTAGAGAATTGTTGATGCTGCGGTGGGTGCAGCGAACCTTGCCCTCCTTTTCCAGCGCCAGCAGCAGGGTGCGGGTGGTATAAATGTTTTCGCCGCATTTATCCGCCAGCTCGCGCGTCTTCGGCCACTGCTCCGGCGGGGGATGCAGGCCCCCGGCCCCTTCCACAAGATCCCGGCACAATCCCCGCAACACATCCAGCATCAGCGATTTTCTACTTTCAAACGTTTTCGGCACCTTGGCCATAGCATTCCTCCTGAGTGGTTACTGCTGAGCCCCCGTTCATGACTGCACGTCAGTGATGCGCAGGGGCATAAATCACGGCGGCGTCCGCGCAAACAACGTTGTTCCGATAAAATAGACCTGGCGCTGCCTATCACCGCGCGAATGAATATTTATTAATGAATCCAACCTTTGCCGATAAAATGTCATGCATTATTCCTCGGATTTTTCACTAGGATTTTTCTGTGCAATTTTTTTCATGGTTATCATGATATGAAGATGTTTAAACAATCCCATAACGAACCGCGAATACATAATTACCAACATTGTCAACGCATGCGCCTTACATCTGCTAAATGCATTAATCGCAGTAATCATTCCATCGTTCATCCTTTGATTATCACTTAGGTCATTATTATGTAATGCCTACGGCATCACCTGCCCTTTTCTGGTTAATCACAATGGGTTAAATAACATAAGCGCGTCCAAAAAATAGCATCTGATAAGAATAATCTTCCCCCTGCCTTGTTGTTATTTTTTTGTTAACGACTCTTCGAAAAACCATCGACAACCCAGGAATAGGCGGTGGAACACCATAGGGACAACTAACCACACAAAATCATACAAAACAAATGCTTATGTTTTTCATTTTGTTTCATAAAGAAAATTCTTCAATGTTCGTCAAAGCGTAATATTAGCAAAGCGATATTGCGCATTGTAGGGCAACCGCTATTACAGTCGATCTAATATCTCGCATAACCTTATTTATGCAGTCATTTATTCTGGATAATATTTACATACGATCTATTGGTTTTTGATCTTATATTTAACTTTTTCCTTTTGGTTTTATATTCTGAATTTGAGTTATTTCAACAAAATCTATTTCCAAGCAATGCTATTGTTTGCAAGAATATTCCCAGCAAAACGCCATACTGATATTCGGGTTTTAAAATCAAATAAAACCGACCAAACATCACATAACCATTTCGTTATTAAAAGCAAATAACGAAAAGTGTGCGTATTGCCCAAAGCAAAAGGATCTGGCTCCCATCGCAGTGCGGCTAACAGGGCGTTGCTGCTCTGCGGGGATTTAGGTGTGCTTTTCTTTTTATTTAAATACTCTCTACAGGAACCTGAGAAATGAAACTGAATAAATTAATGCTGGCGACCGCCATTGCTTTTTCTACCGCCTCCGTTGCACATGCGGCGCCGACCCCGAACCAGGGCAGCGGCACCGTGACCTTTAGCGGTGAAATTATCGATGCGCCTTGCAGCATCACGCCGGACTCCGTCGATCAAACCGTCCCGATGGGCCAGATCAGCAGCCGCATCCTGGCCAAAGAAGGCAAATCCAGCGCCGAACCCTTCAGCATTGAGCTGAAAGACTGCGCGCTCAACACCATGAAAAACGTCAAGGTGACCTTCACCGGCACGCCGGATGCCGTCAACAGCAAACTGCTGGCGCTGAGCGGTTCCGCCAGCGGCGCGGGCATCGTGATTTACGACCAGCTGCACGCCAAGGAAGTTGAGCTGGGCACCGCAACGGACGGCCAGGGCCTGAACGAAGGCAACAACGCCCTGAAATTCGCCGCATACCTGCAAGGCAACAGCGCTTCCGGCGCCGTCGTGCCGGGCCAGTTCACCAGCGTGGCGAACTTTACCCTGGCTTATCAGTAAGCCTCGTTGGGGATGCCGGCGCGGGCATCCCCATGCTTAACGACGCCGGCTCCGGCAAAGGAACCGATCTCGACAGGGAGAAGCCAGCATGACCATCCATTGGCGAGGCGCATTGCTGATCGCGCTCAGCATCGGCAGCGCTAGCGCCACGGCGAAAACTCAGGGCCACGGCAAAGTCAGCCTGGGCGGCGAAATCGTCGAAACGCCGTGCAACATCGCCGGCGACAGTTTGGATCAAACCGTTGATTTCGGGCTGGTTTCAATGAGCGACGCCGGGCGAGATGCCCAGCCGAGCCTCATCGGCAGCCGCCGCCACTTCGCCATCAGGTTGGTGAACTGCGAACTGGCCAGCCAGATAAAGCCCGATTTTATTTATCGCGCGGCCAACCTCACCTTCAGCGGCATCGCGGATAGCCAAGATCCGCAATGGCTCGCCGTCCATGGCGAGGCGCGCGGCATGGCTATCGAGTTGCTGACCGACGCCGGCACCCCGATCCCGCTCGGCAGCACGACGGCGGATTATCTGATCGTTGCCGGCGATAACACGCTGCGCTTTGGCGCCCAGCTGCGCATTCACCCCGACAGGGCACGGGCGGGCGGTTTCAGCTCATTGGCCAAATTCACCCTGTCTTATTTGTAGCCGGTTTTCGTTAGGAACGCTGTACAGCATTACGTATTCAGGTCTTACGGGATGACCTGCTATTAGGCGCGGATTTGCCATGAGTGATCATTCTATGACGTCTTTACTGACAATAAAAAAAACGCCCATCATCGTCATTCTCTCTGTTCTCTGGGCAAAACCGGTCTTTTCCGCCACGGAATTCAATACCGACGTGTTGGATATCGGCGAACGCAGCAAAGTGGACTTATCCCGCTTTTCCGACGCCGATTACGTCATGCCGGGCACCTATCTGCTGGATATCAAAATCAACCAGAAAACGCTGCCCCAGCGCAGCATTCAGTATTTCCCGTCGCCGGATAACAAGAGCGGCAGCCAGGTGTGCCTGCCGCCTGACCTGGTGGAAAAAATGGCGCTGAAAGAAGAAGCGGCCAAAAAAGTCACCCTGTGGCGCGACAACCAGTGTGCCGACATTCGCGGCATCAAAGGCGCAACGGTTTCCGATCGCATCAGCGGCGGCGTGCTGGCGATCACCATTCCGCAGGCCTGGATGAAATACTCCGATCCCGACTGGACGCCGCCCGAGCAGTGGGACGATGGCATCCCCGGCGTGCTGCTGGATTACAATCTCAGCGGCCAAATCGGTAAACAGCACCACGACAACGGCACCGCCGAAAGCCTCAGCAGCTACGGTACGTTGGGCGCCAACCTGGGCGCCTGGCGCCTGCGCGCCGATTATCAGACCGATTTCAACCAACAATACGGCCGGCGCGACAGCAATTTCGACTGGAATCAGATCTACGCATACCGCGCGCTGCCGATGCAGGCCGCCAGGCTGACGCTGGGTGAAACCTACCTGAATTCGCCGGTGTTCGACGCCTACCGTTTTACCGGCCTCAACCTCGCCAGCGACGAGCGCATGCTGCCGCCCAACCTGCAGGGTTACGCGCCTGAAGTACGCGGCATCGCCAAAAGCAACGCGCGGATCACCGTCTCTCAGGAAGGCCGCACGCTGTATCAAACCACGGTGCCCGCCGGGCCGTTCGCCATTCAGGATCTCAGCAGCTCGGTACGCGGCAAACTGGATGTGAAAGTGGAAGAACAAGACGGCAGTGTTTCCACTTTTCAGGTAGATACCGCCAGCATTCCTTATCTGACCCGCCCCGGCTACGTGCGCTATAACGTGGCGCTGGGCAAGCCGTCTGCCTACGATCACCGCACGCAAGGGCCGGTGTTCTCCGCCGGCGATTTCTCCTGGGGCTTGAGCAACGCCTGGTCGCTGTACGGCGGCGCGCTGCTCGGCGGCGATTACAACGCCTGGGCTCTCGGCCTGGGGCGCGACCTGAACCTGTTCGGCGCCCTGTCGGTGGACGCCACGCAGTCGATCGCGCGCCTGCCCGATGAACCCAGCGCCAAAGGCATGTCATTCAAGGTCAACTACGCCAAACGTTTCGACGAGCTCAACGGCCAAATCACCTTTGCCGGCTACCGCTTTTCGCAGCGCAAATTTATGACCATGTCGCAGTACCTGCAGGCGCGCTACGGCGACATTGACGATCGCTACAGCGGCCGACAAAAAGAGTTGTATACCGTCACCGCCAGCAAAACCTTTATGGCGGAGGACAGCGCTCAGGCGATCACCGCTTATCTGACCTACTCACACCAGACTTACTGGGACGCAGGCGCGCAAAACCGCTACGGCATGTCGACCAGCAAGCTGTTCGACTTCGGCGGGATCAGCAACATCACCGCCTCGTTGGCGGCCTATCGCACTCACTATCGGGGCCGCACCGACGATAGCGCGATGCTCAATTTCACCGTGCCTATCGGCGAGCACAACCGTCTGGGCTACGCGCTGCAGGTCAATAACCGCGACGTGACCCAAACGGCGACCTACACCGACAACAGCGACATCAACAATACCTGGCAGGTCGGCAGCGGCGTCACCCAGTCCGGCAAACCGACGGCGAGCGGTTACTACACCCATAACGCGTCGTTCGGCACGCTCAACGCCAACGCGTCTTATCAGCAGGGCAGTTACTCCTCGATAGGCGGAACTTTCCGCGGCGGCCTGACCGCTACCCGGCACGGCGTCGCCGCGCACCAGAACGCCGGCAACGGCGGCAGCCGCATGATGCTGGATACCAACGGCGTCGCCGGCGTGCCGATCAACAACGGCCGCGCTTACAGCAACCGCTTCGGATTGGCGGTGATCTCGGACATCACCAGCTACTACAACACCGATACGCGCATCGACGTCAACAAGCTGGCGGACGACGTTGAAGCCACGCGCGCGGTGGTGCAAGGCACGCTGACGGAAGGCGCCATCGGTTATCGCCACTTCGAGGTGGTGAAAGGCAGCAAGCTGTTAGCCACCATCAAACTGGCGGACGGCAGCGAACCGCCGTTCGGCGCCACGGTGCTGAGTGCAACCGGACGGGAGATCGCGGTGGTGAACGACGGCGGCTCGGTGTATCTGACCGGCGTCCAACCGGAAGAGCGGTTGGACGTCGCCTGGGAAGGCCGCCGTCAGTGCCGCATCGCCATCCCAGGCGCCGCCAAACCGCTGGACCGGCTGCTGTTGCCGTGCACCAAACCGTAATCCGCAACACATTGAGAGTAGACGCATAACATGAACAAACATTCGATAGCAGTAACCGCGGGCAGCCTGGCGTTGATAACGCTGGCTTCGACGGCCGACGCGGCGATCGCGTTGGATCGCACGCGCGCCATCTATGTGAGCGACGCCAAATCGATCAGCCTTAACATAACCAATGAGAACAAAGAGTTGCCTTTCCTTGCTCAGGCCTGGATCGAGAATGCGCAACATCAAAAGATCGTTTCGCCGCTGGTGGTATTGCCGCCGTTGCAACGGGTGGAAGCCGGAGAACGCAGCGTCGTGCGCATTACCAAAACGCCGGAAGCCGAGCTATTGCCGCAAGATCGCGAATCGGTGTTTTATTTCAATTTGCGTGAAATTCCGCCCAAAAGCAGCAAAGCCAACGTGATGCAGCTGGCGCTGCAAACGCAGATCAAACTGTTCTTCCGCCCGAAGGCCATCGTCGCGCCGCAGGGTGAGATATGGCAAGAACAGCTGGTGTTCCACAAAACCGCCGACGGTTTCACCATCGAAAATCCGACGCCGTTCCACATCACGCTGACCGGCATCGCCCGTCAGACGCAGAAACAAGGCGGTGGCGCGATCGGCGATTTTCAGCCGGTGATGCTGTCCCCCAAATCCAGCGAAAAAGTGCGTTTGCGCGACCATGGGTTCGACGCCTTCGTCGTCACCTATATCAATGATTTCGGCGGCCACCCCGAGCTGCGCTTCACCTGCAGCACTAACCTCTGCACCGCCGCACCCGGAAAAAAATAAGGAGATACGCCATGGCTGACTTCACCGGCCGCCTGCGGCCTCTGCTGATCGGCGCCTTGCTGCTCGGCAACGGCGCCGCGATGGCCTCTCCGCCGGGAGAGGTTCAGGGCACCAGCGGCACCGTCGGTTTTCAGGGCGCTCTGCTGAGCTCTCCCTGCAGCCTGGCGCCGGACAGCCGCGATCAGTCGGTCGATCTCGGTGAGATCGGCACGCTCGCCTTCCGGCGTGTCGGCGATCAAAGCGCGCCGGTACGTTTTCGTCTCGCCTTTACCCATTGCCTGCTGGGCGCGCGGGCGCTGGCGGACAATCCGGCCGGCATGCGCAATGGCGATGCCGGCCTGCTCTACCTGCGGGGGGAGCAGGCCGCCACGCTGGTGTTCCTCGGTGAAAGCGATCCCGACAATCCGCAGTTGCTGAAGCTGCACGGCGGCGTACAAGGCGTTGGCCTGCGGCTGAAAGATCAACGGGGCCGTGCATTGTCCCTCAACCAACCCGGCGCCCCCTATGTATTGCAGCCGGGCGGCAATACGTTGTGGTTCAGCGCTCAATTGGAATCAACCCGTCCGTTCATCGAAGCAAACCAATTCAAAGGAGTGGTGCATGTCCAGCTGGTCTATTTATAAACGCCTGGCGTTGCTGGGTTGCCTGGCGACGCCGTTCGGCGCTCAGGCGCTGGAATGCCACCTGAATACCGAGAACGGCATTACCGAAGAGAGCGAGGATATCGGCCGGTTGACCATACCGGCCACCTTACCGGTCGGCAGCCGGCTTTGGACCTCTAAACCGATGAGCCGCGACGTTATGTGCTGGGCGCACGCCAGCAAACCCAAGGGGGAATGGGTTTATTTCTATCCCAATCCGGACAACCGGCAGTTCGCCACCGGCATCGCCATGGGGGTGATTTATAACGGCCGGGATCTCGGCTTGATCAACTCCCGAGTACAAACCGATATGTTTCGTACCCCCAAGCAACGGGAGCTCGGTCATGTCAACTATCAGGTTTATTTGCAAAAAACCGGAGAAATCACCGCAGGGGGCGCCAGTCAGATCGCCGTTTTTCAGCTCGATGGCGTAGGCGGCATCAACGTCCACCCGGGAAAAAATTACCGTTTCACCCTAACCGGGCTGGATAAAATCAAGGTGATCCAGTGCGCCGCTTCGGTGGAGCTTTCAACCCCGGAAGGCGTTGACTTCGGTGAGATCCCGACTTGGAAACCCAATGCGGGCACCGTAGCGAGCAAGGATTTCAGCATCTTGATCCGCAAAAACGGCTGCAGCGACAGCTTCGCGCTGGAGGCCAATTTCATGGTGAAAAACGGCACGCTGACCGACGCTACCGGCTTGAATATGGACAATGGTTCAACCTTGCGCATCCACGATAATTCCAACCCCAAATGGATTAAATACAATCAGTTCGACAGCTTTGCCGACATGAGTGGCCGCGATCAGGTGCAAAAATCCTACAGCGCCTCATTGCAGGCCAGCGGGGAAGGACAGGAAGGCAATTTCCGCAAGACCGTAATCTTGCTGATTAATTATATTTAATGGTGGTGATGATGAAGAGCTATCGGACAATCACCGCTCTGTGCGGCATCGGTTTTCTATTTTCCTCCGCAGTCGCGGCGGAAAATAAGGAAATAGACTTTTTCGGCTCCGTGGTAAGCAGACCCTGCAATATCGACCCGCAGTCTCTTCACCAGACCGTCGAGATGGATACGGTGTTGATCAAAACCTTGTACCGCTACGGCCATACCAACCCCGTGTCATTTTCCATTCGCTTAACCGACTGTAAAACCGCCGTTTTCAAATCGGTCACCGCCACCTTTACCGGCACCGAAGATGCCGAACTGCCGGGCAAGCTGGCGATCAACAATGGCGCCAACGGCGCCGCTATCGCGCTGTTTGACGGTGCTGGCAAAGCGATTGATCTGGGCACGCCGACCGATGCGGTGACATTGCAAGACGGCCCCAACGCCCTGAGGTTCAGCGCCTATGTCCAGGCCCGGCCGAGCGCGATGAAAGATAAAAGCCTTACCGAAGGCGAATTCAGTTCCGTCGCCAATTTTGTGCTGGCGTACCAATAAGCCCCGCACCGCCCCAGGGAAATCAGGAAAACGACCGGCGCGCGAACGCCGGCGATTGGCCGTCACCGTTCGCTCCGGCGCGGCGCCGCGGCCTTTTAAGGAGCCACCCATGCCAGATATTCGCTTCACGCTGTTCGACAGCGATAACTTCTACCAGCAGGGGCTGCGTCTGCTGCTGCAGGACTATCTGCACTCCCTGAACGAATGCCAACGCCTGTACCCGCAGTTCTCGCCGCTGGCGCTGCAGGCGTTGGATAACATCGAAATCGTGTTCCGCACGCCGGAAGAGCGCTGGGGCTGCGCCTGCTGCTACCGGAGCCCCTACGGCATCCCGCGCCAGCGGCAGCTGACCTTGCTGATCCTCGACGACACGGCCCAGCAACAGGTGAAAAACCTGTCTCCGCTGTTCAGCATCCACCGGCGCGACTCGGTTTACGCCATTCGCCTCAAGCTGCAGATGGCGCTGGAAAAATTCATTCAGCAGCCGTGGATGGCGCTGCACGCCGCCGACATATGGAAATGCCAGGCCTGCCGCCTCGCCGCGCTGAGCCACTGTGAGAAAAAGGTGCTGGGCCTGATGAGCAGCGGCATGTCCGCCTGTAGCATCGCCGGCCTGCTGCAGCGCAGCCAGAAAACCATCAGCGCCCACAAACGTTCGGCGATGCGCAAGCTGAACGTGCGCAAAAACAGCGAGTTGAATCGGGTGCTGCTGAATCAGCGGGAGCTGAACTGAGCGACAAAAGGCTCGCGAGTGACGCCAGAGTGGTTTACTCTGAATACTCATTTTCGCACTGCAAAGCGAGCCGGAATGCATGCCCAGAACAGCCAAAGCCGTTGACGTCCCCGCCCTCGGCGAGCTCGATCGTCAGGCGGGTCAACTTAGCCACCAGCTGGCGCAGGCCCTGCGCCAGGCCATCCACCGGGGCGATCTGAAAGCGGGCGACCTGCTGCCCTCGACGCGCCGGCTGTCGGCGGCGCTGAATCTGGCGCGCGGCACGGTATTGGAGGCGTTCGCTCAGCTAACGGCGGAAGGTTTTCTCGAACCGCAGCCCGGCTCCGGCACCCGGGTCGCCCACTATCAGGCTCCGCGCCGCACGCCGCACGCCACGGTGCAGGCCGCTCCGTCCACAGCCGTGCCACTTTCCGCACAGGCGCAGCATCTGGCGCGCTTTGCCGCCCAGGCGCGGGCGTTGCCGCCGGTGCCGTTCACCGTCTCGGTGCCGATCGGCGATACCGCGCCCGACGATATCTGGCGGCGGCTCGGCAACCGCATCCGGGCGCGCGGCCCCGGCGCCCCGTCAGGCTACGGCGATCCGCTGGGCGCGTTGCCGCTGCGCGAAGCCATCTGCGACTATGTGCGCCGTTCCCGCTCGGTAAACTGCACGCCGCAGCAAATCCTCATCACCTCCGGCACGCAACAAGGGCTCTATTTGGCCGCGCAGATCCTGCTGGACGCCGGCGACAGCGCCTGGGTCGAAGATCCCGCCTACGCCGGCATTACCGCCATTTTCGACAGCCTGTTTCGCGATCGGCACATGATTAGGGTGCCCGTCGCCGACGACGGCATCGACGTTGCCGCCGGCGTGCGTCTGGCCGCCGACGCCCGCGCCGCCTTTGTCACGCCGTCACATCAATATCCGCTGGGCATGCCGATGAGCATGGCGAAAAGAAGCGCCCTGCTGGCCTGGGCCAAAGAGCGGCAGGCCTGGATCGTGGAAGACGACTACGACAGCGAGATGCGCTACGCCGGCCACCCGTTCCCTTCGCTGCAGGGGCTGGCACCCGAGCGAACGCTCTATCTCGGCACCTTCAGCAAGGTGCTGTTCCCTTCGCTGCGGCTGGGTTACGCCATCGTGCCGCCGCCGCTGGTCGACGCCTTTTGCGGCGCCAGGATCCTGATGGATCGCCATCCGCCCAGCGCGGATCAACACGTGCTGGCCGCCTTTATCGCCGAAGGGTATCTCGACCGGCATATCCGCAAAATGCGCGGCGTCTACGCCGAGAAACGCCGGGTGCTGATCGAGGCGATCAACACGCACATCCCCGCTGAGCTGGCGATAGTGCAGCCCTGCGATCAGGGCATGCACATGGTGCTGTGGCTGAGGAAAGATCTCGATGACGTGCGGGTCGCCCAATGCGCCAACGAAGCCGGATTGGCGCTGCGGGCGGTGTCGCCGATGTATGCGCCCGGCCACGGTGAGCCGGGTCTGGTGCTGGGATTGGGCGGTTACGCCGACCGCCAGGTGCAACAGGCGGTGGAACGGCTCGGCGAGGTGATCCGAGCCTGCGCCGGCAACGGCGCCTAGCGGGAAAAGCGCTTGGCGCCGAACACGCAAACCACCACGCCGGCCATCACGGCGATCATCATCGGCTGGACGGTTTCCTGCAGCAGCCAGCCCGCCAGCGCCAGGCCAAAGAACGGCTGCAGCAGCTGTAACTGCCCGACGGCGGCGATGCCGCCCTGCGCCAGGCCGCGATACCAGAAAATAAACCCAATCCACATGCTGAACACCGAGACGTAAACCAGCGACAGCCAGGCGGCGCCGCTGACGGCAGGCCAACCGGCCGGCGCCGCCAGCCAAGTGGCCGCCAGCGTCAACGGCAACGCCGCCACCAGCGCCCAGGAGATCACCTGCCAGCCGCCGATCCGGCGCGACAGCACCGCCCCTTCGGCATAACCCAGGCCGCACAGCAGCACCGCACCGATCATCAGCGCATCCCCTTGCCAGGCTCCGCCGCTCCCCTGGCTTAGCGCGAAAGCGCCCACCAGCACGGCGCCGACGCCTGAAAAAGCCCAAAAAGCGGGCTTGGGCCGCTCTCCGCCGCGCAAAACGCCAAAACCGGCGGTCGCCAACGGCAGCAGGCCGATATACACCAGCGAATGCGCCGAGGTGGTGTGCTGCAGCGCCAGCGCCGTCAGCAGCGGAAAACCGATGACCACGCCGAGCGCCACAAACAGCAGCGGCGGCAAATCGGCCCGCGTCGGCCGCGCCTGGCGGGTGATCAGCAGCGCACACAGCGCCAGCAAGGCGGCGATCGCCGCCCTGACCGCCGTCAGAAACAGCGGATCGAGCTCCAGCACCGCCACCCGCGTGGCGGGCAGCGAGCCGCTGAAAATAATCATGCCGAGGAAGCCGTTCATCCAGCCCTGGGGCGAATGCCCGGCGGCGGGATGCGCAGGGGGAACAACGAGAGTTTTTTCAGACTGACTGTCCGTCATGTGAACGCTCCGCACGCCTGAGGCATACCGAAATCGGCAACCCGCGAGGCGATATCATAGTGAAAGAGAACATCGTTCCCCGGCGTCACTTGCCGGGGCCAGGTTCTATTTTTCAGATAAAGCGGTTCACGGACAGGTCCGGATAGCGAGATTTTCACTGTGCCGGTTCCGCTAACGCCAAAGAAGGGCGTTTTTCGGGCTGTCCTTGGCCGTTTGGCGGCTCTGCCTGCGGGGTATCATGGACTTTTATGCGTTTTTGCAGAACAGGACAAGGTGCGGTGCCGTGGTGAAACCCTTCTTACGCAGTGGCAGTTTGGATGATGTGCTGGCTTTAGGCGAAAACGGGCAACCGGTCTACGCCTGCGCGCAGCAGCTGCGGGAAACCCTGCGTCTTCGCCGGCAGCAGCAGGCCGCCGACTGTCTGGCGATCCCCCAGCCGAACGAAAGCGGCACCCGCATCGACTGGTATGCGCCCTTCCCCGGCAAGGTCACCTCCTGGCTGGCGGCGAGCGACGCCCAGCGCGCGCAGGCGGTGCGCCACCTGGAACACTGCCTGACGACCTTCCGCAGCCTGACGGAACAGGCCCAGGCGACCGATCACCCCAGCCATCGCCTGTTCGGCGCGCTGCTGGCCAAAGCGATGCACATGCCCGACCCCAACCACGTTTACCTGGTGGACGATCGGCCGGTGCTGACCTTCTGGGGCTTTATCAAGCCGCAGGCGCAGAGCCCGGACGATCCGCTGGCCTGCCTGCGCCCGATCGAATCGGAAGTGGAAAAACCGGCGCCGATCGCCGCCGCACCGCGCAAGACGGCCGTTGTCGAACCGGTAAAACCGGCCCCGGCCGCCGAGCCTGAACCGGCGCCCGCCCCGGCAGCGCCTATCGAATCCTCTGCCGCCGTTCGCCCGCGCCGGCGCTACGCTCTCTGGCTGTTACCCGTACTGTTGCTGGGCAGTGCGGCGCTGGCCGCCTGGCTGCACCGCTCGCCGCCGCCGCAACCGGCGATGCCGGCGGAGGTCCAGCATCCGGCGCCGCCGGAAAAAACCGCCGCGCCGTTGGCCAAACTGCGCTTGCCGCTGGCGCACGCGACGCTGATGCCGCCGCCACCGGCGCCGGTCATCCCGCAGCCGCTGGACAAACATGCGCTGGTGCTGCCGCCCGAGGCGGTGAAGGCCGGCTCCACCCGTTTCCTTAATGGCAAATGGCGCGCCACGGTGGCGCTGAAAGACCCGATTACCGGCAAGCGCCCCAGCCTGCAATATCGTCTGAACGGCGGCAAAGGCATCGCCGTTATCGCCTACGGCGACGGCGTCAGCTGCCGGGTGGCGGTCGAAGCCGGGCTGATGCAGTCCGGCAATCTGGTGATCAACAGCCGCACCAAGGCGCGCTGCAGCGACGGCAGCCGCTACCAGATCCCGGAGATCGTCTGCCGCCAGGGCGACACCGGCGCGGCGGAGTGCACCGGCCGCTACGATGCGGACACCACCTATCCCATGACGTTCAAGCGCGAGAGTAAATGATGCTGGCACCCCTTACGGACTACAAACACGGCATTACGCTGATTCAGGACAGCGGCATTCAGTTTCTGGACTTTGCCCTGACGCCGCTGCTGGACGCCGAGTTTCCCGGCAAATTCGTGCGCAAGACCGCCAGCGGCCCGCTGCTGCGCCTGCAATGGGAGGCCGAGAGCGGCAAATATCAGCTGCCGGCCGTGGGCGACCAGGCCGCCGAAGTGGTGCGGCCGGAGTTCAGCTATCCGCTGCAGCAGTCGCTGCACCTGCTGGATAAGCTCTGGTTGCCGCTGCCCTGCTTGCGCCACACCCCGGCGGGCCTGTTCTTGTCGGGCCCGGACAACTGGGCGCGCCTGCAGGTGGTGCAGTTGGATGAACCGGATCAGGACGGCAACCTGCTGCGCGTGGTGCTGGCCTTCGACACCCGCGCCGCGGCGCCCGGCCAGGAGGCGCTGGCGCCGGGCGAAAGCGATCTCGGCACCGATCTCCGTTTCGCGCTGGCGCACCGCAACCACGAGCTGGGCGAGTTCCTCGATCTGACCTGGGTGGACGGCTGGCTGCGCGAGGCGTTCAGCCAGCGCGCCGCCGAGCGGGAGCAGCGCGCCGAAGTGGAGATCAACGCCGGGCTGAAAACCTTCGAGTATCAGGCGCACTACCTCAATCTGTTGCACATGCTTGGCCATCAGCTGGCGGTGCCGCAGATAAAGATGGTGGCGGCGACGCTGCAGCAACCGGCGATCGACGTCGATCTGGTGCTGGACGTCGGCAACTCCCACACCTGCGGCGTGCTGGTCGAGGATCATCCGGAGGAGAGCAACGGCCTGAAGCAAACCTACGAGCTGCAGCTGCGTTCGCTGTCCGAACCGCACCGCGTCTACAACGAACTGTTCGAGAGCCGGGTGGAGTTTTCTCGGGCCGGCTTCGGCAAGCCGCATCTGTCGTTCCAGAGCGGGCGCGACGACGCCTTCCAGTGGCCGTCCATCACCCGCGTCGGCCGCGAAGCCGCACAGCTGGCGCAGCGGCGAACGGGCCATGAAGGCACTACCGGCATTTCCAGCCCGCGCCGCTACCTGTGGGACGAGGAGCGCTATGCGCCCGGCTGGCGCTTCAACGAGCAGCACGAGCCGATGGCCGCCGCCGCGCCGTTGACCACCCTGATCAACGACGAAGGCGTGCCGCTGTCCGCCCTGCCGACGGCGCAACGGCTGCCGGTGTTCGCCGCCCATTACAGCCGCAGCGCGGTGATGACGCTGATGCTGAGCGAGCTGCTGGCGCAGGCGCTGATGCAGATCAACAGCATCGCCCAGCGCAGCCGCATGCCGAACGCCGCCGCGCCGCGCCGTTTGCGCGCCATCATTCTGACGCTGCCTTCGGCGATGCCGAAACCGGAGCGCGAGATCTTCCGCCGCCGCATGCAGGAGGCGATCGGGCTGGTGTGGAAGGCCCTCGACTGGCACCCGCAGGATGCGCCGTTCGACGGCGCGCACGCCCGCTTCCCGGCGCCGCAGGTGCAGATGGAGTGGGACGAGGCCACCTGCGGCCAGATGGTCTATCTGTACAATGAAACCCAGGTGAACTTCGCCGGCCGCACCGACGCCTTTTTCGCCGCCATGGCCCGGCCCGACCGGCCGCTGGCGCCGGATGAGCAGGCGGGCAAAACGCTGCGCATCGCCTCCATCGACATCGGCGGCGGCACCACCGATCTGGCGATCACGCACTATTCGCTCGACGACGGCGTGGGCAACAACATCAAAATCAACCCGCGCCTGCTGTTCCGCGAGGGCTTTAAAGTCGCCGGCGACGATATCCTGCTGGACGCCATCCAGCAGTTTATCCTGCCCGCCGTGCAGCAGGCGTTCGAAGCCGCCGGCGTAAGCGCCGCCCCGGCGTTGATGGACAGGCTGTTCGGCAACGAAGGGCGTATGGACGGGCTTTCCACCCTGCGCCAGCAGGCCGCGCTGCAGATTTTCATGCCCGCCGGGCGCGCGCTGCTCGGCGCCTATGAAGAATACGACCCGCTGGACAGCCGGGCGGAAATCGCCGCCAGCCTGGGCGATTTGCTGCCGCAGCCGCCGACGCCGCAGGTGCTGGCGTTTATCAACGGCGAGGTGCAGCGCGAAGCCGACAGCGACGCCTTCGAGATTCTGCACACCCCGCTGGTGATCCGCCTGGCCGATCTGCACGCCGCCTTCTTGTCCGATCGCATCGGCATCGGCCGCTGCCTGCGCCTGCTGGCCGAGGTGGTGGCGCTGTATACCTGCGACGTGCTGCTGTTGACCGGCCGCCCGGCGCGTTTCCCCGGCGTGCAGGCGCTGCTGCGCCATCTGCAGCCGCTGCCCGCCAGCCGCATTCTGCCGCTCGAGGGCTACCACACCCGCAGCTGGTACCCGTTCAACAAGCGCGGCCGCATCGACAACCCGAAATCCACCGCCGCGGTGGGCGCCATGTTGTGCCTGCTGGCGATCGACCTGCGGCTGGAGAGCTTTTACTTCAACGTCGGCGATTTCCAGCCTTACTCCACCATTCGCCACCTGGGCATGCTGGACGGCAACAACATGCTGGCGGACGATAACGTCTATTACCGCGACATCGATCTGGATCGCGCCGACTTCGCGCTCGACCCCGCCGGCAGCTTCCAGCTGCGCGGCCCGCTGCGCCTGGGCTTCCGCCAACTGGACAACGAACGCTGGCCGGCCTCGCCGCTCTATACGCTGACCATCAATGACGCCCAGCTGGCGCGCAAACTGGCCGGCGACGCGGTGATCACCCTGCGGCTGGCCATTACCGCCAGTGCCGAACAGGGCGCGGAAAGCGTCAGGATCGCGCAGGCGTTGCTGGCCGACGGCAGCCCCGTCCCGGCGCACCATCTGCAACTGAAACTCAATACCCTGGCTGCCAGCGCCTCCGGCGCGACCCACTACTGGATAGACAGCGGGAGCATTTACCCACGATGAAAGCTATCACTACCGCCCAATCGGCCCCGAACCACGCACTCAGCGCCGGCATTCTGCAGGCGATCGCGTGGGTGGACACCGCGCGCCGGCAGTCCACCCGTTTGGAACGGGAAGCCGATCGCCTGACGCTGCGCCTGCGCCGTTGCCATAACCGCGCACTGCAATTGGCGAAGGCACAACCTGCGCAGGTCGCTATCGGCCTGTACGGCCACAACGCCGCCGCCAAGGCCCACCTGCTGGCGGCGCTGGCCCCCGGCGCAGAAAGGCTGCACGGCGACGCCGCGCTGGCGGTGCGTTACTGCGCCACCGCGCCGACGCCGTCCACCGAGTATCCTCTCGCCCTCGCGCTGCTCGATGAAGCGCAGTGGCTGGCCATCACGCTCGATGCCGCCGCGATGGGCGGCTTCCGGCTGGACTGGGACGCCCGCGCGATCGCCGGCCATCTGCAAGCGTTGGCGCGTCACCGCCAAGCCGTCGCCCTCGACGGCCTCAGCGACAGCGATGTGCTGGCGCTGTGGGATAGCCAACGCCGCCACGGCGACAAGGGGCAACAGACGCTGGACAGGCATTTCTGGCCGCAGGCCGTGGCGCTGGCGCCGCAGCTGAGCATCGACGATCGCGCGCGCCTGTTTGCGCCGCTGTGGGGAGAGGAAACGACGCTGACGGCGCATTATCGCCAGCTGGCGCACACGCTGCATGCCCTCGGCGGCAGCCGACAGGTTCATGCTCCGCACCGCGCCTTACCGCTGCTGACCGCGAGCGCCGCAGCGGAAAACGCCGCGATCGTCGTGATGGCCGAACACGGCGGTGAACGGAAGATCGCGTTGAGCGATCTGACCTGGCTGACCGCCGAAGTCACCACCGTTCTGCCGCAGACGGCGCAGGCGGGCCTGCCCGCCGACGTGGCGCTGATCGACCTGCCCGGCAGCCGCGCCTGCCCGCAGGCGGAACCGACGCAGCGGCTGCAACAGGCGAAACGCGCCCATTTGCTGACCCGCTGCGCAGACGGCCTGCACGCCAACCTGCTGCTGGTGGCCGATGCCGCCGCCACGCCGCAGGACGCCGCCCGCGTCGGCCAGGCGCTCGCCAACTGGGTCAATCAGACTCAGGGAGAAACCCCGGCGCTGCGCCAGCGCCGCAAACCCGGCCTGATCTGGGCGATCACGCCGTTCGATCAACGCGGGGAAGGCAAAGCGCGCCCCGACGACGCCGTACAGCGCCAGGTCGGCGAGCCCGGCGACAGCTGGGCCACGCTGCTGGCGCTGGATGAACAGGATTGCCGCCGCATGGTAAGTTACCTGGCCACCCAGGCGCGCCCGGCCCAGAAGCAAGCGCGCCTGCTCGAACAGCGCGAAGAGTTGCAGCGTGAGCTGACGGAAAGCCTGCTCGGCAACTGGCTCACCGCCGCCGATCCGCACGCGGCGCAGCAACGCGGCCAACAGCTGCTGCGCGCGCTGCAGGCGCAGGCCGGCCGCCACGGCGAACTGCTGGAACGGCTGTTGCCGCAGCGCGATACGTTGCGCCAGCTTTATCAGCAACAGCAGCACGCCGCGCCGGCCCCGACGACGACGCCTGTACCGTTCGGGCTCGACATCGATCTGTTCGGCGCGCCGCAAATCCCGGCATCCGGCGAGCCCCCCGCGTCATCCTTTGCCGCGCGGGTATTCGCGGATTGGATCAACCATCTGCGCAGCCTGCCGGACAGCCGCCGGTTGCTGGAGCTGCTCGGCGTCGAAAAGCCGCACCTGGAACTGCTGGTCGATGCGCTGATCGGCGCCGCCTGCCGCCTGCGGCTCGATGATGAGCTGGAACGCGCGCTGTGCGCCGGGGGCCTGCCGGAACAGAGTGAAGATCGGCAAATCAGCCAGGCGCTGGCGATACTGGGCGACTTCGTCGCCTGGCTCGGCTTCCAGCGGCGCGATGCGGCAACGCGCCCCGAGAGCCGCGTCAACCCCGGCCAGCCGATCTTTACCCCGCCGCCGCAGCCGGCGGTGGACTGGAGCAGCCAGCAGCGGTTAACCCGGCTGGCGCCGACGCCGACCAAAAACACCGCGTTTTATATCTATGACTGGCTGATCGGCCTGCAAACCCTGCTGGCGGAGAATGCGGCGACGGAAAGCGCGCTCGGCGAGGCGCAGCGCGCGGCGTTGGAAGAGATCGTGGCGACTCTGCGATAAGCGGCGGCTCTGGCAGCAATAGGGGGCGAAAACAGGATAAATCGGGCGTTGCCGATTATGCTGATGAGTAATGCAGCGATTCTGGGAGAAAATCATGCCCCCTTTCAGCCTGAAGACTATCGATCATGTGGTTCTGCGCGTGCGCGATGCGGAAAAAAGCCTGCGGTTCTATACCCAGACGCTGGGTTGCGACATCGCCAAACGGCGGCCCGATTTGGGGCTGGTGCACCTGCGCGCCGGAACGGCCATGATTGATCTGGTCGACGTGAACGGCCAGCTTGGAAAAAAAGGCGGCGACGCGCCCGATCCTCACCGGCAAAATGTCGATCACCTCTGCCTGCGCATCGATCCTTTCAACGAAGTCGAGCTGCTGGCCTATCTGCGATCGCAGGGGATCGCCGTCGATCCTGCTGAATCGCGCTACGGTGCGGAAGGCGACGGGCCATCGGTTTACTTCAGCGATCCGGACGGCAATCGCATAGAGCTTAAGGGGCCGGCGGCCGATTAAATCACGGTGTGTTCCGGATGTCGGATAATCATAAAATAGCCTTCTAAATCGGCCTAGCCCCTTCACGCTGCTGAACGTTAACGCTCCTGCGCCGCCAACGCCTGGGCGCAGGCCCAGGCCGAGCTCCACGCCCACTGGAAGTTGTAGCCACCCAACCACCCGGTCACGTCCACCACTTCGCCGATAAAATAGAGCCCCGGCGCCTTGTGGGCTTCCATCGTCTTGGAGGAAAGTTCGTTGGTGTCGACGCCGCCGAGCGTCACTTCCGCCGTGCGGTAGCCTTCGGTGCCGTTCGGCTGCACGCGCCAGTTCTGCAACAGCTCCACCAGCGCCGCCTGCTGCGGCGCATTCAGCTGCTTCAGCGTGGCCTCCGGCAGTTGTCCCAGGGTTTGCAAGCACTCCACCAACCGCTTCGGCAATTGCAGCGCCAGGGTGTTTTTCAGGCTTTGGTTCGGGTGCTGGCGGCGTTGATCATCCAGGAAGGCCGCCAAATCCAGCTCAGGAAGTAAGTTAACGCTCACATACTCACCCGGTTGCCAGTAGCTGGACAGCTGCAGCACCGCCGGGCCGGACAAGCCGCGATGGGTAAACAGGATGCTTTCACGGAAGCTGACGCCGTTCTCGGCGGTGATCACCGCCGGCACCGAGACGCCGGACAGCGTCTGCACATGCTCCAGCAGCGGCTTATGCAGGGTAAAAGGCACCAGCCCGGCGCGCGTCGGCAGCACCCTGAGGCCGAACTGCTCCGCCAGCTTGTAACCGAACGGCGAAGCGCCCAGCCCCGGCATGGACAAACCGCCGCTGGCCACCACAAGTGAGCGAGCACTCACTTTTTCACCATTCAGCGCCAGCGCGTAGCCATGTTCGGTTTTCTCCACGCCCAGCACTTCGCTGCGCAGGCGCATCGTCACCTGGCCCAGCTCGCACTCTTTGACCAGCAGATCCACCACCTGCTGCGCCGAGTCGTCGCAGAACAGCTGCCCCAGCGTTTTTTCATGGTAGGCGATGCCGTAGCGGTTGATCAGATCGATGAAGTCCCACTGGGTGTAGCGCGCCAGCGCCGACTTGCAAAAGTGCGGGTTGTTCGACAGGTAGGCCGCCGGTTCGGCATACATGTTGGTAAAGTTGCAGCGCCCGCCGCCGGACATCAGGATCTTGCGGCCCGGTTTTTTGCCGTTGTCGAGCAGCAACACGCGGCAACCGAGTTGCCCCGCCTGCGCGGCGCAAAACATGCCGGCGGCGCCCGCCCCAATCACTACGACATCAAACTGTTCCACCTGAGCCTCTCTTATCAAAACCACAATCGCGACAAAAGGGCGCCATATTACGCCGTTTCGCCGCCGGTCACCGCCAAATTCACGGCGGCAGATTGTAAAGCCCCGGCGCCGCCAACGCCATAGTAAGAAAATATTACAGAGGTCAGAGGAGAATAACGCATTGATATTCCATATTTTTGTTATAGGCGCGTCATCGTTTCGTCATGTCCAAATCAAAAAAACGTCATATTTTCCTTTTCCCCGGCCCCGGTTGTCACTGATAATGCGCGGCGTTCATGTCCACAAACTGGCGTAACGCTTATGCTGCATTTGTTCGCTGGCCTGGATTTCCATACCGGCCTGATGTTAATTCTCGCATTGTTGTTCGTGTTGTTTTATGAAGCCATCAACGGTTTTCATGATACGGCCAATGCGGTCGCTACAGTTATTTATACCCGCGCCATGCGCTCGCAACTTGCGGTCGTGATGGCAGGTTTGTTCAACTTTCTTGGCGTAATGCTCGGCGGTTTGAGTGTTGCTTACGCCATCGTCCACTTGCTGCCTACCGATCTGTTGTTGAACGTCAGTTCAGCACACGGATTAGCCATGGTCTTCTCCATGCTGTTGGCGGCAATCATCTGGAACCTCGGCACCTGGTATTTCGGTCTGCCGGCCTCCAGTTCCCATACGCTGATAGGCGCAATCATCGGTGTCGGTTTAACCAACGCCCTGATGACCCACACTTCGGTGGTGGATGCGCTTAACGTCCCGAAAATGATTGGTATTTTCCTTTCTCTGCTGTTCTCGCCGCTGGTCGGCATGATGGTGGCGGGAGTGATGGTGTTCGCCTTGCGCCGCTATTGGAGTGGCACCAAGAAACGCCAGCGTATCCACATGACCCCTGCGGAACGTGAAAAGGTCGACGGCAAACGCAAGCCGCCGTTCTGGACCCGTATCGCGCTGATCCTGTCGGCGATTGGCGTCAGCTTCTCGCACGGCGCCAACGACGGCCAGAAAGGCATCGGCCTGATCATGCTGGTGCTGATCGGCGTTGCGCCGGCCGGCTTCGTGGTCAATATGAATGCAACCGGTTATGACATCACCCGTACGCGTGACGCCGTGACCCACCTGCAGCAATATTACCAGCAGCACGGCGACGCGCTGTCGCATGCGGTGTCGCTGACGCCGCTGGTGCCAAGCCCGGATGACGAAGCTGCGCCTAACAAGCCGGCCGAGTTCCACTGCGACAGTTCGCGCGCCATGCCGGCGATCGAGCTGGCTCAGGGCATGCTGACCAACCTGCAAAGCTACGATCAGCTGACGGTTGAGCAACGCAGCCACCTGCGCCGCCTGCTGATGTGCGTGACCGACACGGCGGATAAAGTCGCCAAGCTGCCGGAAACCTCATCCGCCGACCAGCGCTTCCTGAAGAACCTGCGTCAGGATCTGCTGCAGACCGTCGAGTACGCGCCGATGTGGATCATCGTCGCCGTCGCGCTGGCGCTGTCGCTCGGCACCATGGTGGGCTGGAAACGCGTGGCCACCACCATCGGCGAGAAGATCGGCAAGAAAGGCATGACCTACGCCCAGGGCGTATCGGCCCAGATGACCGCGGCGCTGTCTATCGGCGTGGCGAGTTATACCGGCATGCCGGTCTCCACCACCCACGTCCTCTCTTCGGCGGTTGCCGGGACGATGATCGTGGACGGCGGCGGCGTGCAGAGCAAAACCGTGAAGAACATCCTGTTGGCCTGGGTACTGACCCTGCCAATCTCGATTCTGCTTTCCGGTGCGCTGTATTGGGTTGCGTTGAAGCTGATCTAAGCGATAAGCATCATGAGGAAGGCGGCCGCAGGGCCGCCTTTTTTTTGCCTGCATCAAGGGAAACAGGAAGGCATTAATACCAGATCATCAGCGCTATCAGGCTGATGACCACCAGGCCGCACAGGGCCGAGGTCAGCATGAACTGCCCGCGCACCCGCTCGCAGCGGCGAATAAACTCCGGATCGTGGTGCTCGACATAGCGTTGCGCAAAGATATAGCGCACCAGCCTCAGCTGCTTGCTGGGTTGCCCGTGGGCGGTGAAGAAACCGCCGCCATCGACGTATTGGTACAGCAGCGGATCGCAGCCGCGCAATACCACCAGCAATGCGCGCAGAGAAGAGTAATACCGCACCATGTTTACCACACACACCACACATAAGGCCCAAAACAGCGCGACGGTACTGATCATGATTACCCCCTCAAGGCGTTGTTATCCGCGGCCATCCGCCGGGTCCAACCGCCCTACCTCATTACCCGATACTCTGCTGGAGCTTACCGCTCTCATCCCCTTTTTTGCCTGCACGGGCCATGCCCATAACCCACCGCCTCCAGAGACGTTACCGCACCGCACAGAGAGATTTGCACGGCGTGATTCCACTCAGAGGGGAAATGGTGAGGCCCATATTCATCATTGTAGGTTAATGAAACGCAAACTGGCCTGATCAGTGGATAAAATTTACCGCCACGCGCCGAAACGCCCCCGCCGGGGCGTTATAAGTGATAACCGTTCGTCTGCAATTAGTCGTTTTTCCTGGATAGTCTATCCCGCCCCACGCCGCTGATCTTTCCCCACACGCTGGCTAGACTCAGGTTTCCGTTACGCTCATCCAAGGAAACTGTTATGGCAAACCATTCAATCAAGGGAAAAACCGTCCTGATCGCCGGCGGCGCCAAAAATCTCGGCGGGCTGATCGCGCGCGATTTGGCTGAACAAGGCGCCAAAGCGGTAGTGATCCACTACAACAGCGCCGCCTCCAAAGCCGAAGCGGATAAGACCGTCGCCGCCATCCAGGCCGCCGGGGCGCAAGGCGTCGCGCTGCAGGCCGATTTGACCACCGCGGGCGCGGTCGAGAAGCTGTTCGCCGATGCGGTCGCCGCCGTCGGCAAGCCGGATATCGCCATCAATACCGTCGGCAAAGTGCTGAAAAAACCGATGGTCGACATCAGCGAGGCCGAGTACGACGAGATGACCGCGGTCAACGCCAAAACCGCGTTCTTCTTCCTGAAAGAGGCGGGCAAACACCTCAACGACAACGGTAAAATCTGCACGCTGGTCACCTCGCTGCTCGGCGCCTTCACGCCGTTCTATGCCGCTTACGCCGGCACCAAAGCGCCGGTGGAGCACTTCACCCGCGCCGCCGCCAAGGAGTTCGGCGAGCGCGGCATCTCCGTGACGGCGGTCGGCCCCGGCCCGATGGACACCCCGTTCTTCTATCCGGCCGAAGGCGCCGATGCGGTGGCGTATCACCAAAGCGCGGCGGCGCTGTCGCCGTTCAGCAAAACCGGCCTCACCGATATCGAAGACGTGGTGCCGTTCATCCGCCACCTGGTCAGCGACGGCTGGTGGGTTACCGGCCAAACCATCCTGATCAACGGCGGCTATACTACCAAGTAACGCCGCATGGGGGGCGCGCGTCTGGCGTCCGCCCCCGCCAGGAGGCGCAGCGTAGAGGATATTGCAATGCACATGCTGATGGTCATTGGCGGAGGCGTGGTTCTCCTGGGATTGTTTGTGCTGTTCGGCTGGCTCTGGGGCGCCAGTGCGGCGGGCATGGCGCTGGCGGCAAAAATTTTCGTCCCGGCCTGGTTGCTGATCGCGGCGGTCAATATGTGGGTGGGCGTCGCCCACGCGGGCTACAGCCTGCGGGCGGAGTTGCCGATCCTGCTGCTGGTGTTCGCGATCCCCGCCGCCATCGCCGCGTTCGTATTCTGGCGCCTCGCCCATGTCTGAAAGCGCCGGCGACCTGCTCAACGTGGTGACGCTACTGGGCGCCGCCGTGGTGGCCGTGCCGCTGTTCAAGCGCTTGGGGCTGGGCTCGGTGCTGGGTTATCTGGCCGCCGGTTTGGCGATTGGGCCGTTCGGCTTTGGTTTGTTCAACGATGCGCAGACCATCCTGCACACCGCCGAGCTTGGGGTGGTGATGTTTCTCTTCATCATCGGCCTGGAGATGCGGCCTTCTCATCTGTGGAACATGCGGCGCGATATTTTCGGCCTGGGCAGCCTGCAGGTATTGAGCTGCGGGCTGCTGCTCACCGCCATCGGCATGGCCTTCGGCTTTTCATTGGCCATCTCCTTCATCTGCGGCATGGGATTCGTGCTGACGTCTACCGCCATCGTCATGCAACTGTTGGGCGAGCGCGGCGACATCGCCAGCCCGCGCGGTCAGAAAATCGTCGCCGTATTGCTGTTTGAAGATCTGATGATTGTCCCGCTGCTGGCGCTGGTGGCGTTCATCGCGCCGGCCGGTTCATCGACGCCGGTATCCGGTTCCGCCTGGGGCGGCATCGCCATCGCCGCCGGTGCGCTGGCCGCGCTGGTGGCGGCCGGCATCTGGCTGCTGAACCCGCTGTTTCGCATTCTGGCGCACGCCAAAGCGCGCGAAGTGATGACCGCAGCCGCGCTGCTGGTAGTGCTTGGCGCCGCTTTGCTGATGCAGCTGGGTGGCCTTTCCATGGCCATGGGCGCCTTTTTGGCCGGCGTGCTGCTGTCGGAATCGACGTTCCGCCATCAGCTCGAAGCCGACATCGAGCCCTTTCGCGGTCTGCTTTTGGGGCTGTTCTTCCTCGGCGTCGGCATGTCTCTCGATCTGGCCGTGGTGGCGCGCAACTGGCCGCTGATCGTCAGTGGCGTGCTGGCGATGATGTTCATCAAAGGCCTGTGTATTTACTGCGTGGCCCGGTTGACGAAAAGCTCGCACGGTGATGCTCTCGACCGCGCCGTACTCATGGCGCAAGGGGGAGAATTTGCGTTTGTGCTGTTCGCCGCTGCGCTGGCCAATCAGGTGCTGCCTGCGGAAGCCAACGCCAACATGACCGCCGTCGTGGTGCTGTCGATGGCTTTGACACCGCTGGCGGTGTTGATCCACCAACGCCTGCGCGCCTCGTCCGACGCCTCGTTGGACGGCACGGAACAGCCCACCGGCTTGACCAACAGCGTGCTGATCGTCGGGTTCGGCCGTTTTGGTCAGATCGTCAGCCAGCACGTTTTGGCGATGGGCGCCGATATCGCCATTATCGACCGCGAACCCCAGGTTGCCCGCGACGCGCAAGACTTCGGCTTCAAAGTTTACTATGGCGACGGTGCGCGCATGGATGTGCTGCATGCGGCGGGCGCCGGCCACGCCCGCGCCATCTTGGTCTGCATTGACGATCCGCAAGCCGCCACGCAGATTGTCGAACACGCCAAAACCCACTTCCCGCAGGCCCGCGTGCTGGCTCGCGCTCATGACCGCGAACATGCCATCGCGCTGATCAAGGCCAATGTGGATTACCAAATTCGCGTCACCTTAGAGTCCGCCATGTCTTTCGGGCATGAAGCTATGTTGGCGTTGGGCTCCGATCCGGAAACCGCGGCGGATCTGATGGCCGAGCTGCGGCGCAAAGATGCCGAACGGTTGGCGATGGAGGTGTCCGGCGGCATTTACGCCGGTACATCGATGATTTTGGGCAATGCGCCGACCAAGGCGAAGAAGGAATGACGGGCATGCCGACCCTTTTCCGCCGGCGCAGCGATGCGCTCGCGGCCGATAATCAAACGGCCGATGAGGTGGTGCGGTTTTGGCGAGACGCCGGCGCAGAGCAATGGTTCCGGCAGGATCCGCGCTTCGACCAACGCTTTCGCGCGCGCTTTTTGGGCCTGCATCTGGCGGCGGCCCGGCGTGAACGCGACGACTGGCTTAAGACGCCGGAAAGCGCGCTGGCGCTGATGATCCTGCTCGACCAATTTCCGCGCAACGCTTTTCGCAACACCGCCCACATGTACGCCACCGATCCGCTGGCGCGCCGCTTCGCCCGCATCGCCATTGCGGCGAACTACATGCAGGCCGTCGAGCCTTCGCTGCGCCTGTTTTTTTGCCTGCCGTTCGCCCACTCGGAAAATCTCGCCGATCAGGATCTGTCCGTGGCGCTAAACGCTCAACTGGGGCCGGCTGAACGCGCGCACGCCGAGGGACACCGCGATATCATCCGCCGTTTCGGTCGTTTCCCACATCGCAATCAGCTGCTGTTGCGCGATACTACCACGCAGGAGCAAGCCTTCCTGGAGCAAGGAGGGTTTGCCGGATAACGCCGCAGAATGCTTTAAGCGGCAATAATAAGGACAATAACGGGCGCATCGATGGACAGATTCAATCAATACCGCGTATTCGTGCAGGTGGCGGAGATGGGCAGCTTTATCCGCGCAGCCCATGTGCTGGAGGTGCCGCGCGCCTCGGTGTCCGCCGCCGTGCAACAACTGGAAACGCAGCTGGGCGTGCGCCTGCTGCACCGCACCACGCGGCAGGTGCGGCTGACCGCCGACGGCGAACAGCTGCTCGAGCGGCTGCGCCCGCTGCTGGCCGAGGTGGAGGATATCGATCAGTCGTTTCAGGCCAGCCAGCGCCAGGCCTCCGGGCGGCTCAGCGTCGACGTGCCGAGCCGCATCGCCCGCCGGCTGATCGCGCCGGCGCTGCCCAGCCTGCTGCGGCGCCATCCCCACCTGCAGCTGGTGCTCGGCTCCGCCGATCGCGCCATCGATCTGGTGCAGGAAGGGGTCGACTGCGCGGTGCGCGTCGGCGATCTGCACGACAGCAGCCTGGTGATGCGCCCGCTCGGCCATATCGCGCTGATCAACTGCGCCAGCCCCGCCTACCTGAGCGAATTCGGCCATCCGCTTCAGCCCGCCGATCTTGCCGAGGGGCACAGGAGCATCGGCTACGCCTCGCCCAAAACCGGCCGCGAATCCCCCTGGGAATACCTGACCGACGACGGCCACACCCAGCGGCTCGAACTGCCCAGCCGGGTGGTGGTCAACAACGCCGAAAGCTATATCGCCTGCTGCCGCGCCGGGCTGGGGCTGATGCAAATCCCGCGCTACGACGTGCAACACCTGCTCGACGCCGGTGAACTGGTGGAAGTCCTGCCCGCTTACCGCGCCGCCTCCATGCCGATCGCCCTGATCTATCCCCATCGTCGCCAGCGCTCACGCCGCCTGGCGGTGTTTCACGAGTGGTTTGAAAGCCTGCTGCAGCCGCATCTGGAGCGCTGATTGCGCATTTAGCGCTATACTTTGTTTAATAACGCTTATAATTCAAGCGGTCAGACCGGCAGCATCCGCATAATCAATAGGCTTTTACGCCGCGCGGGTGTACAACGAAAGGTATCGGGCGGAGAGATTTTCGATGCGGCGCAGTGTGATCGCCCCAACATATCATTGCGTTATCCGAATGATACTATGGAACCAAAAGCGCAAGGCGGGTAAACGGAACGCCTGCTAACCCTTTTAATCGGCATGTTTATGGAAGGAGTATTCTTATGGCTTACAAACACATACTGATCGCGGTGGACCTATCCCCGGAAAGCAAGATCCTGGTAGAAAAAGCCGTCTCGATGGCGCGGCCGTACAACGCTAAAGTTTCTCTGATCCACGTCGATGTCAACTATTCCGACCTCTATACCGGCCTGATCGACGTCAATCTCGGCGACATGCAAAAACGCATCTCCGAGGAAACCCATCAGGCGCTGACCGAGCTGTCGCAAAACGCCGGCTACCCGATCACCGAGACCCTGAGCGGCAGCGGCGATCTGGCGCAGGTATTGGTCGATGCCATCAAGAAATATGACATGGATCTGGTACTGTGCGGCCACCACCAGGATTTCTGGAGCAAGCTGATGTCTTCCGCTCGCCAGCTGATCAATACCGTGCACATCGATATGCTGATCGTGCCGCTGCGCGATGAAGAAGACGAATAAAGTAAGCACTTGCTAACTTAACTGCCCAACGCCCGCGCCCTGCGGGCGTTTTTCATGCCACTACGCCGATTAATCGCTTGATAATCAACCGCCCTCCGATGATATAGTCGCTAAAGACACAACATCCTCCCCCGGGCATCGCCTATACCCATATCTATAAGAAATAGCGGGGGAAAACTTAATGCTAAAAGGAGTTATCCATGGAATATGCCGTATCGGTAGAGTCTTTCCTGTCCTCGTTACAGCGCCATAACCCCCACCAGCCGGAATATCTGCAGGCGGTGCGCGAAGTCTTCACCTCGCTGTGGCCGTTTATCGAACGCAACCCGCGCTATCGCGAACAGGCTCTGCTGGAGCGCCTGGTGGAGCCCGAGCGCGTCATTCAGTTCCGCGTCAGCTGGGTGGACGATCGCGGCCAGGTGCAGGTCAACCGCGCCTTCCGCGTACAGTTCAACTCGGCCATCGGCCCCTATAAGGGCGGCATGCGCTTCCATCCGTCGGTAAACCTGTCGATCCTGAAGTTCCTCGGTTTTGAGCAGACTTTCAAGAACGCGTTGACCACCCTGCCGATGGGCGGCGGCAAAGGCGGCTCCGATTTCGATCCCAAGGGCAAAAGCCAGGGCGAGATCATGCGCTTCTGCCAGGCGCTGATGACCGAGCTGTATCGCCATCTGGGGCCGGACACCGACGTGCCGGCCGGCGACATCGGCGTCGGCGGCCGTGAAGTCGGCTTTATGGCCGGCATGATGAAGAAACTGTCCAACAACACCGCCTGCGTGTTTACCGGCAAGGGTCTCTCCTTCGGCGGCAGCCTGATCCGCCCCGAGGCGACCGGCTACGGCCTGGTGTACTTCACCGACGCCATGCTGCAGCGCCACGGCCTGGGCTTTGAGGGCATGCGGGTGGCGGTGTCCGGCTCCGGCAACGTGGCGCAGTACACCATCGAGAAAGCGCTGGAGCTGGACGCGCGCGTGATCACCGTGTCGGATTCCGGCGGCACCCTGGTGGACGAGGACGGCTTCACCACCGAGAAGCTGGCGCACCTGGCGGAGATCAAAAACCAACGCTACGGCCGGGTGGCGGACTATGCCCGCGAACGCGGCCTGACCTATCTGGCCGGCCAGCAGCCGTGGAACGTGCCGGTGGATATCGCCCTGCCGTGCGCCACGCAGAACGAACTGGATCTCGAGGCGGCGCAGACGCTGATCCGCAACGGGGTGAAGGCGGTAGCGGAAGGCGCCAACATGCCGACCACCATCCAGGCCACCGACGCCTTCCTCGACGCCGGCGTGCTGTTCGCGCCGGGCAAGGCGGCCAACGCCGGCGGCGTGGCCACCTCGGGGCTGGAGATGGCGCAAAACGCCGCGCGCATCGGCTGGCGAGCAGAGAAAGTGGATGTACGTTTACAACATATCATGGCCGATATTCACCACGCCTGCGTGGAATACGGCGGCGAAGGCAAGCAAACCCACTACGTGCACGGCGCGAATATCGCCGGTTTCGTCAAGGTCGCCGACGCCATGCTGGCGCAGGGCGTGCTGTAATCCGCCGTAAAGGTGATCTTGTTCACACATCGATTAAATGCTTCAATGCCGGCCTCTGCGCCGGCATTTTTTTATGCTTTCTCACCATCCAAATGATGCCAATTGGTTAAATAAAAGTTAACAAGAAGTTATTTATCGCTTCTTAATCGGTAGTAAATTTACCACCACAAAATAATTAAACATTTATTTAACGCTAAATACGCCATTATTTTACTTAATTGTGCGCGGATCACATTTCGTTAACTTCAGCTACGCCCCCTCTTCCATTCCTTTGTAATCTGCAGCGGTGGAAAAACCGCCACCCCTACAGATAAAAAAAGGTACAGCTAATGAAATTTAACCTCGCATTATTAAATGCATGTGTGGTTTCTGCGTGCATGTTATCGACAACACCTGTGTTCGCCGCTGATAAATATGAGATTGCCGTGGTCGCCAAAGTGACCGGCATTCCGTGGTTCAACCGCATGGAAGTGGGCGTCAACGAAGCGGCGAAAAAACTCGACGTCAACGCCTACCAGACCGGCCCTTCTACCCCGGATCCGGCCGCGCAGGTCAAGGTGATTGAGGATCTGATCGCCAAGAACGTCAACGCCATCATCGTGGTGCCGAACGACGCCAAGGTGCTGGAGCCGGTGCTGAAAAAAGCGCGCGACAAAGGCATCGTGGTGCTGACCCATGAATCCCCGGACCAGCAGATCGGCCAGTGGGACATCGAGACCATCGACAGCGAGAAATACGCGCAGGCCAACGTCGATGAGCTGGCGAAAGACATGGGCGGCAAAGGCGGCTATGCGATCTACGTCGGCTCGCTGACCGTGCCGCTGCACAACGCCTGGGCCGATTCCGCCATCAAATACCAGAAAGAAAAATACCCGGACATGTTTGAAGTCACCTCGCGCTTGCCGGTGGCGGAAAGCATCGACAAATCCTACGCCACCACGCTGGATCTGATGAAAACCTATCCGCAGATGAAGGGCATCATCGGCTTCGGCTCGCTCGGCCCGATCGGCGCCGGCCAGGCGGTGGCCAAGAAACGCGCCAAGGACAAAATCGCGGTGGTGGGCATCGCCATGCCGGCGCAGGCCGCCCCTTACCTGATGCGCGGCGACATCAAAAAAGCGCTGCTGTGGGATCCGAAAGACGCCGGCTATGCGCTGGTGACGGTGGCCGACCAGCTGCTGCAGGGCAAGGAAGTGAACAAGGATCTGGCGATCGAGGGCCTCGGCAAGGCCGACGTCGACATGGAACACAAAGTGATTCGGTTTAATAAGATTTTGGAAGTCACCAAAGACAACGCCCAATCGCTTGGATTCTGATTTTTCGCGTAATTTCGCCACACCGGGAAAGTAGTTAAACCCTCGTAGGGGCGCAGCTTGCTGCGCCCAGGGCTTCGGCCGCTACGCAAGCACAGGTTAACGTTATGACAGCCTCCCCCGCATTTATCACCCTGGAGAATATCAGCAAGCGATTCCCAGGCGTGCTGGCATTAGACCAGATCAACCTGACGCTCAATATTGGCGAAGTGCACTGCCTGGCCGGGCAAAACGGCTGCGGCAAAAGCACCATCATTAAAATCATCTCCGGCGTCTATCAGCCGGAAAAAGGCGCCAACATTTCGCTGGAAGGCAAACTCTTCCACGCCCTGACGCCGCAGCTGTCCGGTTATTACGGCATACAGGTGATCTACCAGGACCTGTCGCTGTTCCCTAATCTGACGGTGGCGGAGAACATCGCCATCCACCGTTACCTGCCCGGCGGCCGTTTCTGGGTACGCAAGCGGGTGATGCGCCAGACGGCGCTCGACGCCATGGCGCGGGTCGGCATACGCATCGATCCCGATAAAAAGGTGGAAAAACTGTCGATCGCCGATCGGCAACTGGTGGCGATTTGCCGCGCCATCGCCGCCGAGGCGCGGTTGGTTATCATGGACGAACCGACCGCCTCGCTGACCCGCCAGGAGGTCGACGGCCTGCTGCGGGTGGTCAACGAGCTGAAGGCGGCCGGCATCTGCGTGGTATTCGTCAGCCACAGATTGGATGAAGTGATGGAAGTCGCCGATCGCATCAGCGTGATGCGCGACGGCAAGCTGGTGGGCACCTGGCCGGCCAGCGAACTGGACAGCCACGAACTGGCGTTCCTGATGACCGGCCAACGCTTCCACTACAGCCCGCTGCCGCCGCTGCCGCCGGCCGAACAGGCGCCGCTGCTCGAAGTGCGCAACCTCAGCCGCGGCGAGAAATACCGCAACGTCAATCTGGCGCTGCGCGGCGGCGAGATCGTCTCGATCGTCGGCCTGCTCGGCGCCGGCCGCACCGAACTGTGCCTCAGCCTGTTCGGCATGACGCGGCCGGACAGCGGCGAGATCCACATCGAGGGCCAGGCGGTGCAGCTGCACAACAACCGCGAAGCGGTGCGCCACGGCATCGGCTATGTGTCGGAGGATCGTCTGACGCAGGGGTTGATCATGGAGCAATCGATCTACGACAACACCATCGTCACCGTCTTCGATCGGCTGCATACCTCGCTCGGGCTGCTGGATCACGCCAAAGCGACCGAGCTGGTCAACCGGCTTATCCGCGATCTGAACATCAAGGTGTCCGACAGCGCGCTGCCGGTGAAAACCCTGTCCGGCGGCAACGCCCAGCGCATCGCCATCGCCAAGTGGGTGGCGACCCAGCCGAAGATCCTGATCCTCGACTCGCCCACCGTCGGCGTGGACATCGCCAACAAAGAGGGGATCTACCAGATCGCCCGCGATCTGGCGCAGCTGGGCATGGCGGTGCTGATGATCTGCGACGAGATCCCGGAAGCCTATTACAACAGCCATCGGGTGATGGTGATGCGCAAGGGCGAGCTGATCGCCGAGTTTGCGCCGCACCAGAGTACCGAGCAACAGATCGCCGAGGTGGTGAATGGATAAGTCATTATTGGCCCGCCTGGCCGGGCGGCACGAGTTTTATCTCGGCCTGTTGGTGCTGCTGCTGGCGATCGGCCTGAGCGCCGGCACCGACGAGTTTCTGACGCTCGGCAACCTGACCGACGTCGCCACCAGCTACGCCATTCTCGGCATCCTGGCCTGCGGGCTGTTCGTGGTGCTGATCGCCGGCGGCATCGACATTTCGTTCCCGGCGGTCACCGCCATCGCTCAGTACGTGATGGCCAGCTGGGTGATCCAGCACGGCGGCAGCTTCCCGCTGGCGTTCGCCCTGGCGATTGGCGTTGGCCTGCTGCTCGGGCTGGTGAACGGTTTCCTGGTGTACTGGCTGAAAGTGCCGGCGATCATCATCACCATCGCCACCCTCAACCTGTTCTACGGCCTGCTGGTGTACGCCACCAACGGCACCTGGCTGTACGGCTTTCCGGACTGGTTCATGAACGGCATCAACTGGTTCTCGTTCCAGGGCGCCGACGGTTACGACTACGGCCTGACGCTGCCGCTGCTGTGCCTGCTGGCGACCATCGTCGTCACCGGCGTGCTGATGAACCGCACCCGGCTGGGGCGCCAGATCTACGCCATGGGCGGCAACCGCGACGCGGCGTCGCGCCTGGGGTTGAACCTGCTGCGGCTGCATTTTTGCGTCTACGGCTACATGGGCATTCTGGCCGGCGTCGCGGCAGTGGTGCAGGCGCAGATCACCCAGTCGGTGGCCCCCAACTCGCTGCTCGGCTTCGAGCTGACGGTATTGGCGGCGGTGGTGCTGGGCGGCACCAGCATGAGCGGCGGCCGCGGCTCGTTGACCGGCACCCTGCTCGGCGTGGTGCTGCTAGCCTTCCTGCAAAACGGGCTGACGCTGCTCAGCGTCTCGGCCTATTGGCACCAGGTATTCAGCGGCGCGATCATTTTGATCAGCATCAGCACCACCGCCTGGAACGAAAAACGCAAACTGCTCAAGGAGATCTGACATGACGCAGTTAACTCGGTTGATCCCTAGCGATCGGATCATTCGCCTGCAGGGCGCGATCATCATCGCGGTGGCGCTGCTCTTCGCCGGGCTGCTCGGATCGCGCTTCTTCAGCCTCGGCAACTTCCAGTCGATCGCCTCGCAGCTGCCGATCCTCGGCCTGCTGGCGCTCGGCATGGGCATCACCATGCTGACCGGCGGCATCAACCTGTCGATCATCGCCGGCGCCAACGCCTGTTCGCTGGTGATGGCGGCGATCATCGTCAGCCATCCCGACCAGCCACTGTTCCTGGCGCTGGCGCTGGTGGCCGGCCTGCTGGTGGCGGTGGCGATCGGCGCGCTCAACGGCGCGCTGGTAGCCTGGATCGGCGTTTCGCCGATCCTCGCCTCGCTCGGCACCATGACCCTGATCACCGGCCTGAATATTCTGCTGTCCAACGGCGCGGTGATCTCCGGCTTCCCGGCGGCGATTCAATTTCTCGGCAACGGCGCCGTGCTCGGCGTGCCGGTGGCACTGATCCTGTTCCTGCTGGTGGCGGTGGGTCTGTGGCTGCTGCTGGAGCACACCACGCTGGGCCGCAGCCTGTACCTGATCGGCTCCAACGAGCAGGCCACCCGCTTCAGCGGCGTGAACACCGCGCGGGTGCAGGTAGCGGTGTATATCCTGTCGGCGCTGCTCGGCTGGGGCGCCGCCCTGCTGATGATGGCCAAGTTCAACTCGGCCAAGGCCGGCTACGGCGAATCTTATCTGCTGGTGACCATTCTGGCCTCGGTGCTGGGCGGCATTAACCCGGACGGTGGCTTCGGCCGTATTCTGGGGCTGGTGCTGGCGCTGATCGTGCTGCAAATGTTGGAAAGCGGCCTCAATTTGCTGGGGGTTAGCAGCTACCTGACCATGGCCCTGTGGGGCGGCGTGCTGATCCTGTTTATCGCGTTACAGAATCGAAAAGCCTGAGGAGAAAATAATGGCGAGCTATTTTATTGGCGTAGATGTGGGCACCGGAAGCGCGCGCGCGGGCGTATTCGATCTCAATGGCCGCATGGTCGGCCAGGCCAGCCGGGCCATCGATCTGTACCGGCCGAAGGCGGATTTCGTCGAGCAGTCGTCGGATAACATCTGGCAGGCGGTGTGCAATGCGGTGCGCGACGCGGTCAACCAGGCCGACATCAACCCGATCCAGGTCAAGGGGTTGGGCTTCGACGCCACCTGTTCGCTGGTGGTGCTGGATAAAGAGGGCAAGCCGCTGACCGTCAGCCCCTCCGGCCGCACCGAACAGAACATCATCGTGTGGATGGATCACCGGGCGATCGCCCAGGCCGAGCGCATCAACGCCACCAAACACCGGGTGCTGGACTTCGTCGGCGGCATTATCTCGCCGGAGATGCAGACGCCGAAACTGCTGTGGCTGAAACAGCACATGCCCACCACCTGGGCCAACGCCGGCTACCTGTTCGATCTGCCGGACTTCCTCACCTGGCGCGCCACCCAGGATGCCACCCGCTCGCTGTGTTCGACGGTGTGCAAGTGGACCTATCTCGGCCACGAACAGCGCTGGGACAAGAGCTACTTCCAGCAGATCGGGCTGGAAGACGTGCTGGAACATGACGCGGCCAAGATCGGCAGCGACGTCAAAATGATGGGCGAGCCGCTGGGCCACGGCCTGACCCAGCGCGCCGCCGGCGAGATGGGGCTGATCGCCGGCACGGCGGTGAGCGTGTCGATCATCGATGCCCACGCCGGCACCCTCGGCACGCTGGGCGCCACCGGCGTCTCCGGCGAGGTGGCCGACTTCAACCGCCGCGTCGCGCTGATCGGCGGTACCTCCACCGGCCACATGGCGATGTCGCGCACCGCGCGCTTTATCGGCGGCGTCTGGGGGCCGTATTACTCGGCGATCCTGCCGGAATACTGGTTGAACGAAGGCGGCCAGTCCGCCACCGGCGCGCTGATCGACCACGTCATCCAGTCGCACCCGTGCTACCCGGAGCTGCTGGCGCAGGCGAAAACTCAGGGGCAGACCATCTATGAGGTGTTGAACGCCATTCTGCGCCGCATGGCCGGCGAGCCGGAGAATATCGCCTTCCTGACGCAGGACATTCATATGCTGCCGTACTTCCACGGCAACCGCTCGCCGCGCGCCAACCCGACGCTGACCGGCATCCTGACCGGGCTGAAGCTGTCGCGCACGCCGGAGGACATGGCGCTGCACTACCTGGCCACCATTCAGGCCATCGCGCTCGGCACCCGCCACATCATCGAAACCATGAACCACAGCGGCTACAGCATCGACACCATTATGGCCAGCGGCGGCGGCACCAAGAACCCGATCTTCGTGCAGGAGCACGCCAACGCCACCGGCTGCGCCATGCTGCTGCCGGAGGAGAGCGAAGCGATGCTGCTCGGCGGCGCAATGATGGGCACCGTGGCGGCGGGCGTGTTCGACACCCTGCCGGAGGCGATGAGCGCCATGAGCCGCATCGGCAAGACGGTCACGCCGCAGACCAACCAAATAAAAAGCTACTACGACCGCAAATACCGGGTATTCCACGAGCTGTACAACGACCACATGAAATACCGCCGGTTGATGCAGGAGGAGGCGTGATGCAGCAGGAATGGCGGCAGGCCGTGCAGGGTTGGCAAACCTACAGTCAGGAGCTGGCGCAGCTGGGCGAGCGCCTCGACGCGCGCACCTGGCAGCGGCTGCTGACGCTGCTGGCCGACTGCCGCGGTAAAATTGCCGTCACCGGCGTCGGCACCTCGGGGATTGCGGCGCGCAAGATAGCCCACATGCTGGCCTGCGTGGAACGGCCGGCGGTCTACCTCGACGCCACCGGCGCGGCGCACGGCGATCTGGGCTTTCTGCGCGCCGACGATCTGCTGATCCTGATCTCACGCGGCGGCAATTCCGACGAGCTGACCCGCCTGCTGCCGACGCTGCAGGCCAAGGGAGTGACGCTGATCGCGGTGACGGAAAACCCGCATTCCGCCATCGCGCAGGCGGCGCAGTTGACGATCGCCACCGGGGTGCAAAAGGAGATAGATCCGCTGAACATGCTGGCCACCACCTCAATTGTGCTGGTGCTGGCGATCTTCGACGCCGCCTGCGCCTGCCTGATGGCGCGCAGCGGTTACGACAAGGACGCCTTGCTGGCGGTGCATCCGGGCGGCGGCGTGGGGAAAAGCTTGCGGGAGGAAAACTGAGGGCCCGACACGGCGGGCCCTAGGCAGACATTACAGCGGCATGTAGATATCGAAACGGTGGCTTTTGGTCAGCGTGGCGGCGTGCGCCGGCACGTCGGCCAGCGGCGGCGCGTAGTCCGGGCGCTTCACCACCACGCGCTTGGTCGCCAGGCGGCGCGCCGGCTCCAGCAGGCCGTCGGCGTCATCGTCGCTGCCCACCAGCGATTGAAACACCCGCATCTCTTTCTTCACCAGCGCGCTTTTTTGCTTGTGCGGGAACATCGGATCGAGATACACCACCTCGGGGCGCGGGCTGAGATCCGCCAGCGCCGTCAGGCTGGAGGCGTGCAGCAGCGTCAGGCGCTCGCGCAGCCACGGGCCGATTTCCGCATCCTGATAGCCGCGCTGCAGGCCGTCGTCCAGCAACGCCGCCACCACCGGATTGCGCTCCAGCATCCGCACCCGACAGCCCAGCGCCGCCAGCACGAAGGCGTCGCGCCCCAGCCCGGCGGTAGCGTCCACCACGTCCGGCAGATAGCTGCCCTTGATGCCGACCGCTTTGGCCACCGCCTCGCCGCGGCCGCCGCCGAAGCGGCGCCGGTGCGCCATGGTGCCGGTGACGAAATCGACGTAGATTCCGCCGAGCTTCGGCTCGTCGCGCTTGCGCAGCTCCAGCCGCTGCGGGGTCAGTACCAGCGCCATCGGCGCGTCGTCGTCGGACGTCAGCCGCCAGCGCTGCGCCAAAACAGACAAGGCGCCGGGATCGGCGCCTGCTTCACACAATAAACACACGCTCACGTGTCGGGTTATCCTTTAATGCCGTAATGGCGCAGCATAGCATCCAGCTGCGGCTCGCGGCCACGGAAGCGTTTGAACAGCGCCATCGGCTCTTCTGAACCGCCGCGCGACAGGATGTTGTCGAGGAAGGATTTGCCGGTTTCGGCGTTGAAAATCCCTTCTTCTTCGAAGCGCGAGTAGGCGTCGGCCGACAGCACTTCCGCCCACAGGTAGCTGTAGTAACCCGCCGCATAGCCGCCGGCAAAGATGTGGCTGAAGGCGTGCGGGAAGCGGCTCCAGCTTGGCGAAGGCACCACCGCCACCATTTTCTTCACTTCCGCCAGCGTCGGCAGGATCTGCGCCCCTTTTTCCGGGCTGTATTCGAAGTGCATGCGGAAATCGAACAGGCCGAACTCCAGCTGGCGCAGGATGAACAGCGCCGCCTGGTAATTCTTGGCCGCCAGCAGCTTGTCGAGCATGGCCTTCGGCAGCGGCTCGCCGCTCTGGTAATGGCCCGAGATAAACGCCAGCGCTTCCGGCTCCCAGCACCAGTTTTCCATAAACTGGCTCGGCAGCTCGACCGCATCCCACGGCACCCCGTTGATGCCGGAGACGCCGGCGGTATCGATCTGCGTCAGCATGTGGTGCAGACCGTGGCCGAACTCGTGGAACAGCGTGGTCACTTCGTTGTGGGTGAACAGCGCCGGCTGGTCGCCCAGTGGACGGTTGAAGTTGCAGGTCAGGTAAGCGACCGGCTTTTGCAGCGTGCCGTCAGCCTTGCGCAGGCTGCCGACGCAGTCGTCCATCCAGGCGCCGCCGCGTTTGTTTTCGCGGGCGTACAGATCGAGGTAGAAGCTGCCGCGCAGCTCGCCGTCGGCGGCGAACAGATCGAAGAAGCGCACGTCCGGATGCCAGGTCTCCACGTCTTTACGCTCTTTGGCGGTGATGCCGTAGATGCGTTTCACCACTTCGAACAGCCCTTCCACCACCCGCTGTTCCGGGAAGTACGGGCGCAGCTGCTCGTCGCTGATGGAGAACAGGTGCTGCTTCTGTTTTTCGCCGTAATAGGTGATGTCCCAGGCTTCGAGCTCGTCCACGCCATAGTGCTGTTTGGCGAAGGCGCGCAGCTGCGCCAGCTCTTGCTCGGCCTGCGGGCGGGCGCGCTTGGCCAGATCGCTCAGGAAGCCGATCACCTGCTCCGGGCTCTCCGCCATTTTGGTCGCCAGCGACTTGTCGGCGTAGGTATCGAAGCCCAGCAACTGAGCCAGCTCATGGCGCAGCGCCAGCGTTTCCGCCATCACTTCGCTGTTGTCCCATTTGCCGGCGTTCGGCCCCTGATCGGAGGCGCGGGTGGCGAAGGCGCGGTACATTTCTTCGCGCAGCGCGCGGTTGTCGGCGTAGGTCAACACCGGCAGGTAGCTCGGCATGTCCAGCGTCAGCAGCCAACCGTCCTGCTCTTTGGCCTGCGCCATCGCCTGTGCCTGCGCCAGGGCGCTCTCCGGCAGGCCGCTCAGCTCGGCTTCGTCGGTAATCAGTTTGCTCCAGCCCATGGTGGCGTCGAGCACGTTGTTGCTGTAGGTGGAACCCAGTTCGGACAGGCGCGCGACGATCTCGCCGTAGCGCTGCTGTTTATCCGCCGACAGGCCGATGCCCGACAGTTCGAAATCGCGCAGCGCGTTGTCCACCGCCTTGCGCTGCGGCACGCTCAGCGCCTCAAACGCCGCGCCCTCTTTCAGGCTGCGGTAGGCCTGGTACAGCCCTTCGTGCTGGCCGACCCAGGTGCCGTACTCGGACAGCAGCGGCAGCGCCTGCTCATAGGCGGCGCGCAGCTCCGGGCTGTTTTTCACCGAGTTCAGGTGCCCGATCGGCGACCAGATGCGCGACAGCCGATCGTCCGACTCCGCCAGCGGCTGACACAGATTGTCCCAGGTGAACGGCCCCGGCTGCGCGACCACGCGCTCTACCGCGGCGCGGCAGTCCGCCAGCGCGGATTGCACCGCAGGCACGATATCTTCAGGGCGGATCGCCGAGAACGGCGGCAGGGAAAACGGGGTCAGCAACGGATTTGTCATAGGGCAGTCCTGATTAGCGTTGGGGCCCGCCGTGGGGGCGAGCCTTAAAATGCGTATGAATCTCTAACATGGAGCCAGACAACAGGAAAATCAATGCCCGGCGTTGATCGTTGGTGCCTTAAACGGCGCTTTGGCGGATGCGGGCGGCCAGCGCCGCCAGCTGCTCGTCGTCGGCGCGCGCGGCGTCGTGGGAGGAGATATAGCCCTCGTAACGCGCGAAAAACTTCGGCGAGGTCGATTCGATCGGCCGCCACTGCTCCAGCGACGCGGTGCCGTGCAGCGGGATCAGTTTGGCGTGCACGTGGTCGACGCCGTAACCTTCGAACACCATGCCGCAGCGGCCGACGTCGTCGAACGCGCGATCCAGCTGCTTCGCCACCCGCTTGGTCGCCAGCATCAACGCGCTCAATACCTCGTCCGGCAGGTCAAAGGCGTAGCTCGGGTGGTGTGCCTTGGGGATCACCACGCTGAAGCCGTCGGTGTTGGGGAAGATGGACAGGAACGCCAGATGGTCGTCGTCTTCCCAGATTTTATGGCACGGCGCCTTGCCCGCCACGATGTCGCAAAAAATGCAGCTCATCCTTTCTCCTTGTGATTCACAGCGTTTCAACCCATTCGAACGCTTCGAACACCGGCCGCCAGAACGCCCGTTTGCTCATCGTCCTGTCCCTTTCTGTGAACGTCTGCGGCAACGGAGTCCGGTTTTTCCCGGCCAGACAGTTTATACTGTGCAGATTATAAGCCTTATTGCATTGAATGCTCCGCCTGCGGAGCACAAGGAACCGCCACCCGTCATGTTAAGTTATCGCCACAGTTTCCACGCCGGCAACCACGCCGACGTGCTCAAGCACACCGTTCAGAGCCTGATCATCGAGTCGCTGAAGGAAAAAGAGAAGCCGTTCCTGTATCTGGATACCCACTCGGGCGCGGGCCGTTATCAGCTCAGCGGCGAACACGCCGAGCGCACCGGCGAATACCTGGAAGGCATCGGCCTGCTGTGGCAGCGCGACGATCTGCCGGAAGAGCTGGCGGCCTACATGAGCGTGGTGCACAACTTCAACCGTTCCGGCACGCTGCGCTACTACCCCGGTTCGCCGCTGATCGCCCGCCAGCTGCTGCGCCCGCAGGACAAAATTCACCTGACCGAGCTGCACCCGAGCGACTACCCGCTGCTGCGCAGCGAGTTCCAGAAAGACGAGCGCGCCAAAGTGCAGCGCGCCGACGGCTATCAGCAGCTGAAATCCCAGCTGCCGCCCCTGTCGCGCCGCGGCCTGATCCTGATGGACCCGCCGTATGAAATGAAGACCGATTACCAGGACGTGGTCAAAGGCATTCAGGAAGGCTACAAGCGTTTCGCCACCGGCACCTACGCGCTGTGGTACCCGGTGGTGATGCGCCAGCAGATCAAACGCATGCTGCGCGATCTGGAAGCCACCGGCATTCGCCGCATTCTGCAGATCGAACTGGCGGTGAAACCCGACAGCGATCAGCGCGGCATGACCGCCTCCGGCATGATCGTCATCAACCCGCCGTGGAAACTGGAACAGCAGATGAAAAACGTGCTGCCGTGGCTGCACAAGGTGCTGGTGCCGTCGGGCATCGGCCACCATCTGGTGAACTGGGTGGTACCGGAATAATCCCCGGCAGGGCGCGGTTCGCCGCGCCCTGCGTCCACCTATCGCAGCCATCGACGCAATCTTTGCGACAAACCCCGGTCAGGCGTTAAACTCTTACCCTCTTCAAATTCACAACTCATGGAAATCCCAGATGACGAAACATTACGATTATCTAGCAATTGGCGGCGGCAGCGGCGGTATCGCATCGATCAACCGGGCAGCCATGTACGGCCAAAAGTGTGCGCTGATTGAAGCCAAAGAGCTGGGCGGCACCTGTGTAAACGTGGGTTGTGTACCGAAAAAAGTCATGTGGCACGCGGCGCAGATCGCCGAGGCCATCCATCAGTACGGCCCGGACTACGGCTTCGACACCACCGTCAACGCCTTCGACTGGAAGAAGCTGGTCGCCAACCGCACCGCCTATATCGACCGCATCCACAACTCCTACGACAACGTGCTGGGCAAGAACAAGGTCGACGTGATCAAAGGCTTCGCGCGCTTCGTGGATGCGCACACCGTGGAAGTGAACGGCGAGCTCATCACCGCCGACCACATCCTGATCGCCACCGGCGGCCGCCCGAGCCACCCGGCTATTCCGGGTGCGGAATACGGCATCGACTCCGACGGCTTCTTTGAGCTGGACGCTATGCCGAAGCGCGTCGCCGTAGTCGGCGCCGGCTATATCGCCGTGGAGATCGCCGGCGTGCTGAACGCGCTGGGCGCGGAAACGCACCTGTTCGTGCGCAAGCACGCGCCGCTGCGCAGCTTCGATCCGATGATCGTCGAAACCCTGGTGGAAGTGATGAACACCGAAGGGCCGAGCCTGCATACCGAATCGGTGCCGAAAGCGATCGTCAAGAACGCCGACGGCAGCCTGACGCTGCAGCTGGAAAACGGCAAGGCATTCACCGTCGACTGCCTGATTTGGGCCATCGGCCGCGAACCGGCGACCGACAACCTGAACCTCGGCGTTACCGGGGTGAAGACCAACGAGCAAGGCTACATTGACGTCGATAAGTTCCAGAACACCAACGTCAAAGGCATCTACGCGGTGGGCGACAACACCGGCGCGGTAGAGCTGACCCCGGTCGCCGTGGCCGCCGGCCGCCGCCTGTCCGAGCGCCTGTTCAACAACAAGCCGGATGAGCACCTGGATTACAGCAACATCGCCACCGTGGTGTTCAGCCACCCGCCGATCGGCACTATCGGCCTGACCGAGCCGGAAGCTATCGAGAAGTTCGGCGCGGACAACGTGAAGGTGTACAAATCCTCCTTCACCGCCATGTACAGCGCCGTGACGCAGCACCGCCAACCGTGCCGCATGAAGCTGGTGTGCGCGGGTAAGGAAGAGAAAATCGTCGGCCTGCACGGCATCGGCTTCGGCATGGATGAAATCCTGCAGGGCTTCGCCGTGGCGGTGAAGATGGGCGCCACCAAGAAGGACTTCGACAACACCGTGGCGATACACCCGACCGCGGCGGAAGAGTTCGTTACCATGCGCTGAGGCGCAGCCTCGCCGAGTTCCGGCGCATAACAGGCCAGGCGCGAAAGCGTCTGGCTTTTTTATTTATCTCGCTTGCCTCACGGCGCCCGGCGGTAATGATCGCGAAGAAACACCGGCAAATCGTTCGCCGGCGAGGCGAAGGGCACCTGATAGAGCATATCGCCGACAAAACCGCGATGATAGGTCGCGTGGTTGACGACATGCAGCACGATTTCCTGGCGCGTCATGCGGCCTTCCCCCCCGCCGACGAATTCGAACTGCACCACCTGCGCCAGCGCCTCGGGCGACCAGTTATCCACCTGTTCGATATACCAGTGGTCCATTTCCTCCACCGCACACCGCAGAGCGTCAAGCGCAGGCGTTTGCTCGGTGTTGCGCGCGAGGTAGCCATGTTTCCGACCTTGCAGGTGGTGCCTGAAGATATCGTCCACCACATAGACATGATTCAAGGTATGCACCATATTGCCAAAACGGGTCGGCCGCTGCCGCAAGGCTTCACCGGCCGGCAAGGCCGCCACACAGTCAAAGGTCAAGGCGTTCGCCCAGGCTTTGTAACGTACCAGCATTTTCAACGTATCGATGACCGTCGTCGGCTGAGTGATATCAGCTTCGACGGGGGTATCGTTTTGTGGCATCGCAAACATACTGTTCACTCCTTATCATCGGATGAAAATCGATATTCCGTTCAGCCGCACACAGTGCGGCGACGCGTTCTACGCCGTGCCAATCCCTTGCAACCGCCCTTCGACCTGAATGCGCGTATTGCCGCCCACCCAAATCCGGCCACCCTCGTCGCGGGTGATATGCACGTGCCCGTTGCGCCCACGACAGCGGCCCTGAGCGGCAATATATCCGCCGCTGACCACGCCGCTTGCGAACAACCACTGGGCCAGGGAGGCATTGAGACTGCCGGTGACCGGATCTTCGACGATAGCGCCAAGATGATCGCTCAAAAAAGCGCGCACTTCGAAGGCTGCGTCACCCTCGGCATGTGGGCCGACGACGCCAATGTCCACTCTGCGCGGCCAGCTTCTCGCCGGCGTCAGGGAAAGTACCCGCTCGGCGCTGGCCAGCCGGATCCCCAGCCACCCCGGGCCATTATCGATCCAGGCGGCATCGAGCACCTCATCAGACGCGATCCCCAAAAACCGCAACGCGTCGGCCAACGTCTCTCCTGACGGCGCCCCGGAACGAATCAACGGTGGCGCGGCAAAACACAACCGCCCTCCCTCGCGACGAATGCTCACCAATCCTGCTCCGCACTCCTGGATGATCTCCGTCTCGTTGCTGGGTGCCCCTCCCATAGCGAGCCAGGCATGGCAGCTGCCCAACGTCGGGTGCCCGGCAAACGGCATTTCACGATCCAGCGTGAATATTCGCACCCGGTAATCCGCCTGCGGGTGCGTCGGCGGCAGTAAAAAGGCCGTCTCCGACAGGTTGAACCAACGCGTCAAGCGCTGCATGTCCTCCGTCGACAACGCTCCGGCGCCCGCGATCACCGCCAACGGATTGCCGGCGAGTGGCCCGGCGCCAAAGACATCCACCATCTGCATGCCAAAAACCATCGCCTCTCTCCTCAGGTTAACGCCGGGCGTGCATGATTACCCCCGCGATATCAACAGCTCCAGGCCCACGCAAGCGAACAGCAGCGCAAGCATTCCTTCAATCCAGCGCCTCACCCGGGTATAAAACGCGATCATCGGCGCCGTTGAGAACAGCAGGGCATACCCCCCGAAAATCGTCACGCCGAGCAACGCACAACCGCCGATAATCGCCGGTAAAACGCCTTCAGGCGCCCCTTGTCGCAAACCCAGCGACATGATCGCCATCCAGGACATGATGGCCTTGGGATTACCGAGATGCATCAGCACGCCCTGCCGATACAACTTCCGATAAGATCGCCCGCCATCCCCTGCCGCTATCCCTGTCGAGACGGGAGACGCCCGTAATGCGGATTGGCCGGCGCGCAGCGCCAGATACAGCATATACACGCCGCCGACGATTTTGATGGCCCACAGCGCCTGCGCATACGTGGCCAGCACGGCGGAAAGGCCGGTCGCGGCCAACAGTGCCCAGCACAGCGATCCGGTCACCACCCCGGCAGCCAGCGCCAGTGCGGGTGAGCGGCCGTCACGCATCGCCACGCCCATGATCGCCATGTTGCTGGGGCCCGGACTGGCGGTTGCGAGAAGATATGCGCCATAAACCAACGCAAGCTGACTGACATTCATGGAAAAACTCCGCTGACCCGCCTTGCGGCCGAGACGTTGTTGAAAACTCAGGGACTCTTCACCAACATAGTATGTGTTACACTTTTCACCTATTTAAATAGTGTCACGTGACACTATTCATTTTTCGGAGCATCACCATGCGGCTTCAATCGCCCTGGCAACCTCGCCTGGCCAATGCGGAAGTCACCACCGTCGAGCGGCTGGTGTTGGCGTTAGGCGACGACATTATCGAGGGTAAATTGCAGGGTGGCGATCGTCTGCCGGCTCACCGTACGCTCGCCTGGCAATTAGAGATCGGTCTGGGCACGGTGACCAAAGCCTATGCCATCCTGGAACGACGCGGGTTGGTACGCAGCGTGAAAGGCCGCGGGATGTTCGTGGCGATTCGCCACGCCCGTGAAAAACGCGAAATCGATCTTTCGTCCAATGCGCCGCCGGCGGTGCTGACCGATCGTTTGCTGGCGCGCACGCTGGCCAGCATTGCGCGGAAAATGGATGCGGATCATCTGAACCTCTATTCCCCTCCGACCGGGCATCTGGAGCACCGACGTTTGTTGGCCCGCTGGCTCGAAAACGTCGGCGTCACGATCGAACCGTCGAATCTGGCGCTGACCAGCAATGCCCGTCAGGCGATTTCACTGGCTTTTGACCTGGCCTGCGGGCCACGCGGGACGATACTGACGGAGAGAATCAGCTATCCCGGCGCGATCGCGCTGGCCCGGCGCAAAGGCCATTGCTTGATCGGTATCGATATCGATGCGCAAGGCATGGTGCCGCAAGCGCTGTCTAGCGCGCTCGAGCGTGTCTCCTGCGGCCATACTGCGGTCTATCTGACACCGACGCTGCATAACCCGACAACGGCCACCATGAGCGCCGAGCGCAGGCAGGCTATCGTCGAGATATGCCGGCAGGCGAATGTCTGGATCATCGAGGATGGCGTGTATGCCTTGGGGCATTCAGCAACGCCTGCGCTCGCGACATTGGCACCCGAGCGGGTGTTCCATGTCAATGGCCTGTCGAAAACGCTCGGCCCGGGGTTGCGGATCGGTATGCTGACTCTGCCGCCCGGCATGCAAAACGCGGCGGAAGAAGCCTTGCAAGATATTCCCTTCGCGCCTTCGCCACTGTCTTGCGCAGTGGTGGGGGAGTGGCTGTCCAGCGGCGCGGTCGAGGCGATACCGCAAGCGTTGCGCCATGAGGCTCAGCGCAGAGTGCATCTGGCCACCTCGATATTCGACGCCGGCGAATGCGTATCGCATCCCGACGCTTATCATGTCTGGCTGCCGATGCCGCGCGAAACCGCCGAGTCTGTGGCCGCCGCCGCCGCATTGGCCAACGTAAAAGTGACGCCGCCGGACGCCGTGATGGTGGACCGCGACGAACGGGCAACGGGCATTCGCCTGTGCCTGGGTTCCTCTTCGCTGGACGAGCTAACGGCAGGCCTGACACAGCTGGCGCAGCTGTTGAAAGCACATCGGAACGGCTGACAAACGGAAGGGAAAGGTTACGCGCACGGGACGACCGGTTCAGGCCTGTTCTTTTTGTGCGGTTTACTATTCCTTTCGCGCCCGCCTGCTTTTTCTGCCATTATTCTGCCTGATAAATTAGCGGGACTGATACAACCTCCCCGCGCCTCTGGAGAACACCGATGCTGTTCAAACTATGCAAAACCCTTGCGATGGCCTGCGTGGCCCTGATTATCGCCCAGAGCAGCGCGCTCAGCTTTACCCTCGAAGTGGCGGGCAAGATCGACAACGTGACCGACCCGGTCAACAAAAGCTATCTGTTCACCGATAAGCAGCTGTTGGCGATGCCGGTGCGCAGTATCACCACCTCCACTTCCTGGACGCCGCAGAGAAAATTTGAAGGGATTTCGGTGGCCGATATCCTGGAGCGCGTCGGCGCCAAGGGCGAAACGCTGACCTTCTATGCGCTGAACGACTATTACATCGACGTGCCGCTGTCCGACGTCAAAAAGTACAACATGATCCTGGCCTACAAGATGGACGGGGAAATGCTGAAGCTCAGAAACTTCGGACCGCTGTTCCTGGTTTACCCGCGCGACGCCGCCGGGCCTGAACTGAACTCGCCGTTGTACAACTCGCGCTTTATCTGGCAAGTGGACAGGATCGTGATCAAATGAAGCTGACGACCTTTAAGAACGGCAGCAGGCTGGCGATCCCGGCCATATTCGCCGCGCTGTTTTTAGTGGCTTCGACCGTCACGCTCTATTACTACAGCGCCACCCTGTCGAAGAAAGGGCTGTATGCCATCGCCGGCACGCAGGAGAACTACTCCTGGTCAATCGCCAAGTTCTCCATCAAGCTGGCGGAGTTCGACACGCTGGTCGAGCAGCAAAGCCACGCCGCGCAGGTGGACAACGACAACCTGCGGCTGCGGTTCGAAATCCTCTATTCGCGTTTTTACGTGCTGGAAACCGTCTCCGAATCGACCCAGCCGCTGTACGCCGAGCCGGGCTACCCGGAAGTGGTCAAACAGATGCGCCTGCAGATGGATCGCATCGATAAGCTGCTGAGCAGTCGGAAAATCGACTTCGGCCAGGTTTCCGCGGCCATGAGGGCCATCAAGCCTTACGCCATCGAAATGGCCAACCTGACCGACCACGCCGAGGTGAAGCAGCGCACCGCCGCCTATGAGGATTACATCGAGAAACGGCACATTATTTTCTATGGGCTGGTGATCGTCATGTTCTCGGTGATCGCGCTGATCGCCATCACCCTGATCGTGTTCCGTCAGCAGCGGCTGACCATTCGCCAGCAGGCCAAGGCCATCGAGGCGGAGAAAGCGACGCGCACCAAAAACGCCTTCCTCGGCGCCATCGGCCACGAGCTGCGCACCTCATTGCAGAGCGTGATGTCGGCCATCGACGTGCTGGTGAATACCCGGGTGTCGGCTGAGCATGCGGACACCTTCCAGCGGCTGGAGACCGCCGCGCAGCAAATCGAAAGCCAGATGAAAGATCTGACCGACTACGCGCACCTCGACAGCGGCATGATGGAATTGCGCATCGTGCCGTTCGACGCGCAGAAGCTGATCGCGGAGACCGCCAACGAAATCGCCACCCTGACCCGCAAAGAGCAGGTCAAACTGAGCTGTGAAGTGGAATGCAGCCACCTGCTGGTGCACTCCGATCCGCTGCGCATCCGGCAGATTATCGTCAACCTGCTGACCAACGCCTACAAGTACACCGAAAGCGGCAGCATTACGCTGCACAGCTGCCTGCGCCGCCAGCCGGGCGGCAGTTCGTTGATTATCGAAGTGACCGACACCGGCATCGGTATCGAAAAAGACCAGCTCGATCAGATCTTCAAGCCCTTTACCCAGTTGGATCAGTCGCATACCAAGCAGTATGCCGGCGTCGGGATGGGGCTGGCGATCGTGCATGGCCTGGTGACATTGCTCGACGGCACCATCACGGTGTACAGCGAAATCAAGAAGGGCAGCACCTTTATCGTCAGCATTCCGGTGCAGATCAGTGAAGACGAACGCGCCGACGCGCCCGCCGCCGCCAATGCCTCCCTGCAGCAGAAGCCACAGCAGGTGCTGGTGGTGGATGACAACAAGTCGGTGGGTGACGCCTTTGCGGCGCTATTGGACAAGCTGGGCTACCAGCACGAACTGTGCGACTCGCCGGAGCGCGCGCTGCAGAAGCTGCTCAGACGCCCTTACGACGCGCTGTTGCTGGATCTGCAGATGCCGGGCATCGACGGCGCCGCCCTGGCCAGGCAGCTGCGCAACCGCCGCGGCCCCAACCGCCATGTGCCGATCATCGGCATCAGCGCCTACACGCCGGAGCAGCTGACGGCGGATCAGCGCGCCCTGTTCGATAACTACCTGATGAAGCCGGTTCGGCTGGATGCGCTGTCAAACGCACTGGCCGAGGTGTTCCCCGCTAAAGATTAAAACAGCGTTGCAGTGCGGCTTCGATCACATGGAGCCGCACCGGCTTTTCATAAGGGCCGAGCACGTCGTACTCGCGCATCGCCTGAGCGATTTCCGACTCGCGTCGGTCGGTACCCAGTTCGCCGGTCAGCACCAGTACCGGCGCGTCCGGGTTGTCGGAGGCGCGGATAGTGGCGATACAGCGATCCGCCGTTTCCTCACCGATCAGCCAGTCCACCACGTAGCCGTCAAACAGGCTTTGCTGCAATGCCTGACAGAAACTGTCGACGTCGTAAAACGCCACCGCGTTGAAGCCGCAGCCGCCGAGATACTTGGCCAGCTCATCGGCCGCCTGATGCGAATCGTCCAATACCGCGATGCTCAACCGCTCGTCGTCGCCGAAACCGGGCCGGATTTCGATCAGATCGACGCCGTAACGCGGGCCTGCCGGTGCCTCATCGGTGCGATAGATACGCCACTGCCCTTCCACGCGCAGCGCCACAAATTCCGCCGGCCGCCCGGCAGGAAGCTCATCGCCAATATGCCCGACGCAAGGCATCGCCACCCCCGCCACGAAAAAGATGGCATCGCGCGCCATGTTTGGCTCGGTGGTCTCGTGTTCGGCGCTCAAATCGGCGATCGCCGCCGGCGTTTCTCCCAACGCGGCCGCGACGCTGTTGATCTGTTCCAGCGTCCAGGGGCTTTGCCCTTTCAGTTTGCGGTGCGCATGTGAAAAACTCAGATCCAAGATGCGGCTGAGCTCGCGGGCATGCTGACGTTTTCCAATCCCGTAATGTAAAAACAGCTCCCTGACCCGATTGGCAATCGACTGTGAATCGAATTTTTGGTGATTGTTATCCATTTGTTCCTTCGATTTTTTTTACTGATTTATCAGTCGTTTTGATTATTTCCGCTGAAAAAGCCACATCTAAAACTGGCATCTCATGCAATTATGCGTTAAAAACGTTGCTTGACATACCATGTTGCATCGTCAAACATGGTATCAAAAGAGACATACAGCAATACACTATAAAAAATAACACCAGCACGTTTTTTAATAATAACCATAGTAACACCAGGGAAAATTTGTTCCGTTGCCGCTACTGAGACGATGAGCACATCGCTCGGACTGCGCAAATCAAACGGGGCTTGAGCCTTTAGCGCTAATCTGTTTTACCCACTTTTAAGCCGGGATCCGTCAGGATCCCGGTTTTTTATTGCCCTGGCGCCGCGCCATCATACGGACTCACCCCGCAGCCGCAAATAAAAACGGAGCCGGCATGCCGGCTCCGTGGTCATTGCGATGATCGCTGAACGTCAGAAGCGCCAGGTAAAACCGGCGTTGACGCTGTTGTCCTGATGGTTCTGCGACAGCAGCCCGCCGTAGCCCAGCGACAGCGTGGCGTTTTCGTTCACCGCCACTTCCGCCCCCGCCTTCAGCACCATGCCGTCGCGCGAGACCGGTACGCTGTCCACCACGAACGGCGCGTTGCCGCCGTTGAACCGCAGCCCGGTACCTCGTTCCAGCCCGCCGTACTGATGTTGCCATCCCAGCTCGCTGCGCAGCGCCACCGTCGTGCCCGCGCTCACCTGCCATTCGGTGTCCGCACGCAGGCCCAGCGTCGACACCGTCGCGTCCGTGTGCTGCTTGTCGCCGCGCAATGCCGCCGCGCCGCCGCTTTCCGCGATGCCGTTGTTCTCGAAGTTCACGTACGCCAAGTTCACGAACGGCTCCAGATTCAGCCACTCACCCTGCACGCTGTAGCCCGCTTCCGCGAACAACTGCTCGGTGCGCGCGCTGTACTTCGCCGTGTCGCGGTCCGACTGCATCCCGTAGTTCACCGACCGCTTGGTGTCGATGCGGTGCCAGGTGTAGCCCGCCCCGCCGCGCAGCGCCAGCGCCCCGAACTGCTTGTCGCCGTACGCCGCCAGGTGGTAGTTGTCGCTGTCCGCCTTCGACCCGTACCCGCCGTGCAGCGAGGTGCGGGTGTAGCCGGTCGCCACCCCCAGCCGCCAGTCGTCCGCCGCCGAGTCCAGCCCCACCAGCACCCCGTAGGTCGAGGCCTGATAACCCGTGGCGTTGGCGTCGCCCGACGCGTGGTCCCACGCCCCCAGCAGCTGCGCCCAGGCACCGCCCTCGTCCGCCTTGATGGCCGACGAGCTCGCCAGCCCTTCCGCCTGACGCAGGCGCCCGTTCAGCGCCTCACGCAGGTAGCGGCTGTCGTTCACCAGCGCCGAGGCGATGTCCGCATGGATTTGCCCCGACAGCTGACGGAACGCCTGCCGCGCTTCGCCCGCCGTGCCGCTGCCGAGCAGGCTCTCGTACACCGGGTTGCCCGCCGCCAGCGCATCCGCCGCCGCCGCCACCGCCCGCTCGTTCGAGGTCTGCGCCACGCTGGCGAAGCTGGTGCCGTTGCGCCCGACGCTCAGCGTCACCCCGGTCGGCTGGTAGCTCAGCCCGGTGCCGAGGAACAGGTAGTTCGGCGCCACCGCGTCAAACTGCCCGCTCACCCCCTGCTGCGCGCTCAGGATGGTGTACTGCTGGCCCAGCAGGCTGCGCACCTCGCCTTGCGTCAGCAGGTTGGGGCTGTTCTCCAGCGTCACCGCCACCTCACCGCCGCCGATCGTCGCCGATCCGCTGCTCTGGATCCGATCGCTCTGGCCGTTCGGCCCCACTTCCACCGCGTAGCGCGAACCCGGCTCGAAGCTGACGTTGCCAGCCACGTTCAAAGTGCCGATCGAGTTGCCCGGCGCCACGGTGCCGCCGCGGCGGGCAGTCAGCGAACCCACCGTGCCGCTGCCGCCGACAATACCGCCGCTCTGCACGCTGACGGCCGAGGTGACCGAGCCGTTGACTGCCAGCCGCCCCTGATTGACCAGCGTCGGGCCGGCATAGGTGTTGGCGCCGGTCATGACCAGCGTGCCCATCCCTTCTTTGGTCAGGCCGCCGTGGCCAGAGATGTTGTTGGAGTAGACTTCCAGTTCGCAGCTGATGTCGTCACACTTTCTGGCGTGCAGCGTGCCGGCATCCACCTCGGCGCCCAGGCCCGGAATATTGGCGACAAACTGGGTCGGGCCGTAGGCCACGCCCGTCGGATCCGGGATGCGGAACTCCGCCGGAATATCCTCGACGGTATAGAACATGCCCGGGCCGTTAATGGCTTTGCCCAGGTTGATCATCCCCCAGCCGTAGAGCGCGTCGATGCCCGGCGCGCCCATGTCGGTGGCGGTAGTTTTCAGCACGTCGGCAATCTGCGCCGAACTCATGTACGGGAAACGCTGCAGCAACACCGCCACCGCGCCGGTGACGTGCGGCGTCGCCATCGAGGTGCCGTTTTTATTGCCGTAGTCCGACACCAGGTTGGCCGCATCGGAACCGTTGGCCACAGTGCTGTAGATTTTGCTGCCCGGCGACGAGACGCAGAAGCTGGCGGTATAGCCGCAGCGGGAAGAGAAGCTGCTGATGGTGTAAGGCACGCTGTTGGTCGATGCCGCATCCTGCGCCACGCTGGCGACCGACAGCCAGTTTGGCGCGATGTCCGGCACGAAGTAGGCCAGCCCGCTGATCACATCCGGCTGGTTGTAGTTGCCGTCGTTACCGGCGGCGAACAGCACCAGAATATTTTTGCGCGCGGCGTCGATGGCGCCCTGATAGCCTGCGCCGGCCAGGCTGCCGAGCAGCGGTTTGACCTGATCGAATTGTTCCTGCGCATCCTTCAGCTCAAAGTGCAGCGCGTTAGGATCGCGGCCGCCGTCGGACAGAAAGTCGGGAATACTGACGCCCCAGCTGTTGTTGATCACCCGCACGCCGTTGTTGATCATCGCCTGCCAGCCGGCATTGGTGACGGCGCCGTCCAGGCCGAGGAATTCACCATAGGCCGGGCCGTCGTTGTCGTTATCGACGCTGATCACCTGCGAATCGAAAGCCACGCCGTGCATGCCGACGCCGTCGCGGTTGGCGGCGCTGATGCCCGCAACGTGCACCCCATGATTGCTCAGCATGCCCTGTGAGCCGCTGTAGAAGTGGAAGGTGCCGTCGAAGTAAAAGCGGTCGCCGGCGTTAATGCCCGGCCGGTGCGGATCGGTGTAGGCGCGATAGCCTTCGGTGACCACGTTGATCAGTTTGCCGTCGCCGGCGAACTCGGGATGGCGGTTGACCGGGGTATCGAAAATGCCCACCTTCTGCCCTTTGCCGGTATAGCCGGCGGCGTAGGCCTCATCGGCGTGGATCGCCCCCAGCCCCCAGTTGGCGTTGAATTCGGCGTTGCGCCAGCTGGCCGGATCGCCGGCTTGGCCGTTCACCTCGTGCGGTGCCGCCTGTGCATACCCCGCCAGCGCCATGCAGCAGACCAGCGCGTTCAGCCGCCACGGCGAGCGGCGAGCATTTCCTTTGCTATCAAAACCCATTGTTGTTGTCATTTCCTTACCTTTTGCTTGTTATTGGCCGACGCCCCAGGTGCGCCGGGCTTTCATTAGCAGGATGTGAAAAAGGAACCGTCCGCAGACGGTTCCGGTACAAGGATTGAATCGATGGTGTCTGTGCTTAGAAGCGCCAGGTGAAACCGGCGTTGACGCTGTTGTCCTGGTGGTTCTGCGACAGCAGCCCGCCGTAGCCCAGCGACAGCGTGGCGTTCTCGTTCACCGCCACTTCCGCCCCCGCCTTCAGCACCATGCCGTCACGCGACACCGGCACGCTGTCCACCACGAACGGCGCGTTGCCGCCGTTGAACCGCAGCCCGGTACCTCGTTCCAGCCCGCCGTACTGATGTTGCCACCCCAGCTCACTGCGCAGCGCCACCGTCGTGCCCGCGCTCACCTGCCATTCGGTGTCCGCACGCAGGCCCAGCGTCGACACCGTCGCGTCCGTGTGCTGCTTGTCGCCGCGCAATGCCGCCGCGCCGCCGCTTTCCGCGATGCCGTTGTTCTCGAAGTTCACGTACGCCAGGTTCACGAACGGCTCCAGGTTCAGCCACTCACCCTGCACGCTGTAGCCCGCTTCCGCGAACAGCTGCTCGGTGCGCGCGCTGTACTTCGCCGTGTCGCGGTCCGACTGCATCCCGTAGTTCACCGACCGCTTGGTGTCGATGCGGTGCCAGGTGTAGCCCGCCCCGCCGCGCAGCGCCAGCGCCCCGAACTGCTTGTCGCCGTACGCCGCCAGGTGGTAGTTGTCGCTGTCCGCCTTCGACCCGTACCCGCCGTGCAGCGAGGTGCGGGTGTAGCCGGTCGCCACCCCCAGCCGCCAGTCGTCCGCCGCCGCCGAGTCCAGCCCCACCAGCACCCCGTAGGTCGAGGCCTGATAGCCGGTAGCATTGGCGTCGCCCGACGCGTGGTCCCACGCCCCCAGCAGCTGCGCCCAGGCACCGCCTTCATCCGCCTTGATGGCCGACGAGCTCGCCAGCCCTTCCGCCTGACGCAGGCGCCCGTTCAGCGCCTCGCGCAGGTAGCGGCTGTCGTTCACCAGCGCCGACGCGATGTCCGCATGGATTTGCCCCGACAGCTGGCGGAACGCCTGCCGCGCTTCGCCCGCCGTGCCGCTGCCGAGCAGGCTCTCGTACACCGGGTTGCCCGCCGCCAGCGCATCCGCCGCCGCCGCCACCGCCCGCTCGTTCGCCGTCTGCGCCACGCTGGCGAAGCTGGTGCCGTTGCGCCCGACGCTCAGCGTCACCCCGGTCGGCTGGTAGCTCAGCCCGGTGCCGAGGAACAGGTAGTTCGGCGCCACCGTGTCAAACTGCCCGCTCACCCCCTGCTGCGCGCTCAGGATGGTGTACTGCTGGCCCAGCAGGCTGCGCACCTCGCTTTGCGTCAGCAGGTTGGGGCTGTTCTCCAGCGTCACCGCCACCTCACCGCCGCCGATCGTCGCCGATCCGCTGCTCTGGATCCGATCGCTCTGGCCGTTCGGCCCCACTTCCACCGCGTAGCGCGAACCCGGCTCGAAGCTGACGTTGCCGGCCACGTTCAAGGTGCCGATCGAGTTGCCCGGCGCCACGGTGCCGCCGCCGCGGGCGGTCAGCGAACCGACCGTGCCGCTGCCGCCGACGATGCCGCCGCTCTGCACGCTGACGGCCGAGGTGACCGAGCCGTTGACTGCCAACCGCCCCTGATTGACCAGCGTCGGGCCGGAATAGGTGTTGGTTCCGGTCAGCACCAGCGTGCCGATACCCTGCTTGGTCAGGCCGCCGTGGCCGGAGATGTCGTTGCTCCAGACGTCCAGGCCGCACAGCACATCGCTGCAGACGCGCTCGGTCGGTTTGCCCTTGTCCAGCACCGCGCCGACGCCCGGCAGATCCACCACGAACTGGGTCGGGCCGTAAGCCACGCCCGTCGGATCCGGGATGCGGAATTCTTCGGGAATATCCTCGACGGTCGCCAACATGCCAGGGCCGTTGATGGCTTTGCCCAGGTTGATCATCCCCCAGCCGTAGAGCGCGTCGATGCCCGGCGCCCCCATGTCGGTGGCGGTGGTTTTCAGCACTTCAGCCACCTGCGCGCCATTCAGATACGGGAAACGCTCCATCAGCACCGCGACGCTGCCGGCCACGTGCGGCGCCGCCATCGAGGTACCGCTTTTATTGGCATAGCCGGTCGTCAGGTCGTCCACACTGGTGCCTGCGATCACCGAGCTGTACACCCGGGTACCCGGTGCCGAGACGCACAAACTGGCGGTATAGCCGCAACGGGAAGAGAAAGTGCTGATGCTGAAGTCACCGCTATTGGTGGGATCCTGCAGGCTGGCGACCGACAGCCAGTTCGGTGCAATCTCCGGCACAAAATAGGCCAGGCCGGCCATGGCATCGGGGTTATTAAGATTGCCGTCGTTACCGGCGGCGAAGATGGTGACCACGCCGCTGCGCGCCGCATCGATCGCGCCCTGATAGGCGCCGCCGGGTTTGGTGCCGAGGATCTGTTTTATCTGATCGAACTGCTTTTGCGCATCGTTTACTGTGAAATGCGGATAAGCCGGGTCATAACCGCCCTCATCAAACTTCTCGGTAATGCCGATGCCCCAGCTGTTATTGATGATGCGCGCGCCGCTGGCCACCAGCGCATCCCAACCGGCCTTATACACCGCACCGTCGTTACCGAGCACAATGCCGTCCTCCGGGCCGGGATCGCCATTCTCCGCACTGATGATCTGCGCGTTGAACGCCACGCCGTGCATGGCGCCGCCGTCGCGGCTGCCGGCGGCGATGCCGCCCACGTGGGTGCCGTGCGAGCCTAATTTGCCGCTGGAGTCGGTGCTTGGCGTACCGTCATAGCGGAAGTCATCGCCTTTCTTCACCGGAATATACGGGTCGGTGTATTCGCGGATGCCTTTGGTAACCAGATTGATCACCTTATTCTCACCGGCAAATTCGGGGTGCTTGGCATAGACCGGCTGATCGAAAATGCCGAGTTTGATGCCTTTGCCGGTATAACCGGCGGCGTAGGCCTGGTCGGCGTGGATCGCCCCCAGCCCCCATTCCGCGTTGAATTCACTGCTGCGCCAGCTGGCCGGATCGCCCGCTTTGCCGTTCTCTATATAGCTGGCGGCCTGCGCCCCGCCGATCGCCGTCAGGCAGATCAGCATCGCGCTCCATTGTGCGCGATGAACTCCGATTTCAGGCCAGCCGAAGGCCGCCCGAGCGGATTTGACTCCTCTAAGTTTCTTCTCCATCCCAGATACCGTCCGTTGTTGTTTGCAAATGTTTTATAAGATTTTTTGTGTAACAGTTTGGTAATACCAAATAAATAAAGCACAACAATCTCAAGTTCGCTTAATGTGTCATCCGGCAGTTCGGCGGGAGGGGAGAAAGTTTCAGGGGTGAATCAGGCCAGCGACGATAAGAAATGACAATGACGCTTGGCGGTATCGGAGCGGCGATAGCACGTGAGGGAATAAATATTAATTAACTGATAAATAAAAATATAACCCAGGAGCAAATGAAGGGTGTGGCCGCCTGAAAAGTGCTTAACAGGCGTCTTTTATCACTTTTAATTATAAATTTTGCCAATATTCACTCAGTGAATTATGCTGGTTTTTCAGTCAGCCATCGGCAAAAATTGGATTATCCTGCTGATGTTTTTTTGCGGTTCGTCGCGTCCTCTTCCGCCTGACGAAGGATGGCTTTGGCCATCCATTGCGTGACGTTCTGAATGCTCTCAAGCTCCAGCCCCCAGATATCTTTCAGCACCAGGAACACCTCCGAGCCGTAAATCAGCGAGAAAGCATGAATCACTCTCTGCAGAGAGTCCGGCGGCAGTTTGCCCTGCAGCGGTTCTACCGCCAGCGCCAACAGACGCTTGCGGTTGCCGCGCACGAATTTTTCGCCCGGCGTCGCGTGTGCCCACTGCTGCAAAGAGAGCTGCAACGCCGCGCGCAGCGCCCCCTCGTGCCGTTCCATCTGAGGATAGGCGAAGGTCAGCAACTGCTGGATGCGCTTCAGGGCATCATCGTCTTGCGGGCGCCATTCCAGAATAGGCCCCAGGCTTTCCGCCACCACGGCGCTAATCAGCGCACTCTGGGTCGGAAAGTAGCGGTAGGCGGTCGCACGCGATACCTGCGCATACGCCGCCAGTTCGGTGATCGAAGGAAACGCGCCTTCGTCATACAGCGCCATCGCGCTGGCCAGCAACAAACGGTAGGTTTTTGCCCGGGTGGACGTCAGTGAAGGATCGAACGGGGTGGGAAAAGCATTTATCGGCACTTAAACCTCATACATCTGTACATGCTTGCGCGGCTGGAGATACGCCACTGCCGACAGGTTGACGACAAAGGCTCGGCCGCGCAAAAAGCTCAAAAATGAGACAGAAGTCCCATTTTGCACTGAGCTGCCCTTGCAAAAATGATACTGCCGTCTCATTATATAAATACATTAATCAATTTAATTTAAATGCCAACACCAGGGCACCTAAAAAAATATAATACATTAATTTTTAAAATAAAAATTAGAAGCACCTCGGAAAACCCATGAAAGATACTTCAAATTTTGTCTATATTGCTACCACAGCAGATACGAAAGGACAAGAGTTGGAGTATGTGCGGCGGCTGATTGCCAGCCTGGATTTACCCACGCGAACCGTCGATCTCTCCACCCGTAGCTTGCCGTTTGACTCCCCGGCCGATATCGGCCCAGAAGAGGTCGCTCGCCACCATCCGGCGGGCGCCGGCGCGGTCTTCTGCGCCAGCCGCGGCCAGGCGATCGCCGCCATGGCGACCGCTTTCGAACGCTTTATCCTGACGCGCCGCGATATCGCCGCCCTGCTTGGCCTGGGCGGCTCCGGCGGCACAGCCATCATCACGCCGGCCATGCAGCAACTGCCGATCGGTCTGCCGAAAGTGATGGTCTCGAGCATGGCGGCGGGTGACGTTTCCGCCTATGTCGGCGCCAGCGATATCAGCATGCTGTATTCGGTCACCGATCTCGCCGGCCTGAATCGCATCTCGCGACGGGTGCTGGGCAACGCGGCGTGCCAGATAGCCGGCGCAGTCCGCTTCGCCGCCGTCGACTCTCACGACGACAAGCCGGCGATCGGCCTGACAATGTTTGGCGTCACCACGCCCTGCGTTCAGGCATTGATTGCCGAGTTGGGATCGCAATGGGATTGTCTGACGTTTCATGCGACCGGCAGCGGCGGCAGAGCGTTGGAAAAACTGATCGATAGCCGCCAACTGCACGGCGCCATCGATTTGACCACCACCGAAGTGGCCGATCACCTGTTTGGCGGCGTGCTGCCCTGCAATACCGATCGTTTCGGTGCCATCGCGCGTACCGGCATCCCGTGCGTGCTCTCCTGCGGCGCGATCGACATGATCAACTTCGGCGCGCCGAACACGGTGCCGGCTCGCTATGCCAACCGTCTGCGCCACCCTCACAACCCGCAAGTGACGCTGGTGCGCACCAGCGCGCGGGAGAATGCGTTAATGGGGCGTTGGATGGGCGAAAAAATCAACGCCTGCGCGGGCGAAGTGCGTTTCGTTATCCCGGCGGGCGGCGTATCGGCTCTGGACGCGCCCGGGCAACCGTTCTGGGATCCGGCGGCGCTGGCCGCCTTTACGCAAGCGCTGGAAGAAACGGTGCGCGCCACCGACAAACGCCGGTTGATAAAAACGCCTTATCATATTAACGACCCGCGCTTTGCTCAGGCCGTTGCCGAGCAGTTCCGGCACATGGTCAGCGGAGAATGATTATCACTCACTGCATAGCCTGCCAGTGATAACGCCAAATAGAAAAAGGGCCAGACAAATAGTCTGGCCCTTTATTATTCACCGCGAGCGGATATTACTGATCGGAGGACATCTGCGCCTTCATTTTATTCATGTGGTCCATCATCTTTTGCTCACGTTTCTGATAATTCTCATTGTATTGTTTTTTCTGCTCAGGGGTCAGCAGGTTATACATTTTATTTTCCGCTTTGGCGCGCTCCAGCATGCGTTCGGATTGCGCTTTACCGATCGCGTCAATTTGCGCCTTCGCCTTCGCTTCGTCAAAGCTGTCGGAAGCGACCAGATTGTGCAGCGCCTGGCGCTCCTCTTTCATGCCCGGCCCGCGCTTCTGGTGCGACTCTTTCATGATATCGCGCATCTGCTGGCGCTGCTGCTCGGTCAGGTTCAGCCCGGCGAACGGGCCGCCTTTGCCTTCACCCTTGTGATGCATCATTTTCATCGGCGCCGCATCCGCCGCCGGGGCAGTGGTGTCTGCAGCGAACGCCGCGGAAGCAGAACCCAGGGCCAGCGTGGAAGCAATAAATAAAGCCGTCAATTTACGCATAATCATTTCCTTAAAAGTTTTTCTTCATCAGGAGCGCTGTACGTTAACAGGCTCATTCGTCGTCGGAGATAATAATAGGCTGATAAATTTCAAGTAATGCGAGGGTGTGTAAACTTTTTAAAACCCGTCTCGGATTTATTCACCAATTATGAGAAAACTATGAAGATGGCGTTTATTTGATGGAAATTTTAATTTCCCGGCAACAATCCCCCCGGTGGAGTTATTTTTCCGCTTTCCCCTTACCGTTATAATTTACTCGCCTGCACGGCAACCTTGCATCAACCGTTTTCCGATAACGGGGGAAGTCAGTACCAGCATCACAGGATCCGATGTTCTCCTACACTTTAAGACAACCGGCCGCCGGGCGACGTTTACACCGCAAAACTAATCATTGCTTATATAATAGTTTCCATCACCCGCCCCGCCTGTGAAAACCTGTTATATGATGCACAGATGCGTACGGCGATCGCTTTCGGGCCAACAGGCTGCCCGGAGCTGTGCTGACCGGCCGCCCGTGCTCTTTTGAGGAATCATCATGCCCGCAGACCAAGGCCCTGAGCTTCTTAACGCCCACTTCGGCACCCAAAGCCCCCACTGGCGGCTGGCGTTTGACAGCAATGCCCTGGAGCTGTCCGCCGTTAAAGGCAAAGCCCACGTCGCGGTGGCGCTCAGTGCCATGGAAGCGGCGAAAATCCGTCGCCTGACCGGCGTCACCGCCAGCCTGGAGCTGACCATTACGCTAGCCGGTGCACCGCTGCATCTGCATCTGGTCGGCCGCCGCGTCAACAACCTCGAATGGGCGGGCACCGCTTCCGCCTTCAGCGACACCCAATCTGTGGCGCGCGACCTGGTGCACGGCCTCTCCTTCGCCGAGCAGGTGGTGTCCGAAGCCAACTCGGTGATCGTGATCGTCGATCAACACGGCCGCATTCAGCGTTTCAACCGGCTGAGCGAGGAGTATACCGGGCTGCACGAACACGAGGTGATCGGCAAAAACGTTTTCCAGCTGTTTATGAGCCCGGAAGAAGCCGCCGCTTCGCGGCGCAACATCGCCGGCTTCTTCCGCAACGGTTCGTCCTATGAGGTGGAACGCTGGGTAAAGACGGTCAAGGGCGAACGGCTGTTCCTGTTCCGCAATAAGTTCGTGCACAGCGGCAGCGGCAAAAACGAAGTCTTTCTGATCTGCTCCGGTACCGACATCACCGAAGAACGCCGGGCGCAGGAGCGGCTGCGGGTGCTGGCCAACACCGATCTCATCACCGGCCTGCCGAACCGTAACGCCATCCAGGACAAGATCAATCACGCCATCGCCACGCGCGGCGAAGAGAGTTTCGGCCTGGTGTACCTCGATCTCGACAACTTCAAAAAGGTCAACGACGCCTACGGCCATATGTTCGGCGATCGGCTGCTGGTCGAGGTCGCGCTGGCGATCCTCGGCTGCCTGGGCCCGGACCAGGTGCTCGCCCGCCTCGGCGGCGACGAATTCCTGGTGCTGGCACCGCAAGCCGATCGCGAGCGCCTGCAAACGCTGGCGCAGCGCATCATCGACAGGCTGAAAACCCCTTTCCGCATCGGCCTGATTGAGGTGTATACCGGCTGTTCGATCGGCATCGCGCTGTGCCCGGAGCACGGCAACGATCTCGACAGCCTGATCCGCAGCGCCGATACCGCCATGTACGTCGCCAAGGAGCACGGCAAACGCACCTATACCGTCTTCTCGCCGGAGATGAATAAACGCGTCGCCGAATACATGTGGCTGGACACCAATCTGCGCAAAGGGCTGGAGCAAAATCAGCTGGTGCTGTATTACCAGCCGAAAATCGACGCGCGCAGCGGTGAAGTGCACAGCGTGGAAGCGCTGGTGCGCTGGGATTCGCCGGAGCGCGGCCTGATCCCGCCGCTGCAGTTCATTTCCTACGCCGAGGAGTCCGGCCTGATCGGCCCGCTCGGCCAATGGGTGCTGCAGACCGCCGCCGGGCAGGCGGCGCAGTGGCAAGAACAGGGCTTGAATCTGCGGGTGGCGGTCAACCTCTCTGCCCGTCAGCTGGCCGATGACAGCATCGTCAACGACCTGCTCGGGGTGCTGCGCCGTCACCGCATGGCCCCCTGTCTGCTGGACTTCGAGTTGACCGAAAGCAGCCTGATTGAAGACGAGAACCGCGCACGCGCGTTGATCACCCGGCTGCGCGAACTGGGCGCGCAGGTGCATCTCGACGACTTCGGCACCGGCTATTCGTCGCTGGCGCAGCTGGCGCGCATTCCTCTGGACGCCATTAAGCTGGATAAAAGCTTCGTGCGTGGGGTGAATTTCAACCCAGTATCGCAATCGTTGGTGCGCGCGATCGTTGCGGCGGCGGAGGCGTTGGCGTTCCGGGTGATCGCCGAAGGGGTGGAGACCGAGAGCGAAAACCACTTCCTCGACGAGGTCGGCGTGGACGAAAAACAGGGCTTTCTGTTTGCGCGGCCAATGCTCCCGGAACAGCTGGAGCATTGGCTGCAGTCCTATCGCCCGCGCTCACCCTCCGCATGAGGCGGGCGCGTTAAGGTTAGCCGGCACGACGCAGGTTCAGGGTATGGCGATCCTGCAACATCACCAGCCGCTCGATGTAGGCGCGGTCTTTTTCCTCAATGGTAAAGGCCGAGTGCACCCAATCTTCGGTAATGTCCATCAGCTCGGAACGCGTCAGCTGCAACACGCGCTGACGCGCCCGCAGCATGGCGCGCATGCCGTTGAGCTTCGGCCGGATGGTATCGATGAAGGTGCGCGTCGCCATGTAGGCGTCGCCGGGCTGGAACAGCTGATCCACCAGCCCGCGGCTCTCGAACCACTCTGCGGTATGCGACTCGCCGCCCCAAATCAGCTCCTCGGCCAAGCGCATGCCCGCCTTGCGCGCCACCAGCGAGTAACCGCCCATACCGGGAAACAGATTGAACGCGATCTCCGGAAACCCCATGCGCGCATTGTTCTGCGCCAGCACGAAATGGTGCGCCAACGCCGCTTCAAAGCCGCCCCCCAGCGCGCTGCCTTCGACCATCGCAATGCTGACCGCGCCGGTGTCGAAACCGCGAGCCGCCGCATGCACGCAGTCGATGCAGGCGCGCGCGTAGGCCATCATCGCCTCGCGCTTGCGGTTTTTGATCGCGTCGGCGAAGAACTGCAGATCGCCGCCGACGTTGAACATGTTCGGCACCAGCGAGCCGGTGACCCAGAAATCGAACCGCAGCGAAGATTCCTTCGCCGCCTGCGCCAGCGTCATGATGTCTTCGATCAGCGCCTGGTTGAAGCAGGGGCGCGGCGCGGCGCGCAGCAGCATCCACATGATGTGCCGCCCCTCTTCATAGTAGGCGGACAGCTGCGACAGATTGCCCGCTTCGGTAAACGGGCGGCAGGTGGGGTGATTAAGCAATTTCATAAGACCTTCCAGTTTTTCTGTTGATGACGGATGAGACCGTTCCAGCCCCTACGGCTGCAGCGGAGCGGCGAGCGGCAAAGCGCAACGCCACATCATGAGTAAACGCTTTCTCGCCGACGAAACAGATAAAAATTGGAGGTAGGAAAGTGAAAAAAACCGAGGCGCCACGGGGTTTTCATAGGAATTTTACCTATCTGCCCCTCCCCGGCATTTCATGCCGGGCGCTAACGCGCTAAGCTCGGAAAATGACCGTTTGCCGCCCCGGCGTTCAAAACGCCGCGGGGCTTTGGCTATAATCAACGCTGAAACATGCCGTTTAACGTTAAGGAAATCGTGAAGTAATGCCTACAGGACCAGACCAGGAACGCCACCAGCCCGCACAAGACACGCCGCCGAAGCCGCTTATCGCCATCAAGACCGGCCATGAGACCCTCGACCGCCGCATCGGTGGTTTTTCACGTCTGATTGAACGTATCAAAGCCTGGCCGAGCGTGGCGCACCTGCTGCGCGCGGCCGAACGCTTTAACGATCGGCTGGGCAGCCAGTTCGGCGCCGCCATCACCTATTTTTCATTCCTCTCGCTGATCCCGATCCTGATGGTATCGTTCGCTGCCGCCGGCTTCGTGCTGGCCTCCAACCCGGATCTGCTGGCCCGCTTGATCAACCGGATCGTCGGCAGCATCAGCGATCCGACGCTGGCCAGCACGCTGAAGAACACCGTCAATACCGCCATTCAGCAGCGCACCACCGTGGGGTTGACCGGCCTGGCGCTGGCGCTCTATTCCGGCATCAGCTGGATGGGCAATCTGCGCGAGGCGATCCGCGCGCAGTCGCGCGATGTCTGGGAGCGCAATCCGCAGGATCAGGAGAAAATCTACTTCAAATACACCCGCGACTTCATCTCGCTGACCGGCCTGGTGGTCGCGCTGATTATCACGCTGTCGCTGACCTCGGTCGCTGGGTCGGCGCAGGCGGCGATCGTCAACGCGCTGGGGCTGGACGGCATCGAATGGCTTCGGCCGGCGCTGACGACGATCGCGCTGTCGATCTCGATCTTCGCCAACTATCTGCTGTTCCTGTGGATTTTCTGGATGCTGCCGCGCCACAAACCGAAGAAAAAAGCGCTGCTGCGCGGCACCTTGCTCGCCGCCATCGGCTTTGAAGTGATCAAGTTCGTGATGACCATGACGCTGCCGCAGGTGGCGAAGTCGCCTTCCGGCGCGGCCTTCGGATCGGTGATCGGGCTGATGGCGTTCTTCTACTTCTTCGCTCGTTTGACGCTGTTTTGCGCCGCCTGGATCGCCACCGCCGACTACAAAGGCGACAAAGCGTTGCCGGAACGCGAGCCGCCAGCGCGCTGAAGCCATGCAATCGTGCCGGTGTTATCGCACACACCGGCACGTTCATCTGGTTAACAGCCAAAAAACCAGTCAATACATCTGAATCGCACGGTGCGCCATCCGGAAACCAGCATAACAAACTGCCCAGTCACTTTTCTTTGCCGTTTTTACAGCCATTCCCTCTGCGCGAACTCCATTTCTCAACGTTTAACGCTGCAGAAAAGAAGCCCGGTAAAACATTAGTCTTTTTAACCGGTTAGGAGCGGCGTTGCCCAAAGCTCCCGCGTTGAAAAGGCCGCATGCTGTCACTAAGATGGATTTTTACCCCCTCTAACGATAAGAAATATTATGCAAGCCACCATCGCACCCCCACTCGACGCCGACGAGGCGTCCACACCGGTGAACTCCCGCGGGAAAGTCATCGTCGCCTCGCTGGTCGGCACCGCCATCGAGTTCTTCGACTTCTACATCTACGCCACCGCCGCGGTGATCGTGTTCCCGCACATCTTCTTCCCGCAGGGCGACCCGACCACCGCGACGCTGCAGTCGCTGGCCACCTTCGCCGTCGCCTTTGTCGCGCGCCCTATCGGCTCTGCGCTGTTCGGCCACTTCGGCGATCGGGTAGGGCGCAAGGTCACGCTGGTCGCCTCGCTGCTGACCATGGGGATTTCCACCGTGCTGATCGGCCTGCTGCCAAGCTATGAAACCATCGGCATCTTCGCCCCTATCCTGCTGGCGCTGGCGCGCTTTGGGCAGGGTCTGGGGCTGGGCGGCGAATGGGGCGGCGCCGCCCTGCTGGCGACGGAGAACGCGCCGGCCAAAAAGCGCGCGCTGTACGGCTCCTTCCCGCAGTTGGGCGCGCCGATCGGCTTCTTCTTCGCCAACGGCACCTTCCTGCTGCTCTCCTGGCTGCTGAGCGACCAGCAGTTTATGGATTGGGGCTGGCGCGTGCCGTTCATCCTCTCCGCGGCGCTGGTGCTGATCGGCCTGTACGTTCGGGTATCGCTGCATGAAACGCCGGTGTTCGCCAAAGTGGCCAAGGCCGGCAAACAGGTGAAAGTGCCGCTCGGCACGCTGCTGAGCAAGCATCTGAAAGCCACTATCCTCGGCACCTTCATCATGCTGGCGACCTACACGCTGTTTTATCTGATGACGGTGTATTCGATGACCTACGGCACCGCGCCGCAGCCGCTGGGCCTCGGCTACTCCCGCAACAGCTTCCTGTGGATGCTGATGGTGGCGGTGATCGGCTTCGGCGTGATGGTGCCGATCGCCGGCCTGCTGGCGGATGCGTTCGGCCGCCGCAAGACCATGATCGCCATTACCCTGCTGATGATCGGCTTCGCGTTCCTGTTCCCGCCCCTGCTGGGTTCCGGCAATCAGGCGCTGGTGATGGGCTTTCTGCTGTGCGGCCTGAGCATCATGGGGCTGACCTTTGGCCCGATGGGCGCGCTGCTGCCGGAGCTGTTCCCGACCGAAGTGCGCTATACCGGCGCATCGTTCTCCTACAACGTCGCGTCGATCCTCGGCGCGTCCGTGGCGCCTTATATCGCCACCTGGCTGGCGGCCCACTACGGGCTGTTCTACGTCGGCATGTATCTGGCGGCGATGGCCGGGTTGACGCTGCTGGCCCTGCTGTTGATGAAAGAAACCCGCCACCGGTCGCTGTGATCCCCTGCGGCCCCCTCACTGCGGGGGCCGCACGCGTTGTTCGTTTACTGTCATAAAACCGGGCTATGCTGGATGTTTCTCTCGGTAACAGGATCGGCCGATGTCTCTGCGTCGTGGGGTATTTGTCTGCGTTGCGCTGCTGGCGGCTCTCGCCATCGCGCTCTATTACGGGTTGAAGCCTGATCATCCCGATGCGCTGTGGCGCATCGTCAGCCAGCAATGTCTGCCCAATCAGCAAGCGCATGACAACCCGGCGCCCTGCGCGCAGGTAGATGTGCCGGCCGGCTTCGTGGTGTTTAAAGATCGCAACGGGCCGCTGCAATACCTGCTGATGCCCAGCGCCAAAATCACCGGGATAGAAAGCCCGGCAGTGCTGGACGCCACCACGCCGAATTTCTTCGCCCAGGCCTGGCGCGCGCGCCACGTGATGGCGGAACGCTATGGCAAACCGATCGACGATGGCGATATTTCACTGGCGATCAACTCGGAATATGGCCGCACGCAAAACCAGCTGCACATTCATATCTCCTGCCTGCTGCCGGCGGTAAAACAGCGGCTGGCGCAGATCGGCCCCGATTTTATCGATCAATGGCAACCGCTGCCCGGCGGCCTGTTGGGGCATGACTATCTGGGGCGGCGGGTGACCCCCGCCGAACTGGAACAACAGGGCGCCTTCCGCCTGTTGGCTTCCGGCCTGCCGCGCGCCGAAGGGCGCATGGGCAGCTTCGGCCTGGCGATGACCGCGCTGCCGGACGGCGATTTCCTGCTGCTGGCGACCGAGCGCAGCCTGCTGCCGTTTACCCTGGCCTCGGCGGAAGAGATCCAGGATCACGACTGCCGGCTGCTCACGCCGCCGCCGCACGCCTGACTATTTTTTGCCTTTCATCTCCCGCAGGATCTGCCCGCACTGGTTCTCCTCGCCGCCTTCACTGGGTGAAACCAGCGCCAGCAGCGCCGCCGCCGGCGTCAGCACCGCGCCCAACGCCACCGCCGCCGCGCCGCGGGCGATCAGCGGCCCGGCTTTGACGCCGGCGTCGGGGTGCTTGAAGGTGCCTTTCACGTACAGCGGCGAGCGCAGGGTCAGCACGCGCATCCCCTTGCTTTCCGGATCGATGGACAAATCCAGCCGTTCGGTGGCGAGGTTGGTGTTGCCGGTGATGTTGATCACCGCGTTCTCGGTGTCGAACACGAACAGCCGCGGCGCGGCGACGCCGTTGCGGATGCCGACGTCCGCCGCCGCGCAGTTGATGCCCACCACATCGTCACCGAACAGCTGCGCCACCAGATAGTTGCCGACGTTCAGGCCAAGGATCTCCATCAGGCTGCGGCTGATCACCCCGTTATTGATCAACAGGCGCAGGTCGCCGTTGCTGGTCGCCAGCAGCTCGGCTACCGAATTGCCGCTGCCCGTCAGCCTGGCGTCGCCGTTCATCTGCCCGAGGCTGCGCTTCATCGCCGCCACGTTCGGCAACAGCTGTTTGAGCTGGAGTTTGCGCGCGTGCATATCCACCTGGCCGCGCATCGGCTTTTTGCCGCCGTCGAGGCGCACCACGGCGTTCAGGCTGCCGCCCGCCATGCCGAAGCGCAGCGGATCCAGGCGCAGTTCGCCATTGTTCAGCTTCAGATGCGTGGCCAGATCGCTCAGCGGCAAATCGCTGCCGCGTTCGATACGCGCGGCGGCAAACTTCACGTCCGCATCCATCTTGCGCCAGCTTTGCGTATCAAACTGTTCGACCGGCAGCACTTTATCCGCCGGCTGGCGGCTCTTCTCGCCGCGCCCGGCTTTGGCGGCGTTGGAGTCCGCGCCGATCAGCGGCGCCAGATCCGCCAACCTCAGTTGCCGGGAGCGCACCGCGCCGCTCAGCGTCGGCCGCGGCTTACCGGCAACGTATTTCAAATCGCCGTGAATGTCGCTGTCACCGATTTTGCCGTCGAATTTCTGATATTCGAACACGGCGCCGCCCGGCTGATGCAGGCGGGCAATCAGATGGCCATCGGTCGCATACGGCGGCGTGTTCGGCAGCAGCACGCCGGTCAGGCCATAGAGATTACCCAGGCTTTCGCCGGAAAATTTCAGCTGCACGTCCAGCCCGCCGAGGTTCAGCGGATCGGTCAAGGTGCCCGCCACCGCCACTCGGGTACTGCCGGAGCGCACGTCGGCCTGCAGCGGGAACGGCAGATCGGCGCTCTGCAGCGACAGCATGCCGCCAATCTTGCCGCTGCCGCTCAGCGGCTCGCCGTTGTATTTGCCCTTGACCTGCCAACCGAAGACGTAGTCAGGAGTGGCGGCCTTGCCGCTGCTCTGTTTGCCGGTCACTTCACTGAACGGCAGCGGTTTGCCGAGCGGATCGATGACGGCGCGGAAGTCCGCCTTCAGCGTGGCGTCTTTAAAGGCGATCTGCCCCTTGTCGAACACGATGTCGTGAACGGTGAACGACCAGTCGGAAGGCGGTTGCTGCGGATCCTGGCCAGCGGCCAGGTCAAACGTCCAGTTGTTGTCGCCGTTGGCCAGGCGTTGCAACGACGCATTCGGCTGCTTGAGCCAAATGCGCGGGATCAGCAGTTCTTTCTTCAGCAACGCCAGCGGTGCGATGCTGGCGTCGACGCGCTGCAGCGTCACCATGCTGTCGCCGGGCATGTTTTTCGGGTTACCCAGCCACACGTCTTCGGCGTGAATATGCGGCCAGGGCACCCAGGCGCGCCAGCCGCCCTCATCCCGGTTACGCGACCAGTCGACGCCCAGATCGCCGCGGATGGCGAACGGCCGCCGCAGTTCGGCCGACACTTTGTCGTTGATGGTGGGCTTGAGTCGATTCCAGTCGAAGGTAGCGATGAAGATCGCCAGCGCGGCGACCGCCAGCAGCACAATGCCGCCCAGCCAGCTGAAAACCTTTCCTGTTCTTGTCATAGGGCTCCCTCAGCACATAAACCGGGCTGCCGAATGAAAGGAAAAGGAATGAGCAGCCCCGTTTAAGATTAGCTGAGGATAGGCCGGAGTTCACGCCGGCGCGCCGGGCGCGGCGAACAGCGTCGGTACGCTGTGTAAAGTTTCAAAGCATGCCGGGCGGGAAAGATAGTAACCCTGCGCGGCCAACGCGCCGGAACGCTGTACCAGCCGCCACTCCTGCTCGGTTTCCACGCCTTCGACGATCACCCCGTCGCTGTGCTGGTTCATCATCTTGATCAGGGTGCCGAGCAGCTGCACGCCCTCTTCAGACTGTTTAAGCAAGGTGAACAATTCGCGCGCTACCTTGATGTATTGATAGCGCCAGGCGCCGACGGCGGAGAAGTTGGCCAGCCCGCTGCCGAAATCGTCCAGCCACAGCCGTTCGCCGCCGACCATCTGGTGCAACGGGCGGTTTGACGCTGTTTCGGCGTGCTCCACCAGTTCGAAGCGCAGATAGGGCATCTCGGCGATCTGCCGCTGCAGCTCGCTATGGCGCTGCAACGCTTGCAGCGCCATGCCGTCGATATTGACCGACACCATCACCGCGTGGCGAATGAACAATGCCTGCCAGCGCTGCAACAGCTCCAGCTGTTCCTGGATCACCCGCAAACGCTGGGCGACGCCGAGCGAGGAAAAATACTGTTCCGGGGATTGCCGTTTGTCCGGTTCATTCGGGTGATATACCGCCGTCAGCAGTTCCACCGCCAGCAGCGCGCCGCTGGTGCGATAAATCGGCTGGAAGGTATACAAGCGCCGGCATTGCCGCCAGTAGCGCCGCGATTTGGCGCAGGCATAGAGGGCAAAACAGGGCGCCAGCAGACCCGAGATCAGGTTGGTTATCATCGGTACTATCGCCGTGGCGGGGAAGTGAGAGCGCTGCCGCTGTTTCTTTACCCAGCTTATCGGCCGCGCCGCGCAAAACTTTAAGCACGAATTGCCGCACGGTTTCTTCTTCACCCTGTTTTGGCATGGGCCGATCGCGATCATAAAAAAATCAAAACACCGTTTTAATTTATTGACTCCCTCACCGCCTTGCGTGGAGACTGGCGGTTGTTGCTTCTTCTTTAGCCAGGGCTTATTGACGATGACTATCCGAAATCTCGCCGTGATCGGCGAATGCATGATCGAACTGTCGCAGCAGGGCGCACAGCTGACGCGCGGCTTTGGCGGCGATACCCTCAACACCGCCGTCTACCTCGCCCGCCAAATGCCGGAACAGACGCTGCAGGTGCATTACGTCACCGCGCTCGGCACCGACAGCTTCAGCGACGAGATGCTGCAGGCCTGGCGGCAGGAGAAGATCGAGACCGGGCTGATTCAGCGGTTGGAAAACAAACTGCCGGGCCTGTACGTGATCGAAACCGACGCCGCCGGCGAACGCACCTTCTACTACTGGCGCAACGACGCCGCCGCCCGGTATTGGCTGGCGGGCCCCCAGGCCGAGGTACTGTGCGCCCAGCTGGCGCAGTTCGATTACCTGTACCTCAGCGGCATTAGCCTGGCGATCCTCGCGCCTGCCGACCGCACGAAGCTGCTGGCGCTGTTGCGCCGCTGCCGCGCCAACGGCGGCCAGGTTATCTTCGACAATAACTATCGCCCGCGCCTGTGGCCCAGCCGTGAGGAAACGCAGCAGGCCTACCGTGAGGTGCTGGCCTGCACCGACATCGCCTTCCTGACGCTGGATGACGAAGAGTCGCTGTGGGGAGCGCAGCCGGTTGAACAGGTGGTGGCGCGCACGCAGGCGCTCGGCGTCGGTGAGATCGTTATCAAACGCGGCGCGGATGCCTGTCTGGTGTTCAGCGTGGAGGGAGAGCGGCTTGAGGTGCCGGCCATCGCGCTGCCGCCGGATCGCGTGGTGGATACCACCGCGGCGGGCGACTCTTTCAGCGCCGGTTACCTGGCGGAACGCCTGAACGGCGGCAGCGCCCAACAGGCGGCGCAGCGCGGCCACCTGCTCGCCGCAACGGTGATCCAACACCGCGGCGCCATCATTCCCGCAGCGGCGATGCCCGCATAGCCAATAAGGCGGCGGCGAGGTAGCCTCGCCGCCCGCACAATAGATCCCAGAAGCATTGATGAGAGGATGATTGAAAGAATTTCCCTGGCGTTGGCTTATTTCCGCCCAGAGCTGCTAAGCTCGGGTCTTGGCATTGCTGCCTTTTTGAATTTATTAGCCGAGTATAAATTTCAATCCGCCGCACTGACTAGCTGGACTTTGGTGCAGGTCGGGCTGAGCCGCGAACGACAGGGAGGTTACCAATGACCGTCACATTCGCCAACGCCGTCGCCGCAAGACTGCATCTTGACGGCCGACTGCACGCCTTCAGCCAATTCAAATACGCTTATTTGACCTTCAACAAACACCTTCCCGATCGCCATCTGCTGGTCTCGAGCTACCCGCAAGAATGGCTGGACATCTACAGCGCCAATCGCTATCAGCGCATCGATCCCGTCGTGCGCGCCGCCCATAGTCGCTGCGCGCCCTTTATGTGGCACGACACCCCCGTCACCACCGAGGATCGGCATTACCGGAAGATCTTCAGCCAGGCGCGGGAGTACGACATCGTGCACGGCTGCAGCTTTGTTTTGCACGATCACGACAACAACCTGGCGATCTTGTCGATCAGCGCCACGGCAGCCGATGACGCCGAACTGCGGCAGCTGATGGAAGACGAGAGGTCCAGCCTGCAGATGGTATTGGTCGATACCCACCAGCACGCTCTGGCCTTGGCCAGCGCCGAGGCGAGCCGGACAGACCGGCTCTCGCCGCGCGAAGGGGAAATCCTCTACTGGGCCAGCCAGGGCAAAACCTACCATGAGATCGCGCTGATCCTGGGGATAAAAACCGGCACGGTGAAGTTTCACATCGGCAATGCGGTGCGTAAGCTGGGGGTCGCCAACGCCAAACACGCGATCCGGCGCTGCCTCGAACGGCAATTGATCACGCCACCGTAGGCATAAAAAAGCCGGCATCGCTGCCGGCTCTGTGTGCTTTGCCTTGCGGGAAATCAGCCCGCAACGGCGATGCGTTTCATGTCGGTCATGTAGCCACGCAGTTTGCGGCCGACGGTTTCGATAGGGTGGCTGCGCACCGCTTCGTTCACGTCACGCAGCTGCGCGTTGTCCACCGCCGTACCCGCCACGGCTTTGCCCAAATCGCCCGCCTGCAGGGTGGTCATGAAGTCCTTCAGCAACGGCACCGCCGCGTTGGCGAACAGGTAGTTGCCGTACTCTGCGGTATCGGAGATAACCACGTTCATTTCATACAGACGCTTACGCGCAATGGTGTTGGCGATCAGCGGCAGCTCGTGCAGCGACTCGTAGTAAGCCGACTCTTCGATGATGCCGGCATCGACCATGGTTTCGAACGCCAGCTCAACGCCCGCTTTCACCATCGCCACCATCAGCACACCGTGATCGAAGTACTCTTGCTCGCTGATTTTGCCTTCAAACTGCGGCGCATTCTCGAACGCGGTTTTGCCGGTCTCTTCGCGCCAGGTCAGCAATTTCACGTCGTCTTCCGCCCAGTCGGCCATCATGCCGCTGGAGAAAGCGCCGGAGATGATGTCGTCCATGTGCTTCTGGAACAGCGGCGCCATGATGGTTTTCAGCTGTTCGGACAGCGCATAGGCGCGCAGCTTGGCCGGGTTGGACAGGCGATCCATCATCAGGGTGATGCCGCCCTGCTTCAGCGCTTCGGTGATGGTTTCCCAGCCGAACTGAATCAGTTTCTCGGCGTAAGCCGGATCGGCGCCCTCTGCAACCAGCTTGTCGAAGCACAGCAGCGAACCCGCCTGCAGCATGCCGCACAGAATGGTCTGCTCGCCCATCAGGTCGGATTTCACTTCGGCGACGAAGGAGGACTCCAGCACGCCGGCGCGGTGGCCACCGGTCGCCGCCGCCCAGGCCTTGGCGATCGCCATGCCTTCGCCTTTCGGATCGTTTTCCGGGTGAACCGCAATCAGGGTCGGCACGCCGAAGCCGCGCTTGTACTCTTCGCGCACTTCGGTGCCCGGGCATTTCGGCGCGACCATCACCACGGTGATGTCTTTACGCACCTGCTCACCCACTTCAACGATGTTGAAGCCGTGGGAATAACCCAGCGCCGCGCCGTCTTTCATCAGCGGCTGCACCGCGCGCACCACGGAAGAGTGCTGCTTGTCAGGCGTCAGGTTGACCACCAGATCCGCCTGCGGGATCAGGTCTTCGTAGGTGCCGACCTTGAAGCCGTTTTCGGTCGCCTTGCGCCAGGAAGCGCGCTTCTCGTCGATCGCTTCTTTGCGCAGGGCATAGGCGACGTCCAGACCGGAATCGCGCATGTTCAGCCCCTGGTTCAGACCCTGGGCGCCACAGCCGACAATCACCACTTTTTTACCTTTCAGGTAGCCGGCTTCGTCAGCAAATTCGTCGCGCGCCATAAAGCGGCATTTACCCAATTGCGCCAACTGCTGACGCAGGTTCAATGTGTTGAAATAGTTAGCCATGGTGGTACTCCGGTTTGATGTTGTCTTGCATTGTTATTTTCATTCCCCGCCCTGTCTGTGCGGAGATTCGTTAAACTCAATGTATAACAGGAAATGCGTTGCTTAAATTGATATATTGAGAACGTGATATTGCAATTTATGCAACACTCTCACTGCGAGCGTATCGATATGGATTTACGTGATTTAAAGCTGTTCCTGCATCTGGCCGAAAGCCATCACTTCGGGCGCACCGCCAAGGCGATGCACGTCAGCCCGTCGACGCTCTCCCGCCAGATCCAGCGGCTGGAAGAGATCCTCGGGCAGCCGCTGTTCCTGCGCGATAACCGCACCGTGCAGCTGACCGACGCCGGCGAACAGCTGAAAGAATTCGCCCAGCAAACGCTGCTGCAATATCAGCAGCTGAAGCACTCTCTCGGCCAGCACGGCCCTTCGCTCAGCGGCGAACTGCGGCTGTTCTGCTCGGTGACCGCGGCGTACAGCCACCTGCCGCCGATCCTCGATCGCTTCCGCGCGCAGCACCCGCTGGTGGAGATTAAGCTAACCACCGGCGACGCCGCCGATGCGGTCGACAAGGTGCAATCCAACGAGGCCGATCTCGGCATCGCCGGCCGGCCGGAAACGCTGCCCGCCAGCGTGGCGTTCACCAAAATCGGCGAAATCCCGCTGGTGCTGATCGCGCCGGCGCTGCCCTGCGCGGTGCGCAGCCAGGCGTTCGCCGACAGGCCCGACTGGGCCGAGATCCCGTTCATCCTGCCGGAGCACGGCCCTTCGCGAAAACGCATCGAGCTGTGGTTCCGCCGCCACCGCATCAGCAATCCGCTGATTTACGCCACCGTCGGCGGCCACGAAGCCATCGTGTCGATGGTCGCTTTGGGCTGCGGCATCGCACTGATCCCGAGCGTGGTGGTGGACAACAGCCCGGAGCCGGTACGCAACCGCATCTCGCAGTTGGATAACATCTCGATGGTCGAACCGTTCGAGCTGGGGGTCTGCGTCCAGAAAAAGCGCCTCAGCGATCCGCTGATCGACGCCTTTTGGCGCTTGCTGCATCCCCGCTGACGCGGGGTTTACAGATCCGCCGGATCGATCTGCTTCATCGTCTCTACCTGCATCAGCCAGTGGTAGAGCGGCTCAAGCTGCAAAAATGCCCCGGCCAGCAGCGGCACCAGATCGGCGCTGAACAGCTTTTCCACTTCGCTGTCGGTCACCATCACCGCAAACGACTTGCGGTTGTACCAGGTGGCGATCTCCGCCGCCTGTTCCTTCACCAGCGGGCGCTTGTAGCTCTCTCCCACCGGCTCGAACGGCGGCCGGCAGCAGGCGGCCACCTCAAGGAAAGGCTGCGGCCGCTGCCTCAGCGTATGGCGGAACAGATCCATGGTCGGCTTGTTGGCGCTGTAGTAGCCGAGCCCATAGCGCAGCATGTCCGGCCCCAGTTCGAAAAAGTAGACCGGCGCGTCTTTCCAGTCTTTACTCGGGCGCTTGAACGTCAGCCACATGCGGCTGCGGTAGCGCGATTTGTCATGTGAAAAACGCGTATCGCGATGAATGCGCGACAGCGTTTTGCCGATCGCCGGGCGAGTCTCGAACAGCGGATCGATCGCCAGCATGCCGGGAGCCAACTGCTCCACCAGCGCGCGAAACGGCGCCAGCAGCTCGCGATCGTAGATGTCGCGGTTGCCGTCGAACCACGCCTTATCGTTCTCGATCCGCACCTGCTGCAGGAAATTCAGACCCTGCTGGCTAAAGCCGGAGAAGGGTTGCGTCATAAGTTTTTCCGTTCTGACGGTTTATCGGGTGTTGCGCAGATCTTCTCTCTGCCAACGGCGTTTGATAAATACGCGCCGACGCGTGCGAAAATAAGCGACATAGAGAGAGAACGCCGCCCGGTTGCTGAATAGCGCCCCGCCAACCACGCCCCCCAGCAGCATGGCGACAGTGGCGATGCCGGTCATCCCCGCCGCCCACGCCGCCGCGGCGCCGAGGCAAAACAGGCCGAGCATGCCAAGATAATATTGCAACAATACCACCCCGCTGTTTTTACCTTGCACCAGTTGGAACAGGATCAACGTCATCCACACCGCCACGATCGCGCCGCTGCCCATGAGAACGGCAGCGGAAGTCTTGCCGCTCCAGGCGGCCGCCACGTCCGTGGCCAGGCCCATCACGCCCGCCAGCCCCAGCGTCAGGCAAACCATCAGCAACATGACATTGCCGACGCCCGGCGGCGACAGCCGCTGGCCCGGCGTCAGGAAATGCTGCTCGAGCTGCGCATCCACACCGGCGAAAAGCGCGCCATCGCGCGCCGCGATTTGGCGTTCCATCTCCCGGCCCTGCGCGATCAGGCGTTTAATCATCCAGTCCGCCATTACCTCACCATCTGCGGCAATTTCTGCATAATGCCCACAAAATACTGCCCGGTGGTTTTCACATTCACCGGCGCAGACAGGGTGCCGCTGATGCCGCTGCCCACGAACGTCAATGAGTTATTGAGCGCCGAATGCAATTGCTGGCGCAGCCCGTTTTGGATCGCTTCCGTCGGGTAGCGCTTCGGGTATAAGCCGTTCTTCACCATCTCTTTCAAGACGTTATTGGAAATTCCCGGATTTTCCGCCCGAATGATGTTTTCGGTCAGCCGCTTCCTTTCGCTACGGGGCATGCTTTTCAGCCATTCCGTCGCCTTGCGCGCCGAAATGCGGCGCATGGCGCGGTAGGTCATCGTCGCTTCCTTCAGGGCAGCCCCGGCACTGGCCAGCGAGATCACATCGAGCACGGTACTGGTAGCGATATACCACTGTTCTGAGTCGAGCTGAGCCAGTTCATCGCCTTTCCCGTCATAAAGCTTGTTGACGCGGTACAGCCCATTGCCGCACTGCAACGCGCTGGCGGCCATGCCGGCATAGCCCAGATAAGCCACCGCCGAGCTGGTGCCGCCGGTAAACGGCACGGCGACGCTGCCCGACGCCAGTAAAAATACCGATACCAGCAGCGTTCCGCACGACAGCGCGGCCGAGGCCAACTCTTTGCTGACGCTGGGTTTGCTCAACGCTTCCGACAGCGTATTGGTCGCGGCAACGCGTGAAGTATGAGCCACCGTTTTGCTGATGACCACGTGGGTAACCTGCGAAGCGTTTGAGTAACCGGTGTGCTGCGTCGGGCGGACTAAAAATGAGTTCTGCCCGTCGGAAAAAATAATGCCCACGCCATGAAAGGCGAGGCTGCAGTCCAGCGAGTCCTGCAAGGCTTGCAGATTAATATCGCGATAGAATTCTTGTACGCCGGTATTGCCCAACAGGCGGGCAAACTCGGCGTTGGTCAAATCGTCTTCGGGGGAACCGAACGGCGTAGAAAAAGCGGTTTTCATTGTCGTGCATCCCTATACGTCAGAAGTCTTGGCAGTATAAAAATGCACGACAAAATCACAACCATGCAACCCATAAACTGACTAACGCGTCACGGTTGCTTATCAATCCGACTCACCCCTGCAAAAAGAAGCGGAACGCTGGGTTGTCGGTTTCGTCGTGGCAATCGTAGCCCAGCGCCTGCAGGTGCCGCTCGAATTCCGGCTCGCTTTGCGCCAGCTCGAAGGCCGCCAGCACCCGGCCGAAGTCGGTGCCGTGGCTGCGATAGTGGAACAGCGAAATGTTCCAGTGCGTGCCCAACGTCTGCAAGAACTTCAGCAGCGCGCCCGGCGACTCCGGAAACTCAAAGCTGTACAGCCGTTCGCGCAGCGGCTTCGATGGACGCCCGCCCACCATGTAGCGCACGTGCAGCTTGGCCATCTCGTCGTCCGACAGATCCACCACCTGATAACCGTCGGCGTTGAGTTCGTCGATGATCTCCCGCCGTTCGGCGTGGCCGCGCGTCAGACGCACGCCGACGAAAATGCAGGCGTTGTCGGCATCGGCGTAGCGGTAGTTGAATTCGGTCACCGAGCGGCCGCCCAGCAGTTGGCAGAACTTGAGGAAGCTGCCCTGCTGTTCCGGAATGGTTACCGCCAACAGCGCTTCGCGTTGTTCGCCCAGTTCGCAACGTTCGGAAACGTAGCGCAGCCCGTGGAAGTTGAGGTTGGCGCCGGACAGCACGTGCGCCAGACGCTCGCCCTGAATGTTGTGCTGCTGCACGTACTTTTTCAGCCCCGCCAGCGCCAGCGCGCCGGAAGGTTCGGCAATGGCGCGCACGTCCTCGAACAGATCTTTGACCGCCGCGCAGATGGCGTCGCTGTCCACGGTGATCACGTCGTCCAGATACTCACGGCACAGGCGGAAGGTTTCGTCGCCGATGCGCTTCACCGCCACGCCTTCGGCGAACAGCCCGACGCGCGCCAGATCCACCGGATGGCCGGCATCCAGCGCCGCGCGCAGGCAGGCGGAGTCTTCCGCTTCGACGCCAATCACTTTGATCTGCGGCATCAGCTGCTTGATCAGCACCGCCACCCCGGCAGCCAGGCCGCCGCCGCCGACCGGCACGAAGACCCGATCCAGATGCGCGTCTTGCTGCAGCAGCTCCATCGCCAGCGTGCCCTGCCCGGCGATCACCGTCGGATGATCGAACGGCGGCACGAAGGTCATTCCTTGCTGTTGGGAAAGCTCGATCGCCTTCGCTTTCGCCTCGTCGAAATTGGCGCCGTGCAGCAGCACTTCGCCGCCGAAACCGCGCACCGCATCCACCTTGATGTCCGCGGTGGACACCGGCATCACGATCAGCGTTTTGATCCCCAGCCGTTTACCGGAGAAGGCGACGCCCTGCGCGTGGTTGCCGGCCGAAGCCGTTACGACGCCGCGCGCCTTCTGCTCTTCGTCCAGCCCGGCGATCATCGCATAGGCCCCGCGCAGCTTGAAGCTGTGCACCGGCTGGCGATCTTCGCGCTTCACCAAAATGGTGTTGCCGAGGCGCGAAGAGATTTTGCTCATGGCCTGCAACGGGGTGACCTGCGCCACCTCGTAGACCGGCGAGCGCAGTACCGCTCGCAGATATTCCGCGCCACAGGGGGCGCTGGGTAGGGGTTGAGAGACCGCCATACTACTTATCCCCCCAGTTTGCTCTTGTCGCGCACCGCGCCTTTGTCGGCGCTGGTGGCCAACGAGGCGTAAGCGCGCAGCGCGAAGGACACCTGACGTTCACGGTTTTTCGGCGTCCAGGCCGCATCGCCGCGCGCCAGTTCCGCCTCATGCCGCGCCGCCAGCTCCTGCTCGCTGACATCCAGCTGGATGCCGCGATGCGGAATGTCGATCGCGATCATGTCGCCGTCCTGCACCAGGGCGATCAGGCCGCCGTTGGCCGCCTCCGGCGAGGCGTGGCCGATGGACAGCCCGGAGGTGCCGCCGGAGAAACGTCCGTCGGTGATCAGCGCACACGCCTTGCCCAGCCCCATCGATTTCAGATACGTGGTTGGGTAAAGCATTTCCTGCATGCCCGGCCCGCCTTTCGGCCCTTCGTAACGGATAACGACCACGTCGCCCGCCACCACTTTGCCGCCGAGGATAGCTTCTACCGCATCATCCTGGCTTTCATACACTTTGGCCGGGCCGCGGAAGGTGAGGATTTCCTTGTCTACGCCGGCGGTTTTGACGATACAGCCATTTTCCGCCAGGTTGCCATACAGCACCGCCAACCCGCCGTCCTGACTGTAGGCGTGCTCACGGGTGCGGATGCAGCCTTCCTTGCGGTCGGTGTCCAGCGAATCCCAGCGGCAGTCCTGAGAGAATGCCTGCGTGGTACGAATACCGGCCGGCCCGGCGGAGTACATTTTCTTGACGCTTTCGTCGCGGGTCAGCATCACGTCGTAGGCTTCCAGCGTCTGCGGCAGGGTCAGCCCCAGCACGTTGTTCACCTCGCGGTTCAGCAAACCGGCGCGATCCAGCTCGCCGAGGATGCCGATTACGCCGCCGGCGCGGTGCACGTCTTCCATATGGTATTTCTGCGTGCTCGGCGCCACCTTGCACAGGTGCGGCACTTTGCGCGACAGGCGGTCGATGTCTTCCATGGTGAAGTCCACCTCGCCTTCCTGCGCCGAAGCCAGCAGGTGCAGCACGGTGTTGGTCGAGCCGCCCATGGCGATGTCCAGCGTCATGGCGTTCTCAAACGCCGCCTTGTTGGCGATATTGCGCGGCAGCGCGCTCTCGTCGTCCTGCTCGTAATAGCGTTTGGTCAACTCGACGATGCGCTTGCCGGCGTTGAGGAACAGCGCTTTGCGATCGGCGTGAGTGGCCAGCAGCGAGCCGTTGCCCGGCTGCGACAGGCCCAGCGCTTCGGTCAGGCAGTTCATCGAGTTGGCGGTAAACATGCCGGAGCAGGAACCGCAGGTCGGGCAGGCGGAACGCTCGATCTGCTCGCTGTCGGCGTCGCTGACGTTCGGGTTCGCGCCCTGGATCATCGCGTCCACCAGATCCAGCTTGATGATCTGATTGGAGAGTTTGGTCTTGCCGGCTTCCATCGGGCCGCCGGAGACGAAGATCACCGGGATATTCAGGCGCAACGCCGCCATCAGCATTCCCGGGGTGATCTTGTCGCAGTTGGAGATGCACACCATCGCGTCGGCGCAGTGGGCGTTCACCATGTATTCGACCGAGTCGGCGATCAGTTCGCGCGACGGCAGGGAATAGAGCATGCCGCCGTGGCCCATGGCGATGCCGTCATCCACCGCGATGGTGTTGAACTCTTTGGCCACGCCGCCGGAGGCTTCGATCTGTTCGGCGACCAGTTTGCCCAGATCGCGCAGATGCACGTGGCCCGGCACGAACTGGGTAAAGGAGTTGACCACGGCGATGATCGGCTTGCCGAAATCGGCGTCGGTCATCCCGGTCGCGCGCCACAATGCGCGGGCACCCGCCATATTGCGGCCGTGGGTGGTGGTGGCGGAACGGTACTTAGGCATGCTCTTTTCACTCCAAATGTATTTATGACAGGCGGCGAACGAACCGCCTGGATATTCTTATCTTGTCTGTCTTGTCGTTACGGATTTACCGGATCCAGCCAGCCGTATTTGTCTTCTGTCTTGCCGCTGAACAGGCCGAAGAACGCCTGCTGGATCTGTTTGGTCACCGGGCCGCATTTGCCGATGCCGACCTGAATGCCGTCCACGCTGCGCACCGGCGTGATTTCCGCCGCGGTGCCGGACATGAACACTTCGTCGGCCAGGTACAGCGATTCGCGCGACAGCACCTGCTCACGCACTTCGAAGCCCATGTCTTTCGCCAGCTTGATGATCGCGTCGCGGGTGATGCCCGGCAGCGCCGAAGAGGTGAACGGCGGGGTGTAAATCACGCCGTCTTTCACTTCAAACAGGTTCTCGCCCGCCCCTTCGGAAATGTAGCCGTGCACGTCGAGCGCAATGCCTTCCTGATAGCCGTGGCGACGCGCTTCGCTGCCCACCAGCAGAGAGGAAAGATAGTTGCCGCCAGCCTTGGCCGCGGTGGGGATGGTGTTAGGTGCGACGCGGTGCCAGGAGGAGACCATCGCGTCGATGCCTTGATCCAGCGCTTCTTCACCCAGATAAGCGCCCCAAGGAAACGCCGCGATAATCACGTCCGTTTTGTAACCGGCCGGCGGGTTGACGCCCATGCCGACATCGCCGACGAACACCAGCGGGCGGATGTACGCGCTGACCAGGTTGTTCTTGCGCAACGTGGCGCGGCAGGCTTCCATCAGTTCGTCAACGCTTTGCGAAACCGGCATGCGGTAGATTTTCGCCGAATCGTGCAGGCGCTGCATATGCTCGCGATGACGGAACACTACCGGCCCCAAGTGCGAGTCGTAGCAGCGCACCCCCTCAAATACCGACGTGCCGTAATGCAGCGCGTGCGACATCACGTGCACTTTGGCCTCGGCCCAGGGAACCATCTCACCATTGAACCAAATGTAATCGGCTTTCTTTGTCATTGTTATTTATCCTTCTCGGCGCCTCAGGCGCGTATTTGTTGTGATGTTGGCTGCTGGATCTCGACGCAGGAGACGTCCATCAGTTTACTTAATTGAGATGACAACAGGGCAACCGGACGCGGGCTGGCAACGGTCAATTCGATATTGATGCTGTCGGCGTTGGCCGGGGAAACCATATTCATAGCACAAACCTGAAAGCCGCGATGACGCACGACCCGCAATACGCGCTCTAACATTTCGGGGCGAAAACGCGCCTGGATCGAGAGTTGATGCTGCATCATGATATTTCCTCCAACATGGTTTCGTTGCCGGCGCCCGGCGGCACCAGCGGCCAGACGTTTTCGAGTTCGTCGATAGAGACCTGCAGCAGATAAGGGCCTTCGGTGTTGAACAGCGCCTCGAGCGCGCCCTCCACCTGATCCTTGCGGCTGATGCACTGGCCGGGAATGCCGAAGGCGGCGGCCAGCATCAGGAAGTCGGGGTTATCGGACAGGTTGGTTTCGCTGTAGCGGCCGTCGAAGAACAGCTGCTGCCATTGGCGTACCATTCCGAGGCGCTGGTTGTCCAGCAGCACGATCTTCAGCGGCAGCTGTTTGCGCTTGATGGTGCCCAGTTCCTGCACGTTCATCATGAAGGAGCCATCGCCCGAGACGCAGATCACCGTATCTTGCGGGCGCGCGATCTGGGCGCCTACTGCCGCCGGCACGCCGAACCCCATGGTGCCGAGGCCGCTGGAGGTGATGAAATTCTCCGGGCGTTCGAACGTCATGTGCTGCGCGCTCCACATCTGGTGCTGGCCCACGTCGGTGGTCACTACGCTGTTGGCCGGCTTGCGGGCGGACAGCTGGCGCAAGAACAGCGGCGCGTAGATCGGCTGGCCGGGGTGATCGTAGCGGCAGGCGTGGTCGGCTTTCAGCGCCGTCACCTGCTGCTGCCAAGGGGCGATGTTCAGCGGGCGCTGCAACGCCGGCAGCAACGCTTTCAGATCGCCCTGCAGGGCCACATGCGCCTGGCGCAGCTTGCTCATTTCCGCCGGGTCGATATCCATGTGGATCACTTTGGCGTGCGGCGCGAAGGCGTTCAGTTTGCCGGTCACGCGGTCATCGAAACGCGCGCCGACGGCAATCAGCAGATCGCACTCCTGCACCGCCAGGTTGGCAGCCTTGGTGCCGTGCATGCCCAACATGCCGAGGTACAGCGGATCTTGCGCATCCGGCGCGCCCAGCCCCTTCAGGGTGGCGACGTTCGGCATGCGGGTCACGGCGATGAACTCGCGCAACGCCGGCACCGCCTGCGCCATGCCCACGCCGCCGCCGACGTACAGCATCGGTTTGTGCGCCTGCGCCAGCAGCTCGGCCGCCTCCGCCAACGCCGCCGCCGGGAATGCCGGCGCTTCATCGACCGGCATCAGATGCGGGTGCAAGTCGCCCTGCGCCAGCTGGATGTCTTTCGGGATATCGATCAGCACCGGGCCAGGACGGCCGCCGGCGGCGATGGCGAAGGCTTCCGCCATAATGCCCGGCAGCGCGTCCAGCGATTCCACCAGGAAGCTGTGCTTGGTGCAGGCCAGAGACAGGCCGAGAACATCGATCTCCTGAAAGGCATCGGTGCCGATCAGCGCGGAACCCACCTGACCGGTGATGGCGACAACGGGAACGGAATCGAGCAGCGCATCAGCCAGGCCGGTGATCAGGTTGGTGGCGCCGGGGCCGGAAGTGGCGATGCAAACGCCGACTTTGCCGGTGGCGCGGGCGTAGCCGATGGCGGCCATCGCGGCGCCCTGTTCATGGCGGCACAGCAGGTGTTCCACACCGCCGTCGTACAACGCATCGTACACCGGCATGATTGCCCCGCCCGGATAGCCGAATACGGTATCCACACCCTGCGCACGCAACGCTTGAACTACCCACTGAGCGCCATTCATAGTTATTTCCCCGCCTTACTTCGAAAACCGCAGGATTTTGTTCTGTTTTTCATGCTCTGCCCCTTGCTCCACTTTTCTCTTGCCAATAAAAAACCCCCGGACCTGACGGTGCGGGGGTTCTCTTGCGATTCCGGCTTGTTTGCTAAGCCTTTCTTCGTCCAAGTGCAGCCCCGCACGGTGGGATAATAATCACCACCACGCTAATCACGACTAGGCTAATCACTTGGGCAAAGGCTTTCATAATGGGTTTGTTCACTGTGCTCATTCAGAACTAATGCTTACAGAGGTACCATAGTCGCGCGCGGCATGACAACACTTTTTTTGCGTTATTATTCGGCGCAATCTGGTCATACCTCACGCGAATCGCCCGGATTTCACACGTTGGCGCGCACGCCCGGATTTCTCACCGCGTCTGTGATCGCCTTGCCGCGCGTATCCTTGCCGAAGAACACCAACAGGGCGATCGCCAGCGCCACCGTACCGGCGACGATCGCCATCGCCAGGCCGTAATTATGCCCATGATGTTCGGCGATGGTCGCCTGCAGCGTGGCGTTGACCGAAGCGATCAGGTTACCCAACTGGTACACGAACCCCGGCAGCACCGCGCGGGTGTTGGCCGGCACCAGCTCAGTCAGGTAGGTCGGCACCACGCCCCAGGCGCCCTGCACCATGAACTGCATCAGGAAAGCGCCGATCCCCAACATCAGCGAACCGCTGGAAAATGCCCACAGCGGGATCACCGGCAGCGCCAGCAGCGCGGCGATGATGATCGCTTTTTTGCGGCCGATCTTTTCCGACAACGAACCGAAGAAAACACCGCCGATAATTGACGCGATATTGTAGCTAATGGCGATGATACTAACGGTTTTTGGATCGAAACCATGCTGAACTTTCAGAAACACCGGATACAGATCCTGCGTGCCGTGGGAGAAGAAATTGAACGCCGCCATCAGTAGCACCAAATAGCAGCACAGCTTCCAGTGGCTCTTCAACACCGGCAGCAAGGCAGAGCTTTCCTTGCGTTCACGCGCCGCCAGCCACACCGGCGACTCCTGCACGCAATAATAAATAAATGGCAGCAGCAGGATCGGCGCCGCGCCGATAACAAACATGCCGCGCCAGCCGACCGTTTCGAACAGCAGGCCGTACACCACCGCCGCCAGCAGATAACCGAACGGATAGCCGGCCTGGAAAATGCCCGACATCAGGCCGCGCGAGCGGTCCGGTATGGTTTCCATCGCCAACGACGACGCCACGCCCCAGATGCCGCCCATCGCAACGCCGTACAACACCCGCAACAGCAAGAAGACCGTCAGCGAGGGCGCGGCGGCGGAGAGCAGCTCAAACACCGAGAAGAAGACGATATTCAGCATCAGGATCGGCTTGCGGCCATATTTTTCCGCCGCACGCCCGAAGATCAGCGCGCCAATCGGGCGCACCGCCAGCGTGAGCAAAATCGCCAACGTCACCTGTTCCAGACCGACGTGAAAGGATTGCGCGATGTCACTGAGTAAGAATACCAGCACGAAAAAATCGAAAGCGTCGAGCGTCCAGCTTGAAAAGCTGGCGATTGCCGCGTTGCGTTGCAGCGGGGTCCAACCAAACATAGTGTTATCCCTACCGTAGAGTACGAAGTCAGGAGGTTTAGCGGCTGCCGGGCAGAATGCGGCGGCGGTCGGGGTTTGTTAAAGAAGTGATTTTTCTTTTAATCAATTGTTAAATACACCCGTTAACCCTATGGTTGCAATGCGTATGGGCCGCTAATATGTTGCAGCCTTCAGCGAATTGTTAATGGGTATTGCCGCAGGTTGCGAGGCGGCTCGCACAACCTCATTTATTTCGATGAAAATCAGCGATTACTCTGCTAAATGTATCGAAAAATCACCAATAACACCGCGCAATGCCCAGATAAATCACGCATCATGTCGCCCTTAGCAAGGAGAGCGATATGTCACTGGCGGTAATCTATAGCCGCGCCATCATCGGCGTTCAGGCCCCTTCCGTGACGGTGGAGGTGCATATCAGCAATGGCCTGCCCGGCCTGACGCTGGTCGGCCTGCCGGAAACCACGGTAAAAGAGGCGCGCGATCGGGTGCGCAGCGCCCTGATCAATAACGGTTTCACCTTTCCCGCCCGGCGCATCACCGTCAATTTGGCGCCCGCCGATCTGCCGAAAGAAGGCGGGCGTTACGATCTGCCGATAGCACTGGCGATCCTCGCCGCCTCCGAGCAATTGCCCCTCGCACCGTTGGCGCGCTACGAGTTTCTTGGCGAGCTCGCGCTGTCCGGCTCACTGCGCGCGGTCAGGGGGGCGATCCCGGCGGCGCTGGCGGCGGCTGATGCCGGGCGGCAACTGATCCTCTCAACGGACAACGCCGCCGAAGTCGGCCTGATCGCGCAGTCGCACTCCCATACCGCCCGGCACCTGTTGGAAGTCTGCGCCTTTCTGCTCGGCCAGGGCGAACTGCCGGTGGCGGCCACGCCTCCCGCTGCGGACACCGCCTGCGACAGCGCCGATCTGCGCGATATCATCGGCCAGGAGCAGGCCAAGCGGGCACTGGAGATCGCCGCCGCCGGCGGGCATAACCTATTGCTGATTGGGCCGCCGGGCACCGGTAAAACCATGCTGGCCAGCCGCCTCACGAGCCTACTGCCACCGCTCACGGAGCCTGAGGCGCTGGAAAGTCTGGCGGTCGCCAGCTTGCAGCATCACATTCCCGCTGCCCTACCATGGCGCCAGAGGCCGTTTCGCGCACCGCACCACAGCGCCTCGATGGCGGCATTGGTCGGCGGCGGCTCACTGCCGCGACCGGGCGAGATCTCGATGGCGCATAACGGCGTGCTGTTTCTGGATGAACTGCCGGAATTCGAGCGTAAGGTACTGGATGCGCTGCGTGAGCCGTTGGAATCCGGCGAGATCGTGATTTCACGCGCCAACGCCAAGGTCTGTTTCCCCGCCAGAGTGCAGCTGATCGCGGCAATGAACCCCAGCCCGACGGGGCACTATCAGGGGCTGCACAATCGCGCCTCACCGCAGCAGGTGTTGCGCTATCTGGCCCGGCTGTCAGGGCCTTTTCTCGACCGTTTCGATCTGTCTATCGAAGTGCCGCTGTTGCCGCCGGGAACACTCAGTCATCGGAAAACACACGGAGAAAGCAGCGAACAAGTGCGGAAAAGAGTGCTGCTGGCACGCGCCCGGCAACTTGAACGCGCCGGTAAAGTCAACGCGCTGCTGAGCAACCGCGAAGTGGAACGGGATTGCGTTCTGCAGGCGGCAGACGCCGAGTTTTTGGAGGCGACATTAAACGCGCTGGGGTTATCGGTTCGCGCCTGGCAGCGCATCTTGAAAGTGGCGCGCACGCTGGCGGATTTGGCGGGAGATGCTGAGCTCGACAGGCGCCACCTCAGCGAAGCGCTGGGCTATCGCAGCATGGACCGCCTGCTGTTACAACTGCATCGTAGTCTGGAATGAAAATGGGGCCCGCAGGCCCCATCGTCTTTAGTCTTCGCTGTCGCTGTAATCTTCTACTGCGTCAGCCTGCGGTTTACCGCCGGACAGAGTATGGAATTTCTTCGGGCGACGTGTGCGCGCCAGATATTTAGCCCATACTTTTTCCTGCTCGGTAGCCGCTTCGCGCTCACCGCGGCACACTGCGACGAACAGTTGTTCTTCTTCAGTGGCCGGCTGGCGTTTGCCCGAGTCCAGCTCGTTAAACGCGTAGCCGAAGCGCTCTAGCAATTGCGCCTCTTTAATGGTGAAATCGCCGTGACGGGAGAACCCGCGAGGGTAATGTTTATTATCAAAAAAACGATTGGTCGTGGTGAAGCTATCCGCCATCTGACACGCTCCTAATTCTCTTATGGCCGTGCTGTTTATGGCGCGGAGTATTAGATAGGCTTGACAGCGTGTAAAACAAAACATTTAAATCTTAACGACAAATTTTTTTGGAGATAGGTGTGGATACCGAATTACTGAAAACCTTTTTGGAGGTCAGTAGAACGCGTCACTTTGGCAGAGCCGCAGAATCTTTGTACTTAACGCAGTCCGCGGTCAGTTTCCGCATCCGTCAGTTAGAAAACCAGCTGGGCGCCAATTTATTTACCCGTCATCGCAATAATATCCGCCTGACGCCTGCCGGCGAGCGGCTTCTGCCCTATGCCGAGAGCCTGATGAACACCTGGCAGCTGGCGAAAAAGGAGGTCGTGCGTTCGCTGCAACACACCGAGTTGTCGATCGGCGCTACCGCTTCGCTGTGGGAAGCCTATCTGACCCCTTGGCTACAGGCGCTCTATCAACAACGCGAAGCGCTGCAGCTAGAAGCCAGGGTGGCATTAAGGCACTCTTTGGTAAAACAACTGCATGAAAGGCAGCTCGATTTACTGATCACCACTGAACCGCCGAAGATGGATGAGTTGGCCAGCCAGCAGCTGAGCAATTTCTCATTACGCCTGTTCTCATCCGCTTATCGTGACAAACAGGCCCCAATGCCCTACATCAAACTGGAATGGGGAGCCGACTTCCACCAACAGGAAAACCGCATGTTGGAAGGTGATAACGTGCCGGTGCTTACCACCACCTCTGCTCACCTGACGCGTCAGCTGTTGGAAACCACGGGCGGATGCGCTTTCCTGCCCAGCCAGTGGGAAAAAGAGTATCCACAGTTGGTGGCCGCCACCGAGATCCCGCCGATTATCCGCCCACTGTATGCCGTCTGGTTGCAAAATAGCGATCAACAGCCTTTGATTCGGCAATTACTTAAAATACCTTTAAATACCGCAGCCTAAAGCGTTATGGCGGCCTTAAACGCCGTCATCGTGGTCGTGACTGTCTATCAAGCAAAAACGCGCTCATCGCCTTCTGAGAGAAGATAATGCAAAACGAGATAAGAATCAGGAGGCCGGCAGGATAGAGTTCGGAGGAACATGAAGCAACCAGGATCGGGCAAACATCGGCATATAGCGTCAAAAGCGCTCTATTCCAAAGCGGTAAGGAAGAAAAATGATAGGCAAAAAAAAACCCTTTGCTTTCGCAAAGGGTTCTTAATATGGCAGGGGCGGAGAGACTCGAACTCGCGACACCCGGTTTTGGAGACCGGTGCTCTACCAACTGAGCTACGCCCCTAAATCTCGCTTAACATTATGCCTGCTAATAAAGCAGGCATAATTAAATAAGTGGCGGAACGGACGGGGCTCGAACCCGCGACCCCCTGCGTGACAGGCAGGTATTCTAACCAACTGAACTACCGCTCCACCGATTCTTTTACGTTGCATCTTTCGATGCCGGCAATATCGCGCGCTGCGATTTGCGCATTACCAGTCGTCACGCTGATAACGTTTATTTGATGCCTGGCAGTGTCCTACTCTCGCATGGGGAGACCCCACACTACCATCGGCGCTACGGCGTTTCACTTCTGAGTTCGGCATGGGGTCAGGTGGGACCACCGCGCTATTGCCGCCAGGC
>NZ_JBEOQT010000006.1:0-246536 GCF_040280225.1 Serratia sp. SM04 | reverse complement strand
ATTTGCCTGGCGGCAATAGCGCGGTGGTCCCACCTGACCCCATGCCGAACTCAGAAGTGAAACGCCGTAGCGCCGATGGTAGTGTGGGGTCTCCCCATGCGAGAGTAGGACACTGCCAGGCATCAAACCAAGCCGAAAGCCCTGAACTGACGTTCAGGGCTTTTTGCTATGCGTAAAACGCAAAAAAGCGCAGCTATGCTGCGCTGTTTCTCCGACAAAACAGCCAGAGAAAAGGCCCCGAAGGGCCTTTGATTAGGGTATGTTTGCTTTTTTCACTTATTATTCGGTTAATGCGAGCTGCCCTGAGAGATGCCCAGCCCGGTTTGCGAACGGACAAACTGAGCCCGGAAGCGTTCCCGCTCTTGCTGCCCGGCCAGCGAGCTGTCGGTGATCGAGAATAGCCAGGTACCGACAAAGGCGACAATCATCGAGAACAGCGCCGGATATTCATAAGGGTAAATCGGTTTTTCATGGCCGAGGATCTGCACCCAGATCGTCGGGCCGAGGATCATCAGAATCACCGCCGTCAACAGGCCCAACCAGCCGCCAATCATCGCGCCGCGGGTAGTCAAACGCGACCAGTACATCGACAGGATGATGATAGGGAAGTTACAGCTGGCGGCGATGGAGAACGCCAACCCGACCATAAAGGCGATGTTCTGCTTCTCGAACAAAATCCCCAGGGCAATGGCGACAATGCCTAGCACCACAACGGTGATCTTGGATACTCTCAGTTCGTCGCGCTCGGTTGCCTTGCCGTTTTTCATCACGCTGGCGTACAGATCGTGGGAAACGGCCGAGGCGCCGGCCAGCGTCAGGCCTGCAACGACCGCCAGAATGGTGGCGAAGGCCACCGCCGAGATAAAGCCGAGGAAGAAGTTGCCGCCAACGGCATTGGCCAGGTGCACCGCCGCCATGTTGGTGCCGCCCAGCAGCGCGCCGGTGGCGTCTTTGAACGCCGGATTGGCGCTGACCAACAAGATGGCGCCGAAGCCGATGATAAAGGTCAGGATATAGAAATAACCGATAAAACCGGTGGCGTAGAACACGCTCTTGCGCGCTTCCTTGGCGTCACTCACGGTGAAGAAGCGCATCAGGATGTGCGGCAGACCGGCGGTGCCGAACATCAGCGCCAGGCCGAGCGACAGCGCGGAAACCGGATCGGACACCAGGCCGCCTGGGCTCATGATGGCGATGCCTTTCGGATGCACCTTCACCGCTTCGGCGAACAGGGTGTTGAAGTCGAAGTTAACCGACTTCATCACCATCAGCGCCATAAAGCTGGCGCCGGACAGCAGCAGCACCGCCTTGATGATTTGCACCCAGGTGGTGGCCAGCATGCCGCCGAACAGCACGTACAGCACCATCAGGATACCGACCAGGATCACCGCCACGTGGTAGTTGAGCCCGAACAGCAGCTGGATCAGCTTGCCGGCGCCGACCATCTGCGCGATCAGATACAGCGCCACCACCACCAAAGAGCCGCAGGCCGACAGGGTACGGATCGGTTTCTGTTTTAGGCGGTAAGAGGCGACATCGGCAAAGGTATAGCGGCCGAGGTTGCGCAGGCGCTCCGCGATCAGGAACAGAATGATCGGCCAGCCGATGAGGAAGCCGATGGAATAGATCAGGCCGTCATAGCCCGAGGTGTAGACCAGGGCGGAGATGCCGAGAAACGAGGCGGCAGACATGAAGTCGCCGGCGATCGCCAGCCCGTTTTGCAGGCCGGTGATGCGCCCGCCCGCGGTGTAGTAATCCTGACGGGAACGGGTGCGTTTGGACGCCCAATAGGTGATGTAGAGCGTGGCGCCGACAAACAGGATAAACATCACGATCGCCTGGATGTTCAGCGGCTGACGATGCACTTCGCCGCCGATGGCTTCGGCGCAGGCCAGACCGGGCAGCAACAGCAGCGCGGTGGCAGAGAATAAGCGCTTCATTGTTTCACCTCACGCAGAATTTCTGCGGTGAGGCGATCGAACTCGCCGTTGGCGCGAAACACGTAGATCCCGGTCAAGACGAAAGAGATCACGATCAGCCCGACGCCGACCGGGATCCCGCGGGTGATGGTCGATCCGGCGGCGATCGGCGTGCCGAGCCATTGCGGATCGAAGGCGATCAACAGAATAAAGCCGACGTACAGCGCCAGCGTAATCAGCGAAAGCAGCCAGGCGAACCGGCCGCGTTTTCTCACCAGCTCTTTAAAGCGCGGGTTTTCTTCAATCCCTTGATAAATGGTGTCATTCATCAGAGTGTCTCCAGTCGGTATTGAGAGATTACGCCGCGCCAGGGCCGCTCAACGGCGCGTTATCCGAATGAACGGCCTGAAGCGGCGTAAATTATGACGGCACTTTCATTGATTGTTTTTCTTCCAACAGCTTGTCGACTACGGCCGGATCCGCCAGCGTGGAGGTGTCCCCCAGGTTGCTGGTGTCGCCGGCGGCAATTTTGCGCAGGATACGCCGCATGATCTTGCCGGAGCGCGTCTTGGGCAGCGAATCTGTCCAGTGCAGCACGTCCGGCGTGGCGATCGGCCCTATCTCTTTGCGCACCCAGTTGCGCACTTCGGTATAGAGCTCCGGCGTCGGTTCTTCGCCGTGGTTCAGCGTGATGTAGGCGTAGATCGCCTGGCCTTTGATGTTATGAGGAATGCCGACCACCGCGGCTTCGGCGATTTTCGGGTGCGATACCAGCGCAGACTCGATCTCGGCGGTGCCCAGACGGTGGCCGGAGACGTTCAGCACGTCGTCGACGCGGCCGGTGATCCAGTAGTAACCGTCCTCGTCGCGACGGGCGCCGTCACCGCTGAAGTACATGCCTTTGAAGGTCGAGAAGTAGGTTTGCTCGAAGCGGTCATGATCGCCGAACAGGGTGCGTGCCTGGCCCGGCCAGGAGTCGACGATCACCAGGTTGCCTTCGCAGGCGCCTTCCTGCGGTGTGCCGACGTTATCGACCAGCGCCGGCTGTACGCCGAAGAACGGCCGCGTGGCGGAACCGGCCTTCAGCTCGGTGGCGCCCGGCAGCGGGGTAATCATGAAGCCGCCGGTTTCGGTTTGCCACCAGGTGTCGACGATCGGGCACTTTGCGTTGCCTATCTTGTTGTAGTACCACTCCCAGGCTTCCGGGTTGATCGGCTCGCCGACCGAGCCCATGATGCGCAGCGAATCGCGTCGGGTGCCTTCGATCGCCTTGTCGCCTTCGGCCATCAGGGCGCGAATGGCGGTTGGCGCGGTATACAGAATGTTGACCTGGTGCTTGTCGATCACCTGCGACAGGCGATTGACGCCCGGATAGTTAGGCACGCCTTCGAACATCAGCGTGGTGGCGCCGCAGGCCAGCGGGCCGTACAGCAGATAGCTGTGGCCGGTAACCCAGCCCACGTCGGCGGTGCACCAGTAAATGTCGCCGTCGTGGTAGTCAAACACATATTTAAAGGTCATCGCGGCGTACACCAGGTAGCCGCCTGTGGTGTGCAGCACGCCTTTCGGTTTGCCGGTCGAGCCTGAGGTGTACAGGATAAACAGCGGATCTTCGGCGTTCACTTCTTCCGGCGGGCAGTCGGCGGAGACGCCCTGGATCAGCTCATGCCACCACAGATCGCGCCCTTCCTGCCAGTAGCCCGGTTTCCCGGTGCGTTGGAACACCACCACGTTGGTGACGCTGACCACGCTGGGATTTTTCAGCGCATCATCGACGTTCTTTTTCAGCGGCACGGCGCGGCCGGCGCGCAGGCCTTCATCGGCAGTGATCACCAGCTTGGCGTTGGAGTCGATAATGCGCCCGGCGACCGCTTCCGGCGAGAAGCCGCCGAAGATCACCGAATGTACGGCGCCGATGCGCGCACAGGCCAGCATCGCGACCGCCGCTTCCGGCACCATCGGCATATAGATAGCCACCACGTCGCCCTTTTTCACGCCGAGCTTTTTCAGCACGTTGGCGAACTGGCAGACGTCATGGTGCAACTGTTTGTAAGTCACTTTTTTGGATTGGGTCGGGTCATCGCCTTCCCAGATAATGGCGGTTTGGTCGCCGCGCTCGGCCAAATGGCGATCCAGACAGTTGGCCGCCAGGTTCAACGTGCCGTCTTCAAACCAGCGAATGCTGACGTGGCCCGGATCGAACGAGGTATTTTTAACTTTGGTATAGGGTTTGATCCAATCCAGGATTTTGCCATGCTCACCCCAGAAAGCCTCTGGGTCTTGAACCGACTGTTGATAATACTCTTGGTATTGTGCCGGATTAATCAGGGCGCGTTCTGCAATTGCAGAAGGAATAGCGTGTTTATGCAGTTGGCTCATAGCTTTTCTCCTTGAAGTTGTTAATGATATGTCAACTGAAGGTTAAGTATAGTTTGCTACGATTCTTTGTTTCTTTTTTGCGCGGCAGATCACGCAACAAAGATATTGATTTGTAATCGTTCTGTCGCATTTGCAGGGCATATCTATCTCTTTGGTGCTTAAATCCCCATAAACCCGCATTTTTAACCAAAAACACTTATATAAAGAACAAAAAAGAATAAACAAAGACGGGGGGGAACTGCCTCGATATTAATAGATACGCGCAGGGTCATAATTATTTCTCGCTATAAATCTTTTTGGATTATTTTTCGCTATTAATATTCGAAGTTGGTATTAACACCATATAACGATGGACGACATATCGTGAAATAACGTTTTATTAACCTTAATTCCTGATGAAAGGTCGGATGATACCTTATGGCATTCGCTCTGCAATATCGTTCGTTTTTTAATCTGAATATAAAGTGGCGCTGCATTTATGGCCGAAAGTGTCACTCGGTCAATTCTCATTTGTTTGATTTTTAAGTAACAAAATATAAACATTTTATGCGGATTAAATATGCAGAATGGGTGAAAAATAACGCATTTTAATGGCGTTCAAAAAATCGTCTCCGGCGTGCTTGTATGCTTCATTGTATGAAAAATTATGTTTTTAATAACAAGCAATTATGCTGTTTGATATAGTAACGCGAAATTTTTGTTATTCGATTCAGCGCTCAACCCTGACAAATCAAGGCTTGCAGAGCATGCCGCCCGGATGATACAGATTTATACTGCGTCGCACCCAGGGCAGGTGAACGCTTCCACTGAATTAACATAAGCCTGTAATAAATGATTAAGTATTCTTTTCGCCGTGTTGCGACTTTGTACGGCGAAAAGGGTCTTTGAGGACTTTTTGGGTATGAAAAGTGTAAAAATTAGCCTGGCTTGGCAAATCCTGATCGCGTTGGTGCTGGGTATTATTGTTGGCGCGGTATTGCACAACCAGACCGAATCTCGTGAGTGGCTGGTCAGTAATATTCTCAGCCCGGCGGGCGATATCTTTATTCGTCTGATCAAGATGATTGTGGTGCCGATCGTTATTTCCACGCTGATTGTCGGTATTGCCGGCGTGGGCGATGCGAAAAAGCTGGGCCGCATCGGATTGAAAACCATTATCTACTTCGAAGTGATCACCACCGTTGCCATCGTGGTGGGGTTGACGTTGGCCAACGTATTCCAACCCGGCCACGGCATCGATATGTCGACGCTGACCACGGTGGACATTTCGCAGTATGAGAAAACCACCGAACAGGTGCAAAGCGGTTCGCACAGCCTGGTGGCGACCATTCTGTCGCTGATCCCGTCGAACGTCTTCTCGTCGATGGCCAAGGGCGACATGTTGCCGATTATCTTCTTCTCGGTGCTGTTCGGTCTGGGGCTGTCGTCGTTGCCGAAAGAGACTAAAGAGCCGCTGCTGAAGGTGTTCAAGGCGGTGTCCGAAAGCATGTTCAAAGTCACCCACATGATCATGCGCTATGCGCCGATCGGGGTGTTTGGCCTGATTGCGGTCACGGTAGCCAACTTCGGTTTCGCTTCGCTGCTGCCGCTGGCCAAGCTGGTGGTGCTGGTGTACTTCGCCATCGCGTTCTTCGCCCTGGTGGTGCTGGGGGCGGTCGCCCGGCTGTGCAACCTGCGCATCTGGACGCTGATCCGCATCCTGAAAGACGAACTGATCCTGGCTTATTCCACCGCCAGTTCGGAAACGGTGCTGCCGCGCATCATCGAAAAGATGGAGGCTTACGGCGCGCCCAAGTCGATCACCAGCTTCGTGGTGCCGACCGGCTACTCCTTTAACCTGGATGGCTCGACGCTGTACCAGAGCATCGCCGCCATCTTTATCGCCCAGCTGTACGGCATCGAGCTGTCGTTGGGGCAGGAGATCGTGCTGGTGCTGACGCTGATGGTCACCTCGAAAGGGATCGCCGGCGTGCCGGGCGTCTCGTTCGTGGTGCTGCTGGCCACGCTGGGCAGCGTCGGCATTCCGCTGGAAGGCCTGGCGTTCATCGCCGGCGTGGACCGTATCCTGGATATGGCGCGCACCGCGCTGAACGTCGTGGGTAACGCGTTGGCGGTATTGGTGATCGCCAAATGGGAGCACCAGTTCGATCGCAAGAAGGCGCTGGCCTACGAAACGGAGTTTCTGGCGCAGAAGGTGAAGCCGGCCAATCAGGCCTAATCGCCGAGTCTCGTCGATGTTAAAAACGCCCCGGGCAGTTGTGCCGGGGCGTTTTGTTTTTATGGCCCTTCAATCTGCCGCTTTCTTTTCTTTGCCCTATTGCGCGACTTGCATCCCCGCTTAACAGAATCTAAAGTGTTACCAAATTAATAGAAATGATAATAGATGTTATTATCATTTTCATTTGATGATGTATGGAGACACGCAAAAGCCGTTGAACGGCGGGGTTACGCCCGTTCGGCGTCTTTATTCGGGCTTATCAAAGGTAGGTAACATGTCGGACACCGCTTTGGCCTCTGAATGGTTGCCGCTGGCGCCAGCGCAGCTTGATTTCTGGGAAGAACACACCTTGCACCCCGGGCAGACCCTGTCCACCGTCGCACACTGCACCGAACTGTGCGGCGCGGTAGAGGAAGAGACGCTCTGCCGGGCGATCGCCACTACCCTCGCCGAGACGCAGGCGTTTGCCCTGCGCTTTGGTGAGCGGCGTGGCGACGCTCCTCCGCCGTTACGGCACGATCCACAACGCATACCGCCATTACAACGCATCGATCTGCAAACGCACGGCGATCCCTGGCAGGCGGCGCAAAGCCTGATGCGCGAAGATATCGCGCAGCGCCGGGCGCTGCACAGCGAGCCGCTAGCCGCCGCCTGGCTGCTCAAGCTGGGGCCGGAGCGCTACCTCTGGTACGTGCGTGCGCACCATATTCTGGTTGATGGCTTCGGCATGGCCTTGATTGAACACCGCTGCGCCGCGTTATATGCGCACTATCTGGGTGAAGGCAGCGCGGGTATTCCCTTTGGCGCCTTTGACGCCTTTCAACAGGCCGAGCTGGCCTACGCTGATTCTGAGCGATGCGAGCGCGATCGGCGCTTTTGGCAGAGCTATCTGCCGCCGTCGCAGGCGCTGCCGACGGTGCGCAAGGGCGGTGAGGCCTATGGCGTGCGGCGTCTAAGCACCCACCACCGGCTGCCGGCGGCGGTATCGCAACGGCTGGCACAGCTGGCGGAACGCAGCGGCATCAATTGGCCCGACTTGCTGGTGGCGCTGTCGGCGGCCTGGCTGTTTCAGGTGATGCCGCGCGACACCCGACAAGGCGATACGCTGCCGATGTGGATGCCGGCGATGAATCGCCGCGGGCAGGCTGCCACCAACGTGCCTTCGCTGGCGGTCAACACGCTGCCGCTGCTGGTGTCGCCACCCCCGTCGGCGACGCTGGGAGATTTTCTGATGACGATGGCGCAGCAACTGCGGGAGCTGCGCAGCCACGCCGGCTACCGCCTGCGTCAACTGGCCGCCGATCGCGGCGTGGAGCCAGACTCGCGCTTCTTTATTTCTCCTTTCATCAACGTGCAACCCTTCGATGCGCCCCGGTTTACCGGCTGCAGCGGCACCCGCCGCGTATTGGCCGGCGGTTCGGGCGACGGTTTTAATCTGACTTATCGCGGCCGCACCGACGCCCGCGATCTGCAGGTCGATATCGATATTTATCTGGAACAGTTCCCGACGGAGGATGTGCTGGACTATGGCGAGGCGCTGCAAGAGTTTCTGTTGCGCGCGCTGCAGCGGGAAGCCTGGGAACAACCGCTGGCGGCTCTGACGGCGTTGCCTGCCTGATAAAGTGCGGGCGGGGGATGTCCCCGCCCGAGTTTTATGGCATCAATTGGCCAGCAATGCCGCCACTTCGCGCGCGTTCTTGCATGGCAGGAGCGAACTGCTTACCAGCCGGGTGCCGAAAGCGTCATTGAGGCGCTCCGCCACCTGTTTGATATGCGGCAACTTCAGCCCCATGGTGATAAACGCCGTCTCTTCCCCCCATTCCGGGCGTGGCGTTACGCCGATCGCCTGCCAGTAAATAGTCAGGATCTCTGCGCTGCGCGCCAAAGGCGCGTTCGGCGGCGGCGCCGCACAGGCGTTCAGCGCCGGCGCGGTTTGCTGGTCGCTCAGATCGGCGCGGATGCGATGGCGGTCGGTTTTGCCGTTGGCGGACAGCGGCAGCGCCTCGGCATGGATAAAGCGCGTGGGAATATGGGTGCAGGGCAGATAGCCGGTGGCGAAGGCGCGGATCTCGGACAGCGGCAGCGGTTTGCCGTCGCGGGTCAGATACAGGGCGCCGAGCGCCGCTTCGTTGTTCTCTCCACTGGGATAGTCCACCACCACCATATCCAGGATCGCCGGATGGCGGCGCAGCACATCTTCGATTTCCGGCAACGAGACGCGCACGCCGCGGATCTTCACATAGCCGTTCACCCGGGTGGCGAACATGATGTTGCCGTCCGCACGGTAGTAGCCCTGATCGCCGGTGCGGAAAGCGCGCAGCGGTTGCCCGTCCGGCCCTTCGAGGGTGACGAAGTCATGCTGCTTCAGCTCCCCCTGCTCCAGATAGCCCAACGCCAGGTTGACCCCGGCGGTATGAATGCGGCCGACCACGCCGGCCGGGCAGTGGCTGCCGTCGTCATCGCAGATGAAGTAGCGGTTGGCCGGCAGCGGGCGGCCGTAAGGCACGGTGCCGCTCTCCTGCGGGGCGATCGGGTGCCAGATGCTCCAGATGGTGGTTTCGGTCGGCCCGCCGAGCGAGAACAGCGCGAGATCCGGGCGCAGGGTGCGCAGGGTTTGCACCGTCGCCGGCTTGATGTAGTCGCCGCCTTGCGCCACCAGGCGCAGCGAACGCAGGCTGTCGGCCGTTTTGCAGGTGAGCAGCATCTCCAGAATGGCGGGCACCGAACACCACAGGGTGACCCGGTGCTTTTCCACCAGCTGGTTCCAGCTGATGGCGTCCTTTTCCTGATGCGGCGCCGGCAGTACCAGCGTGGCGCCGGCGCACAGCGAACCGAACAGATCGAACATCGACATGTCATGGTGCGGCGGCGTGACGGAAATGAAGACGTCGTCGGCAGTGACCGCCCAGCGTTGCTGAGTCTGGTGGACGACGTTGGCGGTGGCGCGGTTGTTGAGCACCACGCATTTGGGTTTACCGGTGGTGCCGGAGGTATACAGGTAGTAGCTCGCGGCCTGGCTGGCGCTGCGTTCCGCCAACGTCTGTTCATCCGGCAGCGCAGGCGCGCGATCCGTCGGCGTCAGCAGGGTCGCCGGCGTTACGCCGATCGGTGTCTCCAGATCGCCGCCGTGCACCACTAGCGTCGGCCGGCAGTTTTCCAGCAGGTAGGCGGTGCGCTCCGGCGGCGAGTTGATATCGACAGGCACCCAGATCACGCCCTGCAGGGCGCAGGCGAGGCTGAAGATGATCTGTTCCGGGCTGCGCGGCAGATACAGCGCCACCACGTTGCCCGGCTGCACGCCGCGGCTCTGCAGGTTGGCGATCGCCGTGGCGATCCGCTGGCCCAGTTCGCGGTAGGTCAGCGTCTGTTCGCCGCAGATCAGCGCGTTGCCGCCGTTTTGTACGCCGAACAGCCGCTCGGCCAGCTGCGCCAAATAAGGATAAGGTGCGTAATTCGCTTCGCTGTCGTTGTGGCGGTAATGCGTCAGATCGATGAAGTCCCGCGGCGCGATCGCCAGGTCGGCCCGTTGGCAGCTGTGCAGGATGCGTCGCTGCAGTGCCGCCAGCATGGCTTCTACCTGCTCGCCGTGCAGCGCCTGCTCGGCGTAGTCCACGCACAGCTGCAGGTTTTTTTCGCTGTCCAGCGTCAGGCGAATGTCGATGGCGACCTGCGGCGTTTGGGTCAGGCCGTCGTGGAAGCGCACCGGCGCCTCGGCCGGCAGCGTTTCCCAGCCCAGGCAGTTGGTCAGGATCACCGGCAGCGCCGGGCCGCCCTGGCTTTGGCCGAGCAACTGCCGCGCCAGATCGACGCCGGAAAACGTCAGGTGGTCGAGCGCGCCGAGCACGTCGTCCTGTAAGGCTTGCGCGCGTTGGATAAAGTCTTCGCCGTGGCGGGAATAGCGCACCGCCACGAAGCTGGAGGCGTTGCCCAGAGCGCCGTCGGCGGCGGGGAACGCTACCGGCACGCCGACGCACAGCTCGCCGTCGGTGGTCCAGTGGGCCAGCGTATCTAGGATCAGCGCCGACAGCAGGCTGTTGCGCAGCAGCGCATGCGGCGATCCCAGACGGCCAAGCCGTTTTATCGTATCGCGCGGCAGCGTCAGGCTGGCGCGGCGATAGCGCGATGAGGTGAGATTGGCGAGCGGGGCGCGCCACGGCAACGCCGACGGCGTGGTGACATCCTGCAGCTTTTCGCGCCAGTAGGCGGCGTCGGCCTGGCGCTGCGCCGCCGATGCGGTGGGGAGCGGCAGCGCGGCGGCGGTCGGCGTCAGAGGGCGATCGTCGAACAGGCGTGCGATCACGGTGGAGATCCCTTGGCCGTCGAGGATCAAGGCATCGAAACTGGTAAAGATCAGCGTATCGTACGGCGATCCCGTCGGATCCTGCTGTTCGGCAAGTTGGATCACGGCGATGCGCCACAGCGGTTGGCTCGGATCGTGGCGCTGGTGGGAGTAACGCTCGCGCAGTTGTTCGACCTGGCGCTGCGCCGCTTCGCCATCAAGGGCGCGCAGATCGTGACGATCCAGATGCAGCGTCACCTCCGGGCGTACGTGCTGCGTGCCGCGCTGCACATCGATGCAGGTGCGCAACGCCGGGTAGTGCTGTACCAGCTCGGTCAGGCGCGCTTCAAAGCGCGGCATATCCGGCTGCCGGGCGCGGTATTCGCGAAAGTCGTGCATCGCCACGCCGCCGAGCGGCCATCGATCGCTGCGGCCCAGAAGATAGGCCTGCTGCAGTGCGGTTAATGCTGTCTCCATGGTACTTCCCTATAGTCGCTAACCGATTAAAACGAGCCGGGCGCCGCGCGCCCGGAAACCGATCTCAGTGCTGCGGCGCCAGCGCGGCGAGCAGCGTTTTCGCATGCCGTCCTGCCTCGGGCGAGCGTTGGCAGATCAGCGCCGCCAGCGCCGCAGGGGAGGAATGCGCCGCCAGATCCTGCGCCGTCAGCGCCGCCGCCAGATACTTGTTGAGCACCGTCAGCAGCGCGTTCACCCCGGCATCCGGCAAGGCCAACCGGCGGATATCGTCGTGGTCGCGCAAGCCGGCCCCGGGGGCCACCCGCGCCAGCAGCCGATGCAGCACCTGGCGCACCGGCGCCTGCTGCGCCAGCGCGTCGGGCGTGCATTGCGCCAACAGCTGCGACAGCGGGCGATCGAACGCCTCCGTTTGCCGCGCGGCCAAGTGCAGCAGCGCCCGGTAACAGGCCAGCAGGCGTGGCAGCACCTGCTCGGGGAACGCATCCAGCCGCACGTCCCAGTTGATCAGAATGCCGTCGTCGACGTGGGCGACCTGCGCATCCAGCGCCACCTGCGGCCCCTGAGAGATGACCCAGCCGAGATGGCCGAAGGTGTCGGTGACCCGTTCGGAAAACAGCGTCTTGCCGCGGATGCCAAAACCGGCGGTAAACACCACCGGCGAAGGCTGCAGGCTGCCGTGCAGGCGCGACAGATCGCGCATCACGCTCACGCCGGGGTAATCCGCATGCTCGATCAGCTCCGCCAGCTGCGTCATCAGGCGCCGGCAGAAAGCGCTCAGATTTTCCGTCGGGTTCAGTTCCACGCCGAGCAGCACCAGGTTAGAGAAATCGCCGATGAGGCGATGCGCGTCCTCCCGTTCGCTCTCGCGGTGGAACAGCGGCACGTTGAGCCGAAAGCGCGTCATGTTCCAACCCTGGCCGACGGCCAGCGCGAACAGCGCTAAAAACAGCGTCGAGAGGGAGGTGTGGTGCCGTTTGGCGGCGCTCTCCAGCGCGCGGCTTTCTTCCGCATTCAGCTGTATGGCCAGGCGATCGCTGCGGCAGCGGTCCGGCGTGCGCAGCAGGCGCGGCGCCGGTGGCACCTGCGCCAGGCGCTCACGCCACCAACGCTGGCCGCGTTCGCGCCGCTGGCGCAGCGCTTCGTCGGCGTCGCGTTGTTCGAGGTGATCGAAGTAGGCCGGCGGCGCGTCATGGGAGGGGGCCGGTGGGCACTGGTGATAAAACGCCGTCAGATCTTCCATCAACAGGCGAAAGCTCATGGCATCGCCGGCGATCATATCGAGATCGACATGCAGGCGGCTGCGCCCTTCCGGCAACAGGCTCAGGCTGATATCGCAGGGCACGCCCTGTTCCAGCGGCAGCAGCTGGGTACTTTTTGCCTGGCGTTTGGCGGCGAGCGCGGCTGCCAGCGTCGCTGTATCGGCGTGCCGCCAGTCGTCGAGATGCAAGGTGTGCCGGGGGCCGGGAGGCGCGATCGTCTGCCGGCCATCATCGGTAATGCGCAGGCGCAACAGCGGATGATGCAGGTACAGCGCATCAACGGCCTGGCGTAGTCGGGCGAGATCCAGCTCGCCGCCGTCGAATTCCGCATACAGGTGGGCGGCCATGCCGCCGAGGGGAGGAGCGGACTGTCGGCCTACCCAATAGGCGGCCTGCATCGTGGTCAAAGCTTTCATCGGGTATCCATTTTGATTCAGCCAACGAGACTGCAAGAATATATCTAAATGTTAATAGGAATGAAAATTATTATTATTTAATCCATTTGGCGCGAAGGTGCTATTTATAAGGGGTTTTAGCGATGCCGGGCAGGTAGGGCTTTGGAGGTGAATGATTTATCTATATTATTCTTAGCATTGAAATGATTGCTTGTTATTGCAGCGCTTGTTTTACCTGCAAAAGTATAAGGATTTCTGGCTGTTTCCGTGCTCGGCTTCTCATCTTTGTTGATAATGATTTGCATTAGAAAATGCAAAATATTATCATTCTTAACACTCTTTTACGTTTTTATACAAGCTGCCGGCCGCTTCGCCGGCGGCTTGGCCGTGGACGGGGCCGCGCTCGTTTGGCCGCGAAAAACATGGGTTTGCCGCAGGGATAAGCAACAGCAAGGCCGGGAAGGCCGCAGCGTCATGGTCTGTGTGAGTGTCGATGTAGGTTGTGTAAAAAAAATCAAATTTTGTGCACCTCTGGGATGAAAGGAGAAGACATCTATGGGCAAGCATTTTGCGGCTCAACGACATGAAAGCGTAGGAAACGGGGAAAAAGCGGGGATGAAAGCCATTGGGGCGTTTTCCTCCGTATTTTTAGGGGTTTGTTCACTGGCGATCGGTAACGTCAACGCGGCGGAAACCAAGAGCAACGAAACCTACCAGGACGCGGAAACGCTGCTGGTTACCGGTGAGAAGATCAAACGTTCCATTTTTGACACTGGCTCCAGCGTCGAAGTGTTCGACAGCAACCGCATCGCCTCGATGCCTAATGCGACACAGGTTCCCGATTTGCTGCGCATGACCCCCAACGTAGTGGATGTCGGCATCGGCAACGATCTGCCAACCGTGCGTGGCGTTGACGGCTCCGGCCCGACCACCGGTGCTGGCGCTTTCCTCAGCGGCACCCGCCCACGCCTCAATCTGTCGTTGGACGGCCGTTCGCTAACCTATAACGAACAAGCCTACGGACCGCAATCGCTGTGGGATCTGGATCGCGTCGAAGTGTTCCGCGGCCCACAAAGTTATATTCAGGGGCGTAACGCCATCGCCGGTGCCATCGTCATGGCCAGTAAAGATCCGACCTTCGAATGGGAAAGCGCCTTCAAGGGCGGGGCTGGCAATCAGCACTCTTCACAGTTGGCGGCCATGGCGTCCGGCCCGCTGGTGGAAGATCAGCTGGCGTTTCGCGTCAGCGTCGATCGCCAGCGCCGCCGCAGCGATGCTGACCTGCCGGCCTATGAGCCAGTGGGCGATCCGCGAGAAGTGGAAGCCACCACTGCCCGCGCCAAGCTGCTGTTCAATCCGGCCGGTTTGCGCGATCTGACCACCAAACTGACCTTTAACCACTTCGGCAGCTCCGCGCCGCAAAACGAAAGCCTCAACCCGCAACCGCATCCTGCGAGTGCGCGTCACGACATCCGCCGGCCGGTGTTCAAAAGCAATGTGAACAGCGGTATCTGGGATCTGGCCTGGGAGGCCTCCGATGGCCTGGCGTTGGAAAACCGCGTTATCTATACCGATTTCAACATTAACCGTGCCACGGCTTATAAGCTGCCGTACGCCGACATCGGTGGCAAAGAGGTGCACGTGGAGCCGGTGGTGCGCTTCGGCGGCGCGGACAGTCGCCTGCACGGGCTGGCGGGGCTGCGTTATTTTCACGCCAAGCAGGATGAGTTCGTCAATATCTTCGGCGGATCGACCTTCAAGGATAAAACCGATACCCATTCGGCGTTCGCTGAGTTGACCTATGCGCTGACGCCGCAGGTGGACGTGACTGCCGCCAGCCGTCTGGAACGCGAACATCGCCAACGCAACGGTGGCAGCCAGGCGGTGCGCATCGACTTCGATGAAACCTACACCGTGTTCCTGCCGAAGTTGGACGTGGCCTGGAAACCGACGGACACTCAAACCTACGGTGCCAAGATCGCGCGCGGTTATAACGCCGGCGGCGCGGGCATTACTCTCAGCAGCCCGATCGTCAGTTACACCTACGGTTCCGAGTATGTCTGGAACTATGAGCTGTACACCCGTCATCATCTGAAAGACGCCAACGTGGTGCTGACCAGCAACGTGTTCTACAACGATTACAAAGACATGCAGCTGCCTTATTACTTGGGTGAAAACTCCAGCGTGATCCGTAACGCCGACAAGGTGGAAACCTACGGCGCGGAAATCGGCGCCACTTGGCAGCCGCGTTGGGACTTCGAGCTGTTCGGTAACGTTGGTCTGCTGAAAACCAAGATCAAAAAGTTCTCGGGCAGCGGCGTGGAAGGGCATGAATTGGGACGCGCGCCGGCTTACACCGCCAACATGGGCGCCAAATATCAGTTCCTGAAAGGGTGGGAAGTGAGCACTAACGTGGCGTTCTCGGACTCCTATTACTCGGCGTATGACAACGATTCGCGCGGGCGCATAGGTTCCTACTGGTCGGCTAACGCCCAACTGGCCTACACCTTCGCCTATGGGCGCGCCACGCTGTTTGCGCAAAACCTGTTCGACTCCGAGCGCCGCATTATGGTTGGTGGCAACGACATCTACACCGCGACGCAGCAGCGCCCGCGCATGGTCGGCGCGGCGGTTGAGCTGAATTTCTAACGCTATCGCGATGACGGGGGACGAATGTCCCCCGTTTTATGCGCTATCCCGGCACGGCCGGGCAGAGGAGATAACGCAGTGATCGGTGATTTTGACAGCATTCTGAGCGATGAAGAGGCCCAGCGGCTGGAGAGCGCGTTTCAGGCGCTGGGCGCGGCGTCGGCGAGCGGCGAGCGGCCGGTAAGCGAAGCCGAAGAACGGGTATGGTTTGCCCATCTGCAGCAGGGTGACGCACGCGGGCAGCGGGCGTTGGCCTGGCGTTTGACGGGGGATGTGGATATCGCCCAATTGACGGCGGCGCTGCAGGCGCTGGTGCGGGAAACGCCGGGCGTGGACGTGCGCTACGTTTTTGATGACGAAAACGGCCTGGTGAAACGCCCCGCCGGCTCGGCACCGTTGCCGGTGAGCCTTCGTCAGGTGGCGGACGAACAACAGGCCATTTGTCGCCTGCTGCAAGCGCAGGCAACGCCGTTTGTACTGGAAAGCGAAGCGCCGCTGCGCTGCCTGCTGTTGCTCACGCCGGGCGATAACGTGATTTTGGGCGTGGTCTTGCATGACATCCTGGCGGAAACGCTGCCGTGGCGTCATCTGCCGGCGATGCTGTCCGCCCGTTATAACGGGGACGCGATGCCTCTGCCTTTCGCGGCGGAGCCGGTCGAGCTGGCGGAAACTCCGGAGCCGCAGCTGCCGTGGGTGCGCCAGGCGGTCTCACTGCAGGATTATCGCAGCCCGGCGCAGCGCGCTGAAGCCTTACCGCCGGTGGGCGCGCGCGTGGTCACGCGCATTGCGCGCTCGCTGTTGCCCGCCAACGACACGCCGCGGGCCCTGCTGGCGGCGGTGGCGGCGCGGTTTGCCGAGTTCGTCGCCGCGCAGGCCGGCGGGCAAGCGGTGCAGCTGTGCGTGCCGGCAGCGGATACGGCGGAGTGCGTCGGCCTGGAGCTGGGCCTGACGGCGCCGCCGCTGATGCGCCTGACCGTACAGCATGGCGAGGGCGACGCCGGGCAGCGGCTGCTGGCGCAAACCGTGGCTGAACAGCCGGATCCGCAACGGGCGCAGCTGCTGGTGGCCTGGCGCGACGATCTGGCCGCAGAGTGGCGGCTGGAAGGCGTTCACGCCGAACGCCTGTTGCTGCCGCCGCTGCATACGCCGTTTGAGCTGGCGCTGCTGCTGGGGTTGCCGGAGGCGGAAGCGCTGACGCTCGAGCTGGTCACCGATCCGCGCCTCTCTCCGCATGTGGCGCCTTTCCTGCTGGAGCAGTTCAGCGCCTTCCTGGCCGGGCAGCGGATTGCCGTCGCATTGCCGGCGGCTGAGTCCGTTTCCCCGGCGATGGCCGCGCCGGCGGCGAACGGCGACGCGGACGAAAGCGTTGCACCGCTGATTTTGCAGGAGTTCCGTGAGGCCCTGGTGGCGCCGGAAATGACCCTGGATGAAGACTTCTTCGATCGCGGCGGCCATTCGCTGGTGGCCACCCGGGTGATCGGCCGTTTGCTGAGCCTGCATCAGATCGAAATCAACATTAACGATCTGTTCAGCCATCCGACGGCGCTCGGGTTGGCGGGCTATGCCAAACGCCTGAACGTTGCGCAGACGAATGCCGCGGTGGCCACCGCCGACGATCATGATCGGGCGCAGGCACCGCTGTCGCTGGCGCAGGAATCGCTGTGGAAGGTGTATGAAGCCTTCGGCCATGACGAAATTTTCAACCTGCCGTTCTCTCTGCGCTTCTTCGATGCGGTGGATGAAACGGCGCTGCGTCAGGCGTTTATCGACGTCATGACTCGCCATACAGTGCTGCGTTCACGCTTCGTCGAGCAGCAGGGCGCGGTGGTGCAGGTGGTGGTGCCGGCCGCCGAGCTGCCGGAGTACCAGTGGTTCCGCTTCTCCCACGAGACGCCGGCGGGCAACGCCGCCGCCCTGTTGGCCGACGCCGGCCAGCACCGGTTCGATCTGGCCGCCGAGCTGCCGCTGCGCGTCACGCTGCTGCGCGATGCGGACAACGGTCAGCAGCTGCTGTCGCTGCTGTTCCACCATGTGGTGCTGGATGAATGGTCGCTCAACCTGATGATGGATGAATTGGGCGTCGCCTACCGCCATCGCGTCGTCGGCCAGGCGCCGCAGTGGAGCGGGCAGCCGCCGCAGTTCCACGCCTTCGCCCGGCAGCAGCGGGCCTCCGGGGTGCAGCAGCAACATCTGGACTACTGGCTCGATGCGCTGCGCGGCGCGCCGGTCGGCCAACCGATCTTCCGGCAAGAGCCATCCACCCACCCGGCGGTGCCGGCACCGGCAGACGTCAACGGCGGCTGGCTGGAGTTCGAGGTCGATCCCGCCGTGGCGGAAGGCCTGTATCAGCTCGCCCGCCGCAACAACGCTTCGCTGTTCAACGTGGTGTATGCCGGGATTACCTCGGCGCTGCGCCTGCTTGGCGGCCCGGCGGATCTGTTGGTGGGCACCTCGACCTCCGGCCGTAACGACGCCGAGTTCTTCGATACCGTCGGCTACTTCACCACCGTGGTGGTGCACCGCGTGCGCTTCGACGAGGGGCTGACGGTGGCCGGGTTGATCAGCCAGGTGAAAAACACCATCAACGGCTCGCTGCCGTACACCGATATTCCGATCGATCTGGTGGAGGAAGGGTTGTTCGGTGTGGACGCCGACCGCAAGAACCACATGTTCGAAGTGTTCATCCAGATCCACAGCCGCATCAAGCTGAACGGCGAGTTCCGGCTGCAGGACGGCAGCGCGATCGCCTACCGCCAGGTGGAGCCGGAAAAAGCCGAGTCGCTGCTCGGCCTGCAGTTTGAGGTGATGGAAGACGATCTGGCCGGGAAGAAATCCCTGCGGGTGATGATGACCTACCGCCAGGATCACTACAGCCGGGAGCAGGCCAATCTAATCGCCGACGGCGTTCAGCACGTCTTTACCCAGTTTGCGCAGCACATCGCTGGCGATATCGCTCTGGCGGCGCTGCCGCCCGGGCCGCAGGCATGACGTTGTTTCACTCTAACCGAAAGCATGATTTTCAAGGAGATAAAAGGATGTCTGGAACCCTAGCAACCCCGCGCGCGTTACTGTCGCTGCTGGTGGCGGCCTCTCTGGTGGTCGCCGGCGCTGCGCAGGCCGACGATGCTGGCATCAAACCGCAGGACATCAAGCGCGAGGCGCTGTCGTCGGCGGTGGTGGAGATGGCCTACAGCACCTCGCAACAGGCGTTGTTCGTCAGCGCGCCGGACTGGAAGGAAGAGGCGCGCTCCCGTGTGCTGCGGCTGGATCCCAACACCCTGGCGATCAAGGCGGAGATCCCGCTGCAGGTGAAAGGCTTCGGCGTGGCGCTGAACGATGCGGGCAATCGCCTGTACCTGACTCAGGGCTTCAACGGCGAAGTCGGGGTGGTGGACACCACCACCAACCACGCGCTGGGCAGCATCAAGCTGCTGGACAAAGCGGTGCTGGAGCAGGCCTACAAGCAGGCGGGCATCAGCGGCAAGCGCCTGGACTTCCTGCTGGCGGAGTTGAAGAAGTTCAAAATCACCGAGGACTACCTGTACCGCATTCGCGAGATCAAGTATGACGCGCAAAGCGGCCGCTTGTTCCTGCCGGGGCTGGGCTTCGGCGTCGACAGCGTGCTATACGTGGTCGATACCAAGGCCGGCAAGCTGGAGAAAGTGATCCCGGGCTTCGGCTACAACGCGGTGGGTATCACATTGGATGAGAAGGGCCGCCGGGTATTCGTCTCCAACATGCAGGGGCAGGTGATCACCCTGAACGCCGACACGCTGGCGATCACCGCCACCCACGAAGTGCAGGCCGATCAGCTGCTGAATCTGGTGTATGATCCGGCGAGTAATCGTCTGCTGGGTGTCGATCAGGGTATCGATCGCGATAACTACCGCAATCATCATCTGGGGCACGACTACGTGAAGCGCAGCAGCGGCCACCGGGTATTCGCGCTGGATGCGGACAGCGGCAAGGTACTGGCCAGCGAGCTGACGGATGAGGTGCCGATCGGCCTGCTGCTCGACGAGCGCAGCCAGCGGCTGTACGTCGCCAACCGCAAAGGCGTGCGCGTGGATCACGGCGCCGGGACGCTGACGGTGTTCGACGCCAAGACGCTCAAGCGCCTGCAAACCGTAGACCTGCCGCCGCACCCTAACAGTCTGGCGTTGGATCCGAAAGGCGACGCGCTGTTCGTGACGGTGAAAAACGACGGCGCTTCCACCAAGGCCGGTAAGCCGGAAAGCGTGGTGCGTATTCAGCTGCACACCAACTAACTGAATATAAATATAAAAAAGGGGCGCCACGGCGCCCCTTTGTCATTGGGTCATGTCGTCAGAAGTGGGTGTTGATGCTCATGTAGTAGGTGCGGCCCGATTCGTTATAGGTGGCTGCGCCTGCGCCATACATGTAGGAGTTGGTTTTCGCGTTACCGACAGTTTGTGCATTACCGGCGCGGAACTGGCGTTTGTCGAACAGGTTGTCGATGCCGGCGGTGAGGCTGACGTTTTTGGTCAAGTCATAAGTCGCGCTGGCGCCGACGATGGCGTAAGGGCTGACCTCGCGGGCTTCTGAGCCGACAGCGCTCTCTCCTTTATAGTTATACTTCTTCGGCTTCTGGCGGCCGTACCAGGTCAGGGTGGACTGCATCGACAGATCCTGCGTGGCCTGCCAACTGAGGGTCGAGTTGACGGTGAATTTCGGGATCACTGACAGGTAATCGCCGGTGGTCTTGTTCTTGTTCTCGATCATGTAGGTGGCGTTGTTGCTCCAGGTGACGGTCTCGCTGACCGGCACGTTCAGCGAGCCTTCCAGCCCCTGCACCACCGCCTTCGGCACGTTTTCCCACTGATAGATATCGGTTTTAAGACTGTTTGAGGAAATTGGCGCGTAGCCAGCCTCAATTTTGTTGCGGTAATCGTTGCGGAAGTAGGTCACGCCGGCCAGCCAGCCGTCGTTATGGAACTCCAGCCCGATCTCTTTGTTAACGCTGGTTTCCGCTTTCAAATCGTCGTTGCCCATCAGATAGCAAGCACCAGCACTGGCTGCACAACCTTGACCACGGCTGTACAGGATATAGTTACCGTTGTTCTGGAACAGATTGGGCGCTTTGTAGGAGCGTGCGATACCCATCTTAAGCGTGAAGTAGTCGCCCAGTTCCTGCGACAGGTTCAGCGCCGGGCTCCAGTTGTTGCCGGATTCGGAGTGCAGATCGTAGCGCAGGCCCGGCGTCAGCATGGTGGTGTCGGTCAGCTCGATATTGTCTTCGGCGAACAGCGAGAAGATATGTGCGGAGGAATAAGGACTACGGTTAGTGCTGTCCACTCCTGGGATCACTCCACCTTCGGTGAGAGACTGGCTGGTGGAGGTGCCGTCTTTCATCCGTTGCTGAGACCACTCGGTGCCCAGCGTGGCGGTCTGGGCGACGCCCAGCTCAAACGGCACGCTGACTTCGCTGTGCGCCAGGAAGTCGTCCAGCTTGATGGTGCCGAAGCCGGTGTTATTGGTGTCGAAGATGCCTTCGGTGCCGCCGGCCAATCCTTCGTTCAGGCGGGTGTTGCGGGTGCGCTCAAACTGCACGTAGTTGTTGGTGCTCACGCCGTTGTCCCAGGCGCCGCGGTGGGTCAGGCCGAAGGTTTCACGGTAGATGCGGTTGGTCTCTTTGCCGTAGTTGCTTTGCACCAGGGCGTTGGTGTTGGTGTTCTGGGTATCGCCGGCGTACAGGTTGCCCTGGCGGCCATAGGCGTACTCGAACTCCAATGACTGCAGATGAGCGAAGTCCCAGTGCAGCAGGGCGTCGATATTTTTATCGACCACACCTTCACGTCCGGCAGGTAAAGTATTGGAATAGCTGCCGGTGCGCTCGGATTGATGGCCTTGGTTAATATCCCAGGCGTCGGCCTGCGTTTTGCTGTAGCCGCCGAACAGACGGAAGCTCAGGGAATCGCTCAACGGGCCGGACAGGCTGAAGTCGGTGCGTTTGGTGGCGCCTTCCTGCTTGTGCTGCGGCACGTTGAAGTAGCCGTTCAGCGAGCCGTGCAGCGCATCGCCGGCCTTCTTGGTGATGATGTTGACCACGCCGCCCGCGGCGCCGTTGCCGTAGCGCGCCGCGGCAGGGCCGCGCAGCACTTCGATGCGCTCGATCATTTCCGGCGGCACCCAGGCGGTATCGCCGCGCGAGTCGCGCTCGCCGCGCCAGCCCTGACGCACCGAGTTGCGGCTGGAGGCCGGTTTGCCGTCGATCAGAATCAGGGTGTTTTCCGGGCCCATGCCGCGGATATCGATCTGGCGGTTGTTGCCGCGCTGGCCGCTGGTGGAGTTGCCGGTCAGGTTAACCCCGGGCATGGTGCGGATCAGTTCGCTGATGTCGCGCGCCGGCGGGCGTTTCTTGATCTCATCGGCGGTGATGGTGGACACCCCAGGCGCCTGCAGGTTCTGCCGGGCGGCGGTCACGACGATGGTGTCTTCGCCGCGCGGCTTTTTATCCGCTGCGCCGCTGTTTTCTTCCGTGGTGGGGGTGTCGGTCTGCTGCGCGGCGTTGGCGAACGCGGACGCGCCCAATCCCAAGCCGATAAGAGTGGCTAAAGAATAACGTGATAGCTTGCTTTTCATCTGAGTGTCCTACCTTGCTGCCATCCCTCGCCGAACGGGGGGAAGGGCGGTTGTAGTTTTTGTGTAGTCGGAAATAGAAAATCGGCTGCGGCAAGGGATGCCATTGATATATCCCCGATCCCTGTCCGTTGCGCGCAATACCAGCACGATCTCCAAGCCTTACACACTATTGCAAATGCAAATTATTATCAATAGTATTTGGCGTACAGTGCGTTCGGGCGGTGGCCGGCGATAGGGAAAAGTCGACGTTCCCGGTGCCGCCAACTACAAAATGGGTAGGCGTTGTGAATACAGAACTACAGTCAGAAAGCAGCAGATTATTGGCCAGCAGCAATGCTGGCAGTCCAGGGTGGTGGTTGACGGTGGCACGGCGCGGTACGCCATGGGTAGAACCGGCGGGTAATGGCCGCTGGCGAACCACCTTTTTCTGGCGCGATCCTCAGGGATGCGAATTGACCTCCGCCTACCGCCGCGTGTGGATCAACATCAACTGCCTGACCGACCATCACCAGCCGAATCCGCCGCAAAGCCTGCAGCGTCTGGCCGGCACCGACGTGTGGTACTGGCAGACCGAGCTGAGCGGCGCCTGGCGCGGCAGCTACTGCTTTATTCCCTGCTTTGACGAGCGGCCGCCGGCGTTCAGCGGCGACGATGCGCACGCCAACATGCACAACCTGCGCCACTGGTGGCACCAGGTGTTCGCCAGCGCCACCCCCGATCTGCTCAACCCGTATCGCTCCTGGCAAAGCGCCAGCGGCCACAGCGTCTCCGGCCTGCACATGCCGGATGCGCCGCCGCAGCCGGTATGGCGTTCGTTCGACGAGTATGAGATCGCCAGCGGGCGCTGCACGCCGCCGCTGCCGGCGCGTTTGCAGCGCCATACCTGGCAGAGCGAGCGCCTGGGCAACAGCCGCGACGTCTGGATCTACACCACCGGCGACAGCAAGCCGGCCGAGCGTCCGTTGGCTATCCTGCTTGACGGTCAGTTCTGGGCGAAGCAGATGCCGGTCTGGGAGCCGCTGATGCAGCTGACCCGCGAGGGAGCGTTGCCGGAAGCGGTGTATGTGTTGATCGACATCATCGATCTGCCGCACCGGGCGCGAGAATTAACTTGCAAGGACGATTTCTGGCTGGCGGTGCAGGAAGAACTGATGCCGCAGCTGGCCGACTGGGCGCCGCACAGCGACAAACCGGCCGATACGGTGGTGGCGGGGCAAAGCTTTGGCGGCCTGGCCTCCCTGTATGCCGGGCTGCGCTGGCCGCAGCGTTTCGGTGCGGTGATCACCCAGTCCGGTTCCTACTGGTGGCCGCGGCGCGACATGCTGCAGCTGCCGAGCATTCCCGACGACGCCTGCTGGCTGATGCAGCAGGTAGAACGGCACGGCTTGGGCAACCACGGCGCGCTGAAGGTATTTATGGAAGCCGGTTCGCAGGAAAAGCTGGTGCACCGGGTCAGCGGCGAAATGGCAGCGCGCCTGAGCGACGCCGGCCATCGGGTGCACTACCGGGTGGTGGAAGGCGGGCACGACGCGCTGTGTTGGCGCAGCGGCCTGACCGACGGGCTGCAGGCGGTCTGGGCCTCCGCTTTCGCCACCGCTTACCCGGCATCGGCGACGGCACGAGGAACACATGATGGAAAGCCTGAATCCGTTCGATGATCCACAGCAGCGCAGCCTGGTGCTGCGCAACGTACAACAACAATACAGTTTGTGGCCGGATTTCCGCGCCATTCCGTCCGATTGGACGATAGTCTTCGGCCCGGCGGCGCGCACCGCGTGCACCGAGTGGCTGGAACAGCATTGGCAAGACATTCTGCCGGTCGCAGCAAGCAAGGCGTGACCGGCGCCAGGTAATCACGGGAGCAATAAGCAGTGTCACACACCCCTAACTCTCTCAGCGGCCCGGCGCTTGCGGGCGAATGGCCGCTGGTCGCGGCGCAACCCGGCATCTGGGTCGCCGATCAAATCTCCCCGCATCGCAATGCCTACGCGGTGGCCCACGCCATCGAACTCAACGGTCCCATTGCCGTGGAGCCTCTGCTGCAGGCCATCATCCAGGGCCTGGGCGAGGTGGACATGCTGCGCCTGCGTTTTGCGGAACGTGACGGCGTGCCGGTGCAATGGTTGGATAACACGCTGGCGGTGCACGAGCCGGAACTTGTCGATCTGACGACGTCGCCGGATCCCGAAGCCGCCGCGCGCGCGCTGATGGACATCGATCTGGCGAGCGATCTGCGCGCCGGCAGCGGCGCGCCGCTGTATCGCCATGTGGTGATGCGCCTGGCGGATAACCGCTGGTTCTGGTATCAGCGCTATCACCATCTGCTGGTGGACGGTTTCAGCTTCACCGCCATCGCTCGCCGCGTGGCGGCGATTTACACCCATCTTTGCCGCGGCGACGCGCTGGAACCGACGCCTTTCACGGCGTTCAGCGACGTGGTGGCGGAATACCAGGCTTACCGGGAGGCGCCGGCCTGGCAGCGCGACGCCGATTTTTGGCTCGAAAAAGCGCGGCAGTTGCCGCCGCCGGCCACGCTCTGCCCGCAGCCGCTGGCCGGGCAAACCCCCACGCCGCGCATCCATCGATTGGAACAGCGCTGCGATCCGCAGGCCTTCGCCGAACTGGTGCAGTGCGGCGCGCAGCAGAAGCTGAACGCCGCCGATATGGCGGTGGCGCTGGTGGCGCTGTGGGTATCGCGCCTGAGCGGCCAACCGAGTTTCAGCGCCGGTTTTATCTTCATGCGCCGTACCGGATCGGCCGCCCTGTGCGCCGCCGGGCCGGTGATCAACGTGCTGCCGATGGAGATGCACCTCGAGCCGCAGGCCACGCTGTATGAGGCCGCCGCCCGCATCAGCCGCGAGCTGAAAACGGTGCGCCGCCATCAGCGCTACGACGCCGAACAGGTGCAGCGCGATCTGGGGCGCATCGGCGACGGCGAACCGCTGTACGGCACGGTCTTCAACTTCAAAATGTTCGATTACCAGCTGGATTTCGCCGGTATCGAAGGCATCACTCACGATCTGGCCTCCGGGCCGGTGCGCGATCTGGAGATTGCGCTGTTTATCGACGAACACCATCAGTTGAAGGTGGAGCTGCTGGCCAACGCCGAGCGTTATGGTCGCCAGGAACTGCAGGCGCATCTGCAGCGGTTGCCGCTGCTGCTGGCGCAGTTCGCCGCGCAGGCAACGTTGCCGATCGGCGAAGCCGATATGCTGACCGCCGACGATCACGCGCTGCTGGCGCGGGTCAACGACACGGCGCACCCGGTGCCGGCGACCACGCTGAGCCAGTTGCTGGCGCAGCAGGCGCAAACCACGCCGGACGCGCCGGCGCTGGCGGATGCGCATTTCAATTTCACCTACCGCGAAACGCGCGAGCAGGTCATGGCGCTGGCGCGTGAGCTGGTTGCGCAGGGCGTGCGGCCGGGCGACATCGTGGCGGTGGCGCTGCCGCGTTCGGTGTTCCTGTCGCTGGCGTTGATGGCGATCGTGGAAGCGGGCGCCGCCTATCTGCCGTTGGACACCGGTTATCCGGACGAGCGGCTGGCGATGATGCTGGAAGACGCCGCGCCCCGGTTGGTCATCACCAACCCGGCGCAGCAGGCGCGGTTCGCCGACAAGGGCGAAATTTTGCTGTATGACGCGCCGCTGCCGGCCGATCACGCCGCCGGGGTGGCGATCGCGGGCCCGACGCCGAACCATGCGGCCTATATCATCTTTACTTCCGGCTCCACCGGGCGCCCGAAAGGCGTGTTGGTCGGCCATCAGGCGATCGTCAACCGCTTGCTGTGGATGCAGCACCAGTATCCGCTGGGGGCGGACGACGCGGTGCTGCAGAAAACGCCGTGCAGTTTCGACGTCTCGGTATGGGAATTCTTCTGGCCGCTGATGGTCGGCGCCCGGCTGGTGATGGCGCCGCCGGAGGCGCACCGCGATCCGCAGCAGCTGCAACAGCTGATCGCGCAGCACCGCATTACCACGCTGCACTTCGTGCCGTCGATGCTGGCGGCTTTCGTTGCCGCCCTGGACGACGACGCGGCGGTGGCGAGCTGCGCCGCGCTGCGCCAGGTGTTCTGCAGCGGCGAAGCGCTGCCGGCGGAGCTGTGCCGCCTGTGGCAAAGCCGCACGGCGGTGCCGCTGCACAACCTCTACGGCCCGACCGAAGCGGCGGTGGACGTGACCTGGCATCCGGCCTACGGCGACGCGCTGGCGAAGGTGACCGGCGCCAACGTGCCGATCGGCCTGCCGGTGTGGAACACCGGGCTGCGCATTCTTGACGCGCGCCTGCGGCCGGTGCCGCCGGGCGTGGCGGGCGATCTGTATCTGACCGGCGTGCAGCTGGCGCACGGCTACCTTGGCCGGCCGGATCTGACCGCCAGCCGCTTTGTCGCCGATCCGTTCGGCGAGGGCGGGCGCATGTACCGCACCGGCGACGTGGCGCGCTGGCTGCCGGACGGCGCGGTGGAATATTTGGGCCGCAGCGACGATCAGCTGAAGATCCGCGGGCAGCGGATCGAGCTGAGCGAAATCGACCACGCCTTGCTGTCGCTGCCGGGCGTGCGCCAGGCGGTGACGCACGCGCTGGTGTTGCAGGGCACGCCGGTGGACGCTGGCGGCGATGCGCGCCAGTTGGTGGGCTATCTGGTGATGCAGCCTGGCGCGAGCTGGGATGCGGAAGCCCTGCGCGCGGCGCTGGCCGACCGGCTGCCGCCGCACATGGTGCCGGTGGCGCTGGTGGAAATGAGCGATTTGCCGCTGAGCGCCAACGGCAAGCTGGATCGCAAGGCCTTGCCGCAGCCGCAGGGCGGCGAGCGCAAGGCTGGGCGGCCGCCGCAGGCCGGGCTGGAAAGCGAGATCGCGGCGGTATTTGCCCGATTGCTGCAGCGCGAGCAGGTGTTCGCCGATGACGATTTCTTCGCGCTCGGCGGCCATTCGCTGCTGGCGATGCGGCTGGCGGCGGAGCTGCGCCGCGATCTGGGCAAGGCGGTGTCCGTCGGCCAGGTAATGGTGGCGTCGCGCGTCGAGCAGCTGGCTGTCTTGTTAGCGGAAGATCGCACGCAGGAAGAGGCCGATCGCAGCGGCTTCGACAGCGTATTGCCGCTGCGCGTCACCGAGGGGCCGACGCTGTTCTGTCTGCACCCGGCGTCGGGTTTCTCCTGGCAGTTTAGCGTATTGCCGCGCTATCTCGATCAGCACTGGTCGCTGGTCGGTATCCAGTCGCCGCGGCCGGACGGCCCGCTGGCACTGAGCGAAGATATGGATCAGGTGGTGGATGCCCACCTGCAGACGGTGTTGCAGGTACAGCCGCACGGGCCGTACCACTTCATCGGCTATTCGCTGGGCGGCACGCTGGCGCAGGGCATCGCCGCCCGGCTGCAGGCGCGCGGCGAGCAGGTGGCGTTCCTCGGCCTGCTGGATACCTATCCGCCGGAGACCCAAAACTGGGACGTGATGCTGGACGACAACGTGTTGAAGGAGGTGCAGCGCGAGCGCGAGCAGTTCCTGGCGGTGTCGCAGGATACGCTCGATCCGGCGCTGGGCGAGACGCGCACCGCGATGTTCGACAACATTGAAGCCAACTACGCCGACTCGGTGCGGTTGTTGTCGCACACGCGTACTGCTCGTTTCCACGGCCAGGCGACGCTGTTCGTCGCCAAACGCACGCTGCAGGAAGGGATGGACGTGCAGCAAACCTGGTCGCAGTACGTCGATGCGCTGCAGGCGCACGAGCTGGACTGTGCGCATGTCGATATCGTTTCGCCGGCGTCGTTCAAAGTGCTGGGGCCGCTGCTGAACCGGATCTTGCGCACGCTGTAATCGCGCCCGTCATCTCGCCGCCAGGCACGGGGATGACCCCGCGTGTGGCGGCGTTTCTTGCGGTTGTTCACGGTTGAATATCAATGAGTTTTATTATCATTATTGATTTCGCCATCTGTGCTAGCATAGCGCCCCGCAACTGCAGAATCCCCGTTTAACGATGTGGTGAAAAACCGATGAGTAGCAAACCCTCCATCCTGCTTGATTTTAGCCTGCTGAAAACCAACCGGGCTTTCCGCGCGGTATTCTGCGCGCGCTTTATTTCCATTGTGGCGCTGGGGCTGATGGCGATCGCCATCCCGGTGCAGATCCAGGCGCTGACCGGTTCCACCCTGCAGGTCGGACTGGCGGTGACGCTGGCCGGCGGCGGCATGTTCGCCGGGCTGCTGATGGGGGGCGTATTGGCCGATCGCTATGAGCGGCGCCGACTGATCCTGTTCGCGCGCTCCACCTGCGGCATCGGCTTCGTTGGCCTGTGCCTCAACGCCCTGTTGCCATCGCCTTCGCTGGCGGCCATTTATCTGCTGGCGGTGTGGGACGGCTTCTTCGGCGCGGTGGGGGTGACGGCGCTGCTGGCGGCCACGCCGGCGCTGGTGGGCCGCGAAAACATCGTGCAGGCGGGCGCCATCAGCATGCTGACGGTGCGCTTCGGCTCGATCCTTTCTCCGGCGATCGGCGGCCTGGTGATCGCCCATATGGGCATTGCCTGGAACTACGGCCTGGCGGCGTTCGGCACCCTGCTGACGCTGCTGCCGCTGCTGAGCCTGCCGCAGCTGATGCCGCCGCCGCAGCCGCGTGAACACCCGCTGCGCGCGCTGGCGGGCGGTTTCGCCTTCCTGTTCCAGAACAAGGTGATCGGCATGGTGGCGCTGATCGGCGCGCTGCTGACCATGGCCAGCGCGGTGCGCGTGCTGTACCCGGCGATGGCGGAAAGCTGGCACATCGACGCCGCCCACCTCGGCTATATGTACGCCGCCGTGCCGCTCGGCGCCGCCATCGGTGCGTTCACCAGCGGGCGCGTGGCGCACGTGGCGCGCCCCGGCTGGGTGATGCTGCTGACGGCGATCGCGGCGTTCGCCGCCATTGGCCTGTTCGGCCTGATGCCGTGGTACAGCCTGGCGTTGCTGTGCCTGGTGGCGTTCGGCTACCTGAGCGCGCTGAACTCGCTGCTGCAATACGGCCTGATCCAGAGCCTGACGCCGGACAACTTCCTCGGCCGCATCAACGGCCTGTGGACGGCGCAAAACGTGGTGGGCGATGCGCTGGGCGCACTGCTGCTGGGGGCGATGGGCGCCTTTATGCTGCCGGCGATGAGCGCCAGCGGTTTCGGCTTCGGCGCGGCGCTGCTCGGCATCCTGTTGCTGTTCGCCATGACCGGTTTGCGCCAGGTGACGCTGCACAAACCGGAGCCGCAGCCCGCCACAGAAAAGTAGTCGAACGCGTTAAGACAACGCTGTGGGATCAAATAGCAATGCTTATCATCGGCATGCGTAAAACCCACAGCGTTTATGTCATGATTTTGAAATGAAAGAAGTGCTTACGTTTATTGACATGGCAAATATCGGCGAGTAATTTAGCGCGGAATTAACTCAAATGATAATCATTATTATATTGGTTATCACTTCAAAATCTGAGGGCGAAGCGATGGATACTGCCGTGAACGACATCAATCGAAAGGAAATGCAGGAGCGCGAAGAACACCGGTTCGCCGCTGATTTTTCTCCGGCGTCGGGCTTCTTCTTTACCTCCCCTTTCCGCAGCTTGACCACCACCGGATGTTTCAGCCGCATTCGCCTGCCGGCCGCGGACGGCGCCGATCTGAACGGCGAGTTCCAGCGCAGCGTGCGGCAGGCGTTTGCCGAGGCCCGTCAGGCCGGCATCAAAAACCCGCTGCTGTGCGGCGCTATCCCGTTCGATACCCGGCAGCCTTCGGCGCTGTTTATTCCGCAGCAGAGCCGCTGGTTCGATCGCGCCGCTTTTATGGCCGGCGTTCAGCCGGCGGCAGAGGGGCCGGAGCTGGCTGGCATAACGGAGCTGCCGCAGCAGCAGCCGTTCATGAACATGGTCAGCGATGCCGTTGACGCGATGAAGGCCGGTGAGCTGGATAAAGTGGTCTTGTCGCGCCTGCTGGAGATCGAAACGCGCCGGCCGGTGGATCGCCATGCGCTGATGGCGCGCGTGATCGCCCAAAACCCGCACGGTTTCCACTTCCACGTGCCGCTGGAGCAGGGCGCGCTGTTGGGCGCCAGCCCGGAGCTGCTGCTGCGCCAGGACGGCGGCCGTTTCTACTCCAACCCGCTGGCCGGTTCCGCCCGGCGCGATGCCGACCCGCAGCGCGATCGCGAAGTGGGGGAGCGGCTGATGGCCTCGGCGAAAGATCGCCACGAGCATCGCATCGTCACCGAAAGCATGCGTGACGTGCTGGCCGGCCGCTGCCGCTACCTGAACGTGCCGCACACCCCTGAACTGTTGACCACCACCACGCTGTGGCATCTCTCCACGCCGATCGACGGCGAGGCGGCGTCTCCAGACGAAAATGCCCTGTCGCTGGCCTGCCTGCTACACCCGACGCCGGCGCTGTGCGGCATGCCGACGGCCCAGGCACACGCCCTGATCGGCAAGCTGGAGCCGTTCGATCGCGGCCTGTTTGGCGGCATCGTCGGCTGGTGCGATGACGAAGGCAACGGCGAGTGGGTAGTGACTATCCGCTGCGGCACCGTTGACGGCAACCGGGTGCGTCTGTTCGCCGGCGCCGGCATTGTGGAAGACTCTTCACCCGAATCTGAATGGCATGAAACAGGCACCAAACTCAGCACCATTCTGCGTGCCTTTGGTATGAATCAAGGATAACGACAAGATGAGCATTGCCTTTACCCCCTGGCCGGCGGAGTTCGCCAGCCGCTATCGCGAACGCGGCTACTGGACTGACAAGCCGCTGACCGAGATCCTCGACCGCCAGGCCAACAACGACGCCCCGGCGATTATCGACGCCCAGGGCAGCCTGACCTACCGCGAGTTGCAGCAGCGCTCCGATCGCCTGGCGGCCGCTCTGCTGCGCCGCGGCGTAAAATCCGGCGACACCGCGTTGGTTCAGCTGGGCAACGTGGCGGAGTTCTATATCGTGTTCTTCGCGCTGCTGAAAATTGGCGTGGCGCCGGTCAACGCGCTGTTCAGCCATCAGCGCAGCGAGCTGAACGCCTATGCCGAGCAGATCAAACCGGCGCTGCTGATCGCCGATCGCCAGCACGCGCTGTTTGCCGACGATCAATTCCTGAACGCCTTCCGCGATGCGCATCCTTCGCTGCGGGTTGTGGCGCTGCGCAGCCAGCCCGAGGGCGAGCTGGCGCTGGCCGCCTGGCTGGATGAAGCGAGCGACGGTTTTGTCGCGCAGCCTTCCGCGGCCGATCAGGTGGCGTTCTTCCAGCTTTCCGGCGGCAGCACCGGTACGCCGAAGCTGATCCCGCGCACCCACAATGATTACTACTACAGCATTCGCCGCAGCGTGGAGATCTGCCGTTTCGACGCGCAGACCCGCTATCTGTGCGCGCTGCCGGTGGCGCACAACTACCCGATGAGTTCGCCGGGTGTGCTGGGCGTGTTTTATGGCGCCGGGCTGGTGGTGTTCGCCGCCGATCCGGACGCCGGGCAGTGCTTCCGCCTGATCGAACAACACCAAATCAACGTGACGGCGCTGGTGCCGCCGGCGGTCACGCTGTGGCTGCAGGCGATCGAAGAGTGGGGCGGCAATGCCCAGCTCGCCAGCCTGAAACTGCTGCAGGTGGGCGGCGCCAAGCTGGGCGAGACGCTGGCGGCGCGCATTCAGAACGAAATCGGCTGCCAACTGCAGCAGGTGTTCGGCATGGCGGAAGGGCTGGTGAACTACACCCGGCTGGACGACGACGAACGCCACATCCTGACGACGCAAGGGCGGCCAATGTCGCCGGACGACGAGGTGTGGGTGGCGGATGACGACGGCAATCCATTGCCGGCGGGCGAGGTCGGCCGGTTGATGACGCGCGGGCCTTATACCTTCCGCGGTTACTACCAAAGCCCGGCGCACAACGCCGACGCCTTCGACGCCGACGGTTTCTACTGCTCCGGCGATCTGATCAGCATCAGCGAAGACGGCTACATCACCGTGCAGGGGCGGCAGAAAGATCAGATCAACCGCGGCGGAGAGAAGATCGCCGCCGAGGAGATCGAGAACCTGCTGCTGCGTCATCCGGACGTGATCAACGCCGCGCTGGTGTCGATGCCGGACGCGCTGATGGGGGAGAAGAGCTGCGCCTATATCATCGCCAACGCGCCGCTGAAGCCGGTGGTGCTGCGCCGCCACCTGCGCGAGCAGGGCGTGGCGGACTTCAAACTGCCGGATCGCTTTATTCAGGTGGACAGCCTGCCGCTGACCCCGGTCGGCAAAGTGGACAAAAAACGGCTGCGCCAGCAGCTCGACGCGCAACTACAGACTCAGGCTCAGGGAGATTAATCGATGGCCATTCCAAAACTTAATGACTACGCGCTGCCGACGGCGGACGAACTGCCGCAAAATAAAGTCACCTGGCAGGTAGAACCGCAGCGCGCTGCGCTGCTGATCCACGACATGCAGCAGTATTTCCTCAATTTCTGGGGCGAAGACAGTGCGCTGATTAAACAGGTGGTGGAGAACATCGCCAACCTGCGCCGCTACTGCAAACAGCAGGGCATCCCGGTGTTCTATACCGCGCAGCCGAACCAGCAGAGCGATGAAGATCGCGCGCTGTTGAACGACATGTGGGGGCCGGGCCTGAACAAACATCCTGAGCAGCAGGCGGTGACCGCCGCGCTGGCGCCGGACGAAGACGACACGGTGCTGGTGAAATGGCGCTACAGCGCCTTCCACCGCTCGCCGCTGCAGGAGATCCTGCAGGAGTCCGGCCGCGATCAGCTGATTATCTGCGGCGTGTATGCGCACATCGGCTGCCTGACCACCGCCATCGACGCCTTCATGCGCAATATCCAGCCGTTCATGGTGGCCGACGGCCTGGCGGATTTCTCGCGCGACGAACACCTGATGGCGCTGCGCTACACCGCCGGCCGCTGCGGCCGGGTGGTGACCACCGCGTCTCTGTTGCCGGCTGCCGGTATCGCCAGCATCGATGCGCTGCGTCAGCAGATCCTGCCGCTGCTTGACGAAGACAGCGAAGACATGGGCAACGATGAGAACCTGATCGATTATGGCCTGGATTCGGTGCGCATCATGGAGCTGGCGACCCGCTGGCGCAAGATCCGCGGCGATATCGACTTTATCGCGCTGGCGCGCAACCCGACCATCGACAGCTGGTGGGCGCTGCTTTCCGAAGAGAAAGCCTGATTTTAATAACGAGAGAGGGCGGCCGCTCGGCCGCCCCGTTGGTTCTATAAGGAGATTACGATGAATGCTTTGATCACCAAGGGAAAACGTGCGGCATTTCCGCTGATGCTGCTGTCCACGCTGCTGTTCTCCAATACGCTGCTGGCGCAGACCGCGCCGGAAGTGCTGCGCAAGCCGGTTGGCAAGGGCGCCTATGAAATGGCCTACAGCCCGAGCGAGAACGCGCTCTATCTGGCGACGTCGCAGAGCCGCAAGCTGGACAAGGGCGGCATCGTTTATCGTCTGGATCCGACCACGCTGGACGTGACCCAGATTATTCATAATGACATCAAACCGTTCGGCGCCGCCGTCAACGCCAAGACCGGCACGCTGTTCTTCGGCAACACCGTCAATAACTCGGTGACCGCCATCGACGCCAAGACCGGCGAGGTGAAAGGCCGCCTGGTGCTGGACGCGCGCAAGCGCTCCGAGACCGTCAAGCCGCTGGCGCCGCGCGAACTGGTGGCGGATGCCGACAGCGATACCCTGTACATCACCGGTCTGGGTGAATCCAGCGTAGTGTGGGTGGTGGACGGCAAGGATCTGACCCTGCGCGCCACCGTGACCGACACCGGCAAATACGGCACCGGCCTGGCGCTGGACGCCGCCGCCAAACGTCTGTACGTTACCAACGCCGACGGCGAGCTGGTGACCATCGACACCCAATCCAACAAGGTGCTGTCGCGCAAGAAGCTGGATGAGTCCAAAGAGCACTTCTTCCTGAACATCAGCCTGGATACCGCTACCCATCGTGCGTTCATCACCGATTCCAAGCAGCCGCAGGTGCTGGTGGTGGATACCCGCAACGGCAACATTCTGAGCAAGATCGACGTACCGGAATCGCTGGCGGTGCTGTTCAACCCGGCGCGCAATGAAGTTTACGTCACCCATCGCCAGGCGGGCGAAGTGAGCGTAATCGACGCCAAGAGCTACAAGGTGCTGAACACCATCAAGACGCCGACCCACCCGAACAGCCTGGCGCTGTCGCCGGACGGTCAGACGCTGTACGTCAGCGTCAAGCAGGCTTCCAGCCGCGAGAAAGAAGCCACCGCGCCGGACGACGTGATCCGCGTAGCGCTGAAATAATCCCGCTCAGGGTACGCGCATATCGAACAGGCGAAGCGGCGACGCTCCGCCTGTTTTTTTTCGCCCAAGGATCTGCGGTATATTGATTAGATGAAGTTTATGATCGCATTGGTAGTCTGTTGCGGGTTATCGAGCATGACCGCATGTCCCGCTCGCTCGATAATGCTTATATTGGCATTTGGTAGTTTTTTCGCCATATTGTCTGCAACCTGGCTGGACAATACCGCCGAAAACCCACCGCGAATAATTAGCGTCGGTATATTGATCTGCGGCAGGGCGTCCCATATTTTTTCGTCCTGCAAAGGGTTGATATATCCATCCCGATCTGATGGCTGAAACATTTTATGCTTGAATGCGGGGTCTGTTTTATTGGTGTAATAGCCATTCTGTTGCGAGAAGCTATGCAGGCAGAAATCATAGAGTAACGCTTGATGGGACAGGGGGTAGATGGCCTGCATGTAGGCATAACAACTTTGGATGCTTGGGAAGTTTGCCGGCTGGCCTCTGTTGTCTGATTGCAGTTTTTCAATGATATTTTTCCCAATCTCAGGAGCCATGTCTATGATAATTAATTTTTTGACGTGCTGCTGGTATTCGGCCGTGTAATAGGTAGCTATTCTTCCCCCCAGAGAGTGACCGACCATTATAAAGTCTGAGAGCGATAAGTAAGCTCTAACTTGTTCTATATCCTTGAGGAAGATTTGCAATGTGTAACTGTTGCTGTCGCTCCAATCAGAATCTCCGTGTCCCCTAATATCGATGGCGTAGACTCGATATTTTTCACTAAGTTCTGTTGCTATATTGTCCCAAATACGCGCGTTGTTATCTAATCCGTGGATCAACAGGCACGCCGGCGCCTCCTGTTCCCCCCAAGATGTCACGTTGATAGATATCCCACAGGAGAGCTTTATTTTCTCATGATGTTGCGTTTCCCTAATCATAACAATCCTATTTGCGGTTGATTAATATGTTGTCTATTGCGTTGAAAAAAGTTCTAATTGACTATCAATGCTCTCTTCAAACTTGATGCCAATGCCGATGAGCCGTATCGGTTTTTTGACATCATGATGCATGGAGAGCAGCTGCGCTTTGAGTATTTCAGCGGTTTCTTTATTAATGAGCCTGTTGGTTATGAGCGTGTCAGATTCATGGGGGGGGATCCCAATGGCTCGGGTAAGGGTCTCAAAGTCGTTAAATCTTATCTTCACTGATACATGTGATATTCTGCGCTGCCAAAAATGGAAGTCATCCAACTCTGCCAGCCTTAGGTTGTAGTTTGATACTAATCCATCGATTTCTTTGGTGATTTCTTCATTATCGTAAATGGGGTCGTAGAATGTCTTTTCTATTCCAAATGATTTTCGCTGGCTTTTTTCCTTAACGACGGCATTGGACACGCCGTGACACGCCTCTAAGAGCTTCAATGCGGTGCGCTTGCCAAAAAGATTAATGAGTTCGGTAATGTCTCGTTCAACAACATCGCCGCAAGTGGATAATCCAATTTTTTTCAGTTTCTCATAACCGACTTTTCCCACTCCGGGTATTTTTATCAATGGCAGGGTTTTCATAAAATCATCACGCATGTCCGGCGTAATGACGAAAAGTCCGTTGGGCTTATTCCAGTCACTGGCTATTTTTGCGAGCATTTTATTAAACGACACACCGGCACTGGCCGTTAAGCTTAATGTTTCGAAAATATCATTTTTTATGCTTTGTGCAATTAGCGTTGCCGAACCGTTATGCAGGTGGCTATCGGTAACATCAATATATGCCTCATCAAGCGAAATAAGCTGTATTTTCTCTGAATACTTACGATAAATAACGCTGAGCTGATTGGATATCAACTTATATTTAGCGAAGTCTGGATGAATCAACACGAGTTCAGGGCAGAGTTTAAAAGCTTCGTACGTTGACTGAGCGGCCCGAACGCCAAACTCTCTGGCTTTATAGTTACTGGTGCAAAGGATCCCTTGGGTTTTTGTTGGGCCGCCGATGGCGATGGGGAGCTCTCTCAGCGCCGGATTGTCGCGCATCTCTACCTGAGCATAGAAACAGTCCATATCAATGTGAATGATTTTGAACCTGCGCTGTTTGAAGTTAAGCATCATCCTGAATCGCTTTAGATAGTATTAATATGGCTTATGAAATTTCCCCATTGCAATATAAGATATATGAATGTGTATGTCTACATATGTTAAGGCATTGTGATGATTTTTCCTTTTTAATCTAAGCGCTTACGTGATGGTGAGAATTATCCTAAAAAACAAATTATGAAAAAATAGTAATAAAATCATTGTATTGCTTTTATGTTATTCGATTCTGCAGTTGCTTTCTGGAATGGTGATGGTTTCAGAGATTTGCTGCCCTTATTACGTTTTGGAATGTTTTATAAGATTTCACTTTTAATTTACATTAACAGAATGTAATCATAAAAAAGGATAAGTAACTCTCAATTGTTAACATACCTCCAGGAAGCCCCATGAAGACGATGGAAAAAGTCAGCAAAATTTCACCTATCGACGTGCTTGCCCAGGTTTTAGACATCCCCCTTTCTGAATTAGTCAAAATGGCATCAACTCTGTTCGGCATGCTTGGCATTGACTCATTAACGGCTACGCGGGTGCGCGGCATGCTTAAACCGGCACCCTCATACCAAGAGCTCTACGGTCTGACCGTTGGGCAAGTTATTGAAAGACTTGGCGCATCTTTTTATGCAACCGATGACGACGCTGCTGGCCAGCGCCGAGAGCGCGACGATTCTGACTCCATCGCACCACTGACGCCTATGCAGGAATCTTATATTCTGGGAGCCGAACGAGATTGTTCATGCCAGGTATACAGCGAATTTGATGTTGAAAGTCTTGATGTAGACGCTTTTAAACGCGCCGTAACGTCTGTCATTGATGATGAACCCATGTTACATGCCGTTATTGTTAATGGTAATCAGCAAAAATTGATTGACCGCTATGCAAAACGTCATGAGTTCTCATTTCCTATCGACAATGTCACCGATTTAGATTTGCGCCGCTCAGAATGCATTAGTGCTGTGAAGCATACCGACGAGGTTTTCTGGGGGATCCAATTGACGCGAATAAGCGCCAAGATGACTCGTATCCACATTATGCTGGATATGCTGTTCATTGATGCGACCAGCGCAATGATATTATGTCAGCGAGTGATTGAAAGGTATAACGCGTCGATTGATGGCATTGAATTTACCGCGCAAGAGCTTCCACCATTAAGATTTTTTGATTACTGCCGAGCTGGAATTAATGGAGACGTATCACAGGCGTCATTATCATACTGGGAAGAAAAGGTGAAAACGATTCCCGGCCCGCCGCAGATCCCTCGAATTAAATATGAAGTTAGTCAGAATGCAAATTTTGATCGATGTGCCGCTACGCTAAACGGCGATGATTGGGAGAGGATAAAGGGTATCGCCGGGCATTTGCAGATTACGCCTAATTCAATTTTATTATCGGCATTTGCGGAAGTGCTGCGTCTGTATTCTGAAAACCCTGAGTTCACGATTACCGTGACGATGTCTGAACGCCCGGTTGCGATAAATAACGATTATTCCGGCGTTGTCGGCGAGTTCACCAACGTCTTGTTGTGCCCGGTCACATCGGCCGCCGGCAGGGGCATTGTTGAGCAGGCGGTAAGTTTCCACCAGACGTTGTCGGCTGGGCTGGAGCACAGCGATATTAATGGGTTGGATGTGATTCGGATGTTGCGTAAACACCACAATGATCCGCACCTGACTTTCCCTATAGTATTTACGTCTTTCATCGGCATTATCAAGCCAGGACTAGAATTAACCGGCTGTAACACGAAACTTAATTATCAGCAGACACAAACGCCGCAAATTTCTTTGGACCATCAGGTTTACGAAACGGATAACGGCCTGCAGATTAATTGGGACTACGATGGACGAGTGCATCAGGGCGAACAGATCGCTGAAATGCTCCGGTGTTTCCATTGCGTATTGGAGAATGTCGCGCTTAACCAGCCGCAATCCGTGATATTGCCGCCGGAGCTCATGCAATTACGTGAGGAAATGAATGACACGGGTTGCGAATTTGATGAATTGGATAAGGGGTTGCTGCATCAACCGGTAATAAAGGCGGCGAAAGCTTTTCCGGATAAAATCGCCGTTATCGATCAGTCGGTGAGCCTCACTTATCGTTCATTAATTTCCGTGGCGAATGCAATAGCGGTAAAACTCCAGGATATCGGCATCGGGCCTGGGCATTCTGTTGCAGTCGTGCTCGAGAAAGGATGGGAGCAAGTCGCGGGGACGTTAGGGATATTAATGACGGGGGCCTGTTACCTGCCTTTAAACCCCAGCAATCCCGACGATCGGCTCCGCAGCATCATGCAGCTGGCAGGTTGCCAGGTCGCTTTAGTCCATGACAGGACATTGTCGCCGGAGCGTGATTGGTATGTCGGCGGCGACGGGCAATCACCGACGACAATCAACGTGCATGTCGATTTGGCCCGAGAGAGTGAAAATAGAGAAGCAGCGTCGGTTGCCATCGATCCTCATTCATTGGCCTATATCATCTTTACTTCCGGTTCGACCGGCGTGCCCAAAGGGGTTGAGATTGCGCACCATGCGGCGTTGAATACTTGCCTGGACATTAACCAACGCTTTGCTCTTGGCCAGGAGACGGTGACGTTTGGCATTTCCTCCCTCAGTTTCGATCTATCCGTATGGGATATCTTCGGCACATTAGCCACCGGCGGTACGCTGGTTGTTTGCAAGCCGGATGGCACGCGCGATCCGGACTACTGGTGGCAGCAGATCCAACAACATCATGTGACGGTCTGGAATACCGTGCCTACGTCCTTCGAAATGCTGATTGCGGCCAGCCAACCGGAGTATGTCATGCCGCTGAAAAGGGTGATGCTCAGCGGCGATGCCATCAGTATGGCCATGGTTGACAATGCGATGGCACGTTATCCACAGCTTCAAATTATTGCTCTCGGCGGCGCGACCGAAGCGTCGATATGGTCGAACTATCATGTCGTGACGGCCGATTCTCACTTGCTTGGCACGGAGCTGGTACCGTACGGGCGGCCTTTATCCAATCAAACGATGCACGTACTGGATGCGGATCTGCAATATCGACCGACGGGAGTGGTCGGCGATATTTACATCGGTGGCAAAGGGGTGGCGGAAGGGTACTTCCGCGATCCGACATTAACCGGCGAGAAATTTGTTCACACCGAACGCTATGGGCGGCTGTATGAAACCGGCGATCTTGGCCGATATCTGCCGAATGGAGAAATAGAGATTGTCGGGCGCAAAGATTCGCAGGTGAAAGTGGGCGGGCACCGTGTCGAGTTGGCGGAAATCGAAAATTGCGCGCAGCAACTCAGCGAAGTTCAACGCGCTGTTGCGGTACATATTCCTGGTGCCGGTGCCCGCGTGGTCGGCTTTGCGACCGCTAATGCCGATGAGGCGAAGACGGGCCTGGAGGAAAAACTCCGTATCCATGTTGAACAGCTGTTGCCTGATTATATGGCACCCCAGGTGTGGATTGTGTTGGATGCGATCCCGTTAACGGCTAACAATAAAGTGGATATGAAAAAGTTGCGCAGCATCGCGCAAACCCTACCGGCGGAGGGGGAGGAAAGCGACACTGGCGTGGAAACGTCCAGCGAGGCCGCGCTGGTGCTGCAACTCGCCGCACAGGTACTGGATGTGCCGGTTGGCACGCTTTCGGCGAGCCGCAGCTTAATCGAACAGGGGCTGACCTCACTGTATGCGGTTCAACTGATTAACATGTTGAAAAAAGCCTGGAATACGTCTCTCTCTTATACCCTGATCTTTAATTACCCGAGCGCGGTGAAGCTGGCGGCATTCCATCGGGGCCAACTGAGCAACCCGCATGGTGCCGCGTCGGCGGCAACGCGTCCGACACCCAATTATCATGCAGAGCCGATTGCGATTATCGCGCGAGCATGCCGTCTGCCCGGCAATGTCGGCTCTCCCGATGAATTCTGGCATATGCTGTCGTCCGCTACCGATTGCATGTCCGACATCCCCGATTCTCGTTTTGATATCAGCCCAATCTATGACACGAATCCCGACACACTAGGAGCGGCCTATACCCGTCGCGGCGCTTTCATCGAACGCGCCGAGAGCTTCGACTATGCCTGGTTTGACTTGCCTCAGGCGGAGGCAAGAACGATGGATCCTCAACAGCGCATTATGCTGGAGGTGGCCTACGAGGCGTGTCTGGCGGCAGGTTATGACAGGGAAAAACTTTCAGGCTCTTCAACGGGCGTGCTCATCGGCCAGATGAACTACGACTGGATGATGGATTTCGGCCATACGAAAGAGTACGCGGGAACCGGCGCCGCACCGTCCATCACCTCTAACCGCATCTCTTACCTGCTCGATCTGGCCGGCCCCAGCATGACCATTGATTCAGCCTGTTCGTCCTCGTTGGTGGCGGTCGACGCTGCGGTGGCCAAGTTGCGCAGCGGCGCCTGCAGGATGGCGATCGCCGGCGGCGTCAACTTAATCCTTTCGCCAGAACCTTACGTTTTTACCTGTCAGGCGAAGATGCTGAGCGTCGACGGACGGTGTGCAACTTTCGATGCTCAGGCCAACGGCATTGCCCGCGGCGAAGGCGTCGGCGCGGTGGTACTGAAACGTTTGTGCGATGCGGAAGCCGACGGCGATCCGATCCTGGGCGTTATCAAAGGTTGTGCCGTGAATCAGGATGGGCGCAGCGCTTCACTTACTGCGCCTAACGGCCTGGCGCAAGAGGCCGTGATCCGACAGGCATTGCAGGAGGCGGGATGGCAGGGTGCCGACTTGGACTATGTCGAGTGCCACGGCACCGGCACGCCGTTGGGCGATCCGATCGAGATAGAAGCGTTGAAGAATGTGTTGGCCGTCGATCGCAAAAAACCTGTGGTGCTGGGATCGGTGAAGACCAATATCGGTCACCTGGAAGGCGCGGCCGGCATTACTGGGTTGATTAAGGCTCTGGAGGTCTTGCGCCATCGTGAAGCGCCAGCGAACCTTCATTTCCAAACCCTTAATCCAAAAATTAATTTGAGCGGTTTTGCGGCGGTGGTGCCGGTCAAACCTACCCGTATCGGTAGCCACGATCGGAAGGAGACCGTCCGGGTGGGGGTTTCTTCATTTGGTTATGGCGGCACCAATGCTCACGTGGTGCTGGAATCCTACGACCAGCCGTCAGGCAAGGCGCGCGCACGCCAGGATGCCTGGCTGTTTACCGGCCAGGGGGCGCTGCAGTCCGGCGCCGGCGCCGCGCTGTACGCGGCGGATCCGGTGTTCCGCGAGGCGCTGGAAGATTACGTCGCGCAGCTGGCGGCATGGGTGGACGCGCCGCTGCTGCAATGGTTGCTGGAGGCGAGCGCCGAGCATTCGGCGCGCCTGCAGGAGACGCAATACCAGCAACCGGCGTTGGTGGCACTGCAGTTGGCGCAGGTGGCGATGTGGCAGGCACGAGGGCTGACGCCGTCGCACGTGCTGGGGCATTCGATAGGCGAATTTGCAGCGGCAGTGGTCGCCGGTGTGATGGAGAGCGGTGATGCGCTGATGCTGGCGGCGCGGCGCGGGCAACTGATGGCCGACTGCGAGCCGGGCGGCATGGCGGCGATACGCGATTCGGCGGAGAACGTCCGTCGCGTGCTGCCGGCGGAGGTGGTTATCGCGGCGGAGAATGGCGCGGGAATGACGGTGGTGGCGGGGCCGCACGCGGCGCTGGCGGCGTTCGTGCAGCGGCATTATGCGCATGAACACACGCCGTTGGCGGTTTCGCACGCTTTCCATTCGCCGATGATGGCAGCGGCAGCGGCGGCGTTTGGCGACGTGGTGAGTACGGTGGCGTTGCGCGCGCCGACGGATGGGGTGCGGTTTATTTCCACGCTGACGGGGCAAGCGGCGGCGGGAGGGCTGCAGACGGCGGAGTACTGGAGTGAGCAAATCACTCAGCCGGTGCGCTTCCTGCAGGCGGTGCAAACGTTGCTGGGGCAAGGCGGCACGCCGGACGGCGTGTTTGAAATCGGACCGGGTGCGACGTTGATCAACATGGCGAAGCGTATCGCGCCCGATGTGCGAACGCAGTGGATAGCCTCCGCAGAGACGCTGCGCGGAACCCCCGCACTCAATCCGTTTACCTATGTGCCGCTGCAATGGGAAAAACCGGTGCCGAAACAAGCATTGCGCCGATCGGTAAGCGCCGAACCTGCGGTAAGCGCCGCAGATATGCTCTATCAGACCCAATGGATGCCGGCAGAACCGCTGACAGAGGTCAATGGAGCTGGCCCATATCTTCTGCTGTCGCGGCGTAAGGTGCCTGTGGCGTTGCCAAAAGACTGGATCTCTATGGTTGCGAACGATCCGGCGGAGATTGCTGCGGCACTGACGGAGAAAGACTGGAATACCGTCGCGCTCTTCAGCGAGGGCGACGAAGAGGATGTTGTACAGGCACTGAACGTCTTGAAGAGCGGCATGAGCGCGCGACTGGTGTTGTTGAAGCGCGCCGATTCGGAAGGCGACGCCGGCCTATGGGGCCTGGCGCGTACCGCCAGATTAGAACAACAGGCGTTGCGGCTGAGCTGCCTGGCTTTATATCGCGGCCAACTGATGCAGGCGCTGTCGTTGTGCGTTTGTGAGGATATGGAGGATGAGTGCCGCCTGAGCGACATGGGCGAGTTGCAGGTGCCGCGTCTGCAGCGATATCAACCGCCATCGGGCGAGGGGAATGGCCTTCGCGCCGGGGCGACATACGTAATCAGCGGCGGCAACGGAGCGCTTGGCAGACTGGCTGCTCAATATCTGGCGGAACAGGGCGCGACGCATCTGGTGCTGCTTTCACGCAGCGGGCAGCCTATTACGCCTGTGCCGCAGTGGGGAAAAAGCATTCAGCTGGCCAGTTTAGCGTGTGATGTGGCAGAGGCTGATCAGGTTAAAGCGGTGCTCCGCCAATTGACGGTGTGGGGATGGCCGGACATCGCCGGGGTTATCCACACCGCGGGCGTCCTGACGGATGGCGTGCTGGTTAACCAGTCGGCCGAGATGTTCATGCAGGCTCAGGCGGCGAAAGTGCTCGGCGCAAGGCATCTGCACGATATTCTTTCGCCGACAGATTTTATTGTGTTGTATTCGTCTGTGGCCGCGACATTGGGGTCGGCGGGGCAAGCGAGTTATGCGGCGGCCAATAGCGCTCTGGATGCTTTGGCGGAGCGGTGGGCTCAGGCCGGCGAATGCGCATTGTCCATCCAATGGGGAGCATGGTCAGATGTCGGGATGGCGGTACGCAGTCACGCTGTCTCGCGCATTGAACAATCAGGCTATGGTCTGCTTGATAACGAATCGGGAATATCGCTCTTGGCGCGGTTGCTGCAGTCACGCAGCCGTGGCGTCATCTGTGCTTCCCCGATTGCGTGGCGAAAGCTCTCGCATTTATCCCCACGTTTTTCTTCCTTTATGACAGCGATGGCGACGCCGTCCACATCGAGCGCGGATGCGCAGGCGGAGTGGTCAGTCGAAGACGTGCGGCAATTGGTCAGAGAGAGCATTGAACCCTTCTTGTCGGAAAAACGCTTTGATGAAGACTTGCCTTTCATGGAGGCGGGGTTGTCTTCTCTCGATTTGGTACAGATTAGGCAGGCACTGCTGAAATCATTGCCAACATCGCTGGAATTGCCCGCGCATTTCGTTTTCAACTATCCGACCGCTCGCGACGTCAGTTTGCATCTCATTGAGCAACTGGGGGCCAAGACATCGTCGGTGTCAACCGTTGTTTGGCAGCGTCTGAATGATAAAACGGATGGGGAACCGCTGTTCCTGATCGGCGGCGTTATGGGGAACGCAGAGAAAACCTTCGGCACGTTAGCGCAGGCGCTTTCTGTGCCGGTATACGCCGCGATGCCGGCGATCCCGGCAGACCCGCTGGCGCAACAGGTTACTCTGGAATCGGTGGCCGCCGCGTTGCGTGAAGCCATGCTGCGCGAGGTGCCCAGCCCGTCGTACAGCGTTGGCGGGCTTTCCTTTGGTGCCGCGCTTGCGCTCGAGGTGGGGCTGCATTTGGAGGAGCAGCAACGTTTGTCACGGGTGATCATGTTTGATCCTCGCCATTTGGTGCCGTTTATTGCTCCGCCAAAACCTGCACCTTTTGAAATTCTCCTGGAAAACTATGTGGCGCCGCGGCAGCTGTTCGCGCCCGTGCTGCTATTCCAGAGCACCATTCCGCCCATTGAGACGCAATCCGAGATGATGCGTGAGGCCAGCCGTTCCTTCCAGAGCGATACCGACGTTATAAAACGTTGTCATGAGTTGGCATCCACGCTCGAGGTGGTTCCGTGTGATGGGCACCATTTCAATCTGTTGTACAAACACTACCCACCATTGGTCAGAAAGATTGAAGAGGAAATGATTCCATCCGTTTCTGAAAGGGGAGACGGCGAGGCAGAAGCGATCGCCATCATAGGCACGTCTTGCCGCTTGCCTGGGAATGTCTCTTCTCCGGAAGACTTCTGGCAGATGATGCTGGCCGGCGCCGATTGTGTCGGCAATATTCCCGCCTCACGGTTCGATATTGACGAAGTCTACGATCCCAATCGTGATGCCGCCGGCTGCAGCTATACCCGCCAGGGCGCATTCATCAGCCATGCCGAAGACTTCGACTATGCCTTTTTCGGCATTTCGCTGGCGGAGGCTAAAGTGATGGATCCTCAACAGCGATTATTGCTGGAAGTGGCCTATGATGCTTTCCATAGCGCCGGATTGAACAAAACGAGTTTAAAAGGCTCATCGACCAGCGTTCACATCGGTTTGGCGAACGATGACTGGAGCAGCATGGGGCGCGACGAAGAGGCCCACAATCCTTACTTTGGCGCGGGGGTTTCCGGTTCTATATCCTCCAACCGCATCTCTTATCTGTTAGGGCTGACTGGCCCCAGCGTCACTATTGATACCGCCTGTTCTTCTTCTCTGGTGGCGGTCGATCTGGCGGTTGACAAATTGCGCCAGGGCATTTGTTCGATGGCGCTGGTCGGCGGCGTAAACGTAATGCTGCATCACCGAATGTTTGTCAGCGCCTGTGCGACCAAGGCATTGTCTTCGCAGGGGCGATGCGCCACATTTGATGAGACGGCGGACGGCTATTGCCGTGGCGAAGGCGCAGGCGCGGTGGTGCTGAAGCGCCTCAGCGACGCGGAGGCCGACGGTGACGCTATTCTGGCGGTGATCCGCGGAACGGCGGTGAACCAGGACGGACGCAGCGTATCCATGACGGCGCCGAATGGGTTGGCGCAAGAGGCCGTCATCACGCGGGCGCTGGCGGAAGCCGGGCTGCGCGGCCAGGACGTGGACTACATCGAATGCCATGGCACCGGCACGCCGTTGGGCGATCCGATCGAGGTGGGCGCCCTGAAGAACGTGCTGGGCCGCCACCGCAGCAAGCCGGTGGTGCTGGGAGCGGTGAAGACCAACATCGGCCACCTGGAAGGGGCCGCCGGGGTCGTCGGCCTGATCAAGGCGGTGGAAGTGTTGCGCCACCGCCAGGCGCCGGGCAACGTGCACTTCCGCACGCTGAACCCGAACATCGATCTGGACGGCTTCGACGCCATCATCTCCGCCGAGCCGGTGCCGCTCGGCGGCAAGGGTCCGCTGGTCGCCGGGGTCTCCTCGTTCGGCTTCGGCGGCACCAATGCGCACGTGGTGCTGGAGTCCTACGAACGGCCATCGGGCGATACGTACCCGCGCGCCCGCTATACTCCCCACTTCCTGCCGTGGCGCCGTCTGCCCAACCCGCTGCTCAGCCGCGGCGACGCGGGCGGCTTTGCCGCCACGCTGAACGCCGAGCTGGCTTCCCTGTGGCGGGATCATCGCATCGGCGGTCAGGTGCTGGTGCCGGCCGCCAGTCACATCACGATGATCGCCGGCGCCGCCTTGCTGCAGTACCGGGGCGCCCTGCCGGCGACCGGCGTGGAGGTGCGTGATATCACCATGACCCAGCCACTGGTGGTTCGCGAGGGTGACGTGGTGCGTTGCCTCGCCGACGGCGAGCAATGGGTGATCGAAAACGGCGACGGCGAGCAGTATGCCGGCAGCCGTCGCAGCCAGGTGCTGACCGAGGGCGACGGGGGCTACAGCCCGCCGGACGTGGCGGCGTTCCGCCTGCGCAGCGCGGCGGCGGATATCGATGCGCTGTACGAGACGCTGGCGCAGCACGGCGTGGGCTTTGGCGACGGCTACCGCAATCTGCATGACCTGTATCTGAACGAGCACGAGGCGCTGGCGCGGGTGGAGATCGCCCTGACGTCAGCGGGCGAGCGCGCACTGAGCCTGCTGCATCCCGCGACGCTGGACGCGGGGATCCAACTGCTGGGGCTGTGCGGCATGAAAAGCTGCGGGGTGTGCATCCCGTTCAGCGTGAGCTCGGCGCGCCTGTTCACGCTGGATTCGCAGCCGACGACGCTGTGGGCCAGCGCGCAGATCGACGCGGTCAGCGCGAAAAGCGTGGCGGGCACGGTCATGCTGTTCGGCGACGGCGGTGAACTGTATGCCGTGCTGGAAGGGGTGTCCTGTCGCCAGGCGGGCGTGGAGTCCCGGCTGAATGAGTGCCTGTTCGAGACGGCGTGGGTCGGCGTTGCCGGGCCGGAGACGGTGTCTCCGGCGGTGGGGGAGCACCTGCTGCTGTCGAGGCGGACCGTGGAGACGCCGTTGCCGGAAGGCTGGCGCGGCGTGACGGTCAGCGGGGGTTCGTCACTGGCGGCCGCGCTGAACGAACTGCCGTGGCAGACCGTGGCGCTGTTGAGTGAAGGCGAAGAAGAGGATATGGCGCTGGCGCTGGCGATGCTGCAGGCGGAGACGACGGCGCACCGGGTGCTGCTGAAGCGTGCGGACCGCGAGGGCGACGCCGGGCTGTCGGGGCTGGTGCGTACGGCGCGGCTGGAGCAGCCGGAACGGGCGCTGACCTATATGGAGCTGGCGGCGGAGCAACTGCCGCGCGCGCTGGTGCTGTGCGCGACCGGCGGTCTGGAAGAGGTGGTGCGTCTTGACGAGACGGGGCAACTGCAGGCGCAGCGCCTGCAGCGTTGTCATCTGCCGGCCGGCGAACGGGCCGGGATCCGCGCCGGCGCGACCTATGTGATCAGCGGCGGCAACGGCGCGCTGGGCCAGGTGGCGGCGGGCTATCTGGCAGAGCAGGGGGCGACGCATCTGTTGCTGCTGTCGCGCAGCGGCCGGGCGGCGGCGTTGCCGGCGTGGGAGGGCGTGCAGGTACAGAGCCTGGCCTGCGACGTGGCGGACGCCGCCGACGTGACGGCGGTCGGGGACTGGCTGGCGGCGCAGGAGTGGCCGGCGGTGGCCGGGGTTATCCACACCGCGGGCGTCCTGACGGACGGCACGCTGGCCAACCAGTCGGCCGAGAAGCTGGCGCAGGCGTGGGCGGTGAAAGTGCGGGGTGCCGAGCACCTGCATGACAGCCTGGTACCGTGCGATTTTATGGTGCTGTACTCCTCGGCGGCGGCCACCTTCGGGTCGGCGGGGCAGGCGAGCTATGCGGCGGCCAACGCGGGGCTGGATGCGCTGGCGCAGCGCTGGTCGCAGGCAGGCGAGCGAGTGCTGTCCGTTCAGTGGGGCGCGTGGTCGGACGCGGGCATGGCGGTACGGCATGACGCGGTGCGTCGCGCCGAAGCGGCCGGCTTTGGGGTGATCGGCAATGCGCTGGGCCGGGCGGTGCTTGAGCGGCTGCTGGCGTCGGGGTATGCGGGCACGGTGTGCGTGTCGCCGATCGACTGGGCGCGCACGGTGCTGGACATGCCGCTGGTATCGCGCTTCAAACTGCAGCGGCGGGAGCGCGCGGCCGTTGAACGGACAGCGGCCCGACCGGCTCAGGATCTGCTGACGCTGGTGCGCCGGGCGGCGGCCGAGGCGGTCGGCAGGCCGGTGGCGGATGATGAGCCGCTGATGGCCAGCGGACTGGATTCGCTGAATGCCGTCATTCTGTCTCAGACGCTCAGCAAAGCGTTGGGCGTGTCGCTGGGCAGCGTGTTCGCACTCAACCACCCAAGCATCGCGGAGATGGCCGAGGCGCTGGCGGCGCAGGCCGCCGCCGGGGAGGGCAACGGTCGGCCGGAGCCTGCGGCGGTGGCGGCGGTGCGGCAGAGAACGGAAGAGCCGATCGCCATTATCGGCAGCGCCTGCCGGTTGCCGGGCGAGGTCTATTCGCCGGAAGAGTTCTGGCAGATGCTGCTGGCCGGCACGGACTGTGTCAGCGACATCCCGGCTTCCCGCTTTGATATCGACGAAGTGTACGATCCGGATCCGAATGCCGTCGGGCGCAGCTACACGCGCCGGGGCGCCTTCATGAGTGAAGTGGAAAGCTTCGACTATGAGTTCTTCAACGTTCCGCTTGCCGAAGCGCGCGTGATGGACCCTCAACAGCGTCTATTGCTGGAAGTGGCTTATGAAGCGTTTTACCACTCGGGATACGATCTCGATACGCTGCGTTCTCAATCGATCGGCGTTTTCGTCGGCCAGATGAACCATGACTGGGCACACATGCACGGCGATAACTTCCTGACGGATCCCTATTTTGGTGCGGGTTCGTCGTCATCCATCACCTCCAACCGCATGTCCTATCTGTTGGGGCTGACCGGGCCGAGCATGACGCTGGATACCGCCTGTTCTTCTTCTCTGGTGGCGGTCGATCTGGCGGTTGAGAAGCTGCGCAACGGCGTTTGTTCCGCTGCGCTGGTCGGCGGCGTGAACGTTATGTTAAGTCACCGTTCGTTTGTGGGTTGCAGCGCGTCAAAAATGCTGTCGCAGAAGGGGCGTTGCGCCACTTTTGACGAGGGTGCAGACGGCTATTGCCGCGGTGAAGGCGTCGGCGCGGTGGTGCTGAAGCGCCTCAGCGACGCAGAGGCCGCTGGCGACACCATTCTGGCGGTGATCCGCGGAACGGCGGTGAACCAGGACGGGCGCAGCGCTTCACTTACCGCGCCTAACGGCGGCGCGCAGGAAGCGGTAATCGAACAAGCGCTGGCGAAAGCCGGGCTGCGCGGCCAGGACGTGGACTACATCGAATGCCATGGCACCGGCACGCCGTTGGGCGATCCGATCGAGGTGGGCGCCCTGAAGAACGTGCTGGGCCGCCACCGCAGCAAGCCGGTGGTGCTGGGAGCGGTGAAGACCAACATCGGCCACCTGGAAGGGGCCGCCGGGGTCATCGGCCTGATCAAGGCGGTGGAAGTGTTGCGCCACCGCCAGGCGCCGGGCAACGTGCACTTCCGCACGCTGAACCCGAAAATCGATCTGGACGGTTTCGACGCCATCATTCCAACCTCACCGGTGCCGCTCGGCGGCAAGGGTTCGCTGGTCGCCGGGGTCTCCTCGTTCGGCTTCGGCGGCACCAATGCGCACGTGGTGCTGGAATCCTACGACCAGCCGTCAGGCAAGGCGCGCGCACGCCAGGATGCCTGGCTGTTTACCGGTCAGGGGGCGCTGCAGTCCGGCGCCGGCGCCGCGCTGTACGCGGCGGATCCGGTGTTCCGCGAGGCGCTGGAAGATTACGTCGCGCAACTGGCGGCATGGGTGGACGCGCCGCTGCTGCAATGGTTGCTGGAGGCGAGCGCCGAGCATTCGGCGCGCCTGCAGGAGACGCAATACCAGCAACCGGCGTTGGTGGCACTGCAGTTGGCGCAGGTGGCGATGTGGCAGGCACGAGGGCTGACGCCGTCGCACGTGCTGGGGCATTCGATAGGCGAATTTGCAGCGGCAGTGGTCGCCGGTGTGATGGAGAGCGGTGATGCGCTGATGCTGGCGGCGCGGCGCGGGCAACTGATGGCCGACTGCGAGCCGGGCGGCATGGCGGCGATACGCGATTCGGCGGAGAACGTCCGTCGCGTGCTGCCGGCGGAGGTGGTTATCGCGGCGGAGAATGGCGCGGGAATGACGGTGGTGGCGGGGCCGCACGCGGCGCTGGCGGCGTTCGTGCAGCGGCATTATGCGCATGAACACACGCCGTTGGCGGTTTCGCACGCTTTCCATTCGCCGATGATGGCAGCGGCAGCGGCAGCGGCGGCGTTTGGCGACGTGGTGAGTACGGTGGCATTGCGCGCACCGACGGATGGGGTGCGGTTTATTTCCACGCTGACGGGGGAAGCGGCGGCGGGAGGGCTGCAGACGGCGGAGTACTGGAGTGAGCAAATCACTCAGCCGGTGCGCTTCCTGCAGGCGGTGCAAACGTTGCTGGGGCAAGGCGGCACGCCGGACGGCGTGTTTGAAATCGGACCGGGTGCGACGTTGATCAACATGGCGAAGCGTATCGCGCCCGATGTGCGAACGCAGTGGGTCACCTCTAAAGATGAGTTTTATTTAAATTAATACAGGGAGTTACTTGTGAGTAAACGATCGCCTTTATTTAAACATAAGCCATTAGCTTGGGCTAAGTCGGAAGTGAAACCTGCGACGCACATCGATACGCCGATGGGAAAGGTGCCTGACCCGCTTTACACAACGATCTGGGTTGAGCAGGCCCTGCCTGAAATGGGAGAGGTGAACATCGGGCCCCACTTGCTGTTGTCGCGTCATACGGTGCCGCTGAACTTGCCGGAGGGGTGGATCGGTATGGTTGCCGTTGGGGCCGAGGCGGTAGGCGCCGTGCTCGATGAACAAGCGTGGCAGACCGTGGCGGTATTGAGCGAAGGGGAAGAGGAGGATGTCGCGCAGGCGTTAGCCGTGTTGCAGGCAAAACCTGTTCCGCGTTTAGTTCTGTTGAAGCGAACCGGCGCACTGGGTGATGCGGGGTTAAGCGGGTTGGTGCGCACGGCGCGGCAAGAACAACCGGAACGCGTGCTGCGGTATATCGAGTGCCTGCCGGAACAAGTGGCGCTGGCGCTGTCACTGTGTCTTCGTGAGGATATCGAGGAAGAATGCCGCCTTACTGAGTCAGGCGGCATGCAGTCGCCGCGGCTCCAACGCTACCAAACGCAGAAGTGCGACAGCGCGGGAATTCGGGCGGACGCCACCTATGTCATCAGCGGCGGGATGGGGGCGTTGGGGCAAGTCGTCGCCGGCTATTTGGCGAAACAGGGGGCGGCGCATGTACTGCTGCTGTCGCGAACCGCTTATTCCCCGGCGGATTTACCGACGTTGGGGGAAAACGTCGCGGTCGCCAGCCTGGCATGCGATGTGGCGGATCGTCGGCAAGTGGAGGCGATCCCCGCCTGGCTGAATGCGCAGGGTTGGCCGGCGATCTCTGGCGTGATTCATATCGCGGGTCTGTTGACCGATGGCACTTTGCTTAAGCAGACACCGTCAATGCTGGACAATGCGCGGGCTGTGAAAGTGAATGGCGCGCAACATCTGCATGACATCCTGGTGCCCGGCGATTTTATGGTGCTGTATTCCTCTGCCGCCGCGGCGTTCGGTTCCGTTGGTCAAGCGAGCTATGCGGCGGCGAATAGCGGCCTGGACGCTTTAGCGGAACAGTGGGCTCAGGCTGGAGAAAAAGCACTTTCGATTCAGTGGGGAGCCTGGTCTGAAAATGGCATGGCGGTGCGCCATGATGCGGTACGCCGCGCAGAAAGCGCCGGTTTTGGCGCCATCAGCAATACGCTGGGCTGTGAAATGCTCGACAAGCTTTTATCGTCGGACAGCGCCGGCACTTTCCTTGTCTCGCCGATAACATGGGCGCGCGTCAAACTCACAAGCCCGCTGATTGAAGGATTGAAACCGCGCCCGAGCGCTGCTCCGGCGGAGGGCGTCCAGGACGTTCGTCAGATGATACGCGAGGCCGTTTGGGAAACGGTCGGGGAATCGGTCGATGACGATGTCGCTTTGCTGGAGAATGGTCTGGACTCTTTGGGCAGCATGTCTTTGCGCAACCGGATAGCGTCCTCTTTGAAAATGGGGCTTCCTGCGACTTTCGCGCTTGAAAATCCCGATATCAACGCCATGGTGCGCTATGTCATGGCTGAACAACCGGCCATCGGCGCAGCCTTGTCTAACGCGCAGCCGGAACGCGCGACGCCGTCATTGCCGGTATTGGTCATTGGCGCCGGCGTCGGCGGGTTGGGCTTTGCGCGGCAGCTGGAGAAAAATGGCCTGTCCGTCGTGGTTCTCGAGAAAAACGACTGGGCCGGCGGGGTGTGGAAAAGCCTGGCGAATGATGATTCGAAGCTGCAAATAGACTCCCCTGCGTATGACTTCGACAGCAACCATCTGCCGTTAATCGGCGATCATCGGTGGAGTAAAGGATTTCCTGGCCGGGCCGAGATCCTCGAAGGGGCGGAGACGATCGCAGAAACATTGAAAGGGGACGTTATTTTCGGCTGTGAAGTGCGGCAGGTTGAAAAGAAAAGCGAGAACGAATACCTCGTCACTTATCTGAAAGATGGGAAGTCGCACAGCATGCTGGTGTCTGGGGTCGCGGCGATGACAGGGGGGTTGCATCGCCCGGTGCAGCATCGTTTCCCGGACGAAGAGCGTTTCCTCGGGCACGTTGGGCAGGGGATCAGCAACGATACCGCGGTCACGGTCTTTAACGGGGCTTCTGTGGTGATTGTTGGGCACGGCGCATTCGCTATAGAAAATATGCGTACAGCCCTGGAAAACGGCGCTAAGCACGTCACATTGTTATGCCGCCGTCGCAATCTCGTCCTGTCAACGTTTTGCAATTGGCTGCTCAACGCCAACAACGGCGTTATGCCGGTTGCCGACGTCGTCGAGATCATGCGTCCCTTTTATCAGGCATGCGGTATCGATATAGAAACGTTACCGTCGATCAGCCGCGACAAAAGCGGTGATCTGTTGCTCGACCAAACCACGGTTCCGCCGGGATCCGATCTGTTCTTCCTCGCCCAGATGCTGGGTAAACTCACCATCGTCGAGGATGAGGTCGCCAGGATGACCGACAATGGGGCCCTGACCCGGAAGGGGCAAGAGATTAAAGCGGATGTTTTCCTGAAGTGTTTGGGGTCGGATACGGACACCACTTTATTGCCGGGCATATTTGGCCAAGACATGGCGGTGAAAGGGCTTTGGATCAACGGCGATCCCAACCTCTTCACTTACAATGACGGGGCTCAGGTGCCAAGGAAAGTGCGAACGCTGCTTTGCTCCAGCTATGCATTCTTCGTACAAGCGTTTGCCCGCGCCTATATTCATTTCCGAGAGAATCCGTCGGCATTCACCAACTCCCTATCACGCATCATGACGGAGTCCCAAAAAACCACGAATGCGGAACGCATTTTTATGGAGCTATGGGATTTCATTGAGCCAGCCAAAAAAACAGTGGCCGCTCGTACCGCCGAGCTGTATCCCTTCGACCGCTTCCAGGTTGAACGCGAAAATGAATGGCGAAATTATGCTCAGCTGCTGGGCGCTTCAGAGGGCGAGATGACGGCGCTTTGGCAATTGCTGGAGCCCGCAATGTCGATATTGCACCGCCGCAATCCGGCTATGCCGGTAGAGAAGCGCTATATCCATAAGCGATTCGGGGCCATGTCCGTCTATGTCCCTCGACGTCGCCGGGTGTTGTTCCTGTCAGGTCAGGGAACGAATGCCCGGTTAGCGAAATCGCTGCTTGAACGCACGGGCTGGAGTGCTCGTACGGATCTTGAATTCGTCATCCCGGATGCGCCTTATGAAATGCCGGCGTTTACTAATGAAATTCAGCTGCAGCAAATTGGCTTAACACAGCTTGTCGAGAGCGGGGTATACGACACGCAAGGGAAATACAGAGAGTGGAAGGCGGGGTTCGAAAGACTGTGGGAAGAGTTCCATGGGACGGCGCCTCAAGAGATATCCGCGCAAGATCGAGACATATGGCGCTCAACGCTGACTTACGTTAGAGAGCTGACGCAAAATTACGGCCCTTTTGAGGGTATTGCAGGATTTTGTGAAGGTGCTGCAGTAGCGTCTGTAGCGTTGCATCTCCAGCATCTAGGCGAAGACTTGGGGTTGAAGGGCATTAAATTCTTCATTGCGATGTCACCCTGGCGTTCACCGATTCACGAACGTGATGGGTTATTCAATAAGGTGGGCGGATTGCAGCTACCTATGTTGCAGATTGTCGGCGATAACGATATGCCGGTCTTTCTCGCCGAAGCGCCGCATTTCAAACGCGGCTATGAAGGGGCGATGGAATATCGGCACACCGGACAGCATGTGTATCCGCCGTTAACGACGGCATTGGCGCAAAAGTTGAATCAGCTGATTATGCAGAGCGAGCAGTAGCCGTGAAATGACCCTCTCCAGGAAATGGATGCATGTTGGCGAGGGTCTTTTAAAAGGGGATATATGAAAGTTTACGCAATCTCGGATCTTCATATCGACTTTGATGGCAATGCCGAGTGGCTCTTTAATGCATTTGATGCTGACTATACTGAAGATGTGTTGATTGTGGCTGGTGATGTGAGCGATGAATTGAGCAGGCTTGAACAGTGCTTTACCTATCTGGCCTGCCGTTTCAAAAAGGTGCTCTTTGTGCCGGGCAATCATGAGCTGTGGGTTGTGCGCGATCGCATTCTTACATCGATTGAAAAATTTGAGCAGATTTGCCTGCTCGCTGAGCGGTGTGGCGTTTCCATGGATGTCTACCACCATGCCGGCGTATCAATCGTGCCTTTATTCAGTTGGTATGATTTTTCCTTTGCATCACCTACGGATAAATTGCTCAGCAGTTGGATGGATTTCTATGCGTGCAAGTGGCCCGATAATTGGGATTTACGGCACACGACGGATTTTTTCCTTGATAAAAACATCCCGCGACTCAATACGAAAAATGATGTTGTCATTTCTTTTTCGCATTTCTTGCCGTCCGCAAAACTGTTGCCAAATTTTGTTCCCGAGGCGTTTAAATATCTCTTCCCGGTGTTAGGTTCTGAAAAACTGTCGGAGCAGATTTCTATTCTTCAGCCAGATATGCATGTTTATGGCCATAGTCATATCGCCAGAAGTCTCAGAGTCGATGATATCGACTATGTAAATAACGCATTGGGATATCCAAGAGAAAGAGGTCTTGGAGGTAATGGACTGTATTGCCTATATAATTCTACGGAGATTGACCGCAAGGAGGCCGGTTGATATCGGGGGGAGGGGAATGATTTGAAAAGGACAGTGAGGTTGCATGCTCTTGTGGTAGTGTTACGAGCAGATTTATATTCTGCGCGAGTCTTCCTGATCAAGCATGACAATATAATATTGTTAATGAAAGAGTCACTGATAAGAAAGAAGGAAATAGAGTATGTTAGGAAGTAATAAAGACGTTGAGGGAGCTTGGTTTGCCGATCCGGCGCAAGGGAGAATTCCGGTTCAACTTTCTGATATAATAAACGATGTGTTATTGCCTGGCGGAATCCGCATATCGGAACCTCAACGAGAAGCTGAGAGCGGCGAGTATGGCGCCTGTCAGCTTGAAGTGGAAGGCAAGCGAGCATTATTCCGCGTCGCCAACACGACCCCAACTAAACTCGGCCAGTTTGTGACTATATGGAAAAGACCGCATGTGCAGGATGAGATTATGCCCATCGATTTTGACGATGGCATCGAGTTCGTATTGGTGAGCGTTTTTGACCATACTCATAGAGGATTCTTTATATTCAACAGACATGTGCTGGCGAAAAAAGGGGTCATGTCAGTTAAGGGCAAAGAAGGGAAAAGGGCCATTCGTGTTTATGCTCCTTGGGTTAAGCCCATTGTGAAGCAAGCTATTACAACGCAGAAATGGCAGTTGCAGCACTTCGTTTCAGCAACGTGCGGTGACGTGAATGCCAGCAAACTCAAGGCGCTGCTGACCATCGATAGCCTTTTCTAAAAAGACATGCGTATTTTGGCTGTTGAAAGCAGCCACATGTCGCGCAAGGGAAATTATCGGCGCCGCGTTGAACAGCGCTTCAGCGCTGGCCCGCAGGGTGAGGCCCTTGGCCGAATAATCGAACGCAGTTCGATGGAGAGTCCTGTCCCTGAAAAGCAAAAACCCAGCCATAGGCTGGGTTCTCTAAATATGGTGCCCGGACTCGGAATCGAACCAAGGACACGGGGATTTTCAATCCCCTGCTCTACCGACTGAGCTATCCGGGCAACGGGCAGCATTAAACCGTATTGGCCGATGGCCGTCAACGGCTTTATGCATGAAAGGCGTTAAAACGCGTCCGGTTGCTGGCTTTTCAGGCAAAGGGCGCAAAAATTGCGCCTGTTCAGGCTATCTCCTTGGGCTGGCGGCGCCGCAAGCGCGGCTCGCCTAGCTTAGCGCCCCGTTGCGGCGGCACTGCGCCACCTGCAAGATGTCTTCCGCCAGCCGTTTGGCGACCGATACGTCCTGGAGCTGGCGTTTTACCAGCAGTTTGCTCAGGCAGCCTTCCTGAATCAATTCCATTTGCTGGGCCACCATGTCGGCGTCGTCGGCGTCCATTTCGCGCAGCAGTTCGCGGGTCAGCTCCAGCGAGGTCAGCTTTTGCTGCTCCGCCAGCTGGTGGATCGGATGATCCGTTTCCGGGAAAAAGCTGCAGGCGGCGATAAACAGGCAGCCGGGATAGCGGTCGTGCTGCACGTATTCCGCCAGCACGTCATAGCGCGCCAGCAGTTTTTGCTGCGGGCTCAGGTTTTCATCCAGCAGCAGCTGGCGGCGCCAGGTGTCGATCTGTTGGCCGTGGTAGCGCAGGCAGTCGTACAGCAGCGCTTCGCGATCCGGCCAGAACCGTTTGAGATCGCCGGGCTGAACGTCGAGTTTTTCCGCCAGCATCTCTAATGTGGCGGTCGCCAGGCCCTGTTGTTCCAACAGGCCCAGCGCGGTATCAAGGACGTGTTCACGTTGCACTTGTGCTTCCTCCCATTCGCTTCCGATCTTCAGTGTCAGTTATCGCATCACTTTCTGCAAATGCGCGTTGAAGGCTTCTGCCTTCATAAAACCGGTGACCCGCTCGGCCGTCAGCTCCTGGCCCGCCGGATCGAAGAACAGGATCGTGGGTAACCCCAGTACCTGCAAATGCTTCAGCAGCGCCGCCTGTTCCGCGCCGTTGGCGGTGACGTCCGCCTGCAGCAGCACCGCGTTGGCCAGGCTCGCCTGCACCGCCGCATCGCTGAAGGTGTATTTCTCGAACTCTTTACAGGCCACGCACCAGTCGGCGTACAGATCCAGCATCACCGGCTTGCCGCGCGCCTGTTGCAGCGCCAGATCGAGCTGCTCGACGTTGTTGATGCGGGCAAAGGCCAGGTGTTGTTGAGCCGCCTGCTGCGCCTGATCGGCGCCGAAGGCCCAATCCTGCAGCGGCCGCGCGGCGATCACCGCCGCCGCCAACAGCAGCAGTTGCAGGGCGCGCGCCCAGCCGCGCGCGCTTCTCAGGCTCAGAGCGAAGGCCCAGCCGAAGAACGCCAGGCCGAGCAGGCTCCACAGACGCAGGCCCCACAGATCGCCGATCACTCGCTCCAGCAGGAACACCGGCAGCGCCAGGATGACGAAGCCGAAGGCCTCTTTCACGTACTGCATCCACGGGCCGCTGCGCGGCAGCAGGCGGTTGCCGAACAGGGTGACGATCACCAGCGGAATGCCCATCCCCAGCGCGTACAGGTACAGCGTGCCGCCGCCGGCCCACAGGTTACCGCTCTGGGCGATATACAGCAGGATGGCGCTGAGCGGCGCGGTGGTGCAGGGCGAGCAAATCAGCCCGGCCAGGGCGCCCATCAGGAACACGCCGGTCAGCGAGCCGCCGCGCTGGGTATTGCTCCAGTTCGCCAGCCGGGTTTGCAGCGCCGAGGGCAGCTGCAGGGAATAGAGGCCGAACATCGACAGCGCCAGTGCGATAAACAGCACCGACAGGCCGATCAGCACGTAAGGGTGCTGCAGCGCCGCCTGGAACTGCAGGCCGGCGGCGGCCACCACCAGCCCCAGCAGGGTGTAGGTGAGCGCCATGCCCTGCACGTAAACCACCGCCAGCGCCAGAATGCGGCCGCTGCTTTGCGGCCGGTCGCGGCCGAGGATGATGCCGGAGATCAGCGGGTACATCGGCAGCACGCACGGAGTGAAGGCGATGCCGATGCCGATCAGCAATGCCCACAGCGGCGAGAACGGCAGGCTGGCCTGCGTAGTGGGCTGTTCGGTTGGCGCAGGGGCAGCCGCCGGGAGCGGGGCGACATCGCCGGCGCTGACGGCATCCAGCGGGATGATGCGGGTTTCCGGCGGATAGCAGAAGCCGGCCTCGGCGCAGCCCTGATAGGTGACGCTGAGGCTGGCGTTGGCCGCCGCCTGTTGCAGCGGCACCTGCAGATTCAGCTGCTGTTTGAAAATCGCCACTTCGCCGAAGAACTCGTCCTTGTGGCTCAGCCCTTCGGGCAGGGTAAAGGCACCGAGCGTCGCCTGTTGCGGCACCAGTTTGATCTGCTGGCGATACAGGTAGTAGCCGGGGCGGATCTGCCAGTTCAGCGTCACCTGGCTGCCTTGCTGTTTGAAATCGAAGGCAAAGGCCTGATCGACAGGCACGAACTGGCTGCCGCCCTTCGGCGCGAACAGCGAAGCCTGCGCCGCCTGCGGCAGGAAGAACAGGCTGCACAGCAGCAAAATCAGTTTAAGGAAGCGTTGATCCATAACAGGTAGTCTTTATCTCCGGCCATCACCGGCAGCACCAGCAGCTCGGGCGTCTGGTAAGGGTGATGTTGTTTCAGGGTGTCGAGCAGGGCCTGCTGACGGCGGCGATCGCTTTTGAACAGCATCTGCACTTCGTATTCCTGTTCCAGTTTCCCTTCCCAGTAATACAGCGAGGTGGCGCCGGGCAGCAGCGTGGCGCAGGCCGCCAGCTTATCGCCCAAGACCCGCGCCGCCAGTTCCTGGGCGCTGGCTTCATCGGGTGCGGTACAGAGTATGACGACAGCTTCGCAATCAGACATCTTCAGCCCTCTCATCGGTTCGAATGGGCACTATACCCTGAAGGCGGATTGGCTAGAAGGCGAGTTTATCGCCAGAAGGAAAACCGGGGCCGCAGCCCCGGTCGGAGCGTTACAGCATGATGCTGCCGAGCAGGAAGCCGAATACCACGGCGAAGATCACGCCCATGGTGCCGGGAATGAAGAACGGATGGTTGAACACGAAGCGGCCGATGCGCGTGGTGCCGGTATCGTCCATCTGCACCGCGGCGACCAGCGTCGGGTAGGTCGGCAGGATGAACAGGCCGGAGACGGCGGCGAAGGAGGCGACGGCGGTCAGCGGCGACACGTTCAGCGCCAGCGCCATCGGCATCAGCGCCTTGGCGGTAGCGGCCTGCGAGTACAGCAGCGCCGAGCAGAAGAAGAAGATCACCGCCAGCAGCCACGGGTGCGCCTGAATGACGCTGCCGGCCGTCTCTTTGATCCAGTCGATGTTGGCCTGCACGAAGGTATCGCCCAGCCAGGCGACACCGAGGATACAGATACAGGCGCTCATGCCGGCCTTGAAGGTGCTGGAGTTCAGCACCATGTCGGTGTCGACGCGGCACAGCAGGGTGGTCAGCGTGGCGACGCTCAGCATGATGATCAGGATGGCGTTGGTGGTGTTCATCAGCGGCTTGGCCACCAGGCCAAGGCCCGGGCTGTTGATGATGGCGTAAGCCACTACGCACAGCACGCCCAGCAGGAACAGCAGCACCGAGGCTTTGGCGCGCGGTTTGATCTCCAGCGCGTTGTTGCCGCGCAGGGTGATCAGGCCTTCTTCCAGGCGTTTCAGGTACACCGGATCGTTAGACAGCTTGGAGTCGAACAGCCAGGTTACCAGCAGCGACATCACCAGCACGGCGCAGAAGGTGGACGGGATCACCACCATCAGCAGATGCAGGTAGCTGACGCCGTGGCCTTCCATCACCGAAGACATATACACCACTGCGGCGGAGATCGGCGAGGCGGTGATGGCGATCTGGGCGGACACCACGGCGGTCGACAGCGGCCGGCAAGGCTTGATGCCCTGTTCTTTCGCCACTTCGGCGATCACCGGCAGCGCCGAGAGCGAGATGTTGCCGGTGCCGGCGAAGATGGTCAGGAAGTAGGTGACGATAGGGGCGAGAATGGTGATGTGCTTGGGGTTCTTGCGCAGCAGCTTTTCGGTCTGCTGCACCAGGTAATCCATCCCCCCGGCGACCTGCATGGCGGAGATCGCCGCGATCACCGCCATGATGATGGAAATCACGTCGAAGGGAATGCTGCCCGGCTTGACGCCGATCAGCGCCAGGACCAGAACGCCCAATCCCCCCGCGAACCCGATACCGATACCGCCCAACCTGGCCCCTAAAAAGATGGCCAGCAGAACGATAACCAATTCTACGGCTAGCATAGTGTTTACTCCTTAAAATGAGAGAAATTGAAAATCAAACGTTAAAATTTTGTGGGCGCCTAAAAGTAAAAAGGCACGCTATCCAGAGGATTTAGCGTGCCTTTCAGGGCTACCGGGTAGGTCTGTTATTGTTCATTTTCATCCGTATAGCGTTTGGCTTTATAGGCCGGGTGCATCAGGTTCTCCACGGAGAAGATGTCATCCAGCTCGGCTTCGGTCAGCAGGCCGCGTTCCAGCACCACTTCACGCACGCTCTTGCCGGTTTCGGCGCAGATCTTCCCGACGATGTCACCGTTATGGTGGCCGATGAACGGGTTCAGATAGGTGACGATACCGATCGAGTTGAAGACGTAGTGTTCGCAGACTTCTTTATTCGCGGTGATGCCGTTAATGCATTTTTCCAGCAGGTTGTAGCAGGCGTTGGTCAGGATGTGGATCGACTCGAACATCGCCTGGCCGATCACCGGCTCCATCACGTTCAGCTGCAGCTGGCCCGCTTCGGCCGCCATGGTAACGCAAGTGTCGTTGCCAATCACCTTGAAACACACCTGATTGACCACTTCCGGCACTACCGGGTTCACTTTGGCCGGCATGATGGACGACCCCGCCTGCAGCTCAGGCAGGTTGATTTCGTTCAGGCCGGCGCGCGGGCCGGAGGAGAGCAGGCGCAGGTCGTTGCAGATTTTGGACAGTTTCACCGCCAGGCGTTTGAGCGCGCTGTGCACCATCACGTAGGCGCCGCAGTCGGAGGTGGCCTCGATCAGGTCTTCCGCCGGCACTACCGGCAGGCCGCTGACTTCCGCCAGTTTTTGCACCGCCAGCGGCTGGTAGCCTTCCGGGGTGTTGAGCGCGGTGCCGATGGCGGTGGCGCCCAGGTTCACTTCCAGCAGCAGCTCCGCGGTGCGGTGCAGGTTGCGGGTCTCTTCGTTCAGCAGCACGCTGAAGGCGTGGAACTCCTGGCCGAGGGTCATCGGTACCGCGTCCTGCAGCTGGGTGCGGCCCATTTTCAGGATGGTTTCGAACTCTTTCGCCTTGCGGTCGAAGCCTTCGCGCAGCTGGTTGATGGCGTCGATCAGCTTCTGGTTGGAGGCGTACACCGCGATGCGGAACCCGGTCGGGTAGGCGTCGTTGGTGGACTGGCACTTATTGAGGTGATCGTTCGGGTTCAGGTACTGGTATTCGCCTTTTTGGTGGCCCATCAGTTCCAGGCCGATGTTCGCCAGCACTTCGTTGGTGTTCATGTTCAGCGAGGTGCCTGCGCCGCCCTGGAACACGTCCACCGGGAACTGATCCATGCACTTGCCTTTATCCAGTACCTCGTCGCAGGCCTGGATGATCACGTCGGCGATTTTGCGCGGGATGGTTTTGAGTTCTTTGTTGGCCATCGCCGCGGCCTTTTTCACCATCACCATGCCGCGAACGAACTCGGGGACATCGCTGATTTTGCTGTTGCTGATGTAGAAGTTTTCAATCGCACGCAGAGTGTGGACTCCGTAGTAAGCGTCTGCGGGGACTTCACGTGTTCCTAACAGGTCTTCTTCGATACGAATGTTGTTTGACATGAGAACCTTCTCTATGTGTTGCTGCCGAATTAATAATGTGTCAGGTCAAGGCTAATAAGGGCACAGCCTAAATTAATGTTGCCGAAGGCTTGGGGCGTGAAACGATTAACCAAATCGCCCGTTGCTGCCCAGATCATATGCTGGTTGGTAAGAAATGACTGAATCCAGATCACCTTATGGTGTTTAAGGATATGCCCTTTTCCGGTTCTGTGACTTCTTTCACGTTTGTGAACTTTAGCAATAAAAACCGGCTCTCGGTTGAAATGGTGGGGGGATGCCCTCATTGTAATGGTGTCGGCCGTTTACGGCCTCTTTTTTCGCGCCGTCGCCCCGTGGCGGCCGCGCTTTACCTACCGATAGGAGAACCAGGTGCGCTGGTTACCGCTACTGCTGATATTTCTGCTGGCTTACATAGAAATATCCATCTTTATCAAAGTCGCCGCCGTGCTCGGCGTGGCTGTCACCCTGCTGCTGGTGGTGTTCAGCTCCTGCGTCGGCATTTCGCTGGTGCGCAATCAGGGCATGAAAACCTTCGTGCAGATGCAGCAAAAACTGGCGGCCGGCGAAAGCCCGGCGGCGGAAATGGTGAAAAGCGTTTCGCTGGTGCTGGCGGGCTTCCTGCTGCTGATCCCGGGTTTCTTCACCGACTTCCTCGGCCTGTTGCTGCTGCTGCCGCCGGTGCAAAAAACGCTGACGCTGAAGCTGATGCCGCATCTGTCGGTTTATCGCCCCGGCGGTTGGACGGGCGGTGACGCCGCTAACGGCAACACTTTCGACGGCGAATTCCAGCGCAAGGACGACGAACGCTCGGTGCTGGAACACCGCCCGGACGAGGAGCGCAAGCCTCACGATCGTTAAGCAAACGCGGCTCAGGCCGCGTTTTTTCTCTCTGTAGCACCCGCGCGGCCAAAAATGCGAAATTTTTTTCGTTAGCCCCCTTGAAGGGGGCTGGAACGCCCCCATCTCAAATGCCACGAGGCCGGTAATAACAACCATCCGGTGTACAACCCTAAATCTGATAGAGACCTTCTTACAGGAGAGCGTTCAATGAGTATTCGTCCATTGCATGACCGCGTTATCGTCAAGCGCAAAGAAGTTGAATCAAAATCTGCTGGCGGCATCGTCCTGACTGGCTCTGCTGCGGGTAAATCCACTCGCGGTGAAGTGGTTGCAGTGGGTAAAGGGCGTGTGCTGGAAAACGGCAACATCCAACCGCTGGATGTGAAAGTTGGCGATATCGTGATTTTCAACGACGGCTACGGCGTGAAAGCAGAGAAGATCGACAATGAAGAAGTGTTGATCATGTCCGAAAGCGACATTCTGGCAATTGTTGAAGCGTAATTGCGCTTTATCTTCTGAACTGAACGAGTTGAAGGGAAATACCAATGGCAGCTAAAGACGTAAAATTCGGCAATGACGCTCGCGTGAAAATGCTCCGCGGCGTGAATGTTCTCGCTGATGCAGTAAAAGTGACCCTGGGCCCGAAAGGCCGCAACGTAGTGCTGGATAAATCTTTCGGCGCACCGACCATCACCAAAGACGGCGTTTCCGTTGCGCGTGAAATCGAACTGGAAGACAAGTTCGAGAACATGGGTGCACAGATGGTGAAAGAAGTGGCCTCCAAAGCGAACGACGCGGCGGGCGACGGCACCACCACTGCAACCGTACTGGCTCAATCCATCATCACCGAAGGCCTGAAAGCGGTTGCTGCAGGCATGAACCCGATGGATCTGAAGCGCGGCATCGACAAAGCGGTTGTCGCTGCGGTTGAAGAACTGAAGAAACTGTCCGTACCTTGCTCCGATTCCAAAGCTATCGCTCAGGTAGGCACCATCTCCGCCAACTCCGACGAAACCGTGGGTAAACTGATCGCGGAAGCGATGGAGAAAGTGGGCAAAGAAGGCGTTATCACCGTTGAAGAAGGCACCGGCCTGCAAGACGAGCTGGACGTGGTTGAAGGTATGCAGTTCGACCGCGGTTACCTGTCCCCATACTTCATCAACAAGCCGGAAACCGGTTCTGTTGAGCTGGAAAGCCCGTTCATCCTGCTGGCTGACAAAAAGATCTCCAACATCCGCGAAATGCTGCCGGTGCTGGAAGCCGTTGCCAAAGCAGGCAAGCCGCTGCTGATCATCGCTGAAGACGTTGAAGGCGAAGCGCTGGCGACCCTGGTGGTCAACACCATGCGCGGCATCGTGAAAGTGGCTGCCGTTAAGGCGCCTGGCTTCGGCGACCGCCGTAAAGCCATGCTGCAGGACATCGCAACCCTGACTGCCGGTACCGTTATCTCTGAAGAGATCGGTCTGGAGCTGGAAAAAGCCACCCTGGAAGACCTGGGCCAGGCAAAACGCGTTGTGATCAACAAAGACACCACCATCATCATCGATGGCGTGGGCGACGAAGCGACCATCCAGGGCCGCGTTGCTCAGATCCGTCAGCAGATCGAAGAAGCGACCTCTGACTACGATCGTGAAAAACTGCAGGAGCGCGTAGCGAAACTGGCCGGCGGCGTTGCCGTTATCAAGGTTGGCGCAGCGACTGAAGTTGAAATGAAAGAGAAGAAAGCCCGCGTTGAAGACGCCCTGCACGCGACCCGCGCCGCAGTGGAAGAAGGCGTGGTGGCCGGCGGTGGCGTAGCGCTGATCCGCGTTGCAGGCAAAATCGCCGCGCTGAAAGGCGACAACGAAGACCAGAACGTGGGTATCAAAGTTGCGCTGCGCGCAATGGAAGCCCCTCTGCGTCAGATCGTGGTGAACGCCGGTGAAGAAGCTTCCGTTATCGCCAACCAGGTGAAAGCGGGCGAAGGCAGCTACGGCTACAACGCTTACTCCGAAGAATACGGCGACATGATCGCGATGGGTATCCTGGATCCAACCAAAGTGACCCGTTCTGCTCTGCAGTACGCGGCTTCCGTGGCTGGCCTGATGATCACCACCGAATGCATGGTTACCGACCTGCCGAAGGCTGACGCACCGGATCTGGGCGCAGCAGGCGGCATGGGCGGCATGGGCGGTATGGGCGGCATGATGTAATCATCCCCCACACGCTGGTGTGCTGAGAACCCCGGTCAAACGACCGGGGTTTTTTTTATCTTAAAAATCAATAAAAAGAATGTTTATTTAGCTTGTTATTAGTTTACTGAATGAATTATTGCATTATTTTGCTTTTACCCTAAACCGTTGTCGTTTCGTACCGATATAGCCCCTACCGGGCGGGGAATTTTCCCTCGCCGGTGTGACTGTCAACGGAGACGACTTATGCTGAAAAATATGAAAATAGCCACCTGGCTGATGTTGATGCTGTTGCTGTTGGGCTTGATGCCCATGGGAACCGGCGCCATCGCCTTCTATTTCATGCAGCAAAACGGCAACAGCATCGGCCGGATGAGCACTTTCTCCGACGAGGAAGCGGCGCTGAACCGCAGTTGGCGTGCTTTGCTGCAAACGCAGACGCTGATCGACAACATGGCGTTCGAGCGCATGGCGCAGACGGACGCCGCCGATATCCGCAAGGGCATCACTGAGGCGCGTAACGAGCTGCGCAGCGCCGACGTCGCGTTCAACCTGTTTTGGGAGACGCCGGGCCTGACGGTATCGCGCCCGGATCTGGGCGAGGCGATGAAAACGGTCTATCTGGCGCAGCAGGCGGTGCTGAAGCAAGAGCTGACGCTGTTGGCCGACACGCCGCAGGCGGCGCTGATCGAGCGGCTGCACGCCATGGCCGCTGAGAAGCGCCAGGTGCGCCAGCGGCTGGATAGCCAGTTTGCCGACTACATGCGGGCCACGGTGGCCGCTCATCGTCTGGCGGTGGAGGCGGCGGTGCAGACTCAAAAAGTCTTTGCACGCCTGCTGAGTGGCACCCTGGCGGCGATCCTGCTGCTGCTGGTCGCCGTGCAACGTGATTTCCGCCGGCGCTTGATCCTGCCGCTGCGCCAGGTTGCCGAACACTTGCAAAAGGTTGGGCGCGGCGATCTGCGCAGCGAGATCGCGGTACGCAACAGCAATGAGATCGGCATGCTGTTCGCCAGCCTGCGGACGATGCAGCAGGAGCTGAGCGCCACCGTGCAGCAGGTGCGTGACGGCGTGGAGTCGATCAATCACGGTACGCACGAGATCGCCGTCGGCAACGCCGATCTTTCCAGCCGTACGGAAGAACAGGCCAGCGCGCTGACGGAAACCGCCGCCAGCATGGAACAGATCACCGCTACGGTGCGGCAAAACGCCGATAACGCCAGCCAGGCCGCCGGCATGGTCAATCAGACTGCCGGCATTGCCCGCAACGGCGAAACGCTGATGGCCAACGCGGTCGACAAGATGCGGGCTATCAACGACAGCGCGCGCCAGGTGGGGGATATCACCAGCGTGATCGACGGCATCGCCTTCCAGACCAATATTCTGGCGCTGAACGCCGCCGTGGAGGCCGCGCGAGCCGGAGAACAAGGCAGGGGTTTTGCGGTGGTGGCCGGCGAGGTGCGCAATCTGGCGCAGCGCTGCGCGACCTCGGCCAAGGAGATCAGCAGTTTGGTCGACGGCGTAACCGGCGATATCGCCGTCGGCGTGCGCCTGGTCGAGCAGGCGGGCGAGACGATGAATGCCATCGTTGGCTCGGTGAACCAGGTGACGTCGCTGATGGACAACATCTCGTACGCGTCGGAAGAGCAAAGCAAGGGCATTGAGCAGGTCGGAGTGGCGGTGACCCAGATGGATCAGGTGACGCAGCAGAACGCCGCGCTGGTGGAGGAGGTGGCGACCACCGCCGTCGGCGTGGAGGAGCAGGCGGCCCTGCTGGCGCAGGCGGTGGCGGTATTCCAACTGGCGGAGGGGGAAACGTGCCAGGACGAAGCGCAGGCATCGGCGGCCGTTGCCGGTTGGGCATAACGCCGCCGCACTGTATTTGATGATATTTTTGCCGCCGGGGGCGATTTAGCTGGTAAACTGTTAAGTCATCAGCTGTCGCTCAAGACGTTGGCCCGCTCGCGTGGCAACGGATGCTTAAGAGATGGCATCGCTTTCTGATAAGCTTTTGCGTAATTCTCAACATCGAATGGGGAACAAGATGCGGATTAAAGCCTTACTGGGTCTCTCGGCAGCGATGCTGCTGGCGGGTTGCAGCACCACTCATGAACTGACCGCTGCGGGTCAGCAGATCAAGTTCACCGACAGCAAGCCGGCGGCGGAATGCCAGCTGCTGGGGGAAGTGACCGGCACCCAGAGCAACTGGCTGTCCGGCAACGGCGGTGAAGGCAGCTCCATGCGCGGGGCGGCCAACGATCTGCGCAACAAGGCGGCGGCCATGGGCGGCAACGTGATCTACGGCGCCAACAGCCCGAGCCAGAACCTGCTCTCCAGCTTCGCACCGCTGGACAGTAAAATGGTCGGCCAGGTTTACAAGTGCCCGTAAGGCGCTGAGGCCGCAGCCGCAAAGAGGTAAAAAAAGAGGAATGCCACGGCATTCCTCTTTTCGTTGGGGCATTTAGCGCACGTCACTCCTGCATCAGGCGCAGATCGATCGGCGTTTTGCTCGGTTCGCCGCCCACTTCGCGCGTCAGGCGCGGCACCAGATAACCGGACACCTTGCTCAGCAGCGCCTGCATGATGGCGCGCGCTTCATCGTCGCTAACCATGAAGTGCGCCGCGCCCTGCACCTTGTCCAGCACGTGGATGTAGTAAGGCAGGATACCGGCGTCGAACAGCGCGTTGCTGAGCGCCGCCAGCGTGTCGGCATCGTCGTTGACGTCGCGCAGCAGCACGCTCTGGTTGAGCAGCGTGACGCCGGCGAGACGCAGCTGCGCCATGGCGCTTTGCAGATCGCGGTCAATTTCGTTGGCGTGGTTGATGTGGGTGACCATCAGCACCTGCAGGCGCGAGGCCGACAGCAGGCGGCACAGCGCCGGCGTGATGCGCGCCGGGATCACCACCGGCAGACGGGTGTGAATGCGCAGGCGTTTCAGGTGCGGGATGGCCTCCAGCTCGCCGACCAGCCACTCCAGCTCGCTGTCTTTGGCCATCAGCGGATCGCCGCCGGAAAAAATGATCTCGTCCAGTTCCGGGTGTTGGCGGATATAATCCAGCGCCTGCCGCCAGTTGTTCTTGTTGCCCTGATTATCCTGATAGGGGAAGTGGCGGCGGAAGCAGTAACGGCAGTTGACCGCACAGCCGCCCTTGACCAGCAGCAGCGCGCGATTGCGGTATTTGTGCAGCAGGCCCGGCACCACGCTGCGCTGCTCATCGAGCGGATCGGTGGTGAACCCTGGGGCGTTGATGAACTCCTCTCTGGCGGTCAGCACCTGGCGCAGCAGCGGGTCGTTGGCATCGCCGGGGCGCATGCGCACAGCGAAGGCGCGCGGCACGCGCAGGGCAAACAGCCGGCGGGCATCGCGCCCCTGCGGCAGTTCCGGGTGCGTATTCAGTGACAAAAGCTGCAGTAATTCATCTGGATCGGTAATAACATCGGCGAGTTGATGCAACCAATCTTCTCTATGTGCCGTACTTTGGGTTATAATGTGTGCCATTTTTTTGGCTAAGCTACCAGTTCAAATATTCAGAGGGCCATCATGGCGACTTATTCTAGCAACGATTTCCGTCCGGGTCTTAAAATCATGTTCGAGGGCGAACCTTACGCCGTCGAAGCCAGTGAGTTCGTTAAGCCGGGCAAAGGCCAGGCGTTTGCACGCGTGAAAATGCGTCGTCTGCTGACCGGCACCCGCGTGGAAAAAACCTTCAAGTCTACCGATTCTTGCGAAGGCGCAGACGTGATGGACACCAACATGAACTACCTGTACAGCGACGGTGAGTTCTACCACTTCATGCACCCTGAGTCTTTCGAACAGCATCAGGTTGACGGCAAAACCGTCGGCGACGCGGCCAAATGGCTGCAGGATAACGCAGAGTGCATCATCACCCTGTGGGATGGCCGTCCAATCGCCGTTCAGCCGCCGAACTTCATCGAAGCGGAAATCACCGATACCGATCCTGGCCTGAAAGGCGATACCGCAGGGACTGGCGGCAAGCCGGCTACCCTGAGCACCGGCGCCGTGGTTAAAGTGCCGTTGTTCGTCCAGATCGGCGAAGTGATCAAAGTTGACACTCGCTCTGGCGAATACGTCTCTCGCGTTAAATAAGTTTCAAAGCAGAGGAACCCCCGCGGTTCCTCTGTTTTATCCCATCCCCGTTCGTTGGCAGAAAACCCGCATGTTCAAGAAAACGTTGTTGGCCGTGCTCTCCCTGTTGTTCCTTTTCTCCCTTAGCGGTTGCAATACGTTTCGCGGTTTCGGCGAAGACGTGCAGCATCTCGGCGGCGCCATTTCGCGCACGGCCAGCTGATCCCGCCCTTTAACCCGATGTATTTGCGCCACAAAGCCGGTGGTGATTCCACTCCCTGCGCCAATTTTGACTAAGCTTAGAAAGCCGTACTTTTTCATCAACGACAAATAAGGACTTTCTTATGCTGAAGAAAAGTATTATCGCGATCTTCTCTTTGATGATTTTGACCTCGTTGACCGCCTGTAATACCACCCGCGGCGTGGGTGAGGACATTCAGGCCGGCGGCAAGGCCATTCAGCGCAGCGCGGAATAATCCGTTCTCCACCCGGCGGCGTTCCGCGTGCGGAGGGCCGCCGCATTTCCTCCTCTTGCCTGAGCGTTAACGCTGCTGCTATCCTGCCGCAGTGCGGGTGAGGTTACCCGCCGTTCTTCACCCCGCTGAACGGGACGACCCGTTTACGCGTCATTATATCGGGGACGACCCCAGTGGAAGGGAGGCCGTCTCATGGCCTGGATTATTCTGCTTATCGCCGGTTTGCTTGAAGTGGTTTGGGCTATCGGTCTGAAATACACCCACGGTTTTACCCGGCTGACGCCGAGCATCATCACCATCGCCGCGATGGTGGTCAGCATGTTGCTGTTGGCCAACGCGATGAAAACGCTGCCCGCCGGCACCGCCTATGCGGTGTGGACCGGCATCGGCGCGGTGGGCGCGGCCATCATGGGCATGGTGCTGTTGGGCGAGTCGACCAATATCGCGCGTATCATCAGCCTGTGCCTGATCGTGGTCGGCATCCTCGGGCTGAAGTTCAGCAGTCACTGATCGGCGGGCTGCTCCACCCAGATCAGCGCATCGGTGGCGAAACCGTAGCCTTTGGCCGTCTGCAATAAGCTGTCGCGTACGCCGGCGTCAAGCGTCGGAGTGCGCGACAGGATCCACAGATAGTCGCGGTTAGGGCCGCAAACCAGCGCGTAGCGATACTCCGGATCCAGGGCAATCACGTTATAGCCGCCATAGAAGGGGCCGAAGAACGACACTTTCAGCGCCGCGACCTGCGGTGAACCGATAAAGTAGGCTTTGCCTTCGCTTTCTTGCCATTGCTGTTTCTGCGGATTGAAGCCGCGATTGATGACTTTCAGCCCGCCGTCGGCGCGTGGGCTGTAGTGGGCGGTCACCCGCTGCAAACCGCGTTCAAAACGATGATCCAGACGCGCGATTTCGTACCAGGTGCCGAGATAGCGCTGACTGTCGAAAGGGGTCACGACCTTGATGTCTTTGGGCGGGGAGACGCTGCAAGCGACGGAGAGCAGGGCGGAAAGCATGACGCTAAGCTTTGACCATAAACGCATCGGTGACTCCTGTTTACCGGGGACGAGTAGACAGTGTAGCCGATGAGCAAAGGGCGGCCAACGGGCGTTGGCCGCCTGAGCGGTTTACAGGGTGACGACGCCGATAACGGTGACCACGCTGAGGATCGCCGCCAGACCGTAGAACACCCATTTGCCGGCCGGTACGTGGATCTTCAGATCGTGCATCGCATGGTGGATGCGGTGCAGGCCGCACCACAGCGGCAGGATGATCATCAGCAGCAGGAACAAGCGGCCGATCAGGCTCTGGCAGAACGCCAGCACGCGCTCGTAACCCAGCGCTTCACCGGGGAACAGCCCCAGCGGCAGCAGAATGCCGACCAGCAGCACGATGGCCGGCGCGACGATCGCGCTCCACATGCCGCCGGCGCCGAACAATCCCCAGAAAACCGGCTCGTCGGAGCGTTTAGGTGCTTGATTTATCATGTTTCCTCCGGATTAGATCAGGGCCACGGCCAGGATGACCACGCTGACGACGATGGTGACGGCCCACAGCCCTTTCACGATGGGGCCCGGTCCCATTTTCTCGCTGTTGACCACGATATTGGCGGCCTTCGGCGCCAAATCGAACCAGGTTTTGGTGTGCAGCGCCGCCGCCAGCAGGGCGACGACGTTGATCAACAGCACCAGCGGGTTCTGCAAGAAGCCGACGAAGCCGGCCCAGCTCTCGGCGCCGCCCTTCAGCGCGAACACGCCGTAGAGCAGCACGATGCTGAACCAGACCGCCAGCACCGAGGTGCCTTCGCGCAGCATGTAGAAACGGTAAAAGCCGAGCTTTTGCCACCAGGTGGGCGTCATGGTGCGCACATAGGGCTTACGTTGAGTTGTCATGGCAATTTTCTCCCTTATTGCGGCTTCAGCATGGCGATCATGAAGTCTTTGGCGCTCTCCACCTTGCCCTGCTGGATGGCGGCGGCGGGATCGACGTGTTTCGGACAGACTTCGGAGCAATAGCCGACGAAGGTGCAGCTCCAGACGCCGTTTTGGCCGTTAAGCTGCGGCATGCGCTGTTTCTTGCCGTGGTCGCGGTTGTCCAGGTTGTAGCGGTGCGCCAGCGTGATCGCCGCCGGGCCGATAAACTCGGGGTTGAGGCCGAACTGCGGGCACGCGGCGTAGCACAGGCCGCAGTTGATGCAGCCGGAGAACTGGTGATACTTGGCCATCTGCGCCGGGGTCTGCACGTTCGGGCCGTCTTCCGGCTTGCGATCGTTGCCGATAATGTAAGGCTTGATCGCCTCCAGGCTTTCGATGAAGTGGGTCATGTCGACCACCAGATCGCGCTCGATCGGGAAGTTGCCCAGCGCTTCGACCTTCATGCCGCCGACGTAATCGCGCAGGAAGGTTTTGCACGCCAGCTTCGGCACGCGGTTGACCATCATGCCGCAGGAGCCGCAGATCGCCATGCGGCAGGACCAGCGGTAGGAGAGATCCGGCGCCAGGTTATCCTTGATGTAGCCCAGCGCGTCGAGCAGCGAGGTCTGTTCGTCGTAAGGCACGGCGTAGGTGACGAAATGCGGCTCGGCGTCGCTTTCCGGGTTATAGCGCATGACTTCGATCTTCAGGGTTTGCATCTCAGCCATTTGCCTGCTCCTTATTCTTTTTCTCCTGCGCTTCGGCTTCTGCGCCGTAGACGCGTTTGGCCGGCGGCAGCTTGGTGATTTTCACGTCGCTGTATTCGAGACGCGGCGCGCCCTGTGGGTTATGGAACGCCAGCGTATGCTTGAGGAAGTTGACGTCGTCGCGCTCGGTGCAGCCTTCGTCCAGGCGCTGGTGAGCGCCGCGCGACTCTTTGCGGTTAAACGCGGAGTGCGCCATGCATTCGGCGACGTCCAGGCCGTAGCCCAGCTCGATGGTGTACAGCAGATCGGTGTTGAACACGCTGGAGTTGTCGGTGATGTTGACGCGCTTGAAGCGCTCTTTCAGCTCCGCCAGCTTATCGATGGTTTTTTGCATCAGCTCCGGCGTGCGGTAGATGCCGCAACCCTCTTCCATCGACAGCCCCATTTCGTCGCGGATCTTCGCCCAGTTTTCGTTGCCTTCCTGCTTCATCAGGTTGCTCAGGCGGGTTTCGACATCGCGGGTTTGCGCATCCAGCGCGCTGCCGTTGGCCGGCGCGGTTTCCAGCGCGCGACGCGCCGCGTGCTCACCGGCGACGCGGCCGAACACCACCAGTTCTGCCAGCGAGTTGGAGCCGAGACGGTTGGCGCCGTGCAGGCCGACGGAGGAGCATTCGCCGACCGCGAACAGCCCCTTGATGCGGGTTTCGCAATTCTGATCGGTTTCAATGCCGCCCATGGTGTAGTGCGCGGTAGGGCGCACCGGGATCGGATCTTTCACCGGATCGACGCCGACGTAGGCCTTGGCCAGTTCGCAGATGAACGGCAGCCGCTCCAGCAGCTTTTTCTCGCCCAGATGGCGCAGATCGAGGTAGACCACGTCGCCGCGCGGGGTGGCGATGGTGCGGCCGGCGCGCCATTCGTGCCAGAAGGCCTGGGACACCTTGTCGCGCGGGCCCAGCTCCATGTATTTGTTCTTCGGCTCGCCCAGCGGGGTTTCCGGGCCCATGCCGTAATCTTGCAGGTAACGGTAGCCGTCCTTGTTCACCAGGATGCCGCCTTCGCCGCGGCAGCCCTCGGTCATCAGGATGCCGGAACCGGGCAGGCCGGTCGGGTGATACTGCACGAACTCCATGTCGCGCAGCGGCACGCCGTGGTGGAACGCCATGCCCATGCCGTCGCCGGTAACGATGCCGCCGTTGGTGTTGTAGCGGTAGACGCGCCCGGCGCCGCCGGTGGCCATCACCACCGCATTGGCGCGGATCTGCACGCGGGTGCCTTCCATCATGTTGAGCGCCACCAGGCCGCGCGCCTGGCCGTCATCCACCAGGATATCCAGCACGAAGTGCTCGTCGAAGCGTTGAATTTGCGGGTATTTCAGCGAAGTCTGGAACAGGGTGTGCAGCATGTGGAAGCCGGTCTTGTCGGCGGCGAACCAGGTGCGTTCGATCTTCATGCCGCCGAAGCGCCGCACGTTGACCGACCCATCCGGTTTGCGGCTCCACGGGCAGCCCCACTGCTCGAGCTGGGTCATCTCGCGCGGGCACTGATGCACGAAGTGATCGACCACGTCCTGTTCGCACAGCCAGTCGCCGCCGGCGACGGTGTCGTGGAAGTGGTAGTCGAAGGTATCGTGATCCTGGGTGACGGCGGCGGAGCCCCCCTCGGCGGCGACCGTGTGGCTGCGCATCGGGTAGACCTTAGAGATCAGCGCGATTTTCAGTTGGGGATTGGCTTCCGCTGCGGCTATTGCTGCACGTAAACCAGCGCCCCCGGCCCCAATAATGGCAAGATCGGCGTTAAAGGTTTGCACTGCATTCCTCCAATGTTCTTGTTAAGAACGGCAAGTTAAATATCTATGCTTAAAATTTAGCGAGCTCTTCGGGTGCTAACTAATTGAACCGATTAATGTTGCTTAAAGGTTAAGGATAGATATCTCCCACCAATAATGGGGAATTAACTATACCTAAAGTTAAGTAGTCGAAATTTGATGTGATCGATTGTTTTGTCGATTAACGCTCGACCAACAGGCTTGCCTGCCTTTTCGCGTGTTCGGCGTGCTTTACCCTTTTTAACGCGCTTTTGTCGCCTATTTATCGGAAATTGGCGTTATGGCCGGTTGTGCATCGTGAAGAATTTGTTTGGCTGCAAGGATGCGAGTAGACTGCATCCCCTGTTTGATTTCGGAGTTAATTACCATGAGCGAAACGGCAAGCTGGCAGCCTAGTGCACCCATCGCCAATTTGTTGAAACGCGCAGCGATTCTGGCTGAGATCCGGCGTTTCTTCGCCGATCGTGGCGTGCTGGAAGTTGAGACGCCCACCATGAGCCAGGCGACGGTCACCGACGTTCACCTGTTCCCGTTCGAGACGCGTTTCGTCGGGCCGGGGGCGGCAGAGGGCCTGACGCTATACATGATGACCAGCCCGGAATATCACATGAAGCGCCTGCTGGCGGCGGGCAGCGGCCCGATCTACCAAATGGGGCGCAGCTTCCGCAATGAAGAGGCCGGGCGGCATCACAACCCGGAATTCACCATGCTGGAGTGGTACCGTCCGCACTACGACATGTACCGCCTGATGAACGAGGTGGACGATTTGCTGCAACAGGTGCTGGACTGCGAGAGCGCGGAGACCCTGTCCTATCAGCAGGCGTTCCTGCGCCATCTGGACATCGATCCGCTGTCGGCGGAGAAGGCGCAGCTGCGTGAAGCGGCGGCCAAGCTCGACTTGAGCAACATCGCCGATACTGAAGAAGACCGCGATACGCTGCTGCAGCTGCTGTTTACCGTGGGCGTGGAGCCCCATATCGGCCGTGAAAAGCCGGCGTTCGTTTACCACTTCCCGGCCAGCCAGGCGGCGTTGGCGGAGATCAGCACCGAAGACCACCGCGTGGCGGAGCGTTTTGAGGTGTACTTCAAGGGCATTGAGCTGGCGAACGGTTTCCGCGAGCTGACCGACGGCCGTGAACAGCAGCAGCGCTTCGAGCAGGACAATCGCAAACGCGCGGAGCGCGGCCTGCCGCAGCAGCCGATCGACTACAACCTGCTGGCGGCGTTGCAGCACGGCATGCCGGAATGTTCCGGCGTGGCGCTGGGCGTGGATCGCCTGGTGATGCTGGCGCTGGGCGCCGAGAGCCTGAGCGACGTGTTGGCTTTCCCGGTTGGGATCGCCTGACGTTTCAGGCGCAGAGAAAAGCAAAAGGGTCGGCATTTGCCGGCCCTTTTTTTATCGCGAGAACCGCTTACAGCCCCCCGGCGTCGCGCTTGGTGTTCGGCGCCGGCGTGGACGGCGGCGTACGGCCGTTGTTGGTCAGCCGCGACAGCGTCTCGGTGCGCACCTGGAACGGCGGGTACGGCAGCGTGATGCCGTGCTCGCGGTAGCCCGCCAGGATCAACTGGTGGATCTCGTGGCGCAGCGGCATGCGGTGGCCCATCTCGGCGGCGTAAATACGCATCTCGAAGATCTGAATGCCCTGTTGCAAATCGACCAGGTAGACTTCCGGCACCGGATTGTCCAGCACCAGCGAACAGCGCTCGGCAGCGTTCATCAGGATCTTGGTCACCTCTTCGCTATTGGCCTCGCCCGGGGCCGGCACGGTCAGCACCACGCGGGTGATGGCGTCCGAGAGCGACCAGTTGACGAACTGCTCGGTGATGAACGCCTTGTTCGGCACGATGATCTCTTTGCGGTCCCAATCGGCGATGGTGGTCGCGCGGGTATTGATCTTGGTTATCGTGCCGGTCAGGTTGCGGATCGTTACGGTATCGCCGATGCGGATCGGCTTCTCGAACAGGATGATCAGGCCGGAGATGAAGTTGGAGAAAATCTCCTGCATGCCAAAGCCGAGACCCACGCTGAGCGCGGTGACCACCCACTGCAGTTTCGACCATTCGATGCCGATCCAGGAAAAGCTGAGAATGGCGCCGAACAGCAACAGCAGGTATTTGGTGATGGTGGTGATGGCGTAACCGGTGCCCGGCGACAGATCCAGGTGCTGCAGCACCGCCAGTTCCAGCAGCGCCGGCAGGTTGCGCACCAGCTGCATGGTGATGATCAATACCAGAATGGCGATCAGCACTGCGCCGAGGGTGATCGGGTGGGCGGTTTCCACGCCGTTGACCGTCGAGGTCACGTCCCACAGCGAGATATTTTCCAGGAAGCTGAAGGCGGAGTGGATCTCCGACCACAAAACGATCACCGACACCAGCGCGATCAGCGTCAGGATCGAACGCACCAGCCGCAGCGACTGGGCGCTGATGGTATCCAGGTCTATCTCTGAGTAATCCATATCCACCGAACCTTCGGTGCTGTTCGGGGTATGCGAGGTTTCGTCTTCGCCGCGGGCGCGCTGGGCCAGAATGTCCGCGCGGCGCTGTTTGGCGCGGTCGAAGGCGATGCGTCGCCGTTGGATCAGCATCCAGCGGCGGATGATGTGGTAGACGACCAGCAGCAGGAACCAGATCGCCACCGAGGTTTCCAGGCGCGCCAGCAGCGCCTGCGCGGTGGTGAGATAACCGACGCTCGACGCCAGCGCCGCCAGCAGCGGTGCCGACAGCAGCAGCCCCCAGAAGGCGCTGTTGAGCATGTTGTCGCCGGAGCCGTTTTTATCCAGATACAGCGGGATGCCGGCGCGTTTGAGGCTGTGGGTGACCAGCGCCAGCGCCAGACACAGCAGAATGAAGCACAGCCGCCCCAGCGTGTTGGCGAACTCGCGCTCTTTCAGGCTATCGAAGGTGATCAGCGCCATGATCAGCGGCACGATCAGCCAGATCGACATCTTGTAGTAGCGCATGGCGCGCGAAACCTGCTTCGCCGGCCAGCGGAAGTGCACGATGAACAACCCCTGCGGGTGGGCGAAGGCGGCGCAGATCATGCAGATCCACAGGATCGGTAGCGTGGCGGTCACCCCTTTGCCGATCGCTTCCGCCACCGGGTAGTTCCAGGCGCTCTGCAGGCCGTAGCCGAGCGCGGCCCACAGCACCGGCAGCGGCATCGCCACCAGAATCGACCAGAACACGGTGCGCACCGTCAGGAAGAATTCGTCCTGCGTCACCTTGCCGACGCGGCTGCTGGCGCGCTCGAGGAAGGCGTGGTAGTGCTTGCGCGAACTGATGCTGAAAATCACCAGCAGCAGGGCGCCGAAGATCGGGATCAGCGTTTCGCGGCTGGTCACCATCATCATGAAGGCGCCGCCGAGCTGCGACAGCGTGTCCAGCGACAGAACGCGCGTCAGATCGTGCGCCACGTTGAGCGGATAAGAGAAGTTGATCGGATTGACGTCCGGCACCCAGAACAGATAGCGGTGGGTGGCGTCGCGAATTTCGTTCAACGCTTCGATCAACTGGGTGTTGGCCACCTTCAGCTTGGTCAGCTCGAGGATTTGGGTGTCGCAACCGGACAACAACGAGTTCAGCAGCTCGCGCTGGGTGCGCAGCTGGGCATCGACGATGCGCTGCTCCTGGTTGGTCAGCGCGCTGCCGTCGTCGCGTTTGAATTCGCGCTGCGACAGTTTTTCCAGCTGAGTTTCAAACTGCAGGCGCTGCACGCGCAGCTGGGCCATGTCGCCGTCCAGCTGTTGCGGCTTGGGCATTTCCGGTAGTGTCGCCACCTGGGCGCGCAGGGTTTCCCCCAGCGCCGACGACGAACCGAGCCACTGGGCCTGCTCGATGATGGTGCTCAGCGCCTGGCGCACCTGCAGCGTCTGCGCCGCCGCCTGCCGCTGCTGCGATGAAATCAGATCCATGCGCTGCGCCTGGCTGTTCAGCGCGGCAGACAGTTCGCGGTTGATCTGCAGCTGTTGGCTGATGCTTTTTGGCAAATCGCCGTTCTGCTCGGCCAGCTGCTCGGTTTTTTCCAGCGCCTGTTCCGCTTCGCGTTGGCGCTGGGCGTTGAGGTTGTTGCGCAGCGCCTGCAGTTGAACGTCTATTTTCTCGTGGCGCTTTTTATAGACTTCGGCGCGCATGCGCGCCAGCTCCTGCCGGTTGTTGGCCGACAGCTGCGCCAGTTCCAGCTCGTCCACTTTGGCCTTGCGCGCCGCGGCTTCGGTCTGCAGCAGGGCCAGGGCGGCCTGCGCGTACGGCGTGGTCGGGTTGGCGGGCTGCGCCTGCAGGCGGCGCTGCACTTCCGTCAGCGCACGGCGGGCGTCGGTCTGCTGCTGCGGCAGCTGGCCGAGCGAATCGCTGATTTCCCGCGTGCGATCCTGCTCTTGCTGCAGCAGGCGCGCCTGTTCCAGCAGCAGACTGCTGGTTTGCAGGATCTGCTGTTCCAACTCGGCGGCCGGCAGATCGTCGCCGTTCGGCAGGATCTTGTTGCTTTCCAGCACCAGCTGGCGGCGCAGTTCCTGCGTCATCTTCGGGAAATCGTCGATCACCCTCTGATACTGCTCGGAGCGAGTCTGCGACTCTTTACGCTCCGCCAGCCAGTTGAGGGCGCTTTGCAGCGCCTCGGTGGTCTCCGCCTGATTCGGCGCGTTTTTGCTGCTTTCCGCCTGCTTCAGCTCTTGCTTGAGCTGGGTCTCGGTCGGCAGGGGAGCGGCCAGCGCCGGTTGCCACAGCAGGCAACCGAGCAAAAGCGTGATGATCAGGCGCACGACGTCGATTCCTTTAGAGCGGGGTCTGTGGTGTTTCAGCGGCGGCCGGGATTTCGGCGAACGCCTCACCCATGCGGGTGACGGTGCCGTTTTGCAACTGCGGCGCGAGCTGCACGCTGCCTGCGGTAAACAGATTGATCACCGTGGAGCCAAGCTTGAAGCGGCCCATCTCGGCGCCTTTTTCCAGCGCGATGGCGCCCTCTTCACCGGCGGCCGGGTAGGTCCAGCGTTTGATGATGCCTTCGCGCGGCGGCGTGACGGTGCCGGCCCAAACGGTTTCGATGCTGCCGACGATGGTGGCGCCGACCAGAATTTGCACCATCGGCCCGATGTCGGTGTCGAACACGCAGATCACGCGCTCGTTGCGCGCGAACAGGTTAGGCACGTTGGCGGCGGTGAGCGGGTTGACCGAGAACAGATCGCCCGGCACATAGATCATTTCGCGCAGCACGCCGGCGCACGGCATGTGCACGCGGTGGTAATCGCGCGGCGCCAGATAGGTCGTGGCGAACAGGCCGTTGCGGAACGGTTCGGCCAGCAGGTAGTTGCCGGCCAGCAGCGCTTCCAGGCTGTAGTGATGGCCTTTGGCCTGGAAGATTTGATCGTCGCGGATCGGGCCGAGCTGGCTGATGGCGCCATCGGCGGGCAGCGCCAGCCAGTTGGCGTCGGCGATGATTGGGCGTGCGCCATCGCGCAGCGGGCGCACGAAGAAGTCGTTGAAGGTGGCGTAAGACGCCAGGTCCGGATTTTGCGCTTCCTGCATGTCCACGCGGTAGAAGCGGGCGAAGGCCTTGATCACCAGTTGGGTCAGCCAGCCGGCCCGTTTGTCGGCGCCCCAGCCCGCCAGGCGGGTCAGCGCCAGCTTCGGTAGCCAATATTGCAATTTAATCTTGATGCTATCCAGCACGTTAACCTCGTGAATCAGGGTAAAGGGCGCGCATTGTAACGAGGGCCTCGCCGTCGTCAATGCCCGCCCGTCAGTGTCAGTCTGCGGCGTCCGTGAAGTTCTTGCGAACCTTCACCTGCGCCATGCTTTCCAGAATGCGGTGATAGTTGTCGAAACGCTCTTCCGCGATATCGCCTTTCTCCATCGCCGCGCGGATGGCGCAGCCGGGATCGGTATCGTGGCGGCAGTCGCGGAATTTGCAACCGCCTAAATAATCACGGAATTCGACAAATCCGCGGGTGATTTGTTCCGGCTCCAGGTGCCACAGGCCAAACTCGCGCACCCCGGGGGAGTCGATCACGTCGCCGCCGTGCTGGAAATGGTACAGCCGCGCGGCGGTGGTGGTATGTTGCCCGAGGCCTGATACGTCGGAAACCTGATTTACCAGAATTTGCTCTTCGGACGGCGGCAGCAGCGCATTCAGCAGGCTGGATTTGCCGACGCCGGACTGGCCGGCGAAGATGCTGATGCGCCCGGCCAGCGCCTGTTCGAACTCCGGCATGCCTTCTCGCGTCTGGCTGGAGACTTCCAGCACCCGGTAGCCAATCTTGCGATAGATATCCATCATGCCGTCGACCAGCTTGCGCGCTTCGGCGTCCAGCAGGTCGATTTTGTTGAGCACGATCAGCGGCTCGACTTCGAGCGTTTCGCAGGCCACCAGATAGCGGTCGATGATGTTCAGCGACAGCTCGGGCAGGATCGCCGACACGATGACGATCTGATTGATATTGGCGGCGATCGGCTTCACGCCGTCGTAGAAGTCCGGGCGCGTCAGCACCGAGGTGCGTTCGTGCACCGCTTCCACGATGCCTTTCACCCCTTCATGGGCGCCCAGGCCGGGGCGCCACACCACGCGATCGCCGGTCACCAGCGAACGCAGCGTGCGGCGGATATTGCAGCGGTGCTGAGTGCCATCCGGCGCCTCAACGTCGGCGTGCATGCCGAAGCGGCTGATGACGACGCCTTCCTGCGGCTCGCCCAGTTGGGAATCATCCGGTTCCGGTTTGTTATCAGCGCGCTTCAGACGGCGCTGATGGTTCGCCTGCACGCGGCGTTGCTGACCTTTGGACAGTTTGTTCTTACTCACTGCGCCTCACTTGACTCGATTTTATACCTTTACACGTACGGCGGCGGTTGGGGCCTTCCCCGGCCGCAGCTTTGAACCCGTCGGGGTATATGTCGCCCAGGGCGACCAAAAAGACTATGATACACGCTATTTTATATTAAATAACCGTTGTTAGCCGTCGGCTGCGGCGCGTCGCCACCGGCGGCGCCCGCCGTCTCGTCCGCACAGCGTTTTTCTCTCGGCTTTTAGGCAGGAAACATCATGACAGGAAACGAAAATAACCTGATTTGGATCGATTTGGAGATGACCGGGCTGGATCCCGAGCGTGACCGCATCATCGAGATCGCCACGCTGGTCACCGACGCCAACCTGAACATCCTGGCGGAAGGGCCGGTGATCGCCGTGCATCAGTCCGACGAACAGCTGGCGCTGATGGACGAGTGGAACGTGCGCACCCATACCGGCAGCGGGCTGGTGGAGCGGGTGAAAGCCAGCCGCCAGGACGATCGCGCCGCCGAGCTGGAAACGATAGCCTTCCTGCAGCAGTGGGTGCCGGCCGGCAAATCGCCGATCTGCGGCAACAGCGTGGGCCAGGATCGCCGTTTCCTGTTCCGCTATATGCCGGAGCTGGAGGCCTACTTCCATTACCGCTACCTGGACGTCAGCACGCTGAAGGAGCTGGCGCGCCGCTGGAAGCCGGAAATTCTCGCCGGCTTTAAAAAGCAGGGCACCCATCAGGCGCTGGACGACATTCGTGAATCGGTGGCCGAACTGGCGTATTACCGCGAACATTTCATCCAGCTCTAAGGTGCGAGGGCCTCTGCGGGGAAAAAATGCCGGTTTTAGCCGCTTAATTCGCCAATCTGGCGCTTTAATCGGCAATCAAACAAAAATCGCGTTTTTTTGCTTTTAGGGGCTTGCGGCAAAAAGGATTTCTCGTATAATGCGCACCCCGTACCGATGAAGAATTTCGTAACGTTCCACCATCGATACGCCGGGCGGGAATAGCTCAGTTGGTAGAGCACGACCTTGCCAAGGTCGGGGTCGCGAGTTCGAGTCTCGTTTCCCGCTCCAAATTCAACAATGTCGCGATGCGGCATGATGAATAAATAAAGCAGTATCAAGCAGTACCTATGCGACGCGGGAATAGCTCAGTTGGTAGAGCGCAACCTTGCCAAGGTTGAGGTCGCGAGTTCGAGCCTCGTTTCCCGCTCCAAAAATTCAAAGGTCACGCCAGTGTTTGGTGGCCGGATGCCAAAAGCATCTCAATGCGGGAATAGCTCAGTTGGTAGAGCACGACCTTGCCAAGGTCGGGGTCGCGAGTTCGAGTCTCGTTTCCCGCTCCAATTTTCTCTTCGTTTCAAACTCAAATCCAACGCCTTATCCGGCGCGGGTTTTTGTCCCGTTTTACACGCCTGGTAAAAATGTTGTGAACAGAGTTATCCACAGCCTCTGCACATAAACTCGCCTGCCTGAAAAATCAACGTCATACAAATTAAATATTTATCTATTTGATTTGTAAGTTTATTTATTTATCCCAAAACGTTATGCCGATCACTTGCTCTTTTTGTTGCAGTTGAAAGACAACGTGTTTTTATTTTTATGCACAAATCCACAGAGTGAGTCTTCCGGCGCTACGTCCGAATGGCGCACGCCGTCAGGCATCCCTTGGCAAACCTTTTTCCACAGCCCGTATCAGCCGTTTTTTCTGCGCCGTTTGCACCTCGATGCCCTGCGCTTCGCGGCGGGCGAGCTGTTGCGCCAGCGCCCAGTGGATATGTTCGTCCAGCATGGCGTTCTGGCCCAAACGGGTGCGCAGTGCGAGCACGATGCCGTCCTCGTAGGGCGCATTGCCCAGCGCCACGGCGATATTGCGCAGCCAGCGCAGATGGCCGATGCGGCGTATCGCCGAGCCTTCGGTGATGCGCAGGAATTTTTCCTCCGTCCAGTTGAACAGATCGATCAGCTGCGGCGCATGCAGCGCGGCGCGCGGGCTGAAATCGTCTTCGTCGGTAAGCTGCGAAAAGCGGTTCCACGGGCAGATCAGCTGGCAGTCGTCGCAGCCGTAGATGCGGTTGCCGAGCAGCGGGCGGAACTCCTCCGGGATCGCGCCTTCCAGCTCGATGGTCAGGTAGGAGATGCAGCGCCGGGCGTCTACGGTATAGGGGGCGACGATGGCGCCGGTCGGGCAGGTGGTGATGCAGGCGACGCAGCGGCCGCACTGCTCTTCCTGCGGCTGGTCTACCGGCAGCGGCAGATCGATCAGCAATTCGCCGAGGAAAAACCACGACCCGGCTTCACGGTTGAGAATTAGTGAGTGTTTACCAACCCAGCCGATGCCCGCCTTGGCGGCCAGCGCGCGTTCCATCACCGGCGCAGAATCGACAAAGGGGCGGAAATTCAACTCGCCGCAGTAGGCCTGGATCTGATCGCCCAACTTTTTCAGGCGCTGGCGCAACAGCTTGTGATAGTCGCGCCCCAGCGCATAGCGGCTGACGTAGCCCAGCTGCGGATTTTGCAAGGTGCTGGCAAACGCCGCCTTGGCCGGCAGGTAGTTCATGCGTACGCTGATCACTCGCAGCGTGCCCGGCAACAGTTCGTGAGGGCGTGCGCGCAGCATGCCGTGGCGCGCCATCCATTCCATTTCGCCGTGGTACTGTTTGTCGAGCCAGGCCTGCAGCTTCGGCTCTTCAAGGCTCAAATCGGTATCGCAGATGCTAACCTGCTGGAATCCTAGCGATTGCCCCCATTGCTTGATATGTTGGGCGAGTTGATGGAGATCGAGGGGGTGCGTCATGACGGGCCACAGTGAAAAAGCATACGCTGACAGTTTACCACACTCTGTCTGGCCTGCGGATTGGATCCGTCGCTCGGAACCCGCAGCGGCGGCCTCGCTCGGTATTTCTCTTTACGATTTGATGCAGCGCGCCGGTCAGGCGGCCTACGCGCTGGCGCGCAACGCGTACCCCTCCCGCGACCACTGGCTGGTGCTGTGCGGCCACGGCAACAACGGCGGCGACGGCTATGTGGTGGCGCGCCTGGCGAAGGCGGCGGGCGTGCAGGTGACGCTGATCGCCTGCGACGGCGCACGGCCTTTGCCACCGGAAGCCGCAGCGGCCCGCGAGGCCTGGCAAGCCGCAGGCGGCGACATTCTGCCGGCGAGCAGCCGCTGGCCGGCGTCTGTTTCTCTCATCATCGACGGCCTGTTAGGTACCGGCCTGGGCAGCGCGCCGCGTGCGCCCTACGACGCGCTGATCGAGGCCGCCAACCGCCATTCGGCACCGGTGGTGGCTCTTGACATCCCGTCCGGCCTGCTGGCGGAGAGCGGCGCGGCGCCGGGCGCGGTCGTGCGTGCCGCGCACACCGTCACGTTCATCGGCCTCAAGCCGGGGTTGCTGACCGGCCAGGCGCGCGACTGGGTCGGGCAACTTCATCAGAATGCGCTAGGCTTATCGGGTTGGTTGGCGAAGCAACCGGAGCAGATTCAGCGGCTTACCGCCGAGGTGTTGCCGCGTTGGCTGCATCCGCGCCGTCCCTGCGCCCATAAGGGCGAGCATGGCCGCCTGCTGTTGGTGGGCGGCGATCGCGGGTTCGGCGGCGCCATTCGCATGGCGGCAGAGGCGGCGCTGCGCAGTGGGGCTGGGTTGGTGCGAGTGCTTACTCACATAGAGCATGTCGCGCCGCTGTTGGCGGCTCGGCCGGAGCTGATGGCGCAGGCGCTGGACGAGGCGACGCTGCGGCAGGCGATGCAATGGGCGGATGTGCTGGTGATTGGCCCGGGTCTGGGCCAGGCTGAGTGGGGCAAAAACGCCTTGAACGTGCTGCAAACCAGCGATAAACCGGCCTTGTGGGACGCCGATGCGCTGAACTTGCTGGCATTAAATCCCGAGAAACGGCAGAATCGCGTGATGACTCCGCATCCTGGAGAGGCTGCTCGGCTGTTGAGCTGCAGCACCGCCGACATCGAGAGTGATCGCTTACTTGCCGTGCGCAAGCTGACGGCGCGCTACGGTGGCGTGGCGGTGCTGAAAGGCGCCGGTACGCTGATCGCCGATGAGCAGGGGCAGATGGCGATCGCCGATGTCGGCAACGCCGGCATGGCCTCCGGCGGCATGGGCGATGTGCTGTCGGGCATCATCGGCGGTTTGCTGGCGCAAAAGCTCTCGCTGTATGATGCCGCCTGTGCGGGCTGCGTCGTACACGGCGCGGCCGGCGATCGCGTAGCGGAAAGACAAGGAACAAGAGGCATGTTGGCGACCGATTTACTGCCGGACATCCTTCATTTCGTTAACCCTGAGTGGGCAAAATAGACTTTATCGAATGAAAGAACTCGTTTTACCTCTGCCGGACGAGGCAGCGACTGTCGCTTTGGGCACCACTTTGGCCCAGGCCTGCGATCGCGCCAGCGTCATCTATCTCTACGGCGACCTGGGCGCCGGTAAAACCACCTTCAGCCGTGGTTTCCTGCAGGCGTTAGGGCATCAGGGCAACGTCAAAAGCCCGACCTACACGCTGGTGGAACCCTATGCCTTGCAGCCGCTGGCGGTGTATCACTTCGATCTGTATCGCCTGGCCGATCCGGAAGAGCTTGAATTCATGGGCATTCGCGATTACTTCGCGCAAGACGCCATCTGCCTGGTCGAATGGCCGCAGCAGGGCACCGGCGTGCTGCCGGAGCCGGATCTGGCGCTGCATCTTAGCTATCAGGGCGAGGGGCGAGAGGCGAAGATCGAGGCGATTTCCGCATACGGCAGCCAGCTGTTAGACCGCATTCATGGATCACAGGGATGATGCTGCAATGACGCACGTGTTGAAAAAATTTGCGGTCATCATGCTGATCGCCGTGCTGGGGCCGCTCGGCGCGCTGAACGCGCTGGCGGCGTCCTCGCTGTCCGATATCAAAGTGTCCAACGCCCAACGCGAAGCGACGGTGTCGGTGAGCTTCAATGGCCCGCCGGACTATGCGTTTTTCCCGCTGCACGGCCCGGAACGCGTGGTGCTGGACGTTAACCAGAAGGGCAAGGTCGGCGGTCTTCCGCTCAATTTCAGCGGGCAAAACCTGGTGAAAAGCATTCGTTCCAGCGCGCCGAAAGACGCGCAGAGCGTGCGCCTGGTGTTTGATCTGACCCAGCGCGCCAAAACCCGCGTCGCCACCCGCCAGAACGGCGGCGTGCATACCGTGGTGTTCACCATTACGGCCGAAGGCGGCGCCAATACCGTGGTGCGTAAAGCGCCGGTGCAAACGCCTGCGCCGGTTGCGGTCAATCCACCGCCGCGTCAGGCGCCGGTCACGGTCAGCCAGCCACCGCGCCAGGCGCCGGTCGCGGTGCGTGAAGCGCCGGAGCCGCCGCTGCGCAAAGCGCCGACAGGATCGAATCCCTTCACCAATAAACAGACCGTGGTCGCAGGCACCGCCACAGAGGTCACGCCGCGCAGCAGCCGCGTTTCCGCCGGTTCCGGCGATCGGGTGGTGGTAGCGATCGACGCCGGCCACGGCGGCCAGGATCCGGGCGCCATTGGCCCGAGCGGGCTGAAAGAAAAGAATGTCACCATCGCCATCGCGCGCCGCCTGCAGGCGATGCTGGACGCCGATCCGCAGTTCAAACCGGTGCTGACCCGTACCGGCGACTATTTCATCTCGGTGATGGGGCGCTCCGATGTGGCGCGTAAACAGGGCGCCAACGTGCTGGTCTCCATCCACGCCGACGCCGCGCCAAACCGCAGCGCCAGCGGGGCCTCCGTCTGGGTGCTGTCCAATCGCCGCGCCAACAGCGAAATGGCCGGCTGGCTCGAACAGCATGAGAAACAGTCCGAGCTGCTCGGCGGCGCCGGCGATCTGCTGGCCAACAGCCAGGCTGACCCTTACCTGAGCCAGGCAGTGCTGGATCTGCAGTTCGGCCACTCGCAGCGCGTGGGATACGACGTGGCGGTGAAGGTGCTGCAGCAACTGCAGAGCGTCGGATCGTTGCATAAACGCCGGCCGGAACACGCCAGCCTGGGCGTGCTGCGTTCGCCGGATATTCCCTCGCTGCTGGTGGAAACCGGATTTATCAGCAATAGCACGGAGGAGCGGCTGCTGGGCAGTAGCGCGTATCAGGAGAAGATTGCCAGGGCCATTCATAACGGCCTGCGCAGCTACTTCCTGGCGCATCCGCTGCAAGCCGACCCAAAGGTGGAAAACCGACCGCTGGACGTCGCAGCAGCGGTTAACACCTCAACACCAGACGTGCGCCAGCCTGAGCCTATCGTCAGCTCGGCCGGCGCGAGCCGCAGCGTAAGCGGCAAGACCCGGATCCACGTGGTGAAGCGGGCGGAAACGCTGTCCGGCATCGCCGACAGCTACGGCACCACCATGGCGGCGCTGCGTGATCTGAACAAACTGAAAAAAGACGGCGTGTGGGTAGGGCAACGTCTGAAGGTGCCGGCGGGGAAAGCCGCCGCCGTCACCACCACCGTCGCCAAGGCGAAAACGCCGGCGAAGAAAACGTCTAAACATAAAGTGGCCCGCGGGGATACGCTCTCCTCCATCGCTTCTCGCTACGGGGTCAGCGTCGGCGATCTGAAACGGGTCAATAATCTGAAGTCGGACGTCGCGCCGCTGGATCGGACGCTGACCATTCCGCAGGCCTAGCGCCATCGCTACAGGAGCCAGCATGCCTATCCAGGTGTTACCGCCGCAGCTTGCCAACCAGATTGCCGCCGGAGAGGTGGTTGAACGCCCCGCGTCGGTCGTCAAGGAGCTGGTGGAAAACAGCCTGGACGCCGGCGCAACGCGCATCGATATCGATATTGAACGCGGCGGTGCCAAGCTGATCCGCATTCGCGACAACGGCTGCGGCATCGGCAAGGACGATCTGGCGTTGGCGCTGGCGCGGCACGCCACCAGTAAAATCAGCACGCTCGACGATCTGGAGGCTATCGTCAGCCTCGGTTTCCGCGGCGAAGCGCTGGCCAGTATCAGCTCGGTTTCCCGTTTGACCCTGACGTCGCGCACCGCCGAGCAAAGCGAGGCGTGGCAAGCCTATGCCGAAGGGCGCGAGCAGGCGGTGACCGTCAAACCCGCCGCGCACCCGGTCGGGAGCACGCTGGAAGTGCTGGATCTGTTTTACAATACGCCGGCGCGCCGCAAGTTCATGCGCACCGAAAAAACCGAATTCGGCCATATCGATGAAGTGGTGCGGCGCATTGCGCTGGCGCGTTTCGATGTGGCGATCAACCTCAGCCACAACGGCAAACTGATCCGCCAATACCGGGCGGCGAAAGAAGAGAGCCAGCACGAACGCCGTTTGGGCAGCATCTGCGGCCCGGCGTTCTTGCAGCATGCGCTGAACATCGACTGGCAGCACGGCGATTTGAGCATCCGCGGTTGGGTGGCGGATCCGGCCGGGGCGCGCCAGCTGGGTGAAATGCAGTATTGCTACGTCAACTGCCGCATGATGCGTGATCGCTTGATCAATCACGCTATTCGTCAGGCCTATCAGGATCAGCTGAAGGACGATCAGCAGCCTGCTTACGTGCTGTATCTGGAGGTCGATCCGCACCAGGTGGACGTCAACGTTCATCCCGCCAAGCACGAGGTGCGTTTCCATCAGGCGCGGCTGGTGCACGATTTTATCTACCAGGCGGTAACCACCGTGCTGCAGCAGGCCGGTCAGACGCCGCCGCTGCCGCTGGCGGAAACGCCTGACGAAGCGCCCGCGCCGATCTGGCAGCCGGAGAACCGCATCGCCGCCGGCGGCAACCATTTTTCTCAGCCTGCGCCGCGCCGTGAAACGCCGCCACCGGCCGGCACCGCCCGCGAGCGGGCGCCGCAGCCGGGTTGGCAAACGACCGGCGGTTACCAGAAACGCGAAGGCGAGCTGTACGGTAAACTGATGCAGCCCGCCGCCGAGCCGCAGGCCGATGCCGCGCCGGAAGTCTCGAGCAAGCCGCCGCTGTTCCCGCCGGCGAAAGCCGCAGCGGAAACGCCGTTGGCGGGCGGCCAACACAGTTTTGGCCGGGTGTTGATGATCCATCCGCCGTGCTACGCGCTGATTGAGCAGCGCCAGCAGCCGGCGTTGCTCAATCTGGCGGTAGCCGAACGCTGGCTGCGCCAGGCGCAGCTCAACCCGCCGGCGGAAGGGCTGCGGCCGCAGCCGCTGCTGATCCCGATTAAGCTGACGTTGGAGAAGCGCGAAGCGGCGGCCATTGCGCGGCATCAGGCGCTGCTCGTGGCGATGGGGCTGGATCTGCAGACGGATCACGGCCGTGTGACGCTGCGCGCAGTGCCTTTACCATTACGCCAACAAAATTTACAAAAACTGATACCCGAACTGTTAGGCTATCTGGCCGAACATCAGGAGATGTCGCCCGCGGTGCTGGCCACCTGGCTCGCTCGCCGTCTTGGCAGCGAACATGAACAGTGGAACACCTCGCAAGCGATACAATTGTTGACCGACGTTGAACGACTTTGCCCGCAGCTGGTCAAATCGCCACCGAGCGGACTTTTACAACCCGTTGATTTACAGGCCGCACTGGCGGCCCTCAAGCATGACTGACACTGAAATGACACCACGTCCCCCGGCTATTTTCATCATGGGGCCGACCGCCTCGGGCAAGACCGCGCTGGCGATCGCGCTGCGCGAACGCCTGCCGGTGGAACTGATCAGCGTCGATTCCGCGCTGATTTACCGCGGCATGGATATCGGCACCGCCAAGCCGAGCGCCGAAGAATTGGCGCAGGCGCCGCATCGGCTGATCGATATCCGCGATCCCGCCGAAGCCTACTCGGCCGCGGAGTTTCGCGCCGACGCGCTGAAGGAGATGGCCGACATCACCGCCGCCGGGCGCATTCCGCTGCTGGTCGGCGGCACCATGTTGTATTTCAAGGCGTTGCTGGAAGGATTGTCGCCGCTGCCGTCCGCCGATCCCGCGGTGCGCGAGCGCATCGAACGGCAAGCGGCGGAGCAGGGCTGGGAGGCGTTGCATCGGCAGTTGCAGGCGATCGATCCGGTCGCGGCATTGAGAATTCATCCGAATGATCCGCAGAGACTGTCCAGAGCACTGGAAGTTTTTTTTATTTCGGGTAAAACTTTAACGGAACTGACTAAAATTTCGGGTGAATCGTTGCCGTATCAAGTTCACCAATTTGCGATAGCGCCGACCAGCCGTGAGTTGATCCATCAACGCATCGAGCTGCGGTACCATCAAATGTTGGCGGCGGGTTTTGAGACGGAAGCGCGTGCACTTTTCGCACGGGGTGATTTGCATACGGACTTGCCCTCCATTCGCTGTGTCGGTTACCGCCAGATGTGGTCATACTTGTCTGGTGAAATTAGTTACGATGAGATGGTTTATCGTGGTATTTGCGCAACACGTCAGTTGGCTAAACGCCAGATGACCTGGTTACGGGGTTGGGAGTCGGTCCATTGGTTGGACAGTGAAAAGCCGGGAGAGGCTTTGGACTCGGTGACACAGGTTGTTAGTGCATAGGTTGGGTGATTGTGTACAATTGCTGAGTATTCAGCGCGCAAATTTTTTACGTCGTTTATTTTAGAGCCGACAGGTTCTTAGTTACAAACAACAAGCAAATAAGGAAAAGATAGAATGGCTAAGGGGCAATCTTTGCAAGATCCGTTCCTGAACGCATTGCGTCGTGAACGTGTTCCGGTTTCTATTTATTTGGTGAATGGTATTAAGCTGCAAGGCCAGATTGAGTCTTTTGACCAGTTTGTCATCCTGTTGAAGAACACGGTTAGCCAGATGGTGTACAAGCACGCTATCTCTACCGTTGTCCCGTCTCGCCCGGTCTCGCATCACAGCAACAACCCGAGCGGCGGTTCAAGCAACTATCACCATGGCAACAATCCGTCTGCGCAGCAACAGCCGCAGCAGGAAAGCGATGACGCTGAATAAAGCGCGTTGCAAGTCAACCATGACGGGGAGCATAAGCAGCCGCGGGCTGTTTATGTCCCCCAAACTCACGGTGAGTGTCCGTTTGAGAGGTTGCACGCTTGTTTGACCGTTATGAAGCCGGTGAGCAGGCCGTACTGGTTCATATCTATTTCTCGCAAGACAAAGATACGGAAGACCTCAACGAGTTCGAATCGTTGGTTTCCTCAGCCGGTGTCGAAGCTTTGCAAGTGGTGACCGGTAGCCGCAAAGCCCCGCATCCGAAGTACTTTGTCGGCGAAGGAAAGGCCGAAGAAATTGCAGATGCGGTGAAAGCCAGCGGCGCGTCTGTTGTCCTGTTTGATCATTCCCTTTCCCCGGCGCAGGAAAGAAACCTCGAGCGCCTGTGCGAATGCCGGGTGATCGATCGCACCGGGCTGATTTTAGACATCTTCGCCCAGCGTGCCCGCACCCATGAAGGTAAGCTGCAGGTGGAGCTGGCGCAGTTGCGTCACATCGCCACGCGTCTGGTACGCGGCTGGACGCACCTGGAGCGGCAAAAAGGGGGGATTGGCCTGCGCGGGCCGGGGGAAACCCAGCTTGAGACCGACCGTCGCCTGTTGCGTGATCGCATCAGCTTGATTCTGCGCCGCCTGGAGCGGGTAGAAAAGCAGCGTGAACAAGGCCGACGCGCGCGGACCCGCGCCGATGTGCCGACCGTATCGCTGGTGGGCTACACCAACGCCGGCAAATCCACCCTGTTTAACCGAATAACGTCTGCCGAGGTGTATGCGGCGGACCAGCTATTTGCCACCCTGGATCCTACGTTGCGGCGCATTGACGTGCCGGACGTGGGGGATACCGTGTTGGCGGATACCGTAGGCTTTATCCGGCACCTGCCGCACGATCTGGTGGCCGCCTTCAAGGCAACGCTGCAGGAAACGCGCCAGGCATCTCTGCTGCTGCACGTCATCGATGCCGCAGATCCGCGCGTCGATGAGAACATCGAAGCGGTGAACACCGTGCTGGCGGAGATAGACTCGGATGAAATCCCTACACTGTTAGTGATGAACAAAATAGATATGCTGGACGATTTTGTGCCGCGTATCGACCGCAACGACGAAAACCTGCCGATCCGGGTGTGGCTGTCCGCCGCCAGCGGAGAGGGTATTCCGTTGCTGTATCAGGCGTTGACGGAGCGCTTATCGGGGGAGATCGCGCATTACGAATTGCGCTTACCGCCACGGGCAGGCCGTCTTCGCAGCCGTTTTTACCAGCTTCAGGCGATTGAAAAAGAGTGGAACGAAGAAGACGGCAGCATTGGCGTGGTGGTGCGAATGCCGATCGTCGAATGGCGTCGTCTTTGCAAGCAAGAACAGGACCTGATTGACTTTATCGTATGATCATATCCTGTTACATTTATGCTTCGCGAAAGCCTGAAGTACCCAATCACAGAATATGGAGCTAAAACATGGCGTGGAATCAGCCCGGTAATAACGGACAGGACCGCGACCCGTGGGGGAGCAGCAATAACAATGGCGGCAACTCTGGCGGTAACAACAAAGGCGGTCGTGATCAAGGGCCACCTGATTTGGACGATATCTTCCGCAAACTGAGCAAGAAATTGAGCGGTTTCGGCGGAGGCAAAGGCTCCAACAGCAATAGCGGCGGCACCGGCACCTCTGGTCCGGGCTTCAGCGGCCGCATTATCGGTATCGCGGCGGTGGCCGTGGTGGTGATTTGGGCCGCCAGCGGCTTCTACACCATCAAGGAAGCCGAGCGCGGCGTCGTGACGCGTTTCGGCAAGTTCAGCCACCTGGTGCAGCCGGGCCTGAACTGGAAGCCGACCTTCATCGACGACGTGCGTCCGGTGAACGTGGAATCCGTGCGCGAGCTGGCGGCGTCCGGCGTGATGCTGACCTCCGATGAAAACGTGGTGCGCGTGGAAATGAACGTGCAGTACCGCGTGACCAACCCGGAAGCGTACCTGTTCAGCGTCGTCAATGCCGACGACAGCCTGAGCCAGGCGACCGACAGCGCCCTGCGCGGCGTGATCGGCAAATACTCGATGGACCGCATCCTGACCGAAGGCCGTACCGTGGTGCGTAACGATACGCAGCGCATGCTGGAAGAGACCATCCGTCCTTACAACATGGGCATCACGCTGCTGGACGTCAACTTCCAGGCGGCGCGTCCGCCGGAAGAGGTGAAGGCGTCGTTCGACGATGCGATCGCCGCGCGTGAAAACGAGCAGCAATACATCCGTGAAGCGGAAGCTTACGCCAACGAAGTTCAGCCGCGTGCGAACGGCCAGGCGCAGCGTCTGCTGGAAGACTCCAAGGCTTATAAGGACCGTACCGTCCTGGAAGCCCAGGGTGAGGTGGCGCGCTTTGCCAAGCTGTTGCCGGAATACAAGTCCGCACCGCAGATCACCCGCGAGCGTCTGTATATCGAAACCATGGAAAAAGTGCTGGGCCATACCCGTAAGGTGTTGGTGAGCGACAAAGGCAACAATCTGATGGTGCTGCCGCTGGATCAGATGCTGCGCGGCCAAGGCGCGGCGCCGGAGAGCGGCAACAAGGATACCAGCCTGATTCGCCTCAATCCGAATCCTGCGCCGGCTGCCAACAGCAGCGCCCCGCGCACCAGCGGCGGTTCGATTATGGATCAGCGCCGGGCGAATGCGCAGCGTGACGACACCACTCGCGTAGGGAGAGAGTAATCAATGCGTAAGTCTTTTGTAGTTATTGTCCTCGCGGTGCTGGTGGTGCTGTACGCTTCGCTGTTCGTGGTGCAGGAAGGCCAGCGCGGCATCGTGCTGCGCTTCGGCAAGGTTCTGCGCGACGGCGAAAACAAGCCGCTGGTGTATGCGCCGGGTCTGCACCTCAAGATCCCGTTCATTGAGACCGTGAAGAACCTGGATGCGCGCATCCAGACCATGGACAACCAGGCCGATCGTTTCGTGACCAGCGAGAAGAAAGACCTGATCGTCGACTCCTATCTGAAGTGGCGTATCAGCGACTTCAGCCGTTACTACCTGGCGACCGGCGGCGGCGACGTCTCCCAGGCCGAAGTGCTGCTGAAACGCAAGTTCAGCGACCGTCTGCGTTCCGAAATCGGCCGCCTGGACGTGAAAGACATCGTGACCGACTCGCGCGGCAAGCTGATGTCCGACGTGCGTGACGCGCTGAACACCGGCACCGTGGGTGATGGCGAAGAAGTGGCGACCACCGAAGCCGATGACGCTATCGCCTCTGCGGCGGCGCGCGTTGAGCGGGAAACCACCGGCAAACAGCCGCAGGTTAACCCGAACAGCATGGCGGCGCTGGGCATCGAAGTGATCGACGTGCGTATCAAGCAGATCAACCTGCCGGCCGAAGTGTCCGACGCCATCTACCAGCGTATGCGCGCCGAGCGTGAAGCGGTAGCCCGTCGTCTGCGCTCGCAGGGCCAGGAAGAAGCCGAGAAGCTGCGCGCCAGCGCGGACTACGAAGTGACCCGTACCCTGGCTGAAGCCGAGCGTCAGGCGCGTATCACCCGCGGTGAAGGCGATGCCGAAGCGGCCAAGCTGTTTGCCAACGCGTTCAGCCAGGATCCGGACTTCTATGCCTTTATCCGCAGCCTGCGTGCCTATGAAGCCAGCTTCAAGGACAACCAGGACGTGCTGGTACTGAGCCCGGACAGCGATTTCTTCCGCTACATGAAGTCGCCTGATAGCCTGCGCAAGTAAGCGCGGCAGGCAATCTGATCGAGGGCCCGTTTACGCGGGCCCTTTCTCGTTTTTGGGGGATGCATGAACTCAACGATTTGGCTGGCGCTCGGGCTGGTTCTGGTGTTGGAAGGATTGGGGCCGATGCTGTTTCCGCAGGCCTGGCGCAAAATGATTGTGGCGATGTCGCAGTTGCCGGACGCGACGCTGCGGCGATTTGGCGGTGGAATAGTGGTTGCGGGCTGCGTGATCTACTACATGTTGAGCGGCCGCACGGGTCTTTAAAGTCTAGCCCAAAATTTATGCAATCGTATGCTAAAAGTGCTGAAAATCGAAAATTACGGTGGTAGAATCCATTTTTAAGCAATCGGTGATTTTGAAAAATGGGTAAGAACGTCGTCGTACTGGGCACCCAATGGGGTGACGAAGGTAAAGGCAAGGTTGTAGACCTGCTGACTGAACGGGCTCAATATGTTGTGCGCTACCAAGGTGGCCATAACGCTGGCCACACTCTGGTAATCAACGGTGAAAAAACCGTTCTTCATTTAATTCCTTCAGGTATTCTGCGTGAAAACGTCACCAGCATCATCGGCAACGGTGTTGTTCTGGCGCCGGACGCGTTGATGAAAGAAATGGGTGAACTCGAAGCGCGTGGCATCCCGGTACGCGAACGTCTGTTACTCTCTGAAGCTTGCCCGTTGATCCTGCCTTACCACGTTGCGTTGGATAACGCGCGTGAGAAAGCGCGCGGCGCAAAAGCGATCGGCACCACCGGTCGCGGCATCGGCCCGGCTTACGAAGATAAAGTGGCTCGTCGCGGTCTGCGCGTCAGCGATCTGTTCAACAAAGAAACCTTCGCCGCTAAGCTGAAAGAGATCGTCGATTACCACAACTTCCAGCTGGTCAACTACTACAAAGTTGAAGCCGTCGATTATCAGGCGACGCTGGACTACGTGCTGTCTATCGCCGACATCCTGACCGCCATGGTGGTTGACGTTTCCGAACTGCTGGACGGTGCGCGCAAGCGTGGCGACCTGATCATGTTCGAAGGCGCTCAGGGCACCCTGCTGGATATCGACCACGGTACTTACCCGTACGTGACCTCTTCCAACACCACCGCTGGCGGCGTGGCTACCGGTTCCGGCATTGGCCCACGTTATGTGGACTACGTGCTGGGCATCGTGAAAGCCTACTCCACGCGCGTGGGTGCAGGCCCGTTCCCAACCGAACTGTTCGATGAAACCGGCGAGTACCTGTGCAAGCAGGGTAACGAGTTCGGCGCCACCACCGGCCGTCGCCGTCGCACCGGCTGGCTGGACGCGGTAGCGGTACGTCGCGCGGTGCAGATCAACTCCCTGTCCGGCTTCTGCCTGACCAAACTGGACGTCCTGGACGGCCTGAAAGAAGTGAAGATCTGCGTGGGTTACCGCATGCCGGACGGCCGTGAAGTGGACACCACTCCGCTGGCGGCTGAAGGCTGGGAAGGCATTGAGCCTATCTACGAAACCATGCCGGGCTGGAGCGAAACCACCTTTGGCGTGAAAGAGCACAGCAAGCTGCCTCAGGCTGCGCTGAACTACATCAAGCGCATCGAAGAAGTGACCGGCGTACCGGTAGATATCATCTCTACCGGCCCGGATCGCAGCGAAACCATGATCCTGCGCGACCCTTTCGACGCATAATCAGGCTTTGCGGCATTAAACAAACCGGGCGCGTCCCGGTTTGTTTTTATCCTGACTCCCTCCGATTGCGGTTTCACGTCAAAAAATCCTTTCATAAACCCGCCTTAGGGCGCGGGATTCGCTAAATAATTAGCGACGAACTCTCCGGCTGGTTTATTATCCAATGAGTAATCTTTTGAATAGCGCCGAAAAGCGGCGTATCAGACGGGTAAAGCGATACCCAGAGGTAAGATGTGCAGTTAACAAGTTTTACTGATTATGGCCTGCGGGCGTTGATCTACATGGCCTCGTTGCCGCAGGACAAGATGACCAGCATCTCGGAAGTGACCGAGGTTTACGGCGTGTCTCGCAACCATATGGTGAAGATCATCAATCAGTTGAGCCGGGTAGGTTTTGTCACGGCGGTGCGCGGCAAGCATGGCGGCATTCGCTTGGGCAAACCGGCCGAGAGCATTCGCCTCGGCGACGTGGTGCGGGCGCTGGAGCCGCTCGCGCTGGTTAACTGCAGCAGTGATTTTTGCCACATCACCCCTGCCTGCCGATTGAAGCAGGTGCTCCACCAGGGCGTACAGAATTTCCTTGAAGAGCTGGATAAGCATACGTTGGCCGACATGGTCGAAGACAATCCGCCGCTCTACAAGCTATTGCTTGTCGAATAAAACGACGTTGAGAAGACAAGGCTCAACGTCATCCTGCTGATGACAACGGAGGAACCGCAATGTCACAAGATCCATTCCTGGAACGAGAAGCAGAAAAATACGAATCCCCTATCCCCAGTCGTGAATATATCCTGGCCCATTTGGCGAAAAGAGAAACGCCGGCCAGCCGCGAAGAACTGGGCAACGAACTGGGCCTCAGCGGTGAAGAGCAGCTGGAAGCGCTGCGTCGCCGCCTGCGCGCCATGGAGCGCGATGGCCAGTTAGTGTTTACCCGCCGCCAGTGCTACGCGCTGCCGGAACGTCTGGATCTGCTGCGCGGCACGGTGATCGGCCACCGCGACGGCTACGGCTTCCTGCGCGTTGAAGGCAGCAAAGACGATCTGTACCTGTCTGCCGAACAGATGAAAATGGCGATCCACGGTGACGTGGTGTTGGCACAGGCGCTGGGCGCGGATCGCAAAGGGCGCCGCGAAGCGCGCATCGTGCGCGTGCTGGTGCCGAAAACCAGCCAGATTGTCGGCCGCTTCTTCATGGACGCCGGTACCGGCTTCGTGGTGCCGGACGACAGCCGTCTGAGCTTCGATATTCTGATCCCGGCGGACAGCGTCAGCGGCGCGCGCATGGGCTTTATGGTGGTGGTGGAGCTGACTCAGCGCCCGACCCGCCGCACCAAGGCGGTCGGCAAGATCGTCGAGATCCTCGGCGACAAGATGGGCACCAGCATGGCGGTGGACATCGCGCTGCGCACCCATGAGATCCCGCATACCTGGCCGCCGCAGGTGGAAAAACAGGTGGCCGATCTCAGCGAGCAGGTGCCGGAAGCGGCCAAGAAGGGCCGCGTCGATCTGCGCAAGCTGCCGTTGGTGACCATCGACGGTGAAGACGCACGCGACTTCGATGACGCCGTGTACTGTGAGAAGAAACGCGGCGGCGGCTGGCGCCTGTGGGTGGCGATCGCCGACGTCAGTTACTACGTGCGCCCGCGCACCGCGCTGGACGACGAAGCGCGCAGCCGCGGCAACTCGGTGTACTTCCCGTCGCAGGTGATCCCGATGCTGCCGGAAGTGTTGTCCAACGGGCTGTGCTCCCTGAACCCGCAGGTCGATCGCCTGTGCATGGTGTGCGAGATGACCATCTCCGCCCAGGGGCGCCTGTCCACGGCCAAGTTTTACGAGGCGGTGATGAGCTCGCACGCCCGCCTGACCTACAACAAGGTGTGGCACATTCTGCAGGGCGATCAGGAGCTGCGCGAGCACTACCATCCGCTGGTCAAGCACCTGGAAGAGCTGCACGTGATGTACAAGGTGCTGGATAAGGCGCGCGCCGAGCGCGGCGGCATCGCGTTTGAAACCGAAGAAGCCAAGTTCATCTTCAATGCCGAACGCCGCATCGAGCGCGTGGAGCCGACGGTGCGCAACGACGCCCACAAGCTGATCGAAGAGTGCATGATCATGGCCAACGTGGCGGCCGCGCGCTTCGTCGAGAAACGCAACGAGCCGGCGCTGTACCGCGTGCACGATCGTCCGAGCGACGACCACATCTCCGCGCTGCGCAGCGTGCTGAGCGAGCTGGGGCTGACGTTGGGCGGCGGCAACAAGCCGCAGCCGAAGGACTATGCGGTGCTGATGGATGAAGTGTCCGAGCGCCCTGACCACGAAATGCTGCAAACCATGTTGCTGCGCTCGATGAAGCAGGCGATTTACGATCCGGAAAACCGCGGCCACTTCGGCCTGGCGCTGGCGTCTTACGGCCACTTCACCTCGCCAATCCGTCGTTATCCGGATCTGGCGCTGCACCGCGCGATCAAATATCAGCTGGCCAAAGAACACGGCGAGCCGAAAGAGCGCTGGACGCCGACCGGCGGCTGGCACAGCGAATTCGAAGAGATGCTGCAGCTGGGCGAACACTGCTCGATGACCGAACGCCGAGCGGACGAAGCGACGCGTAACGTCGCCGACTGGCTGAAGTGCGACTTCATGCAGGATCACGTCGGTGAAGTGTTCAGCGGCATCATCTCCAGCGTGACCGGCTTCGGTTTCTTCGTGCGCCTGAACGATCTGTTCATCGACGGGCTGGTGCACGTATCAACGCTGGATAATGATTACTATCGCTACGATAATATCGGCCAGCGCCTGATCGGCGAATCTTCCGGCACCGTCTATCGCCTGGGGGATACGGTGGAGATCCGCGTGGACGCGGTGCATATGGACGAGCGCAAGATTGACTTCGCGCTGGTGTCCAGCACCCGCAAAGCGCGCGGTGAAGGTAAAACCGAGCGCGATCGCGCCAAGAAGGGCGGCCAGCGCACGCTGCGCGACAACGGCAACGCGGGGCGCGGCAAGCGCCGCGGCGGCAAACCGCCGGCCAACTTCGAGCCGGACAGCGCCTTCCGCAAGCAGGATGACGCCAAACCCGCAGACAACGTGAAGAAGGCGAAAAAGAAAGCCAAGAAAGCGTCCGACAAAACGCGGAAAATCGCGGCGGCGACCAAAGCCAAACGCGCAGCCAAGAAGAAAGGTGCCGAGCAGGCTTAACCTGCCGCACATCGTTATCATCGGTCGGTTATCGCCGGCCGCACGAATTTAAAAGAGCATCATGAGCGAAATTATTTACGGCATCCACGCCGTCAAAGCCCTGTTAGAGCGCGATCCGCAACGCTTCCTGGAAGTGTTTATCCTGAAAGGCCGCGAAGATCGCCGCCTGCAACCGCTGATCGCCGAGCTGGAAGCGACCGGCATCGTGATCCAGGTGGCGAACCGCCAATGGCTGGATGACAAGGTTGAAGGCGCGGTGCACCAGGGGATCATCGCCCGGGTGCGCGAAGGGCGTCAGTATCAGGAGAACGATCTGCCGGGCCTGCTGGAAAGCGTGGAGACACCGTTCCTGCTGGTGCTGGACGGCGTGACCGACCCGCACAACCTCGGCGCCTGTCTGCGCAGCGCCGACGCTGCCGGCGTGCACGCGGTGATCGTGCCGCGTGACCGTTCCGCCCAGCTGAACGCCACTGCCAAGAAAGTGGCCTGCGGCGCCGCCGAAAACGTGCCGCTGATCCGCGTGACCAACCTGGCGCGCACGCTGCGTCTGCTGCAGGAAATGAACGTCTGGGTGGTGGGCACTGCCGGCGAGGCCGACCATACGCTGTATCAGAGCAAAATGACCGGCCCGATGGCGTTGGTGATGGGCGCGGAAGGCGAAGGCATGCGTCGTCTGACCCGCGAACACTGCGACGAACTGATCAGCATCCCGATGGCCGGCACCGTCTCTTCGCTGAACGTGTCGGTCGCCACCGGCATCTGCCTGTTCGAAGCGGTGCGCCAGCGCGGCTGATTCTTCTGACGGGGGCTTAGTGCTCCCGTTAATTCCCCCTCTTGTGATCCCGCCTGCGGCAGAAATCTCTGCGCCGACCATACTTACTCCTGACGCTTTTCTCAGGGAGCACTCTCATGGTCTGGACTACGCACACCGTTTTTAACCAACCCAAGCCGCTGGGCAACAGCAACCTGTTTCTCTCCGATACGCCGCTGCGAGAAGCGTTGCAGCGCGAGCAGGGCGGCTGGGACGCCGAGGTATTGGCCTCGCTGGGCCAGCAGCTCGGCACCCAGGAGTCACTGGAGCTGGGGCGCCTGGCCAATGCCAACCCGCCGGAGCTGCTGCGCTACGACGCCACCGGCCAGCGGCTGGACGACGTTCGCTTTCACCCCGCCTGGCATATCCTGATGCAGGGGCTGATCGCCAACCGGGTGCACAACCTGCCCTGGCAGGAGGATGCGCGCATCGGTTCCTTCGTGGCGCGCGCCGCGCGCTTTATGCTGCATGCGCAGGTCGAGGCCGGCACGCTGTGCCCGGTGACCATGACCTTCGGCGCTACGCCGCTGTTGCTGCAGGCGTTACCGGCCGAGTTTCGCTCCTGGCTGACGCCGCTGTTGTCGGATCGTTATGACGCTCACCTGTTGCCTGGCGGGCAAAAGCGCGGCCTGCTGATCGGCATGGGCATGACGGAGAAACAGGGCGGCTCCGATGTGCTGAGCAATACCACCACCGCCGCGCCGCTCGGCGCGCGCGGGCCGGGTGAAGCCTACCGGCTGGTGGGGCACAAGTGGTTCTTCTCGGTGCCGCAGAGCGATGCGCACCTGGTGTTGGCGCAGGCCGAAGGCGGGTTGTCCTGCTTCTTCCTGCCGCGCATTTTGCCGGACGGCAGCCGCAACGCCATTCGCCTGGAGCGGTTGAAAGACAAGCTGGGCAACCGTTCCAACGCCAGCAGCGAAGTGGAATTTCAGGACGCCACCGCCTGGCTGCTGGGGGAGGAGGGCGACGGCGTGCGGCATATCCTGAAGATGGGCGGCCTGACCCGTTTCGACTGCTCGCTCGGCAGCCACGGCCTGATGCGCCGCGGGTTGTCGGTGGCGCTGTATCATGCGCTGCAGCGGCAGGCGTTCGGCAAGCTCTTGATCGAACAACCGCTGATGCGTCAGGTTCTGGCGCGCATGGCGCTGCGGCTGGAAGGGCATACCGCGTTGCTGTTCCGGCTGGCCCGCGCCTGGGAGAGCCGCAGCAATGAGGGCGAGCTGATCTACAGCCGCCTGCTGACCCCGGCGGCCAAATACAGCATCTGCCGCCAGGGCATGCCGTTCATCGCCGAGGCGATGGAGGTGCTGGGCGGCATCGGCTACTGCGAAGAGAGCGAGCTGCCGCGCCTGTATCGCGAGATGCCGGTCAACAGCATCTGGGAAGGTTCCGGCAACATCATGTGTCTGGACGTATTGCGCAGCCTGCACAAACTGCCGGGTGCGCTCGAGATGCTGCAGTTCGAACTGCAGCCGGTGCGCGGCCAGAATCGGTTGTTCGATCATGCCTGGCGGCAGTGGCAGCAGCGCGCCCGGCAACCGAGTGAGGAGATGGGGCGGCTGCTGACCCAGCAACTGTTCGATCTGTGCTGCGCCGCGCAGCTGCTGCAGCACGCCAGCCCGCAGGTAGCCGACGCCTGGTGCCATCTGACGCTGGATCACCGCGGCGAGAGCCTGCTGTCGGCCGAGGTGTGCGAACTGCTGCTGAACCGCGCTATCGGCGGTTAGGGAAAAGGGTGGCGCGCGGCGGCGAAAACCTTTTTAATTCAGTTTCACTCTGACAGGAAAATGCACATGGATATTCTCAGCGCGTTGACGGCGTTCGCCTCTTACTTCTTCAGCGGTTTCGCCATGGTTTTGGTGTTTCTGTTCGTCTATACCCGCATCACCCCGCACGACGAATGGGCGTTGATCAAGGCCGATAACCAATCCGCCGCCTTTGCTTTCATCGGCGCTTGCCTGGGGTATGTGATCCCGTTGGCCAGCGCGGCGATCAACTCGATCAGCCTGCTGGATTACCTGCTGTGGGGCGTGGTGGCGCTGGTGGTGCAACTGCTGTTGTTCGCGGCCGTGAAGATCTACATGCCACGCATCAGCGACAAGATCGAAGCGAACCACCTGGCCGCCGGGATTTTCCTGGGGGGCGTCTCCGTCAGCGGCGGCGTGTTGAATGCGGCTTGCATGAGCTATTAAAGGTATAAGATGGCCGAGGCGCGCCAGCCAAGCGGGTGCGCCTGTTCTTCCATCCGCAGGATGCGGTAATAGCTGGCGCCGTGCTGGCCGGCGGTGCGGGCGATGGCCTGCTCCGCCTCCTGCGGTGAACCGGGCAGATCGTTAAAGGTGATCTCGGCGATTTCACTGAGCGGCGTCACGCGATCGGCGGGCGCCAGTTCGGCGGACTGTGCGCCGGTGCTGAGCAGCCCTACTGAAAGCAGGAGGGAGGTGAGTGCGGTGGAGCGTTTCATGGCGTTCCCCTTCGTCAGATCCTGAATCGCACCCGCAACATGCGGCATGCTGTCCGCCAGTGTGCAACACCCTACTTCAGCCTGTGCAAAGCCAGTGTAAATCTGCTTAAAAAATCCCCGCCTTACCGATACAGGATCGCCTGGGAATACCATTGGCCCGGCACGACGGTTTCGCTGTTCATGATGATCACGTAATACCGGGCGCCGGCGGCGGTGGCCTTGCGCTGGATCTCCGCTTCCACGTCCATCGGGCTGCCGCGCACTACGGCGGTGACGGTACCTATCTTCACCAGCTCGGCGGTCTGCGCGCGGACGATCTCCTGCGCCTGTGCGGTGGGCGGCGGCGGCGGTTTCGGCGTGGTGGTCATGATGCCGCAGGCGGAAAGCTGTGCGGCCAGCGTCAGGATGATGAGTGTACGGACAAGCGTCATGATGACCTCGGAAGAGCCGGTAGATGGCTTCAGTGTAACGCAATATAAGCTGGAACAGATTGAGCTAACGCTGGCCGGCGCAAGTTTGTCATGATGAATGCCAACAGGTGCGTTGAGGATGAACGGATGATCGAAATTCATGACGAGCGGGCGGGCGATATCGCGGTGATCCATGCGGTGCCGGCGGGGCAGTATCATCGGCCGTTGCCGACGGTGTTTTTCTGTCACGGCTATACCTCGTCGAAAGAGGTGTACGCCTACTTCGCCTATGCGCTGGCGCGCGTCGGTTTTCGGGTGGTATTGCCGGATGCCGATCGGCACGGCGAGCGGTTCGACGGCGATGAGGCGCGGCGTCTGGCCACGTTTTGGGAGATCCTGCGCAGCAATATCGACGAGCTGCCGCAGATCAAGGCGCATTTTGAGCGGCTCGGCCTGATTGCCGACGGGCGTATCGGCGTCGCCGGCGCCTCTATGGGGGGCATGACCGCGCTTGGCGCCTTCGCGCGCTTCCCGTGGGTCCGGGCGGCCGCCAGCCTGATGGGTTCCGGCTATTACCGTTCGCTGGCGCAAACGCTGTATCCGCCGTTGGGCGCAGAGGGCGAGGCGCTCTCGCCGGCGGCGTTTGCGGCGCGCACCGCCGTGCTGGCGGAATATGAGCTGGAGGGGCGTTTGGAGACGATCGCCGGGCGGCCGCTATTGCTGTGGCACGGCGAGACGGACGACGTGGTGCCGGCGGCGGACAGCCTGCGTTTGGCGGCTGAACTGCGCCGGCAAGGTGCGGACAGCCGTCTGACGTCGCTCGTCGAACCGGGGGTGAAGCACCGCATCACGCCGCTAGCGCTGTCCGCCACGGCCGACTTCTTCCGCCGCGAGCTGTAATGCTCCGCCGGGTGCGATGCAGGGAATTGCACCGCTCTGTGCCTGCTGTTTCGGCCATCGTTTGGCCGAATAAAGGGGAGAATGCCAGCGTGAATTCTTTCAGGGCAGCAAGGAGCAAAGGGCATGATAAAAAACATCGGCAGTGCGGCCGGTTTAATGGGAACGATGAAAGCACGCGCCGAGCTTAACTCAGCGGCCTTCAGCGAGATGTTGGGGGCCGCCGACGGCAAGGCGCGGCAAAACAAGGCGAATCCGCTGTCGCGCATCACCGCGCAGACGATGCAAAACGTGACGGCGCTGTTCGCCTCCGCGGCGAAAGCGGCGCCCACTCACCCCGTGGCAGCCGGTGCGCTCTCGTTCGAACAGCGGGCGACGCTGGCGGAAAGCGCAGAGCTGCTGCAAACGCGAACGAACTATCTGCGGACGGCGCTGCAATTGCACAATCCGGGCAAGGCGTTCAGCATGCCGGCGCTGCTCAAGCTCTGATGAGGAAAGCGGAGCGCCCAACGAGCGGCGCTCCGGTGCGGACTGAACGGGCTTTCTGATGAAGCCCTGGGGATTTCCCTGGCGTGGCTTGTCTCTTTAGCGATACAGCTCGGCGCTGACGTGCATCGTGCTGTTGTCGCCCGGTTCGTGCAGGGCGATGATGCGATAAGAGGTCGCGCCGCGTTGATCGGCGATTTTACTGACCTGGCTGCTGGCGTCATCCGGCGAAACCACGTTCTGGTTCAGGGTGATGAAGCCGACGCTCTGGCGTTGATCGGCCTGGTGCGACGTGATCTCCGTGGCGGCCATTACGTTGGCGGAGAACAGGGCGGCCAGCGCCGTTGCGAGAATGATGCGTTTCATAGTGCCTCTCTTACTTTTTGCCGTTACGGCCTGACAGCGAGTGTCGCTGCGGCAAAAAGTCATTTATCTGCATTGAATAACCTGGAATCTTTTTCGTCGCGCTGTCTGCGGCGGATATGGTTAATTTTAGTCCGTTGCGGCGGATTAAAAAGCGGGGTCTTTTGATGGCCTCTTTCAAAAAAAGTGAAATAGATTTGTGACTCAGCGCTGATTTCATTGAAAGATTTTTGAAACCGATGGATCGGCGTACATAGGTTCTCCCACGAGCAAATCGTGCTATTTCCCGTAACGCCTCGCATTAACGCGAATAAAACCCACGCAGTCCTTGAGTTTCCCGCCCTGCGTCAGTATGATTACGCGTCATTTTTCAGCCGCACACTAAACACGTTCCTTGCTTCCATGGGCCGCGGTTGACCCTGACAGGAGGCTGAATAATCCGTAAGGAGCAATTCGATGCGTCATTACGAAATCGTTTTTATGGTCCATCCTGACCAAAGCGAACAGGTTCCGGGCATGATCGAGCGTTACAGTGCTACCATCACTAACGCGCAAGGTCAGATTCACCGTCTGGAAGACTGGGGCCGCCGTCAGCTGGCTTATCCGATCAACAAACTGCACAAGGCTCACTACGTTCTGCTGAACGTTGAAGCGCCGCAGGAAGCGATCGATGAGCTGGAAACTAACTTCCGCTTCAACGACGCCGTTATCCGCAGCATGGTTATGCGCGTTAAGCACGCGGTAACTGAAGCATCTCCGATGGTTAAAGCGAAAGACGAACGTCGTGGCGATCGCCGCGAAGACTTCGCTAACGAAACCGCAGATGATGCAGATGCTGGGGATTCTGAAGAGTAATTGCCGCCGTGACGGCTAATCGTCTGGTTTTGTCGGGCACTGTGTGCAAGGCGCCGGTTCGAAAAGTGAGTCCTTCCGGGATACCGCACTGCCAATTTGTGCTAGAGCACCGTTCGCAGCAGATGGAAGCCGGATTCAGCAGACAAGCATGGTGCCGAATGCCCGTGGTTGTCAGCGGACAACAGTCACAAGCACTAACTCAAAGATTAACGGTCGGCAGTCAGATTACCGTGCAAGGCTTTGTAAGCTGCCATCAAGGGCGCAACGGGCTGAGTAAATTGGTTCTGCATGCCGAGCAGATTGAATTGATAGATTCTGGAGACTAGCCAAATGGCACGTTATTTCCGTCGTCGCAAGTTCTGCCGTTTCACCGCGGAAGGCGTTCAAGAGATTGACTATAAAGACATCGCTACGCTGAAAAACTACATCACCGAAAGTGGTAAAATTGTACCGAGCCGTATCACCGGTACTCGTGCAAAATATCAGCGCCAGCTGGCCCGTGCTATCAAGCGCGCGCGCTACCTGTCTTTGTTGCCGTACACTGATCGTCATCAGTAATCGGCCACTGTCCATTAACGACTTTGAGAGGATAAGGTAATGCAAGTTATTCTGCTTGATAAAGTAGCAAACCTGGGCAGCCTGGGTGATCAAGTTAACGTTAAAGCGGGCTACGCTCGTAACTTCCTGGTACCACAGGGCAAAGCTGTTCCTGCTACCAAGAAAAACGTTGAGTTCTTCGAAGCACGCCGTGCTGAACTGGAAGCCAAACTGGCTGACGTTCTGGCTGCTGCTGAAGCTCGCGCAACCAAGATCAACGAACTGGGTTCAGTCACCATCGCTTCCAAATCTGGCGACGAAGGTAAACTGTTCGGCTCTATCGGCACCCGCGACATCGCTGACGCAGTGACTGCGGCAGGCGTTGAAGTTGCCAAGAGCGAAGTTCGTCTGCCGAACGGCGTTCTGCGTACCACTGGCGAGCACGAAGTGCACTTCCAGGTACACAGCGACGTGTTCGCACAGCTGAATGTAGTTGTGGTTGCAGAAGCGTAATTTACGCTGCTGTTAACCCGGTTAAAACGCCAGCCTCGCGCTGGCGTTTTGCTTTTCTGCGCCCGGCAAAACGCGCTACGCTTGAAGACGGGATAAAAAGGAGAGCGTGGGATGGTAAAGATTACGCTACAGCGGGTTTACGATTTCAGCGCGCCGGCGCCGGAACACTGTTATCTGATAGACAGGCTATGGCCGCGCGGCATCAGCAAGGAGCGGCTGACGGGCGTGCAGTGGCTGAAACAGGTGGCGCCGGATGATGAGCTGCGCAAGTGGTTCCATCAGCATACCGACCAGTGGGCGGTCTTCGAGGCGCGTTACCGCCAACAGCTGGCGGCCAACGACGCCTGGCGGCCGCTGGTGGCGCTGTTACGGCAGGGGCAAGCGCTGACGCTGCTGTATGGCAGCAAAGATACCGAGCACAACCAGGGCGTGGTGCTGCGCGAGTTTTTGCTGGCGCAGCTGTAGAGGTTAACGTTCCCGGCGGTAGCTGCCGTCGGCCTGGCGGCGGAACAGCGCCTGGCTGTTGTCCACCGTGGTCACCGACAGCGCGTTAATCATGCCGTTGGCGCCGCGTTCGATGCGCACTTCCTGGCCGGCTTTCATGTTGCTCAGCGGCTTGTCGCCGCCTTCCACCTGCGCCATGGCGAACACTTCATTCACCGGCAGATTGTTGTCGCGAAACAGCTGCGCCAGGGTCTGGCCGGGCTGAATTTGGTAACGCTGCCAGTTGCCCGCCGGCGTCGGTTCGTTGGCTGGAGTGGCGCCGCCGCCGTTTTGCCGCTCGGCCTGCAGCGGCACGCTGGTTTCCTGCTGGGATACCGGGAACGGCTGTCTTTCGGGCGAGTAGGGCCACAGCAGGGCCAGCAGCAGGATAGCGCCGAAAATCAGCACCCAGCGGCGGTGAAAGTAGGGCAGCGGCTCCATCCAATGGAAACCGTCCGGCAGATGCCAGACTTTGGCCAGCAGCGCTTTGACCTGCTGCATTTTGTCGTTGGCCGGCGGTGGCTCCGATGGCGGTTCCGCGCCTTCAGACGTGGGTGCGGCGCCCGGTTTCAGGCGCTGGCTGACGTTCAGCCAGGTGCGCAGCAGCGGCTGGTAGATGCGGGTGGTTTTCCTTCTCCTGGGCGCGATTCTGCCCATGGTGACCTCTCTTCGACGGCGTAATAATGAGCGCGGCGCGGCAAGCGCGTCGCCTGCCCGATATCCTGCTTTCAGTATAGTCCGCTAACTGATTGAAGTGAAAGGCGGCTGAGCGGCAGGGCCGGGGGTTTGCGGCTGCGGGCGTTAACAGAAGGTTATTGTTTCTTTTTCTACGACAAAAGTCATCATTCTCCACACAAGATTTTACCCGGCATTGACGCGCTGTTATGCTGCGCTTTCGACTTTTTACAGACTTAAGGAAAACCCCATGACAACCCCTTCTTTTGACAGCGTTGAAGCGCAAGCAAGTTACGGGATTGGTTTACAGGTCGGCCAGCAGCTGCAAGAGTCCGGGCTGGAAGGTTTGCAACCGGAAGCTTTGCTGGCGGGCCTGCGTGACGCGCTGGAAGGGAATGCCCCGGCGGTTCCGGTAGACGTGGTGCACCGTGCGCTGCGTGAAATCCACGAGCGTGCGGACGCGGTGCGCCGCGAGCGCCAGCAGGCGATGGCGGTTGAAGGCCAGAAATTCCTGGACGACAACGCCAAGCGCGACGACGTGACGCTGACCGAGTCCGGCCTGCAGTTCTCCGTGCTGGAGCAGGGCAACGGCCCGATCCCGTCCCGTCAGGACCGCGTGCGCGTGCACTACACCGGTCGTCTGATCAACGGCGACGTGTTCGACAGCTCGGTCGAGCGCGGCCAGCCGGCAGAATTCCCGGTCAGCGGCGTGATCCCAGGCTGGATCGAAGCGCTGACCCTGATGCCGGTCGGCTCCAAATGGCAGCTGTATATCCCGCATAACCTGGCCTACGGCGAGCGTGGCGCAGGCGCGTCCATCCCGCCGTTCAGCGCGCTGGTGTTCGACGTCGAGCTGCTGGAAATCCTGTAATCCCACCGAGGATTGCTCCGGGCGCCTTCGTGGCGCCCTTATTTTATGCGCCGCGCAGCGCGCGCGGGAACAGCAGATTGTTTTCCAGGCTGATGTGCTCCATCAGATCGCCGATAAACTCATCGATGCCGGTGTACAGCGCTCGCCAGGTGGTGCAGGCGCCCTCCGGCGGCGTCACGTTATCGGTGAGGAACTTCACCACTTCCAGCTGCTCACCCGCCTCGTCATGTTCATGCTCCATCACCGAGATCGGTCCGGCGGCCTGCGGCCCCATGCCCTGTTTGATCAGCGGGAACAGGATCTGCTCCTCTTTCATCATGTGATTCTCCAGATCCAGGCGGATCAGGTTCAGCTGCTTCGCCAACCCGCGCGGGCAGCTGGGTTTGTCGCCGTGCACGCGTTCGACTTTTTCCGCCATCAGCACCAGTTCGGCCAATTGCTCGCGGTGCCGCTGATGAAAGCGCGGCAGAATGTAATCGATCACTTCACCGAGCGGCGCTGTGCGCCAGTCCCGGCTTTGTTCCGGCGTGGCGGCGAGTGCGGCCAGCGCGTTCTCCAACTGGTCGATGTCCAGCCCTTTACGCTCGGCGGCGCGCGCCAGCGACTGCCGGCCGCCGCAGCAGAAATCCAGCTGATGCTGGCGAAACAGCCGGGATGCCCGGGGAATGGCGATGGCGAGCGCGCCAAGGGATTGGTTGCGGTAATCCATGGTAGTGCCTCTTTAAACGAAGGAATTTTATAACATGTATTTTAAATGCAATTTAAAGGGCGCGCCAGTGGGAAAATAGCGAAGATGGCCGGGGGGATTGCCCCGGCCGGGTGATTATTTCGCGCTTAAATCGATGCGATAGACCGTGAAGCCGATACGGTCATTGCCCTCGGCGGTCATCGGATATTGAGCGTGCTCCTTGATAAACGCCGTCGCTTTGTCCGACGGCGAAGTCTCGAAGCGGATATCCAGCGGCTGCTGGCTGTTGAAGGTCGCCAAACGCCAGTTGTTGTCCGCCTGCGGATGCACCGCGCCGTGCCGTTGGGTTTCGGCGCTGATGTAGGCCGCCAGCACCGAACGGTTCTCATCCGGCGAAGCGAAGGCGATGTGTTTGTCGCCGGTGCCGGCAAACTTGCCGCCGTAGGCGCGGTAGTTGTTGGTGGCGACCAGGAAGGTGGCGTTCGGATCGATCGGCTTGCCGTTGAAGGTCAGCTGCTTGATGCGCTCCGCCTTGTCGTTGATCAGCTGGCATTCGCCGTCGTAGCGTGCCGGCTGGCTGACGTCGATCTGGTAGTTGACGCCGTCGATCACGTCGAAGTTATAGGTGCGGAAGCCGTCCCAGTTGATCAAGCCCTGCGGCTTGGCGCTGTTGACGTCGATCTGGTTGAACTGGCCGGCGGAGCACTCCAGCCACTCTTTCACCTCTTTGCCGCTGGCCTTCACTACTACCAGGGTATTGGGGTAGAGATAGAGATCGGCGGCGTTGCGGAAGGTGAGCTGGCCCTTTTCCACTTCGACGAAGCTGGCCGGATCGTTCTTGCGGCCGCCGACCTTGAACGGCGCCGCCGCCGACAGCACCGGCAGATCGGCCAGATCCGGATCGCCCTGAATGTAATGTTCAACGTAGGCCTTCTGCGCATTGTTGACGATCTGCACCGTCGGATCGTCCTGCACCAGCGCCAGGTAGCTGTACATGTTGCCGTCGGATTTGCCGATCGGCTGGCTGACGAACTCGCGCGTGCCCTTGTGATCGTCCGCCAACACTTTCACCAGCGCGGCGTCTTCCGCCGCCAGCGATTTCTTGTTCTCTTTGTCGTAGATCGGCCGCGCTTCCGCTTTGGCGGCGGTCACTTTCCAGCTGCCGCCATCGTTGTTGAGCTGCAGGTCGACCACGCCGAGATGATCGCCCCATTGGCCCGGCATCACCGCCGGTACGCCGTTCAGCAGGCCCTTATCGATATCCGCGCCTTTGATGTTGGCGAAGTCCTTGCTCGGGAACACCGCATGGGCGTGGCCGAACATGATGGCGTCGATGCCCGGCACCTGGCTGAGGTAGTAGACCGAGTTTTCCGCCATCGCCTTGTAAGGCTCGCTGGACAGCCCGGAATGCGGGATCGCCACCACCAGATCGGCGCCCTGTTTACGCATTTCCGGCACGTAGCGCTTGGCGGTGGCGGTGATGTCGTCCACCGTCACTTTGCCCTGCAGGTTAGCTTTATCCCACACCAGGATCTGCGGCGGCACGAAGCCGATGTAGCCGATGCGCAGCGTATGCGCCTTGCCGTCGCGGTCTTTCACCGGCGTATCGACGATGATGTAGGGCGTGAACAGCGGTTTTTGCGTTTTGGCGTCGATGACGTTGGCGTTGATGTACGGGAATTTGGCGCCGGCGATGGCGTTCTTCAGGTAGTCCAGCCCGTAGTTGAATTCATGGTTGCCGATGTTGCCGACCACGTAGTCCAGCGTGTTCATCGCCTTATAGACCGGGTGCACGTCGCCCGGCTTCAACCCCTTGGCCGCCATGTAGTCGCCGAGCGGGCTGCCCTGAATGATGTCGCCATTGTCCACCAACACCGCGTTGGTAGCCTGTTGGCGCGCCTGCTGGATCAGGCTGGCGGTGCGCACCAGGCCGAACTTGTCGGTCGGCGTGTCCTTGTAGTAATCGAAGTCCATCATGTTGCTGTGCAGATCGGTGGTTTCCAGCACGCGCAGATCGACGGTGGCCGCCTGCGCCGAGGCGCACACCAGCAGCGCAAGCGCGGACAGCGTCAGGGGATGCTTCATCATTTGGGGGCTCTCCATTCCATTTATTCGAGTGTTATCGCAGAGGGAAATGTAATTAACATTGCTTGCCACAGCAAACTGTGAAGTGTGGCAGAAAACGGCGGCAGGTAACGCGGGGAAGTTCACAGTTGTGCCCAACAAGATCTGAGGAATTCCCGGGGGTTAGCCGGTTGAGATGGATATTCGGCGTAAAAAAAACTAGTCTGCTAGCAGAGACAGAGGGAAATTTCCCACGGAGATGCAGAGTTGAGGTGCATGATGTTAGAGCGAATTTGCCAACTGTCCCGCGAGGCGGGGGCGGCGATCATGGCGGTGTACGACGGTGAACAACCGCTTGATGTCGCACAGAAAAAAGATGATTCACCGGTGACGGCGGCCGATCTGGCGGCGCATCACATCATCAAGCGCGGCCTGGCGGCGCTGACGCAGGAGGTGCCGCTGCTGTCGGAAGAAGATCCGCCGGCGTGGGAAGAGCGCCGCAGCTGGACGCGTTACTGGCTGGTCGATCCGCTGGACGGCACCAAAGAGTTCTTGCACCGCAACGGTGAGTTCACGGTCAATATCGCTCTGATTGAAGAGGGGCAGGCGGTGATGGGCGTAGTGTACGCGCCGGCGATAGACGTATTGTATCTGGCGGAGCGCGGCAAGGCCTGGAAAGAAGAGAAGGGCGTGCGGCAGGCGATCGGCGTCAGCAATGCGCACCCGCCGCTGGTGGTGGTGAGCCGCTCGCATATCGACGACGAGCTGAAAGATTATCTGCAGCAGCTGGGCGAGCACCAGACCGTGTCCGTCGGCTCCTCGCTGAAGTTCTGCCTGGTGGCGGAAGGCAAGGCGCAGCTCTATCCGCGCTTCGGGCCGACCAACATTTGGGATACCGCCGCAGGGCATGCGGTGGCGGTGGCCGCCGGGGCGCAAATTCACGATTGGCAGGGCAGGCCGTTGCTCTATACCCCGCGTGAATCCTTCCTCAACCCCGGCTTCCGGGTGTCGCTGTTCTGAGTTAGTTCGCCAACAGCTGGTGCAGCTTGGACATCACCTGCTGCACCTCTTCCGGCGTCAGCGCGCCGTCTTTGGCAAACTGAATGCGCCCTTGCTTATCCAGCACCACGATGGCGGAGCCTTTCGGCTGCAGATCCCAGGCCTTGCGCACGTTACCGTCGCTGTCGACGATAAACTGCGACCACGGGAACTCCTTCTTGCTGTCTTCAATGCTGCTGCGCACAAACATCGCGGTGCCCATCAGGGCATCGTCGGTGTTGACGATTGTCGTCGTTTGGTAACGATCGTGTGGTAGCTTCGCCTTCTTGATCGCTTCAATCAGTGGGTCGTTCATGTCTTTGGCGGAGCTGCGGCCGGCAATATGTTGTATCACTCGCACTTTTCCACTGAGCTGCGCGCTGTTCCAGTTCTGGTAGCTAAAATTACCTTCAGCGTAATTGAGCTCTCCTTTGTCGCTGACGCCGACCGGCGCCACGCGCTGCTGGAGCTGGAAGTTGTGCGCGGAAGCGAAAAGCGGGGCGAGCAGCAGGGATACCATCAGCATGCGACTTGTTTTCATGCTTTCTCCTTGTAATGGGGGGAATTTGTGCGACAGCACTTCGACAGCCTAAAGCATAGGATGTGATAAGAGGTCTGTCCTGTTAACCGGATCGCAGATTTTCCCTTGGTTCGCTAATCATCAGATTTTGAAGGGATATCCTGAAAACGTTATAAATTATCATATACAATTCTGTCAAAAAGTGTAAATCCAGTGCAGATCACCGGGCAGAAGTGAACGATCTGGTCTTTACTGGGTCTACTACATGCAATCAAGTTGCGTTCTGAATTTCGAGGCTGCCACTTTTGGCGGCTCGCTGAGCGCATGGATCAACGGGAGGAGCGTAAAAGAATGAGAATCTTCCAGCGTTATAACCCTTTGAAAGTGGCGAAGTACGTTAAGACCCTGTTTCGCGGAAGGCTGTATATCAAGGACGTGGGCGCATTTGAATTCGACGAGGGGAAAATCCTGCCGCCGAAGATTCGCGACAAGCGCCATTTCAGCGTGATGTCTGAAGTGAACCGTCAGGTGCTGCTGCTGCAGGCCGAGATGGGGTGAACACCTCGCTGACAGCGGTAAAAAAAATGCGGCCCCGATGGGGCCGCTGATGTTTTTGTCTTATCGCCTCAAGCTACGGGGTGTCTTCCGGCGCTTTCGGCAGCACCGCCGCCGGTTTGTCGCTCAGCCGGGTGACCAGCAACTGGTCTATCTTGTAGCTGTCGATATCCACCACTTCGAACTTGTAGCCGGCGTATTTGACGAAGTCGGTGCGTTTCGGGATCTTGCGCAGCATATACATCATAAAGCCGCCGATGGTCTCGTAGTTGCCCGCCTGCGGGAACTCGTCGATATCCAGCACGCGCATCACGTCGTCGATCGGCGTGCCGCCCTCAATCAGCCATGAGCTTTCGTCGCGCGCCACGATCTGCTCTTCCTGGCCCTGGCCGACCAAATCGCCCATCAGCGTGGTCATCACGTCGTTGAGGGTGATGATGCCCACCACCAACGCATATTCATTGAGGATCACCGCGAAGTCTTCGCCGGCGGTCTTGAAGCTTTCCAGCGCTTCGGACAGCGTCAGCGTATCCGGCACGATCAGCGCCGAGCGGATCTGCACGCCGCTGCTCAGCACCAGGCTCTGGTTGCCCAGCACGCGGTTCAGCAGGTCTTTGGAATCGACGTAGCCGACCACCTGATCGATATGGCCGTCGCACACCAGGAACTTGGAGTGCGGATGGGTCGAGACCTTCTCCTTGATGCTCTCTTCGCTTTCGCGCAGGTCGAAGTACACCACGCTTTCGCGCGAGGTCATCGAAGACGGCACGGTGCGCGATTCCAGTTCGAACACGTTTTCAATCAGCTCATGTTCCTGCTTGCGCAGCACGCCCGCCAGGGCGCCGGCTTCCACCACCGCGTAAATGTCGTCGGAGGTGATGTCGTCCTTGCGCACCATCGGCAGCTTGAACATACGGAAGATCAGGTTGGCCATGCCGTTGAAGAACCACACCAGCGGGCGGAAGATCATGATGGAGAAACGCATCGGGTTGATGATCCGGACGGCGACCGTCTCTGGTGCAATCATACCGATGCGCTTCGGGGTCAAATCGGCGAACAGGATAAACAGGCTGGTCACCAGCACGAAGGAGCAGATGAAGCTGACCTGTTCCGCCAGTTCGGGCGACAGGAAACGATCGAACAACACCTTGAAGGTGGGAGAGAAAGCCGCGTCGCCGACGATACCGCCGAGGATGGCCACGGCGTTCAGGCCGATCTGCACCACGGTGAAGAAGATGCCTGGGGTTTCTTGCAGTTTAAGCACTCTGGCGGCGTTGACGTTGCCTTCGTCCGCCATCAGCTTCAGTTTGATCTTGCGCGAGGCGGCCAGAGAGATTTCCGACAGTGAGAAGAACGCACTCACCGCGATCAGAAAAAGAATCAGTAAAATACTGTTTAACATAATCTATCCATACGTGCCGACGGGATGCCGGCGCTCTTGAGGAAGGGTAGTACATAGTAAAAAAAGCAGCGATAACAACCAGAAGGGAAGCTATCGGGCCGCAGAAGCGGCCCGCACAGTATAGCAGTTGCCCCACAGGGGCCGCCAGCGGTTAAAAAAGTGCCGCCGGCCGGCATCGGATCAGCCCTGCGGCGGCAGGCAAACGCCGATGCCGCCCAGCCCGCAGTAGCCTTCCGGATTCTTGAACAGGTACTGCTGATGATCGTCTTCCGCGTAATAGAACGGCAGCGCCGGTGCGATCTCGGTAGTGATGACGCGCTTGTCGCCCGCCGCCTCCATCGCCTGCTGGAAGCGCTGCAGGCTGCTTTCCGCCTCGGCCTGCTGCTCCGGGCTCAGCGTATAAATCGCCGAGCGGTACTGGGTGCCGACGTCGCCGCCCTGGCGCATGCCCTGCGCCGGATCGTGATTTTCCCAGAACACCTGCAGCAGCTGTTTGTAGCTGACGACCTGCGGATCGAACACCACGCGCACCACTTCGGCGTGGCCGGTCTGGCCGCTGCACACTTCGCGGTAGGTCGGGTTCGGCGTGTAGCCGCCGCTGTAGCCGGCGGCGGTGCTGTATACGCCCGGCTGCTGCCAGAACAGGCGCTCAACGCCCCAGAAACAGCCCATGGCGAAGATTGCCACCTCCATGCCTGCCGGCACCTGGGTCATCGAGTGTTCGGTGACCACGTTGAGCGTTGCGACAGGCATTGGCGTGGTGCGGCCAGGCAGCGCGCTTGCCTTATCGACGGTTTGTGATTTATCAAAAAATGGCACCACGGTTGACTCCTGTTGTCACAGTAAGAATTGACCCTACATGGGGGCGGTTCGGTTGTATCTCACCGCGTCTTTGCCCACAATAAGTGGCAAGTTGAGTTTATGTATAAGCTTAACGCAGTATTTTGAGCGCCAAAAGTGAAGAATTCGCCTGTTGCGCGGTGGTGGCAAGCGCGGCGGGCGGTGTCCGGAACAAGGTTGAAGAGGGCTGCCGTCATGATAGCGCGGAGTCTGCCCTGGCCCCGGAGCGAACACCATAACAGGAAAGTAAAATCAATAAGGAGAACACGTGCCAAAGTACCCGGTCATGTGCTTGATATCTGTGTTGCTTGCGGCACCTGCGGCCTATGCGGCCAACGTGCGCTTGCAGGTGGAGGGGTTAAGCGGAGAGTTGGAAAAAAACGTCCGGGTGCGGCTGTCGTCGATCACGCCTGAAGAGGTCGGCACCGACGGGCGCTTCCGCGCGCGGGTGGATGAGGCGGTGCGCCAGGGGCTGCGCGCGCTCGGCTATTACCAGCCGACCATCGAGTTTACGCTGGACGATCGGCCGGGGATGTCGCGCCCGGTGCTGCACGCCAAGGTCAATCCGGGCGAACCGGTGCGTATCGCCGGCGCCAACATCGTGCTGGAAGGCGGCGCGAAGACCGATGAGGACTATCTGGCGCTGGTGAAGAAGGGGCGGCCGACCATCGGCGAGATCCTCAACCACGGCAAGTATGACAGTTTCAAAGGCTCGCTCACCGGCCTGGCGCTGCGCAAAGGCTACTTCGACGCCGACATGACCAAAAGCCAACTCGGCGTGGCCGAAGATCTGCACAAGGCGTTTTGGGATATCGATTTCAACAGCGGCGAACGTTACCGCTTCGGCAAGGTGAAATTCACCGGTTCGCAAATCCGCGAAGACTATCTGCAAAATCTGGTGCCCTTTCATCAGGGGGATTACTACAGTTCGGAGGATTTGGCCGAGCTGAACCGCCGTTTGTCCGCCACCAACTGGTTCAACTCGGTGGTGGTATCCCCTGATTTCAACGATGCCAAAGAGAACAAGATTTTGCCGTTGGACGCGCTGGTGACGCCGCGCACGCGCAACACCGTCGAAACCGGTATCGGCTACTCCACCGACGTCGGCCCGCGGGTGAAAGGCACCTGGAAAAAGCCCTGGCTCAACGATCGCGGGCATAGTCTGGAAACCAGCGCCAGCGTGTCGGCACCGGAGCAGCAGCTGGATCTGACCTACAAAATCCCGTTGCTGAAGAACCCGCTGGAGCAGTATTACCTGCTGCAGGGCGGCCTCAAGAACGTCGATCTTAACGACACCAAGTCCGTCACCTCCAAAGTGGTGGCCTCGCGCAACTGGGATCTTTCCAGCGGCTGGCAGCGGGCGATCAACCTGACCTGGCGCTGGGATAACTTTACCCAAGGTAACGTCAGCAACACTACCATGCTGCTGTATCCTGGCGTCAGCTTCAGCCGCACCCGTTCGCGCGGCGGTCTGATGCCGACCTGGGGCGACAGCCAGCGCTACTCTATCGACGTGTCCGACACCTCCTGGGGCTCCGGTGTGGACTTTGCGCTGATGCAGGCGCAGAACGTCTGGATCCGCACCCTGGCCGACAAGCATCGTTTTGTGGCGCGCGGGCAGGTGGGCTGGATAGAAACCAACGACTTCGACAAGGTGCCGCCGGATTTGCGCTTCTTCGCCGGCGGTGACCGCAGCATTCGCGGCTACAAGTACAAAGACATCTCGCCGCGCGGTGACGACGGCAAGCTGACCGGCGCCTCCAAGATGCTGACCGGCTCGCTGGAGTACCAATACAACGTGACCGGCAAATGGTGGGGGGCGATGTTCGTCGACTCCGGTGAAGCGGTGAACGATATCAAGAAGAGCAACTTCAAGACCGGCGCCGGCGTAGGCGTGCGCTGGCAGTCGCCGGTGGGGCCGGTGAAGCTGGATATCGCCGCGCCTGTGGGAGACAAGGACACCCACGGGATGCAGTTCTACATCGGTTTGGGGCCTGAACTATGAGCCTGGTTAAAAAGATTTGTCTCGGATTTCTGGTCGTTCTGCTGTTGCTGATCGGCGGCCTGGCCTTCCTGATAGGCACCACCACCGGTTTGCATATGGTCATCAACGGCGCGGCGCGCTGGGTGCCGGGGCTGGAGATCGCCGGCGTCAGCGGCGGCTGGCGCGATCTGACGCTGAAGGGCGTGAAGTATCAGATGCCGGGCGTGACGGTCAACGCCGGGCAGTTCCATCTGTCGCTCGATCTCTCCTGCTTTAAGCGCAGCTCGTTGTGCGTCAATGCCTTGACCGCCCAGGATGTGGACGTGGCGGTGAACACCAAAGAGATGGCGCCTTCCGCGCCGGTGGAGGAGAGCAGTGAGCCGACCACCAATCTCAGCACGCCTTACCCGATCACGCTGCGCCTGTTGGCGTTGAACAACGTCAAGGTCACCGTCGACGACACCGCCATCTCGCTGGCCGAGTTCCGCACCGGCGCGCAGTGGCAAGAGCGCGCGCTGACGCTGATGCCGACCAAGATCGGCTCGCTGCTGATCGCCTTGCCGAAAACCCCGCAAAACCCGCTGCCGGAAGCGGTGCAGCCGGCGGTCGAGGTGGCGAAAAAGGTCGGCGAGCAGGTTACCGACGCGGCGAAGCCGGCACCTCAGCCGGAAGAGAAGCCGCTGGGCGAAACGCTGAAGGAACTGTTCGCCAAACCGCTGTTGCCGGATCTGCCGGACATCCGCCTGCCGCTGGATATCACCGTCAAAGAGATCAGCGGCGAGCAACTGCGCTTGACCGGCGATACCGACGTGCTGATCACGAGCCTGTTGCTGCAGGCCAGCACGCAGGATCAACATATCCAGCTGGACAACTTCGACGTGAAGTCGCCGCAGGGCACGCTGTCGCTGCAGGGGCAGGCGACACTGACCGGCGACTGGCCGGTGTCCCTGACCGCCAACAGCGCGCTGAACATCGAACCGCTGAAGGGCGAGAAGGTGAAGCTGAACGTCGGCGGCGGGCTACGTGACGAGCTGAAGGTGGCGCTGAACCTGTCCGGCCCGGTCGGCGCCCAGCTCGATGTGCAAACCCGGCTGGCCGAAGCCGGCCTGCCGCTGGCGCTGACGTTGCAGAGCAAGCAGCTGAAATGGCCGCTGAGCGGCGAGGCGCAGTATCAGGTCAACGATTTCCGCCTGCGCTTTAACGGCAAGGCGACCGACTACGCGCTGTCGACGCGCGCCAATCTGAAAGGCCAGGACTTGCCGCCGGCGGTGCTGACGCTGGACGGCAAAGGCAACGTCGAGCAGTTCAAGCTGGAGCGCCTGCGCTTGGCGGCGCTGCAGGGCAATACCGATCTCACCGCGTTGGTGGACTGGAGCAAGGCCATCAGCTGGAACTCGCAATTGACGCTGAGCGGCATCAATACCGCCAAGCAGTGGCCGGAATGGCCGGCGAAACTCGACGGCAAGATCACCACGCGCGGCAGCCTGCACGGCGGCAGCTGGCAACTGCAGGTGCCGGTGCTGCAGCTGGACGGCAACGTGAAGCAGAACAAGGTCACGGCGCGCGGTACGCTGAGCGGCAACGCCGCCGGGCAGTGGAAAATCCCCGGCATCGATCTGGCACTGGGGCGTAACCAACTGAACGTCAAAGGGCAGCTGGACGAGAAGAGCTGGAACCTGGACGCCAACATCGACGCGCCGCGTCTGGACGGCGCGCTGCCGGGCCTGGGCGGCACCGCCAAAGGGCTGCTGAAGCTGCGCGGCAATCTGCAGGCGCCGCAGCTGCTGGCGGATTTGACCGCATCCGGCCTGCAGTGGCAGGCGCTGCGCATCAACCGCGTGAAAATAGACGGCGACGTGCGCTCCACGGATCAGATTCAGGGGCAACTGGCGGTACGCGTCGAGCAGCTGAAGCAGGATGCGCTGGAGGTCAGCCTGTTGACCCTCGACGCCAAGGGCAGCGAGAAGCAGCACCAGCTGCAGCTGAAGATCGACGGCAAACCGGTCTCCGGCCAGCTGGCGCTGCAGGGCAGTTTCGATCGCCAGCAGCAGCGCTGGCGCGGCAATCTGAACAACACTCGCTTCGATACGCCGGTCGGGGAATGGCGCCTGACGCGCGCCATCGCGCTGGACTACCTGAACACCGAGCAGAAAATCAGCGTCGGGCCGCACTGTTGGCAGAACCCGAACGCCGAGCTGTGTGTGCCCAAGACCATTGAAGCCGGCCAGAGCGGCCAGGCCAGCGTGGTGCTCAACCGGTTCGATCTGGCGATGATCAAGCCGTTCCTCGGCCCGGAAACCGCCCTGAGCGGGGTGTTCACCGGCCGGGCCGACGTCAGCTGGAAACCGGGCGGCGCGCTGCCGGAGGCGAAAGTCACGCTGGCCGGCAACGGCGTCAAAGTGGTGCAGCAGGTGCAGGGCAACGCGCTGCCGATCGCCTTCGACACGCTGACCCTCAACGCCGGCCTGAACAACGGTCGCGCGCTGGCCGACTGGCGGATCAAGCTGACCAACAACGGCCAGTTCGACGGCAATATCCAGGTGGCGGATCCGCAGGTGCGGCGCACCATCAGCGGCAACGTCAATATCACCAACATCTCACTGGCGCTGATCAACCCGGCGCTGATGAAGGGCGAAAGCGCGGCGGGCATGCTGAACGCCAACCTGCGCCTGGGCGGCAGCGCGCAGAAGCCGCTGGTGTTCGGGCGCCTGGCGTTGGATCGGGCGAAGGTGCAGGGGCACTGGATGCCGTTCGATATGACCGACGCGCGGCTGGCGGTGAATTTCAACGGCATGACCTCGACGCTGGAAGGGCTGCTCAGCACCACGCGCGGCCAGCTGAATCTGGCGGGCGACGCCGACTGGCGCGATATCAACGCCTGGCGTGCGCGCATTGCCGCCAAGGGCGATAAGCTGCGGGTGACGGTGCCGCCGATGATCCGCATCGACGTGTCGCCGGATCTGGTGTTCGAAGCCACGCCGCAGCTGTTCTCGCTCAACGGCAAGGTCGACATTCCCTGGGCGCGCATCACGGTGCAGGAGCTGCCGGAAAGCGCGGTGGGCGTCTCTTCCGACGAGGTGATGCTGGACGACCAGCTGAAGCCGATTCAACCGAAGACCGCCTCGATCCCGATCAACAGCAATCTGATGATCCACGTCGGCAATGACGTGCGGCTGGACGCTTTTGGTCTGAAAGCCCGTCTGAAGGGCGACCTGAAGGTGGTGCAGGACAAGAAAGGGCTGGGCCTCAACGGCCAGATTGACATCCCTTCCGGCCGCTTCCATGCTTATGGTCAGGATTTGATCGTGCGTAAAGGGCAGCTGATGTTCTCCGGCCCTCCGGATCAGCCGCTGCTGAATATCGAGGCGATCCGCAACCCGGAATCCACCGAGGACGATGTGACCGCCGGCGTGCGCGTGACCGGCCTGGCGGATGCGCCGAAGCTGGAAGTGTTCTCCGATCCGGCCAAATCGCAACAGGAAGCCCTGTCTTATCTGCTGCGCGGCCAGGGCTTGAGCAGCTCCGGCGCCGACGGTAACGCCATGACCTCGATGTTAATCGGCATGGGGGTTGCACAAAGTGGTCAACTTGTGGGTAAAATCGGCGAGGCATTCGGCGTGAGTAATTTGGCTCTGGACACTCAGGGGGTTGGCGACAGTTCCCAGGTTGTCGTGAGCGGCTATGTTCTCCCAGGCTTACAAGTAAAATATGGGGTGGGCATCTTCGACTCCTTGGCCACGCTGACGTTGCGTTATCGCCTGATGCCTAAGTTGTATCTTGAAGCGGTGTCTGGTCTCGACCAGGCATTAGATTTGCTCTATCAGTTTGAGTTTTAGCGATGCGAATAATTGTCTACGGCAGTTTACGGCGCAAACAGGGAAACAGCCATTGGATGACCAACGCCCAATGGCTCGGCGAGCACGAGCTCGAAGGCTATCAGATTTATAATCTGGGCCATTACCCGGCGGCGATCCCTGGAGAGGGCACGATACATTGCGAGGTGTATCGTATTAACTCATCGATTCTGGCAGAGCTGGACGAACTGAAAAGCAACACCAAGGACTATAAGCGCGAGCTGATTCAGACGCCTTATGGGAGTGCGTGGATCTACCTGTACAAACACAGCGTGGACGGTTACCCGCGAATTACCAGCGGTGACTGGCTGAAGCGTCTCGACGAACAGTAAGAAAAAAAACACCGCTCATTGAGCGGTGTTTTTTCATCGGACGGCGGCAGGCATTACTTCTTGGCAGCGCGTTCGAAGGAGGCGATGATTTCCGCTTTAGCTGCGGCAGCGTCTGCCCAGCCTTCCACTTTCACCCATTTGCCTTTTTCCAGATCTTTGTAGTGCTCGAAGAAGTGAGCGATCTGGGCTTTCAGCAGTTCTGGCAGGTCGTTCACGTCTTTCACGTGATCGTACTCTTTGGTCAGCTTGCTGTGCGGTACCGCAACCAGCTTGGCGTCTTCACCGGCTTCGTCGGTCATCTTCAGCACGCCAACCGGACGGCAGCGGATCACGGAGCCCGGCTGCAGCGGGTATGGGGTTGGGACCAGCACGTCAACCGGGTCGCCGTCCAGAGACAGGGTGTGGTTGATGTAGCCGTAGTTGCACGGGTAGAACATCGCGGTGGACATGAAACGGTCAACGAACAGCGCGCCGGTTTCTTTGTCGATTTCGTATTTGATTGGATCGGCGTTGGCCGGGATTTCGATTACTACGTAGATGTCTTCCGGCAGGTCTTTGCCAGCAGGGACCAGATTCAAGCTCATGTCGGTTTCCTTTAATCATCAAACCAGAAATGGAGTGGCGGCTATTATAGCCAAAACGTCCTCAAAGTACTCTCATTTTTCGGGACATGAAGCTGCACCAGTACTGCATAGTACACACAAAATGTACCACTTTTCGGTCCAGAGCTGAAGTCACAGGTTAGTGGCTATGTTGCTGTGGGTTTGGTTGCTTGTTAGAGCTTACGGAAGTATTGAAAAGCAACTAACAGAGTGCAAGATTTGTTCGTACCAATCTTTCGAAGCAGGTCACATCTGTGGTGTCACAAACGTTCCGTTTTTGATGCTTTGTTAACAAAATAGTTTTAAGTTAACTTTTTACATTTATGTTGACAAATTAACAATAAAAAACATACTCTATGAGAGTACCCGACAAAGAACAGATAGAGCTACACTAGGAGAAGTAATTTTGACACCGAAAATGCCTTGGGAATTAAACCCTGCTTTAGAAAAACAGCACCTTATCACTGTTGCCAAATTTATTGCTGAAGTTCGCAACTCTGTCGTTGATCTTCATGATGAAGATCTGGGGGATACGAACCAATCTTTGGGCTTCAGAGCATATGAATGCTGTCGTAGCCGCATCAACAAGGCAGTGCTTGTAGAAAAGATTTGGCCGTTTCTTTCAATAGTTCGTAAAGGTGGCAAATTCACTTTTGCGATAGGTAAGACTCCTGTCAGATTTTACAAAGGAAGCCCTAGCTGCATAGAAGAAAGACGCCAAATTCCTTGTTCAGAAGCAGTGAAGCAGATGTCTCTTCTAGAACTAGATAATCCAGATTACTCTCGAATTATTTGGTACTTTGTTGTTGAAACTGATCAATTTAAATATGCCGAATCTGTAACATTCGCAGGTTATCTAGATGGTGTACAAGTATCTGCTTACGAAATTCCATTAGATGGTTTAGTCCCTCTCCTGTCTACAATTGGCACATCTAATAATGAAGATGACGTAATTGATAAATCCGTCAAGATCCCTAAACCTAAAGTGTCTCCTAAGAAGCCAAAACAGGATGACGATCAAGCAACAACAGCATTAAACAACGAGTAACTTATGTTCGCTGAATTTATAGGTGATCGTCTACGCTTAGCTCGCCTCTTGAAAGGTTATACACTTCAAGAGGTTGGTGATGCAGCTTGTGTGACTCGCCAAAATATCCATCAGCTTGAAAGTGGTGCAAGAAACCCTAGTGACGATGTTGCAAAAGCACTGGCAGAATTCTTAGGGGTTAAAGAAGATTTTTTCTTTAAACCCTTAGAAACAGAAGTAAAGTCTGAACAATGCCATTTTAGAAAAAGAAAGACCACACCAGTCAATGTAGCTAATCGCGTTTTAGCGTTTGGTACTATATTTGAACAGCTTGTATCTAATTTACATGAACAGCTTGAATTGCCAGAGCCTGACTTTGATATCTTGGAAAAGTATAACATTAGTGCAAAAGCATTTGACGCTTCAATCATTGAGAAAGCTGCTGAAAAAGCCAGGTTACACTGGGGGCTTGGGTTAAACTCCCCGATAGATAGTATGACAAGGGTACTAGAATCAGCTGGGGCTATAGTTGTTTTTATTGATGATCCGTCAGATAAAGTTGACGCATTGTCAATGAATAGAAAATACCCAGTTGTCATAAGGAACACAGCTAAAGACAATACTTGCCGTATGAGATTCGATCTTGCCCATGAGTGCGGACATTTAATTTTGCATCAAGGTATTGAGACTGGTGATTCGAAAACAGAGAAGGAAGCTGATATGTTTGCAAGTGCATTTCTGTTTCCAAGAATTGCATTTGTGAAGGAGTTTCAAAAATGCATGGTAGGCTCTAAACCTATAATTAGAAAAATAATTGAGCTTACATTAGCATGGAAAGTAAGCGCTAAAATGATTATTTACCGGGCCCGCTCTCTAAATTTAATTACTGCTGTAGACTATAGATCATTAAACATTTTCTTAAACAATAAAGGTTATACAAAGAAAGAGCCTTACAATGACTTAATCAACGATAGTGATCCTGAGTTATTGCGTGATGCATTAGAAGTTATGCATCGTGAATTGGGAATAACAGTTGAAATGCTTGCTGATAAATTAGGGCTTACTATGGATACCTTCAGGATTTTCGCACCATACAACATAAGTGATGAAAAAAACAACATCATACCTCTAAGGTTCTAATCTTTTTCCAATAGGCCATATAAACATGGCCTATTGGACTCATCTATTCCTGCCATGTCAACGTACCCCTTTATGTTTGTTATGTAAAAATCTCTCCCATTTTTTATTCAATTTTTTAAAATCTAAATCAATTGAATGCTTTCCTATTCTCTTTCCTTCAAACAAATTTGAATATATACACTCGACATTGAAATGAACTGTTAGATTTTCGGGATTTATCCCCAACTCATCATTATCGAACATGTAATGACAATCCGCAGAAAGTAAGATCCCGTTACTAGTGTCCATGTTATGATTAACGGCGTACTCCTCAATATGACACGCTTGCAAAATGCTAACGAGAACCTGCCCTGTAACCGCACAACGGTAGAAGAAATTATTTGCAATGCGACGTTTAAAATCAATTTGAGCCGATTGTTCTCGCTGGGAAATAGTTGTAACAACGCTCTCAGCATTTAATTTTACATCAACAGTCTCAACGTATACGACTTTTGAGAATATTCTTTTTTTGACAATACCTCGTGAATTAATCGGTTCTATTTTGCCTCTTACTCTTAAAATATGTATCTTATTTTGTGACTTTTTTTCCGTGGTGTTTAATTTTTCATTATAAAATTTATTATATGTATACATAGATATAAACGTGCTTAACTTGCTCTCAGAATACTCTTTATTTCTTGCCCTCTCTATGGCATGAATTTTACTTTCTGCATCTTTACACTCAATAAAATACATTAAAGTATTAAAGTAACTAAACGCTCCCTCAATAACGTGATTATTATAATACTGTGAAGTAAGTTCTTTGTTGAGACATATCCTAGCAGCATCTCCCACTGGCATTTTTTTAATTAATTCTTGGTACAAGTCTTTATTGAAATATCGTGACTCTTGGTTTTTAACTACTTTTGATAAACTCAGGGTATGTGTTTTTAATTCTTCATGTTTGATGGTTGCCTTCTCTAGAACAAAGTTACTAGCAACCTCAACTTTGCCGGGCTTTTCATTTAAATTAGTTGATGAAGAAGAGTATTTGTTAATTTGACTCATTCTATATAATTCAATTCTAGCCTCTTCCTCAATCAATTCTTTTCTTCTTTTCTCTCTTAAAAGCCTAGCCTCTAATTGCTCTTCAGTCATGCCAGAGATATATTCATATGAGCCTTGATGAATATATGAAGTGCTTTTATTTATTTTTCTCAATGAGGATGTTGCTTGTCTGTCAATATGGTTCCTTTGCATTAAAATTTTATCAAGAAAAACCAAGGTAGCTCTCATTGATTCTATTTTCTTTTTTGTATGAATGTTATTTTTCAAAGAATTTAAAATGTCTTTCTTCTTTGAAACTACCTGTTGAGAGGATAGGTTATATAAACTATAAACTACCTTGTCTTCCAAAGAAATTTTTCTTTGTATGTTCTTGTTTTTTTCTGCTGCTTTTTTACTTTCTATTTTCTTTTTAATCCCTGGAAATCTTTTAGATTGTTCTTCAAGGACTAATTTTTGCTTTCTTTCTAGCTCTATATTTTTAGGTTCATTGGACTTAACAAGCATTTCAGTTATAGCGATAGCACTATCACTCTCTGAGGAGTTAATTGCATCCAATAATGCCTGAGCCATGATGCTATTTTTCATATTTCACCAAATCAACAATGTGTTTTCTATATGATTGCAGACTATTGATTATTACTTCGATACGCTATCATAACAAGATGTTACATGGCAAGGTTTACTTATTAACTTTATGACAGGAATTTGATATTATTCAAGCAATAATCGCTAGTGGAAACTAGTGCAACAATGGAATATTATCTTTGAACGATAATCCTTGAAATGGATTTTTTATTTCAATCTCGCTTAGTCTGTTCATCCAGAGGAAAAAGCACCAATTTTAGATACGTATTTGTTACGCGTTGGAATCGCTGACGTAAGTTGATCGATAAAAGAGTGCTGCCTGCCGCTTACTGAATGGATCATTAGTAAAAGCAAGACATCCCCGAATTTTAATTTCTATCGCTCCTAATTCTTGTAATCGAAATTGACTTTTCTTAATTTTTAATTACTGATCAAGTTCTTGCTCAATGTTAGGTGTTTTGCGGGATGGAACTTTACGAGAACCACCTTGGCTTCTAAACCTATCTCTTGCAGTGTTTGTAATGATTTAAGCAGGGTTAACACTTGCTTTGAAGTATCCATCATGAGCGGAGTAAGATTTTCTTGATACTCGGCGATACGTTTTTTCGTTTCAGATTTCGAATGTGTACGCAATGAACGCCGGATCTCTCTACGTTTACCAGATGGAAGAACATTAACTTTTCGGTAATACCAGATCCCATGTCGACTCAGCATAAGAGATGCCATTGAAAATACTCCTTGGTGTCACAAGTGAAATGTACTGAAAGCGTGCATGTCCATTGTTGGAGTACTTTTTACTACTAATCAATTAGTTAGATATAATGTCGTTCTATTATAGCGGACTCTTTTGCGATTTCCTGCCCTTTTCATCGTCGAAAACCCCGCGCGCCGACGCAGGGAGAATTTCCAGATTAATCCCGCCGCGGCATGAAGTTTTGCCTCCGCCTGCCGATAACTTCAACAAACAATAATGAGCCAGCAAAGCTGGCTCCGCGTTTTGCCACCCCTACTACGTCTGATCTCACTATTCTGAAGCCGGGAAGAACTCATGCTAAAAAAGATTACGGTGAAGGCTGGGCTGATCGCCCTGCTGAGCCTGATGACCATGCTGCTGATCATGGTCAGCGTTATTGGCGTCAACGCGATTAACGAAGGATCGCGCTCGATCCATACCTTAAACCAGATCCTCGGCGAAGAGCTGGGCTCGCTGGCCAACAGCTCCAACCTGACGCTGCGCGCCAGAACCGCCGCCTCGCTGGCGGTGCGCCAACGGGAGATCGGCCAGACTGATGTCTCCGACGCCACCGTGGGCCGCATCTACGGTTACCTCGAGCAGTCGAACAAGGAAATGGCGCGCTTTGTCGGCGTCGGCACCGTGACCGAGCGCGGCCGCGAACTCTCCAACCGCCTGCAAAACAGCTACCGCGCCTATCTGGAGCAGGGTGTGAAGCCGATGGCCGCCGCCATCAAGGCCGGCAAGATTGATGAGTATTATCACATTCAGGAGACGCGAATCTCCGCGTTGAGCATCGCGTTTGAAAAGGATCTCAGCGATTTCCGCAGCTTCGCCATGAAGCTCGGCGCGCAGCAGGTGTATGACGCGGAAAGCAATGCCAGTACCAAGATCACGCTGATCGTGGTGGCGGGCCTGCTCAGCGTGCTGCTGGCGGTGCTGGCCTGGTTCGCGCTGCGGGTGATCATTCTGCGCCCGCTGGACGAGTCCATCGCGCAGCTGGAACACATCGCCGGCGGCGATCTGACCCACGAGATCCGCGGCGAGGGCGATACCGAGATGGGCCGCCTGGTGCGGGCGATGCAGCGCATGCAGCAGGCGCTGGCCAGTTCGGTCAGCAAAGTGCGCGACGCCAGCAGCCAGATCGACACCGGTTCACGCGAACTGGCGGCCGGCAACCTGCATCTGGCGCAGCGCACCGAAGAATCGGCCGCTTCGCTGGAAGAAACCGCCGCCAGCATGGAACAGCTGACTTCGACGGTGAAAATGAACGCCGAGAACTGCGAACAGGCCAACCAACTGGCGCTGAGCGTGTCCGATATCGCCAACCAGGGCAGCGAGGTGGTCAGCCAGGTGATGAGCAAGATGCAGGCGATCACCGACAGCTCGCGCCGCATCGCCGACATCATCAGCGTGATGGACGGCATCGCCTTCCAGACCAATATCCTGGCGCTGAACGCGGCGGTGGAAGCGGCGCGCGCCGGCGAACAGGGCCGAGGTTTTGCGGTGGTGGCCGGTGAAGTGCGTAATCTGGCGCAGCGCAGCGCCCAGTCGGCGAAAGAGATCAAAGGGTTGATCGAAGCGTCGCAGAACCGGGTGCAGGAAGGCGAGCAGATGGTGGAGTCGGCGGCGCAGACCATGAGCGGCATTACCGGCGAAGTGGGCCGGGTGACGGCGTTGATGCGTGAGATCTCGGCGGCGACGCGCGAACAAAGCAGCGGTATCGAACAGGTGAACCTGGCGGTGGCGCAGATGGATCAGGTGGCGCAGCAGAATGCGGCACTGGTGGAAGAGTCGGCGGCGGCGACGCGCTCGCTGGAAGATCAGGCTCAGCTGCTGGCGCAGAGCATGGCGGCGTTCAAGCTGTAAGGCGATAAGGGTTCGGCGCGGCGCCGAACCCTTGCAAAGAACGCGTTACTCGTCCGGGTTTTCGGCGATGAAGCGTTCCGCGTCTTCTACCATCGACTTGGTGCCGACGAAGAATGGCGCGCGCTGGTGCAGTTTCACCGGCGTGATGTCCAGAATGCGGTTTTTGCCGTCGCTGGCCTTACCGCCGGCCTGTTCGGCCAGGAACGCCATCGGGTTGCATTCGTACAGCAGGCGCAGCTTGCCTTGCGGGTGGCTGGCGGTGCTTGGGTAGATGTAGATGCCGCCTTTCAGCAGGTTGCGGTGGAAATCCGCCACCAAGGAACCGATGTAGCGCGAGGTGTAAGGGCGCTGCGTCGCTTCATCCTGCTCCTGGCAGTACTTGATGTATTTCTTCACGCCGAGAGGGAACTTGATGTAGTTGCCTTCGTTGATGGAATACATGTTGCCGCTCGCCGGGAAACGCACTTTCTCGTGGGAGAGGCAGAACACGCCCAGAGACGGATCGTAAGTGAAGGCGTGGACGCCGTAACCGGTGGTGTACACCAGCATGGTGGACGAACCGTAAACCACATAACCCGCTGCGACCTGGGCGCTGCCCGGCTGCAGGAAGTCTTCTTCGGTCACCGGCGTGCCGACCGGCGTGATGCGACGGTAGATAGAGAAAATCGTACCGACCGAGACGTTGACATCGATGTTGGACGAACCGTCCAACGGATCCATCAAAACGACATACTTGGCATTTTCAGCTCGCTCGCCGTCGAATATCACGATTTCATCTTCTTCTTCGGAAGCGATACCCGCAACTTCACCACGCGCTTTCAACGCCGCTTTCAGTTTTTCGTTCGCGTACAGGTCCAGTTTCATCTGAACTTCGCCCTGTACGTTGGACACCCCGCTGGTGCCCAGAATATCAACCAGGCCGGCCTTGTTGATGTCGCGGTGGATGATTTTGGCGCCCAGTTTAATTGCAGAAAGTAACGCGGTCAGCTCGCCGGTGGCGTGAGAGAAGTCGTGCTGTTTCTCGACGATAAATTCGCCTAACGTTTTCATGACACAATCCCTGAATCTACGGATGGATAGCGGCCTGTTAACAAACCGCCAACGTTTTCGCGTGCAGTGTAGCCCAAAGATGCGCGCTATTCATAGGCAAATCCATTTCTTCTGGACGATTCTGAGCGTTAGAATATGCCGACATTCGATGCACTCACATGAGAAACCTATGCGCATTCACATTCTTGGGATCTGTGGCACCTTTATGGGCGGGTTGGCGATGCTGGCGCGCTCACTGGGGCATGACGTCACCGGTTCGGACGCCAACGTCTACCCGCCGATGAGCACGCTGCTGGAGAACCAGGGGATCGATCTTATTCAGGGTTATGATCCGGCCCAGCTGGATCCGGCGCCGGATCTGGTGATCATCGGCAACGCCATGACGCGCGGCAACCCGTGCGTGGAGGCGGTGCTGGAACGTGGCATCCCTTACGTTTCCGGCCCGCAGTGGCTGCACGATGCCGTGTTGCGCGATCGCTGGGTACTGGCGGTCGCCGGCACCCACGGCAAAACCACCACCGCCGGCATGGCGACCTGGATCCTCGAGGCCTGCGGCTACCAGCCCGGCTTCGTCATCGGCGGCGTGCCGGGCAACTTCGACGTATCGGCGCGCCTTGGCGGCAGCCCGTTCTTCGTGATCGAGGCCGACGAATATGACTGCGCGTTCTTCGACAAGCGCTCCAAGTTCGTGCACTACAGCCCGCGCACGCTGATCATGAACAACCTGGAGTTCGACCACGCCGATATCTTCGACGATCTGAAAGCCATCCAGAAACAGTTCCACCACCTGGTGCGTCTGGTGCCGGGCAAAGGCAAGATCATCCTGCCGGACAACGACAGCCACCTGAAGCAGGTGATGGCGATGGGCTGCTGGAGCGAGCAGGAGCTGGTGGGGGAAGAGGGCACCTGGCGCGCACAGAAGCTGACGCCGGACGCCAGCCATTACGCTGTGTTCCTCGACGGCGAACAGGTCGGCGAAGTGAACTGGGCGCTGGTGGGCGAGCACAACATGCATAACGGCCTGATGGCCATCGCCGCCACCCGCCACGTCGGCGTGCAGCCGGCGGACGCCTGCCGCGCGTTGGGCGATTTCATCAACGCCCGCCGCCGCCTGGAGCTGCGTGGCGAAGCCAACGGCGTCACGGTCTACGACGACTTCGCGCACCACCCGACGGCGATCCTGGCCACTCTGGCCGCGCTGCGCGGCAAGGTCGGCGGCACGGCGCGCATTCTGGCGGTGCTGGAGCCGCGCTCCAACACCATGAAAATGGGCATCAGCAAAAACGATCTGGCGCCTTCGCTCGGCCGCGCCGACGAGGTGTTCCTGTTCCAGCCGCACCACATTCCGTGGCAGGTGGCGGAAGTGGCGGATGCCTGCGTGCAGCCGGCGCATTGGAGCGCGGATCTCGACACGCTGGTGGACATGGTGGTAAAAACCGCACAGCCGGGCGATCACATTCTGGTGATGAGCAACGGCGGTTTCGGCGGCATTCACGACCGTCTGCTGGACGCGCTGGCGAAAAAGCAGGAACCGAAAGTCACCTACTGATCGCTCAGCCGCATCAGCCACATCAAGGGCCGCATTCGCGGCCTTTTTTACGCCCATAAAAAAGCCCTCGCGAGCGAGGGCAACGGGGTTCGTCGGATAGGACGACGAGAGGGTCTCTGGGAAATCGGCGTTTGCGTCAGAACTCGGCAGTGGCAGTGACGAGGGTAATCAGCTCTGCAAAGCCGTTCCCAGAGTTGTTATTTGTAAATCTCGGCGGTGGCGTGGTAGTTGCCTTCGTTACGCGCTTCGATCACGCGGTAGGCGGTCGCGCCTTTCGCGTCGGCTTTGTCGGACAACGCCTGGCGAATGTCGGTCGGCGCGCCGTCGATGCCGCTGACGGTGATGGTGCCGATAGATTGCAGATTGGCGGTCTGATCGTTAGTCACCAGCTGGGCGGCGGAGGCGCCGAAGGAGATGACAGACAGCAGGCCGAATGCAGCGAGAGTAGTTTTCATGTTCATGATAGCGATCCTTGGTCATAACAGCCTGGAAGGGCTTGGCAGCGATTTTTATTCTTGAAGGCCGTTATGACAGCGTTTGATTCCAGAGATGTATTGCCCGTTGCCGGGTAATGCCGGTACTTATTTGTAGATTTCAGCGGTTGCGTGGAAGCTGCCGTCATTGCGGGCTTCGATTACGCGGTAAGCGGTCGCCCCTTTGGCGTCGGCTTTGTCGGACAGCGCCTGGCGGATGTCGGAAGGCGCAGCGGCGACGCCGCTCACGGTGATTACACCGGCCGGTTGCAGTTTTGCGGCCTGAGTTGCATCAATAGATTGTGCTGCGAATGCACCAAAGGAAAGCATGGACAGAACGCTCAGGGTTGCAACGGTAGCTTTAATTTTCATCATCTCACCTCATCGTATTCTTTTATCAGTTCCAACGAACTGTGATTCAGTTCACGAAAATGAGTATACAGCTAGTAACGCGAAAAATTAATAGTTAGCTAACAGTTGCTAGTGAAACTTTAACCTTATGATCCTTATTTTTTATAACTGTAAGGAATAAAAAACGCTCACAAAACGATCTTTTGATGTTAAATTTATGTAATTTCAATAAGGTAAGTGCTTTTGACCAAAAGTGCGGAAGATCACAGTGGGTACTGCTGGTTACATGTAGATGTCATGGAAATGTGTTGCTGAGGGATAAAAAAGCAGTGTTAAACGCGGTTGAGGGCGGGAAAGGTAACGTAAGAGTTAAAGAAGCGCTAACAAAGTGCGGGCTAAAGCCGCACTTTGTTAGCGCCAGGTTTCACAGCTCTTGCTCGAACACGCCCAGAATAGCCTCATGCAGTTTCTGAGCGGTAAAGCCGTTGGACGGGGTGACGAAAATCGTGTCGTCGCCGGCAATCGTGCCGAGGATGCCCTGGGATTTCCCCAATGAGTCGAGCAGGCGGGCGATCAGCTGCGCGGCGCCCGGGCTGGTGTGGATCACCACGACGGCGTCGTTATGGTCGACGTCCAGCACCAGATTCTTCAATGGGCTGGTGGTGGTCGGCACGCCGAGTTCGGCAGGAAGGCAATACACCATTTCCATTTTGGCATTGCGCGTACGTACCGCGCCGAACTTGGTCAGCATGCGCGATACTTTGGATTGGTTAATGTTTTCGAAGCCTTCTTCTTGCAGCGCCAAAACGATCTCGCCTTGAGAACTGAATTTTTCTTCTTTCAATAACGCTTTGAACGTCTTGATCAGATCTTCCTGTTTTGCGGGATTACGCATTTTGCACCGTGGAATGTTGATAGTGGAAGTCATGATTATGCATATAGATGAATTTTTATGCAACAAAGGCCGACCCAAAGAAAATAAGCATGACCGGGCGGCGAGGAAAGGGCGGCATTTTAACAAAATCCGGCCGCGATGAATATGCCCTTTTGGCGACGGAAAATCGGCCCGCAGTGGTAAATAAAATGTTATTAAAATGATGTTGTTCTGATGTTGCGTAAGGGTGTAATGTAACGGCCGGTTAACTTGCTCGTGAATAACCTCGCACTATTTTTGATTAGTGTGCGCTATGCCCTTCATGCGTAAGCGATTTAATCTAAAATGGGCGCGACAGCGGCCGTTTTATTACACCTGCAGGCAAGAATTGGCTAATTTATTGTTTTGAAAGGTGTAATGACTTAAGGTCCGTAACCAACACATTCACGGCGCTTTATATATTTAAGATAATAAAGGAGTATAGGATGAAAGTTGCAGTTCTCGGTGCTGCTGGCGGTATCGGCCAGGCCCTCGCCCTTCTACTCAAAACCCAGCTTCCTTCAGGTTCTGAACTCTCTCTCTACGACATTGCCCCCGTTACCCCAGGCGTTGCCGTCGACTTAAGCCACATCCCAACCGCAGTTAAAATCAAAGGCTTCAGCGGCGAAGACGCGACCCCGGCTCTGCAAGGTGCGGACGTGGTGCTGATTTCCGCCGGCGTGGCCCGTAAGCCAGGCATGGATCGCTCTGACCTGTTTAACGTTAACGCCGGCATCGTGCGTAACCTGATTGAACAAGTGGCGAAAACCTGCCCGAAAGCCTGCATCGGCATCATCACCAACCCGGTTAACACCACGGTCGCCATCGCGGCGGAAGTGCTGAAAAAAGCCGGCGTTTACGACAAGAACAAACTGTTCGGCGTGACTTCGCTGGATATCATCCGTTCCAACACCTTCGTGGCCGAGCTGAAAGGCAAGCAGCCGGAAGAGCTGAACGTGCCGGTCATCGGCGGCCACTCTGGCGTGACCATCCTGCCTCTGCTGTCGCAGATCCCAGGCGTGAGCTTCACCGATCAGGAAGTGGCGGATCTGACCAAGCGCATTCAGAACGCCGGCACCGAAGTGGTGGAAGCCAAAGCCGGCGGCGGGTCTGCAACGCTGTCCATGGGCCAGGCGGCCGCCCGTTTCGGTCTGTCTCTGGTGCGTGCGCTGCAGGGCGAAAAAGGCGTTGTGGAATGCGCTTACGTTGAAGGCGACGGCAAATACGCTCGCTTCTTCGCACAGCCGCTGGTGCTGGGCAAGAACGGCGTTGAAGAGCGCAAGGATATCGGCACCCTGAGCGCCTTCGAGCAGAAAGCGCTGAACGAGATGCTGGACGTGCTGCACAAAGATATCGAACTGGGCGAGAAGTTCATCAATAACTGATCGACGCCGATAGTCAGCCGATAAACGCCGCCGGACGCTGTTCCGGCGGTTTTTTTTGCTCCGCGTTCACGATTTGATGCGCGCCTTGCGATCCAGCAGGCAATCGCTGTGCGGATCGTAATAGCGGCTTGGCCAGATCTCCGAAGGGTGGACGCCTATCGCTTCGGCGATCAGCCATTCCCCCTTCGGCCACGGGCGCGACAGCGCGTTGGCCAGCGTCGATGAGCTTAATCCGGCCTTGCGCGACACTGCCGCCAGCGTGGTGCCCTGCTTGCGTAGCGCCGCGATGATATCTGCCGGATGCCAATCTGGGTTCCTTGAATTCATGTTTACATTCCTTTTCTGATTAGCCAAAGTTGCGTTAGTGGTATAACTAACGGGTCAAGGTTAAGCGCATGAACAACGTGAAACGCTTATTCGGAAACCAGAATACCATTAAATTTCCTAAAAAATACCCAAGTAATTTCCAAAAAATGACGTTGCCCACTATTGCCCAGAGATGATGGCTATGAAAAAAGAGTGGTTTGCCGCCAAGGAACTGACAGGCATCGCAGGATTACCTTCCTCACCACAGGGAATCAATCTGATGGCCCGGCGCGAAGGCTGGATCAGCCGCAGGCGTAAAGGCGTGCAGGGAAAAGCGTTGGAGTACCATATCGACAGCCTGCCTTCAGACGTGCGTAACCTGCTGGTGCTGAAGGAAGACGGGGCGGCATATGACGTAGAGCGTCAGGATCCGTTGGCGGTCTGGATCGAGTATTACTACCATTTGACGGAAAGCGAGCGCGAGAAAATGGTGGCTTTCCTGATGCGGGAAGGGATCGGCGGCCTGCTGGCGCGTATCGACGAAGAGAGCAATACCTAGGCAGGCCCGCGTATGCGGGCCTGATGGTTTTTAAGAAACATTAATTTCTTAAAAGTCGCGTTGCACCGCCAGATGGGCCAGGCCCTCCAGCGCCGTGCGGTGCTCCGATGCCGGCAATGCCTGCAGCGCGGCGATCGCCTTGTCGGCCTCTTCCTCGGCGCGTTTGCGGGTGTATTCCAGCGAACCGCATTGCTGCATCGCCTGCAGCACCGGCTCCAACAGGTGACGGCCGTTGCCTTGCTCAATCGCGCCGCGGATCATGTCACGCTGGGCGTCGTCGCCGTTGTGCATCGCGTGCAGCAGCGGCAGGGTCGGTTTCCCTTCGTTCAGATCGTCGCCGGTGTTTTTGCCCAGGGTGCTGCCGTCGGCGCTGTAGTCGAGCAAATCGTCGATCAGCTGGAAAGCGGTGCCGAGGTAGCGGCCATAGTCTTGCAGCGCCCGTTCTTGCTCAGCGCTGGCGCCGGACAGGATCGCCGACGATTGCGCCGCCGCCTCAAACAGACGGGCGGTTTTGCTGTAGATCACCCGCATATAGCTTTCTTCGCTGATGTCGGGATCGTGCACGTTCATCAACTGCAGCACTTCACCTTCGGCGATGACGTTGACCGCTTCCGACATCAGCGCCAGCACGCGCAGGGATTCCAGGCTGGTCATCATCTGGAAGGCGCGGGTGTAGATAAAGTCGCCGACCAGCACGCTGGCGGCGTTGCCGAACGCCGCGTTGGCGGTGGCTTTGCCGCGGCGCATGTCCGATTCGTCAACGACGTCGTCATGTAGCAGCGTGGCGGTATGGATGAATTCGATCAGGGCGGCCACGGTGACGTGCTTGCTGCCTTCATAGCCCAATGCCCGCGCCGCCAGGACGGCGATCATCGGCCGGATGCGCTTACCGCCACCGCTGATAATGTAATAGCCAAGCTGATTGATGAGCGTGACATCGGAATTCAGCTGTTCGAGAATTGTTGCGTTCACGGCCGCCATATCTTGCGCGGTTAACTCGGTAATTTGCTCTAGGTTCATTGTATTTTTTTCAGCTGTGTTTCTCTTCACCGCGTTGAGATCGCTGCTCACATCGGTACATGGCGGTAACTGTCCCTATGATTGTACTTGAAAAACGGTTCAGATAAACGCCACGAAAGAAACTGCGCTTTTTTTCTTCTTTTTTCTTGTTCTGGTCTTATTCTGCTCTTGTCATGCGCTGCTTTTTTGCGTAGAATTCGCGCCCTATTGTGAATATTTATAGCGCGCTCTGAACTAACACAGTCGGGCACGCGGAAAGCGGAGTTTTATATGTACGCGGTTTTCCAAAGTGGTGGTAAACAACACCGAGTAAGCGAAGGTCAGACCGTTCGCTTGGAAAAGCTGGACATCGCAACTGGTGAAGCGGTTGAGTTTGACCAGATTCTGATGATCGCTAATGGCGAAGATATCAAAATCGGCGTTCCTTTCGTCGATGGCGGCAAGATCAAAGCTGAAGTCGTTGCTCACGGTCGTGGCGAGAAAATTAAAATTGTTAAGTTTCGTCGTCGTAAACACCACCGTAAGCAGCAGGGCCACCGTCAGTGGTTCACTGACGTTAAAATCACCGGCATCAGCGCTTAAGTTAGGAGAGCGGATTAATGGCACACAAAAAGGCTGGCGGCTCGACTCGTAACGGTCGCGATTCAGAAGCTAAACGTCTGGGCGTAAAACGCTTTGGCGGCGAAGCAGTACTGGCAGGCAGCATCATCGTTCGTCAGCGCGGCACCAAATTCCACGCTGGTACCAACGTGGGTTGCGGCAAAGACCACACTCTGTTTGCTTTGAAAGACGGTAAAGTCAAATTCGAAGTTAAAGGCCCGAGCAATCGTAAATTCATCAGCATCGAAGCTGAATAATTTTTCGAGCCTTACGAAATAGATGTAAGCCCCGCAATTCGTTGCGGGGCTTTTTACATTTATGGGTTGCCTGAGGGCAGGCCCGTCAGCGTTGGCGAAGGTGATATGGATACGAAGCAGCAGGTCGGCGTTGGCATTTCTCTGGCGTTAACCACGGCGGTTTGCTGGGGCGCGTTGCCGATTGCGATGAAAGAAGTGTTGGTGGTGATGGAGCCGTTTACCGTTGTCTGGTATCGCTTTACCATGGCCGCCATCGGTTTGGGCGCGATCCTCGCGGTGCGCGGCAAGCTGCCGCCGCTGACGATGTTCCGCCAGCCGCGTTGGCTGCTGCTGTTGGCGATCGCGACGGCGGGGCTGCTGGGCAACTTTGTGTTCTTCAGCTCCTCGCTGCAATACCTGAGCCCGACGGCGTCGCAGGTGATTGGCCAGCTGTCGCCGGTCGGCATGATGTTCGCCAGCGTGCTGATTTTAAAAGAACGCATGCGCGTCACCCAGGTCATTGGCGCCCTGATGCTGATTTGCGGACTGATGCTGTTTTTCAACGTCAGTCTGATAGAGATCTTCACCCGGCTGACGGACTACACGCTGGGCGTCATGCTGGGCGTGTGCGCGGCGATGGTCTGGGTGAGCTACGGCGTGGCGCAGAAGGTGTTGCTGCGCCGGCTGGCTTCGCCGCAGATCCTGGTTATGTTGTACACTTTATGTGCGATGGCGTTGTTCCCTCTGGCCAAACCCGAGGTGATTTTCCAGCTGAGCGGCTGGCAATTGGCGTGTTTGCTGTTTTGCGGCGCCAATACGCTGATCGGCTACGGCGCGCTGGCAGAGGCGATGGCGCGTTGGCAGGCGGCGCAGGTAAGCGCGTTGGTGACGCTGACCCCGCTGTTTACCCTGCTGTTTTCAGATTTATTGGCGTTGGCCTGGCCCCAGGCATTCGCCGCGCCGACGCTGAACATTGTCGGCTATGTCGGTGCGTTTGTGGTTGTGGCGGGCGCCATGTTTTCCGCAATTGGTCACCGGTGGTGGCCGCGACGGGCAGAACCCCCCCTGGTTGCTCCTTTGAAGCAGCCCGGTGAATGATTTACGGAGACGGTAAATGAAGTTTGTAGATGAAGCAGCGATTCTGGTCGTTGCAGGCGACGGCGGCAACGGATGCGTCAGCTTCCGCCGCGAAAAATATATCCCCAACGGCGGGCCTGACGGCGGCGACGGCGGCGACGGCGGCGACGTCTACCTGCTGGCGGACGAGAACCTCAACACTCTTATCGACTATCGCTTTGAGAAGTCTTTCCGCGCCGAGCGCGGCCAGAATGGCCAGAGCCGCGACTGTACCGGTAAACGCGGTAAAGACGTCATCATCAAGGTGCCGGTCGGCACGCGCGTTAAGGATCAGGGCACCGGCGAGATCCTCGGCGACATGACCCGCCACGAGCAGAAGCTGATGGTCGCCAAAGGCGGCTGGCACGGCCTGGGCAACACCCGTTTCAAATCTTCGGTCAACCGTGCACCGCGTCAGAAGACGCTGGGTACCGCTGGCGAAGCGCGCGACCTGTTGCTGGAGCTGTTGCTGCTGGCCGATGTAGGCATGCTGGGGCTGCCGAACGCCGGCAAATCGACCTTCATCCGCGCGGTGTCCGCCGCCAAGCCGAAGGTGGCCGATTATCCGTTCACTACGCTGGTGCCGAGCCTGGGCGTGGTGCGTATGGACCACGAGCAGAGCTTTGTGGTCGCCGACATTCCGGGGCTGATCGAGGGCGCCTCCGAAGGCGCGGGCCTGGGCATTCGCTTCCTGAAACACCTGGAGCGTTGCCGCGTGCTGCTGCACCTGGTGGACATCGCGCCGATCGACGAATCCGATCCGGTGGAGAACGCCAAAGTCATCATCAACGAGTTGAACCAATACAGCGAAAATCTGGCGCAGAAGCCTCGCTGGCTGGTGTTCAACAAAATTGATGTGATTGGTGAGGAAGAAGCCGCCGAACGCGCCAAGGCGATTGTGGAAGGCATGGGCTGGGAAGGGAAGTACTACATGATCTCCGCCGCCAACCGCGAAGGCGTCAACGCGCTGTGCTGGGACGTGATGAACTTCATCAACACCCAGCCGAAAGCGATGGCGATCGAAGAAAGCGCACCGGAAAAAGTCGAATTCATGTGGGATGACTACCACCGCGAGCAAATCGCGGAAGTGGAAGCCGAAGCGGAAGATGACTGGGATGACGACTGGGACGAAGACGACGACGAAGGCGTCGAAATCATTTACCAGAAGTAATTCGGTGATAAGGGGCTCAGCAACGCTGGGCCCTTGTTATTTTAGCGCCTTTTCCGGCAGCCAGCACTGGGCGTTCAGGCCGCGCGCATCGCGGCGGTTTTCCAGCGTCAAACGCCCCTGGTGCAACTGTACGATGCGGATCACGATATTCAGGCCCAGCCCACTGCCGCCGTAGCGTTGATCCATGCGGCGAAACGCCTGCGTCAGCTCCCCGACCATCTCTTCCTTGATCCCCGGACCATCGTCGATGACTTGCAGCAGATAGCCGTTGTCTTGCGGCGTTAACTGCACCTGTATCGCGCCGCCTTCAGGGCCGTAACGGTGGGCGTTTTCGACCAGGTTGCGCAGCAGCAGCCGCAGCAGCACCGGATCGCCGTTTACTGTGGCAGTAGCCGGCAAGTGCCAGTCCAGCGTCTGCGCGCGTTGGGCGGCCATTTCGTAGAGCTCTTCACGCAGCGGCTGGATCACATCGGCCACCCAATCGACATGCTGATAATGGCCGCGGGCGAAGTCTTGCCCGGCGCGCGACAGCATCAGCAACTGCTCGACGGTGTGCATCAGCTGATCGATGCGGGCGATCAGCGCCTGGCTGCCCTTGACGCCCTGTTTCTCCATCAGTTCCAGATGCAGGCGGATGCCGGCCAGCGGCGTGCGCAGCTCGTGGGCGGCGTCGGCGGTGAACAGGCGTTCCTGTTGAATGGTGTTGTCCAATCGTGAGAACAGCTGATTGAGTGCATTGGTGACCGCCACCATTTCCTGGCTGTCGCTGGCGATCGGCAGCGGCGTCAGGTTATCGGCAGAGCGCTTTTCCAGCCGTTTCTGCAATTGGTTGAGCGGGCGGATGATCCAGCTGATGGCCCAAAACGACGCCAGCAGCGTGACGATCATCATGATCAGCGAAGGCGCCAACAGCGACGCGATGGCCTCGGCGATCTCGCTATCGACGCGTTCGGTACGCACTTTGGCGGACAGGGTTTCGTCCACCAGGAAGCTGATCTGTTCCTGGCTTTCGTGCCACAGCCAGAAGGCGCTGATGAGTTGCGTGACCAGCAGGATCAGCGCCAGCATCAGCAGCAGGCGGCGGCGCATGCTGATCATGAGGAGGGTTCCAGGCGGTAGCCGATGCCGCGCACGGTGCGGATGCGATCCTTGCCCAGTTTGCGGCGCAGGTTGTGAATGTGTACTTCCAGCGTGTTGGAACCTAAATCGTCTTGCCAGGTATAGAGATCCTGCTGCAGGAGTTCACGGTTGACCGTCTGCCCGGCACGCATGATAAGACGCGCCAGAATGGCGAACTCTTTCGGCGTGACCTCCACCGGCTGCTGCTGCAGGTAAACCTGCTGGCTGGAGAGGTTCAGCTGCAGATCGTCCACCTGCATCAGATTGTCGCTGTGCCCCTGGTAGCGCCGCAGGAGGGCGCGCACGCGCGCCTGCAGCTCGACCAGCGCGAAGGGTTTGACCAGGTAGTCGTCGGCGCCGGCGTCCAGCCCGTCGACGCGGTCTTCCAGCGCGTCGCGGGCGGTCAGGATCAGCACCGGCAGATCGATCTGTTGGCGGCGCCACTGCCGCAGCAGCGCGGCGCCGTCGGTGTCCGGCAGGCCGAGATCCAGGATCACCATGCTGTATTGGCTGGTGATGAGCAGGCTGTTGGCCTCCGCCGCCGTGGCGGCGCAGTCGCAGACGTAACCTTCGCCGGTCAGCGCCAGCGCCAGCCCCTGTTGCAACAGTTCATCATCCTCAACGACCAGCAGCTTCATGATGATCCTCAGTTGTTTTGGTAAATATCCCGATACAGGCGGCTTTCGAAACGCACCAGCGGCGCGCGGCGCTGTTTCTGATCCTCCGGCGGCACGGCGTAGCCGGAGAGATACTGCACGAAGGCCATGCGCTGGCCGCTGGCGGTGGTGATGAAGCCCGCCAGGTTGTACACGCCCTGCAGCGCGCCGGTCTTGGCCGACACTTTGCCGTCGACGCCGGCTTCGTGCAGGCCGCCGCGGTAGCGCAGGGTGCCGTCATAGCCGGACAGCGGCAGCATCGAGATGAAGTTCAGCTCGTTGTCGTGCTGCGCGATGTACTGCAGCGCATGCATCATGGTCGCCGGCGCCAGCAGGTTGTGGCGCGACAGGCCGGAGCCGTCGGCGATGATGGTGTTGCCCAGATCGATGCCGGCCTTCTGGCGCAGCACCTGACGTACCGCATCGGCACCCGCTCGCCAGGTGCCCGGCACGCCGAAGCGTTCGTGGCCGATGGTGCGGAAGACGGTATCGGCGATCATGTTGTCCGATTTTTTCAGCATGATCTTCAACAGATCGTGCAGCGGCGCCGACTGGGTTTGCGCGATCACCGTGCCGGTGATGCCGGGACGCGTCTGGCGTTTCAAGTGCCCGTCGATCTGGATGCCGGCCTGGATCAGTTCGTCTTTCAGGATGGCGCCCGCATAGCTGGCACCGTCCTGGATGGCGAAGGCCAGCGGCAGCGGTTCGCTGCGCTGCGTCAGGCAGCCTGTCAGGGTAAAGCGGTTCAGCTCGCCCGGCACCACGTCCAGTTCGCAGTACTGCGCGTCTGCAGAGCCGCGCGCCAGGGTACGCACCTGGCTAAACATATTGACCGGATAATAGGAGGCGACGCGGATAAACGCCATGTCGCCCGGATTCGGCGCGCTGTACAGCGAGACCGAGAAACAGTTGCGATCGACGATGGCGGCGGCCGGCGGCGCGCTGAAGCACTGCGTCAGATCGTTCCACGGCCAGCCGGGCGCCTTGTCATGGCTGGCGAAGACCGAGGTATCGACCAGCACGTCGCCGCTGATTTGGCGCACGCCCTGTTTCTTCAGGACGGCCACCATATTGCGCAGGCTCTGGCGTTTGAAGGTCGGATCGCCGCTGAAGCGGGCGATCAGGTTGCCGCGCAGCACGCCGTCGCGGATATCGCCCTGGCTCTCCAGCGTGGTGGTGAAACGGTAATCGGGCCCGAGTTGCAGCAATGCCGCCAGCGCCGTCAGCACTTTTTGGGTACTGGCCGGTAGCGCCATTTGCTGAGAGTGATAATCGATCGTCGGCGCGCCGGCACCGATTTTCTGAACGACCAGGGCAAGGTTGGCCCCATCAGGCAGATATTGTGTGTACTCTTCAACCGGGGCCGCATTCGCATTCAGAACAAATGCGCAAGCCAATGCACTGACAATTCGTGAAAAACGCATAATCTCGGGATAACAGCTGGATAACGTGCCGTCATACTACGGTGCAATCAGGGAAAAAGTAAACGATGACCCTCAAGGAACTCTAGGCTAAAATGCGTATCAAAATGCAAAACCGATCTTGGCTTGGGCTCCGTTCCGAGTCAGGTTTCTTTTGTTTGTCGCCTGGAGGCGGGTGGCGGTATGCCAACCGTGTTTTCATACGAATACGTCAGGATGACGGTTATTTGAACAGGAAAGATTTAGAGGTATTTATACGATGAACCAAATTCCGATGACCTTGTTTGGCGCTGAAAAACTGCGCGAAGAGCTCGAATATCTGAAAAGCGTGCGCCGCCCGAAAATCATTGCGGACATCGCTGAGGCGCGCGAGCACGGCGATTTGAAAGAGAATGCCGAGTACCACGCCGCCCGCGAACAGCAGGGTTTCTGCGAAGGCCGCATTCAGGAAATCGAAGCCAAGCTGTCCAATGCTCAGGTGATCGATATCACCAAGATGCCGAACACCGGCCGAGTGATCTTCGGCGCCACCGTATCGGTGATGAATCTGGACAGTGAAGAAGAAGTGACTTACCGCATCGTTGGCGACGATGAGGCCGATTTCAAGAAAAATCTGATTTCGGTAAACTCGCCGATGGCGCGCGGCCTGATCGGCAAAGAGCAAGACGATGTGGTGGTGATCAAAACCCCTGGCGGCGACGTCGAGTATGAGATCCTGAAGGTTGAGTATCTCTGATCGAGGCCGTTGGTCATTAATGCGCCAACGTTTTGTAAAGATAGGAAAAAGGCCGCAAGTGGCCTTTTATCTTGGTCAGGCGCATGGCACCTTTTCGTTAACCTGATGGTTATTAACGCGGTAGACTGATCTTGCGCTCTTTCGACGGGCGGTAAAGAATAAGCGTACTGCCGATAACTTGCACATTGCAGGCGCCCGTTTCACGCACGATAGCATCGGCGATCAGGGTTTTGGTTTCGCGATCTTCAGCGGCGATTTTTACCTTGATCAGCTCGTGATGCTCCAGAGCCTGTTCAATTTCAGCCAGCACCCCTTCGGTAAGACCGTTATTGCCCAGCATCACCACCGGTTTTAACGGATGCGCCAGGCCTTTCAGGTGCTGTTTTTGTTTATTATTCAGATTCATTGTCTTTTTTGCTTAAGTTGGGATTGAAAACGGTACATTCTACCGCCATCTCATGTATATCACCAAATCGGTCTTCACCGGTGTGAGTCTACGTGAGCAGCGACCCTGACATAAGACTCTTTTTATGATAGTTGGAAAACGAGATGGCTAATAAAAAGCGTTCGGCTAGCTCCAGTCGCTGGTTACAAGAACACTTTAGCGATAAATATGTACAGCAGGCGCAGAAAAAGGGACTGCGTTCCCGCGCCTGGTTTAAACTTGATGAAATACAGCAGAGCGACAAACTGTTCAAACCGGGCATGACCGTGGTGGATCTCGGCGCCGCGCCGGGCGGCTGGTCGCAGTATGTGGTCACCCAAATCGGCGGTACCGGGCGCATCATCGCCTGTGATATTTTGCCAATGGATCCTATCGTTGGCGTCGATTTCCTTCAGGGCGATTTTCGTGATGAACTGGTGCTGAAGGCGCTGTTGGAACGAGTAGGCGAGAGTAAGGTTCAGGTGGTCATGTCCGATATGGCCCCGAATATGAGTGGCACCCCGGCGGTCGATATTCCAAGGTCGATGTATCTGGTGGAGTTGGCGCTGGATATGTGTCGGGATGTCCTCGCACCAGGCGGAAGTTTCCTGGTGAAGGTGTTCCAGGGAGATGGCTTTGACGAGTACCTACGGGAAATTCGCTCCCTGTTTACGAAGGTTAAGATTCGTAAGCCAGACGCTTCCCGCGCCCGTTCGCGCGAAGTGTACATTGTAGCGACAGGGCGCAAACTGTAGTACCCTAACGCTGTTTGTTAACACAGTTGTAAGATGAGGTTAATCCCTTGAGTGACATGGCGAAAAACCTAATTCTCTGGTTAGTCATCGCGGTAGTGTTGATGTCTGTATTCCAGAGCTTTGGGCCCAGCGAGTCGAATGGCCGTAGGGTGGATTACTCTACCTTCATGTCCGAACTGACCCAGGACCAGGTTCGCGAAGCGCGAATCAACGGACGTGAAATTAACGTTACCAAGAAAGACAGTAACAAATACACGACCTACATCCCTGTCAACGATCCTAAGTTGCTGGATACGTTGTTAACGAAGAATGTGAAAGTTGTCGGCGAGCCGCCTGAAGAGCCGAGCCTGCTGGCTTCTATCTTTATCTCCTGGTTCCCGATGCTGTTGCTGATCGGGGTCTGGATCTTCTTTATGCGGCAAATGCAGGGCGGCGGCGGCAAGGGCGCGATGTCCTTCGGCAAGAGCAAGGCCCGCATGCTGACGGAAGACCAGATCAAGACCACTTTCGCCGATGTCGCCGGTTGTGACGAAGCGAAAGAAGAGGTGAGCGAACTGGTGGAATACCTGCGCGAGCCGAGCCGTTTCCAGAAATTGGGCGGCAAGATCCCGAAAGGCGTGCTGATGGTTGGCCCGCCGGGGACCGGTAAAACGCTGTTGGCGAAAGCGATCGCCGGCGAAGCGAAGGTGCCGTTCTTCACCATTTCCGGTTCCGACTTCGTCGAAATGTTCGTCGGTGTGGGTGCATCCCGCGTGCGCGACATGTTCGAGCAAGCGAAGAAAGCCGCGCCGTGCATCATCTTCATCGATGAAATCGACGCCGTCGGTCGCCAGCGTGGCGCCGGCCTGGGTGGCGGTCACGATGAGCGCGAACAGACCCTGAACCAGATGCTGGTTGAGATGGACGGTTTCGAAGGCAACGAAGGCATCATCGTCATCGCGGCCACCAACCGTCCGGACGTGCTTGACCCTGCGCTGCTGCGTCCGGGCCGCTTCGACCGTCAGGTCGTGGTCGGGCTGCCGGATGTGCGTGGCCGTGAGCAGATCCTGAAGGTGCACATGCGCCGCGTGCCGTTGGCGGCCGACATCGACGCCTCCGTCATTGCGCGCGGTACGCCGGGCTTCTCCGGTGCCGATCTGGCTAACCTGGTCAACGAAGCGGCGCTGTTCGCCGCCCGCGGCAACAAGCGCGTGGTGTCGATGGTGGAGTTCGAGAAAGCCAAAGACAAGATCATGATGGGTGCGGAACGCCGCTCCATGGTGATGACCGAAGCGCAGAAAGAGTCGACCGCGTATCACGAAGCGGGCCACGCCATCATTGGCCGCCTGGTTCCTGAACACGATCCGGTGCACAAGGTGACGATCATTCCTCGCGGCCGTGCGCTCGGCGTGACCTTCTTCCTGCCGGAAGGGGATGCGATCAGCGCCAGCCGTCAGAAGCTGGAGAGCCAAATCTCCACCCTGTACGGCGGCCGTCTGGCGGAAGAGATCATCTACGGGCCGGAGAAAGTCTCTACCGGTGCGTCGAACGACATCAAAGTGGCGACCTCCATCGCCCGCAACATGGTGACCCAGTGGGGCTTCTCCGAGAAGCTGGGGCCGCTGCTGTATGCGGAAGAAGAGGGCGAAGTGTTCCTGGGCCGTTCCGTGGCCAAGGCGAAGCACATGTCGGATGAAACCGCGCGCATCATCGACCAGGAAGTGAAGTCGCTGATCGAGCGTAACTACACGCGTGCTCGCTCGCTGCTGATGGAAAACATGGACATCCTGCACTCGATGAAGGATGCGCTGATGAAGTACGAAACCATCGATGCGCCGCAGATCGACGATCTGATGAACCGCAAAGACGTGCGTCCGCCTGCGGGCTGGGACGATGCGAACAAAGGCAACAGCTCCGACAACGGCGGCACCCCGAAAGCCCCGACGCCGGTAGATGAGCCGCGCACCCCAACGCCGGGCAACACCATGTCCGAACAGCTCGACAAGTAATTGCGGCTGTGTAATAACATCAAACCCCGGCATGCCGGGGTTTTTTTTGCCCGGCGGGCAGTGAACCAGGCAACAGTAAGGTGGACCAACCATGCAGTTAACCGTGCGCGACATGACGCTCAATCTCTCCCATCCGCAGGTGATGGGCATCCTCAACGTGACGCCGGATTCATTTTCCGACGGCGGCCGCCACAACACCCTGAACCAGGCATTGCTGCACGCGCATGCGCTGATTTCGGCCGGCGCCACGATGATCGATATCGGCGGCGAGTCGACAAGGCCGGGGGCGGCAGAGGTGAGTGAAGAGGAAGAATTGGAACGGGTCGTGCCGGTGGTGGAAGCGCTGGCGCAGCGTTTTGAAGTCTTTATCTCTGTCGATACCTCGAAAGCGGGCGTGATCCGCGAATCGGCGCACGCCGGCGCACACCTGATCAACGACATTCGCTCACTTCAGGAGCGGGGTGCCCTGGCGGCGGCGGCGGAAAGCGGGCTGCCGGTCTGTCTGATGCATATGCAAGGGCAGCCGCGCACCATGCAGCAGGCGCCGCACTACGACGATCTGATCGCCGACGTTCAGGCGTTTTTCGAGCACCATATCCGGCGCTGTAACGAGGCGGGGATAACAAATCAGAAATTGCTGCTCGACCCAGGCTTCGGTTTCGGTAAAAATTTGGCGCACAACTATCAGCTTCTGGCGCGGTTGTCGGAGTTTCATCGTTTCGGTTTGCCGCTATTGGTCGGCATGTCGCGTAAATCGATGATTGGGCAACTGCTGAACGTGCCGCCGGATCAACGGGTGATCGGCAGCGTTGCCTGCGCGGTGATCGCGGCGATGCAGGGCGCGCAGATTGTCAGAGTGCATGACGTTAAAGAAACCGTCGAGGCGATGCGTGTCGTCGAGGCAACACTTTCAGCTAAGGGACAGTAGAGACATGAGCGAGCGCAAATATTTTGGCACCGATGGCATCCGTGGGAAGGTCGGGGACAGCCCCATCACGCCGGACTTCGTGCTGAAGCTCGGCTGGGCGGCCGGTAAAGTGCTGGCGCGCCACGGTTCGCGCAAGATCATCATCGGTAAGGATACGCGCATCTCCGGCTATATGCTGGAGTCCGCGCTGGAAGCCGGCCTGGCGGCCGCAGGGCTGTCCGCCTCCTTCACCGGGCCGATGCCCACCCCGGCGGTGGCCTATCTGACGCGCACCTTCCGCGCAGAAGCGGGCATCGTCATTTCCGCTTCTCATAACCCGTTCTATGACAACGGCATCAAGTTCTTCTCGATCGACGGCGCCAAGCTGCCGGACAACGTCGAAGAAGCTATCGAAGCCGAGATGGAAAAGCCGCTGACCTGCGTGGAGTCCGCCGAGCTGGGTAAAGCCAGCCGCATCATCGACGCCGCCGGCCGCTATATCGAATTCTGCAAAGGCACCTTCCCGAGCGAGCTGAGCCTGAAGGGGCTGAAAATCGTGGTCGACTGCGCCAACGGGGCGACCTACCACATCGCACCGAGCGTGCTGCGCGAGCTGGGCGCCACGGTGATCGCCATCGGCGTTGAGCCGGACGGCATGAACATCAACGAGAAGTGCGGCGCTACCGACGTGCGTCAGCTGCAGGAGCGCGTGCTGCAGGAAAAAGCGCACGTGGGCCTGGCGTTTGACGGCGACGGCGACCGCGTGATGATGGTGGATCACCTGGGCAACAAGGTGGATGGCGATCAGATCCTGTACATCATCGCCCGCGAAGGCCTGCGTCAGGGGCAACTACGCGGTGGTGCGGTCGGCACCTTGATGAGCAATATGGGGCTGGAGCTGGCGCTGAAACAGCTGGGTATTCCGTTCGCTCGCGCCAAAGTGGGCGACCGCTATGTGTTGGAGAAGCTGCAGGAGCTGGGCTGGCGCATCGGTGCGGAAAACTCCGGCCATGTGATCCTGCTGGACAAAACCACCACCGGCGACGGCATCGTGGCTGGGCTGCAGGTGCTGACCGCCATGGTGCGCAACCACATGACCCTGCACGACCTGTGCAGCGGCATGAAGCTGCTGCCGCAGATCCTGGTCAACGTGCGCTTCGCCGGCGATCACAATCCGCTGGAGTCTGAAGCGGTGCGTAAAGTCACCGAGCAGGTGGAAGCCGAACTGGCTGGCCGCGGCCGGGTGCTGCTGCGCAAATCGGGCACCGAGCCGCTGATCCGCGTAATGGTGGAAGGCGAGGACGAGCAGCAGGTGACCGCGCTGGCGCATCGCATTGCCGATGCGGTGAAATCCGCCGGTTAAAACAGACAGTTAGCCATCGGGCTCGGCACAGCTGAGCCCGAATAGGCGATTGTTGGCGTTTTTTTCCGCAAACGCGCCGGCGGCTGCAAATTGCCCTTGCGCGGGTTGGCGGCTTTGGTTAGTATTCACACCCGCTTCAGTAGGCAGTTTATAAAAACGCCTGCTTGATGAGTGTGAAGCATTTGGCATGCGGTGAGGCCGCAAGGATACGGGTACTACTATGTACGAAGCTCTTCTGGTAATTTTCCTGCTGATTTCAATCGGGCTGGTTGCTCTGATTATGTTGCAGCAAGGTAAAGGCGCTGATATGGGAGCCTCTTTCGGAGCAGGTGCATCAGGCACATTGTTCGGTTCGAGTGGTTCCGGTAACTTTATGACCCGCATGACTGCTGTGCTGGCGACGCTGTTCTTCGTCATCAGCCTGATTCTGGGCAACCTCAGCAGCAACCAAAGCAAGAAAGGCAGCGAGTGGGAAAACCTGGGTCAGCCAGTGAAAACTGAGCAGACAACCGCGCCGGCAGCACCTGCCAAGCCGAGCAGCGATATCCCGCAGTAAGCCGAAAAAGTTTGTAAACGGTGGTTGTGAACTCGAAAGAACAACGGCCGTTAGCAGTAAGAATCAGTACCGAGGTGGTGGAATTGGTAGACACGCTACCTTGAGGTGGTAGTGCCCTAACGGGCTTGTGGGTTCGAGTCCCATCCTCGGTACCAAATCCCAGAGATAACTTGCAATTTTGCGATTATCGGCGTAGTATTTGCCACGTTTTCGGACGCGGGGTGGAGCAGCCTGGTAGCTCGTCGGGCTCATAACCCGAAGGTCGTCGGTTCAAATCCGGCCCCCGCAACCACTTTCCTTTAAGTGTTTATTTTCAAATACACTTTTCGATTGAAATCCGCTTTTCTCGATCAACATTTGAAAATGACACTTGCTCGAAAGTTGTACCGAGGCCGCCTAGCGGCAAACAGGGTCCAGTTGCATAAAGCCCCGATTTTTCGGGGTTTTTTGTTATTTGGCAACAGAATCACTGGGCTATTTAGCCCTTTTTTTATGTCTTGGGGGTGGGCTTGTCCACATTAGAGCAACAGTTAACAGAGATGCTTTCGGCACCCGTAGAAGCGTTGGGCTTTGAGCTTGTAGGCATCGAATTCATTCGTGCGCGCCAATCGACGCTCCGCATCTATATTGATAGTGATAACGGCATCAATGTTGATGATTGCGCTGATGTCAGCCACCAGGTCAGCGCTGTATTGGACGTCGAAGATCCAATCACGGTCGCTTACAACTTGGAAGTCTCCTCTCCTGGCCTTGATCGCCCGATGTTCACCGCAGAGCACTATACGCGTTTCCTCGGTGAAGAAGTCAGCCTGGTCCTGCGCATGGCGGTACAGAACCGTCGCAAGTGGCAGGGTATTATCAAGTCTGTCGAAGGCGAGATGATCACGGTTACTGTGGAAGGGAAAGATGAAGTGTTCGCGCTGAGCAACATCCAGAAAGCGAACCTGGTACCCCACTTTTAAAGTTTGGAAGAGGCAACTAGGATGAACAAAGAGATTCTGGCTGTTGTTGAAGCAGTTTCCAATGAAAAATCCCTTCCGCGCGAGAAGATTTTCGAAGCGCTGGAAACTGCATTAGCCACCGCAACCAAGAAAAAATACGAGCAGGAAATCGACGTGCGCGTCAGCATTGACCGCAGAACCGGCGATTTCGATACCTTCCGCCGTTGGGTCGCCGTAGACGAAGTGACGCAGCCAACGCGTGAAATCACGCTGGAAGCCGCTCAGTTTGAGGATCCGAGCATCGAGCTCGGCGGCTACGTCGAAGATCAGATCGAATCCGTGACCTTCGACCGCATCACCACCCAAACCGCCAAGCAGGTTATCGTGCAGAAAGTGCGCGAAGCCGAGCGTGCGATGGTGGTTGACGCTTTCCGTGAACACGAAGGTGAGATCGTCACCGGCGTGGTGAAGAAAGTGAACCGTGACAGCATCGCGCTGGATCTGGGCAACAACGCCGAAGCGGTGATTGGCCGTGAAGACATGCTGCCGCGCGAAAACTTCCGTCCGGGCGACCGCATTCGCGGCGTACTGTACGCCGTGCGTCCTGAAGCTCGCGGCGCGCAACTGTTCGTCAGCCGTTCCAGCTCGGAAATGCTGAAAGAACTGTTCCGCATCGAAGTGCCGGAAATCGGCGAAGAAGTGATTGAAATTAAAGCGGCAGCCCGCGATCCAGGCTCCCGCGCGAAAATTGCAGTGAAAACCAACGACAAGCGCATCGACCCGGTCGGCGCCTGCGTAGGTATGCGCGGTGCGCGCGTTCAGGCCGTGTCGAGCGAGCTCGGCGGCGAACGCATTGACATCATCCTGTGGGATGATAACCCAGCGCAATTCGTCATCAACGCCATGGCGCCGGCCGACGTCGCGTCGATCGTGGTAGACGAAGATAACTGCACCATGGATATCGCCGTTGAAGCCAGCAACCTGGCGCAGGCGATCGGCCGTAACGGCCAAAACGTGCGTTTGGCTTCCCAGCTGCTGAAACAACACCGCGGCGACGATCGTTGGGAACTGAACGTGATGACGGCGGACGACCTGCAGGCCAAGCACCAGGCCGAGGCTCATGCCGCTATTGATACCTTCACCAAGTATCTTGATATCGACGAAGATTTCGCCACCGTACTGGTTGAAGAAGGCTTCTCCACGCTGGAAGAGCTGGCCTACGTGCCGATCAAAGAGCTGTTGGAAATCGACGGTCTGGATGAAGATACGGTTGAAGCATTGCGCGAACGCGCCAAAGCTGCATTGACCACGCTGGCCCTGGCACAAGAAGAAAGCCTGGGCGACAACAAACCGGCCGACGATTTGCTCAACCTGCCGGGTCTTGAGCGCAGCATGGCCTTTAAACTGGCCGCGCGTGGGGTTTGTACGCTGGAAGATCTTGCCGAGCAGGGTGTTGACGATCTGGCTGATATTGAAGGGCTTAGCGACGAGCAAGCCGGCGAGCTGATCATGGCTGCACGCAATATCTGTTGGTTTGGCGACAACGCGTAATAACTGTAGCAGGAAGGAACAGCATGACGACAGATGTAACCGTAAAATCGCTGGCAGCAGAGATTCAGACCCCGGTTGATCGCCTGGTACAGCAGTTTGCTGATGCAGGGATCAACAAGTCCGAGTCGGACTCTGTTACCCAGCAAGAAAAAGAAACATTGCTGGCGCACCTGAACCGTGAACACGGCAGCGCGCCGGGTAAACTCACTTTGCAGCGCAAAACGCGCAGCACCTTGAATATCCCGAGCACCGGCGGTAAAAGTAAATCGGTGCAAATTGAGGTCCGCAAGAAACGCACTTATGTAAATCGCGATACGCAGGAAGCCCAGTTGGCTGAAGCGGCAGAGCAGGCACAGCGTGAAGCGGAAGAGCAGGCACGGCGCGAAGCGGAAGAGCTCGCAAAACGCGAAGCGGAAGCGAAGCGCGCAGCCGAAGAGCAAGCCAAACGTGAGGCCGCGGAGATTGCTAAGCGTAATTCAGCGGAAAAAGAAAAAGTGACCAATCAACATACCGACGAAATGACCAAGCCAGCTCAGGCGGAAAAAGCACGCCGTGAAGCCGAAGCCGCTGAACTGAAACGCAAAGCGGAAGAGGAAGTGCGCCGCAAGGTTGAAGAGGAAGCCAAGCGCGTGGCGGAAGAAGCCCGTCGCATGGCCGAAGAGAACGGCGAGAAGTGGGCCCAGGCAGACGCGGCAAGCGCCGCGGTTGAAAGCGCCGACTATCACGTGACCACCTCTCAGCACGCCCGCGCCGCGGAAGACGAAAACGACGCCAAAGTTGAAGGCGATCGTCGTAGCCGCACCCGCGGCGGCAAAGCCACCAAGCAGAAGAAAGGCAACAAGCTGTCCGAATCCAAAGCGGATCGCGAAGAAGCGCGTGCCGTTACCCGTGGCGGTAAAGGCAAACGCAAGCCTAGCGCTCTGCAGCAGGGCTTCAACAAGCCGGCGCAGGTGGTTAACCGTGACGTGGTGATCGGCGAAACCATCACCGTGGCCGAGCTGGCCAACAAGATGGCGGTAAAAGGTTCTCAGGTCATCAAAGTGATGATGAAGCTGGGCGCCATGGCCACCATCAACCAGGTTATCGACCAGGAAACCGCACAGCTGGTTGCCGAAGAGATGGGCCACAAAGTTATCCTGCGTCGTGAAAACGAGCTGGAAGAAGCGCTGATGAGCGACCGTGATACGGGCGCTGCGGCCGAGCCGCGCGCGCCGGTCGTGACCATCATGGGCCACGTTGACCACGGTAAAACCTCTCTGCTGGACTACATCCGCTCCACCAAAGTGGCGGCGGGCGAAGCCGGCGGCATTACCCAGCACATCGGTGCCTACCACGTAGAAACCGAGAACGGCATGATCACCTTCCTGGATACCCCGGGCCACGCCGCGTTTACCTCGATGCGTGCTCGCGGTGCTCAGGCGACTGACATCGTGGTGCTGGTAGTGGCGGCCGACGACGGCGTGATGCCACAGACCATCGAAGCTATCCAGCACGCGAAAGCGGCGCAGGTGCCGTTGGTGGTTGCGGTGAATAAAATCGACAAGCCGGAAGCCGATCCGGACCGCGTTAAGCAGGAACTGTCTCAGTACGGCGTTATGCCGGAAGAGTGGGGCGGCGAAGCGCAGTTCGTCCACGTGTCCGCGAAAGCCGGTACCGGTATCGACGAACTGCTGCAGGCTATCCTGCTGCAGGCCGAAGTTCTGGAACTGAAAGCAGTTCGCAGCGGCATGGCGAGCGGCGTGGTGATCGAGTCCTTCCTGGATAAAGGCCGTGGCCCTGTGGCTACCGTGCTGGTTCAGGAAGGTACGCTGAACAAGGGCGATATCGTTCTGTGCGGCTTCGAATACGGCCGTGTGCGTGCGATGCGCGACGAGCTGGGCCGTGAAGTGACCTCCGCCGGTCCGTCTATCCCTGTGGAAATCCTGGGTCTGTCCAGCGTGCCTGCAGCGGGTGACGAAGCGACCGTGGTGCGTGACGAGAAGAAAGCGCGTGAAGTGGCGCTGTACCGTCAGGGCAAGTTCCGCGAAGTCAAACTGGCGCGTCAGCAGAAGTCCAAGCTGGAAAACATGTTCGCCAACATGACCGACGGCGAAGTGTCCGAGCTGAACATCGTACTGAAGTCCGACGTACAGGGTTCTTGCGAAGCGATCAGCGACTCGCTGCTGAAACTCTCCACCGACGAAGTGAAGGTGAAGATTGTCGGTTCCGGCGTAGGTGGCATCACCGAAACCGACGCGACGCTGGCTGCGGCTTCCAACGCCATCATCCTGGGCTTCAACGTGCGTGCCGACGCTTCTGCGCGCCGCGTGATCGAAGCGGAAAGCCTGGATCTGCGTTACTACTCCGTGATCTATAACCTGATCGACGAAGTGAAGCAGGCGATGAGCGGTATGCTGGCGCCGGAATACAAGCAGCAGATCATCGGCCTGGCCGAAGTGCGCGACGTGTTCAAATCGCCTAAGTTCGGCGCTATCGCCGGCTGTATGGTTACCGAAGGGACCATCAAGCGTCACAACCCAATCCGCGTACTGCGCGACAACGTGGTTATCTATGAAGGCGAGCTGGAATCCCTGCGTCGCTTCAAAGATGACGTTAACGAAGTCCGTAACGGCATGGAATGTGGTATCGGCGTTAAGAACTATAACGACGTGCGCGTCGGCGACATGATCGAAGTGTTCGAAATCATTGAGATCCAACGCTCCATCGCTTAACGATTGCACATCTGCTTATATCTGTTTACGGGGGGCCTTGTGCCCCCCGATTTGTCTGGAGAATCCAAAATGGCAAAAGAATTCAGCCGCGGCCAACGCGTGGCGCAAGAGATGCAGAAAGAGATTGCGATCATTCTGCAGCGTGAAGTGAAAGATCCGCGCGTCGGCATGGCGACCGTTTCCGGCGTAGAAGTGTCCCGTGACCTGGCGTATGCCAAGGTTTACGTCACCTTTCTGAACGTACTGACCGAGAACCACGATCCGGATCTGGTCACCAACGGCATTAAAGCGTTGCAGGACGCTTCCGGTTATATCCGCACCCTGCTGGGCAAAGCGATGCGCCTGCGCGTGGTGCCGGAGCTGACCTTCGCTTACGACAACTCCCTGGTGGAAGGCATGCGCATGTCCAACCTGGTGACCAACGTGGTGAAGAACGACGCCGAGCGCCGTTCCGCCTCAGGCGATGACAAGGAGGATTAATGAGTCGCCCTCGTCGCCGCGGCCGTGATATCCACGGCGTGCTGTTGCTGGACAAGCCGCAGGGTTTGTCGTCCAATGATGCGCTGCAAAAAGTAAAACGCCTGTACAACGCCAACCGGGCGGGCCATACCGGCGCGCTCGATCCGCTGGCGACCGGCATGCTGCCTATCTGCCTGGGCGAAGCGACCAAGTTTTCGCAATATCTGCTCGATTCCGACAAGCGCTATCGGGTGATCGCCAAGCTGGGACAGCGTACCGATACCTCCGACGCCGACGGCCAGATCGTGCAGGAGCGCCCGGTGAACTTCACCCAGGCGCAGCTCGACGCGGCGCTGGACACCTTCCGCGGCGATATCCAGCAGGTGCCGTCGATGTATTCGGCGCTGAAATACCAGGGCAAGAAACTCTACGAGTATGCGCGCCAGGGCATTGAAGTGCCGCGCGAAGCGCGCAGCATCACGGTGTATGAGCTGCAGTTTATCCGTTGGGAAGGGGATGAGCTGGAGCTGGAGATCCACTGCTCGAAAGGCACCTACATCCGCACCATCACCGACGATCTCGGCGAGCTGCTGGGCTGCGGCGCGCACGTGATCTATCTGCGCCGCCTGCAGGTGGCGACTTACCCGATCGCGCGCATGGTGACGCTGGAACAGCTGAACGCCCTGCTGGAGCAAGCGCAGGAACAAGCGATCGCGCCCGGCGAGCTGCTCGATCCGCTGCTGATGCCGATGGACAGCCCGGTTGAGAACTATCCGGAAGTGAATTTGCTGCCGGTGGTGGCGGGCTACGTCAAGCAGGGGCAACCGGTGCAAGTGGCCGGTGCGCCGGCTTCCGGCCTGGTGCGCATCACCGAGGGTGAAGAGCGAAAATTCATCGGCGTTGGCGACATCGCCGAGGACGGTCGCGTGGCGCCACGCCGCCTGGTGGTCGAGCATTTCGACTAACGGCGGGGCTCTGCGTCGCCTTGCGATCGCACTGCGCTAAGAGTAGAATGGCGCAGCTTATGCATTGGGTTGCTGAATTAGAGATCGGCGCCTGTTTTTATTATCTATAATCTGGAGTATTACAATGTCTCTAAGTGTTGAAGCTAAAGCTCAAATCGTAGCTGATTTCGGTCGTGGTACTAACGACAGCGGTTCTACCGAAGTTCAGGTTGCCCTGCTGACTGCGCAGATCAACCATCTGCAAGGCCACTTCTCCGAGCACAAAAAAGATCACCACAGCCGTCGTGGTCTGCTGCGTATGGTTTCTCAGCGTCGTAAGCTGCTGGACTACCTGAAGCGTAAAGATGTAGCACGTTACACCAGCCTGATCGAGCGTCTGGGTCTGCGTCGCTAATCTAGCAAGTTTCAGTGGAAAGGGGCCTATTTTGGCCCCTTTCTTCTAGGAAGCATAAGCAAATCAGGTTAATGTATTACTGATGTTTCCAAACAGGTTCTTCCGTTACAGAGGTTCGCGCGGCTAATGAGAGGCTTTATCTCCCGCCTGAGATAAGGATTGTCATTAGTCGCGAGGATGTAGTGAGAAGGCAAATCGAATCACAGGCGTGTCGAGTCGTCAATGCGATTGCGCGCCGCTAATCAAGGATATAATTTTGCTGACACCGATCATTCGCAAATTCCAGTATGGCCAGCATACCGTCACCATCGAAACCGGTATGATGGCGCGTCAGGCCACCGCCGCCGTTATGGTGAGCATGGATGACACCGCCGTATTCGTTACCGTCGTTGGCCAGAAAAAAGCCAAGCCGGGCCAGAGCTTCTTCCCGCTGACCGTTAACTACCAAGAGCGTACCTACGCCGCCGGCCGCATCCCGGGCAGCTTCTTCCGTCGCGAAGGCCGTCCGAGCGAAGGCGAGACCCTGACTTCTCGTCTGATCGACCGTCCGATCCGTCCACTGTTCCCGGACAACTTCCTGAACGAAGTTCAGGTGATCGCGACCGTGGTTTCCGTTAACCCGCAGGTGAACCCGGACATCGTTGCGATGATCGGTGCTTCCGCAGCCCTGAGCCTGTCCGGTATTCCGTTCAACGGCCCAATCGGCGCCGCGCGCGTGGGTTACATCAACGATCAGTACGTGCTGAACCCGACGACCGATGAGCTGAAAGAAAGCCGTCTGGATCTGGTGGTTGCCGGTACCGCCGGCGCGGTGCTGATGGTGGAATCCGAAGCGGACGTGCTGAGCGAAGATCAGATGCTGGGCGCCGTGGTGTTCGGCCACGACCAGCAGCAAGTGGTTATCGAAAACATCAACGCGCTGGTTGCCGAAGCCGGCAAACCGAAGTGGGATTGGCAGGCGCCTGTGGTCAACGAAGCGCTGCAAGCACGCGTGGCTGAACTGGCCGAAGCTCGTCTGGGCGACGCTTACCACATCACCGAAAAACAAGAGCGTTACGCTCAGGTTGACGCGATCAAAGACAGCGTTGTTGAAACCCTGCTGGCGCAGGACGAAACGCTGGACGCCGGCGAAATCCAGGACATCCTGGGCAACCTGGAGAAAAACGTGGTGCGTAGCCGTGTACTGCGTGGCGAGCCGCGTATCGACGGCCGTGAAAAAGACATGATCCGTGGCCTGGACGTGCGCACCGGCGTACTGCCGCGCACCCACGGTTCCGCGCTGTTCACCCGTGGCGAAACTCAGGCGCTGGTTACCGCGACCCTGGGCACCGCGCGCGACGCACAGAACCTGGACGAGCTGATGGGCGAGAAGACCGACAGCTTCCTGTTCCACTACAACTTCCCTCCGTACTCCGTGGGCGAAACCGGCATGGTCGGTTCTCCTAAGCGTCGTGAAATCGGTCACGGTCGCCTGGCGAAACGCGGCGTATTGGCTATGATGCCTAAACCGGAAGATTTCCCGTACACCGTTCGCGTGGTGTCTGAAATCACCGAATCCAACGGTTCTTCTTCCATGGCTTCCGTGTGCGGCGCGTCTCTGGCGCTGATGGACGCCGGTGTGCCAATCAAGGCTGCCGTTGCGGGTATCGCGATGGGCCTGGTGAAAGAAGCCGACAACTTTGTGGTTCTGTCCGACATTCTGGGTGACGAAGATCACCTGGGCGACATGGACTTCAAAGTGGCCGGTAGCCGCGACGGTATCACCGCGCTGCAGATGGACATCAAAATCGAAGGTATCACCCGCGAAATCATGCAGGTGGCTCTGAACCAGGCCAAGGGCGCGCGTCTGCACATCCTGGGCGTGATGGAACAGGCTATCAGCACCCCACGCGGCGATATCTCCGAATTCGCACCGCGTATTCATACTATCCGCATCAACCCGGATAAGATTAAAGACGTGATCGGTAAGGGCGGTTCCGTTATCCGCGCGCTGACCGAAGAGACTGGCACTACCATCGAAATCGAAGATGATGGTACAGTTAAAATCGCTGCGACCGACGGGGAGAAGGCGAAATTCGCTATCCGTCGTATCGAAGAGATCACGGCAGAGATCGAAGTGGGCCGTATCTACCAGGGTAAAGTGACCCGTATCGTTGATTTCGGCGCATTCGTCGCTATCGGCGGTGGTAAAGAAGGTCTGGTACACATTTCTCAGATCGCCGACAAGCGCGTCGAGAAAGTGACCGACTATCTGCAGATGGGTCAGGAAGTGCCGGTTAAGGTACTGGAAGTTGACCGTCAGGGCCGCGTGCGTCTGAGCATCAAAGAAGCGATGGCGCCGGAAGCGGGTTCACCTGCGCCTGAAGCAGAATAACTGTATAGATAGTTTTACAGCTCCCCGCCACGGGGTTGGGAGCTGTTCGTATCGCGCGGGTAGGATGCCCGCGTTTTAGCAAACGGAGGACAGGACGTTCATCCAATGTTTGTCTTCGGGAGTGGGAAATGAAGCCTTTCTTGCGCTGGTGTTACGTTGCGACAGCACTCATGCTGGCAGGATGCAGCAACCATGATTGGCGTAAAGACGAAGTTTTGGCAATCCCGTTGCAGCCAACGTTGCAGCAGGAAGTGATCCTGGCGCGCATGGAACAAATTCTTGCCAGCCGGGCACTGACGGATGACGAACGCGCACAGCTTTTATATGAGCGCGGTGTGCTGTATGATAGCCTCGGGTTACGTGCATTAGCGCGCAATGATTTCTCGCAGGCGCTGGCGATACGTCCCGACATGCCGGAAGTTTTCAACTACCTGGGCATTTACTTAACGCAGGCAGGCAATTTTGATGCTGCCTATGAAGCGTTTGATTCTGTACTAGAGCTTGATCCAACTTACAATTACGCGCGTTTAAACCGGGGCATCGCACTGTATTATGGCGGCCGCTTCCCGTTGGCGCAGGATGATCTGCAGGCGTTTTATCAAGACGACCCAAACGATCCCTTCCGTTCGTTATGGCTGTATCTGGTGGAGCGAGAAATCGATCCCAAGAAGGCCGAGGTAGCGCTTCAGCAGCGCTATGACAAAGCGGACAGAGGGCAATGGGGATGGAATATTGTCGAATTCTACCTGGGCAAGATCAGCGAAAAAACGCTGATGGAACGCCTCAAGGCAGATGCAACGGATAACACTTCGCTCGCTGAGCATCTCAGTGAAACTGACTTCTATTTGGGTAAACACTACCTGAGTCTGGGGGACAAGGACACCGCTTCGGCGCTGTTCAAACTGACGGTGGCTAACAACGTTCACAACTTCGTTGAGCACCGCTATGCATTGTTGGAATTGGCGCTTTTGGGCCAAGAGCAAGACGACCTATCGGAATCGGACCAGCAATAGCTGACGAACACCTATCAGCCTGATGAACATTGGTTTTTAACCAAAGTTATCGCCTTCACGGGCGAGGGCTTTTTTGTTCGTTTTATAATCTAATTTGAGCCGGTTCACACTTTTCAATGAAAATGACTGAAAATTTTCTCGACGAGTTATGTAGACTGGCTGCCATTATTAATGAGGCACGTGTACATGACGACTGAGTTTGAAACCTCTTTTGCTGATCTGGGGCTGTCTGCTCCAATCATTTCCGCCCTGAACGATCTGGGCTATGAAAAACCATCTCCGATCCAGGCTGAGTGTATTCCTCACCTGTTGAACGGCCGCGACGTGCTGGGCATGGCACAGACCGGTAGTGGTAAAACTGCAGCGTTCTCGCTGCCGCTGCTGCACAACCTGCAGGCAGACCTGAAAGCACCTCAGATCCTGGTGCTGGCACCGACCCGCGAACTGGCGGTTCAGGTTGCCGAAGCGATGACCGATTTCTCCAAACACATGAACGGCGTCAACGTGGTAGCCCTGTACGGCGGCCAGCGTTACGACGTGCAGCTGCGCGCTCTGCGCCAGGGCCCGCAAATCGTTGTGGGTACCCCAGGCCGCCTGCTGGACCACCTGAAGCGCGGCACCCTGAACCTCTCCAACCTGAGCGGTCTGGTGCTGGATGAAGCCGACGAAATGCTGCGCATGGGCTTTATCGAAGACGTAGAAACCATCATGGCTGAGATCCCGGCTGAACATCAGACCGCGCTGTTCTCCGCCACCATGCCGGAAGCGATCCGTCGCATCACCCGCCGCTTTATGAAAGAGCCGCAGGAAGTGCGCATCCAGTCCAGCGTGACCACCCGTCCGGACATCAGCCAGAGCTACTGGTCGGTGTACGGCATGCGTAAAAACGAAGCGCTGGTGCGTTTCCTGGAAGCTGAAGACTTTGACGCAGCGATCATCTTCGTGCGTACCAAAAACGCGACCCTGGAAGTGGCCGAAGCGCTGGAGCGCAGCGGTTACAGCAGCGCCGCGCTGAACGGCGACATGAACCAGGCACTGCGTGAGCAGACCCTGGAGCGCCTGAAAGACGGTCGTCTGGATATCCTGATCGCGACCGACGTTGCGGCCCGCGGCCTGGACGTTGAGCGCATCAGCCTGGTTGTCAACTATGACATCCCGATGGACTCCGAGTCTTACGTTCACCGTATCGGCCGTACCGGGCGTGCGGGCCGCGCCGGCCGCGCGCTGCTGTTCGTGGAAAACCGCGAACGCCGCCTGCTGCGCAACATTGAACGCACCATGAAGCTGACCATCCCGGAAGTGGAACTGCCGAACGCAGAACTGCTGGGCGAGCGTCGTCTGGCCAAGTTCGCCGCAAAAGTTCAGCAGCAGCTGGAAAGCAGCGATCTGGATCTGTACCGCGCGCTGCTGACCAAACTGCAGCCGGAAGAAGAGCTGGATATGGAAACCCTGGCCGCAGCGCTGCTGAAAATGGCTCAGGGCGAACGTCCGCTGATCCTGCCGCCGGATCCGGTCTTCAAGCCGCGTCAGCGCCGCGAATTCAACGACCGTGACGATCGTCGCGGTGACCGTGGCGATCGCCGCGACAGCCGTGACGGCGATCGTCCGCGTCGCGAACGTCGTGACGTTGGCGAAATGCAGCTGTACCGCATCGAAGTGGGCCGTGACGATGGCGTAGAAGTCCGTCACATCGTTGGCGCTATCGCTAACGAAGGCGACATCAGCAGCCGTTACATCGGTAACATCAAGCTGTTCGCGTCCCACTCCACCATCGAGCTGCCAAAAGGCATGCCGGGCGAGATCCTGAATCACTTCACTCGCACCCGCATCCTGAACAAGCCGATGAACATGCAGCTGCTGGGCGATGCACAGCCGTTCGAACGCCGCGAGCGTCGTGACGGTGGCAACGGCGGCGAGCGTCGCGGCAACGGTCGTCCGTTCAACGGCGAACGTCGCGAAGGCGGCCCACGTCGTTCCTTCGGTGAACGTCGTGAAGGCGGCAACGGCGGCGAGCGTCGTGGCGGTAACTACAACCGTGACGGCAAACCGGCGCCACGCCGTGATGACGGCGCACCGGCAGCACCACGTCGTCGTTTCGGCGACGCGTAATCGCTGATTCATCGCTCGCGGTGAAATGCTCTGAAAAACCAGCCTGCGGGCTGGTTTTTTTATGCCTGAAAGTTGCCGTCAAACGTCCCTGAATGGCGTATCATTCATAAGGTTTTTTCTTACGGATGATATGCACGGGAGATGCCATGAGTTGGCAGCAGTTCAAATCTCAATACCTGGTGCGCTTTTGGGCGCCGCTGCCGGCGGTGATCGCCGCCGGGATCCTTTCTACCTACTACTTCGGCATGACCGGCACCTTCTGGGCGGTGACCGGCGAGTTCACCCGCTGGGGCGGCCATGTGCTGCAGTGGTTCGGCCTGCACCCCGAGCAGTGGGGCTATTTCAAGGTTATCGGCCTGCAGGGCACGCCGCTGGAGCGCATCGACGGGCGCATGATCATCGGCATGTTCGCCGGCTGCATCGCCGCCGCGCTGTGGGCCAACAACATCAAGCTGCGCCAGCCGCAGCACCGCATTCGCATCGTGCAGGCGCTGCTGGGCGGCATTATCGCCGGCTTCGGCGCGCGCCTGGCGATGGGTTGCAACCTGGCGGCATTCTTCACCGGCATTCCGCAGTTTTCGCTGCACGCCTGGTTCTTCGCGCTGGCGACCGCCGCAGGTTCGTACTTCGGCGCCAAATTCACGCTGCTGCCGATGTTCCGCATTCCGGTCAAATTGCAAAAGGTGAAGGCCGCCGCGCCGCTGACGCAGAAACCTGAGCAGGCGCGCCGCCGCTTCCGGCTGGGCATGGCGGTCTTCGGCCTGGCGGTGGCCTGGTCGCTGTGGACGCTGTTCGATGCGCCGAAGCTCGGCATCGCCATGCTGTTCGGCATCGGCTTCGGTCTGCTGATCGAACGCGCGCAGATCTGCTTTACCTCGGCGTTCCGCGATCTGTGGATCACCGGCCGCACCCACATGGCGAAAGCCATCATCATCGGCATGGCGGTGAGCGCCATCGGCATCTTCAGCTATGTGCAGCTCGGCGTGGCGCCGAAAATCATGTGGGCCGGCCCGAATGCGGTGCTGGGCGGCCTGCTGTTCGGCTTCGGTATCGTGCTGGCCGGCGGTTGCGAGACCGGCTGGATGTACCGCGCGGTGGAAGGGCAGGTGCACTACTGGTGGGTGGGGCTGGGCAACATCATCGGCGCCACGCTGCTGGCCTATTACTGGGACGATCTGGCGCCGGCGCTGGCGACCGACTACGACAAGATCAACCTGCTCGACACCTTCGGCCCGATCGGCGGCCTGCTGGTGACCTATCTGCTGCTGGCGCTGGCCTTCGCCGCCATGCTGTGGTGGGAGAAACGCTTTTTCCGCGCCCGGCCTGAGGCGCAGGTGGTGAATTTGAGGAGCATGCCATGAAAGAGACGACGATAGTGCCGGACTACCGGCTGGACATGCTGGGCGAGCCTTGCCCGTACCCGGCGGTGGCGACGCTGGAGGCGATGCCGCAGCTGAAGCCGGGGGAAATCCTGGAGGTGATCAGCGATTGCCCGCAGTCGATCAACAACATTCCGCTCGATGCGCGCAACCACGGCTACAAGGTGCTGGATATCCAGCAGGACGGGCCGACCATCCGCTATCTGATCCAGCGTTAACGCCGAGGCGGTGGGGTTCCCCACCGCTTTTTCGCGTTTTATCCCTTCACGACATCGCCTTTCACTCCGGCAACAATCTCGAACGAACGCAGCCGCGCCTGGTGATCGAAGATCTGGCCGTTGACCATGATCTCGTCGGCATCGGTTTCACGCAGCAGCGTTTGCAGCCCGTGGCGCACGGTTTTTTCATCGCCGACGATCGACATCCGCAGCGCCTGCTCGACGCCGTATTGCTCACCGGCGGTCCACAGCGCGTGGATGTTATCCACCGGCGGCGGCAGCGGGCCGGGCGATCCGCGGCGCAGGTTGATGAACTGCTGCTGCATCGAGCTGAACAGGAAGCGCGCATCGCTATCGCTGTCGGCGGCGATCACGTTGACGCACACCATGGCGTGCGGCTGCGCCAGCTGTTTGGACGGTTTGAAGTTTTCGCGGTACAGCTGCAGCGCCTGGAACAGCATATCCGGGGCGAAGTGCGAGGCGAAGGCGAACGGCAGGCCAAGCTGCGCCGCCAACTGCGCGCTGTAGAGGCTGGAGCCGAGCAGCCAGAGCGGCACGTGCAGCCCCTGGCCCGGCACTGCCTGCACCGGTTGGCCGGGCTGCGCGTCGCAGAAGTAGTTTTGCAGCTCCTGCACGTCGCGCGGGAAGGTATCCACATCGCCGGACAGGTGGCGGCGCAGCGCCATCATGGTGCGCTGATCGGTGCCGGGCGCGCGGCCCAGCCCCAGATCGATGCGGCCGGGGTAGAGCGACTCCAGCGTGCCGAACTGCTCGGCGATCACCAGCGGTGCATGGTTCGGCAGCATCACGCCGCCGGAGCCGAGGCGAATGCTCTGGGTGCCGGCGGCCAGATAGCCCAGCAGCACCGAGGTGGCGGCGCTGCCGATGCCGGTCATGTTGTGGTGCTCGGCCAGCCAGTAGCGCCGGTAGCCCCAGCGTTCGGCGTGCTGCGCCAAATCCAGCGAACAGTGGAAAGCGTCGCGCGCTTTGGCCCCTTGCGGGATTGGCGATAAATCCAGTACCGACAGCGGTACGGCAGTGTTTTCAGTCATGGCATCGTCCATCAGAGAGTGGATCGCTTAAAGGGCGATTGCAGGAATCTGCATACCAAAAAGCCGAAAATGATGCTTTTTAGTGTTAAAAGCATAATCCAATTTATAGTTATAAAAGAGGAGATATGTGCTTGTGATATCCTCATGAGAGCAATGGTGTTTTTTGGAGCAATTTAAGACATGGAAATGATGATCCCCGCCCGCCGCTTACCGTTCCGGGAGCCGACATAATGAAAAAAAAGACGCTGTTTACCCTGTTGCTGATGATGGTGGCGATCGCATTGGCGGTCCTGTTCCGCGCGCACAATCAGGATCTGTTACTGCAGGGTGAAGTGGACGCTCCCGAAGTGATCGTCGCTTCCAAGGCGAAAGGCCGGGTGGTTGAACGCCTGATCGAACGCGGCGACGACGTGAAAAGCGGCCAGCTGATTATCCAGCTCGACAGCCCCGAACTGATGGCGCAACTGCGTTCCGCGCAGGCCACGCGCGACGAGGCCAAGGCGCAGCTCGATCAGTCGCTGCACGGCACCCGTGAAGAGAGCATCCGCAACCTGCGCGCCAATCTGGCGCAGGCCGAAGCGCAGTACCGCAATGCGCAAAACGACTACAACCGCAACCTGAGTGTGGCCGGCAAGGGCTATATTTCGAAGTCCGAGCTGGATGCCTCGCGCCGGGCGCGCGACACCGCCTTCCAGCAGGTGCAGGCGGCCAAGGCCAACCTGGACGAAGGCATCAACGGCGACCGCGTCGAGCTGCGGCAACAATACGCGGCGGCGCTGCGGGCGGCGGAAGAGAACCTGCTGCAGATCCAGGCGCAGAGCGACGATCTGCAGGTGAAAGCGCCGGTGGACGGCGAAGTGGGGCCGATCCCGGCCGAAGTGGGCGAGCTGCTGAACGCCGGTAGCCCGCTGGTGACGCTGATCCGGGTGCCGGACGCCTACTTCGTGTTTAACCTGCGCGAAGACATCCTGGCCCACGTGCGCAAAGGCGACAAGGTCAAGCTGCGGGTGCCGGCGCTGAAGGACAAAATGATCGACACCGAGGTGCGCTACATCGCGCCGCTGGGGGATTACGCCACCAAACGCGCCACCCGCGCCACCGGCGACTTCGACCTGAAAACCTTCGAAGTGCGCCTGTATCCGTCACAGCCGGTGGACGGCCTGCGTCCGGGGATGAGCACCTTATGGCAATGGAAAGAGTAAGGGCCGGCTGGCGCTGCTTCAGTCACGCGTTCGACAAAGAGTGTCGCGTTGCCTTTCGCAGCCCGGTGGTGCACTGGCTGAGCTGGATCTTTCCGCTGATCCTGTTTGGGCTGATCAGCAGCAACTTCTCCGAAGGCACGCTGCTCGATCTGCCGGTCTCGGTGGTGGACAGCGATCACAGCCCGCTGTCCAAGTCGCTGACCCGGCGGCTGGACGCCGGGTCGCACGCCCACGTCGAGGCCTACGGCGGCGGGCTGCCGGAGTCGCTGAGTCGCCTGCGCAGCGCGCAGGATTACGCGTTGCTGTACATTCCGCCGGACTTCGAGGCCAACGCGCTGTCGGGCAAACAGCCTAGCGTGGTGATGTACTACAACGCGCTGTTCTACGGCGCCGGGCTGTACTCCACCCAGGACTTTGGCGGCCTGATGAACGAAATCAACGCCAGCACCCGCAGCATCATCGCCACCGAGATGGGCAAAACGCTGCCGCCCTTGGCGGACGTGACGCTCTCCTACGGTAGCCTGTTCAACGCCAGCGGCAGCTATATCTATTACCAGCAGTTCGCCGCCACCATCCATCTGCTGCAGCTGTTCGCGGTGACCTGCATGATCTACGTGCTGGCGCGCAGCAAGTCGCTGCTGCAGGCCAAGCCGTTCAGCCTGGCGCTGCTCGGCAAGCTGGCGCCGTACACGCTGTGTTTCACCACCCTGCTGATGGTGGAGATCGCGGCGCTGGTGGGCATCTTTGACGCCCGTGTCAGCGGTAACCCGCTGTTTATGCTGATGATCGGCCTGTTTTACGTGATGGCAGCGCAGAGCATCGGCCTGCTGCTGTACACCTTTACCGGCAGCACCATCACCGCCTACAGCCTGATCGGTATTTTGGTCAGTATCGCGATGACCTTCTCCGGCATGGCGGTGCCTGAGCTGTCGATGCCGCTGCCGGCGCGCATCATTTCCAACATCGAGCCGCTGACCCACGCGCTGTACGCGATGTTCGACGTGTTTCTGCGGCAGGTGCACGCCAGCGCCATTTTCAGCGTGTGTGCGCTGCTGGCGGTCTACCCGCTGGTGGCCGCGCTGCTGGTGCGCAATCGCCTGCCGGCGCGGCTGGCAAAAGAGGGGAACGCCGGATGAAGCTCTATTGGCAAACCTTCGTTAAGGTGCTGCTCGGCATGCTGGAGCGGCCGGTGTGGCTGATGCTGATCCTGTCGCTGTGCATCATGAGCATGGTGTACGCCAACCGCACGGTGTGGGATCTGCCGGTGGGAGTGGTCGATCAGGACCACAGCACCGCCAGCCGGCAGCTGATCCGCCAACTGGACGCCACCTCCAAGATAGCGATTGAAACCTACGACAGCCTGGAACAAGCGCAGCGCGATCTCAGCTGGCGCAAGCTGTTTGCGGTGATCATCATGCCGGTGGATCTGGAGAAGAAGATCCTCAGCGGGCAGAACATCGTGGTGCCGGTGTACGGCGACGCCACCAACCGCCTGGCCAACGGCCAGATCCAACAGGACGTGGTGGCGGCCTACCAGCAGCTGCTGACGGAGTACAACAACGGGCTGCTGCTGCGCAGCGGCTTCAGCGAACGACAGGCGCAGATACTGCTGACGCCGATACTGGGGCAAACGCTGGACGTGTTTAACCCCGGCATCAGCTTCGCGGCGATCATCTTCCCCGGCCTGCTGGTGATGCTGTTGCAGCACTCGCTGCTGATCGCCTGTATCCGCGTCAACATCGCCATGAAGAGCATGCCCGGCGGCAAGGCGCCGCTGGCGGCGCACCTCGGCGGGCTGACGGCGCTGCTGCCGATCTGGCTGTTCCTGTCGATCGTGCTGTTCGTGCTGTGGCCGTGGGTATTGGGCTATCGGCAGACGGCGAACATCGCCGAACTGCTGCTGCTGACCTTCCCGTTCCTGCTGGCGGTGCTGGGGCTGGGCAAGCTGGTGACCGAGTGCCTGCGCAGCGTCGAGATGATCTACCTGACGCTGGCGTTCATCACCACGCCGATCTTCTACCTGTCCGGCACCATCTGGCCGCTGCAGTCGATGCCGGCCTGGGTGCGCGCCATCTCCTACAGCATTCCCTCCACCTGGGGCACCAAGGCGATCGCCGGTGTCAACCAGATGGGGCTGTCGCTGAACGAAGTGTGGGGCGACGTGATGATGATGCTGGTGCTCGGCGTGGTCTACACCCTGCTGGGCTTCGGCGTCGGCTTCTTGCGCAACAGCGTGGCGCTGCGCGGGATGTTCAGGAAACGGCGAGTGTAGGGAACCAATAAAGGCGCCATATTCGGCGCCTTTATTATTTCGTATTATCGATATGTTTAAGGTTGTTTATTTAGCGGGATGTCTATTGTTATTTTGATTTAATTTCTTATATTGACTTTGGTAATTGTCATTGTCGACCGGTTTAGGGAATTAATGGTTGGCGTTAGTTTTATCTATAACGTGTTATTTAAAGGATAATATAAATATGTCAACAATAAGAGAGCTTACTTCTGATGAGATGAAACTGATTGGCGGTTGTGGTGATGGAAATAACGGCGGCGATCGTGACAGGCCAAGCAGAGGTGCACCAAACTCCTGTGCCAATCAGGTTGGAATGGGTATTATCATTGGCGCATTTACCGGTTTTTCAGGTGGCCCGCCAGGGATGATAGGTATGGCGGTTGCCGGTGGCTTGATGGGGGCGGTCTCTTGCGCCGATAACAGCCCCGCAGGGAATAATAAGAATAACGGTGGTGCCTTGGGTGGCAATAAAAACGCCAATAGCGTTAATGGGCAGTGTCGATGGTGATGAGAACATCGCTTTTACCGTTTCAACAATAGAGGGTGGGTTATGGCCAATAGACGTATTTTAGACCCGCTTTGTAATATGATGGCGCTAACGTTGAGCATGTTACTTGTCTCGCTCTCCTCGCTAAGTATTATTTCATACGGAGAACATTTGGTAGATGCGGTCATCGCGGTTTTTACTTATTTTGGTATCAGAAGCTGCTGCTTGATGTGTGTAAGTTTATTCCATTGGTTCCACGGCGGAAATAACCGTATTCATCTTGATAAATAAACAATGCCGGCGGCAGTGCGCCGCCGGCGCTTACCTCGCTAAGACACCAACTCCAACCCCGCCACGCGGCGCCAGTAGCCGTTGCAGTCGGCGTGATCGGTCAAGGCCAGCGGCTTTTCGCCGCGTTCGTTGGCGCGGAAGGCCTCGATTTGCGCCAGCGTCTCGGCGCCCTGCGGCGACAGCCGCACGATGTCCACCAGCCCCTGCATGCTCGGCAGCTCGTTGCCGAGGTTGTAGCAGTAGCCGCTCATGGTCTGGATGCCGTTGAGCACGAACACCTGTTGTTGCTCCTGCGAGCGCATCATGCGGCCCTGCGGATACTTGATGCAGCAGGTTTCGCACTCGTCCTTGCCGCGGTTCTCCGAGCGGGCGGTGAAGCAGCGCGCCGAATAGGCCAGCGGCAGGTGGCCGTAGCTCAGCACCTCCACCTCGAAATCGTGGCGGAAACCCAGCTCGTCGCACTGCGCCAGCAGGTTGGCCAGCCAGTCGCGCGACAGCTCGACCGGCATGCACCAGCGCATCATGCCCTGGCGGCGCAGCAGGCGCAGGGTATAGGCGTTGTAGCAGTTCAGCGCGTGGCCGGCGACGAACGGCAAGCCGCGCTCCGCCGCCATGTTCACCGCGCCCAGATCGTTGGCTTCAAACAGGAACTCGCCGTTCTCCACATAGCGTTTCAGCTCATTCAGCTCGGACGGCGCCTGCAACAGCGCCAGCGTAGAGATCACCACCTGCTTGCCGCTGCGGGCGATTTCGCGCGCCAGCGCCAGCCAATCGCCGACCTTCATCTCGCGCCGCTTGGTGCAGACGCTCTCGCCGAGGTAAATGATGTCGGCGCTGCTCTCTGCCGCCTGCTGATAGAACGCCGCGATGTCGTTTTTCGGCCAGTAGTAGAGCACCGGCCCCAGTGCGTATTTCATGTTTCCTCCGGCTACTGCCATTTGCGGTGATAGGCGCCCAGCGTGGTCTGGGTGCCCTCGGACATCGCGCCCAGCGTCTCCATCCAGGCGGCGTCGGCGCGGTAGGCGGCCGGATCGGCCTGGCAGCGGTCGATCGCCTGGCGCCAGACGCGCGCCACCTGGCTGACGTAAGCCGGGCTGCGCTGGCGGCCTTCGATCTTCACCGAGGCGATGTTGGCGGCCAGCAGCTCCGGCAGCAGCTCCAGCGTATTGAGGCTGGTGGGCTCTTCCAGCGCGTGGTAGCGCACGTCGTCCACCAGATAGCGGCCCTTGCACAGCGTCGGGTAGCCGGCGTTTTCATGGTCCTGGTAGCGGTCGATCAGCACGTCGTTCAGGCGCGACTCCATACCCTGCGGGGTTTGCTGCCAGCGCACGAAACGGGCCGGCGAACAGGCGCCGACGGTGTTCGGCGACTCGCCGGTCAGGTAGGAGGAGAGATAGCAGCGCCCCTCGGCCATGATGCACAGGCTGCCGAAGGCGAACACTTCCAGCGGCACCGGGCTGGTGCGCGCCAGCTGTTTCACCTGATGCATCGACAGCACGCGCGGCAGCACCACCCGGCCCACCTCGAAGTTGCGCTGGTAGAAACGGATCGCCTCCTCGTTGGTGGCGGAGGCCTGCACCGAAACGTGGCGCTCCAGCTGCGGGTAGCGCTGGGCGGCGTATTCCAGCATCGCCAGATCCGCCAGAATCAGCGCGTCGGCGCCCAGCTGGGCCGCCATATCCACCGCGCGCTGCCAGCGGGCGTAGCCGTCGGGATGGGCGAAGGTGTTGATGGCGATATGCAGCTTGCGGCCGTGGCGATGCACGTAATCGACCGCTTCCTGCAGCTTTTTCTCGGTGAAGTTGAGGCCGGCGAAGTGGCGCGCGTTGGTATCGTCTTTCAGGCCGATGTAAACGGCGTCGGCGCCGTTATCCACCGCGGCCTTCAGGGCCGGCAGGTTGCCGGCGGGACAAAGCAGCTCCATAGATTTATCCTGGCTTAGCCGTGCACCCGGCCGGGCGCACGCTGTCTTTAAAGGTTGCCGACGGCGGTGTTCCGCCGGCAAACGCGAATCGGGGAGGCCATTTTAGGCAAAGGGGCGTACACAGGTTTTGATTTGGGGCAGCTTATGGCGTATTGATAAACATGGCGGTGAAATGCACTATTTGTTGATATAGACCGCTGAAGCCGCGCGCCAGTGTGGCAAAATAGCGGTAGTCCGTATTGAAAGGAGTGGATGACCGTGTTGGAACAACTACGAGCACGCCTTGTGCGCCAGGGGCCGTCGCTGCTGCGCATCCCGCTGAAATTCACGCCGTTCGCCCTGCAGCGCCAGCTGCTGCAACAGGTGCTGAGCTGGCAGTTCCGCCAGGCGTTGGCGGATGGCGATCTGGAATTTCTCGAATCGCGCTGGCTGAAGATCGAAGTTCGCGATCTGGCGCTACAATGGTTTATGACGGTAGAAAACGACAAACTGGTGGTCAGCCAGCACGCCGAAGCGGACGTCAGTTTCAGCGGCGACGCCAACGATCTGATCCTGATCGCGGCGCGCAAGCAAGATCCGGATACGCTGTTCTTTCAGCGTCGGCTGCAGATTGAAGGGGATACCGAATTGGGCCTGTATGTGAAAAATTTGATGGACGCCATCGAGCTGGAAAGCATGCCTGCGCCGCTGCGCATGGGGCTGTTGCAGTTGGCTGATTTTGTCGAAGCAGGGTTGCAGGAGGGCACGGCGTCGGCTTCCCGTGTGGCGGTATCATGCTGATCCGCGTAGAGATCCCGGTAGACGCGGCGGGCATAGACGCCTTGCTGCGCCGCGCCTTTGGCCGCGACGACGAAGCCGATCTGGTGCAGCAGCTGCGCGAAGACGGCCTGCTGACGCTGGGCGTGGTCGCCACTGACGACGAAGGCGGGGTGGTGGGTTACGCCGCGTTCAGCCCGGTGGACGTGGCCGGCGAAGATCGCCAATGGGTGGCGCTGGCGCCGCTGGCGGTAGATGAAAGCCTGCGCCGCCAGGGGCTGGCTGAAAAGCTGGTGTACGAAGGTTTGGATTCGTTGAACGAATTCAGCTACGCCGCGGTGGTGGTGCTGGGCGATCCGGCCTACTACGGCCGCTTCGGTTTTAAACCGGCCGCCGCCTATGGCCTGAACTGCCGCTGGCCGGACACGGAAAGTGCGTTCCAGGTGTATCCGCTGGCGGAAGACGCCCTGAATGGCGTCAGCGGCGAAGTGGCTTTTTCGGCGCCGTTTAATCGCTTTTAACGACCGGCAATAGATACTCCAACGACAGCGGCGGGTGATTCACCAGCCGCTCTTTTTGTATTTTGCTCAGCTGTTTGACGCGGTATTCCAGCTTCAGCGCCGTTGAGCGATCCCCCACCTGGCAGTGAAATGCCAGCGTCAGCTCCCCTTTTCCGCGCAGCGCCTTGGCGCCTTTGCCGGCTTGATGCTGCGCCAGGCGGCGCGCCACGTCGGTGGTGATGCCGGTATACAGCATGCCGCTCGGTAAACGCAGCATGTAGAGGTGCCAGGGAGTGGGGGAGGTGTCGGTCATCGTACGCCGCTTTGGTGGCCAGGGTCGGCGTATGATGGCATGTTCGCCATCACAATCCCATCCCCGGCCGCCGGTGCCCTACCGCTTTACCCCTTTTTTCCCGCCAGCTCGAAGCGCGGCGAGACGATGCCGTACAGCGTCCAGCCGAGGAAGGTGGCGATGGCGCCCCACATCATCGCTTCCTCACCGGAGCTGTAGAGCGCGTAGAAGCTGTACAGCGCGCCGATGCCGGCGATGATATTGGCGATGCGCGCCTTGTTGTCCGGCACCTTCGCCACTTTCTGAATAATGACCAGCGCCGCCATCGACAGGATGTAAGGGATGATGTTGGTCACCACCGCCAGGTTCACCAGCACGTTGAACTGCTTGTTCAGCGACGGGCTGATGGTCATCAGCGACAGGCCGCTCTGGATGACGACGATGGTCAGCATGCCTTTAACCGGCGCGTCGGCCTTGCTCAGCTTGGAGAAGATTTTCGGGAAGAAGCCGCTGTCGGCGGAGGATTTGAACACCTGAGCGATGGTGAACTGCCAGCCGAGCAGCGAGCCGACGCAGGACATCACCATCAACGCCATGATGATCTTGCCGACCGTCGGGTTGAACATGTGGGAGAACGCCAGCCCGAACGGGGCGGTAGAGTTGGCCAGATCCATGTTCGGCACGATGCCGGCGATCACGTTGGTTGAAACGATATAGATCACCGCCGCGCTGAGCGTGCCGCCCAGTACGGCGATCGGCACGTTGCGCTCCGGGTTTTCCACCACGTCGGTGTTGGCGCAGGCGGATTCCAGCCCCAGGAACGCCCACAGGGTCATTGAGATGGAGGCGCCGATGGCTTCGAAGGTTGGCACCTGATGCGGGTTCCAGGCGGCGACGTAGGCGCTGCCGCTGAACCAGTACCAGCCGATGACCGAGATGCCCACCACCGGAATGATCACGCCCCAGACGGTGATGCCGCTGATTTTGCCGGTGATGCGCGCGCCGCCGAAGTTGGCGACGGTCGCCAGCCACAGCACGCCGATGGTGGCGATACAGATCCCGAGCGGGCTGAGGGTGGTGTCGAACAGCTCGGTGCCGTAGCCGACGGCGGAAATGGCGATGGCGATGTTGGCGATCAGCAGCGAAACGCCGTAGGTGTAGTTCGCCATAAAGTTGCCCGATTTGCCGAAGGCGTATTCGGCGTAACCACCCATGCCGCCGGATTTACGGCTGAACATGCCGCATTTGGCGAAGGCGTAGGCCAGCGCCATCGAGCCGACGGCGGTCACCAGCCAGGAAACGATCGAAATCGTGCCCACTTCGGCTAGCTTGGTCGGCAGCATAATTATGCCGGAACCCATCATGTTCACGGCGGTCAGGATCGTTAATTGCACGACACCCATTTTATTATTGGACTTACTCATGATCATTTTCTCTTTTAGGATGCGAACCGGGCGGCGAGAATCATCGCCGCCCCGTAAGGTGATTAATTTTTCATGACGTAGCCGTAAGCGCGGTTCCAGCCGTCCTCATCCTGTTGGATATAAACGCCCTGCAATTCCGGCGCGAATCCCGGCAATAAATTGATGCCTTCTTCCAGTGCCAGGAAATAACGCTGCGCGGCGCCGCCCCAAATTTCACCGGGCACCACGCACAGCACGCCCGGCGGGTAAGGCAGGGCGCCTTCGGCGGCGATGCGGCCCTCGGCTTTAGCCAGCGAGACCAATTCCACATTGCCGCGCACGAACTCGGTATTGGCGTCCTGCGGATTCATCACCACGCGCGGGAAATAACTTTTGCGGAACATCTCTTTTTGCAGTTCTTTAACGTCGTAGCTGACGTAAAGGTCGTGCATTTCCTGGCACAGCTGGCGGATGGTGTAGTTTTTGTAGCGCTGCTGGTGGTTTTTATAGACCGCAGGCAGCACCTCGCTGAGCAGGGAGTTTTGCTCGATGTGCTGCTCGAAGCGGGCGATCAGGGCCACCAGATGCTGCATCTTGGCGATGTCTTCCGCCGGCGTCAGCAGGAACAGGATCGAGTTGAGATCGCATTTTTCCGGCACGATGCCGTTTTCACGCAGGTAGTTGGCCAGAATGGTCGCCGGGATGCCGAATTCGCTGTAGCTGCCGGTGGCGGTATCGATGCCCGGCGTGGTGAGCAGCAGTTTGCACGGATCGACGAAGTACTGCGATTCGGCATAGCCTTCAAAGGCGTGCCATTTCTCGCCGGGCACGAAGTTGAAGAAGCGCAGATCGTTGGCCATCGCCGCGGTGTCATAGGCCTGCCACGGCTTGCCGTCGATCTGATCCGGCACGAACGGTTTGATCATCGTACAGGTGTCCAGCAGCATTTTGCGCGCTTCGATCCCCACGCGCACGCACTCCTGCCACAGGCGCTGGCCGCTTTTGCCCTCGTGCATCTTGGCGTTGACGTCCAGCGCGGCGAACAGCGGATAGAACGGGCTGGTGGAGGCGTGCAGCATGAAGGCGTTGTTGAAGCGCTTGTGGTTGCAGTAGCGGCTCTGGCCCTTGATGTGCTTGTCTTTTTTGTGGATCTGCGAGGTTTGTGAGAAGCCGGCCTGCTGTTTGTGCACCGACTGGGTGACGATGATGCCGGGATCGTTTTCGTTCAGCTCCAGCAGCAGCGGCGAGCAGTCTTTCATCATCGGAATGAACTGCTCATAGCCCACCCAGGCGGAGTCGAACAGGATGTAGTCGCACAGGTGGCCAATCTTGTCGACCACCTGGCGGGCGTTGTAGATGGTGCCGTCGTAGGTGCCGAGCTGGATGATCGCCAGGCGGAACGGGCGGGCTTCATTGGCGCGTTCCGGCGCCACTTCGCGGATCTGTTGGCGCAGGTAGCGTTCGTCGAAGCAGTGCGCGTCGATGCCGCCGATAAAGCCGAACGGGTTGCGGGCGGTTTCCAGATAAACCGGCGTGGCGCCGGCCTGGATCAACGCGCCGTGGTGGTTGGATTTATGGTTGTTGCGGTCGAACAGCACCAGATCGCCGCGCGTCAGCAGGGCGTTGGTCGCCACCTTGTTCGAGGCCGAGGTGCCGTTGAGCACGAAGTAGGTCTTGTCGGCATTGAACACCTTGGCGGCGTGCTGCTGCGCGGCGCAAGGCGCGCCTTCGTGGATCAACAGGTCGCCCAGTTTGACGTCGGCGTTGCACATATCGGAGCGGAAAAGCGTTTCGCCGTAGAAGTCGAAGAACTGGCGGCCCGCCGGATGTTTACGGAAGAACTCGCCGCCCTGGTGGCCTGGGCAGGCGAAGGTGGCGTTGCCCATTTCCACGTACTGCGTCAGCGTATTGAAGAACGGCGGCAGCAGCTCGCTCTCATATTTGGCGGCGGCGGCCTCCAGCTGTTTGCCGTAGAACTGGGTATTCTTGCCACACAGTTCAAACACGCCGTGCAGCGCCGGCAATACGGCGTTATCCAGCTCTTCTTCGCAGCAGACGGCGACGAACAGCGGAATGTTCAGGCCGTGCTCTTCAATGCGCGCCACCATGCCGTGCGTGACGTCGTCTACCGACAGCACGATGGCGGCGACGTCATTGAAATCGCTGTGATGCACATCGACGATGTCGCGTTCAGTTTCAAAGCAGCCGAGGGTTTGGGTGTTGGCGGCAATTTTTAATTTTTTCATTTTTCTCATTCTTCAGGCAAAGGCAGTCCGTCGGCAAATAATTCCATTTGCCGCTAACGCCTTCACGAAAATAAAGGTGTGCGAGAACCCAGCGATGCCGAAAGGCATTAACTGTGTTCGTTGTTTTATTTAGCTTGGATGCGCTTGGCCGAAATTAAGAATGAATTGCGTGTCCTTCCCGGTTAGCGAGAAAGCGATATTATCACCGGCGTGCGGAGAATAAATAAAAACGCAATGACACTCTTATCAACAGCGTAAGAGCGAAGGGAGAGGGTTATCTGTAGTTGAAGAATGCGAAGCTAAAGCAGCTGCGATGAGCCATCATCATAATATGGGTTGTGCGCCTGATATGCGCCATTTTTCGGTTATTGTTTTCCATTTTCTAATCCACCTTGCTGAGTGAAAAGATGGCGCTATTTTAACGCAAGGGGGGCTAAAAATCGTGATGAAAGTCACATAAATGCCGGTGTTTATAAATAACTATTCACCTGTTATGCAGTAGGTTGCATAAACAGCGTTCAGGCGGGCTAACAGGCATGTAAACGAATTGCTAATCGGTACCGGGGCGGTGCGCTAATTTTGCATGCCGTCAGGATAGGAAAAATAAAATCGCGCGATTAACCGGTTGCATAACGATCAAATAAATCCGTCTTGTATTTTTTATGTTATAAATCCGCTTCGGGCTTAAATTAATAAAAATGCATTTATTGTGTTTTTATATTCACTTTGGGATTTTGATGATTATCGTTATTTGTGACTCGCCTCAACAACGCAGGGTAAGATGAAGTGAGTGAACAGGGAGGCGAGCAACCTTGAATACCCCAGAACAACGGCAGCAGATTGCGGATTTCATCGGCAAACAACACGTCTTGACGCTGTGCGCCGGCGACGGTCTCGACATGTGGTGCGCCAACTGTTTTTACGTGTTCGACGCCGCGACGATGGCGCTGTGGCTGATGACCGAACCGCACACCCGCCACGGCGGGCTGATGCTGAACAACGGCCGGGTGGTCGGCACCATCGCGCCGAAGCCGAAAAGCATCGCGCTGATCCGCGGCGTGCAGTACCGCGCCGAGGCGGTGCTGCTGAGCGGCGAAGAGGCCGACGCGGCGCGCGCGCGTTACTGCAAGCGCTTCCCGATCGCCAGGGCGATGAAGGCCTCGGTTTGGCGGCTGGATCTGCACGAGGTGAAGATGACCGACAACACCCTCGGCTTCGGCAAGAAGCTGCACTGGGCGCGGTCTATACTTTAAGTCGACGTATTGATTACAACGGGAGATTGCATGGCGCGAGCACTGTTAGTCGGCGCAACCGGGCTGGTGGGGCGCGAGTTGCTGCAGCTGTTGCAAAGCGATCCGCAGATAACGGCCATCGTGGCGCCGACGCGCACGCCGCTGCCGCCGCACGGCAAGCTGACCAACCCGGTCGGCGATGCGCTGTTCGAACTGCTGAGTAGCCTGCAGCAGCCGGTCGATCTGGTGTTCTGCTGCCTGGGCACCACCCGCCGGGCGGCGGGTAGCGCCGATGCCTTCCGCTACGTCGATTACCAGTTGGTGGTGGAGAGCGCGCTGACCGGCCGCCGGTTGGGGGCGCAGCACTGTCTGGTGGTGAGCGCGTTGGGCGCCAACGCGGATTCCACCTTCCTGTATAACCGCACCAAAGGCGAGATGGAGCAGGCGCTGCGCGAACAGCACTGGCCGCGCCTGACGCTGGTGCGGCCTTCCATGCTGGTGGGGGAGCGCCCCGCGCCGCGCCTGATGGAGCGCCTCACGCTACCGCTGTTCAGGCTGCTGCCCGGCAAATGGCGCGCCGTCTCCGCCAAAGACGTGGCGCAAACGCTGCTGCAGCAGGCGTTCACGCCGGGCGAAGGGGTCAGGGTGCTGGAGTCGGATCGGCTGCACTGCTACCGAGGCTGACGCTGAGGTGGTCGAACGCCAGCTCCAGCCCGGCGGGCAGTTCGTTGTCCAGCAGCCACAGATCGAGATGATGGCTGATGTGCGTCAGCAGCGTGCGTTTGGGCTGCAGCAACCGCTGCGTCTCCTGCGCGCGGGTCAGGTCGTTGTGGTTGCGCGGCGCCTGCGGCTGCGGCGGCAGGCTGCAATCGAGCACCAGCAGATCCAGCGCCACGTTCTGCAGATAGTCGGCGGTGGCCGGCGGCAGGCCGACGGTGTCGGTCAGGTAGGCCAGCGCAGCGCCCGCCGCCTGGATCAGATAGCCGTGGGTCAGTTTGGAGTGTTGCAGCGGCAGCGGGGTGATGCGCATGCCGCCCAGTTCGACGGTGGCGAAGGGCGCCAGCGGCGGCTGAAACGCCAGAATGCCCGGGTGTTTGAACAGATCGTCGCAACCCTGTTCATCCGGCGGGCCATACACCGGAATGGAATTTCCGCACCCCCAACGCAAAGGAAATAACCCCTGAACGTGATCCATGTGGTAATGTGTCAGTAAAAAACGTTGAATTTGCCCCGCCGAAAATCGCCGCTCCAAAGCCGGCAATCCCGCATCCAATAAGGTCGTTTCCCCCTGATAGTTAAGCATGGCGCTGCATGCTCGCCGCCGAAATGCCGGCTCGCGCCGCGCCCGTTGGCAGATCAGGCAGTCGCAGCCGAACACCGGCACCTGCTGCGCGCCGCCGGTGCCGAGAAAGGTCAGTTGCATCGCTCCCCTCCGTTAAAGGTACTTTTGGGCAAAGCGGTTGATGTCGCGAAAATCCGCCAGCCGCGCCTGCAGCGTGGCGTGATCCCAGTGCCACCACTGGCTGCGTTCGATGCGTTCTATCAGCGCGTCGTCAAAGCGCATGCCGATCTTCTTGGCCGCCACGCCGGCGACGATGCTGTAAGGCTCCACGTCCTTGGTGACCACCGCCGCGCTGCCGATCACCGCGCCGTTGCCGACGCTGACGCCCGGCATCAGGATGGCGTTATGGCCGATCCACACGTCGTGGCCGACGGTGACGTGGTGCTCGCGCCGCCAGTCGAAGAACGCCGCGTCGTCTTCCCCCAGCCCGTATTCGGAGGCGCGGTAGGTAAAGTGGTGCTGCGCGATACGCTGGTAGGTCGGGTGGTTGCCGGGATTGATGCGCGCATAGGAGGCGATGGAGACGAACTTGCCGATGGTGGCGTAAAAAATCTGGTTGTGCCCGGCGGTGTAGGAGTAGTCCCCCATCTCCACCTCTTCCAGGATCGCATCGTCGGCCAGATGCACATACTGGCCGAGCCGGGTGCGGTTAAGGGTCACGTTGTCGCCGATTTTCGGCTGGGCAAAGTCGTTCATGGCGTCGCGTCCTGAGCTTGTCGGGTGGCGGTAGGCAGCAGCGCCAGCAGCGCTGCCAAAGTGTCGTCGAGTGGGCCGTCGTTGTGCAGCAGCCGGCAGCCGGCGGGCAGACCCTGCTGATATTCCGCCGCCCGCGCCAGCCGCTGCTCGATCTGTTCGGCGCTTTCTCGCCCGCGATCCTGCAGGCGCCGGCGCAGGATCGCGGCGCTGACCTGCAGGCACACCGGCAGCAGCTGCGCACCATAGCGCTGCTGCGCCTGCGGCAGGTGGGCGCGCGAACCGTTGACCGCCACGTCGATCCCCTGCAGCAGCCAAAGATCCACTTCGATCCCGAACGCATAGCGCTGCTGGTGCGCCTGCCAGTCGAGCGCGAACAGCCCCTTGGCGCGGCGGCGCAGAAATTCCGGTTCGCTCAGCGCAATATGATTCTCGCAGCCGGCGTCCGCCGGCCGGGTGATGTAACGGTGCGCCACCAGCGGCGCGCGGTCGGCGTCGGCCCGCAGCGCGGCCAGCAGGCTGTCCTTGCCTGCGCCGGAAGGCCCCATCAGGTAGATGAGCCGCGCCATCAGAACACCTGCCTGCCCTGGCGCCACACGTTCTGCACATAAACGTGCTCGCCGTGCGGCCGCGCCAGCACCAGATCCGCCCGCAATCCTTCGGCGATGGTGCCGCGATCCTGCAGATCCAGCGCCCGCGCCGGGTTGCGGGTGATCATGCGCACCGCCTGGGGCAGGTCGTAGGCGTTGCGTTCGTCCGCCGCGAGGCGAAACGCCGCGTCCAGCAGGCTGGCCGGGTAATAATCGGAAGAGAGAATATCCAACACCCCCAGCGCCGCCAGATGGTGCGCCGCCACGTTGCCGGAGTGGGAGCCGCCGCGCACGATGTTCGGCGCGCCCATCAGCACCTGCAGGCCCTGCTGGTGCGAGGCGCGGGCGGCCGCCTCGGTGGTGGGGAACTCGGCGATGGCGCTGCCCAGCGCGCAGGATTCGGCCACGTGCGCGGCGGTGGCGTCGTCATGGCTGGCCAGCGAGATGCGGCGCGCGCGGCAGTGGGCGGCGATCGCCTCGCGGTTCGGCGCGGCCCAGCGGGCGGACAGGGCGACCTGCTGCTCCTCGTATTCGCTCATCTGCTGGTCGTTGAGGTGGTATTTGCCCTGATAGTATTCGCGGTATTTTTCGCGCGAGGCGAACTGGCGCTGGCCCGGCGAGTGGTCCATCAGCGACACCAGCGACACGCCCGGCTTGTCCATCAGCTGTTCGAACAGCGGCAGGGTGCTCTCGTGCGGCAGCTCGCAGCGCAGGTGCAGCCGGTGCTCGGCGCGGTTCACCCCGGCGCGCTGGCTGTGGATCACCGCGTCGATCATCTTCTGCAGGTTTTCCAGCCGGTGGCCGCCGTCGCGCACGTCGCCGATCGCCACCGCGTCCAGCACGGTGGTGATGCCGTTGGCCACCATCAGCGCGTCGTGGCTGCTCATCGCCGAATGGGCCGGCCAGTCGACGTTCGGGCGCGGGGTGAAGAACTTGTCCAGGTTGTCGGTATGCAGCTCGATCAGCCCCGGCAGCAGCCAGCCGCCGTCGCCGTCCAGCGCCTGCGGCAGCCGGCTCGGGCCGTCGGCGAAGCTGCGGATCACGCCGTCCTGCATCTCCAGCGAGCCTTGCACCACCTGGTCATCCAGCACCAGCTTAACGTTATTGACGATCATCAGAGGGCCTCCAGCGCCTGCGGCGCCTGCATGTCATAAAGCCGGTCGGCGACCTGTCGGCGGACGCCTTCATCGTGAAAAATGCCGACGATCGCCGCGCCGCGCGCCTTGGCGCGTTCGATAAGCTGCACCACCGCCGCGCTGTTGCGGCTGTCGAGCGAGGCGGTCGGTTCGTCCAGCAACAGGATGGGGTAATCGACGATAAAGCCGCGCGCGATGTTCACCCGCTGCTGCTCGCCGCCGGAGAAGGTGGACGGCGCCAGCTGCCACAGGCGCTGCGGCACGTTGAGCGCAGCGAGCAGCGCCTCGGCGCGTTCGCGGCATTCGGCGCGCTCGACGCCCTGTTCCAGCAGCGGCTGCATCACCACCTCCAGCGCGCTGATGCGCGGGATCACCCGCAGGAACTGGCTGACCCAGCCCAGCGTATGGCGGCGCACCGCCAGAATCTGGCGCGCATCGGCGCTGACCATGTCCAGCCAGTCGCCCTGGTGGTTGATCCAGATATGGCCGCTGTCCGGCAGGTAGTTGGCGTACAGCGAGCGCAGCAGGGTGGATTTGCCGCTGCCGGAGTGGCCGTGCAGCACCACGCATTCGCCGCTGCCGACCGTCAGGTTGGCGTCGTGCAGCACCGGCAGGCGGGTGCCGTACTGCTGGTGCAGCACAAAGGTTTTACTGAGATGTTCAACTCGGATTTGCATAGTCATCTGTTATCGCCTTGGGTTACGACAGCACCGAAGAAACCAGCAGCTGGGTATAAGGATGGTGTGGATCGTCCAGCACCCGGTCGGTCAGGCCGCTCTCCACCACTTCGCCCTGTTTCATCACCAGCAGGCGGTGGGCCAGCAGCCGCGCCACGCCGAGATCGTGGGTGACGATCACCGCCGCCAGCTGCATCTCCACCACCAGGTTGCGCAGCAGATCGAGCAGGCGCGCCTGCACCGACACGTCCAGCCCGCCGGTCGGCTCATCCATAAACACCAGCTTGGGGTGGGTGACCAGATTGCGGGCGATCTGCAGCCGCTGCTGCATGCCGCCGGAGAAGGTGGTCGGCAGATCGTCGAGGCGCGACAGCGGGATTTCGACGTCTTCCAGCCACTGGCCGGCCTGGCGGCGAATGTCGCCATAGTGGCGCTGGCCGATGGCCATCAGCCGCTCGCCGATGTTGCCGCCGGCAGAGACCTGCGGCCGCAGCCCGTCGAGCGGGTGCTGGTGCACCACGCCCCAGTCGGTGCGCAGCAGGCGGCGGCGATCGCTCTCCGCCATGGCGTACAGATCCTGTTCCTGGCCCGCCTGCGGGCGGTACAGGATCTGCCCGCGCTGCGGCGCCAGCCGCGCCGAGATCGATTTCAGCAGCGTGGTTTTGCCGGAGCCGGATTCGCCGACGATGCCCAGCACTTCACCGGGGTAGATGTCGAACGACACGTCGCTGAAGCCCTTGCCGGGGGCGTACAGGTGGGTGAGCCGGTTCACCGACAGCAGCGGAGTGGTGCTCAAAGGGGTGGAAGTCATCAGTGCTGCGCCTCTTGCGAAGATTGCGCCAGCTGCTGCCGGCAGTAGTCGGTGTCCGAACAGACGAACATGCGGTTGCCCCGATCGTCGAGCACCACCTCGTCCAGGTAGCTGTGGCGCGAGCCGCACAGCGCGCAGGGTTCGTCCCACTGCTGCACGCTGAACGGATGGTCGTCGAAGTCCAGGCTCTCCACCTTGGTGAACGGCGGCAGGGCGTAGATGCGTTTCTCGCGCCCGGCGCCGAACAGCTGCAGCGCCGGCATCATGTGCATTTTCGGGTTGTCGAATTTCGGGATCGGCGAAGGATCCATCACGTAGCGATCGTTAACCTTCACCGGGTAGGCGTAGGTGGTGTCGATATGGCCGTAGCGCGCGATGTCTTCATACAGCTTCACCTGCATCACGCCGTACTCCTCCAGCGCGTGCATCTTGCGGGTCTCGGTTTCGCGCGGTTCGATAAAGCGCAGTGGCTCCGGGATCGGCACCTGATAGATCAGGATCTGGTCTTCGCGCAGCGCCGTTTCCGGAATGCGGTGACGGGTCTGGATCAGCGTGGCCTCCGGCGTGCGTTCGGTGGTTTCTACCCCGGCGACGCGCTGGAAGAAGCGGCGGATCGACACCGCGTTGGTGGTGTCGTCGGCGCCCTGGTCGATCACCTTCAGCACGTCGGCGCGGCCGATAACGCTGGCGGTGAGCTGAATGCCGCCGGTGCCCCAGCCGTAGGGCATCGGCATCTCGCGGCCGCCGAACGGCACCTGATAGCCGGGGATTGCCACTGCCTTGAGGATGGCGCGGCGGATCATGCGCTTGGTCTGCTCGTCCAGATAACCGAGGTTATAGCCGGTCAATACTTCACTCATCGCGGGCCTCCTGACGCTCGCTGTATTCCTGTCGCAGCCGCTTGAGCAGTTCCAGTTCGGCCTGGAAGTCGACGTAGTGCGGCAGCTTGAGATGGGAGACGAAGCCGGCGGCCTCGACGTTGTCGGCGTGGGCCAGCACGAACTCTTCGTCCTGCGCCGGGCCGGCGACGCCTTCGCCGTAGTCAGGGCTTTGCAATGCGCGGTCTACCAGCGCCATCGCCATCGCCTTGCGTTCGGCGCGGCCGAACACTAGCCCGTAGCCGCGGGTGAAGTGCGGCGGATGGTCCTTTGGATCGACGAAGCCGTTGACCATTTCGCACTCGGTCAGCAGGATTTCGCCGATATCGATGGCGAAACCGAGCTCTTCAGGCACGATCTCCACCGAAACGTGGCCGGTGCGGATCTCGCCGGCGAACGGGTGGTTGCGGCCGTAGCCGCGCTGGGTGGCGTAGCCGAGCGCCAGCAGAAAACCTTCGTCGCCGCGCACCAGCTGCTGCAGGCGCGCCGAGCGCGAGCAGGGGTAAACCGGCGGGTTGCGGGTGATGTCGTCCGGCGTGCTGCCGTCGTCCTGTTCCTCCTGCGCCAGCTGTTGGCGACACAACAGATCGAACACGTGGCTGCAGTTGTCCGGCAGCGGTTCGTCGGCCTGCGGCGCACGCGGCGCCTCGCCTTCCGCCAGCAGCGCGAAGTCCAGCAGCCGGTGGGTGTAGTCGTAGGTCGGCCCCAGCACCTGCCCGCCGGGCAAGTCCTTGTAAACCGCCGAGATGCGCCGCTCCAGCCGCATGTTTTCGCTGGCCAGCGGCTCGCTGACCGCCAGGCGCGGCAGGGTGGTGCGATAGGCGCGCAGCAGGAAGATCGCCTCCACCAGATCGCCGCTGGCCTGTTTGATGGCCAGCGCCGCCAGCTCGCGATCGTAGATGCCGCCTTCGGTCATCACCCGATCCACTGCCAGCCCCAGCTGCTGTTCGATTTGTTCCGCGCCGAGCGCCGGCAGCGCGTCGTCGCCGCGCCGCAGCTGTTCCTGCAGCTGATGGGCGGCCTCAATGGCTTTTTCGCCCCCTTTTACCGCTACGTACATCAGCACACCTCCACGCGGGTGGTCCGCGGGATCGCCAGCAGGCGATCGCCGCAGGTCAGCAAAATATCCAGCCCCAGCGGGAAGCGCTGCGGGCGGTTGACCAGGTAATCCAGCAGCGCCGGCGGCAGGCGCGGCGCTATCAGGCGATGATTCTCGATGCCGGGGCCGGTCAGGCGCAGCGCGGCGCCGTTCTCCAGCTCGCTGAGCTGCACGATGACCGTGGCGCCGAACTCCGGCGAGATTTCAGTGCCGTGCGGCAACGCCTGCAGATCGGCGGCCTGCAGCTGCTCATCGAATAGGGCAAAACAGACCTCCTGCGCCGTGGCGGCCAGCGGCGCACCGCTGTGAAAACGAATGTTTGTTAGCACTTGCTCACTTTTAAGCGCAGCGCACAGCTGCAGCGGCGTTTCCTGATCGGCCAGCGTCAGCAGCGCGGCGGTGCTGGCGGCGTTCAGCGGCGCCCAGGCCGGGCCGTTCGGCAGCGTCACCCGGTGGCCCGGTTCGCTCAAGGCTTTAAGAATCAAACGGAAAGTGTGCTGCGATTGGTCTATCGGTTGCTCAAAACCGGTCAATAAACTCATGGCTTAATCCCCTCGCACCAGCGTAAAGAAGTCCACCCGGCTGGCGACGATCGCCCGGGCGCGCAGCTGGCGCTGTTCGTGCTGCAGCGCGGCCAGCGGCGCGATCAGCTGTTGTTGCAGGCGTTCGCCGTGTTCCGGCTGTTGCAGCAGCGCATCGGCCAGCGCGCACAGCTCGGCGTGCGCCTTGTCGCGCCCGGCGATATAGCTGTAGCCGTAGCCGCCGTTGTCCAGCTGCACCACCGCGCGGGTGACCGTCATGTCCCCCAGCACGAAGCGGCGGCCGGTGGCGCCCATGCGCCCCTGCAGCTGGGCCAGGCCGATCTCCGGCGCGCGGATGCTGCGGTAAGCCGGGCTGAGGTTCAGCGCCTGCCAGTGGCTGCGCAGCTGCTCGGGCCGGCTGTGCGCCAGCACCGACATCCAGCGTTGTCTCGACTCTAAGGCTTGCATTCAGTGCTCCATCGTCAGTTCAATCATGTCGGCGCGGGCCAGGCTGACGGAGTATTCCGCCACGTCTTCGCCGCCGCTGCGGACGTTAAGGGTGCGCACGCACAGCAGCGGCGCGTGGGTGGCGATCTCCAGCAGCCGGCTCTCTTTGGCCTGCGCGCGGCGCGCGCTGATGCGCGTCTGGCGGCGGGTCAGCGCCTGCTGGAGGTGTTGTTCGATAAACTGGTGCAGCGAACCGCTGTGGAACTGCTGCAGCGCCGGCCACCAGTCCAGATCGGGCAGATAATGGTCAATCACGCTCATCGGCACGCCGTTGACCCGGCGCAGGGTGCGCAGGTGGATCACCATTTCGCCTTCTTCACGCAAAAGTGCGCTGGCGACATGCCCATTGCACGGGCGCAAGACGGCGAGTAAGCGCTCACTGGTGGGGTGGCTGCCCTGTTCGAACAGGTTCTGGCTGAAGCGGGTATTGGCGTGCAGCGGGTAGTCGTAAGGGCGCATCAGCACCAGAATGCCGACGCCGTGGCGGCGCTGCAGCCAGCCGCGTTCTACCAGTTGATCCACCGCGCGGCGCAGCGTGTGGCGATTGACCTGGTAACGTTCGGCCAGCTGCTGTTCCGAAGGCAGGTAGTCGCCGCAGCGGTACTGCGTGCGCAGCTCCTGTTCCAGCTGCGCGGCGATCTGCTGATAGCGGGTGGGGTAAGTGGTCGGATGTCTAGATAACTCCATCATAATAAAAACCTCGTCATACCGATGGCTGTGCGATGAAGGCGAAAGCGGTGCGTTTCATCGTGCGTCTACCCTGTGGTTTTCAAGTTGGCATCATGGTGCCGGGCGCAGATGACAATCGCGTTACGCGTCGGTGGCGAACAGATGAACTATTTTGGACAGCCCGGGCGTGCACGGGCGGCGGCGGCGCGCTATGCTGGCGCCACTGTTGACTGACTCTGGCCGCTGCCATGCCGCAATCTCTGAACGCCCCTGAACACGCCCCACGCGCCTGGCCGCTGTGGAAACCGATCCTGTTTCTGCTGGTGGTGGCCGTCGGCCTCTACTACGTCAAATGGCAGCCTTACTACGGCAAAGCCTTCGTGGCGGCGGACAGCCACTCGATCGGCAAATCGATCCTGGCCGACGGCGCCGCAAGCCTCTGGCTGGCGGCCTGGCAGTACGCACTGGTCTACTTCACCGCGGTGTGGAAGGCGGCGCTGCTCGGGGTGCTGATAGGCTCGCTGGTGCAGGTGCTGATCCCGCGCGACTGGCTGGCGCGCACGCTCGGCCACCGGCGTTTTTCCGGCACCGTGCTGGGGGCGCTGATCGCGCTGCCGGGCATGATGTGCACCTGCTGCGCCGCGCCGGTTGCCGCCGGCATGCGCCGCCAGTCGGTATCCAGCGGCGCCGCGCTGGCCTTCTGGCTCGCCAACCCGGTACTGAACCCGGCGACGCTGGTGTTCATGGGGTTTGTGCTCGGTTGGCCGTTCGCCGCCATCCGTCTGGTGGCGGGCGTGGTGATGGTGCTGGGCATCGCCTGGCTGGTGCAGCGCGTGACCGCCAACGACCCGCAGCCCGTCGCGCCGCAGCCTTTGGTGCTGACGGCGCAGAGCGAGGAACAGCCGTTCCTTGCGCGCTGGGGCAAAGCGCTGTGGGCGCTGTTTTGGTCGACCATTCCGATCTACGTGTTGGCGGTGCTGGCGTTGGGCGCGGCGCGGGTCTGGCTGTTCCCGCACGCCGACGGCGCCGTCGACAATAGCCTGCTGTGGATCATCGGCCTGGCGATCGTCGGCTGCCTGTTCGTTATCCCCACCGCGGCGGAAATCCCGATCGTGCAGACCATGATGCTGGCGGGCATGGGCGCCGGCCCGGCGCTGGCGCTACTGATGACCCTGCCGGCGGTCAGCCTGCCTTCGCTGCTGATGCTCAACAAAGCCTTCTCCGCCCGCGCGCTGTGCCTGACGGCGGCACTGGTGGCGCTGTGCGGCGTGCTGACCGGCGTGGTGGGGATGGGGTTGTTGTAACGGATTCATGACCCGATGCTGTCTCAATGGAGGAGATGGAAATGGAACAGCGGAATAAACCTGAAATGGACGTAGAGGCGATGTTGCTGGAGCAAGCGTTGCGTGAAAGGGTGGATGCCGCCTTTGAACGCTTAAGAAACGGCACCGCGGTTTATCTCAGCCATTCGGAGGTAGAAAAACGAATGGCTATATTTAAAGCAAAAATCATGGCGCGCTATCGGCGGGGGTGTTGAGGGGGATTCGTTTAGACCTGGGCTGGCAGTGTCTACGGATAGAACTGCCAGGCTGCTTTGAGCGAGGAGCGGAAGTTGGTACTTTTCCCAAAAGGTGACTACAGAATTAGTAGCTATTCACCATTCCGAAATCAAAAACCTGGAGAATATTTCACAGGAGACATAGCACCTTTCTTTCTTAGAATATCCGGAATCTTTTTACCAAGATAAATCTTCGTTATCTCTGGGGGGGCGACTCTTCCTCGGAACCCAAAGCGGGATTTTTGAGTAGATTCAAACTCATCGTCTGCATCCCATGAAGGCATCTCTGGAAAATTCTCACGAGTAGATTTGAGCCACTCATCAGCGATATAAACCCCTCTTACGATCCCCCTCACTGTAGCTAGTATGACCTCAGCTTTACAGGCACGCTCAATGCTGACACGCCAGCTAAAACGTACGGCATCATAGAGGTCTACATCCTTTGAACTTCTATTAACTGATATCATCAGAACTTTATGCTGGAACACAACTGTTTCAGGTTGGTATGTAGCGATTAACTCTTTGATGTGCGCTGCACCATATTCATTGCTGCCAGCACCGTTCATGATGTTAGTTAAACCAGGATAGGCGTCTATAAGTGCGGCTTCAACCTCGTAAGCAGTCTTTTCATCAGCCATTCCGTGCCGATGGATAACATGGATGACTTCGAGACCTGCTAGTCTTATCTCTCTAAGTTGCTTGAGTTTGTTACTAAGCAGTTCATTATCATCAGCTATTGCGACCTCACCGCGCATATGAGCAAATACACGATTACCTTTTCCCTTCCCCACATAGAAAGTACTTCCATCCCTTGGATCAATCAATCGGTATACATACCAACCAAGATGTTCCATAACTCCCGGTGGAAACTCATTAATATCCATGTCAAAACACCTATCACTCGATTTATAAAACATACTTTAAACATAGTACTGTCGATTAATGACTAATAGTACCCAATAATTTTTCCCTGTGATTGATACAGCGGGGAATTAGCAAAATATGCTTCTGGCACAAATACGCCCGTCAGATTGGCTCCATGCTGCAGATGTGTCAGATCGAATCTGGATGAATACCTATTGAAACGTGTGTTGATAGCTCAACGCAACCTATGCACCACCTGGTTGCTGCTGCCGCGCCAGATCAGCGCCGGGTCTTTCAAATCTTGCACGAACTTGCCGTCGATCAGCACGTTGATCCTGTCCACCACCTGCATTTGCTGCGCGTCCAGCTCCGCCAGCCGGTAGCCTGTCCACAGCCAGATATCCTTGCCGGGGCATTCGGCGCGCACCCGTTTCACCAGTTGCAAGATGCTCGGCACGTTGGCCGGGTGCAGCGGATCGCCGCCGGAGAGCGACAGCCCCTGGCGCGGCACGCGCGTATCGTTCAGATCGGCGATGATGCGGTCTTCCAGCGCCGGGATAAACGGCTGGCCGGAGTTGAGCCGCCAGGTGCTTTTGTTGTAGCAACCGGGGCACTGGTGCACGCAGCCGGCGACAAACAGCGTGCAGCGGGTGCCGGGGCCGTTGACCACGTCGATCGGGTAATACTGGTGATAATTCATGTGAGGCCTGCCCATCAGGCTATTTTACTGGCCATTTTGCCTCCGGGCAGTGCTGCCAATCCTCACGTACTGCGTGTACGCTGCGGTTGGTGCGCGCTGGCCGAAGGCAAACTGGCGGCGACAATCACGCCTGATGAACAGGCTTCTGCATAGGCTGCACCGCGCTTTTCAGCCGAGCTGCCCGTTGCCGAGGTGTTTCACCCGGCGTTTCACCTCTTCCTGCTTGCCGGCGTTGAATGGCCGGGCATCGGGGCTGCCGAGATAGCCGCACACCCGGCGGGTGACTGAGACCTTGGCTGAGTCGTGGTTGCCGCATTTCGGGCAGGTGAAGCCTTTGCTGGTGCAGGAGAATTCACCGGTGAAGCCGCATTCGTAGCACTCGTCGATCGGCGTGTTGGTGCCGTAGTAAGGCACCCGGCTGTAGCTGTAGTCCCACACGTCTTCCAGCGCCTTCAGGTTGTGCTGCAGGTTCGGGTATTCGCCGTAGCAGATGAAGCCGCCGCTGGCCAACGGCGGGTAGGGCGCTTCGAAGTCCAGCTTGTCGTACGGATTGACCTTCTTCTCCACGTCGAGGTGGAAGCTGTTGGTGTAATAGCCCTTGTCGGTGACGCCCGGCACCACGCCGAAATCAGCGGTGTCCAGCCGGCAGAAGCGATCGCACAGGTTCTCGCTCGGCGTGCTGTAGAGGCTGAAGCCGTAGCCGGTTTCGTCTTTCCAGGCGTCGACGGCGGCACGCAGCCGCGCGACGATCGCCACCGCTTTGGCGCGCAGCGCCTCGTCGTCATACACGTGGTTTTTGCCGCCGAACAGCGCGTTGATGGTCTCGTGCAGGCCGATGTAGCCCAGCGAAATCGAGGCGCGGCCGTGCTTGAAGATATCGGCGATATTGTCGTCGGCCTTGAGCCGCACGCCGCAGGCGCCTTCCATGTACAAGATTGGCGCCACCCGCGCCTTGATGCCTTCCAGCCGGGCGATGCGCGTCATCAGCGCCTTTTTCGCCAGCTGCAGGCGCTGATCCAGCAGCGCCCAGAAGCGCGACTCATCGCCCATCGCCTCCAGCGCGATGCGCGGCAGGTTGAGGCTGATGACGCCGATGTTGTTGCGGCCGTCGTGCACCAGCTCGCCATCCTGCTCGTAGGTGCCGAGGAAGCTGCGGCAGCCCATCGGCGTTTTGAACGAGCCGGTGACCTTCACCACCTGATCGTAGTTGAGGATGTCCGGGTACATGCGCTTGCTGGCGCACTCCAGCGCCAGCTGCTTGATGTCGTAGTTCGGATCGCCGTACTGGTGGTTGAGGCCGTCGCGGATGGCGAACACCAGTTTGGGGAACACGGCGGTCTTGCGGTTTTTGCCCAGCCCGGCGATGCGGTTTTTCAGGATTGAGCGCTGGATCAGGCGCGATTCCCAGCTGGTGCCAAGGCCGAAGCCGAAGGTGACGAACGGCGTCTGGCCGTTGGCGGTGTGCAGGGTGTTGACCTCGTACTCCAGCGACTGGAAGGCGTCGTAACACTCTTTCTCGGTGCGCGCCATGGCATAGCCTTTGGCGTCCGGGATCTGCCATTCCTCCGCCACCTGCAGGTGTTTGCGGAAGCTCTCGTCGACGAACGGCGCCAGAATTTCATCGATGCGGTTGATGGTGGTGCCGCCATAGATATGGCTGGCGACCTGGGCGATGATCTGCGCGGTCACGGCGGTGGCGGTGGAGATCGACTTCGGTGGTTCAATCTCGGCGTTGCCCATCTTGAAGCCGTTGGTCAGCATGCCTTTCAGATCGATCAGCATGCAGTTGAACATCGGGAAAAACGGCGAGTAGTCGAGATCGTGGTAGTGAATTTCGCCGCGTTCATGGGCCAGCACCACGTCGCGCGGCAGGATGTGCTGCTTGGCGTAGTGTTTGGCGACGATGCCTGCCAGCAGGTCGCGCTGGGTGGGGATCACCTTGCTGTCCTTGTTGGCGTTCTCGTTCAGCAGCGCGCGGTTGCTCTGCTCGACCAGGCCGCGAATTTCCTGGTTCAGGCGGCCGCGCAGCTCGCGCGCCACGTCGCGATCGTGGCGGTATTCGATATAGGCGCGCGCCAGCTGTTTGTACTCGCCGGCCATCAGCTGGTTTTCCACCGCCTGCTGGATCTCGTGGATATCGACGCGCGGCTGCTGCTCCATGCGCTGAGCGACCACGCGGGCGATGGTGGCGCAGTAGTCGGCGTCGACCACGCCCACCGCCAGCGCGGCGCGCTCGATGGCCTGCGCGATGCGCGCTTCGTCAAAAGGTACCTGGCAACCGTCCCGCTTAATCACTACTGGTTTCACGTTGTACTCCTTGTTCCCCGAGGGAGCGTTCATACCCGCCTGGCGTGGCGAGCAACCGTCAAATTTCGCTTATCCACAGGGCAAAGCCGCAGCGCGCAAGGGCTGTGGCGGCGTGTGGATGATTTTGTGGATAACTACTATATATAGGTGTTCGTAATTCTTAATGCACTATATATAGATATTGGCGAGATTCTTTTGATGTAGAACAAGGAAAACGGAAGAGCGTGCGCAAGCTGAACAGTCGTCAATCGCTCACTGGCCGATCGCGAAAATGCGCCAGCAGAAAGTCGACCCAGACGCGCACCCGCGGCGGCAGATCCGCCGAGGCGTAATAGAGCCACAGCTGTACCGGGCGCGGCCAGCATTCCGCCAGCACCGGCCGCAGCGTGCCCTGTTCGAAGTGCTTTTCGAGGTACCAGCGCGCCAGGTTGACGATGCCGAGCCCGGCCAGCGCCGCATCCAGCAGCATCTCTGGGCGGCTCACCACCAGCCGGCCGTTCAGATCCAGCGCCAGCGTTTCGCCCTGATGGCGCAGCTGCCATTTGACGTGGCGGCCGTTGCTGGGGTTGCGGTGCAGCAGGCAGTCGTGCCGCAGCAGGTCGTGCGGCGTTTGCGGTTCACCGCGCCGCGCCAGATAGTCGGGCGACGCTGCCAGCACCATATGCATCGGGTAGAGCGGGCGCGCCACCAGCCGGCTGTCGGGATCGACCCGGCTGCCGATGCCGACGTCGAAGCCTTCGCCCACCAGATTCACCACCCGGGCGTCCAGCGACAGATCGAGATCGATCTGCGGGTAGCGCGCGAGAAATTGCGGGATCAACGGCATCAGCATCTGGCGGCCAAAGCCGGGGATCATCGTGACGCGCACCACCCCGGCCGGCGCCTGCCGCTCGCCGCCGGCGCTTTCCAGCGTCGCCGCCAACGCCTGCCACAGCGGCGCCACCTGCGCCAGCAGCGCTTTGCCCTCGTCGGTCAGCAGCACGTTGTGGGTGTTGCGCTGAAACAGCCGCAGCGCCAGCTTCTCTTCCAGCGCGCGGATATTTTTGCTGACCGCCGCCGGCGTGACGCCCAGCTGGCGGGCGGCGGCGGAGAAATTTTGCGCCTGCGCGGCGGCAAGGAAGGCCGGCAGCAGGCGGTGCACGTCAAAGGGCAGCGACATAGTGGTTGATACTTTCGGTTGAAATTGAAGTGACCTTGAACAGCCTACACCCGAAGCGGCAGAAATGGAAAAATGCCTCATCTTCTTTACGTTCAAGGAATCCTTTATGCCACGCATTTTAGTGTTAACCGCCCACCGCACCCCCGACGAGTCGCGCATCAACCAGGCGCTGATCGAGGCGGTGCGCCCGCTGCCTAACGTGACCGTGCACGAACTGATCCGCGCTTACCCGGATTACCGCATCGACGTGGCGCGCGAACAGGCACTGCTGGCAAGCCACGATGCGGTGGTGATGATGTTCCCGTTTTTTTGGTACAGCTCGCCGGCGATCCTGCGCGAATGGCAGGACGCGGTATTAACCTATGGTTTCGCCTACGGCAGCGAGGGCACCAAACTGCACGGCAAGCCGCTGCAGCTGGTGGTGAGCACCGGCGGTAACGCGCAGGCCTACACGCCGGCAGGCTACAACCGCTATCCAGTGCAGGATCTGCTGCTGCCGTTCCACGCGCTGGCTAACCTGACCGGCATGGATTATCTGCCGCCGCATCTGGTGCAGGGCGTGAGCGACATGAGCGATGAGCAGTTGGCGCAAGAGGCCGCCGGGGTGGTGGCGCTGATGGGGACATTGTAGGGCGCAGTTCATCGCTGCGCCCTGCGGGGTCAGTCTTCGAGCAGCCACCACACCGCTTCGAACGGCCGCAGCGTCAGCGCCTGCGGCTGGTCCGCCGAGTCGCTGTAGTTGCTCATCAGCGGGCGCCATTGGGCGGAGGCTTCCACGCCTTCCGCCGTCCAGGCCAGCGGTTCGCGGCTCAGGTTGGCCACCACCAGCAGGCGCTGGCCGTTCCAGCTGCGCTGATAGCACCACAGCGCCGGGTGATCCGGCGCCAGATCCTGATAGTCGCCGTGGGTCAGCAGCGGATACTGCTTGCGCAGGGTGATCAGCTGGCGGTAGGCGTAAAACACCGAGTCGAGGTCGGCCAGCGCCGCGTCGGCGTTGATCTGCGGGTAGTTCTCGGCGCAGCCGATCCACGGCGTGCCGGTGGTGAAACCGGCGTGCGGCGCGGCGCTCCACTGCATCGGCGTGCGGCCGTTGTCGCGCGATTTGTCCGCCAGGATCGCCAGCAGTTCGGCGTCGCCGCGGCCCTGGGCGCTCAGCTCGGCGTACATGTTCAGGCTTTCCACGTCGCGATACTGCTCGATGGCGCGGAAGCCGGGGTTGGTCATGCCGATCTCTTCACCCTGATAGATATAAGGGGTGCCCTGCATGCCGTGAAGCACCATCGCCAGCATTTTGGCGGCCGGCACCCGCAGTGCGCCTTCATCACCGAAGCGCGACACGATGCGCGGCTGATCGTGGTTGCACCAGAACAGCGCGTTCCAGGCGCGGTTATGCATCCCCTGCTGCCAGTGGCGGAAGATCTGCTTCAGTTCCACATAATCCGGAGCCGCCCGCGTCCATTTTTCACCGCCGGCGTAGTCCACCTTCAGATGGTGGAAGTTGAAGGTCATCGACAGCTCTTCGCCGCTCTGCGCCGCGTACTGCCGGCAATGCTCAAGCGTGGTGGAAGACATCTCGCCCACCGTCATCAGGCCGCGCGGCTGGAATACGTCGCGGCTCATTTCCTGCAGGAATTCGTGGATGCGCGGGCCGTCGGTGTAGAAGCGGCGGCCGTCGCCCTGGCTGTCGGACGGGAAGTCCTGCTGCTTGGACACCAGGTTGATCACGTCGAGGCGCAGGCCGTCGACGCCTTTATCCGCCCAGAACTGACACACTTTCTTCAGCTCTTCGCGCACCGGCGGGTGTTCCCAGTTGAGATCCGCCTGCTCGACGGCGAACAGGTGCAGATAGTACTGGCCGCTGTCGGCGTGCCACTGCCAGGCGTTGCCGCCGAACTTGGAGCGCCAGTTGTTCGGCGGCGTATCCCCTTCGCCGTCGCGCCAGACGTAGAACTGGCGATACGGGCTGTGGCGATCCTGCGCGGCCTTGAACCACGGATGCTCGGTCGAGGTGTGGTTGAACACCATGTCCATCACGATGCGGATGCCGCGCCGGTGGGCGGCGGCGACCAACTGCTCGAAGTCCGCCATGGTGCCGTAAGCCGGATCGATGGCGCAGTAGTCCGCCACGTCATAGCCGTTGTCCACCTGCGGCGACACGTAGACCGGCGTCAGCCAGATGGCGTCGACGCCCAGCTCCTGCAGATAGTCCAGCCGCCGGGTCACGCCGGCCAAATCGCCGTAGCCGTTGCCGGTGCTGTCTTGAAAACTCTTCGGATAAATTTGGTAGATGACGCCGTTCTGCCACCAGGGGGTTGGGTTGCTCATAGCTGTATACCTTTGAATCGTGACAACGGGCCCGCGTGAGCGGGCCCCTACATTCATTTTGCGTCAATTAAACCGGCAGCTCGCCGCGGGCGGCCTTGCGTTTGTAGACCATGATGGTCAGCACCAGCGGGATGACGATCGCCACCAGAATCGCCAGCGAGTAAATCAGCCAGAACTGCGGCTTGATAGACAGGATGCCCGGCAGGCCGCCGACGCCGATGCCGTTGGCCATCACGCCGTCCAGGCCGCAGATCAGGCCCGCGATCGCGGAGCCGATCATCGCGCACAGCATCGGGAAACGGTATTTGAGGTTGATGCCGTACATCGCCGGTTCGGTCACGCCGAGATAGGCGGAGATCGCCGCCGGCACCGAGATTTCACGCTCGTTGGCCTTGCGGCTGATGATGATGATGCCGAGCACCGCCGAGGCCTGCGCGATGTTGGACAGCGCAATCAGCGGCCACACCGGGGTGCCGCCCATGCTCTGAATCATCTGCATGTCGATGGCCAGCGTGGTCTGGTGCACGCCGGTGATCACCAGCGGCGCATACAGGAAGCCGAACAGCGCGGCACCCACCGGCGCGAAGCTGCCGGTCATCACCGCTTTCACCGCCCAGGCGACGCCGTCGCCGATCATGCGGCCGAACGGCCCGATCAGCGCGTGCGCCAGGAACACCGCCAGCAGCAGCGAAACCACCGGCACCACCACCAGATAGAGATAGTCGGGGACGATCTTTTTCAGCCGGGTTTCGATCCAGCCCAGCGCCATGCCCGCCAGGATCGACGGGATCACCTGCGCCTGATAGCCGACTTTCTGGATCACGAACCAGCCGAAGTTCCACACTTCCGGCGTTTGCTGGCCGAGCAGGTAGGAGTTCATCAGCTGCGGCGACACCAGGGTGACGCCCAGCACGATGCCGAGCACCGGCGTGCCGCCCATCTTTTTCACCGTCGACCAGCAGATGGCCACCGGCAGGAACATGAAGATCGCTTCACCGAGCAACCACAGGAAGTCGTAAATGGTTTTCCACGCCGGGTGCATCTGCGCCAGCGTTTGGCCGCCGGACATCGGGATGTCGCCAATCACGTTGCGGAAGCCGAGGATCAGACCGCCGCTGATCAGCGCCGGCAGCAGCGGGAAGAAGATTTCGGCGAAGTGGGAGATGGTGCGCTCGGTCCAGGTCATGTTCTGGCGCGCGGCCACCTTGGCCTGTTCTTTGTCGGCCTCGTTGACGCCGGTGCTGGCGATCAGCGCCTGATAGTAGTCGCCGACGTCGGTGCCGATCACCACCTGGAACTGCCCGGCGTTGGTGAAGCAGCCTTTGACCATCGGCAGCTCTTCGATTTCCTTGGGGCTGGCCTTGCTGGGGTCGTTGAGGACGAAACGCAACCGGGTAATGCAATGGCTGACGGTGGCGATGTTTTCGCGGCCGCCGACCAAAACAATCAGGCGATCAATATCCTGCTGTTTTACTTTGCTCATTATGGGATACCTGCAGAGGTGTTGGCTGAGTAATGATCAAAGCTTAGTCACTCGGATTTTTTTATGGAATGGGAACGTTCCCGGTTTGGGGCGAGGATCACAAAATGACAAAAAATGGTCGTCTTTTAATCAGGAAAGTTTGCTGGGCACCACCAGGCGGCGGATCCCCTGTTCACCGTTGAGCTGCGCCAGCAGCTGTTGCGCCGCCAGCAGGCCGGCGCTGCCGTAGCCGAACTCCACCGACAGGGTGTCGGGGAACAGAAAGCTGAGCAGCGGGGTGTTGCCGATGGCGCATACCTGAATGGCGCGCGCCGGCTGTTGCTGCAGGTACTTTATCGCCCCCAGGGCGATGCTGTCGGAGGCGCAGATCAGTGCGCTGGTGTGTGTATCAATCACTTCGGCGGCGTGCTGGAAACCGCTCTGGTAGCTCAGCTCGCCCAGCGTGGCGCGCGGCGTGAGCTTGAGGCGTTCACAGGCGTCGAGATAGGCCTGGTAGCGGCGCTGGCCGGTGGTGGCGTCGCTGAGCTGCACCCCCAGATAGCCGATGTGCCGGTGCCCTTGCCGATACAGGCGATCCATCAGTAGGTTCACCGCGCCGGCGTCGTCGTAGCAGACGGACGAAAAGCCGTCGTATTCGCGCACCATCACCACCATTTTTTCCTGCCACGGTTTGAGCATCGCCGCGGTCAGCCCGGTAAAGCCGAACAGGATCACGCCGTCGACGTTGCGCTGGCGCAGCACGTGCAGGTGCTCCTGCACCAGGCGGGTTTCGAACTGGCTCTCCATCACGATAGGATCGAAACCCTGCTGATACAGCAGCGGCAGCATGGTGCGCACCGCCTGGTTTTCCGACGGCGAATCGAGACGGGAAACGATGATGCCCACCACTTTGTCGCTCTGGCCGCGCATGGCGCGCGCCGACTTGGAGGGGGTAAACCCTTGCTGACGGATCACCGCTTCCACCCGTTCGCGGGTCTGCGGGCTCACGCTGCCTTCGTTGTTCAGCACCCGTGAGACGGTGGATTTGCCTACGCCGCTCAGGCGTGCGATGTCCTTGATGGTCAGCCGGTTTTGCATGGTTTACTTTTCGTTGAGGTGGACAGGCGTAACATAATGGCCTGTAAAACAATGCCCGTCAGCATAGCTCATTTTCCCACGCGGATCTTGAGGCAATACGGGATTGTTGTACTGCGCTGAACGGCCGCTCCTGCCGCTCTGTTTTTCCCTTTACCGGAGGTGATTCCCCATATGGACCCCGACCCGACCGCTTTAGACACTCACTCGGTTCACCGGTAAAACCTTTCCGCCTGGCGCTGCTGTTTTACCGGTGAAGTACATCACGGTAACCGGTGGCGCGCGCTTCGTCGTTCGCTCCTGCTGCTGAAAAAAGAATAAGGATCTGCGTTGGCAGAGGCTTTTTGGCGCATCCGCCATCCGCCCGGCCGATGACGATCCCCGTTTACCCGCTGCCGTGAGGCACCGGGCGACGAGGTGCGAACCATGAAACTGAAAAAACTCCCCCGTCAGCTGCTGGGCCTGTTCGCCCGCGGCCTTCCGCGCCGTTTGGTGCGCCGCGACAGCCTGCTGGACGGCGTCGGCGGCGCTGCGCACGATATGCCGGCCGGCCTGGCGCAACAGCGGCTGGAATGCGCCGCCGCAGAGACGATGCAGCTGTTTGAGCGTTTTCACAGCCACCCGGAAGGCATCACCGCCCATGAGGCGGAGCAGGTGCGCCGGCGCTGCGGCGAGAACGTCATCGACGATCAGCAGAAAGAGGCCTGGTGGCAACACCTCTGGCACTGCTACCGCAACCCGTTCAACCTGCTGCTGACCGCGCTCGGCATGATCTCGTACGCCACCGAGGATCTCACCGGCGCGCTGGTGATCGCGCTGATGGTGCTGATCTCCACGCTGCTGAACTTCATCCAGGAGGCGCGCTCCAACCGGGCGGCCGATGCGCTGAAAGCGATGGTGAGCAACACCGCCACGGTGATCCGCAGCGATGCGCTCACCGGCAAGAGCGAACACGTGGAGCTGCCGATCGCGCAATTGGTGCCGGGCGATATCGTCAAGCTGGCGGCCGGCGACATGATCCCGGCGGATCTGCGCCTGCTGTCGGCCAAGGATCTGTTTATCAGCCAGGCTGCGCTGACCGGCGAATCGCTGCCGGTGGAAAAATCCGCGGCGCCGCAGTTGCCGGCGGCCGATCCGCTCGACTGCCAGAACCTGTGCTTCATGGGCACCAACGTGGTCAGCGGCACCGCGCTGGCGATGGTGATCGGCACCGGCGGCGGCACCTATTTCGGCCAGCTGGCGCAGCGCGTCACCAGCCAGGAGCAGCAGCCGAACGCCTTCCAGAGCGGCATCAGCAAGGTCAGCTGGCTGCTGATCCGCTTTATGCTGGTGATGACGCCGATCGTGCTGCTGATCAACGGCTACACCAAGGGCGACTGGTGGGAAGCGGCGCTGTTCGCGCTGTCGGTGGCGGTCGGGCTGACGCCGGAAATGCTGCCGATGATCGTCACCTCGACGCTGGCCAAAGGGGCGGTGAAGCTGTCGCGCCAGAAGGTGATCGTCAAACGCCTGGACGCCATCCAGAACTTCGGCGCCATGGACATTCTGTGCACTGACAAGACCGGCACCCTGACCCAGGACAAGATCGTGCTGGAGCGCCACACCGATGCGTTCGGCGCCGGCAGCGAGCGGGTGCTGCGCTACGCCTGGCTGAACAGCTTCTACCAGACCGGGCTGAAAAACCTGCTCGACGTGGCGGTGCTGAGCTGCGCGGAGCAGAATCGGCAGCCGGCGGCGTTGCAAAACTACCGCAAGGTGGACGAGATCCCGTTCGATTTCGTGCGCCGCCGCATGTCGGTGGTGGTGGCCAAGGACAATGAGTATCACGAGCTGGTGTGCAAGGGCGCGCTGGAAGAGATGCTGGCGATTTGCAGCCACGTGCGCCACGAAGACGAGGTGATCCCGCTGAGCGAGGCGCTGTTGGCGCGCATTCGCCGCATCACCGACGATCTCAACCAGCAGGGGCTGCGGGTGGTGGCGGTGGCCAACAAGATCCTGCCGGCGCAAACCCATGAATACGGCGTGGCGGATGAGTCGGATCTGATCCTCGAAGGCTACGTCGCCTTCCTCGATCCGCCGAAGGAGAGCACCGCGCCGGCGCTGGCGGCGCTGAAACAGAACGGCGTCACGGTGAAGATCCTCACCGGCGACAACGAGCTGGTGGCCGCCAAAGTGTGCCGGGACGTCGGGCTGGAGGCCGATAGTCTGCTGCGCGGCAGCGAGATCGAACAGATGGACGACGAGCAGCTGGCGCAGGCGGCGGCGCGCACCACGGTGTTCGCCAAGCTGACGCCGCTGCACAAGGAGCGCATCGTCAAACTGCTGCGCCGCCAGGGGCACGTGGTGGGCTTTATGGGCGACGGCATCAACGATGCGCCGGCGCTGCGCGCGGCCGATATCGGCATCTCCGTCGATTCAGCGGTGGACATAGCCAAGGAAGCGGCGGACATTATCCTGCTGGAAAAAAGCCTGATGGTGCTGGAGCAGGGGGTGATCGAAGGGCGCCGCACCTTCGCCAACATGCTGAAATACATCAAGATGACCGCCAGCTCCAACTTCGGTAACGTGTTCAGCGTGCTGATCGCCAGCGCCTTCCTGCCGTTTCTGCCGATGCTGCCGCTGCACCTGCTGATTCAGAACCTGATGTACGACATCTCGCAGATCGCCATCCCGTTCGATAACGTCGACGACGATCAGATCACCCAGCCGCAGCGCTGGAACTCCGCCGATCTGGGGCGGTTTATGGTGTTCTTCGGGCCGATCAGCTCGATCTTCGACGTGCTGACCTTCAGCCTGATGTGGTGGGTGTTCAAGGCCAACACGCCGGAAATGCAGACGCTGTTCCAGTCCGGCTGGTTCGTGGAAGGGCTGCTGTCACAAACGCTGATCGTGCACATGATCCGCACGCGCAAAATTCCGTTTATCCAGAGCCGCCCGTCCTGGCCGCTGTGCATCATGACGCTGGCGGTGATCGCCACCGGCATCGGCCTGGTGTTCTCGCCGCTGGCCGGCTTCCTGCAGCTGCAGGCGCTGCCGCTCGGTTACTTCCCGTGGCTGGTGCTGATCCTCGCCGGTTACATGGTGCTGACCCAGTGCGTGAAAGGCTGGTTCGTGCGCCGCTACGGCTGGCAATAACCCGCTCGCCCCCTCCGGCCGGGAGGGGGCAACTGTGATCCCGTCCGCTTTTTCACCGCAACGGTTGGACATCTGTTCTGGGCTGAGTCTTTATCTACAGCGTTGGCTGTTTTCCCCTGCGCCTTTCAAGCCACCGCGTTGTTGTTTATCGCCTAGCGGTGGTTTGAAATTCATTGGGGATATTTTGTTTTTTCCTCTGAGGAATTTCCGATGCACAGACCTTTCCGTTATACGCTACTGGCTTCATCGTTATGGTTTTCTTGCGGCGCGCTGGCGCAGCCGGCCGGCGATCTGCCGCTGATGCCCTGGCCGCAGCAGGTGGACGTGACGCAACCGGCGGGCAAGCTGGTGCTGGATCACCGCTTGTCTCTGACGTTGCAAGGTGACGACTTGGGCGACACGCTGCCGCGCTGGCGCCAGCGCATCGAACTGCAGACCGGCTGGACGCTGGTGCCGATGGAAGAAGCGAACGGCGCGGCGATCAAGGTGGTGATCAAGGACCGGGTGGCGGCGCAGCCGCTGCCGGGCAGCGACGAGAGTTACCGGCTGGCGGTCACGCCGCAGGGCGCCACGTTGACCGCCAACACGCGTTTCGGCGCGCTGCGCGGCATGGAGACCCTACTGCAGCTGCTGCAGACCGACGGGCAAAATACCTTCCTGCCGCTGGTGGATATCCGCGACGTACCGCGTTTTCCGTGGCGCGGCGTGCTGCTGGATTCGGCGCGTCATTTCCTGCCGCTGCCGGACATTCTGCGCCAGCTCGACGGCATGGCGGCGGCCAAGCTTAACGTGTTCCACTGGCACCTGACCGACGATCAGGGCTGGCGCTTTGCCTCCGAGCATTATCCCAAGCTGCAACAGCAGGCCAGCGACGGCCAGTTCTACACCCGCGAGCAGATGCGGCAGGTGGTGGCTTACGCCACGGCGCGCGGCATTCGCGTGGTGCCGGAGATCGACATGCCGGGGCACGCCTCCAGCATTGCGGTGGCCTATCCCGACCTGATGAGCGCGCCGGGGCCGTATCGGATGGAGCGCGAGTGGGGCGTGCATAAGCCGACGCTCGATCCGACCCGCGACGAGGTGTATCAGTTTGTCGACACGATCGTCGGCGAGCTGGCGGCGATCTTCCCCGATCCTTATCTGCATATCGGCGGCGACGAGGTGGACGCCAGCCAGTGGCGGGCGTCGCCGTCGATTCAGGCGTTTATGCAGAAGAACGGGCTGGCGGATACCCATGCGCTGCAGGCCTACTTCAACCAGAAGCTGGAAAAGATCCTCGAGAAACACCAGCGGCAGATGGTCGGCTGGGACGAGATCTATCATCCGTCGCTGCCGCGCTCGATCGTCATTCAATCCTGGCAGGGGCAAGACTCGCTGGGCGCCAGCGCGCAGGACGGCTATCAGGGCATCCTCTCCACCGGTTTCTACCTCGATCAGCCGCAAAGCACCGCCTATCACTACCGCAATGAAATTCTGCCGCAGCCGCTGGGGGTCGAGACGGCGGTGCAACCTGGCGAGCAGGCGCAAAGCTGGGGCTTCAGCATGCCGCGCCTGAAGGGCAGCGCGGTGGAGGGCAGCTTCACGCTGATCGAGGGCAAGCAGGGCTGGCGCGGTTTTATCGATTTCAACGGCAAATCGCGCCGCGCGGTGCACGACATTGTCTGGCGCACGCCGCAGCAGGTGACGTTCCGCGTCGATACCTGGATGGGTGACACGCGGCCGGTGTTCACGCTGCAGCAGGACAAGCTCAGCGGCTATACGTTGGTCGGCAACGTGCGTTACCCCACCCGCGGCGACAAGCTGGCGGCGGTGCCGGCGGGCAAGATGCCGGTGGTGCCGGACGAGAAGGGGCAGGCCAACATTCTCGGCGGTGAAGCGGCGCTGTGGGCGGAAAACGTGCGCGCGCCGCTTCTCGATCTCAAGCTGTGGCCGCGCGCCTTCGCGGTGGCGGAGCAGCTGTGGTCGGCGCAGGACGTCACCGACGAAAACAACATGTACCGGCGGCTGGCGGCGATCGACGTCTGGTCGGTGGTGTCGGTCGGCCTGCAGCAGCACGCGGAAACGGCGCGCGAATTCACCCGATTGAGCAACAGCGTGCAGATCGTGCCGCTGCAGATCCTGGCCGAGGCGGTGGAGCCGGCACAGTATTACACCCGCCAGCACCTGAAGTTCCAGGCCGGCAACTATCACCAGTTCGAACCGCTGAACCGCTTTGCCGATGCGCTGCCGCCGGAGAGCGGCGCGGTGCGCGACATGCAGGCACAGGTCGCAGCCTTGTTGAAGGATAAGCGCGATAAGGCGGCGGCGCAGGCGCTGCGCGAACGGCTGCAGCGCTGGCAGGCGAACGGCGCGGCGCTGCAGACGGCGATCGCGGGCAACCGCACGCTGCGGGAGCTGGCGCCGGTGGCGCAGGACGTCGATGCCTTGGCTACGCTGGGCTTAACGCTGCTGGATCGCCATCAGCAGGACAAACCGCTGAGCCGGGCCGAGGCCGAACAAGCGCAGCGCCGGCTGGATGCGGCGGCGCAGACGCGCGACGAGGTGGTGATTGCGGCGGTGTACCCGCTGGAGGCGCTGCTGCGGGGGCTTAAAACGGAGTGAGGGTGACGGGGCTCGGCCAGCTGAGCCCCGGTCTCGTTACGCCCGAAGCGACAGCGGCGCATACCCGATGGCGTGCTGCAGGTAATTCAGCAGCAGCTGGCGGGTGAAGCGCGGCTCATCGATACCGCTGCCCTGCAGGAAGCGTTGCAGGTTGCTGCAGTCCCACCGATAGGTGTCTTGATAGAGCTCCACCGTCGATAGCTCGTCCACCATAGGATCCTTGAACAGGCTGAGCAGCGGGTACAGCGGCGCGTCGCTGTCGTTTTCCCATTGGGCCCGCCACTGTGCGAAGGGCAGAGGATGAAAGCGATAACCGAACTCGCGCTCCAGCAGGCTGAAAAACTCACGCAGCGTCAGATTATTGTCACCTTGATGGATCAGGTTGAATTTCTGCCCCAGCGCCTGCGGGTTGCGAGAGACGTGGGCGATGGCTCGGGTCATGTAATCCACCGTGGTCAACCCTTCGCGCAGATCCCGTAAATCCGGCACCGTGCCGCTGCTGATGCAGGTTCTCACCAGCCGCGCCCACCATTGGTAATCGGCGTTGACGCCGGTGCGGCTGTGGCAGGTAGCGTAGCCCAGGCGGAAGGTCATCAGCGGCAGGCCTTGCTTCGCCGCCAGATCGGCGATTTTCTCCATCACCCATTTGCTGCGCACGTAGCCGATATCGCGGCTGACCGCCGGCAGGTTTTGATCGATATCGTCGCTTTCCCGCATCACCCGCTTACCGGTGTGCAGATGCCCCCAGCTGTAAACGGAGATGGTCGACAGCAGCATCAGCGGCTTGGTGCGGCTATGCGCCGCGAAACGAATGATTTCCCGCAGGCCCTGTACGTTGTCGCGCTTCATGTAGGCGTAAGGCTGGATAAAATTCACCGCGCTGGCCGAATGGTAAATCAGATCGATATCCTGACTTAACACCCGGTAAGCCGCCGGGGCCAGCGAGAAATGGTGTTCCGCCACGTCGCCGGGCAGGATATGGAGGCGTGCGCGCTGCCCGGCGCTCAACGCGATCCGGTAGCGCTGCAGCACCGCCTCCAGCCGCTGTCTCGGCGGCAGTTTGGCGCCGTCGCGCACCAGACAGTACAGCTCGGCGTCGGTGGTGCGCAGCAGATCGGCCAACAGGTGCGCGCCGACGAAGCCGGTGGCGCCGGTCAGCAAAATGGCGCGCGGCGCGCTGATTTGCCGCGCATCGAACGTCGGAACGATGACGAGATCCGACGGCAAATACACGTCATCCAGCAAGGCGCGTGCCGGCTCGCCGTCTTGAGGTTCAGGCGTTTGTTCTTGTCCCTGGCGTTGCGCCATCGCCTGCGCCAGCGTCGTCAGGTTCGGGTATGCATAGATATCACGCACATAGGTTTTGACCGCGAACGCTTTACCCAGTTGGTTTGCCAGGTTTGCCGCCAGCAGCGAATGCCCGCCCAGCGCGAAGAAATCATCGTCGGCGCGGATATGATCGATTTTCAGCAGCCTGCGCCACAGATCGGCGACGATCCGCTGGTGGCCGTCGAGCGGTTCAGCAGGGGCCGGCCGAGCCTCGGGCGCCAGGGCCAACAGCGCCGCCTGGTCGATTTTACCGTTGGCGTTGATCGGCAACCGAGCCAGATGCCGGTACTCGGCGGGCAGAGAGTAGGCGGGCAGCTGATCCTGAAGCTGCCGTTTAACCCGTGCAATGAGATCGCCGCCGGGATCTTCACCGGTCAAAAACGCCAGGATCCGCTTGTCGCTCGGATTGTCCGTTTGATTGACGAGGGCGATGGCGGTTTTTACGCCGGAGACCTGCGTCATCAGGCTGCCGATTTCACCGAGTTCCACGCGATTGCCGCGGATTTTGACCTGGGCGTCGAGTCGCCCCAGGTACTGAATGCGGCCGTCAGGCAAGCGGCGCGCCCGATCGCCACTGCGGTACAAGCGCTGGCCGCCGACGTGCGGCGAAGTGACAAAACGCTCGGCGGTCAGCTGCGGGGCGTTCAGGTAGCCGCGCGCCAGGCAGAGGCCGCTGATGCAGAGCTCGCCAGATTCGCCGTCGGTTACCGGCCACAGGCGCTCGTCGAGGATGAATACCTGCGTATCGGCGATGGGCCGGCCAATCGTGGACGGCGGGTTTTGCGTCGCGCAGCGCACGCGGTTGCAGGTGGCGAAGATGGTGGCCTCCGTCGGGCCGTAGTAATCCACCACTGCATAGTCGATGCCGCGCAGCTCGAGCGGATTCAGCTTTTCACCGGCGGTGAACAGGTATTTCAGCGCCAGCCCGGCGGGCTGCGGCGCGCCGATGACCTCCGGCACCAATACCGTAGGGACAAAGGCGTGGGTGAGGCGATGCCGGGCGAAGAAGGCCAGCAATGCGTCCGGCTGCAGGCGGGTCTCCTCGTGCGGCAGATACAGGGTGCCGCCGCAGATCAGCGGTGCCCAGATTTCCCATTGCGCCACGTCAAAACCGACGCCGGCAATCAGCGTGGAACGGCTGTGTTCATCCATCGCGAAACGTTGGTTATGCCAGAGGAGCAGGTTTAACAGCGAACGGTGTTCGATCATGACGCCTTTGGGCGCGCCGGTGGTGCCGGAGGTGAAAATAATATAGGCAAGCGCATCGGAGGGCGGAGGGGAAAATACAGTTATGGAAACTTTAGTCAGGGAAATATTATCAATGGAAAGGACTTTGCGCGGGAGGTTGTCGATATTTACACGAGCATCATGGTTGCTGAAGAGGATTATCGGCGAGCCACTTTGTTCGATAATATTGCGAATGCGCCGTTCGGGATAGCGGGCGTCAATGGGAATATAGCAGGCTCCGGCCTTGGCGATCGCCATCATGCCGATCGGTAATTCCACCGTGCGCTGCGCGACCAGCGGCACGGCATCGCCGGGCCGAACCCCTTCCTGTTTCAGGCGCGTGCACAGTGCGCTGCTGGCTTCATCCAATTGACGGTAGGTCAGATGTTTATTATCGCCGACGACGGCGGTTTTTTCCGGATAACGGGAAGCTTGTTGGATAAAATAATCCAATACGCTAGGTGCCATGGTTATCTCCTGTCATTATTCACGGAGTGAACGAAATGAAACAGCAATGACCCGGCCGGGTGAGAAATAATTATAGGCGTGTTTTTATTGTGGGATTGTAAATGTGAGCGGTATTACGCTATCGCTATAAATTAATTGGATTAATAAAATTCTTACCAATGAAAACGGCCAGCCGAAGCTGACCGTCATTCGCGTGCGTGTCGATTAACGACGCACGGCGATGGCTTCGATTTCGATCTTCACGTCTTTCGGCAGACGCGCCACTTCCACGCAGGAGCGGGCCGGGAACGGCGCGCTGTGCTCGGTGAAGAAGGTTTCGTACGCGGCGTTAACGGTGGCGAAGTCGTTCAGATCTTTCACGAACACGGTGGTTTTCACGATGTCGGCAACGCTCAGGCCGGCGGCTTCGACGATCGCTTTGACGTTTTCCAGCGACTGGCGCGCCTGAGCGGCCACGTCGTCGGCGACGGCGCCGGTTTTCGGATCGACCGGGATCTGGCCGGAAGTGATGATCATGCTGCCCAGATCAACGCCCTGCACGTAAGGACCAATGGCTGCCGGGGCGAGTTCAGTGCTGATATTACGTGACATGTTTTCTCCTGATAGACCCGTTGTCTTTCACGCCGCCGCGCGGTCGGCCGCAGCTTGAAATTCGGTGGGTAGCAACGTGGGTAGAGTTATTTTCAGACTCCCATTATAGGGAGTGACGCGCAGATTAACAGCGTCGCTCCCGTTAAAAGGGCAGAATTCAGTCGGCCTGCAGCACCACCTGATGCTCGAACTCTTTCTCGCAATAGCGGCACTTCAGGTGCACTTCGCCGTCGCGCGGCTTCACGCTGAAGCTCGACGCTACCGGCTCGCTACGGCTGATGCAGTTGCTGTTCGGGCAGGTCAGCACGCCGTCGATGTGATCCGGCAGGCTAAGGGTCAGTTTGCGCACCACTTCATAGTTGTCGATGCGGTTTACCGTGGCCTTCGGCGCGTACATCGCCAGCTGGTTGGCCTGCTGCTCGGTCAGGAAGGTGTTCTCGATCTTGATCAGATCCTTGCGGCCCAGCGCGTTGGAGGGCAGGTTCAGGCCGATGGTGATGCGCTGGTCGGTGGCGGTCAGCTTGAACAGCGTCAGCAGTTTGAAACCGATCTGCGCCGGAATGTGGTCGATCACCGTGCCGCATTTGATCGCTTCGACCTGCAATTTGTTGTCGTGAGTCATGGCGGTTCCCCCTTAAAGAGCCAAATCTGCGTTAAGCACCAGCGCCAGCAGCGCCTGGCGGGCGAAGATGCCGTTGCCCGCCTGCTGGAAGTAGTAGGCATGCGGCGTTTTATCCACGTCGGTGGCGATCTCGTCGATGCGCGGCAGCGGGTGCAGCACCTTGAGGTTGGCGCGCGCGCCGGCCAGATCCGCGGCGCGCAGGACGAACTGCGCCTTCACGTTGGCGTACTCGGAAGGATCGAGGCGCTCTTTCTGTACCCGGGTCATGTAGAGAATATCCAGCTCCGGCACCACTTCTTCAATGCTGCTGTGCAGGCTGTACTCAATGCCTTTCTCTTCCAGCATTTTCAGGATGTAGGCCGGCATCGCCAGCGCGTCCGGGGCGATGAAGTAGAAGCGGTTGCCTTCGAACTTGGCCAGCGCCTGGGTGAGCGAATGCACGGTGCGGCCGTACTTCAGGTCGCCGACCATGGCGATGCTGAGGTTGCTCAGGCGGCCCTGGGTTTCCTGGATGGTGAACAGATCCAGCAGGGTCTGGGTCGGGTGCTGGTTGGCGCCGTCGCCGGCGTTGAGCACCGGCACGTTGCCGGAGAATTCAGCGGCCATGCGCGCCGCGCCTTCCTGCGGGTGGCGCATCACGATGGCGTCCACGTAGGTGCTGATCACCGAGATAGTGTCGGCCAGGGTTTCGCCTTTCTTGCCGAGCGAAGTGTTGCTGCCGTCGGCGAAACCGACTACCGAGGCGCCGAGACGGTGCATCGAGGTTTCGAACGACAGGCGGGTACGGGTCGAGGCTTCGAAGAAGCAGCTGGCGATCACCTTGTGTTTCAACAGTTCCGGCTGCGGATTGGCTTTCAGACCGGCGGCGGTGCGCAGCACCAGCTCCAGATCCTCGCGGCTGAGATCGTTAATAGAGATGATGTGTTTGTGATACAGCGGATTGGCCATTTTTCACTCCTCCTCGACGCGTGCCCGTGGCGCGGGACTTTGGGATATTCTCAAGGCAAAAAAAAGCCCCTCAATGAGGGGCTTGAAACGATCGGTTTAGCAACAGGAGAAACAACGGCAGCTGGCCGCCGATAGGCAGTCGGTTTTGTCGATTGCGGCTAACAAAACAAACGTCGTTTTTCATGCTTTCTCCTGGCAAATTGTGGCGCATTATACTCGCGCTTTTCGCCACTGCAAGCGTTAAAACGCCGTTTTTTGCCGCCCCGCAATCGATTGGCCGGCGATGGCCGCCCGCCGGCTATTTGCTGACGCGATCGTAGTAGACCATGTCGGCGTTCAGCCCCTGCTGGTAGCCTTTGACGTTGTCGCGCAGCACCACTTCGGTTTTGGCCTGATCGATAAACACGTACGGCGAACTGCGCTGCAGTTCCTGCTGCATGGTGGTGTACAGCGCGCGGCGCTTGGCCGGATCGGCTTCGGCCAGCGCCGCCAGCGTCTGCTGGTTCAACTGCGGGATCTGCCAGCCGTTCAGTCCGGCCACCGTGCTGCTTTTGCCGTCGTTGTAGGCGAAGGCGCTGGCGTTGGAGTGGGCGTCGAAATAATCCGGGATCCACAGGCGGATCGCCGCCTGATGCTGCCTGGCGCGCACGCGGGAGTAAACCTGGCTGCCCGCCGCCGGCAGCAGCTCGACCTTCACGCCGGCGGCGGCGAAGCTACCCTGCAGCGCCTGCGCGATGGTGATGAACGGCGGCTTGTTCTCTACGTCCAGCGTAAAGGTGGCGTGGGTGATGCCCGCCTTGGCCAGGATGGCTTTCGCCTTGGCCGGATCGTAGCTGAACGGGTTGGTCTCCAGCGCGCCCGGCAGCCCGACCGGCAGGAAGCTCTGGTGCACGAAGTATTGGCCCTTCAGCAGATCCTTCGTGATGCCCTGATAATCCACCAGGTAGCGCGCCGCTTCCCAGAAGGCCGGGTTGTTCAGCAGCGGATTGGCGCCGTTGCCGGCGTTGAACACCAGGTAGTTTTGTTCGGCGGACGGGATCTCCAACACCTTGACGCCCGGCTGGTTTTTCAGCGTGTCGGTCTGATCGGCGCCCAGTTCGCGGGCGATATCGGCGTCGCCCTGCTGGATCAGCAGGCGGCGGGTGGCCGGATCCGGCACGTTTTTAATGATGATGTTTTTCAGCTGCGGCTTGTCGCCCGGCGTGGTGGGGTTGGCGTCCAGCACGATCGCCTGATGCGGCTGATAGACGCGCATCTTGAACGGGCCGCTGCCGGCGGAGTGCATTTTCAGCCAGGCGTTGCCGAAGTCGCCGTCTTTGACGTTGGCCAGCGCCGCCTTGCTGTCGACGATCGAGGCGATCGGCGTCGAAAGAATATTCAGCGCCACCGCCGGGCTGACGTCCGCCGTCCAGCGCAGCTGCACGGTATGTTCGTCGATCTTCTTCAACTGCGCGTCGATGTCGTCCGGCTGCCAGCCGAGCACGTTGAGGATGAACGCCGGCGACTTGTTCATTTTGATCGCGCGGCTGTAGGAAAAGATCACGTCGTCGGCGGTCAGCGGGTTGCCGGAGGCGAACGCCGCCTGCGGCCGCAGTTTCACCGTCAGCGTTTTGGCCGCCGCATCGCTCTGCCAGCTTTCCGCCAGCACCGGCGCCACCTTGGCCGGATCGTCGCGATCCGCCTGCACCAGCCGCTGATACAGGCTGGGCACCGTCTGGATGCTGGAGAGTTCGTTGGCTTCCGCCGGATCGAGGCTGACGATGTCATCCAGCGATTGCACCACTACCAGCGTATTCGGCGGCGTGGCGGCTAACGCGGCGGCGGGCAGGGCGGTGAGCAGGAACAGCGGCAAGAGTTTGGCTTTCATCGGTGTGTATCCCCTGAAGGCGCCGCAGGGCGACGCTGAGAACGGTTTGTTATCGTTGGTTTTTACGGCGCGGGCGCCGTCGGCCTGTCACGGTAGAGCCTTTGCCGGCGGTGAGCAAAGGTCAATCCGCTATTTGATATTCCTGGAATATATTAGCCGCCCTGGCCGGGGGCGCCAGGGCGGAGGGGAGGGCGGTCAGAGGGTTTCGCTCAGCGTGGCGACCAGCACCGCCTTGATGGTGTGCAGCCGGTTTTCCGCCTGATCGAACACCACGCTGTGCGCCGACTCGAACACTTCGTCGGTCACTTCCATGCCGCCGTGCAGATCGTACTGCTGCGCCATCTGCTTGCCGAGCGTGGTTTGATCGTCGTGGAACGCCGGCAGGCAGTGCAGGAACTTCACGTTCGGGTTGCCGGTCAGCTTCAGCATCGCCATGTTGACCTGATACGGCCGCAGCAGCGCGATACGCTCCCGCCAGGTTTCTTTCGGTTCGCCCATCGACACCCACACGTCGGTGTAGAGGAAGTCGGCGTCTTGCACCCCTTCGGTGATGTCTTCGGTCAGGGTGAGTTTCGCGCCGGTTTGCTGCGCCAGCGCCTGGCACTCGGCCACCAGCTCCGGCTGCGGCCAGCAGGCCTTCGGCGCCACCAGCCGCAGATCCATGCCCGCCAGCGCGGCGGCTTCCAGCAGCGTGTTGCCCATGTTGTTGCGCGCGTCGCCGACGTACGCCAGCTTCACTTCACTCAGCGCCTTGCCCGGAAGGTGTTCCTGCACGGTGAGCAGGTCCGCCAGCAATTGGGTGGGATGGAACTCGTCGGTCAGGCCGTTCCACACCGGCACGCCGGCGTTCTGCGCCAGGGTTTCCACCAGCGCCTGGCCGTAGCCGCGATACTGAATACCGTCGTACAGGCGGCCCAGCACCCGGGCGGTGTCTTTCATCGACTCCTTATGGCCGATCTGGCTGCCGCTCGGGCCGAGGTAAGTGACCTGCGCGCCCTGATCGAATGCGGCAACTTCGAAAGAGCATCGCGTGCGGGTCGAGTCTTTTTCGAAGATGAGCGCAATGTTTTTGCCCTGCAGCCGGCGCTGTTCCTGCCCCTGCTTCTTGGCCTGCTTCAGATCTGCCGCCAGTTTCAGCAGCGCCTGCAGCTCGGCGGGGGTGAAATCCATTAACCTCAGAAAGTGACGTTGGTAGAACGCATTGTCGGTGCTCATAGTCCGATTCCCTGATTGCTTAATTGAATTAAAATTCACTTTATATGTATGAATATTCAATTTCAACCCCAGCGAGGAAATCTTTCACGTTTATCGTGGAAGCAATGTCGGCGGTGTGTGAAAATAGAAGGAATGAAGGCCATTTGACTTGAGGATATAGGCATGGCAAACCGCGAATTGCTGGAAGAACAACGTGAAGAGACCCGCCTGATCATCGAAGAACTGCTGGAAGACGGCAGCGATCCGGACGCGCTCTACACCATCGAGCACCATCTGTCCGCCGAGAAATTTGAGGTTCTGGAGCAGGCCGCCGTTGAAGCCTTCAAGCTGGGCTACGAAGTGACCGACGCCGAAGAGCTGGAAGTGGAAGACGGTTCGCTGGTGATGTGCTGCGACGTGATCAGCGAAGTCGGCCTGAACGCCGAACTGATCGACGCCCAGGTCGAGCAGCTGGTGGCGCTGGCGGAACGCTGCGGCGTCAACTACGACGGCTGGGGCACCTACTTCGAAGATCCGAACGGTGAAGACGGTGAGGATGACGAAGACGGCGACTACATCGACGAAGACGACGACGGTAAACGCCACTAATTCCTTTCCGATCAATACCTGTGGGCTGGCTCTCGCCGGCCCCTGATATCCCCGTCGTCTTTCAAGCTGCAGCGTTGTTGGCTGCACTCCCTCACCCCAGTCACTTACCTAAGTAAGCTCCTGGGGATGAGTGAGCTGGCCGCCTAGCTGCAACTTGAAATACATAGGGCAATTAAGCCGATGACATACCAATCCCTGTTAGCCCCGATTTTAAGCTTCCTGCACTGTGAAACTCCTGACGCCTGGATCGACGCCGCGCGCCGTCCGGAAAACCTGCAGCTGTTGCTGACCGACCACCTGGTGTGCGAGCTGAAAGCCGCGCAGACCGGCATGTGGCTGATCCGCCGCTACGTGGCGGACAAAGAGAGCGGCGACGCGCTGTTGGTGCTGCTGCGGCCCTACGAGGCGTTTCTGCACGAAGCGCAGGGCGCGCCGGACACGCTGTTTCGCCAGGGCCAGTTCACCCGCAAGATCCTGCCGAAAAACGGCTCGGCCTACGGCCAGGATCTGGCGGATCGCATGGTGCTGTTGATCAAGGAAGAGCTGCATCACTTCTCGCAGGTGCTGGAGATCATGCAGGCGCGCGGGATCCCGTATCGCAAGATCACCGCCAGCCGCTACGCCAAGGGGATGATCCGCGAGATCCGCACTCACGATCCGGCGACGCTGATCGACAAGCTGATCTGCGGCGCCTACATCGAAGCGCGATCCTGCGAACGCTTCGCCAAACTGGCCCCGCATCTGGACGACGAGCTGAACCGCTTTTACGTCTCGCTGCTGCGCTCCGAAGCGCGCCATTATCAGGACTACCTGACGCTGGCGGAACAGATCGCCGGCGGCGACATCAGCGAACGGGTGGCGCATTTCGGCCGCCTCGAAGCTGAACTGATCCTGTCGCCGGACAGCGAGCTGCGTTTCCACAGCGGCGTGCCCGCCGCCGCCTGACGTTGAGGCGCGCCCTTACTGCGGCGCGCCCAGCAACAGATCCACCGCCTTTTCCGCCAGCATGATGGTCGGCGCATTGGTGTTGCCGCTGGTGAGTTGCGGCATCACCGAGCAGTCGATCACCCGCAGCTGCTCAAATCCGTGCACCCGCAGCTGCGGATCGGTCACCGCGTCCTGCGGCGACGGCCCCATGCGGCAGCTGCCCACCGGGTGATACACCGTCTTGCAGAAGTTGCGCACGAACTCTTCCAGCTGCGCCTCATCACGCGTCCACTCCGGCTGCGGCATCAGCAGATCCTTGATCAGCGGCTTCAGCGCCGCGGTTTGCAGGAAGCCCAGGCCGAACTTCACCGCGCGCACGCTGCCGGCCAGATCGTCCGGGTGGCCGAGGTAGTTGGCGTGCAGCTTGACCGGATCGTGCGGGTTGCTGCTGCGCAGCAGCACTTCGCCGCGCGCCTTCGGCTGCAGGTAGCCGACCTTGAGCGTGAAGCCGTGAATGTTCGGCAGCGGCTCGCCGGGCACGTCGTCCCAGCTGTCCAGCAGCGGCAGGAAGTGGATCTGCACGTCCGGCCGGCCGTCGCCCTGGCTGTCGGTGAAGGCGGCGCCTTCCAGCACGTTGGACGAGAGCACGCCGCTGCGAAACGCCAGCCACTGCGCGCCGTGGCTCAGCGCCTGCAGGCCGCGATCGGCGCCGAACAGGCTGATCGGCTCGCGGGTGCTGACGTTGATCGACATGTGCAGATGGTCGTGGAAGTTTTTACCCACCGGCAGATCCGCCCGCACCTCGATGCCCAGCTGCTGCAGGTGGTCGCGCGGGCCGATGCCGGACAGCATCAGCAGCTTCGGCGAACCGACCGCGCCGGCGCTGACGATCACCTCTTTGGTGGCGCGCGCGGTCACTTCCGCGCCGCCGTTCTGGCTGTAGACCACGCCGGTGGCGACGTTGCCCTCGAAGGTCAGCCGATGCGCCAGGGCGTTCAGTTTCACCACCAGCCGCCGTTCGTCGCGCACCGCCTTCAGGTAGGTGCGGGCGGTGCTGGCGCGTTCGCCGTTGTGGGTGGTGGTTTGGTAGAAACCGACGCCGTGCTGGCTGTCGCCGTTGAAGTCGTTGCGGTAGGGCAGGTTCAGCTCCTGGCCGGCGCGGATAAACGCCATGCTGAGCGGGTGGCGGTAGCGGTTTTCGCTGACCGGCAGCAGCCCGTCGGCGCCGTGGTAGTCGTCCGACAGGCTTTCGTTGGCCTCGGCGCGTTTGAAATAGGGCAGCACCTCCCGGTAGCTCCATCCGGTACAGCCATAGCGCTCGGCCCAGTCGTCGTAGTCCTGCGGCTGGCCGCGCAGGTAGATCATGCCGTTGACCGAACTGCTGCCGCCCAGCACCTTGCCCTGCGCGATCTGCATGCGGCGGTTGTTGGCGTGCGGTTCCGGCTCCGTCTCGTAGGGCCAGCTCTTTTTGGCGATGATCTTGGCCACGCCGGCCGGCATCTTGATGAACAGGTTATTGTCGTCGCCGCCGGCTTCCAGCAGCAGCACCCGCGCCTGGGTGCGGCGGATCAGCTGCGCCGCCAGCACGCAGCCGGCGGAACCGGCGCCGACGATGATGTAATCAAAGGTATTTTCCGACATGACAGCTCTCCGTGCGCGATTGGGATACTGGCAGAGTAACGCGGGGGAAAAAGCGGTCAATTTGCGATCGTTAATTTATTAACGAACTTCACATTAAATTTACATCGTGGTTTTTAACGTCAGTTTATCTGCTTGAAATACGGCGTTATAGCGAGTTTTACTGATTGATTGCGATATTAATAAAAAAGGCGCAGCAAGCTGCGCCATGATGTGCAGGCGGGGCGATTACAGCGTTTTCAGCATGGTGACTTCGCAATCGACGTGGCCGGTAGCGCCCATCGCGTGGTCGATGTGTTCGAAGCCCAGATGTTCGTACAGCGCAACGGCCTGCGTCAGGCTGGCGGTGGTCTCGAGGTAACAACAGCGGAAGCCGTGCCGGCGGGCGAAATCCAGCGCCTGCAGCGCCAGGCGTTTCGCCAATCCCTTGCCGCGCAACACCGGCAGGAAATACATCTTCTGCAATTCGCATATATCGTCTGCGCCGCCCTGCAGCGGTGCGATGCCGCCGCCGCCGGCGACCTGGCCGTCTACCTCGATCACCCAGTAAGCGCTGCGCGGCAGGCTGTAGAGCTGATACAGGGCGTCCAGATTGGGATCGGAGACGGTATAGCCTTTATCCGCCGTCAGGCCGTGCTCGGCGGAGACTTCGCGAATGACGTGAGCAATGGCGGCATTGTCGTCCGCCGTGATGGGGCGCACCAGCAGGCGCGCCGGGGTTGCTGTTGTCATGTTTACACTCGCCATTGAAAGAGACCACGTTCGTTTTTCGTTTTTATCGCAGCACGAAACGCGCCGGGAGTTATTTCCCGGCGGCGTCCCTGCAGCAGTAATATCTTGTAATAACACCTAACCCGGCCCGGATGCAACGGCGATAAAAAAACAGCGGGGAAGACCCCGCTGTTTTTCAGGCGTTGGCGTGAGCCGGTGAATTACAGCGCGGCGATGGTCGCCTGCTGTTCCTGCAGCTTCACTTTGCCTTCTTTGCAGGCCGCCAGACGATCGCGTTCTTTGGCGACCACCGCTTCCGGCGCGCGCGCCACGAAGCCTTCGTTCGCCAGCTTGCCTTCGATCGCGGCGATTTCCGCATCCAGTTTGCCCATCTCTTTCGCCAGACGCGCGATCTCGGCGTCTTTGTCGATGAAACCGGCCATCGGGATCAGCAGCTCGGCGCCGTCCACCAGCTTGGTGACGGAGACCGGGCCTTTCTCACCGGCCGGCAGCAGCGCGATGGATTCCAGGCGCGCCAGACGGGCGATAAAGCTTTGGTTCTCCTGCACGCGGCGCTGGGCGTCGGCGCTGCAGTTGCGCAGCAGCACGTCGAGCGCTTTGCTTGGCGCGATGTTCATCTCGGCGCGGATGTTGCGCACGGCGATGATGGTTTGCTTGATCCACTCCAGATCGTTCAGCGCCTGCTCGTCTTCCAGCGCGGCGTCGTAGGCCGGGAACGGCTGCAGCATGATGGTGTCTGCGGTCGTGCCGGTCAGCGGCTTCACGCGCTGCCAGATGGTTTCGGTGATAAACGGAATGATCGGGTGCGCCAGGCGCAGCAGCGCTTCCAGCACGGTGATCAGCGTGTGGCGGGTGCCGCGCTGTTCCGCTTCGCTGCCGTTGCTCACCACCGGCTTGGTCAGCTCCAGATACCAGTCGCAGAACTGGTTCCAGGTGAATTCGTACAGGATGTTGGCCGCCAGATCGAAGCGGTAGGTATCCAGCGCTTCGCGGTAGGCTTTCACCGTGCGGTTGAATTCGGCCAGGATCCAGCGATCCGCCAGCGATAGCACTTTCTCGCCGCCGTTGAAGCCGCAGTCGTGCGCTTCGGTGTTCATCAGCACGAAGCGGCTGGCGTTCCACAGCTTGTTACAGAAGTTGCGGTAGCCTTCCAGGCGCTTCATGTCCCAGTTGATGTCGCGGCCGGTCGAGGCCAGCGCCGCTAGGGTGAAGCGCAGGGCGTCGGTGCCGTGCGGCTCGATGCCGTTCGGGAACTGCTTCTCGGTGCGCTTGCGGATTTTCTCCGCCAGCTGCGGCTGCATCATGTTGCCGGTGCGTTTTTCCAGCAGATCTTCCAGCGAGATGCCGTCGACCATGTCCAGCGGATCGATCACGTTGCCTTTCGACTTGGACATCTTCTGGCCTTCGTCGTCGCGGATCAGGCCGGTCATGTAGACGGTCTTGAACGGCACCTGCGGCTTGCCGTTTTCATCCTTGATGAAGTGCATGGTCAGCATGATCATGCGCGCGATCCAGAAGAAGATGATGTCGAAGCCGCTGACCATCACGCTGGTCGGGTGGAAGGTTTTCAGCGCCTCGGTCTGCTCCGGCCAGCCCAGGGTAGAGAAGGTCCACAGGCCGGACGAGAACCAGGTGTCCAGCACGTCTTCGTCCTGGGTCAGCACCACGTCGGCGCCCAGGTTGTTCTCGCTGCGCACTTCTTCTTCGCTGCGGCCCACGTAGACTTTGCCGTTCACGTCGTACCAGGCCGGGATACGGTGGCCCCACCACAGCTGACGCGAGATGCACCAGTCCTGAATGTCGCGCATCCAGCTGAAGTACATGTTTTCGTACTGCTTCGGCACGAACTGGATTTCGCCCTGTTCGACCGCTTCCACCGCCACTTTGGCCAGCGGCGCGGTGCGCACGTACCATTGGTCGGTCAGCATCGGCTCGATCACCACGCCGCCGCGGTCGCCGTAAGGCACCGTCAGGTCGTGCGGTTTGATCTCGTCCAGCAGGCCTAACTGATCGAAGGCGGCAACCACCGCTTTACGCGCCGCGAAGCGCTCCAGGCCACGGAACTCGGCCGGGATCTCGTTGCAGTAGTCGGTGCAGACTTCGCCCAGGGTGTTGAACACTTCCGCTTCCTGACGGATGTCGCCGTCGAAGGTCAGAATGTTGATCATCGGCAGGCCGTGGCGTTTGCCGACTTCGTAGTCGTTGAAATCGTGCGCCGGGGTGATCTTCACGCAGCCGGTGCCTTTTTCCATATCGGCGTGTTCGTCGCCGACGATGCGGATGCGGCGGCCGACCAGCGGCAGAATGATCTCTTTGCCGATCAGGTCTTTATAGCGCGGATCTTCCGGGTTGACCGCCACGCCGGTATCGCCCAGCACGGTTTCCGGACGGGTGGTGGCGACCACCAGGTAGTCTTTGCCCTCGGCGGTTTTCGCGCCGTCGGCCAGCGGGTAGCGCAGGTGCCACATGTAACCTTTGGATTCGCGGTTTTCCACTTCCAGATCGGAGATGGCGGTGCGCAGCTTCGGATCCCAGTTCACCAGGCGCTTGCCGCGGTAGATCAGGTCTTCTTTGTGCAGACGGACAAACACTTCGCGCACCGCGTTCGACAGGCCTTCGTCCATGGTGAAGCGCTCGCGCTCCCAGTCCACGGAGTTGCCCAGACGGCGCATCTGGCGGGTGATGGTGCCGCCGGACTCCGCCTTCCACTGCCAGATCTTGTCGATAAACGCGTCACGGCCGTAGTCGTGGCGGGTTTTGCCTTCTTCCGCGGCGATCTTGCGCTCCACCACCATCTGGGTGGCGATGCCGGCGTGGTCGGTGCCCGCCTGCCACAGGGTGTTTTTACCCTGCATGCGCTGATAGCGAATCATGGTGTCCATGATGGTCTGCTGGAACGCGTGGCCCATGTGCAGGCTGCCGGTGACGTTCGGCGGCGGGATCATGATGCAGAAGCTTTCCTGGCTGGTGTCGCCGTTCGGCTTGAAGTAACCCTGATTCTCCCAGTGATCGTACAGCTTCTGTTCGATCTGCTTTGGGTCGTATGCGGTGTCGAGCTGACTGTTTGTCTTTTCCATTCTTTATCGTATTCAGTGAGTTGGCGGCGTAGCCGTGGTCAAATGGAAGCCGACGCTGCGATAGGCCTTGTAACGGTCGCGCGCCAACTGTTTCAGAGTGTCTTCGTAAGGAACGAAGTCTACCACTTCATGGAAAGCGGTAGCAAAATCGGCAAACTGCGGCAGCAGGGCGATCAGCAGATCGCGCGGGGCGTTGCCGCGCTTGCCGGGCCAGCACAGTTCCACCGGCGCGCCGTAGTGCGGCCCTTCGCCGGCCAGGTTGTGCGGCACGAATTCATGCGGCTCGCGCTGCCACAGCGCTTCGTCCAGCCGCTGGGCCTGCTCCTGGCTCTCGCAGGCGATCAGCACCCGCTTGCCGGAACGGAAGCCGTTGGCGGCAACGGCGCAGGCCACGGCCTCATGGGCGCTGAGCGCACCAGACGGTTCCGCGTTGTCGAGCAAATAAAACGTCGCCTGTTTCATTAAGGATCCACCGCTGCCGATAAAAAAATGTAGGGGCACAGCATGCTGTGCCCCTTGGGATTATACCTGAATTACCGCTCAGATTTAATCGTCGCCGTTCAGGCCCGCGCGGTTCAATAGGAACTGCGACAGCAGCGCCACCGGGCGGCCGGTCGCGCCCTTGGCTTTACCGGAACGCCAGGCGGTGCCGGCGATATCCAGGTGCGCCCAGGTGTACTTGCGGGTGAAGCGCGACAGGAAGCAGGCGGCGGTGATGGCGCCGCCAGGGCGGCCACCGATGTTCGCCATGTCGGCGAAGTTGGAGTCCAACTGCTCGTAGTACTCGTCGGCCATCGGCAGGCGCCAGGCGCGGTCGCCGGCCTGCTCGGAAGCGCCCAGCAGCTCGTGCGCCAGCGGGTTGTGGTTCGACATCAGGCCGGTGATGTGGTGGCCCAAGGCGATCACGCAGGCGCCGGTCAGGGTGGCGATGTCGATCACCAGCTCCGGCTCGAAGCGCTCGACGTAGGTCAGGGTGTCGCACAGCACCAGGCGGCCTTCGGCGTCGGTGTTCAGCACCTCGACGGTCTGGCCGGACATGGTGGTCAGCACGTCGCCCGGACGGTACGCCCGGCCGCCCGGCATGTTTTCACAGCCGGCCAGCACGCCGATCACGTTCAGCGGCAGGTTCAGCTCCGCCACCACGCGCATCACGCCGTACACGGTCGCCGCGCCGCACATGTCGTATTTCATCTCGTCCATGCCGTCGGCCGGTTTGATCGAGATGCCGCCGGAGTCGAAGGTCAGCCCTTTGCCTACCAGCACGATCGGCTTAGCGTCCGGATTTGGGTTGCCCTTATATTCCATCACCGACATTAACGACTCGTTTTGCGAACCGGCGCCGACCGCCAGATAGGCGTTCATGCCCAGCTCTTTCATCTGCTGTTCGCCGATGACGCGGGTGGTGATGTGGGTGCTGAAGGCGTCCGCCAGCTGGCGGGCCTGCGAGGCCAGGTAGCCGGCGTTACAGATGTTCGGCGGCATGTTGCCGAGATCTTTGGCCGCCTTGATGCCGGAAGCCACCGCCAGGCCGTGCTGGATAGCGCGCTCGCCGCTGGTGAGCTCACGGCGGGTCGGCACGTTGAACACCATTTTGCGCAGCGGACGACGCGGCTCCACCTTGTTGCTTTTCAGCTGATCGAAGGTGTAGAGCGTCTCTTTGGCGGTTTCCACCGCCTGACGCACTTTCCAGTAGGTATTGCGGCCTTTTACATGCAGCTCGGTCAGGAAGCAGACCGCTTCCATCGAGCCGGTGTCGTTGAGGGTATTGATGGTTTTCTGGATCACCTGCTTGTATTGGCGCTCATCGAGCTCGCGCTCTTTGCCGCAGCCGATCAGCAGGATGCGCTCGGAGAGAATGTTGGGCACATGGTGCAGTAGCAGCGTCTGCCCGACCTTGCCTTCCAGTTCGCCACGGCGCAGCAATGCGCTGATATAACCATCACTGATTTTGTCGAGTTGTTCTGCGATAGGGGACAGGCGGCGCGGTTCGAAAACGCCGACTACAATACAGGCACTGCGCTGTTTTTCCGGGCTACCGCTTTTTACACTGAACTCCATGCACTCTCCTGAATCTTAAAGACAAAGGCGGACGCTACGGCTAGAATAACCGACTCCGTAACGATCTCCCGCCATTTGAGTTAACGGATTATGTTAACCTGAACGGCGTAAATTGCTCTGTTTTGGCGACTATAAGCAAGTTCCTATAGGACACCCAAACGGCTTGATGTTGTAATACTATTTTAGCTGTGAAGGTTGCCATATGATGAGAATAAATGGCGGATTAGCGATGAAATTATCGATTTTCCTGCAAAAAGACAAGTTTTCACAGGCGTAATAAGCGTGATCATCATAAGATATCTGGTACGGGAAACGCTCAAGAGCCAAATCGCCATCCTGTTCATCCTGCTTCTGATCTTCTTTTGTCAGAACCTGGTCAGGGTGTTGGGCGATGCGGTGGACGGCAATATCCCGACAAACTTAGTCCTCTCCCTGCTGGCGCTGGGCGTGCCAAAAATGGCGCAGCTCATCCTGCCGTTGAGCCTGTTTCTCGGCTTGCTGATGACGCTTGGGCGGTTGTATACCGAGAGCGAAATCACCGTTATGCACGCCTGCGGGCTGGGCAAACGCACCCTGATTATCGCCGCCATGATCCTGGCGCTGTTCACCTCTGCGGTCGCGGCGGTGAACGTGTTTTGGGCTGGCCCCTGGGCTTCGCGCTATCAGGACGTGGTGGTGAACGAAGCCAAGGCCAACCCGAGCATCGCCGGGCTGGCGGAAGGGCAGTTCAAACCCTCGCAGGACGGCAACGCGGTGCTGTTTATCGGCAACGTGAAGGGCAGCACCTTCAACGACGTGTTCCTGGCGCAACTGCGGCCGAACGGCAACCAACGCCCGTCGGTGGTGGTGGCCGAGCACGGCAACATCGTGCAGCAGAAAGACGGCTCGCAGGTGGTGACGCTCGACAAGGGCACCCGCTTTGAAGGCACCGCGCTGCTGCGCGACTTCCGCATTACCGACTTCAACGACTACAAGGCGGTGATTGGCCACCGTACCGTGGCGGCGGACAACACCGAATCCGAACAGATGTCGATGCAGACGCTGTGGGAGTCCGACGATCCGGATGCGCGCGCCGAGTTCCACTGGCGCCTGACGCTGGTGGTGTCGGTGGCGCTGATGGCGCTGCTGGTGGTGCCGCTCAGCGTAGTGAACCCGCGCCAGGGCCGCGTGCTGAGCATGCTGCCGGCCATCCTGCTGTATCTGATCTTCTTCCTGCTGCAGACCTCGCTGCGCTCCAACGCCGGCAAGGGCAAGCTGGATCCGATGCTGTGGCTGTGGCTGGTTAACGGCGTTTACTTCGCGATCGCGCTGGCGCTGAACCTGTGGGATACCGTGCCGATGCGCAAGCTGCGCGCACGCCTGAGAGGAGCGGCCTGATGTTTGGCGTATTAGACCGGTATATCGGTAAAACGATTTTCAACACCATCATCATGACGCTGTTCATGTTGGTGTCGCTGTCCGGCATCATCAAGTTCGTCGATCAGCTGCGCAAGGTCGGCCAGGGCGAATACACCGCGTTGAGCGCCGGCATGTACACCCTGCTGAGCGTGCCGAAAGACATCGAGATCTTCTTCCCGATGGCGGCGCTGCTCGGCGCGCTGCTCGGCCTGGGCCAACTGGCGACGCGCAGCGAACTGGTCGTCATGCAGGCTTCCGGCTTTACCCGCCTGCAGATCGCCGGCTCGGTGATGAAAACCGCCATTCCGCTGGTGCTGCTGACCATGGCGATCGGCGAGTGGGTGGCGCCGCAGGGCGAGCAGATGGCGCGCAACTACCGCGCCCAGCAGATGTACGGCGGCTCGCTGCTCTCCACCAAGAGCGGGCTGTGGGCGAAGGATGGCAACGACTTCATCTACATCGAGCGCGTCTCCGGCGACAAAGAACTCTCCGGCGTGAACATCTACCACTTCAACGATCAGCGTCGCCTGGAGACGGTGCGCTATGCCGCCACCGCCAGCTTCGAGAACGGGGTGTGGCAGCTTTCGCAGGTGGACACCTCGGATCTGACCGATCCGAAACAGGTGACCGGCACCCAGACGCTGACCGGCGAATGGAAAACCAACCTGACCCCGGACAAGCTGGGCGTGGTGGCGCTGGATCCGGATTCGCTCTCCATCAGCGGGCTGCACAACTACGTGAAGTACCTGAAGCAGAGCGGCCAGGAGGCCAGCCGTTACCAGCTCAACATGTGGAGCAAAATCTTCTCGCCGCTGTCGGTGGCGGTGATGATGCTGATGGCGCTATCGTTCATCTTCGGCCCGCTGCGCAGCGTGCCGATGGGCATCCGCGTGGTGACCGGCATCAGCTTCGGCTTCCTGTTCTACGTGCTGGATCAGATCTTCGGCCCGCTGAGCCTGGTGTACAGCATGCCGCCGGTGCTGGGCGCGCTGCTGCCGAGCATGCTGTTCCTGCTGATCAGCGTTTATATGCTGCTCAAACGCAAGTAGCGGGGCGATCGGTAGTGAAGAAAGGCGTGGCCGCGGGGCCGCGCCTTTTTTGTTGGTGGGGCATGCCCCCGCCTGTGGTTTTTGTCGTGTTATAGTCACTTCAGCGGCAATGCAGGCAGAGGGAGCACGCAGCCAATGGAAGACGAATACAATCTCAGCAATATCATCGGCAAGCGACTGGAAGCGGCGTTGGGAGAGTTGGGCGATCTCCTGTGGGCGTATGTGGTGTTATCCAAAAAAGACATTGCCTGCATCTTTGGCGTCACCAACTACCCGAGTGAATGGGTAAAAAAGTATCAAGAGCAGGGGTTGCAGTATATTGATCCGGTGGTGCTTACCGCCCGTAACCGCCTGACCCCGTTCGCCTGGGACGAGCAAATCATGGCTGACGCAGGGCTGCACTTTCCCGAGTTGTTCGAACAGGCCCGCGAGTTTGGCGTAACGCACGGCTATACCTTCGTGCTGCACGATTACAACGACAATCTCGTCACGCTTTCCTTTGCCTTCAACGTTGAGCAGAGAGCGGAAGCCATCCAGGCGCTCACCGATCGTAAAGGTGAAATCTCGGTATTGCTGGCCTCAATCCATGAGTCGTATCTGGCACTATCCCCACTTTCAGAAAAAAACGCCGTAGCCCTGGAAAGAAATGCCCGCTTTACCGACAGGGAAAACGAGATCCTTTATTGGGCCAGCGTGGGTAAAACCTACCAGGAAACGGCGATGATCCTGGGCATAAAAACCGGCACCATCAAGTTTCATATGTCCAACGTCGTCAAAAAGTTGGGGGTAACGAATGCCCGACATGCCGTGCGCCTGGGGATGGAGCTTCGGTTGATTAAACCGGTGGAGTGACAGGCTAGCGTACCCGTGGAATACGGAGGCACGGCTGCGCATAAATCATCAGCCGGGATACGTCTGAAGGGAGAAAATATCGGCTGGCGAACAGCGTTTTTCGATTCAAGAAATGATGGGCGTCAATCGGTATTGATTTGGTCGCGTGTCGGTTCACGTTGAGGACGTAATATAGAGTACCTGCCCCGATCTCTGCGATATGAAATAATAACCTGCATGCACTGATAAAGGTCTAGTAAGGGACTGTACTTTAGTCTAACTGGTTTCTCACCCCTCAAGGCGATACACTTCCCCGGTAATGTTTTGATAAAAAATACAAAAAAAAACCTGACCGCGTAGGGCCAGGTTGCCAATATTGGCCAACACCAGGGAAAATTTTCTTACATCATCTTAAAGCTATTAACTCTGCGGAGGCAAGTGTTCTCTGCTGGTTTTTACGCCTTGAGTGGCTATTTCGTTACGTATGTACGCTATTTTGTGGTGATTTTCGATAGAACCCCATCCAGCTAAAAATAACGTCTCTTTCTTAATGGCGTTATTCCACGTATTTATTTCCCGCCTGATTTTTACCAATGAAAAAAGAGTGTTCTCGGAATGTTACGCAACCTCATTCTTTATTGGCTGACACATGGATATGCAATTATTTGCAGCATTGCCATTGCGGCTGGGGATTATTTTTTGCTGGCTGCATTGGTTGAGAAGAGCCGATTGGCGTGGCGAAAGAATACGTTTGGGGCGCGATCTAACAGATCGCGCCTTGGGGGTTGACGTTGGGGGAAGCGTTACAGCAGCCAGTCCAGCAACACCACGCCGCACAGGCTGATAGCCCAGGCGATAGTGGTGGGCACCGACCACACCATCATCTGTTGGCGCACGTCCTTGATGCCCATCATGCGGTTGACCACCCAGAACATGCTGTCGTTGAAGTAGCTGAAGAACAGCGCGCCCAGGGTGGCCGCCTGCGCCGCCGCCAGCATATTGACGCCGGGCAGCAGGCTGACGATCGGCGCCGATATTGAGGCGGCGGTGATCATCGCCACCGTGCCGGAGCCCTGTATCACCCGCACCAGCGTGGCGATGACGAACGGGATCAGCACCGGCGAGATCGGCAACCCGGCGACCTGTTCCGCCAGCTGCGTGCCGGCGCCGCTCTCGCGCAGCACCGCCCCCAACGCGCCGCCTGCGCCGGTAACCAGCAGGATGATGCCGGCGGTCTGCAGGCCTTCCTCCAGCCGCTCCAGCGTGTCGTGCTTGTTGGCGTGCGGCATCAGGGTGTACACCGCCAGCAGCACGCTGATCGCCAGCGCGATCATCGGCGAGCCGAGAAACGCGAAGCTTTGGCCCCACAGGCTCTCCGCCAGCCAGCCCATGCCCTCGCGCTTGGCCAGCATATTGTTGACCGCGTTGACGAAGATCAGCCCGATCGGCGTCAGGATCGGCAGCAGCGACAACATCAGGCTCGGCAGCGCCTTGCCCTCTTTCTCCGCCAGATACTGCTGATGCGCGGCGCGCAGATCCTGCGGCGCTTCCTCTTCCTGCGGCATAAAGTCCGGGTAGCGCGCGCCCAGCCAGCGCGCATACAGCACGATGCCGATCACGCAGGGAATGGCCAGCACCAGCCCGGCCAACATCATGGCGCCGATATCCACGCCGAAGATGCCCGCCACGCCCAGCGGCCCCGGCGTCGGCGGCACCGCGTGGTGGGTGAGGATCAGCCCGCCGGCCAGCGCGACGCCGAGCGTCAGCAGGTTGCGCTTGCCCTTTTTCGCCAGCGCCTTGACCAGCGGATAAAGGATGACGAACGCCGAGTCGACGAAAATCGGGATGCTGACGATATAGCCGGTGATGGCCAGCGCCCACTCCTCGCGCCTTTTGCCCAGCCACTTGATAAAGCTGTAGGCGATCTGCTCGGCGGCGCCGGAGACCTCCAGCACCCGGCCCATCATCACCCCCAGCCCGATAACGATGCCGATGCTGCCGAGCGTGGAGCCGAAGCCCTTGGTGATGGCGTCGACGGTTTGCGTGGCGCCCATGCCGCCGGTAATGCCGGCGATGGAGGCGGCGATCAGCATGGCGATCAGCGCATGCACGCGGGTGCGCAGCACCAGGAAAATCAGTGCGAACACCGCCACCGCCAGCCCGATTATTGGGGTATACATCGCCATGATCAGCCCCCGCCTTGCGGCATGTCGTCGCGGATAAAGGCGCGGATCGCCTGCTCGAAGCTTTCATCGGCGGTGAAGCCCAACTGCTGCGCCCGCCGGGTGTCGAACTCGCCCGGCCAGCCGGCGACGATGCGGTTGATGGCGGCGTCCGGCTCGAATCGCACCCGCGCGGCGACGGCGTCACCGGCCACCGCGCTCAGCGCTTCGAGCATCTCCCGCACGCGCACGCTGATGCCGGGCAGGTTGAGCGTGCGCAGCGCGCCGAACGCCGAAGCGGGCAGCGTGGCGGCGTGGATGAAGTTACTCACCACCGCGGCCGGGCTGGAGAGCCACAGCGCCAGCTCGGCGTCTACCGGGCACACCGCCGGCTCGCCGTGCAGCGGTTCGCGGATGATGCCGCTGGCGAACGACGAGGCCGCCTTGTTCGGCTTGCCCGGCCGCACGCTGATGGTGGGCAGGCGCAGCACGCGGCCATCGACGAAGCCTTTGCGCGCATAGTCGTTGATCAGCAGTTCGCACATCGCCTTCTGCGCGCCGTAGGAGGATTGCGGGGTGACCGCGCAGCGATCGTCGATCACCGGCGGCAGCTCACCGCCGAACACCGCCAGCGAACTGGTGAAGATAAACTTCATGCCCGGCGCCCGGTGGCGCGCCGCTTCCAGCAATTGGCGGGTGGCGTCGAAATTGACCTGCATGCCGAGATCGAAATCGCTCTCCGCATGGCTGCTGACGATGGCCGCCAGGTGGAACAGCACGCCGCAGTCGGCGTCGATCAGCCGCTCCGCCGCGCCGGGCTGCGACAGATCGAGCGCCAGACACTGCAGGCGCGCATCCGGCAGCGGGGCGGGCGGCGGGGTGATGTCCGCCAGGATCAGCGTGTCGAAGGCCAGCGGGCAACTGCCGTGCAGCAGCGCTTTCGCCAGCCGCTGGCCGAGAAAACCGGCGCCGCCGGTGATGACGATATTCATATGGTGCTCCTTTCCCTAGCGTTGTTGTTATCAGAGTTGGACGTTGTGCAGTTGCAGACCGCGCTCGCGCAGCAGCTGCTGCGCCTCCGGCGGCAGCGCGGCGTCGCAGATGATGTCGCTCAGCGCCTCCAGCGGACAGACGCGGAACATGCCGTATTTGCCGTACTTGCTGCTGTCGGAGACCAGCACCCGGCGGCGGGCGACCTCCAGCAGCGCCTGCTTGACCAGCACCTTCTCCTCGTGCGGGGTGGAGAGGCCGTGCTCCAGATCCCACGAGCTGGTGCTGATGAAGGCCACGTCGATATTCAGGGTGCGCAACAACATGGCGGCGCTGTTGCCGACGCAGGAGTAGTTGCGCTGATCCACCTGGCCGCCGGTGTGGAACAGGCTGAGCTGCGGGCGATTCATCAGGTGCTGGATGATGGAAAAATCGTTGGTGACGACCGTTAGATTGAAACGCTCCGCCAGGCTGCGGGCGATCTCGAAGGTGGTGGTGCCGGCGTCCAGATAGACCACCTGACCGTCTTCCACCAAGCCGGCGGCGTATTTGCCGATCTCGCGCTTGTGGCGATGGTGCAGCTGCGCCTTCTCGCAATAGGCCAGCTCCTGGCGCAGCGCCTCGCTCAGGCGCACGCCGCCGCTGACGCTGACCACCTTGCCTTGCTCTTCCAGCACGCGGATATCGCGCCGCACCGTCATGTGGGAGACGCTCATCAGCTCCGACAGCGCGCTGATGCTCGCCAGCTGATATTCATGCACATAGCGATAGATGTAATCGCGGCGTTCAGACGGGATCATGTTCGCTCCTGTGGCCCCGGCGGCGGCAGGGGCGCCGCGAAGCTGTTATTTTTTGTTATGGAGGAACATCTTCAACCATCGCGATTAACAAGTAAGCGACAGTTATCACAAATGCCGGCGTGGGGGTTGGGGCGGTTTTGTTATTTAACTTCATGATTAATTGTTTATTATTGGATTTTTTCGGCGTTTTGTCGCGCAACACCATGTTGTGATAATTAATGTGACGCGCCACAAGGTTTGTGAAGCGGGCGGGGCGGGAAAGCGGCGTGGAAGGGCCGGCAAACGTGCGCTGCGGCGCTTTTTTCGACACTTAACTCATTGAACAACGGATAAGTGTTGCGTGACGATCGCGGGAAGGTATAATGCACCCGTTTTCCGCATACTACTTCAGTGCCGAAGTGGCGAAATCGGTAGACGCAGTTGATTCAAAATCAACCGTAGAGATACGTGCCGGTTCGAGTCCGGCCTTCGGCACCATTAGTATGTAAACAGACCTCAACTGAGGTCTTTTTTTATGTCTAAAATCCAGTATTTATCTACCTTTCCCGCTATATTAACTCTCTCAAGGTCAACCTACATCTACCAACACATATTGGTGCAGATGATGGTATTTCCGGTTCGATAATGCTTGTACCAACAGAGAGGGGGTAAGCAATAAACTGACCGATGGCAACGGTATGCATCTTCTCGTCCACCCCAATGGTTCAAGATACTGGCGTCTGTAGTACCGCTTTGGCGGGAAGCAAAAGATACTGGCTTTAGGAGTATATCCTGATGTGTCTCTTGCAGATGCCAGAGCTCGTCATGATGATACTCGTAAGCTTCTGGCAAACGGCATCGACCCGGGAGACAAAAAGAAAAATGATAATGATAAGATTGAACAGGAAGAAGTACGCACTTTTGAGCAGCTTGCTGTTGAGTGGCACGCCACAAATAAAAAGTGGTCGGAAGAACATAGTCGACGAGTGCTCAAAATCTGGAGGATAACCTCTGTCCAGCCATAGGTAAGCGTAATTTTGTCGAACTTAAAACGCGGGACTTGTTAGTCCCGATAAAAGCCGTAGAGATGTCTCGATGTCTTTAGGTGGCATCACGGTTACAACAGCGAACTGCGGCAATTATGCGTTATGCCTACAGAGCGGTTTGCTCGACTACAATCCAGCGCAGAAGAACCGGACAAGATATTGATTTAAGGAGGGGGATTACTTACCTCTTCTGACCGGTTTCTGCGATACAATGCTACCAAGTATTTAACTAATTCTAAGCACAGGCGCTTTATAATTGAGAGGCGATTGAATGGATGCTTTAAGGGCTACAACATCGACAAATTTCAGTTTTCTCGCTGAACATGACCCGCTGTTTCTACAAATCGCCACTGCTGCAGAAAACGCCTTCTCAGGCGATCCCAACACCACCTTGATTAAGTTGCGCCAACTAGGTGAAGCCTTAGCACAACATATTGCTGCGCTGGTCGGGCTCACGTTTGATGAACCGCCCATTCAGGCTGATTTACTCTACCGCCTCAATCGCGAGCTAAAATTTGAACCCACGGTACGCGAGCTATTTCATCTATTGCGGATAGAGGGCAACAAGGCCACTCACCAGTTCAAAACCAAGCACAAAGAGGCGCTAGATGGCTTAAAAGTGGCGCGAGCGCTAGCTATCTGGTTCCACCAATCTTTCGGCAAGCAGGGCGCGGCCTTTAAACCCGGCGCTTTTATTGCTCCTCCAGACCCGAGCAATCAGCTTAGGCAACTCCAAACGGAAATCGATCGCCTTAAAAGTGAGCTCACCACCGCCAACATACAGCTAGATTCCAGCCAACAGCTGCAAAGGTTACTGGTGCAGGAAAAGAGTGAATATGAAACGCTGGCGCTAGCCATGGATGATGAAACCAAGGTGTTAGCATCGCAGGCGAAAGAACAGGAAATTGCACTCGAAAAGCTTCGACAACAATACGATGAAAAACTGAAAAACCTACAAGCACAGCTGACAGAAAAAGATGAAAAGCAGGCCCGAACACAACGGCAAGAGTTTGTCCAGAAGAGCCGTCGTGCCAGTCAACATATCGCGTTAAATGAAGAACTCACCCGTATACTGATTGACCAAAACTTAAATGATGCGGGCTGGCTTGCTGACAGTCAGGAACTGACTTGGGCTAACGGAACTCGCCCTGAAAAGGGGATCAACAAAGCCATTGCCGAATGGCCTACGGAGCATCAGGGTAAAAAAGGCCGCGCTGATTACGTTCTTTTTTGCGGCTTAACTCCGCTGGCCACGGTCGAAGCCAAAAAAGAAAACACCGATGTTGCGGGAAAAATTCCGCAGGCAGAACGCTACAGTAAAGGCTTCAAAATCACTTTCCCCATGATCGGTGCATGGGAGCGGGAAGGCAGAAGCATTGCATGGGCGGATGAAACTGACGGGCATTACATTATCCCGTTTGTATACTCCTGCAACGGTCGCCCCTACGTGCCACAGTTGGCCGAGTCATCAGGAACTTGGTTCAGAGACGTGCGCGAACCGTCCAACATCCGCCGTGCGCTGCAAAAGTTTCATACCCCGCAAGGCTTGCTGGATAAGCTCGATCGCAGCAAAGACAGCGCCGAACAGAAGCTAAAGCAAGAAGGCTTCGCTTACCTCCGGTTACGCGATTATCAGCAAAAGGCCATTCTCGCCGTTGAAAGCACATTGGCGCAAAACATCCGAAATGCCCTTCTGGCGATGGCGACCGGCACCGGGAAAACACGCACCATTGTTGGCCTGATGTACCGTTTTCTGAAAACGGAACGCTTCAAGCGTATCCTCTTTCTGGTTGACCGCACGGCTTTGGGAGACCAAGCCATGGACACCTTCAAAGAAGCTCCGCTGGAGCAAAACCAGACGCTGTCTCAGATTTACAATATCGCTGAGCTCGGCGATATGGCAACACAAGCAGAAACCCGAGTACAGGTCGCGACGGTACAGGCCTTGGTTAGTCGCATTTTTGCCTCGGACACCCCCCCGCCGGTGGATAAATTCGACTGCATCATCGTTGATGAAGCCCACCGAGGTTACACCTTAGATCAGGAAATGACGGAAGGGGAGCTCTCGACCCGTGACGCCAGCCAATACCTCTCTAGTTACCGTCGGGTGCTCGATTATTTCGACGCGGTAAAAATCGGCCTTACCGCCACCCCGGCGAAACACACCAGCGATATCTTCGGCAAACCGATTTACATCTACTCCTACCGAGAAGCCGTGGCGGATGATTGGCTTATCGATCATGAACCTCCAATCCGTTATGAAACGCTGCTGACGCAAAATGGCATCCACTTTGACAAAGGGAGTCAGGTACATGCTATTAATATCCACACCGGAGAGGTTGAGATTGACCAGCTAGAAGACGAGCTGGATTTCAACGTCGATGCATTTAACCGTGGCGTCATCAGTGAAAACTTTAATCGGGTTATTTGCCAACAACTCGTGAAAGAGCTCGACCCCTTTGGCGAAGAGAAAACGTTGGTTTTCTGCGTTACAGACAAACATGCCGACATGGTCAAACGCCTGCTGGATGAAGCGTTTTCTGTCGAATATGAAAACTATAATCAAGCGGCCGTAGAAAAAATCACCGGTGAAAGTGACAAAGTCAAACAGCTGATCAAACGTTATAAAAATGAGCGCTATCCGAATATTGCAGTCACCGTTGATTTGCTTAGCACCGGCATTGACGTGCCGAAGATTTGTAATCTGGTTTTCTTGCGTCGGGTGAAGTCACGTATTTTATTTGAACAGATGATCGGCCGTGCAACGCGCCGCTGTGATGACATTGGCAAAACGGTCTTCCGTATTTACGATCCAGTGGATATTTATGAGGCCCTCAGCGACGTCAACACTATGAAACCGTTGGTCAAAGACCCCAATATCACGCTTGAACAATTGGTCGGCGAGCTAACCGATACTGAACAGCTCGAAAAAGCGCTCAACAGCCCCGGCGAACAGACAGGTGAAACTCAGGCTGATGTGGTGCTCAGTCAGTTAAGCCAAAAGGTGATGCGCATCCTGCGTAAAGCGGAAAAACGGGCAGAAAATCGCCCAGCGGTGAAACAAAAATTGGCTGATCTCCATCAACTGTGGGGCGTTGAGCCAAAACAGCTGCATCAACATCTGCATCACTTAGGGCCGCGTCAGGCGGCAGCCTTCATCCAACAACAGCAAGGGCTAATTAGCCAGCTCAACGAGATCGCTACATTACTCGGCAGTGAATACCGGCCGATTATTTCTGAGCATCATGACCAACTACAGGAACGTAATCAGAGCTACGGTAGCCATCAACGGCCAGAAGATTACCTGGAAAGCTTTGCGGATTTTATTCAGCAGCAGCTTAACCAATCCACTGCGCTGGCCGTGGTGGTCAACAAACCCCGCGACCTCACTCGTGAACAGCTTAAAGAGATCCGCTTATTATTAGACGGTGCGGGCTATTCCGAAGCTAAATTGCAAACCGCCGTGCGTAATCAAACCAATCAGGATATCGCCGCAAGCATTGTCGGCCATATTCGCCGTGCTGCACTAGGGGAACCGCTTGTGCCTTTTGCACAGCGCGTATCACAGGCAATGATCAGCATTTATAACAGCCACGCATGGACAACCCAGCAACGAAAATGGCTGGATCGTTTGGCAAAACAGCTGGTTCATGAAGTGATCATTGACCACCAATTTATTAACAGTAGCTTTGCTGATGACGGCGGCGTAAAACAGCTTAATAAGATATTGGTAGACCAACTGGACAGCGTGCTGGATGAACTTAACGGTGCGATCTGGCCACAACAAAGCGCCTGATGCTGGTAAAATTCGCTGGCGAAACTCGCCTTTTTAATCGCACTTGCGGTATTTTCCGTGAGCGAATGCAGGAAAAATAATGAGTAATAATAACGATATCGTACAAAAACTGTGGAACCTGTGTGATGTACTGCGTGACGACGGCATCAACTACAGCGATTACGTCACCGAACTAGTGCTACTGCTGTTTATCAAAATGGTGCATGAAAATACCGAAGCAGAATTATTAGATCAGCATACCTTACCGCAGGGCTGCCAATGGAATGACCTCAGCAGTTTATCGGGTCTCAACCTGCTCAACCATTACAAACAAATGTTGTTGAAGCTTTCCAGCGGCAAAGACGCTGAAGGTAATTCGGTTCATGCCGACCCGCTGATTAGCGCCATTTATGCCGATGCGCAAACTCGCCTTCGTGAGCCTCGTCATCTCGAACAGATGATCCGCACCCTCGATCAAATTGACTGGTTTAGTGCTAAAAAAGACGGTCTTGGCGATCTTTATGAAGGTTTGCTGGAGAAAAACGCCGGAGAAACAAAATCTGGTGCAGGACAATACTTTACGCCGCGAGCCTTAATTAACAGCATGGTACGCTGCATCAAGCCACAGCCCGGAGAAGTGATCCAAGATCCCGCTGCGGGCACCGCAGGATTTTTGATTGCCGCCGATCAATACATCAAGCAACAAACCGACAACCTCTACGACCTGACGGCCAAAGCGAGAACCTTTCAAAAAAATAAAGCCTTTGTTGGTGTAGAACTGGTTCCGTCTACGCGCCGCTTGGCACTGATGAACTGCCTGCTGCACGGCATGGAAGGGGATGACGAAGGCGTCGTGCATCAGGGCAACGCGCTGGGCATGGCGGGCGCTAGCTTGCCCAAAGCCGATATCATTCTTGCTAACCCTCCGTTCGGTACGGCGAAGGGCGGTGAAGCTAGCATTACCCGTGATGACTTAACCTACCCAACCAGTAACAAACAGCTAGCGTTTTTACAGCATATCTACCGTAACTTAAAACCGGGGGGCCGTGCAGCCGTGGTGCTGCCCGACAACGTCCTGTTTGAAGCGGGCGTTGGCACCGATGTACGCCGCGACCTTATGAACAAATGCAACCTGCACACCATTTTACGTTTACCCACCGGGATTTTTTACGCGCAGGGCGTGAAAACCAACGTTTTATTCTTCACCAAAGGCAGCGCTAGTAACAAATATCAGGATGAAAACTGCACAGATAACGTCTGGGTATATGATCTGCGTAGTAACATGCCAAGCTTTGGCAAACGCACCCCGTTTGGTGAGCAACATTTAAAACCCTTTGAAGCGGTTTACGGTGACGATGCCAACGGTCAAAGCCAGCGCAGTGAAGGGGAATGGAGCTTTAACTCCGACGAACTCGACGCGCCCGATAACGCCGAAAATCAGCACGTTGACGACCGCATGGCGACCAGCCGCTGGCGCACATTCAGCCGCGAATGGATCCGCGATGTTAAAGGTGATTCATTAGATATTGCATGGCTGAAAGATAACAACAGCGTTGATGCGACTAACCTGCCTGAACCTAGCGTATTAGCGCTTGAAGCAAAAGAAGAATTAACCACTGCTTTAGCAGAACTGGATGCTTTATTGACTGTATTAGGAGCAACTCGCTGATGGGTGAGATTATTCTACCTGAAGGGTGGTCCAATTGTACTCTTGCAGATATTGCTGAAGTTAACCCTAAAAAAATAGAGGCTGAAAAAGACATAAATGCAGGCTTTGTTCCTATGTCTCATGCCCCAACAAACTATAATGGGAAATTAAAGTTTGAAGAGAAGACGTGGGGTGAGATTGGTAAGTCTTACACTAACTTTAAAAATGATGATGTGATTTTTGCAAAAGTAACGCCCTGTTTTGAAAATGGTAAAGCAGCAATTGTAAAAGATATGCCAAATGATATCGGTGCAGGTAGTTCTGAATTTTATGTTCTACGCGCTCGTAATCAAGAAATACCAGCCAGTTATTTACTTGGGATTATTAAGACCAGAAAATTTATGCAGGAAGGTGCAGGAAATATGACAGGTGCTGTTGGTCTACGCCGTGTTCCAAGGGCTTTCGTTGAAAGTTTTCCTTTGATACTTCCCCCTCTTGCAGAACAAAAAATCATCGCCGATAAACTCGATACTCTGTTAGCACAGGTCGATAGCGCCAAAGCACGTCTTGAGCAAATACCACAAATCCTAAAGCGTTTTCGTCAGACTGTGTTGGCGGCTGCGGTGAGTGGGAAATTGACGGAGGAATGGCGTGAACAGAATAAGATATCCTCAGACTGGAAAAGTGTACAGTTTCTCGAGCTAATAACGAAACTTAGAAGTGGTTCGGGAGATACGCCAAGTGATAATGTTTGTGGGATCCCAATTCTTCGCTCTAGTGCAATACGACCGCAAATAATCAATTATGAGGATGTAAGGTATTTGAGTAGTGAAGAAACACTGAATGAAGATAATTATCTGAAAAATGGCGATCTATTATTTACGAGACTCAGTGGCTCAGCAGACTATGTGGGCAATTGCGCATTAGTTAAAGGTCTTACTAAGAAATACCAATATCCGGATCGCTTATTTTGCGCACGATTAAAAGATCAACGAAATGCTAATTATCTAGAGTATTTCTGCAGCTCTAATATTTTTCGAGAGCATATTATAAAATCAATTAAATCCTCAGCGGGTCATCAAAGAATCACTCTTAATGCAATTAGAACTGCACAAATTTTTATCCCTGATTACTTAGAACAAACCGAAATCGTCCGCCGTGTAGAACAACTCTTCGCTTATGCTGACGGTATCGAAAAGCAGGTACAAAACGCCCTTGAGCGCGTTAACAACCTCACACAATCGATTCTGGCTAAAGCATTTCGCGGGGAACTCACAGCGCAGTGGCGGGCAGAAAATCCCGATTTAACCAGCGGCGAAAATAGCGCACAAGCATTGCTGGCAAAAATTCAACAGCAACGCTCAAACACTAAAACCATCAAACGCAGCAAAGGTAATAGTTGATGCAACTGATTTCTTTAGACTTGAGTGGTAGCTACAAAGGCTTGAAAGATCAATTCTTTGATTTTAGTTATGCCCAAGATAATATATTTGCATTGATTGGCCTTAATGGTTCTGGTAAATCGCAATTGCTTGAATTAATAGGGGAGACTTTTTCTTATCTTGAGCGATGGCAACGTGCAGAGTTCAAAAATAAAACATCGCTGGGTTTTAGCGTGGCGGTACACTATCAATGGGATCTTAGAAATGATAGCGATGTTCTGTCTTACCCAGACGAACTCATTAATCATGGTGAGAGTATTGAGTTAAAGGTAACCATTGAGCTTAACGGTGATGTGGTTTTAAATGTTCGTGGTACTGATGTGTGGCATGTAATACAGCTTGGTGAGCGCCAGTTTCCCATCCCTCTCGTGGTTGGTTATGCTTCGGGGCTAAACGAAAATTTACAGCGAAGTTTTATGAAAAATGCTGTGCAATATTTTGAAGTCCGTCGAATTAGTAGCCAGCGTCACAAAATGCTATCACGAGAAATCAATGATGAACAATTAGCTGAAATTAATAAAAATTATCTAAAAAAATACCCACATATATTTAGCCCTTTATCAGAAGGTGATTTTGTTCCGAATTATCATCTTGATTTGAGAGAAGTGAATCCTGCCTCTAGTAATTTTAACTACCTTGATTACGATAATGTTGGGCTCTTAATTTTATCGCTATCGATTCTTCCGACAGAGACAGTATTTCAACTGTTGGATGAAATAACATATAAACATCCTGTCAAAGCCGTACTTCATTACGACTTTCGTTCCGGTATCATAGAAGATGATGCCATTCGTGATGTGAAAATGTTGATCCGTATAGCAGGCTCCGATCAAGTAAGGCCAACAGGAGGCCGAACGACAGATAACCAGTATGAGCTTTATGAGTTAGAATATCTGTCTGGAGAAATCACTCTCGAATTAAGTGATGAGACTGTTTTAAACAGACTTCGTGAAGATAACTACTATGATTCTTTCGCATTATTTAAAAGACTTAACAATATTCAACAGCTTGGCATAAAGAACTGGGATCGTACATCTCGTTTGAAATTGATGAAAGATGATTTTATAGGTACGTTAAAAAAACCACTCCAGTCAAGATTACCTTTATCTGTTGTTGAATTATTAATGGCTAATGAACAGGGGGATGTCGTGAGGTTTGATGATTTATCTGACGGTGAAGCTCAATTGATTCAGGTTATCGCGGCCACAAGGATATTTAGTCAGGCTCAAACACTATTTCTCTTTGATGAGCCAGAAACACACCTTAATCCATCTTGGCGTACTTATTTTCACCAGCGTTTAGCCGAAGCATTTACGCCTGAAAATGAGAGGAAAGGTCAATCGCATTTTATTTTATCTACTCACTCACCATTCATGATTTCCTCGCTCAAACGCGAGAATGTATTTTTCTTTGAGCGCAATGATACAGGTTGTATCAGTATGGAACCAGTATCCAGCCAGACTTATGGCACCTCATTTGATATTTTAGTTAAGAATCACTATGGTTTACGTTCCCTTATTTCACAGACAGTGGTAGAGGATGTTAAAAATAGATTGCCAGAAGATAATGATCCTGAAGCAGTTATAGCTGCGCGACGCTGGATTGAGGAAAATCTTGGGGAGTCAATGGAAAAGGCTTATCTTCTAAGGAAATTAGAGAACTAATGTTATTCTCACTCAACCCACAGACTTCTCAATGCTCTGTATTTTCATTGCTTAACGCTGAGTTTCTTCATTTTCTGCAATCTAGTGTTAATGCAGATATTTATTCAGAGAGATTATTTCGTACCTTTACGGAAACAAGTCGAGGTAGACAAAGAACAGTCCCAAGTGTTTGTTGGAGCAATAAACCAACAAGAGAAAAATTTCATAAGCTCTGGTTAGCTCTCCCAGATACAATAGTCAAACGTCAGGAGTTATCAGATCAGATAAGTGAATCTCAGAATATCCAAATTTTTTTTAATGACACTCAAGCTAGATTGCCCGAATTAGTGCCGGCCTCCTTATTTGAAGCATGTAAGTCATTAACAACTCATCTCTTTACATGCACAAAAGATCTTGCTAAAGCAAAGCTACAATCTCAAGGTTCTATAGAAAATCATTATCAAAACTTTGTAAGAGAAAATAATCACAGCCATCTTTGTTCTATTTGTGGTACTGCACTTCTATCTCAAAATAGAGCGAATGTAGTAGATGAAGATCAGTATCGTTCAGACTACGATCATGTTCTTTGCAAAGATAAATATCCCGTTTACAGTGTCCATCCTGGTAATTTCATTCCGACTTGCCACATTTGCAACAGCAAAGCAAAAGGACCTAAAGATGTTCTCAGAGATAACGGGAACCAACGAAGAATAGCATTTTATCCACTTCCCCCATCGCAAGAGTCATGTGAGCAATTTGCAGCGGTGTCACTTCACCTAAGTGATCGTAGAGACTTAATTGAGAATAACTGGGAAACGCCCTTGGAGTCAGCATTTGTTTTATTCCCAAGAGCTCCAGTAGACATAGTAAGTAAAATAGAAGTGTGGAAAGAAGTTTATAAAGTTACAGAAAGAGTAGAACAGCATCTTAAAACTCACTTTTGCGAGCGTATAGCTACAGATTTGCGACCAGTAAGTTTTGATGATTTCTGTCGGCAATTAGATAGATATTCAAGGCAAATGCCAATAGACTATAAAAAATCGGAGTGGAGATTTTGGTGGCATAAAGTTTATGAGTTTTTATCTAGTCAAAATGAAGCCTATCTACAAGATGTTTGGGTATTAATTGACTGGAAGTTAAGGCTATCAAATGATGCTGATATGGCTGACACTTTTGATTAATGTTGAATATCATTTTAACAGGTGATTAATATTGTCATGCTGTTTTTTTAAATTTATAGTGGAGGGGGCGTTTATTACGACGCAACCATCAATGCCATTTATCTTCAACACCCCCTCCTTGAATTTCGTATGTTCTTGCGTTGCACGCGTGCAATCCCACAGGAAACTGATGATGCGTGAATCCTTATATTTTTCGTCGACACGATAAAGTGACGCATCTTCTGCAATTTCTCCTATTAGTGCAGGAAACGATTTCTTTTTATCTTTTCGGTATTTTACTTCAATGATTGTGTGCAGTGATGGCAGATAAAGGTCAATACGAGGATTTTTTTGCCCGACAGGCTGAAGATTCACTTCATCAGCAATGTCGTTGAAAATTGGTGCAAGTAGGATATAAAGCAGATTCTGAACATGGTATTCATTTTCGACTTGCCACTGTACGGGCTCTGCGCCTCTGGTTCGACCTGTGTCCTCCCATGTCCACCGTTTTAACCCGGCAGGGATATGTTCCAGAAATCTTAGCAGGTCATCCAGGGTCCATCCAGACGGTGGAGCAATGGCAATTTCCTGATTAATTTGATTAAAAACGTAAAGCATTACGCACAAGAGAGTCACTGAAGGATTTTCTGTAGCTTGTGCTTGAAATTCACTCATGAAACGTCCGACAAGAGAAAGTCGGTTCTGATGGCTATTGATCTTCAGTAACTTTCTATAATGAAGGAAGAGTGGTATGCAAGCACTACTAAAGGTGGCTGATTCGCTGTTACTGACATATATCGCGATATCTTTCTCGAAGATACTGAGATGGTTGCTTTCAATCTGCTGAGCCAGAAACCCTGAAATCCACTGTTCGAACTCGTGTTCAATACTCTCATCTTGAATCTTTGCGGTTAGCCATTTTACTGCCATTACACCGAACATGTCCGATACCCAAGGTCTCGGTGTTGAGTCGATCTTGGGAGCTTGCCCGAGCAGGCGAGAAACATCCTGGACCGAGACAGTTTCAGCCAGAATACACAAACCTGAAATTGCACAGCGTTGGTATAAAGATAGATCCGCAAAACTAAAATTCGTAATGCAGCTCTTACCTCCGTCTAGGAGATTAAAAAAGCAGGACTTAAATGGATCAAGGTGAGCGGATTCGCTCACCTTACTGTGAAAATAGTCTCGTAGCTGATAAACGTTTTCTTTCTCTATAGAAACCATTGTGAATGCCCTATTTTCCCAATCATGACTGAGTCACTCCAGCCAGGAAGCTGATTCAACCATCCTAAATTATGGGCGATAAGATCGGAATAAGTTATGGTAACTGGCATGGGATTGGGGAAGTAACTACGCCAGGAGTGTGATGCGAAACTGTAGAGCTGAGCGCTCAAATACTTAATATCTTTGAAGGTCGAGTCTTTATGAACGTTGACTATCACACCACGTGGATGACCGTCCGTTTCTTGTCGTAATTCACGTTGGCCGATCAGGTAAACAAGCATTTCGTTTTTAGAAAGCTTGAACGTTTTTCCGCGATGCGTCGCCAAGCGTCCTTTAGGCATGGTTGCCGTTGAAGAGTCGAACATGTGGAGTCCGTGATTCTCTGAGATTTTAACGAAGGCATACTCGATCTGGTAATCTCTATACTTATCGATCACCGCACGGACTGCCTGAATCTCTTCCTTGTTAAACTTTTTGACTTGTGCATGAAAAATTAAACGAATCGAATCGCCTTTCTGCCAATTCATTCGCCTTTGTATTTTTTCTATATTCTCTCCTAAAACAGAGGTTAGGGCCTCGCAGTAAGCTTCCGGCACAACGGCTTTGGACGTACTCGAAACAATGTAACTTCCGTCTCCCGAAAATACGGTGGTGATTCCCATGATGCGCTGATTGTGGGCACCACGCTCTTGGACGATATTGGCACTGCCAATGCCGATCACGAGTTCATGGGATAGAGTTGGCGATGATTTTAGCAGCCACGGTACTCCACCCATCTTCGCGTAGCAGGCTAATGACATGTTGTTAAGCGAGTAGCCGAGTGAATAATCAGACTGGGATAGCAGCTCTATTGTGAAATCCTGTACAGGAACTTGGTGCATGTAAAATAGGCTTTTACCAAGATAGTAAGGATTATCAGTAACTTTGAGTTGTTTGAATGACTGTCGCACTTGTACGAGGGCTAGATCCCAACGTCCTCCGTCATCAGCTTTTTTGCGGATTGCAGCTTCGATGGCACTTTTGTATGCATCGACGCTGTTTGTGGATGTTTCGAACACTTCAACACGACTGGTTCCAAGTGCAAATTTACCCTCAAGACCATTTCTAAAATATTTGCTATTAGCCATGCCTTTCAGAAGCTTACGTACGAACTGCTCGACTCGCCCTCTGTCATGTTGGGCGCAGATCACACAGATTGACGGATCGTTCCTATCGAAGGTACGTTTTGTATAGGGGCCATTTTGTGTAAGACCCTTCTCCGTCCAATCTGCTTCACCGTTGTCGTTGAAGACGAACACCGGCTTTTGCATTTGTGCGCAATCTTTTTGAATGTCGGATGGATCCTCTATTTCGATACGCGTTCCATCGAACAGCGAGATGTTTGTCGTTTGGATATACCTCTTAAGGGTGTCGATGCGGTCTTTTTTATTCTCGCCTCCGTTGAAAATGGAAACGGACTGCCGAATATGTTCGACAATGGAGTCTTTCTTCGTACCATGCGTATGAAGGATGTAGTCGTCAAAATTCGCTCGACTAGCTTCGAGATAAACGTCTTTAGCCTCAGCATGAACTGCTTGGCCGTCGGGACGAATGACACTCAGAGTTCTCCCTTCGTGGCAGCTTTCTACAAACCCTAAAAGTTTCCTAAATCCGTCGTCCTGCTCGGTGACGACGTAGCGACCAATAACATTGAATCCGGTTTTTAGGAAAAACAGGCAGTTCTCTTTTACTACACGACGTGTTGAGCAATCAATTATAAGGCACGGTTGACCCTGGACAGTACGAGTGTCGATTGAATACTTGGCACAAATTTTTAAGGGATAAGCCTCACCAAGAATTGAGGCTAAAAGATTGTCTTTTGCTTTGGCACTTATCACCTCGATAGGATTGAAGCCGAAAGGAGTTCTACCCAATCCGGCGAAATGCTTGATAAGACCATCTTTTGCCAGAGCGCAAAAAATACCTAAATTATCCTTTAGTTGCAGAGTCTGCGGTGTACCAGATTTGGGGAACGTACCATCACTCGAAAAGATCTGAATATTGTCACCCTGACGCCGGAAGACGTGCGTCATTTTATGGGAGGAACGAAGGCTATCTAGAGTTGTCTTGTCGTAGGGTATCTGGACAAATGTCAACTCCAATTCAGGGACTTTCAGTGGAAACGCATTAAGGACAATCGGCAAGACCCACCCCTTTTGTGTTAGTGAAAAATCCAACATACTGCGTCTTGGTAATTATTCCCAGTCGGAGATGCGCTTGCACACTGGCAGCTGACTGGCGCTCGCCGTGGGTTCACTCGTGTCCGGAAGTAACTGTTCAGCAATTAATTTCTCCACCATGGTAGCGGAAATGTTTTTAAGACTCACAAAGCAATTATCTAACACTTTATACTAACCTAATGCAAAGACTGGGGATTTTAATACGAGTGCTGGCTATGCTTTGACGCACTGTGATGAAGATCTATTATTCGGTATACATAGGGGTACTAAAGCCCCGATATAACGCTATAATTACCGGTCTGACCAAATTAAACCTGTGGGTTCTCATGATTAAAATGACCTATGTTTCATGTGGTTAAATGGAGTTTACCTTGATAATCGGCCTCTTATAGGCAGGTGTAAGCCGTCCCTGAAGGGCAGGCTGTAGTGGCACTGTAATAAGACTGGCTATTTATATGCCCCCTCTTTCAACTCCAACTTCACCATCAACTTCTTATTCACCTCTTTCCCGTCCACCCCGCTATGAATCCGTCGATGGCAAGTCGGGCAGATAGCACCCACCCACTGCGGGTGATCGGGGCCTTCGTCGGCTAAACGTTTGGTGTGGTGGGGTTCGAGGTAGGGCTCGCCGTTCCTTTTCTTGAAGGGTGCCGGCTGCTCGCAGGCTTCACAGATGCCATTGGCGCGCTTGAGCACGTATTTTTTTACGTCTTCGCTGCGTTTGAACCAGGATTTCTTGCTGTCGCTTTGTTGGCGCTGGCCCGATTGCTGTGAGGACTGCAGTGCCTTCTTGCGTAACTGTTCGAGCGTCTCTGTCTGCGTATTCGCTTCATCGGTGTCTGCATCTTCTTCAACCGCGTGCAGTGACGATACTTTGAAAAGGTTAAAGGTAATGCCTTGCCGCATGTTATTTTCGAAGTCTAAGCACTGAATGTGATCCCAAGAATCGCACTCAAACATGCCAAGATAGCGAACGCCTTTTTCTTTCTTGTTGTCTTCGAACAGGAAGATGTCTTTGCCGTCTTTTTTATGGTCGCGGATGGATTTATTACCCCGAATAAATTCCATAGGGCCTTTTTGGCCTTCTCCCGTATAAGAGAAGCTGCCTTCAGCTGTCCATCCATCTTTGTAGCCGTAGGTTTCGCCACTTTCTCCGGTGAAGATAAAGATCACCGGGAATTCCCGTGGGGTCCAGATACCGCCTTGCAACTGCCCGCCGTAGAGCTCGATAAGCGCTTTGCGTGTGTATAGTTTGCCTTCGGTTAAATAATCAAAAGGATGCGGTGTTTCGACGGTCTCAAAACCGAGATCTTTGAGAAATTGGATGGCTTTTTCTGTTCCATTATCGGCGTTGATTCCCTTAAATGGATAGCCATGTTGCTCACTGTATGCTCTAGCGGCAATGCCGCGGATGTCGTACTTCTCGCCATTATAAATAAGGGTGAATTTTTTAAATCGCTTTATTTTATGTTGTTTTAAGAATTCATCTCGGCCAATTTTTTTATATTCTTCGATGGCTTTTAAAACGAATTCTTTTGAAGATAACGCCTCTATTGCAGTTGCCAAAACCACGTCCTCACATTACCGAGCAGACTCTGAGCAATGTGCTTGCTGACGAGAGCAGTATGCATCAATACCCAGCAGTTAACTCATCGATTTACCGAATGCGTTAACTATGCCAGGTAGAGGAGGAAATGCCTACCTTGATGAATGCTTTTGTTGTGATACGTCAGTCAGATCTATTGGAAAAACGTGGGTGGGAAGGGCGATGAGCATCGCCCTAATTGCCATTTACGTTAGCCGCAGGCTTCCATCTCCCGCAACGCCCGCCCATACAGGTTACACAACGCAGGAATCAGATGTGCCGTAGCGTTGAGGTAGTGATTCATTTGTTCCCAGCCTTCGGTATCCAACTGCGGGTGTTTTTGCAGTAAATGGCCGAACAGCATCAGGCCGTGGCACAGACCTTCCGCCTGTTCGGCAGAGAGTGCGGCCAGGTCTAAGAGCTCTGAGGGATTGAAAGTGCTGAGATCGAGGTGGTTAAACAGTTGGCGATAGAGGGTGAGGGTGCTTGCAACGGATTCTGTAGTGGGAACCTTTGTCATGGGTGCATCTCCGTATGTCATTAGCGAATGACTATCACCAGAGACGCTAAACTCGGGTGGTAGCTCAGACGGGGTTAGCGTCACCGGGACATACGAACCGGCGCTTCTTGCGAAGCCCCCGCCTGAGCCACCATTATTTGGAGTGAACTAAAGCTGCTGCATTATTACATAATACAGCGGTAGTATGTCAGATTCGGAACGCTAACTCCGGCTGCGGATTTTGCCGCAGCGGAAAAACTATAACGTTATCAGTAAAAGGAAAAAATAATCTGTATAGAATTACAGTTTATTTGCTTTCAGCATTGGAATGCAGCTCGCAGTTATTTATGGTGCTCTTTTATATTTGTAATGTCGCCTATATATGGCGAATATAATTCATATCATTCCATTCCCTAAATGAATGTTATGTTCGGTAATCCTCTATTCGCGCTACGAAGTGTTAACCGTTCCAGTATTTATCCTTTCTAGAGCTTATGTTAATCATACGGCTTTGCTCATTCACGGATGAACGAACATGGCGAATGAAGATGAGTTGCGTATTGCCCTGTCGCCGGTGCAGCTTGCGGCGGTACTGTCTGATGAAAGCGTCACTGAAGGTGAAACGTTCAGTAACCGTCTGCTTGGCGGTTTGGGGCTTGCCGGCGGTGTCGTTGAGCTGATGGGGGCGGCGGTGTTGTGCTATGCGCCGGATCCGACGTTTATCACCAAAGTTGGGTGTGTGGTGGTGGGAACGCATAGCCTGGACAGCATCAAGGCCGCTTCCAATCAGATGATTACCGGGCATCCAACAACTACCGATACTTATCAGTCTGCCGTTGTGTTGGCGCAAACACTGGGGGCCGATCGGGAAACGGCCTATAACGTCGGTTTAACGGTCGATATTGCCGTGCCTTTTGTCTTTGCCGGAGCGGTTGGTGCTGCCAGAGTCGCATCCGTGCGCATGGGCCGGGTTAAGCTGATTGAGCATGAGTCCGTTAGCGGTAAATATCCGGGCGGGCACACATTGGCTCGGCATATAAACATCGCTCCGGAAGCGCTTATTGCCCGGCTAGCCAGGCGCCCGAAACTGATCGCGGCAAGTACCTTCAGATCGGTAAAGGAGGCCGAAAAGTATGTATCTGTCACGGTAAAGGCGAACCGTGCAGATATTGTGAATTGGATGAAGTACGCGTCTCCCGGCAGCCGTTTGAGCGTGTATCACAATTTCACAGAATCAGTGGGTTATGGCGTGTTACGCGGCAGCACTGACGTCTATCAATGTCATCGGGTTGGCGTCGTGATTGAATTTACCCGCTATAATGGCAAACCTTACTTTATCCTTAGCGCCTTCCCTGCGAGATAAGCCGATGAAAACCAGCGAACTTGATGACCTGATAGTCATTTATTTTGGCCAAGATTATGACCTGATAAATGCAGAGGGCGATATTACTGCGCTGATCGCAGAGTACATTCGTCTGGCGACTCATCAGCAGCGCGAGGCTTTGGTCAATGAGATCGATGAGCTACTGGCGCAGGATAATGTGGAGTCATTATTCAACCAACGTTTCGGCTTTACCTTCAGCCCTGAGCTATGGGGAACCACGGTTCCCGCATTCCTGCAACAGGCCAGAAGCGCTGCAGTGAAAGCGCTTTGGGCACCATCGTGATTCGCAATCACTTTAGCGAGCTCAGTAGCTTATTCAGTATTTACTTCGGTCAGGATTATGATCTGTTTACTGATGCCGAAACGGCCGAGGGGGTGATTGACGGCTTCCTTGAGCAAAACGGTAGCCAGGTCATCCGCGATATCCTCGAGGAAGCCAAAAAATTTCAGGCCACCTATGCGGGGCGTATAAACGAGGGCATGGCGGAGCATTTTTCAGATGAATTTATGCCGGAGAGCTGGGGCACTACAGCGGTAGGGGTCTTTGCCATATTGCAACGAAAAGCAGAGCAAAAGCTGGAGCAGCTTAAACGAATTTAAGCCTGTCTCTTTTTAAAAACTTACGCC
>NZ_JBEOQT010000005.1:0-286614 GCF_040280225.1 Serratia sp. SM04 | reverse complement strand
GTCAAGCGTTTATTTCGCTGTCTTCTCGCTGACCCGGCGGCTTGTCAGTCGTTGTTCCCGGTCAGTGGAGGCGCATTATAGGGAGTTCTCGGCAGGCCGCAACCCCTAAATGCAAAAAACTTTTCAAACGCGGATTTTTTCAGCAAAAGGGCGAAAAAGCGACGAATTTATGTCACTTTTTCAGGCAAACAGCCATAAAAGCTGGCGATCACTGGAGTAAAATAGAAATAACGATGTCAGTAAGGACCCGCAGCCATGCCGTTAAATGCACAACAACAGGCCGCCCAACGCAATCTTTCTTATCTGCTTGCAGAGAAACTTGGCCAACAAATTCTGGCGGGCGATTATCAGGCCGGCAGCATCCTGCCCGGTGAAATGGAACTGGGCGAGCAATTCGGCGTCAGCCGCACCGCAGTACGCGAAGCGGTAAAGATGTTAGCCGCCAAAGGCATGCTGCTACCGCGCCCGCGCATCGGCACCCGCGTGATGCCGCAGAGCCAATGGAATTTCCTCGATCAGGATTTACTGACCTGGTGGATGACGCGGGAAAACTTCGATCAGGTGATGCAACACTTCCTTATCCTGCGTACCTCGCTGGAGCCGCAGGCCTGCGCGTTGGCGGCAAACCACGCCAGCCCGCAGCAAACCAAGCTGCTGGCGGAGCTGATGGCGGAAATGCGCGCGCTGCATACCCAGTTTGATCGCGAGCGTTGGATCCAGGTCGATACCCAATTCCACCAGCTCATCTACGAAGCCAGCGGCAACCCGTTCCTGACCTCGTTCGCCAACCTGTTCAGCTCGGTGTACCAAAGCTACTTCCGCGCCATCACCGGCAATGAAGTGATCAAGCTGCGCCATCATCAGGCTATCGTCGATGCGATACTCGCCGGAGACAGCGCCGGCGCGCTCGTCGCCTGCCAGATACTGCTGAAAGAGAAAGACTAGACACGCTCCCCGCTTATATATAGAAGAAAGAGACGAGGGACAGACGACCATTTAACCAGGACCGACCATGACCCAATCCGCGCGCAGTATGGCAGGACTTCCGTGGATCGCCGCAATGGCGTTCTTTATGCAGGCGCTGGACGCCACTATCCTCAATACCGCGCTGCCGGCGATCGCCCAAAGCCTGGGGCGTTCGCCGCTGGCGATGCAATCGGCCGTCATCAGCTACACGCTGACGGTGGCGATGCTGATCCCGGTCAGCGGCTGGCTGGCGGACCGCTTCGGCACCCGGCGCGTGTTCATCTTCGCCGTCACGTTATTCACCCTCGGCTCGCTGCTGTGCGCTCTGTCCCCTACGCTGAGCGCGCTGGTCGCCTCTCGCGTGCTGCAGGGCATCGGCGGCGCGATGATGATGCCGGTCGCGCGATTGGCGCTGCTGCGCGCCTACCCGCGCAGCGAACTGCTGCCGGTGCTGAACTTCGTCACCATGCCCGGCCTGGTCGGGCCGATTCTGGGGCCGCTGCTGGGCGGCTGGCTGGTCACCTACGCCACCTGGCACTGGATTTTCCTGATCAATATCCCTATCGGCCTGCTCGGCATCTTCTATGCACGTAAATACATGCCGGACTTCACCACGCCCAAGCGCCGCTTCGACTTCCTTGGCTTTATGCTGTTCGGCCTGAGCCTGGTGCTGATCTCTACCGGGCTGGAACTGTTTGGCGAGCGGGTACTGGCGAGCTACGTTTCGCTGGGCATTCTGCTCAGCGGCTTCGTGATGCTGTTCGGCTACATCGCGCACGCCCGCCGTCATCCTCAGCCGCTGATCGGTCTCGACCTGTTCAAAACCCGCACTTTCTCGGTCGGCATCGCCGGCAACGTCGCCTCCAGGCTGGGCACCGGCTGCGTGCCGTTTTTAATGCCGCTCATGCTGCAGGTGGGATTCGGCTACACGGCGATCGTCGCCGGCTGCATGATGGCACCGACCGCCATCGGTTCGCTGATGGCGAAATCCACCGTCACTCAGGTGCTGCGCTGGTTCGGCTACCGTAAAACGCTGGTCGGCATCACCGTCATCATCGGGGTGCTGATCGCCCAGTTCGCCCTGCAAAGCCCGGGCATGCCGCTGTGGCTGATGATCCTGCCGCTGTTCGTGCTGGGTATGGCGATGTCCACCCAGTTCACCGCCATGAACACCATCAGCCTGGCGGATTTGAACGACGCCAACGCCAGCGCCGGCAACAGCGTCCTGGCGGTCACCCAGCAGCTGTCCATCAGCTTCGGCGTGGCGATCAGCGCGGCGGTGCTGCGTTTTTACGAATCTCTGTCGTTAGGCACCATGATCGACCACTTCCATTACACCTTTATCACCATGGGGATCGTCACCGTGGCGTCGGCGCTGGTGTTTATGTTGCTGAGAAGGAAGGATGGCCGCAATTTGATCAGCGGCCAGGAAAGCAAGAAAGAAGCGAAGGCGGCGAGTTAACGGCGGCCCACCGAGGCGCGTTCCACCAGCTCGGGCGTCAGCACCAGCACCTGGGGGGCGCGCTCCGGGTTTTGCAGGCGATTGATCAGCGCATCGATCGCCAGTTCGCCCAGCGAATCCTTCGGCTGATGAATGGTGCTCAGCGGCGGCGCCAGATAGCGCGCCAGCTCAATGTCATCGTAGCCCATCACCGCCATATCCTGCGGCACGGAGAGCCCGGCCTGATACAGCGCCTGATAAACGCCCACCGCCACCGCGTCGTTGCCGGCGAACACCGCATGCGGCGGCTCGTCCAGCGCCAGCAGTTGGCGCATGGCGTTCACGCCGCCCTCAAACTCAAAATCGCAGTGCACTTCATACCCTGGCGGAACCGGCAATCCGGCGCGCCGCATCGCGTTGCGATAGCCTTCCAGCCGGTGACGGGCGGTGGTTTTATCCTGCGGGCCGGCGATGCAGGCGATCTTGCGGTAGCCGCGGGCGATCAGATGATCGGTCGCCATCTCGCCGCCCAGCAGCGAGTTATCCTGAATAATGTCGTTGGCGCCCTCGAACGGCGCCCAGTCCATCATCACGATCGGCAATGACGGGTAGCGGCTCAGGGCATCTTGCGATGGCCGGTGGTTTTCGGTGCACATCAGCAGCAAACCGTCGACGCGCTTTTGCAGCAGCGTCTCCATGCTGCGGTTCATGCGCGCGGCGTCTTCTTCGGTATTGCACAGGATTAAACTGTAGCCGCGTTCATAGCAGCTGCGCTCCACGCCGCGCACCACTTCGGCATAAAACGGGTTGTTGCTGGCGGTCACCAGCATGCCGATGGTGCGCGTCTGATTGAGCTTCAGGCTGCGCGCCAGCGCGGAAGGCGCATAGTTCAGCTGTTCCACGGCCGCCATGACCTTGTCGCGCACGCTGTCGCTGACAAAGCGATTGTTGTTGACCACATGCGAAACGGTAGAGGTTGAAACGCCCGCCAGGCGGGCGACATCTTTCATGGTGGCCAAAGGATCACCCCTGCTGCTGCAAGAAGGCGTCGATATCTTCACGCCACGGCACCGAAGGCTGCGCGCCAGGGCGGGTCACGGCGATCGCCGCCGCCGCATGGGCGAAACGCACCGCGTCGGCCATGGCCTTGCCTTCCAACAGGGCAGTGACCAGCGCACCGTTAAAGGTATCGCCGGCGGCGATGGTATCCACCGCTTGCACCTTGAAGCCGGGCACCCGTTTGCCGTTGCCGTTTTCGCTCAGCCACACGCCGCGGCTGCCGAGGGTGATGATCACCGTCGCGATGCCCTTGTCGTGCAGCGCCTGCGCCGCACGCGCCGCATCGGCGTCGTTGTCCACGGCGATGCCGGTCAGGCGCTGGGCTTCGGTTTCATTCGGGGTAATCATATCGATCATGCCCAGCAGCTCCTCCGGCAGCTCACGCGCCGGGGCCGGGTTGAGGATCACTTGCGTGTGATGCTGCTTCGCCAGGCGGGCGGCGGCGATCACCGTCTCCAGCGGCGACTCCAGCTGCATCAGCAAAGCGTCGGCATCGATCACTTTTTGTTGGTAGCGCGCCAGGTAATCCGGCGTCACCGCCGCGTTGGCGCCGGCATCGATGCCAATCACGTTCTCGCCTTCGGCGTTGACGAAGATCAGCGCCACGCCGGTGGTGCTGCCGGTGATGGCTTCAATCGGTTGGGTATCAATGCGATCGCTCGCCAGCTGCCGGCGGACACGTTCGCCAATGTCGTCGGCGCCCACGCAGGCGATAAAGGCGATCTCCGCCCCGCTGCGCCCGGCCGCCACCGCCTGATTCGCGCCCTTGCCGCCAAACGCCACCTTATACTGTTTCCCGATCACCGTTTCGCCCGGGTGGGGGAAGTGTTCAATATTGAGGATATGGTCGGCATTGATGCTGCCAAGAACCACCAGCTTACCTGTTTCCATCGCATTGATTCCTGAATTGCGCGCCATCGTAAACGCCCCGTTCCGATGGCGCTGGTATGACTTATTTAGTGACCAGTTTCAAATCGACCGGGATGGTCGCCGGCGCTTTTTCGCCTTTCAGCACTTTATCGGCGGTTTCCACACCGATCACGCCGATCTGATCGGGACGCTGCGCCACGGTCGCCGCCAGCTTGCCGCCTTCAACCGCTTTTACACCGTCGGCGGTGCCGTCGAAGCCTACCACGATCACGTCGGTTTTACCGGCGGTTTGCAGCGCGCGCAGCGCACCCAGCGCCATTTCATCGTTCTGGGCGAACACCGCCTGTACGTCCGGGTGCGCGGTCAGTAGGTTCTGCATCACGTTCAGGCCCTTGGTGCGATCGAAATCGGCCGGCTGGCTGGCCAACAGTTTGAATTTATTCTGATCAAGCGACTGCTTGAAGCCTTCACCGCGTTCACGCGCGGCGGAAGTGCCGGCGATGCCTTCCAGCTGAATCACCTTGGCATCGGCGCCTACTTTCTTGGCGATGAAGTCGCCGGCCATTTTACCGCCCACGCGGTTGTCCGAAGCGATGTGACTCACCACCTCGCCCTTGCTCGCCACGCGGTCCAGCGTGATGACCGGGATCTTAGCCTGGTTGGCCATCTTGATGGCGTTGCCCACCGCATCGGAGTCGGTCGGGTTGATCAGCAGCAGCTTGGGTGCGCGCACCATCAGATCCTGCACGTTGGCCAGCTCTTTCGCCGGGTTGTTCTGGGAATCCAGCACCACCAGGTTGTAGCCCAGCTTGTTGGCCTCTTGCTGCGCGCCATCTTTCATCGAGACGAAGAACGGGTTGTTGAGGGTGGACACCACCAGCGCGATGGTGTCTTTGGCCATGGCATTGGCGCTCAGGGTGGCGCTCAGCGCGATGGCGGAGGCTAAGGTTGCCAGTTTTTTCATTTTCATCATCGTGATTCCTGTAGGGGGAGGTTACTTGTTGCTTTTGTTATCTACCAGAACCGCCAGCAGTATCACCACTGCCTTCACGATCATTTGGTAGTAGGAAGAAACACCCAGTAAATTCAGGCCGTTGTTCAGGAAGCCGAGGATCAGCGCCCCGATCAACGTGCCGACGATGCGGCCCTTGCCGCCGGCCAGGCTGGTGCCGCCCAGCACCACGGCGGCGATGGCGTCCAGCTCATAGCCGGTGCCGGCGGTCGGCTGCGCCGACGACAGGCGCGCCACTTCGATCACCCCGGCCAGCGCCGCCAGCAGGCCGCACAGCGAGTAGACGATAATCTTCACCTTATCGACGCTGATGCCGGACAGGCGGGTTGCCGCTTCGTTGCCGCCCAGGGCATAAATATAGCGGCCCAGGCGCGTATGGTGCAGCATATACCAGGCGGCGATGAACACGATTGCCATGATCCAGATCGGCGTAGGCACGCCCAGCGGGCGGCCGATGCCGAACCAGCCGAAGGTGTCGGCCACGTCGGTGAAACCGGTGTTGACCGGGCTGCCGTTGGTGTACACCATGGTGACGCCGCGCAGCAGCAGCATCATCACCAGCGTGGCGATAAAGGCCTGCACTTTGCCTTTGGCGACGATCACCCCGGTGCAGGCGCCAACCGCGGCGCCCAGCGCCAATGCCGCCGCCACCGCCACCAGCGCGTTGACCTCAAAACCGACGATCGACGCCGCCACCGCGCCGGTCAGCGCCAGCAGCGATCCCACCGACAGATCGATGCCGGACGTAAGGATCACCAGCGTCATCCCCACCGCCATGATGGCGTTCACCGAGGTTTGCTGCAGAATATTGAACAGATTGTTCAGGGTGAAGAAGTTCGGGCTCATGGAAGAGACCACGGCGATCAGCACCAGCAGCGCAATCAACGACTTCTGCTCTAACAGCCACTCTTTACTGAACCAGCGCTTGGCTGCGATAGTCTGGGAACTCATATCTGATTACTCCTGCTTTACGCCGTATTGCTTGCCGACGGCTGCCGCCATCAACGCTTCCTGGGTGGCCTGTTCAATCGGGAACTCGCCGCTGAGATGCCCTTCGTGCATCACCAGAATGCGATCGCTCATGCCCATCACCTCCGGCATCTCCGAAGACACCAGAATGATGCTCAGCCCTTCCTGCTTGAACTGGTTGATTAACTGATAGATCTCTTTTTTGGCGCCGACGTCGACGCCGCGCGTCGGCTCATCGAGGATCAGCACCTTCGGCCGAGTCATCAGGCCGCGGGCGATCGCCACTTTTTGCTGATTGCCGCCGGAAAGCAGACCGATCGGCTGTTCCATCGACGGCGTTTTGATATTGAACAGCCGGATGAAATCCCCCACCGCCTGCCGCTCGTCGGCCTGTTTCAGGCTGCCGTCGGCGCGGCTGAAGTAGCGCAGCGCGGTCAGCGACATGTTTTCCTTCACCGACATGCCCAGCACCAGGCCGTCGCGCTTGCGGTCTTCCGAGATATAGACGATGCCGTTCGCCAACCCGTCCTGCGGCGAATGGGTGACCACCTCGCGGCCGTCCAGGCTGACGGTGCCGGCCTTGCGCGGCGCGGCGCCGTACAGGATCTTCATCAGTTCGGTGCGCCCGGCGCCCATCAGCCCGGCCACGCCGAGGATCTCGCCGCGATACAGCGTAAAACTGACGTCCTCAACGCCGGGGCCGGAAAGGTGGCTGACTTCCAACCGTTTTTCCCCGCGCGGCAAATCAAGGCGCGGGTATTGCTCTTCCAGCTTGCGGCCGACCATCATCTCAATCAGCGAATCTTCCTGCAGCTCGCTCACCGGCCGCTCAGCGATAAACTGCCCGTCGCGGAACACGGTCACGTCGTCGCAGATTTCAAAAATCTCTTTCAGGCGGTGCGAGATATAAACGATGCCGCGCCCTTCGGCCTTCAGCTCGTTGATCACTTTGAACAGCGAGGCGGTTTCGGTGTCGGTCAGCGCGTCGGTCGGTTCGTCCATGATGATCACTTTCGATTCGAAGCTCAGCACCTTGGCGATCTCCACCATCTGCTGATCGCCGATCGACAGCTCGCCCACCAGCCGGTGGCTGCTGTAGCGCAGGTTGAGGCGCGCCAGCAAGCGATCGGCCTCGGCGTACATACGCTTCCAGTCAATGCGGCCGAAACGGTTGACGAACTCGCGGCCGAGGAAGATGTTTTCCGCAATCGTCAGCTGCGGGATCAGGTTCAGCTCCTGATGGATAATGCCGATGCCCGCTTCCTGCGAATCTTTAGGCCCGTTGAACGCCACCTCGTTACCGAGAAAATACTGACTGCCGGCGTCTTTCTGGTAGATGCCGGTCAGCACTTTCATCATGGTGGACTTCCCGGCGCCGTTTTCCCCCACCAGCGCCATCACCTTGCCGGGATAAACGCTGAGGGCGGCGCCGGAAAGCGCCTTCACGCCGGGAAAGGCTTTATCAATCCCTTTCAGTTGCAGTAAAGGTTGCATAAACGCCTCAGAAAGTTACGCCGGCGCACAGGATCAGGTTCGCGTAAGGCGAACACTCCCCGCTGCGGATCACCGCCCGGCTGTGCTCGGTTTGCGCTTTAAACGCCTGATGGCTGATATAACGCACGCTGATGGTATTGCCCTGGCGTTGGCCCAGTGCGGTCAGTTCAGCCAACAGTGCCTCGTGGAGCGACGGATTCTGTTTCACGATCTCTTCCGCCAGGATGGCGCTTTCTACCTGCATCTCTTGCGTGACCGCCGCGAACACCTGCATGAAGGTCGGCACGCCCTGCGTCAGCGCCAGATCGATGCGCTGCGTCGCCGCCGGTATCGGCAGGCCCGCGTCGCACAGGGTGAGCTGGTCGGTATGCCCCAACCGGGCAATCACGGCAGACACGTCGGAATTCAGTAATACGCCTTTTTTCATCTTCTCACTCCGCTAGCGAAACGTTTCGCTCTCTGGGGGAGTTTAAAAAAACGGCAGGGGAAGGCAACCGGGACAATGCAGAAGTGTGATCGCTATCGAAACGTTTCGTTCACGCACGGACAATGCGCAAACAAAAGGGGCTCAGCCATGCTGAGCCCCTGTCAGGCGGGTTAGATCTCGACCTGCGTGCCGAGCTCGATGACCCGGTTCGGCGGGATCTCAAACTGATCCGGCGCGCGCAGCGCGTTGCGGCTCAGGGCGACGAACAGCTTGCCGCGCAGGTAGAGGTACCACGGCCGCTTGGTGAGGATCAGCGATTCATGGGACATGAAGAACGAGGTCTCCGACATGCGGCACGGCAACCCTTCCAGCCCGCAGCGGTGGAACACCTCCTCGACGTTCGGCGTTTCCCGCCAGCCGTAGCTGGCCACTACCCGCCAGAAGGTCGGCGACAGCTGTTCGATGGTCACCCGACGCACGTTGTGCACGTAAGGCGCATCCTCGGTGCGCAGCGTCAGCAGCACCACGCGCTCATGCAGCACCTTGTTGTGCTTCAGGTTGTGCAGCAGCGCAAAAGGAATGACGTTAGTGGCGCGCGACAGGAACACCGCGGTACCCGGCACCCGCACCGGTGGCGATTTCTCCAGCGAGGCGATCATCGCCTCCAGCGAGTTGCCGTGTTCATGCAGGCGGCGCAGCAGGCGGAAGCGCTCGCTCTTCCAGGTGGTCATAATGATAAACATCACCAGCGCCAAGGTCAGCGGCAACCAGCCGCCGGAGAACAGCTTCAGGGCATTGGCGGAGAACATCGGCACGTCGATGATCAGCAAGATGGCAGCGATGCCGAGCGCCAGGAAGCGATTCCAGTGCCAGTTGTTGATCGCCACCGAGGTGACCAGAATGCTGGTCAGCACCATGGTGCCGGTGACGGCGATGCCGTACGCCGCCGCCAGGTTGCTGGAGTGTTCGAAACCGACAATCACCAGCACCACCGAGATGTACAGCGTCCAGTTGATCACCGGAATGTAGATCTGGCCGGATTCCATTTCCGAGGTGTGAATAATGCGCATCGGCGACAGATAGCCCAGGCGCACCGCCTGGCGGGTCAGCGAGAAGACGCCGGAAATCACCGCCTGCGAAGCGATAACCGTCGCCAGGGTCGCCAGAATCAGCAGCGGGATCAGCGCCCAGTCGGGTGCCAGCAGGAAGAACGGGTTTTTGATCGCCTCAGGGTTTTTCAGCAGCAGCGCGCCCTGGCCGAAGTAGTTGAGCACCAGCGAAGGCAGCACCACGGTGAACCAGGCCAGGCGAATCGGGAACTTGCCGAAGTGCCCCATATCGGCATACAGCGCCTCGACGCCGGTGATCGACAGCACCACCGCCCCCAGCGCAAAGAACGACACCTTCTTATATTCCATGAAGAAGTTGAGCGCCCATTTGGGGTTCAGCGCCTGCAGCACTTCCGGGTTCGAAATGATGCTGCGCGCGCCCAGCACCGCCAACACGATGAACCACAGCAGCATCACCGGGGCGAACAGCTTGCCAACGCTGCCGGTGCCGTGCTTTTGGATAACGAACAGCAGCGTCAGCACCAGAATGGAGAGCGGCACGATATAGGCATCGAGCGCAGGCGCGGCGATTTCCAGCCCCTCTATCGCCGACATCACCGAGATAGCCGGGGTGATCACCACCTCGCCATAGAAGAAGCTGCCGCCGATCAGGCCCAGTATCACCAGCACCGCGGTGGTGCGCGCCGAAGTGTTGCGCCCGGCCAGCGACATCAGCGTCAGAATGCCGCCCTCGCCGGCGTTGTCCGCGCGCATCACGTAGGTGAGATATTTGAGGGAAACGATCACGATCAGCATCCAGAAAATCAGCGACAGGAAGCCGAAAACCACGTCTGGACGAACATCGAAGCCGTAATGGCCGGAGAAACACTCTCTCAACGTATAGAGAGGGCTGGTGCCGATATCACCGTAGACCACGCCGATGGCCGCCAGGGTTACCGCCGATAAGGACTGCTTATGCTCTGCGCTCATAATTCGTTTCTTTATCAGAACATCCGTTAGCGATGCATCCGCATCAGGCAAAATACGGGCTCAAAGATCCGTCACGCCCACCAGAAAGCCGCACAGTATGCACCATTTATACGGCTTGCCTACCCTTATATCAGAGCCGAAAAATAAACAAAATGTGAACCGGATATCCGGCTCAACTTAGAAAAATATTACTAATCAACAAGCTATACCACTAAAAATAATGGTGGTTTATCATCGGATTATCGACCAAGATTGGCTAACTCTCGGACAATGCGACAATTATATGACGCCATCATCCCTTCTGGCAGAACGAATTTCCCGCCTCAGCAGCGCGCTGGAGAGCGGTCTTTATGAGCGGCAAGAAGCGATTCGCCTGTGCCTGCTGGCGGCGCTGAGCGGCGAAAGCGTATTCCTGCTCGGCCCGCCCGGCATCGCCAAGAGCCTGATCGCGCGCCGGCTGAAGTTTGCCTTCCGCAACGCCCGCTCCTTTGAATACCTGATGACGCGCTTTTCCACGCCGGAAGAGGTCTTCGGCCCGCTCTCCATTCAGGCGCTGAAAGATGAGGGGCGCTATCAGCGCCTGACCGCCGGCTACCTGCCGGAAGCGGAGATCGTGTTTCTGGACGAGATCTGGAAGGCCGGCCCGGCGATCCTCAACACCCTGCTGACGGCGATCAACGAACGGCGCTTTCGCAACGGCAACAGCGAAGAACCGATCCCGCTGCGCCTGCTGGTCACCGCCTCCAACGAACTGCCCGAAGCGGACAACAGCCTCGAAGCCTTATATGACCGCATGCTGATCCGCCTGTGGCTGGATAAGGTGCAGGATAAGCAGAATTTCCGCTCGCTGCTGGTCAACCGCCAGAGCGAAAGCCAAAACCCGGTGCCGGCGGCGCTGAGCGTCAGCGACGAAGAGTTTCTGCAGTGGCAGCCGCAGATCGATAAGGTGGCGCTGCCGGAAGCCTGCTTTGAGCTGATTTTCCAGCTGCGCCAGCGGCTGGACGCGCTGGAACAGGCGCCGTACGTCTCTGACCGACGCTGGAAAAAAGCCCTGCGCCTGCTGCAGGCCTGCGCCTTCTTCAGCGGGCGCGACGCCATCGCCCCGCTCGACCTGATGCTGCTGAAAGACTGCCTGTGGCACGATCTCACCTCGCTGAAGCTGCTGCAACAGCAGATCGATCAGCTGCTGACCGAATCGGCCTACCAGCAACAGTCGATGCTGATCCAACTGCAACAAATCCACACCCGCTGGCTGCAGGATCAGCAGCAACAAAGCGACCGGCAGGCCATCAGCCTGGTGAAAAAGGGCGGCATGTTCAGCCGTAAACCGCAATACGCACCGGCCACGCCGTTCGCCGGCGGCACCCTCACCCTGTTGCTGCAAAAGCCGCTGCAGCTGCATGACATTCAGGTCAACCATCTGAGCATCGAAAGCAGCGTGCTGGACAACTGGCTGCAAAAAGGCGGCGATGTGCGCGCCAAGCTGAACGGCATCGGCTTCGCGCAGCCGATCGATTTGGAGGTCGACGACCAACTGCACCTGACGGTGCTGGACGTCAGCCGCCAGCCGTCGCTGCTGGCGCTGCCAGGCAAACAGGCCACCGCCACGCCGCAGGCGCTGCTGGACGAAATGGACGCGTTGGCCCAACGCCTGGCGGAGCAGCGCCGCGCCTTCAGCCAACATCAGCCCTGTCTGTTCACACCCGCCGCCGGCCTGGCCAAGATCGAAGCCAGTCTGCTGCAGGTGGCGGAGCAGGTTAAACAGCAACTGCAGCAAATGCGCGGCCAGTAACCATGCTCAGTCTGGAGACGCTCGATCTGCTGCTGGCGATCGCCGAAGGCGAAATGATCGAGGAGATGATCGTCGGCATGCTGGCGGCGCCGCAGCTGTCGGTGTTCTTTAAAAAGTTTCCGGCCCTTCGCCGGGCGCTGGATCGCGATCTGCCACGCTGGAAACTGCAGCTCAAGGAGCGTCTGCAGGAAGCCATGGTGCCGCCGGCGCTGGCGCAGGAATTTTACCGCTACCAACAGTGCCAGCTGGAGAACAACACCCAGTTCTATCACAACCTCAACGACACGATGGAGCTGCTGCGCCAGCTGGTCTCGCCGTTTTATGAACAGGCGCGCGCGCTGGTGGACGCCGCCGATCTGCCCAATCATCCGCTGGACGACAGCTTCCAAACCCTGTTCCTGCAGCGCTGGCGCATCAGCCTGACGCTGCAGGCCACCATGCTGCACCACCAGTTGCTGGAACAGGAGCGCGAGCAACTGATGGCGGAACTACAGGAGCGACTGGCGCTGAGCGGCGCGCTGGAGCCGCTGCTGTCGGAAAACGACACCGCCGCCGGCAGGCTGTGGGACATGAGCAAAGGCCAGCTACAGCGCGGCGATTACCAGCGGCTGGTGGAGTACGGCAACTTTTTGCAGCAGCAGCCGGAGCTGAAAAAGCTGGCGCAGCAGTTGGGCCGCAGCTATCAGGCCAAGGCGGTGCAGCAACAGGACGCGCAGCCGGAGCCGTTCAGGGTGATGGTGCAGGTGCCGGCCACGCTACCGGAAGAAGTGAGCGGCATTCATCAGAGCGACGACATCCTGCGCTTGCTGCCGCCGGAGCTGGCGACGCTGGGCATTGAAGAGCTGGAGTTCGAATTTTATCGCCGCCTGCTGGAAAAGCGACTGCTGAGCTACCGCCTGCAGGGCGACGTCTGGCAGGAGCAGATCCTGATCCGCCAGGTCACCCACCAGCAGCAGGATCAACAGCCGCGCGGGCCGTTTATCGTCTGCGTGGACACCTCAGGATCGATGGGCGGCTTCAACGAACAGTGCGCCAAGGCGTTCTGCCTGGCGCTGCTGCGCATTGCGCTGGCGGACAACCGCCGTTGCTACATCATGCTGTTCGCCAACCAGATCGTGCATTACGAGCTCACCGCCGCCAGCGGCATCGAACAGGCGGTGCGCTTTCTCGGCCAGCAGTTTCGCGGCGGCACCGATCTGGCGGCCTGCCTGAACGCCACCGTCACCAAAATGGCGGAGAGCGGCTGGTTCGACGCCGATGCGGTGATCATTTCCGATTTTATCGCTCAGCGGTTGCCGGAGGAGGTAATAAAGAAGGTGAAACAGCAGCAGCAAAGCCACCAGCAGCGTTTCCATGCGGTGGCGATGTCCGCCTACGGCAAACCCGGCATCATGCGCATCTTCGATCATATCTGGCGCTTCGATACCGGGCTGAAAAGCCGTTTGATGCGCCGCTGGCGGCGCTAGGCGGGATCAGAGCAGGCCTTCGACCGCCCCGCGCACTTCCGGCGACCACACGCCGCACTGCACCTGGCCGATATGCGACAGTTGCAGCAGCAACATCACCAAGCGCGACTGACCGATGCCGCCGCCGATAGTCTGCGGCATATCGCCGCGCAGCAGCGACTGGTGCCACTCCAGCTTCATGCGCTCTTCATCGCCGGTCAGCGCCAGCTGACGTTTCAGCGCGGCGGCGTCGACGCGGATGCCCATAGAGGACAGCTCGAAAGCGTCCTGCAGCACCGGGTTCCACACCACGATATCGCCGTTCAGGCCCGCCAGGCCATCCGCCGCCGGGGTGGTCCAATCATCATAATCCGGTGCCCGCACATCGTGCGATTTGCCGTGCGACAGCTTGCCGCCGATGCCGATCAGGAACACTGCGCCCAGCTCTTTGGCGATCGCCCGCTCGCGCCCTTTGGCGTCCAGATCCGGGTAACGCTGCAGCAGGGTTTCGCTGTGCACAAAGTGGATCTGTTCCGGCAGGAACGGGGTCAGACCATGCTCGCGGCTGACTTCCGCCTCCGTCGCCTTGATGGCGGCGTAAATGCTGCGCACGGTGCTTTTCAGGTAGTCCAGGCTGCGCTCACCGTCGCCCATCACCCGCTCCCAATCCCACTGATCGACGTACACCGAGTGGATAGGCGTCAGGCGATCTTCATCCGGGCGCAGCGCCTTCATATGGGTGTACAGGCCTTCGCCGGCGCCGAAATCGTAGCTGCCCAGGGTTTTGCGTTTCCATTTCGCCAATGAATGCACCACTTCGAAGGTGGCGTCCGGCAGGGTTTTCACCTTAACCTGCACCGCTTTCTCGCTGCCGGAGAGGTTATCCTGCGTGCCGTCGCCCAGACGGCTGAGGATCGGCGCCTGCACTTCGATCAGGCCAAGCTGTTGCTCCAGCTGGCGGGAGAAGAAGGATTTGACCTGGCTGATTTGTTGTTGTTTTTGGATAAACTGTTTTTTCATTGCCGTATCTCTTGTAAACCTGTCTCTGTTGCCAACGATTAAGCAACAAAACGACACGTCAATTCAATATCCATTAATCAATATTGCCTTTTCACTTTTAATCGTTCATTTTTATCCGGACAGAATTCAACAATCGTTAATTAATGGGGGATTAAATGGCGGAAATTTATCAGATCGATAATCTCGATCGCGGCATCCTCAACGCTCTGATGGACAACGCGCGCACGCCGTACGCCGAACTGGCGAAAAACTTTGCCGTCAGCCCCGGCACCATTCATGTGCGGGTAGAGAAGATGAAACAGGCCGGGATCATCACCGGCGCGCGCATCGACGTCAGCCCCAAACAGCTGGGCTACGATGTGTGCTGCTTTATCGGCATCATATTAAAGAGCGCCAAGGACTACCCTTCGGCGCTGAAAAAGCTGGAAAGCCTGGAGGAAGTGGTGGAAGCCTATTACACCACCGGCCACTACAGCGTCTTTATCAAGGTGATGTGCCGATCGATCGACGCACTGCAGCAGGTACTTATCAACAAGATCCAGACCATCGACGAGATCCAGTCTACCGAAACGCTGATCTCGCTGCAGAACCCCATTATGCGCACCATCGTGCCGTAACCCGCCAAATTGCATACCCACATTATCCACAGGTAGATCCCAGCCGATTCACAGCGTACAATGCAGCCACTTTGAGTGAGAAGGTTGGGATCGTTGGTTCATGGCAGACATTACTCTGATCAGTGGCAGTACGCTTGGCAGCGCCGAATACGTGGCTGAACATTTGGCTGAAAAGCTGGAAGACGCGGGTTTCTCTACCGAGATGCTGCACGGCCCTGAACTGGATGAACTGCCGTTGACCGGCCGCTGGCTGGTGGTCTCTTCCACGCACGGCGCCGGCGAACTGCCGGATAACCTTCAGCCGCTGCTGGAGCAGATCGCCGAACAACAGCCAGATCTTTCCGAGGTGCAGTTCGGTGCCGTCGGTTTGGGCAGTTCGGAATACGACATCTTCTGCGGCGCGATCAAACAGATCGACGATCTGCTGATCGCCAGAGGCGCGAAAAGGATCGGCGATCGTCTCGAGATCGACGTGACCGAGCATGAAATTCCCGAGGATCCGGCCGAGGAATGGGTAAAAAACTGGATTAATTTACTCTAATTTGTCTAAAGATCGCGCGAACGATTGTGGATAACTAAGCTTAAAAGCAGGGTAAAAGCCGTAGTTATCCAAATAACAACCGTAGGTCGCTTTTTGTCCTGTGTATAACAAGCCTTTTAGATCCCAGCTTATCTGCGTCGGGATCACCGATCATTCACAGCAAACGATCCTCCTTAATCTGCTGATCTTCTTCGTGAATAGTTACTTATCCACAGAGGATCGCGATCCTAATAAGAGATCTAATAAAGAGATCTTTAAATAAAAAAGATCTTCTTTTAATTACCGACGATCCTGACCGCTTGGTCGATCGTCTAAACTTGAGTAGAATCCCCCACCCCAGGGCAAATACGATCGTTCGCAATACGGCGAGGTGCAGTTCCATGTTTTATCCAGATCAATTTGACGTCATCATCATCGGTGGTGGCCATGCAGGTACCGAGGCCGCCATGGCCGCGGCGCGCATGGGGCGTCAGACTTTATTATTGACACACAATATCGATACGCTGGGACAGATGTCCTGTAACCCGGCGATTGGCGGTATTGGTAAAGGGCATCTGGTTAAGGAAATTGATGCACTCGGCGGCCTGATGGCCACGGCGATCGATCATGCCGGCATCCAGTTTAGGATACTAAACGCCAGCAAAGGCCCTGCCGTTCGCGCTACTCGCGCGCAGGCGGATCGCGTGCTGTATCGCCTGGCGATCCGCACCGCGTTGGAGAACCAGCCCAACCTGATGATCTTCCAACAGCCGGTTGAGGATCTGATCGTCGAAAACGATCGCGTAGTGGGCGCCGTCACCCAAATGGGCCTGAAATTCCGCGCCAAAGCGGTGGTATTGACCGTCGGCACCTTCCTGGACGGCAAGATCCATATCGGCCTGGAGAATTACAGCGGCGGCCGCGCCGGGGATCCTCCTTCGATCTCGCTGTCGCAGCGTTTGCGTGAGCTGCCGCTGCGCGTCAACCGCTTGAAAACCGGTACGCCGCCGCGCATCGACGCCCGCACTATCGATTTCAGCGTACTGGCGCCACAACACGGCGATACGCCGGTGCCGGTATTCTCGTTCCTGGGCGATGCCAGCCAGCACCCGGAACAAATGGCGTGCTACATCACCCACACCAATGAAAAAACCCATGACGTGATCCGCAATAACCTCGATCGCAGCCCGATGTATGCCGGGATCATCGAAGGGATCGGCCCACGTTACTGCCCGTCGATCGAAGACAAGGTCATGCGCTTTGCCGATCGCAACGCGCACCAGATCTTCCTCGAACCGGAAGGCCTGACCAGCAACGAAATTTACCCTAACGGCATTTCCACCAGCCTGCCGTTCGACGTGCAGATGCAGATCGTCCGTTCGATGGAAGGGATGCAGAACGCGCGTATTATTCGCCCTGGTTATGCCATCGAGTACGATTTCTTCGATCCGCGCGATCTGAAGCCGACGCTGGAAAGCAAATTCATTCAGGGGCTGTTCTTCGCCGGCCAGATCAACGGCACCACCGGGTATGAAGAAGCCGCTGCGCAGGGCCTGTTGGCCGGCCTGAACGCCGGGCGCTTCGCTGACGAACAGGAAGGCTGGGCGCCACGTCGCGATCAGGCCTACCTGGGTGTGCTGGTGGACGATCTCAGCACCCTCGGCACCAAAGAACCGTACCGCATGTTTACCTCGCGCGCCGAGTATCGTCTGATGCTGCGCGAAGACAACGCCGATCTCCGCCTGACGGAAAAAGGCCGTGAACTCGGCCTGGTGGACGACGTGCGTTGGGCGCGTTACAGCGAGAAGCTGGAGCGAATCGAACGCGAACGTCAGCGCCTGCGCGACATCTGGATGCACCCGCACGCCGAGAACGTCGAACAGGTCAATGCGCTGCTGAAGGCGCCGCTGTCGCGCGAAGCGAACGGCGAAGAGCTGCTGCGCCGCCCGGAGATGGATTACGCGCAGTTGACCGGCACCGAGGCCTTCGCGCCGCCGCTGGACGACGTACAAGCCGCCGAACAGGTCGAGATCCAGGTCAAATACGAAGGCTACATCGCTCGCCAGCAGGAAGAGATCGAAAAACAACAGCGCAACGAGAACACCGTGCTGCCGTTGGATCTCGACTACCGTCAGGTTTCTGGGCTGTCGAACGAGGTGATCGCCAAGCTGAACGATCACAAACCGAACTCCATCGGCCAGGCTTCGCGCATCTCCGGCATTACGCCGGCGGCGATCTCGATTTTGCTGATCTGGCTGAAAAAGCAGGGACTGCTGCGCCGCAGCGCATAAATCCCGCATCCAGGCGGCCGTTTGCTCATCCCGTAGCCAAACGGCCGCTGACATCACTTGCGCCCTGAATTATCATAGGCGCCTCATTGCGCCAGCTAACCATCCGCTGGTCGTTCAGCGCCTGCCAAAGGATCCGTTGTGCAAAAAAAATTAGACTCGCTGCTCGCGGCAGCAGGCATTGAGCTGCCCGATCAGCAGAAACAGCAGCTGCTGGGCTATGTCGGCATGCTGGATAAGTGGAACAAGGCTTATAACCTCACGTCGGTGCGCGATCCGCAGCAAATGCTGGTGCGCCACATCCTCGACAGCATCGTGGTCAACCCGCATCTGCAGGGCTCGCGTTTTATCGATGTCGGCACCGGCCCCGGCTTGCCGGGCATTCCGCTGGCGATCGTGCGCCCGGACGCGCATTTCACGCTGCTCGACAGCCTGGGCAAGCGCGTGCGTTTCCTGCGTCAGGTGCAACATGAGCTGGGCCTGAACAATATCGAGCCGGTGCAGAGCCGCGTTGAGGAGTTTCCGGCCGAGCCACCGTTCGACGGCGTGATCAGCCGCGCGTTCGCTTCGCTGCAGGATATGTTGTCTTGGTGCCATCACCTGCCGGCGAAAGGGCAGGGGCGTTTTTACGCGTTGAAAGGCGTGCGCCCGGATGAAGAGCTGACGCAGCTGCCGGCGGGCGTTAGCCTGGAATCCATCGTGCGGCTGCAGGTGCCTGAACTGGAAGGCGAACGCCATCTGGTGATTCTTAAGGCAAACTGAGTTTGCTTTTGATCAAACAAGCGTGAATTAAAGGCAGTACCAGGCAGAAAGATAAGCAGGCTAATTAGTTGGTCGCTTTTTTTAGTTAATTTACTTTCTATTAACACAAAAAACGCGGCTAATTAGCGACAATAGAGTAATTGCATTTGGAAATAGTCACGTTAGCAATCATGTGCGAAAGACTGGCGTTTGCTGCTAATGTTAATTGGCTGTTGGAATATTGCCCTGCGGCTTGTCAATAAAAGGTTTTCGTCGGGTATACGGATTGTTTTTGAACAGTTAACTGATAATGTTTTGATTTATATAATCTTTTGATCGCTCAAATTGCTAAAGACGGTTTGGTTGACCATCGGCTATAAATCAGGAAGGGACATTACTGTGATCGGCTTCGCGTTTCTAAACGCAACGCTGGAATAATCAGACAATTAAATGCGCCCTATTATTCCGACCGTTTTCTTGTGAAAATAGGCTGGAATAGGGAAATTTAAATAATTGTTCACCTTTTCGCTACTTATCGATTGAATTCGTTGGTATGCCCCGTATAATTTGCTCGTTTTTTGCTGCTTGACTCTGGACAGCAAAAACAGTTGTATACGTCACTCAGCATACCCCCTCTGGGGTACGGAGAGAACAAACGTCATGTCTGTGTCCCTTTACAGCGGGAAAGTCGCACGCAAACTGCTGTTTTTGCAGTTAATGACTTTTGTTCTGATCAGCGTTGCTTTCTGGCTGAAAAGCCCGGAATGGAGCGCTTCGGCGCTGGCAGGCGGTCTCGCCGCCTGGTTGCCGAGTGCAATGTTTATGCTGTTTGCCTTGCGCCATCAGGCGCAAACGCCGGCGCCCGGTAGGGTTGCCTGGTCGTTCGCCATCGGCGAGGGGCTAAAGGTCGTGATCACCATCGTTTTGCTGATCGTGGCGCTGGGGGTGTTCAAGGCGGAGTTTATACCGCTTGGCCTGACCTATTTAGCGGTGTTAGTGGTGCAGATAGTGGCACCGGCCGTGATTAACAGTTACCGAACTTAACTAAATAAGGGTAAGAGGCATCATGTCTGCAGGAGAAGTCTTGACTCCACAGGAGTATATCGGTCACCACCTGACGCAGCTTCAGGTCGGGACTGGGTTTTGGTCGATTAACCTCGACTCGATGTTTTTCTCCGTCGTCCTCGGGGCGCTCTTCCTGGTGATCTTCCGCAAAGTGGCCAAAAACGCCACCAGCGGCGTGCCGGGTAAACTGCAAACCGCCGTGGAGCTGGTGGTCGGTTTCGTCGACAGCAGCGTGCGCGACATGTACCACGGCAAGAGCAAGGTCATTGCGCCGTTGGCACTGACCGTGTTCGTCTGGGTGTTCCTGATGAACCTGATGGACCTCATCCCGGTTGACTTCCTGCCTTATCTCGGCACCCACGTTCTCGGTCTGCCTGCGCTGCGCGTCGTGCCTACCGCCGACGTGAACGTCACGCTGTCTATGGCGCTGGGCGTGTTTATCCTGATTCTGTTCTATAGCATCAAAATGAAAGGCGTTGGCGGGTTCGTTAAAGAGTTGACCATGCAGCCGTTCAACCACCCTGTATTCATTCCTATCAACCTGATTCTTGAAGGTGTCAGCCTGCTGTCCAAACCTGTTTCACTGGGTCTGCGACTGTTCGGCAACATGTATGCGGGTGAGTTGATCTTCATCCTGATTGCCGGCCTGTTGCCGTGGTGGTCACAGTGGGTCCTGAGCTTGCCTTGGGCTATCTTCCACATCCTGATCATTACGCTTCAAGCCTTTATTTTCATGGTTCTGACGATCGTCTATCTGTCGATGGCGTCTGAAGAGCACTGATTTTCTTAAAACACTTGCACTTTTAAACTGAAACAAACTGGAGACTGTCATGGAAAACCTGAGTATGGATCTGCTGTACATGGCTGCCGCTGTGATGATGGGTTTAGCGGCAATCGGTGCTGCGATCGGTATCGGCATCCTGGGTGGTAAATTCTTGGAAGGCGCTGCTCGTCAGCCTGACCTGATTCCTCTGCTGCGTACACAGTTCTTTATCGTTATGGGTCTGGTCGACGCCATCCCGATGATCGCTGTAGGTCTGGGTCTGTACGTGATGTTCGCCGTCGCGTAAGTAGAGCAACCCTCTACGACGTAACCAAACTATTAACTTTTAAAGAGGCATTGTGCTGTGAATCTTAACGCAACAATCCTCGGCCAGGCCATCGCGTTCGTTCTGTTTGTCTGGTTCTGCATGAAGTACGTATGGCCGCCGATCATGGCTGCCATCGAGAAACGTCAGAAAGAAATCGCTGACGGCCTCGCTTCTGCAGAGCGTGCCAAAAAAGATCTGGACTTAGCGCAAGCCAATGCGACCGACCAGCTGAAAACTGCTAAAGCAGAAGCTCAGGTGATCATCGAGCAAGCGAACAAACGCAAAGCTCAGATCATGGATGAAGCGAAAGCCGAAGCCGAGCAGGAACGTAACAAAATCGTGGCGCAGGCTCAGGCTGAGATCGAAGCCGAACGTAAGCGCGCTCGTGAAGAGTTGCGTAAGCAAGTCGCGATGCTGGCAATTGCCGGCGCCGAGAAGATCATCGAACGTTCCGTGGATGAAGCTGCTAACAGCGACATCGTTGATAAACTGGTCGCTGAACTGTAAGGAGGGAGGGGCTGATGTCTGAATTTGTCACTGTAGCTCGCCCCTACGCCAAAGCAGCTTTTGACTTTGCCGTTGAGCACCAAAGCGTAGAGCGCTGGCAGGAAATGCTGGCGTTTGCGGCTGAAGTCACTCGCAATGAACAGATTTCTGAACTGCTGTCTGGCGCGGTCGCGCCAGAAACGCTGTCCAGGACGTTCATCGCGGTTTGTGGCGATCGGCTCGACGAACATGGCCAGAACTTTATCCGCGTAATGGCCGAAAATGGACGTTTACTGGTTCTTCCTGCCGTGCTGCAGCAGTTCATCGAACTGCGCGCCTCGCTGGAATCCACCGTCGAAGTCGAAGTGCTCTCTGCGAGCGCGCTGAGCGACGAACAGCAGGCGAAAATCGCCGCTGCGATGGAAAAACGTCTGTCACGCAAAGTTAAGCTGAATTGCAAAATTGACAAGTCTGTACTGGCCGGCATCGTTGTTCGCGCCGGCGATATGGTGATTGATGGCAGCGTTCGCGGTCGTCTTGAACGCCTGACAGACGTCTTGCAGTCTTAAGGGGACTGGAGCATGCAACTGAATTCCACCGAAATCAGCGAACTGATCAAGCAGCGCATTGCTCAGTTCAATGTAGTGAGCGAAGCTCACAATGAAGGTACTATCGTTTCCGTCAGCGACGGGATCATCCGCGTACACGGCCTGGCCGACGTTATGCAGGGCGAAATGATCGCGCTGCCTGGCAACCGTTACGCAATCGCATTGAACCTGGAGCGCGACTCCGTCGGTGCCGTGGTTATGGGTCCGTACGCGGATCTGGCCGAAGGCATGAAGGTTAAATGCACCGGCCGTATCCTGGAAGTTCCAGTCGGTCGTGGTCTGCTGGGCCGCGTAGTTAACACCCTGGGCGCGCCAATCGACGGCAAAGGCCCGATTGAGAACGACGGTTTCTCTCCGGTAGAAGCTATCGCGCCAGGCGTTATCGAGCGTCAATCCGTTGATCAGCCGGTTCAGACTGGCTACAAATCCGTTGACGCCATGATTCCAATCGGCCGTGGCCAGCGTGAGCTGGTGATCGGTGACCGTCAGACCGGTAAAACCGCGCTGGCGATCGATGCGATCATCAACCAACGCGACTCCGGCATCAAATGCGTTTACGTGGCTATCGGCCAGAAAGCGTCCACCATCGCTAACGTGGTGCGCAAACTGGAAGAGCACGGCGCACTGGCCAACACCATCGTGGTTGTGGCGACCGCTTCCGAATCCGCTGCACTGCAATACCTGGCGCCATACGCCGGTTGCGCAATGGGCGAATACTTCCGTGACCGCGGTGAAGATGCGCTGATCGTGTACGATGACCTGTCCAAACAGGCCGTTGCTTACCGCCAGATTTCCCTGCTGCTTCGTCGTCCGCCAGGTCGTGAAGCTTACCCAGGCGACGTATTCTACCTGCACTCCCGCTTGCTGGAGCGTGCAGCGCGCGTTAACGCCGAATACGTTGAAGCCTTCACCAAAGGTGAAGTTAAAGGCCAAACCGGTTCACTGACCGCTCTGCCGATCATTGAAACCCAGGCGGGTGACGTTTCCGCGTTCGTTCCGACCAACGTAATCTCGATTACCGATGGTCAGATCTTCCTGGAATCCAACCTGTTCAACTCCGGTATTCGTCCGGCAGTTAACCCGGGTATCTCCGTATCCCGTGTTGGTGGCGCCGCGCAGACCAAGATCATGAAGAAACTGTCCGGCGGTATCCGTACCGCGCTGGCGCAGTATCGTGAACTGGCTGCGTTCTCCCAGTTCGCATCCGATCTGGACGACGCGACCCGCAAACAGCTGAGCCACGGTCAGAAAGTGACCGAGCTGCTGAAACAGAAACAGTATGCGCCGATGTCGGTCGCACAACAGTCTCTGGTGCTGTTTGCCGCAGAACGCGGTTACCTGAACGACGTCGAAGTCGCCAAAGTGGTGAGCTTCGAAGCCGCGCTGGTCGCCTATGCGGACCGCGAGCACGCCGAGCTGCTGAACCACATCAACCAAACTGGCAACTTCAATGATGAGATCGAGGGCAAGTTGAAAGACATCCTCGAGACCTTCAAGAAAACCCAGTCCTGGTAACGCCGAACGGTCCTGCTGTTGAAAGACAGCAGGCCGTCTGGCACTGAGGAGAAGCAGAGATGGCCGGCGCAAAAGAGATACGTAGTAAGATCGCTAGCGTGCAAAACACGCAAAAGATCACTAAAGCGATGGAAATGGTCGCCGCCTCCAAAATGCGTAAATCGCAGGATCGCATGGCGGCCAGCCGTCCTTATGCAGAGACCATGCGCAAAGTGATTGGTCACCTTGCGTTAGGGAATCTGGAGTACAAGCACCCGTACCTGGATGAGCGTGACGTTAAGCGCGTCGGGTATCTGGTGGTGTCTACTGACCGTGGTCTCTGCGGCGGCTTGAACATCAACCTGTTCAAAAAGCTGCTGGCGGAGATGAAAGCCTGGTCCGAAAAAGGCGTCGAAACCGATTTGGCGCTGATTGGCTCTAAAGCGGCCTCTTTCTTTGGTTCCGTGGGCGGCAACGTGGTTGCCCAGGTGACCGGCATGGGGGACAAACCTTCCCTGTCGGATCTGATCGGGCCGGTGAAAGTGATGCTGCAGGCCTACGACGAAGGTCGTTTGGACAAGCTGTACATTGTCAGCAACAAATTTGTTAATACGATGTCCCAAGAGCCGCAGGTGCTTCAGCTGCTGCCGTTACCGCCAGCCGATGACGAAGAGCTGAAGAAAACGCCTTGGGATTACCTGTATGAACCCGATCCAAAAGTGCTGCTTGATACCTTGCTGCGCCGCTATGTGGAGTCGCAGGTTTATCAGGGCGTCGTGGAAAACCTGGCCAGCGAGCAGGCCGCACGAATGGTCGCGATGAAAGCCGCAACCGATAACGGCGGTAGCCTGATCAAAGAGCTGCAGTTGGTATACAACAAGGCGCGTCAGGCCAGCATCACTCAGGAACTCACCGAGATCGTTTCGGGAGCCTCCGCGGTTTAAGCTAGGTTTACGAATTACGTAGAGGATTCAAGATGGCTACTGGAAAGATTATCCAGGTAATCGGCGCCGTGGTGGACGTCGAGTTCCCTCAGGATGCCGTACCGAAAGTGTACGACGCCCTTGAGGTAGAAAACGGCACCGAAAAACTGGTGTTGGAAGTTCAGCAACAGCTGGGCGGTGGCGTGGTTCGCTGTATCGCAATGGGGACCTCCGATGGTCTGCGTCGCGGTCTGAAAGTGAACAACCTGGACCACCCGATTGAAGTGCCGGTGGGTAAAGCTACCCTGGGCCGTATCATGAACGTATTGGGTCAACCGATCGACATGAAAGGCGACATCGGCGAAGAAGAGCGTTGGGCGATTCACCGCGCGGCGCCAAGCTACGAAGAGCTGTCCAGCTCCCAGGAACTGCTGGAAACCGGTATCAAGGTAATGGACCTGATTTGTCCGTTCGCCAAGGGCGGTAAAGTCGGTCTGTTCGGTGGTGCGGGCGTGGGTAAAACCGTAAACATGATGGAGCTGATCCGTAACATCGCGATCGAGCACTCCGGTTATTCCGTGTTTGCGGGCGTGGGCGAGCGTACTCGTGAGGGTAACGACTTCTACCACGAAATGACCGACTCCAACGTTCTGGACAAAGTATCCCTGGTTTACGGCCAGATGAACGAGCCACCAGGTAACCGTCTGCGCGTTGCGCTGACCGGCCTGACCATGGCGGAGAAATTCCGTGACGAAGGCCGTGACGTTCTGCTGTTCGTTGACAACATCTACCGTTACACCCTGGCCGGTACCGAAGTGTCCGCACTTCTGGGCCGTATGCCATCCGCGGTAGGTTATCAGCCAACGCTGGCGGAAGAGATGGGCGTTCTGCAAGAACGTATCACCTCGACCAAGACCGGTTCCATCACTTCCGTACAGGCCGTTTACGTTCCTGCGGATGACTTGACTGACCCGTCACCAGCCACCACCTTTGCGCACTTGGACGCAACCGTGGTACTGAGCCGTAACATCGCTTCTCTGGGTATCTACCCGGCCGTTGACCCGCTGGATTCCACCAGCCGTCAGCTGGATCCGCTGGTTGTTGGCCAGGAGCACTACGACGTAGCGCGTGGCGTGCAGTCCATTCTGCAACGCTACCAGGAACTGAAAGATATCATCGCGATCTTGGGTATGGACGAGCTGTCTGAAGAAGACAAACTGGTCGTATCCCGTGCGCGTAAGATCCAACGCTTCCTGTCTCAGCCGTTCTTCGTGGCAGAAGTCTTCACCGGTTCTCCGGGCAAGTTCGTATCGCTGAAAGACACCATCCGTGGTTTCAAAGGCATTATGGACGGCGACTATGACCACCTGCCGGAGCAGGCGTTCTACATGGTTGGCACCATTGAAGAAGCAGTGGAAAAAGCCAAGAAACTGTAACGCCTTGAGAGGAGGGTGATATGGCTATGACTTACCATCTGGATGTAGTCAGCGCGGAAAAACAGATGTTTTCCGGCCTGGTGCAGAAGATCCAGGTGACAGGCAGCGAAGGTGAACTGGGGATCTTCCCTGGCCATGCGCCGCTGCTGACTGCCATCAAGCCTGGCATGGTGCGTATTGTTAAGCAGCACGGTGAAGAAGAGTTCATCTACCTGTCCGGCGGCATCCTCGAGGTGCAGCCGAGCGTGGTTACCGTGCTGGCGGACACTGCTATCCGTGGTACTGACCTCGACGAAGCGAGAGCGTTGGAAGCTAAGCGTAAAGCTGAAGAACACATTCGCAGCTCTCATGGCGATGTCGACTATGCTCAGGCATCCGCTGAACTGGCGAAAGCGATCGCGAAACTGCGCGTTATCGAGCTCACCAGAAAAGCGATGTAATGTTTGGGTGCAAAGCACCCAACTTTAAGAAAGCGGCCTATAGGGTCGCTTTTTTTTTACTTTAAAATAAGCATTTCAGCCCGGCGGGCGGTGTGGTGTATAACCCCTGATATCGGGAAATAAACGTCGCCGATCGCCGACAGTTTTTTCGTCCCGGCGCCGAATTGGCCACGATAGCGGCAGGCCAAGGCCCACGCGGCCTGCGCCGGGTTCGTGATGAGAAATATGTAGTAATATTGTCGCTAAACGGTTTTACTTTCGTCTATCAAAATGGAGTTATCAGGTTGCTTATGTCGAACAGCGCAATGAGCGTGGTTATCCTCGCCGCGGGCAAGGGAACACGCATGTATTCCGATCTTCCCAAGGTTTTACATCCGTTGGCCGGTAAGCCGATGGTGCAACACGTCATTGATGCCGCGATGAAACTGGGCGCGCAACATGTTCACCTGGTATACGGCCACGGCGGCGATCTGCTGAAAAGCACGTTGACTGACGGCGCGCTGAACTGGGTGCTGCAGGCCGAGCAATTGGGTACCGGCCATGCAATGCAGCAGGCCGCGCCGCACTTTGCCGACGATGAAGACGTGCTGATGCTGTACGGCGACGTGCCGTTGATCTCCGTGAATACGCTGCAACGCCTGCTGGCGGCCAAACCGCAGGGCGGTATCGGTCTGCTGACGGTCAAGCTGGACGATCCGAGCGGCTACGGCCGCATCGTGCGCGAGCAGGGCAACGTGGTGGGCATCGTCGAACACAAGGATGCCAGCGAGGCGCAGCGCCAGATCAACGAGATCAATACCGGCATCCTGGTGGCGAACGGGCGCGATCTGAAGCGCTGGCTGGGGATGTTGAATAACGACAACGCACAGGGCGAGTTTTACATTACCGATATCATTGCGTTGGCCCATGCCGACGGCAAGAAAATCGAAACCGTGCACCCGTCGCGCCTGAGTGAAGTGGAAGGCGTGAACAACCGCCTGCAGCTGGCGACCCTGGAGCGCGTCTTCCAGTCGGAACAGTCTGAAAAGCTGCTGTTGGCCGGCGTGATGCTGCTGGATCCGGCGCGTTTTGACCTGCGCGGGGAACTTGTTCACGGCCGCGACATCACTATTGATGCGAATGTGATTATCGAAGGTCACGTCAAGCTGGGCGACCGGGTGAAAATCGGCGCCGGCTGCGTGCTGAAAAACTGTGTGATCGGCGATGACTGCGAGATCAGCCCTTACAGCGTGCTGGAAGACAGCGTGCTGGAAGCCGACTGCACCGTGGGGCCGTTCGCCCGCCTGCGCCCTGGCGCGGAGCTGGCGGCAGGGGCCCACGTCGGCAACTTCGTGGAAATGAAAAAGGCGCGTTTGGGCAAAGGCTCCAAGGCCGGTCACCTCAGCTACCTGGGCGATGCCGAAATCGGCGATGACGTGAATATCGGCGCCGGCACCATCACCTGCAACTACGATGGCGCCAACAAGCACAAGACGCTGATCGGCGACGGCGTGTTCGTCGGTTCCGATACTCAGCTGGTGGCGCCGGTGTCGGTCGGCAAAGGCTCCACCATCGCCGCCGGCACCACGGTGACGCGCGATATCGCCGAGAACGAACTGGTGCTGAGCCGCGTCAAGCAGGTGCACATTCAGGGCTGGCAACGTCCGGTGAAGAAGAAGTCATAGTGTGTTTTGCGTTGGGCTCCGTTCAGAGCCCAATACAAAACATAATAACCCCCACCATCTACAGGCTCGGGGACGCACGGTAAAACCGGCAAAAATCAGGTCAAGACATCGAAAGCGCCCATGAAGGGCGTTCATTAGGAATACAACTGATGTGTGGAATTGTAGGCGCAGTAGCGCAACGTGATATCGCAGAAATCCTGTTGGAAGGTTTACGCCGTCTCGAGTACCGCGGTTACGACTCCGCCGGTCTGGCGGTGGTCGACGAAAAAGGCAACGTCAGTCGCCTGCGTCGCGTAGGCAAGGTGCAAAAACTGGCCGAAGCGGCGGAGCAGACCGATCTGCGCGGCGGTACCGGCATCGCTCACACCCGCTGGGCAACGCACGGTGAACCGACCGAAGCGAACGCGCACCCGCATGTTTCCGACTACATTACCGTGGTGCATAACGGCATCATCGAAAACCACGAACCGCTGCGCGAACTGCTGATCGAACGCGGTTACCGCTTCAGCTCCGAAACCGACACCGAAGTGATCGCGCACCTGGTGCACTGGGAACAACAACAGGGCGGCACGTTGCTGGAAGTGGTTCAGCGCGTGATCCCACAGCTGCGCGGCGCTTACGGCACCGTGGTGATGGACAGCCGCGATCCGAGCGTATTGGTCGCGGCGCGCTCCGGCAGCCCGCTGGTTATCGGCCGCGGCGTCGGGGAAAACTTTATTGCTTCCGATCAGCTGGCGCTGCTGCCGGTCACCCGCCGCTTCATCTTCCTGGAAGAAGGCGACGTGGTGGAAGTGACTCGCCGCACCGTCAACATCTTCGACAAGCAGGGCAACGCCATCGAGCGCCCTGAAATCGAATCCCAGGTGCAGTATGACGCCGGCGACAAGGGCGCTTACCGTCACTACATGCAAAAAGAGATCTACGAACAGCCGCTGGCGCTGAAAAACACCCTGGAAGGGCGTTTCAGTCATGGCCAAATCAACCTGAGCGAGCTGGGCCCGCGCGCCGACGAGCTGCTGGCCAAGGTGCAGCACGTGCAGATCATCGCCTGCGGGACTTCTTACCACTCCGGTATGGTGGCGCGCTACTGGTTCGAAGCGCTGGCCGGCGTGCCGTGCGACGTCGAGATCGCGTCCGAATTCCGTTACCGCAAATCGGCGGTGCGTCCGGGCAGCCTGATCATCACCCTGTCGCAGTCCGGCGAAACCGCCGATACGTTAGCGGCGCTGCGTCTGTCCAAAGAGCTGGGTTATCTCGGTTCGCTGGCCGTTTGTAACGTGGCCGGCTCTTCGCTGGTGCGCGAATCGGATCTGGCGTTGATGACCAAAGCGGGCACGGAAATCGGCGTGGCCTCGACCAAGGCTTTCACCACGCAGCTCACCGTGCTGTTGATGCTGGTGGCGCGTCTGGGCCGCCTGAAAGGCATGGCGGAAAGCGTGGAGCAAGAGATCGTGCATGGCCTGCAGGCGCTGCCGGCGCGTATCGAGCAGATGCTGTCGATGGATAAAGAGATCGAAGCGCTGGCGGAAGGGTTCTCCGACAAGCACCATGCGCTGTTCCTCGGCCGCGGCGATCAGTATCCAATCGCCATGGAAGGGGCGCTGAAGCTGAAAGAGATCTCCTATATTCACGCCGAAGCCTATGCGGCGGGTGAGCTGAAACACGGCCCGCTGGCGCTGATCGACGCCGATATGCCGGTGATCGTGGTGGCGCCGAACAACGAACTGCTGGAAAAGCTGAAGTCCAACATTGAAGAAGTGCGCGCGCGCGGCGGCCAGCTGTACGTGTTCGCCGATCAGGACGCCGGCTTCGTCAGCAGCGAAGGCATGACCATCATTCCTCTGCCGCACGTCGAGGAAATCGTGGCGCCGATCTTCTACACCGTGCCGTTGCAGCTGCTGTCTTACCACGTGGCGCTGATCAAAGGCACCGACGTTGACCAGCCGCGCAACCTGGCGAAGTCTGTCACCGTAGAGTAATCTGCCGCAGGTAAACTGCAAAAGCCGGCCTTTGCGCCGGCTTTTTTCATGAGCGGCCTTAAAGATGACAGCGCGACCGATTCGGCGATAAACATTGTCATATTCAAGCGGATAGGCCGCGCCAAACCGTTTTTTTATTGCACGTCAATTGCGCTTTTTTTTGACTAATTAATTGATTTTTAAAGAAACAAACGCCTCTCTGGCGTGCTGTAATATAACTGTCATATTGCGTACATTTTTCTGTCACCAAACTGTCCTATTTTCCCTCCTGCAGCAATACTTACTCTGATTAAAACGACTCGAAGTCGATTTTAAATATCCCATTAGGAGGGATTATGAAACTGATGCGTACCACCGTCGCCAGTATTGTGGCAGCGACCTTCTCCCTGACCACCGTGTCCGCGTTCGCTGCTGCCAGCCTGACCGGTGCAGGTGCGACATTCCCCGCTCCGGTTTACGCCAAGTGGGCAGATTCTTATCAGAAAGAAACCGGCAACAAAGTTAACTATCAGGGCATTGGCTCCTCTGGCGGCGTGAAGCAAATCGTGGCCAACACCGTTGACTTTGGCGCTTCCGACGCCCCGCTGTCTGACGACAAACTGGCGGCCGACGGCCTGTTCCAGTTCCCGACCGTGATCGGCGGCGTGGTGCTGGCCGTGAATATCCCGGGCATCAAATCCGGCGAATTGACGCTGGACGGCAAAACCCTGGGCGATATCTACCTGGGCAACGTCAAAAAGTGGAACGACCCGGCAATCACCAAGCTGAACCCAGGCGTGAAACTGCCTGACCAGAACATCGCCGTGGTGCGCCGCGCCGACGGTTCCGGCACCTCGTTCGTGTTCACCAGCTACCTGTCCAAGGCCAATGCGCAGTGGAAAGAGAAGATCGGCGCCGGTTCTACCGTTAACTGGCCGACCGGTCTGGGCGGTAAAGGCAACGACGGCATCGCCGCCTTCGTTCAGCGTCTGCCTGGCTCTATCGGCTACGTAGAATACGCTTACGCCAAGCAGAACAACCTGGCTTACACCAAGCTGGTATCCGCCGACGGTAAACCGGTCAGCCCGACTGAGGAGAGCTTCAGCAACGCGGCCAAAGGCGTGGATTGGAGCAAGACCTTCGCTCAGGATCTGACTGACCAGAAAGGCGACAACGTGTGGCCGATTACATCCACCACCTTCATCCTGGTGCACAAAGAGCAGAAAAACCCTGCTCAGGGCGCCGAAGTGCTGAAGTTCTTCGACTGGGCTTACAAAACCGGTGCCAAGCAGGCTAACGAGCTGGATTACGCCACCCTGCCGGCAGAAGTGGTTGAGCAGGTGCGCGCGGCCTGGAAAACCAACGTAAAAGACAGTTCAGGCAAAGCGCTGTACTAACAACGCAGGGGCGCGGGTTCGCCGCGCCCCACACAGTTCTTCAGGCTCCGATCCCGGTTGGGGCTGCCAGGGTTCAAACAGAGAGTAATCTATGGCTGAGTACAAGCCGACCATCAAAGCACCGGGCAAAAACGGTGACATCATTTTCAGCGCGCTGGTGAGACTGGCTGCGCTGATTACCCTATTGTTGCTGGGCGGCATCATTGTTTCGCTGATCTTCGCCTCCTGGCCAAGCATGCAGAAATTCGGCTTCGCCTTCCTGTGGACCAAAGAGTGGGACGCGCCGGCGGAGCAGTTCGGCGCGCTGGTGCCGATCTACGGCACCGTGGTCACCTCGCTTATCGCGCTGATCATCGCCGTGCCGGTGAGCTTCGGCATCGCGCTGTTCCTGACCGAGCTGGCGCCGAACTGGCTGAAGCGGCCGCTGGGCATCGCCATTGAGCTGTTGGCAGCCATCCCCAGCATCGTTTACGGCATGTGGGGCCTGTTCGTGTTCGCGCCGCTGTTCGCCGAATACTTCCAGACGCCGGTCGGCGAAGTGCTGTCGGGCATTCCGATCGTCGGCGAGCTGTTCTCTGGCCCGGCCTTCGGCATCGGTATTCTGGCCGCCGGGGTGATCCTGGCGATCATGATCATTCCTTACATCGCGGCAGTCATGCGCGACGTGTTCGAACAGACCCCGGTGATGATGAAAGAGTCGGCCTACGGCATCGGCTGTACCACCTGGGAAGTCATCTGGCGCATCGTGCTGCCGTTCACCAAAAACGGCGTCATCGGCGGCGTGATGTTGGGCCTGGGCCGTGCGCTGGGGGAAACCATGGCGGTGACCTTTATCATCGGCAACACCTACCAGCTCGACAGCGCTTCGCTGTACATGCCGGGCAACAGCATCACCTCGGCGCTGGCCAACGAATTCGCCGAAGCCGAGTCCGGCGTGCACACCGCCGCGTTGATGGAGCTGGGCCTGATTCTGTTTGTTATCACCTTTATCGTGCTGGCGCTGTCGAAACTGATGATCATGCGTCTGGCCAAGAATGAGGGGCGTTAACATGGCGACGATGGATATGCAAAACGCAGTCGTTCTGGCGGAAAGCCGCCGCAAAATGCAGGCCTGGCGCCGGCAGAAAAACCGTCTCGCGCTGTTCCTGTCGATGGCGACCATGGTGTTCGGGCTGTTCTGGCTGATCTGGATCCTGATCGCCACCGTGACCAAAGGCTTCGACGGCATGTCGCTGGCGCTGTTCACTGAAATGACCCCGCCGCCGAACACCGCAGGCGGCGGTCTGGCCAACGCCATCGCCGGCAGCGGCCTGTTGATCCTGTGGGCGACCATCTTCGGCACGCCGCTGGGCATCATGGCCGGCATCTACCTGGCAGAATACGGCCGTAAATCCTGGCTGGCGGAAGTGATCCGCTTTATCAACGACATCCTGCTGTCCGCACCGTCGATCGTGGTGGGCCTGTTCGTTTACACCATCGTAGTGGCGAAGATGGAACACTTTTCCGGCTGGGCCGGCATCGTCGCGCTGGCGCTGCTGCAGGTGCCGATCGTCATTCGCACCACCGAGAACATGCTGAAGCTGGTGCCGGATACGCTGCGCGAGGCCGCTTATGCGCTGGGCACGCCGAAATGGCGCATGATTTCCGCCATCACGCTGAAGGCGTCGGTGTCCGGCATCATCACCGGCGTGCTGCTGGCGATTGCGCGCATCGCGGGGGAAACGGCGCCGCTGCTGTTCACCTCGCTGTCGAACCAGTTCTGGAGCACCGACCTGATGCAGCCGATCGCCAACCTGCCGGTGACCATCTTCAAATTCGCCATGAGCCCGTTCGCCGAATGGCAACAGCTGGCCTGGGCCGGGGTGCTGTTGATCACCCTGTGCGTACTGTTACTGAATATCCTGGCGCGCGTGATTTTCGCCAAGAAAAAGCATTCATAAAATTTTGAGCGCCGCTTTGGCGGCGCTGATGAAAAGAGAGAAGTCTTGATGAGTATGGTTACTGACGCTTCCAGCAGCAAAATTCAGGTACGCGATCTGAACTTCTACTACGGCAAATTCCATGCGCTGAAGAACATCACGCTGGATATCGCCAAGAACAAGGTCACCGCGTTTATCGGCCCGTCCGGCTGCGGCAAATCCACCCTGCTGCGCACCTTCAACAAGATGTACCAGCTGTACCCGGAACAGCGCGCGGAAGGCGGCATCCTGCTGGACGGCCAGAACATCCTGACCGACAACTCGGATATCGCGCTGCTGCGCGCCAAGGTCGGCATGGTGTTCCAGAAGCCGACGCCGTTCCCGATGTCGATTTACGACAACATCGCCTTCGGCGTTCGCCTGTTTGAAAAGCTGTCGCGCGCCGATATGGACGAGCGCGTGCAGTGGGCGCTGACCAAGGCGGCGCTGTGGAACGAAACCAAGGACAAGCTGCACCAGAGCGGCTACAGCCTTTCCGGCGGCCAGCAGCAGCGCCTGTGCATCGCCCGCGGCATCGCCATTCGTCCGGAAGTGCTGTTGCTGGATGAGCCTTGCTCGGCGCTGGATCCGATCTCCACCGGCAAGATTGAAGAGCTGATCAGCGAGCTGAAAGCCGATTACACCGTGGTGATCGTAACCCACAATATGCAGCAGGCGGCGCGCTGCTCCGACTCCACCGCATTTATGTATCTGGGCGAGCTGATCGAGTTCAGTGATACTGATAACCTGTTCACTGCGCCGCAGAAAAAGCAGACTGAAGACTACATCACTGGCCGTTATGGTTGATAGGAAGCATCATGGATAACCTGAATTTAAACAAACACATTTCCGGCCAGTTCAACGCAGAGCTTGAGCATATCCGCACCCAGGTGCTGACCATGGGCGGGCTGGTGGAGCAGCAGCTGACCGACGCCATCACCGCGATGCACAATCAGGATGGCGAGCTGGCCAAGCGAGTTATCGAAGGCGACGCCAAGGTCAACATGATGGAAGTGGCGATCGACGAAGCCTGCGTGCGCATCATCGCCAAGCGCCAGCCGACCGCCAGCGATCTGCGCCTGGTGATGGCGATCATCAAAACCATTTCCGAGCTGGAACGCATCGGCGACGTGGCGGACAAAATCTGCCGCACCGCGCTGGAGAAGTTCTCGCACCAGCACCAGCCGCTGCTGGTCAGCCTGGAATCGCTGGGGCGCCACACCGTGCAAATGCTGCATGACGTGCTGGACGCCTTCGCGCGCATGGATCTGGACGAGGCGATCCGTATTTACCGCGAAGATAAAAAGGTCGACCAGGAATACGAAGGCATCGTGCGTCAGCTGATGACCTATATGATGGAAGACTCACGCACCATTCCGAGCGTGCTGACCGCGCTGTTCTGCGCCCGTTCTATCGAGCGTATCGGCGACCGCTGCCAGAACATCTGCGAATTTATCTTCTATTTCGTCAAAGGACAGGATTTCCGTCATTTGGGCGGCGACGCCCTGGAAAAGCTGCTCTCTCCGGGCGGTAAAGACGACAAAGCCGACTGACCCTTTCCGGGTAATATCCTTCAAAGGCGCGGTTTCCCGCGCCTTTATTCCATCTTAAGTTCTTAAAGATAAAAAGGTTATAAATATAGCTTTTTATATTATTTCCTGACCTATGTGGCGCTTGCTAGCTTATCCGCCAGCAGGACATCAACCACTTAGGAGCTCTCTATGAAACATCGCGCTTTGGCCTTAACGTTGTTAGCCAGTCTGACCGGCCTCGCCGCCGGCGCCGCGCACGCGGACAAACTTGACGATATCAAGCAAGCCGGCGTGGTGCGTATCGCGGTGTTCGACAGCAACCCGCCGTTCGGCTACATCGATCCGCAGAGCAAGAAGCTGGTGGGCTACGATGTGGACGTCGCCGATGCGATCGGCAAAGCGCTGGGGGTAAAAGTGGAGCTGCGCGCCACCAACCCGGCCAACCGCATTCCGCTGCTGGTGTCGAAGAAGGTTGACCTGATTGCCGCCAACTTCACCATTACCGACGAGCGCGCCAAGGAAGTGAACTTCAGCGTGCCGTACTTCGCCACCGGCCAGAAATTCATCGCCCGCAAAGGCGTGCTGAAAACCCCGGAAGACATCAAAAAGCTGCGCATCGGCGCGGACAAGGGCACGGTGCAGGAAATCACCCTGCGCGAGCGTTTCCCGACGGCGAAAGTGATCTCTTACGATGACACCCCGCTGGCGTTTGTGGCGCTGCGCAACGGCAACGTGCAGGCGATCACCCAGGACGACGCCAAGCTGGTCGGCCTGCTTGGCAACCTGCCGGCGGCGCAGAAGGCGGAGTTTGAAATTTCACCGTTCAGCCTGACCAAAGAGTACCAGGGCGTCGGCATTCCCAAGGGCGAAGATCGCCTGACCGCCGCGGTGAACGAGACGCTGATCAAGCTGGAAAAAGACGGCGAAGCGGTTAAGATTTACGATCGCTGGTTCGGGCCGGAAACCCAATCCGCCCAACCGCGCGGCGATTTCAAAATCGCGCCTTTGGATCAGCAACCGAAAGCCTGATTTAACCGCTCGCGGTGAGATCGGCACGGAGGGGCGCAGCTTGCTGCGCCCCTGATGCATTCTGCAAGACAAGGATTGAACATGAACCTGGACTGGCTGCTGGCGCCGCAATACCTGAGCTGGCTGTGGCACGGTTTTCTGCTGACGCTGTGGCTTTCCGCCTGCGCGGGCCTGGCGGCCACGCTGCTGGGCTTCGTGCTGGCGGCGATGCGCGACAGCAGCCTGCGGCCGTTGCGTTGGCTGGCGATGGGCTACAGTTCGCTGTTTCGCAATACGCCGCTGCTGGTGCAGCTGTTCTTCTGGTACTTCGCCGCCGGGCAGATCCTGCCGTCCGCCGCCATGCAGTGGCTGAACAGCTCACATCAGGTCGGCCCGCTGGAATGGCCGTCGTTCGAGTTTCTCGCCGGTTTCTTCGGCCTGACGCTCTACTCCACCGCCTTTATCGCCGAAGAGATCCGTTCCGGCATTCGCGGCGTCGCCGGCGGGCAGAAATATGCCGCTCAGGCGCTGGGGCTGACCGGCTGGCAGGCGATGCGCTACGTGGTGCTGCCGCAGGCGCTGAAAATCGCGCTGCCGCCGCTGCTGGGGCAATACATGAACGTGATCAAGAACTCGTCGCTGACCATGGCGATCGGCGTGGCCGAACTCTCTTACGCCTCGCGTCAGGTCGAAACCGAAACCCTGCGCACCTTCCAGGCGTTCGGCGTGGCGACGGTGCTGTATATCGCCATCATCGCGCTGCTGGAAGGCTGGGGCATGTGGCGCCAACAGCGTAAACCGCTGGGAGGGCATTGAGATGGATTTCAGCGTGATTCACGACAACCTGGGCTACCTGCTGTGGGGCACCTGGCCGGATGGTCCATTAGGCGGTGCGGCGCTGACGTTGGCGATCAGCCTGATGGCCGGCGTCGCCTCGGCGGTGCTCGGCACCTTGCTCGGCGTGGCGCTGGCGATGTCGCGCGGCGTCGCTGCCGGATTGCTGGCGGCGGTGCTGGGCTTTTTCCGCGCCATACCGGTCATCATGCTGATCTTCTGGACCTATTTCCTGCTGCCGATGGTGTTTGGCGTCGAGATCCCGGAAATCACCACCGTGGTGTGCGCGCTGGCGCTGATCGCTTCGGCCTATCTGGCCCATGCGGTGAAGGCCGGCATCGCCGCGATCGGCCCCGGCCAGTGGCAGGCCGGGCTTTCCCTGGGGCTGACCCGCTGGCAGACGCTGCGCATGATCGTGCTGCCGCAGGCGCTGCGCATGATGGTGCCGTCGTTCATCAACCAGTGGATATCCCTGATCAAAGATACCTCGCTGGCTTATATCGTCGGCGTTGGCGAACTGACCTTCCTGGCGACCCAGGTCAACAACCGCAGCATGGTCTATCCGATGGAAGTGTTCCTGTTCGTGGCGCTGGTCTATTTCGTGTTCTGCCTGGCGCTCGATCTGCTGGCCAACGCGGTCAACCGCCGCTTCGGCGCGCAAACCCGCGCGCTGAAGCGGTCGTGGCGCTGGTGGCGCAACAAGCCGCCGTTGCCGGCCAGTTAATCGGCCGTCAGCCGCCAGCCGCGTTCGCGCCACAGCGTGGGCAGCTGGGCCAGGTCGTTAAACGTCGTCACCAGCGGGTGGTCGATCGGCGGATTATGCGGATCGGCGCAGAAGTAAAAGACCGGAATGCCGGCATTGATGCCGGCCTGGGCGCCGGCGGGCGAGTCGTCCACCAGGATGCAGCGCGTTACCGGCACCTGCATCTGTTCGGCGGCGTGGAACACGATCGCCGGATCCGGCTTCCAGCGCTGAATGTCATAGCCGCTGAACAACCGGTCATCAAAATAAGGCAGCATGCCGGTCAGGCCGAGCGAGTGCTGCATCTTGCTGACCGGTCCGTTGGAGACGGTGCAGACAGGCACCGTCACCTGCGCCAGCAGCTCGCGGGCGCCGGGAATCTGTTGCAGTTCGCTGTCGAACAGCCGCGCCACTTCCTGCCGATACAGCGGCTCCAGCGCCTCTTTTGCCAGGTCGGTGCCCTGCTCGGCGTTGACCCGATCGATGATCTCGTACAGCTTCATCCCTTTGTATTTCTTGAACACCTCTTCCAGCGACAGATGAATGCCGTAGCGGGCGAACATGTGCACATAGGCTTTGCTGCACAGCACTTCGCTGTCCACCAGCGTGCCGTCGCAGTCGAACAAAATGCAGTCAATCTGATTCATGCGGGACAGGTTCCTTCGGGTTAACGGCGCGGAGGCCGCTCAGCGATCACTTGATCAGGTTACGCGCCTTGAGATCGTGCAAAATCAGCGCGGCGACGTGCGAGCAGTGCGGTAAATCGCGGCTGTCGCACCACCTCAGCTCGGCGATTTCGGCGGCCGGCTGCAGCTGCCCGGTAACGTCGGCCTGATAGCAGCGAATGCGCACCTGGGTGCCGTCCTGCTTGCCGTCCGCCGGGCCGGCGAACTCGCCGTAAAACGCGATGGAGCTCGGCTGCAGCGCGACGGTCAGCTCTTCGTCGATTTCGCGGCACAGCGCCTGTTCGTCGGTTTCGCCCGCTTCGCGCTTTCCGCCCGGCATATAAAACAGCGTCTTATTGTGTGAACGCACCAGCGCCACTTTGTCATCTTTCAGCGCGATCAACGCGAGCTTATCGATAAAGGTTGAAGACATGCGGATTCCTGTTTTTTCGCGGGTAGGGTAAGAGATGCGATAGGTCATTTTATCGGCCGTGTCGGCAAACGGCAACGCAGCGGACGGAAACGCGGGATGAAAGCCTGTAAATACAAGCCGTTGACGCGTTTAGCCGTAAAGATGGCGAAAAAAACCTGTGACCGGCGTCAAAAGCCCCACTTTTTGTTATAGGATAGCCGGCGACTGTCCATTCCCATTTTCGGAATTCTGATAATGACCAAACCAGTATCTGGCCTTGACGCTGAGCAAGGCTTGCTTGGGCGCGTGTTTAAACTCAAGCAACATGGCACGACGGCGCGTACGGAAACGATTGCCGGTATCACCACCTTCCTTACCATGGTGTATATCGTGTTCGTTAATCCGCAAATTTTGGGCGCGGCGGGCATGGATACCCAGGCGGTATTTGTCACCACCTGTTTGATCGCCGCTTTCGGCAGCATCTTTATGGGCCTGCTGGCGAACCTGCCGGTGGCGCTGGCGCCGGCGATGGGCCTGAACGCCTTCTTCGCCTTCGTGGTGGTCGGGGCGATGGGCATCTCCTGGCAGGTGGGCATGGGCGCCATCTTCTGGGGAGCGGTCGGCCTGCTGCTGCTGACCATTTTCCGCATCCGCTACTGGATGATCGCCAACATTCCGGTCAGCCTGCGGGTCGGCATCACCAGCGGCATCGGTCTGTTCATCGGCATGATGGGGCTGAAAAACGCCGGCATCGTAGTGGCCAACCCGGACACGCTGGTGACCATCGGCAGCCTGACTTCGCACAACGTGCTGCTGGGCGCGCTCGGCTTCTTCATCATCGCCGTGCTCTCTTCACGTAACTTCCACGCGGCGGTGCTGGTGTCGATCGTGGTCACCACCCTGATCGGCTGGATGCTGGGCGACGTGAAATACGGCGGCCTGTTCTCCCTGCCGCCGAGCATCACCTCGGTGGTGGGCCAGGTCGACGTGGCCGGCGCGCTGAACATCGGGCTGGCCGGGATCATCTTCTCGTTTATGCTGGTGAACCTGTTTGACTCTTCGGGCACCTTGATCGGCGTCACCGATAAAGCCGGCCTGACCGACAACCAGGGCAAGTTCCCGCGCATGAAGCAGGCGCTGTACGTCGACAGCATCAGCTCGGTGGCCGGTTCGCTGGCGGGCACCTCTTCCGTGACCGCTTACATCGAAAGTTCGTCCGGCGTCGCCGTCGGCGGCCGCACCGGTTTGACGGCGGTGGTCACCGGCCTGCTGTTCCTGCTGGTGATCTTCCTGTCGCCGCTGGCGGGCATGGTGCCGGCTTACGCCGCCGCCGGCGCGCTGATCTACGTCGGCGTGCTGATGACCTCCAGCCTGGCGCGGGTGAAGTGGGACGATCTGACCGAAGCGGTACCGGCGTTTGTCACCGCGGTGATGATGCCGTTCAGCTTCTCGATCACCGAAGGCATCGCGCTCGGCTTTATCTCCTACTGCGTGATGAAGCTCGGCACCGGCCGCTGGCGTGAAATCAGCCCGTGCGTGGTGGTGGTGGCGCTGCTGTTCGTGCTGAAGATCGTCTTCGTAGACGGCCATTGACCGCCAAAGGGCCGACGCCTGTCGGCCCTGAACCCCTAGGCGCCCGGCGTCGCATCCGGCGCCTTACCCAATACCCACTGCAACGGCCGCTTGAAGCGCGCCTGCCAACTGCCGGCGGCATCCTCTCCCTGGGCGAAGTGCAGCGTCTCTACCTGGTTATCCTCTCCGAACAGATTGGCGAAGTGCAACGCCAGCGCCTGCTCGCTGAAATTCTGCCGATCGTAATACGCCATCACGATTTTCTTTTGCGCCGCCAGCGACTGCTGGGCCGGCTTGATCTCGCCGTTGGGGGCGATCAGGAGCGCGCCGGCGTAAAACTGCGGGTACTTCGCGATCAGGTTGGCGGCGTGCAGCGCGCCCTGGCCGCGGGCGCTGAGGTAAATCCGCCGGGGATTCAGCTTTAGCTGCGGAGCCAGCTGTTGCAGCGTACGCTGAATGGCGGTTTGGGTGCTCTCGTCGCTGTAATTCGACCAGCGGAAACTGTTTTCTGACAGCATCTGCGTGCCGTTGAGCTCGATGTAGGCCACGCCCATTTCGCCGAACAGCAGCCGTTCTTCGGGGCTGATGGCGGCGGCTTTGCCGTAGGTATGCAGGAAGATCACCGTTGGCCAGCCTTCGGGCGGCGCTTCGCCGTCCGGCATCGCGTAGCTGGCCTTGCCTTCATAGTGGCGCGCGTGCTGCAGATAGCGCGCTTTGGTGGCGGCCAGGATCGATTGGTAGGTGGCGGAGTGCTGGATGCTGTTGAAGGCGTCGTCCTCCAGCAGGTTGTAGTAGTACCACAGGCCGCGGTCGGCGCTCAGCTGCAGGTAGCGCTCCGCCAGCTCGGTTTGCCCTTTCTCCGCCGATGACACCGCCAGCTGGTAGGGCGCCCAGACGTTGCGGCCGTCTTCGCGCATTAGCGTCAGGTACAGCGACATGGCGCCCAGCTTTTTATCTTCATGGTTTTGCGCGGATCGCGACAGCTGGGCGTTGAGCGCGCTGTGTGCCGGCAGCTCCAGCGGCTCTTCACCGGCGGGATAACGCATCTCTGCCGCGAAAGCGGGACTGGTGATGGAAACAAAAAATAACGCTAAAATGAAAAAATACATGATGCTATGGCTTTAATTTTCAATGAATTGATGGACTTCATGTCCTGTTGCGGCGCCTAAGGGGCGCCGCGAGACCTTCACTCCACGCGGCGAATAAAATCGCTGAACGCGGACAGCTGGCCGGTCAGAAAATCCAGCGTTCCCTGATCGCTCAGTTCACCGGCCTGTTCGTCGACCTTGCTCTGGATCACGCCGCCCATAAACTCAGGCTTGTTCATTACCATCGCATCGAGGAACACCAGGATCTGGCGCAGATGGTATTGGCAGCGCGCGCCGCCGATCGGCCCCATCGAGCTGGTCTGAATGGCGACCGGCTTGCCGGCCAGCGGCTGATTCGGCAAGCGAGACAGCTAGTCGATGGCGTTCTTCAACCCGCCGGGCACGGAATAGTTATATTCAGGGGTGACGATGATCACGCCGTCGGCCTGGCGGATCTGTTCGGCGATCGCCTCGACCGCGGCAGGGAAGCCTTCACCCTGTTGCATGTCGGCGTCGTACAGCGGGATATCGCGGATGGAGGGCAGCGCTTCAATGGTGACGCCCTGTGGAGCCAGGCCTGGCAGGGCGCGGGCCACCATGGCGTTGTAGGAGCCTTTGCGCAGGCTGCCGAGCAGAGTGACGATTTTTAAGGCTTGGTCTGACATGGTGATTCTCCCTTTCGAATGAGCAGATTCAGCGTACAACATGGGCGAATAGTAGGCTAAAGCGCTGGTCGAGAATAGGCGATTGCTCAACATTTAGCTGTCTTTACAATTTAATCCAGCAACTCGTGCGGTAAAGACAGCGTTATCCGCTTTGCGCCGCGTTAACCGGGCGTCTTCAGGCCCGTCAGTTTAACGAAGCGTGAGGACGCCGCCGGGCTGCGCGGCGAGATTTCCCCGTCTTTCTGCAGGCCGCCGCGCTCTTCGTAGCGCCAGCACAGCAGGCGATCCAGGCCGGGGCTGCCGGCGCAGGCCCAGCTCAGGTATTCGTCGGCATCGCTCATCACCTGAACGTCCGGCGTGGCGCTGGAGCGCAGGTGGCCGGAGAAGGGATGCAGACGCAGCGTAGACTGGCCGCTGTTGCCGAGGCCGGAAATTTTCAGCACGCTTTGCCGAATGCTCCACAGCTGAGTCTCCGCCTCCAGCCGATCGTCCTGCGCGCCGATCCAGGCACTTTCCGCCGGCGTCTGATGCGCGTGTTGCAGCGCGCTTTGCCGGGTGCCGCGCGCCCGCATCACTTCGATATCCAACCCGACTTTGCCCTCGTCGCTGAGCAGCACGCCCACGGTGTTGCTGGCGTAAGCGAGGCTGAAATCGGGCAGCTGATGATCGGCGAAACAGGGGCGGCCGGTCGGTGTGGTGGCGATGGGGGGCAGCGTCGGCAGGCCGTACAGGTAGAACATCATTTCGGCGAGCAGAATGCGCCCTTGCAGGAAGCGCGTGCGGCGTTTAACGGAAAAGGTGCGGGTGGCGGCTATCACTTCGTCGGCGAGTCTCTGGGTATCCAGGACGGCGGAGGCCGGGGTCCATCGGGCAAAATGACACGCCATTGTTCGCTCCATGACAGAGGGTCGCTAAGAACGCAGGGGTGTTAGATTAAGACTAAGTTGAGGATTTATCATCAAAAAACGCTATGCGGATTATCCTATTTATCAGCGGTGGTAGAGATATCGCCCGACGCGGCATCGCTCCACCATTGGATCATTGATGCGTTCGGCGCCAAATCAAAGCACGGCTTACCTAGCAAGTGATTGAGGATGCGGGCTGAACGCCAGGCCATCAGGCTCAGTCCGCCTTCTGCGCTGCCGTGGCTGTGTATTCCGGCATTAACCGCATAAATTCGATTTTGCTCCGGCCCGAGCCAGTCCAGATTAAAATTCGGCAGCAGCGGCAGATGCTGTTCCGCATCGAGAGGAATGCGCGGCAGCAAGGGTTTCAGGTAAGCGGGCAGCGAAGCGTGATAGCCGGTGGCCAGAATGACGATATCGGCCCTGAAACTTTCCTGGCGATTTTCCAGGCCGTGAAGCGTGCGCAGATGAAAAGCTTCACCCATTGATTCGATGGCCAGTAGGGTGCGATGAGGCAGTAAACGCACATTGCGCGTCTGGCGCATCACGTCAAAACGCATATATAGCTCACGGTACAGGGTTCGCAGCGTATGATTGCTGATGCCGTCTGCCGGCAATTTCTGTGTTTTGATTTCACGCTCGCGGATTTCTGACGGCAGTGTATAGAAATAGTCGACGTATTCGGGAGTGAAGTATTCGTTGGTGAAGGGGGACTCATCCAGCGGCTGAAAATTGGGACGGCGCGAGAGCCAGTCCAGCTGCGCCGGTTCGCCCCAGTGCCCCTGCAATGCGTTCAAAAACACATCGGCGCCGCTTTGGCCGCCGCCCACCACCATAACTCGCTTGCCGCTGAAGCCCGGATTGCGCAGGGCTATTTCGGCGGCGTGCAAGCAGTTTTCGCCCAGCGCCGGGTAAAACGCTTTCGGTAACCAAGGGTTATGGCCGGTGCCCAGACAGATATTTTTCGCCCACAGCGTCTGATCATGGGTGGTTACCTTGAACAAACTCTTTTCATCGTCAAAATCAATGCGCTCTACGGACTGTGAAAACTGTAGCCCGTCTAATCTTTCGCAGGCCCAGCGTAGATAGTCGGAAAATTCTTCTCGGCTGATAATTTGCTGCTCGGTGATTAAAAACCGATAAATTTTTTTCTGTTCTACCAAGTAATTAATAAATGAAAATTGGCTGCGTGGGCTGACGGCGGTAACCAAATCCTGCAGCACATATGTCTGCATATAAGCGGAAGGCAGCAGCATGCCGGGGTGCCAGCGGAAGCTCGCGTTACGATCGAGAAAGGTATAGTTGACGGCGCCGCTTTCGGCGGCCAGAGCGGCCAGACTGAGATTGAAAGGCCCCAATCCCACGCCAATCAAGTCTAAAGGTTCGTTCATTTAAGCTTATCTCTCACGCGGAAAAATTGATGAGATAAGCTTAGGTGAGTTTTGGCGCCGGAGACGTAAAATGCGGGCGCCGAAGAGGATATGGCGCCCGCAGGCGATTATTTGCCGATGCAGAAGCTGGAGAAGATGCGGCCCAGCAGATCGTCTGAGGTGAATTCGCCGGTGATTTCGCTCAAGGCCAGCTGCGCCTGGCGCAGTTCCTCTGCCAGCAGCTCGCCCGCGTAAGCGCTCACTAACTGTTCTTTGCCTTGCACCAGGTGCTGTGCCGCCAGCTCCAGTGCCTGCAGGTGGCGACGGCGCGCCAGGAAGCCGCCTTCCATGTTGCTGGTGAAGCCCATGCTCTGTTTCAGATGATCGCGCAGCACATCGACGCCTTCACCGGTGCGGGCCGACAGGCGAATAAGTGAGTGGTTGTTCACTTCCGTCAGACCCAGCGTTTCACCGGTGATGTCGGCCTTGTTGCGCACCACGGTGATCGGCAGCGTGCCCGGCAGGCGCGCCATAAACTCCGGCCAGATCTCCGCCGGCTCGGTGGCGGCGGTGGTGGTGCCGTCGACCATAAACAGCACTCTGTCGGCCTGTTCGATCTCGTTCCACGCACGTTCGATGCCGATGCGCTCCACTTCGTCGCTGGCGTCGCGCAGGCCGGCGGTGTCGATGATGTGCAGCGGCATGCCGTCGATATGGATATGTTCGCGCAGGACGTCGCGGGTGGTGCCGGCGATATCGGTGACGATCGCCGCCTCGCGCCCGGCCAACGCATTGAGCAGGCTGGATTTACCGGCGTTGGGGCGCCCGGCGATCACTACCTTCATCCCTTCGCGCAGCAGGCTGCCCTGGCGCGCTTCGCCGCGTACGCTATCCAGATCCGCCATCACGTCGTTGAGCTGCGCTTCGATTTTACCGTCGGACAGGAAGTCGATTTCCTCGTCCGGGAAGTCGATCGCCGCTTCCACGTAGATTCGCAGGTGAGTGAGCGCTTCCACGAGCTGGTGGATGCGGGTGGAAAATGCCCCCTGCAGCGAGTTCATCGCCGAGCGCGCCGCCTGCTCGGAGCTGGCGTCGATCAGATCGGCGATCGCTTCGGCCTGCGCCAAATCGAGCTTGTCGTTGAGAAACGCGCGTTCGGAGAACTCGCCGGGCCGGGCGATACGCACGTCGGGCAGCGCCAGCACGCGCTTGAGCAACAGATCGAGGATCACCGGCCCGCCGTGGCCCTGCAGTTCCAGCACGTCTTCGCCGGTAAAGGAGTTCGGCCCCGGGAACCACAGCGCGATGCCCTGATCGAGGGTGGCGCCGGCGGCGTCGCGGAACGGCAGATAGTCAGCGTAGCGCGGCTTCGGCAGCTTGCCGAGCAACGCCTGGGCGACGTCTTTGGCCTTGCTTCCGGAAATGCGCAGAATGCCGACGCCGCCGCGTCCCGGCGGGGTGGCTTGGGCTACGATGGTATCGGTGGTGCTCATAACGGTTCTCTCTGACGATTAAGATGCAAAAAGGCGGTCTAATGACCGCCTTTGGGGTGACTGCAAGGGTCGGCGCGCCGAACCCCTACAATACGCTTAGCTTTTTTTCTTGTCGCGGCTGTGCAGACCGCGTTTTTCCAGACCGCGGTAAATCAGCTGCTGCTGCAGGATGGTCACCAGGTTACTGACGATGTAGTACAGCACCAGACCGGACGGGAACCACAGGAAGAACACTGTGAAGATCACCGGCATGAAGGTCATGATTTTCTGCTGCATCGGGTCAGTCACGGTGGTCGGCGACATCTTCTGAATGAAGAACATCGTCACGCCCATCAGGATTGGCAGGATGTAGTACGGGTCTTGCGCCGACAGGTCATGGATCCACAGGGCGAACGGCGCGTGGCGCAGCTCGACCGAACCCATCAGCATATAGTACAGCGCCAGGAAGATCGGCATCTGAATGATCAGCGGCAGGCAGCCGCCGAGCGGGTTCACTTTCTCCGCCTTGTACAGCGCCATCATCTCTTGGCTCATGCGCTGCTTGTCATCGCCGATGCGCTCGCGCATCGCCTGCAGCTTCGGCTGCAGCATGCGCATTTTCGCCATCGAGGTGTACTGCGCCTTGGTCAGCGGGTACATGATGCCGCGCACGATGAAGGTGATGATGATGATGGAGAAGCCCCAGTTACCGATAAAGCCGTGGATGAACTTCAGCAGTTTGAACAGCGGCTGGGAGATGAACCACAGCCAGCCGTAATCCACGGTCAGATCCAGGTGCGGCGCCAGCTGGGCCATCTGGTCCTGCAGCTCCGGGCCGACCCACAGGGTCGCGTTCAGCTGCTGCTGAGCGCCCGGCTGCACCACGACCGGCGTAGATTTGAAGCCGATGGTGGACAGGTTGTCGCCCGGTTTGGCGGTATAGAAGGTGTTGTCACCTTTGGTCGCCGGTACCCACGCGGTGGCGAAGTACTGTTGCAGCATGGCGACCCAACCGTCTTTGGTGGTGACGCTCAGGTTTTCATCTTTGTCGAACGCGTATTTTTGGTACTTGTCCTCGCTGGACGAGTACGCCGCGCCGCGGAAGGTGTGCAGCGCGAAGTTGCTGCTGCCGGTGTCGCGGTGTTTAGGCAATTCGGTGGTCTGCTTCAGCTGGCCGAACAGGGTCAGCTCCAGCGGCGTCGCGCCTTTGTTGTCGATGCTGTAATCCACGCCGACCGCATAGTGGTTGCGTTTGAGCACGAAGGTCTTGGTGTAGACTGCGCCGTCTTTATCGGTGTAGGTCAGCGGGATGCGCAGCTCGTCCTGGCCTTCCGGCAGGGTGTAGCTGTCTTGCGCCGCCTGATACAGCGGGCGTTCGCCGTTGGCCGGGTTGTCCGGGCCGTTTTTACCGGTCAGGCCGCTTTGCGCCTGATAGACGAACGACGGAGTGGTTTCCAGCAGTTGGAACGGAGTCGATGAACCCAGAGTATCCGGGTAGGCCAACAGTTTAGCCTGCTCGATATCGCCACCACGGGTGTTGATGGTCAGTGACAGCACGTCGGTGTTCACGGTAATCAGCTTACCCTGACCACTGGCTGGCACGGCCTGGCTGGCGGCATCACCGGCTACTGCGTTCGAAGTCTGTTGCGTGGTCTGTGCGGCCGGCTGCGGAGCGTTGTCCGTTTGCCATGCCTGCCAGATCATGAAAGACACGAACAGCAGAGCGATGAGGAGAAGATTGCGTTGCGAATCCATCGTTAGTGTTCTCTGTTATCGTCGGTTTTTGGCGGCACCGGATCATCGCCACCTGGGTTCAAAGGGTGGCATTTTAATACGCGTTTCAATGCTAACCAACTGCCTTTTATCATGCCAAACCTGCTTAATGCCTCAATTGCGTAATGAGAGCATGTCGGCTGGAAGCGACAACGAGGCCCTAGCAGCGGACTGATGACGAGCTGATAGGCCCGCACCAGCCCGATCAGGATGCGGGAGCCTGGCGACAGTGGCGACGCCATAATTTATCCAAAGCTTCCGTCAGCGCGCGGTTATCCAAATCCGCTATCCCCTTTTTGGCCACCACGACAAAATCCATCGCCGGTAATTCGTGCTGGCGCAGGCGGAAGCTTTCGCGGGTTAGGCGTTTGATCCGATTACGCTCGTGCGCGCGTTTGACGTGTTTTTTGGCGACGGTAAGACCGATGCGGGGATGCCCCAGCTGGTTCAGGCGGCCGAGGATGGTAATTTGCGGCGTGCCAGCCCGTTGTGGCTGCTGGAAGACGAAAGTGAAATGAGTGGGAGTTAACAAACGTAACTCCCTGGGAAAAGCGAGCTTAACCACTCAGCGGGTTAGCTTTATTACTTAGAAACAGTCAGACGAGCACGGCCTTTCGCACGACGGCGGGCCAGAACTTGACGACCATTTTTGGTGGCCATACGAGCACGGAAACCGTGGCTACGGTTGCGCTTCAATACGGACGGTTGGAAAGTGCGTTTCATAGCGATTTCTACCTAAACTTAAAATAATTACTGATCAGTAAACGCGTTTGGCTACTCGGCGTGAAGATGACCGACGCCTCAATCGCAATACATAAAGAAGCGGGATTGTAATAATTGTACAGTCCTGAGTCAATTCGCATCGCGCCAGCCTACCTGGTTGTCTGCCAATAACGGAACAAAATCCGGTCTTGGCCCGTGGTCACCGCAGAATCCTGTCTGGCTAATGACGCACCATAAGGAACCAGGTATCACACGTAGGGCGAAGATTATACGGACTCGGGGTGAAATCGCAAGGATCCCCGAGAGATCCTTTGCGCGCGATCTCAGGATCCGGCGTGGATAACAGGGTATAACCGGTTGACAATGTAAAAAATGCGGCGCAGCGGCCGGGATCTGCGCGGTCATCCGGCGCCGACGGTGAAAAGATCGCCGCCGGCCGCGGCCTGTGGATAAAATGGATCTAATCTGTGAGGAAGGGGAGGATCTCTTGCGCGGATTGCGCTATGATCCGTCATTCCGATCGCGATCCCTCATGCCGGGATCGTGAGGGACACAAACCGTGAAAGGCGGTTCGCATCCCCCACAGGCAAACCGCCGATGCCGGGTATGTGTCAAAAATCATGAGTTATAAAAAAGTTGCCCGTTTCTTTTCTTTATTGATCTTGTTCGAGTGGAGTCCGCCGTGTCACTTTCGCTTTGGCAGCAGTGTCTTGCCCGATTGCAGGATGAGTTACCTGCCACAGAATTTAGTATGTGGATACGCCCATTGCAGGCGGAACTGAGTGACAACACCTTGGCGCTGTATGCGCCTAACCGTTTTGTGCTGGATTGGGTTCGCGATAAGTACTTAAACAACATCAATGGTCTGCTGAATGATTTCTGCGGCACGGACGCGCCTTTGCTGCGTTTTGAAGTCGGCAGCAAGCCGATCGCGCAGGTGATCAGCCAGACCGTGACCGCCAGCGTCAGCAGCGCCCCTGCGGCCCCCGCGGCGCGCACGGCCGCGCCTTTGCGCCCGAGCTGGGACAACGCGGCGGCGCAACCCGAGCTCTCTTATCGCTCCAACGTCAACCCCAAACACACCTTCGACAACTTCGTCGAGGGTAAGTCCAACCAATTGGCGCGCGCGGCGGCTCGTCAGGTGGCGGACAACCCGGGCGGCGCCTATAACCCGCTGTTCCTGTATGGCGGCACCGGCCTGGGTAAAACCCACCTGCTGCACGCGGTCGGCAACGGCATCATGGCGCGCAAGGCCAACGCCAAAGTGGTCTACATGCACTCGGAACGCTTCGTGCAGGACATGGTCAAAGCGTTGCAGAACAACGCCATCGAAGAGTTTAAGCGTTACTACCGTTCGGTCGACGCCTTGCTGATCGATGACATCCAATTCTTCGCCAACAAGGAGCGTTCGCAGGAAGAGTTCTTCCATACCTTTAACGCTCTGTTGGAAGGCAATCAGCAGATCATCCTGACCTCGGATCGCTACCCTAAAGAGATCAACGGGGTGGAAGATCGTCTGAAGTCGCGCTTCGGCTGGGGGCTGACGGTGGCGATCGAGCCGCCGGAGCTGGAAACCCGCGTGGCGATCCTGATGAAAAAGGCCGACGAAAACGACATCCGCCTGCCGGGCGAAGTGGCGTTCTTCATCGCCAAGCGCCTGCGTTCCAACGTGCGTGAGCTCGAAGGGGCGCTGAACCGCGTGATCGCCAACGCCAACTTTACCGGCCGGGCCATCACCATCGATTTCGTGCGCGAAGCGCTGCGCGATCTGCTGGCGCTGCAGGAAAAGCTGGTCACCATCGACAATATCCAAAAGACGGTGGCGGAGTATTACAAGATTAAAGTCGCGGATTTGCTGTCCAAGCGGCGTTCGCGATCCGTTGCCCGCCCGCGCCAGATGGCGATGGCGTTGGCGAAGGAACTCACCAACCACAGCCTGCCGGAAATCGGCGATGCGTTTGGTGGCCGCGACCATACCACGGTGTTGCACGCCTGCCGGAAGATCGAGCAGCTGCGTGAGGAAAGTCACGACATCAAAGAAGATTTCTCCAATTTAATCAGAACATTATCTTCATAGCGCTATGAAATTTATCGTTGAACGTGAGCATCTGCTAAAACCGCTGCAACAGGTGAGCAGCCCGCTGGGCGGCCGCCCGACCTTGCCGATCCTGGGCAACCTGCTGCTGCAGGTGACGGAAGGCTCCCTGCTGCTGACCGGCACCGATCTGGAGATGGAGATGGTGGCGCGCGTCGCCCTGTCCCAGCCGCACGAGCCGGGCGCGACCACCGTGCCCGCGCGCAAATTCTTTGATATCTGCCGCGGCCTGCCGGAAGGGGCGGAGATCGCCGTCACGCTGGAAAGCGAGCGCATGCTGGTGCGGTCCGGCCGCAGCCGCTTCTCGCTGTCCACGCTGCCTGCGGCGGACTTCCCGAACCTGGACGACTGGCAGAGCGAGGTGGAGTTCACCTTGCCGCAGGCGACGCTGAAGCGCCTGATCGAAGCCACCCAGTTCTCGATGGCCCATCAGGACGTGCGTTACTACCTGAACGGCATGCTGTTTGAAACCGAAGGCGAAGAGCTGCGCACCGTCGCGACCGACGGCCACCGCCTGGCGGTGTGCTCGATGCCGATCGGCCAACAGCTGCCGTCGCATTCGGTGATCGTGCCGCGTAAAGGGGTGATGGAGCTGGTGCGCCTGCTGGACGGCGGCGATTCGCTGCTGCAGCTGCAGATCGGCAGCAACAACATTCGCGCCCACGTCGGCGATTTCATCTTCACCTCCAAGCTGGTTGACGGCCGTTTCCCGGACTATCGCCGCGTCTTGCCGAAGAACCCGGATAAAACGCTGGAAGCCGGCTGCGATCTGCTCAAGCAGGCGTTTGCCCGCGCGGCGATTCTCTCGAACGAGAAATTCCGCGGCGTGCGGCTGTACGTCAGCCAGAACCAGCTGAAGATCACCGCCAACAACCCGGAGCAGGAAGAGGCGGAAGAGATCCTCGACGTCAGCTACGACGGCGCGGAGATGGAGATCGGCTTCAACGTCAGCTACGTGCTGGACGTGTTGAACGCGCTCAAGTGTGAAGACGTGCGCCTGCTGTTGACCGATTCGGTCTCCAGCGTGCAGATCGAAGACGGCGCCAGCCAGGCGGCGGCCTACGTTGTCATGCCGATGCGGTTGTAGTCTCGTTACCTTGAATTACAGCACCGTCATCGGTAAAGAGATTGCATGGCTCTGACGCGTTTATTGATTAAAGATTTCCGCAATATCGAGGCGGCGGATTTGGCGCTGGCGCCGGGATTCAACTTCCTGGTCGGCGCCAACGGCAGCGGCAAGACCAGCGTGCTGGAAGCGGTGTATACGCTCGGCCACGGCCGCGCCTTTCGCAGCCTGCAGGCCGGTCGGGTGATCCGCCACGACCAGCCGGAGTTCGTGCTGCACGGCCGCATCGAAGGCGCGGAGCGCGAGCTGTCGGTAGGATTGAGCAAGAGCCGTCAGGGTGACAGCAAAGTACGCATCGATGGCAGCGATGGCCACAAGGTGGCCGAGCTGGCGCAGCTGCTGCCCATGCAGCTGATCACCCCCGAAGGTTTTACCCTGCTGAACGGCGGGCCGAAATTCCGGCGCGCCTTCCTGGACTGGGGCTGTTTTCATAACGAACCCGGTTTTTTCACCACCTGGAGCAACCTGAAACGGTTACTGAAGCAGCGCAATGCCGCGCTGCGCCAGGTGAGTCGCTATGCGCAGATCCGCGCCTGGGATCAGGAACTGATCCCGCTCGCGGAGCGCATCAGCGAATGGCGGGCGGAATACAGCGACGCGATCGCCGCGGATATTACCGCGACCTGCGCGCAGTTTCTGCCTGAATTCGCCCTGAGCTTCTCCTTCCAGCGCGGCTGGGACAAAGAGAGCGACTACGGCGAGCTGCTGGAGCGCCAGTTTGAGCGAGACAGGGCATTGACCTATACCGCGGTGGGGCCGCATAAAGCGGACTTTCGCATTCGTGCCGACGGCACGCCGGTAGAGGATTTGTTATCGCGCGGTCAGCTTAAACTGCTGATGTGCGCGTTGCGCTTGGCGCAGGGTGAGTTTCTCACCCGGCAGAGCGGGCGGCGTTGCCTGTATCTGATTGATGATTTTGCCTCCGAGCTGGACACCGGCCGTCGCCGGTTGCTGGCCGATCGCCTGAAAGCCACCCAGGCCCAGGTTTTTGTCAGCGCGGTGAGCGCTGAACAAGTGACCGACATGGCTGGTGAAAAGGGCAAGATGTTCCGCGTGGAACAGGGTAAAATAGAGGTTCAACCACAGGACTAAAATGAGCGAGAAACGTTGATGTCGAATTCTTATGACTCCTCAAGTATCAAGGTATTAAAAGGGCTGGATGCGGTGCGCAAGCGCCCGGGCATGTATATCGGCGATACCGATGACGGCACCGGTCTGCACCACATGGTATTCGAGGTTGTGGACAACGCTATCGACGAAGCGCTCGCGGGCCACTGTAGTGACATTCAGGTCACCATCCATGCCGACAACTCGGTATCGGTACAGGATGACGGCCGCGGCATTCCGACCGGCATTCACCCGGAAGAAGGGGTTTCAGCCGCAGAGGTCATCATGACCGTGCTGCACGCCGGCGGTAAATTCGACGACAACTCCTATAAGGTTTCCGGCGGCCTGCACGGCGTGGGCGTCTCGGTGGTTAACGCCCTGTCGGAGAAACTGGAGCTGGTGATCCGCCGCGAAGGCAAAGTGCACGAACAGACTTACAGCCACGGTGAGCCGCAGGTGCCGCTGACCGTGGTGGGCGAAACCGAACAGACGGGCACCATGGTGCGCTTCTGGCCGAGCCACCAGACCTTCACCAATGTGACCGATTTCGAGTACGACATTCTGGCCAAGCGTCTGCGCGAGCTGTCCTTCCTCAACTCCGGCGTGTCTATCCGCCTGAAGGACAAGCGCACCGACCGTGAAGACCACTTCCATTACGAAGGCGGCATCAAGGCGTTTGTCGAGTACCTGAACAAGAACAAAACCCCGATCCACCCGAACGTGTTCTACTTCTCGACCGTGAAAGACGACATCGGCGTGGAAGTGGCGCTGCAGTGGAACGACGGTTTCCAGGAAAACATCTACTGCTTCACCAACAACATTCCGCAGCGCGACGGCGGCACGCACCTGGTCGGTTTCCGTACCGCGATGACCCGTACGCTGAACAGCTACATGGAGAAGGAAGGCTACAGCAAGAAGGCCAAGGTCAGCGCCACCGGCGATGACGCGCGTGAAGGTCTGATCGCCGTGGTGTCGGTGAAGGTGCCGGATCCCAAGTTCTCTTCTCAGACCAAGGACAAGCTGGTCTCTTCCGAGGTGAAAACCGCGGTTGAAACGCTGATGAACGAGAAGCTGGTGGATTACCTGATGGAGAATCCGGGCGACGCGAAAATCGTGGTCGGCAAAATCATCGACGCGGCGCGCGCGCGCGAAGCGGCGCGTAAAGCGCGTGAGATGACCCGCCGCAAAGGCGCGCTGGATCTGGCCGGCCTGCCGGGCAAGCTGGCGGACTGCCAGGAACGCGATCCGGCGCTGTCCGAACTGTACCTGGTGGAAGGGGACTCCGCGGGCGGCTCTGCCAAGCAGGGGCGCAACCGCAAGAACCAGGCTATCTTGCCGCTGAAGGGGAAAATCCTCAACGTCGAGAAAGCGCGTTTCGACAAAATGCTCTCCTCGCAGGAAGTCGCGACGCTGATCACCGCGCTGGGTTGTGGCATCGGCCGCGACGAGTACAGCCCGGACAAGCTGCGTTACCACAGCATCATCATCATGACCGATGCCGACGTCGACGGTTCGCACATCCGTACGCTGCTGTTGACCTTCTTCTACCGCCAGATGCCGGAAATCATCGAGCGTGGCCACGTGTTCATCGCACAGCCGCCGCTGTACAAGGTGAAGAAAGGCAAGCAGGAGCAGTACATCAAAGATGACGAGGCGATGGATCAGTACCAGATCGCCATCGCGATGGACGGCGCTACGCTGCATACCAATGCCAGCGCACCGGCGCTGGGCGGCGAGCAGCTGGAAAAACTGGTGGCAGAACACTATGCCGTGCAGAAGCTGATCGGCCGCATGGAGCGCCGCTACCCGCGCGCGCTGCTGAACAACCTGATCTATCAGCCGACGCTGAACGAAGGCGATCTCAGCGATGAAGCCAAGGTGAAAACCTGGATCGCTTCGCTGGTGCAGGCGCTGAACGACAAAGAGCAGCACGGCAGCAGCTATGACTTCGTGATCTTCGAGAACCGCGAACGCCAGATGTTCGAGCCGGCGCTGCGCATCCGCACCCACGGCGTGGATACCGACTATAAGCTGGACTTCGACTTCATCCACGGCGGCGAATACCGCAAGATCTGCCAGCTGGGCGAACAGCTGCGCGGGCTGATCGAAGACGGCGCGTTCATCGAGCGCGGCGAACGTCGTCAGCCGGTGGACAGCTTCGAGCAGGCGCTGGAGTGGCTGGTGAAAGAGTCGCGCCGCGGCCTGTCGGTGCAACGCTATAAAGGCCTGGGCGAGATGAACCCGGAGCAGCTGTGGGAAACCACCATGGATCCGGAAAGCCGCCGCATGCTGCGCGTGACCGTCAAGGACGCCATCGCTGCCGATCAGCTGTTCACCACGCTGATGGGCGATGCGGTTGAACCGCGCCGCGCCTTTATCGAAGAAAACGCCCTGAAAGCGGCGAACATCGATATCTGATGCGTTAATGGCTGTGAAAATCCGCGCCGGGCGACCCGCGCGGATTTTTTTTGCGCCTTTTTTGGCGCTGACAGCCAAGGCTGAAACGCGTTAGCATGGGAAAAAACCACTGGGAGAAGCGTTGAATGGCTATTGAACTGATTGCGATCGACATGGACGGCACGTTGCTGGATCCGCAGCACCAAATCACGCCGGCGGTAAAGCAGGCTATCGCGGCGGCGCGGCGCAAAGGGGTGCACGTGGTGCTGGCCACCGGGCGGCCTTATGTCGGCGTGCAGGACTATCTGCGCCAGTTGGACATTCAGGGCCCCGGCGATTTTTGCATAACCTACAACGGCGCGCTGGTGCTGCGCGCGGCCGACGGCGCCTGTATTCTGCAGGAAACCCTGGGTTTTGAGGACTATCTGCACTTCGAGCAGATGGCGCGCGAGCTCGGCGTTCACTACCAGGCGTTTGACTTCGACACCCTGTATACCCCGAACAAAGACATCGGCAAATACACCATACACGAGGCGGAAATGACCGGTATTCCGTTGAAATACCGCAGCGTGGAGGAGATGGATCGCCAGATGCGTTTCCCGAAAGTGATGATGATCGACGAGCCGGCGCTGCTGGACAACGCGATTGCGCGCATCCCGGCGGAAACGCGCGAGCGTTACACCATTCTGAAAAGCGCGCCTTACTACCTCGAAATCCTGCATAAGAACGTCGATAAGGGCGCCGGGGTGAGAATGCTGGCCGAGCACCTCGGCGTGGCGCGGGAAAACATCATGACGCTGGGGGATCAGGCCAACGATACGGCGATGATCGAGTATGCCGGCGTCGGCGTGGCGATGGGCAACGCCATTCCCGAGCTGAAAGCGGTGGCGCAGTTTGTCACCGGCGCCAATACCGAAGACGGCGTGGCGCGCGCCATCGAGAAGTTCGTGCTCAACGCCTGATCAAGTGGGGCGCTACGGCGCCCCTTTATATTGCCGCCAACACCCCTTTGGCGATCTGCAGATCCTGAATCGCCAGCCCGGTAAGATCGGCGATGGTGATGTGCTGCGGCTCGCTTCGCAACCGCCCTCCCAGCGCCAAGACGGCGCCCATTTCGACGATTGGCGTTGAAATCAGCCTATTTTGCCGATAAGCCGTCGCGATCTCGCCATAGTCAGCGCACTGCGCCAGCGCATCGACCAGCAGTGCGTCCGCGCGAGCCACCAGATCGGTCGCCAGCTCCTGCTTGCCGGGCGCGTCGGCACCCACGGCGGTGATGTGCGTGCCGGGCCGAATATCCGCCGCCTGTAAAATCGGTTCGCGGCTGGGCGTGGTAGTGACGATCAGCTGACAGTGCGCCGCCAGTTCCGCCGCATCCTGCGTAACCCGCACCTGAAAACCTTCGGCCTCGGCTTCGCGCCGATACGCCGCCAGCGCCTGATCGTTGCGGCCCCACACCCACACTTCGCGGCAATCGGTCACCGGTTTCAGACATTGCAGCTGCAGCCGGGCCTGCAGGCCGGTGCCGACCATGCCGATCGCCTGAATATGCGGCGGCGCGCACAGTTCGGCGGCGATGCGGCCGGCCAGTGCGGTGCGCAGCGCGGTCAGCCAGCCCTCATCCTGCAGCAGCGCCCGAGGTTCGCCGGTCTGGGCGGAGAACGCCACCACCAGCCCCTGATTGCTGGCCAAACCGCGTTCGGCGTTGCGATAGAAACCGGCGGAGACCTTGACCACGAACAGCTCTTCGCCTTCCAGCCAGGCGGATTTGATGCAGCAATCGCCGGCGGCTTGTTCGAACAGGAAGTGCTGCACCGGCGGCTGTTGCACCCGCCGTTGCGAATAGGCGATAAAACCCTGCTTAAGCAGCGGGGTTATAGCCTCGGCGTCGAACGCGGCGAGGATTTGCTGCCGATTAAGGATGTGCATCGGCGATGGCCTTGAGGTACTTCTCCAGCACGATGTTTTTACCGCACAGCACCACCGCCACTTTTTTTCCCTGGTATTCCGGCGCCAGCTTGATCGCCGCCGCCAGCGCCACGCCGGCCGCGCCTTCGATAATCCACCGATCGCTGGCGGCGATCCGGCGCATCGCGTGCTTGATCTCCGTCTCGCTGACCAGCACTTTGCGGTCGATCAGCTGTTGGCACAGCGGGAAGGTCACGGCGCCCGGCTCGACGCCGCCGGCGGTGCCGTCGGACAGGGTGTCTTGCTCTTCCACCGGGAAGATATGGCCCGCTTCCAGCGCGCTGTACATGCTGGTGGCGTTTTCCGGCCAGCAGGCGATAAGCTGCGTGTTCGGCGACAATTGCCGCAGAACGGTGCCGATACCGGCGATATAGCCACCGCCGCCGACTGCCACGAACACAGCGTCCAGACCGGTGAGCTGTTCAACCAGCTCCATGCCGCAGGTGCCCTGGCCGGCGATCACCTGCTCGTCGTTATACGGCGAGATATAGGTTTTTCCCTGTTCGCGGGCGGCCTGTTCCCCGGCCAGTTCGGCGTTCAGCGCATCGCCCGGCACCCGTTCCACGGTGCCGCCCAGCGCGCGGATGGTGTCTAGCTTGATGCTCGCCGCCGTCTCTGGCGCATAAACCGTGACGCCAACGCCCATCAGCTGCCCCGCCAAAGCGACCGCCTGGCCGTGGTTGCCGGTAGAGGCGGCGATCACGCCGCGCCGGCGTTGCTCGCTGTCCAGTAACCGCAACTTGTTGCTGGCGCCGCGAAATTTAAAGGAGCCGGTGTGCTGCAGATGGTCGCATTTCAGATACAGCTCGCAGCCCAGCTGCTGTGAAAGCAGCACGCTGCGCTCCAATGGCGTGACCCGTACCTGAGGGCGCAACTGTTGATGGGCAGAAACAATGGCATCGAAGAGGGGGTTCATACCGGCTCCAGAGTTCTTGTACTTAAAAATCCAGTTTGTACTTTTTTGTATTGATTGTAAACCCCGTCGCCCGGCCGCCGGGCAAAAGCGGGCACGGCGTAATGTGATCGCACTGGCGGCGAAAAATAATCATTAACGTATAGTTTAGCGGCACGATTTTTTATTTATTTGCGTTAAGGAAGTCGCAACCGCTCAATTATTTTAATAAGGGAACGACAATGAAAAAAATATTACTCGCCTCATTAACCTACGCCGCGCTGACACCGTTTGGTTTCGCCGCAAAAGATGTGACCACCCAACCGGAGGTCTATTTTCTGCAAGAGTCGCAATCGATAGACAGCCTGGCGTTATTGCCGCCGCCGCCCGCCGTTGACAGCATCGATTTTATGAATGACAAGGCGCAATATGATGCCGGGAAATTATTGCGTAATACCGAACGGGGCAAACAGGCTTATCACGACGCACACGTAACGGGGGATGGCGTCGCCGCCGCATTATCCGGCGCTTTCGGTACGGAAATCACCCAGGATAATACGCCGGAGCTGTTCAAACTGGTGATGAAAATGCGTGAAGACGCCGGCGATCTGGCTACCCGCAGCGCCAAAAATCACTATATGCGCATTCGGCCGTTCGCTTTTTACCATGAGCCCACTTGCCGACCGGATGAAGAGAGCACGCTATCGACGAACGGCTCTTATCCTTCCGGGCACACCGCCATCGGTTGGGCGACCGCGCTGGTGCTGGCGGAGATTAACCCTCCCAGGCAGGGGACGATACTGCAGCGCGGCTATGAGATGGGCCAGAGCCGGGTGATTTGCGGTTATCACTGGCAAAGCGACGTGACCGCCGCGCGCTTGGTCGCCTCGGCCATCGTCGCCCGACTGCACGCGGAGCCCACCTTCGCCGCGCAGTTGCAAAGGGCCAAAACGGAATTCAACGCCCTGAAAAAATAACCCTGCTTCACGCGGCAGCGCGCCATATGAAACGCTGCCGCCGATCCGGTAAGATGGCGACTCAGTGCCGGCATGCGCAGGAGAACCGCCATGAGCCATCGGGAAAAACAGCTGACTTTCGACCCTCGCGGGCATCAGTTAACCAATATCAACGTCTGGACGCCGGACAGCCAATGGCTGGCTTATGACGTGCGCCCGCGCGGCGCCTCTTTCACCGGTCTGAGCATCGAGCGGGTCAACGTCGCCAGCGGCGCGGTGGAGGTGGTTTATCGCGCTCAGCACGGCGCCCACGTCGGCGTGGTCACGGTCAGCCCCGATGCGCCGGCGCGCTATGCCTTTATCCATGGCCCGGAGCACCCGGACAGCGCCTGGCAATATGATTTTCACCACCGCCGCGGGGTGATCGTCAGCGAACCGGATCGCGAGTTGGCCATCACCCTCGACGCGCTGGATATCACCGCCCCCTACACCCCCGGCGCGCTGCGCGGCGGCAGCCATGTGCACGTATTCAGCCCGGACGGCAGCCGCCTCAGCTTTACCTATAACGATCACGTCATGCACGAGTGCGATCCGGCGCGCGATCTGCGCAACGTTGGGGTGGCCGTGCCGCTGCACGGGGTCAATCCGCCGAAACAGCATCCGCGTGAGTATGACGGCAGCCACTATTGCGTGCTGGTCAGCGAGACGGTGCCGCAGCCGCAGCCGGGCAGCGATCAGATCAATCGTGCTTACGAAGAAGGCTGGATTGGCCGCGAAGGTTACCGTAAGGCCGACGGCAGCCGGCAGCGCTGGGCGCTGGCGTTCATCGGCGATACGCTGTCCGCCGCCGGTGAAAAGCTGCCGGAGGTGTTTATCGTCGATCTGCCGGAGAACGATGCCGATTACGCCAGGGCGGGCGCTCTGCCGCTGCAGGGAACGGAAAGCGAGCTGCCGGCGCCGCCGCAGGGCGTCAGGCAGCGGCGGGTGACCTTTACCGGCGATCGTCGTTTTCCGGGCGTGGCCGGTGCGCCGCGCCACTGGCTGCGCAGCTCGCCGGACGGCAGCCAGATCGCGTTTTTGATGAAGGATGACGGCGGCGTGGTGCAGCTGTGGACGGTGTCGCCGAACGGCGGGGAGCCGCGCCAGGTGAGCCACAGCGAGCATGATATCCAGTCTGCCTTCAGCTGGCACCCGCAGGGCGGGGCGATTGCCTTTGTGTGTGACAACAGCGTGATGCTGTGCGAGGTCGCCGGCGGCCGTCTGCAGCGTTTGACGCAGCGCAGCGCGCAGCCGCCGTCAGGGGACGCCGTGGTGTTTTCACCGGACGGCAAGAAAGTGGCGTTTATGCGCGAGATAGCGGGATTCAACCAGATCTTTGTGGTTGAGGTGTAAGGCGGGCCTGATGGCCCGCTGCGTGTGTGATTAGTGGGTGGCGGCGCTGTCGTTGCCTTCGCCGGGATTGCCGGTTGCCGCCAGATTCTGCTGCTCGCTGCGCAGGATGCGCGCTTTTGGCGAGTCTGCGGTGGCGTCGTTGCCGGAACGCAGATAGTCGTAAGGCAGCAGTACGGTGTCCATCACCGCAGAGAACGGCAGATCCAGCGCCACCAGCGGCATCATCGCCCAGCTGGTGTTGTCGTCCTTCAGCATGTCCACGCTGGCGCGGGTGCCGGGATAGTAACCCTGATTCGGGCCGGTATGGCTCATCACGCTGGAGCAACCGCTGGTCGCCAACAACATGCAGCCCGTCGCTATCGCTTTCATCGTCGTCATTAATCCATCCTGCAGGGTTGCTGTGCCCCTAAAATTAAGCTGAGTTATAACATCCTGTCGCTGCTTTAAAAGAAGCAAAATCCCGCTCTGTGGCGGCTCTCTCACTTTAGTGTAAGTGGTAAAAAAACTTTCGCCTAATCGGTGCGAAGTTTTTTTGATCCTCGCCTGTTGAATTGATGAAATCAACCCCCATTTTATCATCAGAGCCGAATTGAGAATTCGCCGTAAGGGAATTCTGGCTTAATTAGCCTGTCCAGAGTGGAAGGCGTATTTATTTCAACCTCGCTGAAGTGCCTTAGGAGGCTGTTTTATGCGTAATTTTGATCTTTCCCCGCTATACCGTTCCGCCATTGGTTTCGATCGCCTGTTCAACGCGCTGGAAGCCGGCCAGAGTCAGGGCAACGGCGGTTATCCGCCTTATAATGTCGAGCTGGTGGACGAAAATCATTATCGCATCGCCATCGCGGTAGCCGGGTTTGCCGAGCAGGAGCTGGAGATCACCACGCAAGATAATCTGCTGATCGTGCGCGGGGCGCACAATAGCGAACCGGCAGAAAAAACCTATTTATATCAGGGCATCGCCGAGCGTAATTTCGAGCGTAAATTCCAGCTGGCCGAACATATTCAAATTAAAGGCGCCAAACTGGAGAATGGCCTGTTGTATATCGACATGCAACGCATCGTGCCGGAAACATTAAAACCGCGCCGCATCGAAATTAAATAAATTTCCGTTTCGCCGGCAGGTACGCTGCCGGAAAATAATACCTAGCCTGCCGTCAGGGGGCTGAATAAACACATCTCGCTTAATGAAAGGAGTTGTTCCTATGCGTAATTACGATTTATCCCCGCTTCTGCGTCAGTGGATTGGTTTTGATAAATTGGCCAGCTCAATGGGCGGCCAGGAACCCCAGGGGTTCCCGCCGTATAACATCGAGAAAAGCGATGACAATCACTACCGCATTTCTCTGGCGCTGGCCGGTTTCCGGCAGAGCGAACTGAATATTGAAGTGGAAGGGCCGCGGCTGACCGTCAGCGGTAAACCCACTCCGCCGGAAAAACAGGTCGAATACCTGCATCAGGGCCTGGTGTGCAAAGAGTTCCAGTTGACCTTCACCCTGGCGGAGCATCTGCAGGTGTCGGAGGCCAAATTTGAAAACGGCCTGCTGCACATCGATCTGGTGCGTCAGGTGCCGGAAGCCTTGCAGCCGCAGCGCATCGCCATCGGGGCGACGCCGGAGCTGGAAGCCAAATAACCGACTGAAAAACGGTCATCATCATGCGGGGGAGATCCAGACGGGTCTCCCCCGCTGCGTTATGTGGCGCATGCCACAGTCCCCCCGTTTGTCCGATGTCATAATCCTTGTTAATTGTGTGTCTTTGGCCGCAAATTCCTTTTCAACTTTGGCAAGGATGTGACCTATGAGCGATATCGCCCTGACCGTCAGCATGTTGGCGCTGGCGGCCGTCATTGGGCTGTGGATGGGGAACTGGAAGCTGTACGGCGTTGGGCTGGGCATCGGCGGCGTGCTGTTCGGCGGCATCCTGGTCGGCCACTTCGCCCAGAGCGGGCAAATCAACCTGAACGGGGACATGCTGCACTTTATTCAGGAGTTTGGCCTGATCCTGTTCGTGTACACCATCGGCATTCAGGTCGGCCCCGGTTTCTTCTCTTCGCTGCGCGTCTCCGGGCTGCGCCTCAACGCCTTCGCGGTGCTGCTGGTGCTGACCGGCGGCGTCGTGGCGGCGGCGGTACACAAGCTGTTCGACGTGCCGCTGCCGATCATCCTCGGCGTGTTCTCCGGCGCGGTCACCAACACCCCGGCGCTGGGCGCCGGTCAGCAAATCCTGACCGATCTCGGTTCCGATCCGGCGTTGGTGGACGGCATGGGGATGGGTTACGCCATGGCCTATCCGTTCGGCATATGCGGCATCCTGCTGGTGATGTGGCTGATTCGGCTGTTTTTTCGCATCAACATCGAGCGCGAGGCGCAGGCGTTTGAAAGCAGCCTGGGCAATCAGCGTGAGCTGCTGCACGCCATCAACGTGGCGGTGCGCAACCCCAATCTGCAGGGCATGGCGATCAAGCAGGTGCCGCTGCTCAACGGTGAAGCGATCGTCTGTTCGCGCCTCAAACGCGGGGAGCTGCTGATGGTGCCGGCGCCGCACGAGCGGCTTGAGCTGGGCGACTACCTGCACCTGGTGGGCAAACGCGAAGATCTGGAGAACGCCCGACTGGTGATCGGCGAAGAGGTGGACGCCTCGCTGTCCACGCGCGGCACCGCGCTGCAGGTGGTGAGGGCGGTGGTGACCAACGAGCAGGTGCTGGGCAAGAAAATCCGCGATCTGAACCTGAAGCAAAAGTATGACGTGGTAATTTCACGCCTCAACCGCGCCGGCGTGGAGCTGGTGGCCGGCAGCAACGTGACGCTGCAGTTCGGCGACATTCTGAACCTGGTCGGCCGGCCGGAGGCCATCGACGCGGTGACGGCAATCGTCGGCAACGCCCAACAAAAACTGCAGCAGGTGCAGATGCTGCCGGTGTTTATCGGCATCGGCCTTGGGGTGCTGCTCGGCTCCATTCCGCTGTTCGTGCCCGGCTTCCCAGCGGCATTGCGGCTGGGGCTGGCCGGCGGGCCGCTGGTGGCGGCGCTGATCCTGGGGCGCATCGGCAGCATCGGCAAGCTGTACTGGTTTATGCCGCCGAGCGCCAACCTGGCGCTGCGCGAACTGGGCATCGTGCTGTTTCTGGCGGTGGTCGGGTTGAAGTCGGGTGGCAACTTCATCGATACCTTGCTGCACGGCGAGGGGCTGACGTGGGTCGGGTACGGCGCGTTGATCACCGCCATTCCGCTGCTGAGCGTCGGTATTCTGGCGCGCACGGTGGGCAAGATGAACTACCTGACGCTGTCCGGCATGCTGGCGGGATCGATGACCGATCCGCCGGCGCTGGCCTTCGCCAACGGTCTGCATCCTACCAGCGGCGCCGCCGCGCTGTCTTACGCCACCGTGTATCCGCTGGCGATGTTCCTGCGCATCATGTCGCCGCAGCTGCTGGCGGTGCTGTTCTGGACGCTGTAACGCTGCCCGACTACAGCCGATAAGGCATTAACACGCCGTTGTCAGTGCCAAAATCTTTGGGGTTGCGGGAGATGAGCGTCCGGAACCCCACCTGCGCGGTGGCCCAGACAATGGCGTCCGGCAGCTTCACATGCTGTGAGTGGCGCAGTTCTACGGCGCGTTCGGCAACTTCATCGGTAATAGGCAGCAGCAGGAATTGCCCTAAAAACTGGCGCGTTTTCAACTCCAGCGCCGGCCCCTGTTTTTTGGCACCCACCATCACTTCCATCCAGGTAATGGCGCTAATAGCCGGGTTGATGTGGTATTCGGTCAGAACGTCTTTGGCTTGAGGAATGCCGTTGAGATAATCGATCAGGATATTGGTGTCGAATAACGCCCGTTGAGCCACCATTATTCCCACTCCTCGCGCTGACGATTTTCGTAGTCTACGCCATCGCCCATCGCCCCGGACCAGAGCCCGAAAGCATTGCTGGGATCTTCAACGTGGTTCTCCGTCAGATAACGGGAGACGGCCTGACGGATGATTTCGGCCCGGGGAATGTGGCGGATATTTTTCAGATTGTCGAGCTGCCGCAGGTCTTCTTCAGGTAAATCGATCACGATGCGAGTCATCGCTAGCCCTCCAAAAAAAAGATATACGATATATGCATCGTATATCTTTATCGGTCGATTTTCAATCAGCTGGCGTTAGCCTTCCTGATGCGCGCGTTCGATCTCTTCCGCCAGGATCGCCACGCCGCGCTCGATTTTCTCCGGATCGGGCACGTAGTTCATGCGCATGCACTGGTGGGTGTGCGGCCATTCGTGCTCCAGCCCCGGGAAGAAGTAGTGGCCCGGCACCATCAGCACGCCGCGCTTTTTCAGGCGCTGATACAGTACTTCGGTGGTGATCGGCAGATCTTTGAACCACAGCCAGAGGAAGATAGCCCCTTCCGGTTTGTGGATCAGGCAGCGCTCCGGCGACAGGTAGCGGCGGATAATCTCGATGGTGTGCTCGACGCGCTGTTTGTAGAACGGGCGAATCACCTCGTTCGACAGGCGCAGCAGATCGCCGCGCGCGATCATTTCCGTCGCCATCGCCGGCCCCATGCTGCCCGGCGACAGGCTGATGATGCCGTTCATGTTGGTCAGCGCGGTGATCACCTTCTCGTCGGCGATCACGATGCCGCAGCGCGAGCCCGGTAGGCCGAGCTTGGACAGGCTCATGCACAGGATGGTGTTCGGGTCCCACAGCGGCGTGGCGTCGCTGAAGATGATGCCGGGGAACGGCACGCCGTAGGCGTTGTCGATCACCAGCGGAATGTCGCGCTGCTGCGCCAGCAGGTCGAGCTTCATCAGCTCTTCGTCGGTGATCACGTTGCCGGTCGGGTTGGTCGGCCGCGAAACGCAGATCATGCCGATGTCGTCGCCGATGGTGAGGTGTTCGAAATCAACGTGATATTTGAACTGGCCGTCCGGCAGCAGCTCGATGTTCGGTTTGGCGGAGACGAACAGCCCTTCGTCCAGCCCGGCGTCGGCATAGCCGATATATTCCGGCGCCAGCGGGAACAGCACGCGGCGGCGCGAACCGTCGGCGTAGCGGCCGGCGAACAGGTTGAACAAGTAGAAAAACGCGCTTTGGCTGCCGTTCGTCAGTGCAATATTCTGTGGCGAAATCTCCCAGCCGAGCTCGTCGCGCAGCAGATTGGCCAGCGCTTTCAGCAGCGCGTCTTTGCCTTGCGGGCCGTCGTAGTTGCACAGCGCTTCGGTCAGTTTGCCCTGGTCGAGCATCTCCTGGCACAGCTGTTTGAAGTAGGCTTCCATCTCTGGGATCTGCGCCGGGTTGCCGCCGCCGAGCATGATGGCACCGGGGGTGCGCAGGCCTTCGTTCAGGTCGTCCATCAAACGGGTAATGCCCGCATAACGGGTAAATTTTTCGCCGAAAAGTGAGAAAGTCATAGGTGCAGCAGTACTGTTTCTTAGCAGGTAATCCCCCACCATACCGCCAGACAAATCCCGCTGCAACGCGGCCGATAAATCGACCAATGGGCACAAACTTCGCCCATTGGTCGATTGGTAGCATATTACGCTGGATTATTGTGACCGTTCGCCGGCCCACACCACCATCACCTTATCGTCGCCGAGCCGGCGGCTGAAGGCGTAGTAGGCGGCGTGTGGCTGCGGGGTTTGCACGCCGCCGCCGATCGCCGGATGGCGAGCGCGGAACTGCCCCAACCGTTGCCAGTGGGCCAGCATCGGGGCTTTTTCCCCCAGCAGCTCACGCCAGTTCATGTCGGAGCGGGTGCCCTGCAGCGGATCGGAACCGGTGGGGCCGAGCGGGCGGCCGCTTTCATCGCCGTAGTAAATCTGCACCGCGCCCGGCGCCAGCAACAGCAGGTTCGCCGCCCGCCGTTGGCGCGGCAGCGAGCCTTTGGCGTCGCTGGCGAAAAACAGCCGGGTATCGTGTGAAGAGAGGTAGCTCAGCACATTGAAATCCTGCAGCCGCTCGGCCATCTGCCGGTAGGTGGCGTCGATGTCGGCGAAGCAGCCCAGCGCCTGCGACGCCCGATCCTGGAAATCGAAGTTGATCATCGCGTCGAAGCCGTTTTGGTAATAGTCGCTTTTCATCACCCCGTGGCCCCAGGCCTCGCCGGTCATCCAAAACGGCGCGTCATCCAGCGCCTGCTGCGGATGCTCCGCTTTCCACGCCGCCAATGCCGCCGTGGCGCGCTGCTTCAACAGCGCCAGCGTCGGTTTTTCCACGTGCTTGGCGGTATCGACGCGAAAACCGTCGATGCCGTAATCGCGCACCCACTGGCTGAGCCAGACGGTCAGGTAATCGCGGGTGGTGGCGCCGGGCATGTCGCGCGCGGCGGTGTCGGGTTTGTGGCGATAGAACAGCGGCAGGCCGCTGGCGCCGGGCGCTTCGGTTTTGATGTCCGGCAGGAAGGCCAGCGACATCGTCAGATCGTCATAGCCCGGTGAGTCATAGTCGCCGATGTCGGTGCGGATCCAGTTTTTCCCCCACCATTGGCGCCAGCCCGCCTTGTCGCTGAAGTTGATGTAGTCGTTGAAACTGTGCCAGTTTTGCCCTGGCCCGGGGCGCCAGTCGCCCCAGTTTTTCCCCAGGGTTTTCTCCACCTCCGCGCCTTGCAGATACAGCGAGCCGAAGTGAAACGTCTGCATATCCGCCAGCGTGGCGTAACCGACATGGTTCACCACCACGTCGAACAGAATGCGAATGCCGCGCCGATGCGCTTGTTCGACCAGCGTGCGCAGCTCCTGTTCGGTGCCCATGTTGGCGTCGAGGCGAGTCCAGTCCAGCGCGTAATAGCCGTGATAGGCGTAATGCGGGAAATCGCCTTTGGTGCCGCCGCCGACCCAGCCGTGGATCTGCTCCAGCGGCGAGCTGATCCACAAGGCGTTGACGCCGAGCTGCTGCAGATAATCCAGTTTTTGCGTCAGGCCGGCCAGATCGCCGCCGTGAAAGGTGCCTATTTCCTGCAGGCCGTCGCTGCGGCGCCCGTAGCTGTGGTCGTTGGCCGGGTTGCCGTTCTCAAAGCGATCGGTCAGCACGAAGTAGACTGTGGCGTTATGCCAGCTGAACGCCGCCGGTTTCGCCGTGGCGGCGGACTCCAGTAGCAACAGGCCGCCGCTGGCGGCGGTGGGCTGCAGCGTGATTTTCCCCTGGCTCACCTGCGCCGTTTGGCCGGAATAGAAATCGCGCAGCGTTTCGCCTTCGGCGAAGGTGGAGGCGACGTCGACCGTGACCGGCTTGCCGTCCCAGCGCGGGCAGCTGCGGGCAACAACGGCGGCGCTTTCCGGCGCGCTGCGCAGGCTGAGCTGCAGCGTCGGCGTGCCGCTGCGGGTGTCGATGCGCACCTGATAGTCGCCGGCGCGGAACTGCCGCCAGCTGGCCGGCGGATGGGCGCCGCAGGGCTGCAGCGACAGCGTCTGGTTAAGCTTCACCGCCTCGGCCGGCTGCCAGCAGTGGTTATCCAGATACAGGCGCAGCGGCAGTTGGCCTTTGGGCAGCGCGGCCTGGCTGGTAAACAGCCCGGCGGCAGTTTCGTCGAAGGCCGGGAAACCCGGCAGCGTCCAGCCGGCCAGCACCGAAGGCGACAGCAGCATCAACAAGGGCAGGGGTAACAGTTTCATGGCTCTCCTTACGCGCGGCAGGAAGCGTTTTTCTCGCAGGGTAGCGCCCAGTGTGGCAAACGGCGGAAAAATAGCCTCCTCCCTGCGAGGGTTTTTCGGGGAGGAGAGAAAGGGCGGAGCGTTTTCGGATTGATTCGGCTTGGCTTTGCGCGCGCGCTGCGGCAGATTAAACGATGAACATCAAAGGAGGTTAGCGATGACGGACAAAAACTGGCGAGAAGAGATCGTTCAGGCAATTCAGGATGCCGAATTGCAGCACTTCGCCGAAGAACATCAGCTGCAGGCGCTGTTCGCGCCGCAGCAGGAAGAGCAACACGGCCGGTTATCCGCAGACCACCGGCCGCGCTGAATTATTTCCGCAACAGCTGCGGGTTGACGCAGTTTTCTTTCACCGTGCCGGTCAACGCGGCGATCAAATTATCCACCGCGCAGGCGGCCATGCCGTAGCGCGTTTCATGGGTGGCGGAGCCGATGTGCGGCAACGCCACCACGTTCGGCATGCTGAGCAGCGGCGAGTTGGCCGGCAGCGGTTCTTTCTCGAACACGTCCAACCCGGCGGCGTGGATCACGCCGTTTTGCAGCGCTTCGATCAGCGCCTGCTCATCCACCACCGGCCCGCGGCCGGCGTTGATCAGAATGCCGCTTTTCTTCATCTTCGCCAGCTGATCGCGGCCGATCATGTGGAAGGTTTGTTCGGTCAGCGGCAGCGTGATGCAAACGAAATCCGACTCGGCCAGCAGGGTATCCAGATCGCAGCGGCGGGCGTTAAAGCGCTGCTCCGCCTCTTCGTGCGTGCGGCGGGCGTTGTACAGCACCGGCATGCCGAAGCCGAAGTGCGCGCGCTGCGCCAGCGCCAGGCCGATGCGCCCCATGCCGAGGATGCCGATGGTTTTATGGTGCACGTCGACGCCGAACCAGTCCGGCCCGATGCTGCCGCGCCATTCGCCGGCCTTCACCCGTTCCGCCACTTCCACCACCCGGCGCGCGGTCGCCAGCACCAGGCTCATGATGGTGTCGGCGACGGTTTCGGTCAGCACCGTCGGGGTGTGCATCAGCAGCACGTTATGGGCGTTGAGCGCCTCGACGTCGAAGTTGTCGTAGCCGACGGAAACGGTCGAGGCCGCGCGCAGTTTGGGCGCCTGCTGCAGGAAGGCTTCGTCAATTTTACCGCCGGAACCGATGATCCCTTCGGCCTGCTGCAGCGCCTGGCGCAGTTCGTCGCGGTTCTCCGGCTGCAGGCCGTTGAAGGCGTGCACGGTGAAGTGCTGTTCCAGACGTTCACGCAGATCGGCGGGCAGGCTTTTGTACAATACGATAGAAGGCTTCATCACGAACTCCAGCTGGGCCAAAGGGGGCATGGCGCCCCCCGGTTGGGTTAACAGATAAAAAGTATAACCGGATCAAGCCAATTGCGGCTGGATCTCGTTGCGGGCGGGTTTGACGATCAGCGTCAACACCACCGCCACCACCAGTGCGATGGCCATAAACATGTAAGAGGCCGCCGGGCTGCCGGTGGCGCCATTCAGATAGCCGACGAACCACGAACCGAAGAACGACCCCAGCGCGCCCATGCTGTTGATCAGCGCCATGGCGCCCCCGGCGACGTTTTTCGGCAGCATTTCCGGAATGATGGCGAAGAACGGCCCGTAGGGGGCGTACATCGCGGCGCCGGCGACCACCAGCAGGCCGTAGGAGATCCAGAAGTGGTTGGCGCCGACGGCGTAAGAGCCGAAGAACGCCAGCGCGCCGATCAGCAGCAACGGCCAGACGAACAGCTTGCGGTTTTGCATTTTGTCCGACGCCCAGGAGACCACGATCATGGCGATGGTCGCCGCCAGGTAAGGCACCGCCGACAGCCAGCCGGCTTCCACCATGCCCATCTGCATGCCGCTGCGCAGGATGGAAGGCAGCCACAGCACGAAGCCGTACACGCCGATGCTCCAGGCGAAGTACTGCACGCACAGCAGGATCACGTTGCGCGAACGGAAGGCTTCGCCGTAGTTGCGCACGGCCTTGATGCCTTTCTGCTCTTCGTCCAGCTGCTGCTGCAGCGCCTGTTTCTCATCGGCACTCAACCAGCCGGCCTGCGCCGGTTTGTCTTTCGCCAGCACCCACCAGCAAAACGCCCAGATAACCGCCGGAATGCCTTCGATGATGAACATTTCACGCCAGCCGAAGGCGTGGATCAGGTAGCCGGACACCACCGACATCCACAGCACCGTCACCGGGTTGCCGAGGATCAGGAAGGTATTGGCGCGTGACCGCTCCGATTTGGTGAACCAGTTGCTGATGTAGATCAGCATCGCCGGCATTACCGCCGCTTCCACCACGCCGAGGATAAAGCGGATGGCGGCCAGCATCGGAATATTGCTCACCACGCCGGTCAGCGAGGCGCAGCCGCCCCACAGGATCAGGCACCAGAAGATCAGTTTTTTGACGCTGCGACGTTCGGCGTAGATGGCGCCGGGAATTTGGAAGAAGAAATAACCGAGGAAAAACAGCGCGCCCAGCAGCGAGGACATGCCTTTGGTGATGCCGAGATCTTCATTGATGCCGGCGGCAGAGGCGAAGCTGAAGTTGGCGCGATCGAGATAGGCCAGGCTGTAGGTGATAAACACGATGGGCATGATGTACCACCAGCGTTTGGCCGCGACAGTCGCTTTGTTCATGTTCAGTATCCTTCAGTGGTGTTGCGTCCCCTTCGCCCGGCACGCTGGGCATGCAAGAGGAAGGGGCAGATGCTCTCCCGACGCGTCCCGGTTGTAGGGCCAGAGGCTGACGTCATGCGGAGAAGTCGTTTTTTTTATTGTTATTCGGCCAGCGCCGCGCGGGTCGGCAGGCCCTCGCTGTCGCCGATGGCCTGGATCGCCAGCGAACCGATTTTGTTGCCGCGCTGCACCGCCTGTATCAGCGTTTTGCCTTCCAGCAGGGCGCTGAGGGTGCCGACGGCAAAGCCGTCACCGGCGCCGACGGTATCCACCACGTCGTCGACCTTGACCGCGGCCACCGCCGCCTTGTCGCCGGCGGCGGTTTTAAACCAGGCGCCGTCCGGGCCGGTTTTGATGATCACCGCCTGCACGCCGCGCTCCAGATAGAAATCGGCGATGCCTTCCGGCGTCGATTGGCCGGTGAGGATCTGCCCTTCTTTCAGCCCCGGCAGCACCCAGTCGGCGGCGAACGCCAGCTGGTTCAGCTGCTCGATCATCACCTCGCGGCTGGGCCACAGCACCGGGCGCAGATTGGGATCGAACGAAATGGTTTTGCCCATGGCGCGCATCTCGCGCGCCGCATGGTGGCACAGCGCCAGCGATTCGCTGGACAGCGCCGCCGCCACGCCGCTCAGGTGCAGGTGGCGCGCGGAACCGAAATACTCACGGTTGAAATCGGCGACCGACAGGTGGCTGGCCGCCGAGCCTTTGCGGAAGTATTCCACGCTGGGATCGGTACCATCGGCGGTTTTGGATTTCACCTGAAAGCCGGTGGGATAGTGGCCGTCGACCGTCACCTGCCGGTAGTTGATGCCTTCTTTTTTCAGCTGCTGCAGGGTGAAGCGGCCGAACGAATCGTTGCCGACGCGGCTGACCCAGCCGACATTCATGCCCAGGCGCGCCAGGCCGATCGCCACGTTCAGCTCGGCGCCGGCGATGCGTTTGGTGAAGGTTTCCACCTCCGCCAAATCGCCGGTTTGCGCTGCCACGAACATCGCCATGGCTTCGCCCAGCGTGACCACATCCAGGGGCGCCTGCTGCGCCGTCGTTGCCGTTAACGTTGTCATCATGGGGTCACTCCGCACGCAAAATATTGACGTAATGGCGGGTGACGGCTTCCAGATCATCGCCCTGCAACGGGAATTCGATGCCGCGCGGCGCATCGTGCGGCAGGCGGGCCAGCAGATCGCGCCAGCTGCCGTCGGTATCGTCCAGCGCGACGGCGCGCCAGCCGCGCGGGCCTTGGGTGGCGGCTTTGACGTGCACGTAACCGACGTGGCGGGCCAGGCGTTCGGCGGCGGCGAAAGCGTCTTGCCCCACCCATAGCCAGTTGGCCATATCGAAGGTCATGCTGACCGGCAGGTGGCTATCTTCCGCGGCGTGGAAAAAGGCGTTCAGCATCGACAAAATGCCGCAGTCCGGCGTCTGATCGTTTTCGACCACCAGTTTGACCGGGTGTTGCTCCAGCGCCACTTTCAGCTCGGTAAAATCAAAACCGGGGCGGAAATGGCCGAGGGACAACTTCAGCCGGCGCGCGTTCAGCGCCTGCGCTTCCGCCAGCAGCGCCGCCAGGTTGGGGTTCAGCGTATGTTGCGGGGTGAACAGCGCCTCAGGGGCGGAGTAGACGGCGAACAGCTGTTGGCGTTCGATTTCTTGCGCCAGGGCCGGCAGGCTGTCCAATTCGCCGGCGGCGAACAGTTCGCGGCGGATCTCCACCCCGTCGGCGCCCGCGCCGGCGATGATGGGCAACAGCGCGCGCTGGCCGCCGTATTGTTTGACGGTATCGGTGCCGTAGGCGCCGGTGACCACGATGATTTCTGTTTTCATTTTGACTCCTGAGGCGGCATTGTCGCCGCCGCTGCTGTTACCGGTACGTTAAATGGAACCGGTTCCAGCGAAAAGCGACAGAGTGTAAAAATATGATCGCAATCACGAAGCTGAGCAAAAAACAGCCGATGAGGGCGGGGCGGGCAACGGCCCCGGAGAAGGCGGGTTAGCGGGTGGTGGAGCCGCGGACGATCAGCTCGCCGGAGAACATCTGCTCGCCGCTGGGGGCTGCCAGGCCCTGAATGCGCTGCACCAGCCGCTCCAGCGCCGCGTGCCCCATTTGGTAGGTGGGCTGTTTCAGCGTGGTGATGCCGACGCCCGCCAGCTCCGCCCACTCCAGCTCGTCGAAGCCCAGCAGGCCGATGTCGTTGCCCCACTGGATGCCGAGCCGGCGCATGGCGCGCGCCACCTGCAGCGTCAAGGCGCCGTTGGCGGAGATCACCGCCTTGCGCATGCCGCGATGGCGGCCGCTGAAATCGCTCAGCACCTGCTCCAGCTTCTGCCGATCGTTGAGCGGCGTTTCGGCCTGCTCCGCCGACAGCGTGGGGTGCTGCGCCATGGTATGTCTGAAAGCGTGCAGGCGCTCGAGACGGGTATTGACCGTACCGAGCGGCTCGCTGAGGAACAAAATCGCTTCGAAACCTTGTTGCAGCAGGTGTTCGGTGGCGACGGTGGCGGCTTCGCGGTTGTTCAGGCCCACCACGTCGCAGGCGAAATCGGGGATTTTGCGGTCGATCAGCACCATCGGCAGCATCGACTGCTGCAGCGTGGATAACGCTTCCTCGCGCATGCCGACCGCGTTGACCACGATGCCCTCCACCCGGTAACTGCTGAGCAGCTGCAGGTAGTGCTGTTCCTGATTGACTTCGTTGTTGGTGTTACACACCAGCAGGGTAAAGCCGTGCTGGCGGCAGGCGGCCTCGATGCCGCGCATCACGTCCACCGAATAGGGGTTGGTGATATCGGCGAGGATCAGGCCGATCAGGCGGGTCTGGCCGCCCTTCAGGCTGCGCGCCATCTGGCTTGGCCGGTAGTCGAGCTGCTGGATCGCCTGTTCGATGCGCTGTTTGAGATCGTCGGAAAGCAGGTGCTGTTCACCATTCAGATAGCGCGACACGCTGGTCTTGCCGGTTTTGGCGATGCTGGCCACATCGCTGATGGTGGCGCGTCCTGAGGCGCGCGTTGCCTTGCCTGTGCTCACAGCCGATCCCTCCTGCGGTTAATTGCCAAGGAGACTACCATACCCGATGTGCGGGCGGGAGTGTTGAAGGGTAAGGCGAAAATCGCAGGGAGGCGGCGGGGCGCCGGTTGCGCGCCCCGCACGGGATTACTGCAGCGGGCTGAGGGTGATCTCGACGCGGCGGTTTTGCGCCTTGCCTTCCGCGGTGCTGTTGGAGGCGATCGGGTTGTCCGGACCGGCACCGGTGGTGCGGATACGGTTCGCCGCCACGCCCTGGGTGATCAGCGCGCTGGCTACGCCGTCGGCGCGCTGCTGCGACAGGTTCATGTTGAGCGAGCGGGAGCCGGTGCTGTCGGTGTAGCCGACAACGTTGACCGCGGTTTTCGGATACTCTTTCAGCACCATGGCGACGCCGGTCAGGGTGTTGGCGCCCGCCGGTTTCAGCGTGGCGCTGCTGCTGTCGAAGGTCACGTTGTTCGGCATGTTCAGCACGATGTTGTCGCCCTGGCGGGTGACGCTGACGCCGGTGCCTTTCATCTTGTCGCGCAGTTTGGCTTCCTGCACGTCCATGTAATAGCCAGCGCCGCCGCCGAGGGCTGCACCGGCCGCTGCGCCGATCAGCGCGCCCTTGCCGCGATCTTTCTTGGAAGAGGACAGCACGCCGACGCCGGCGCCCAGTGCGGCCCCGAGGCCCGCGCCGATGCCGGATTTACCGGCTTCGGATTCGCCGGTGTAAGGGTTGGTGGTACAGGCCGACAGCGCGAGCGTGAGGCTCACGGCGCCGGCAATAATTGCAATGCGTTTTTTCATGTTCTTGTCCTTAATGGCATCAGAATCTGTACGCGCCGGCCCAAAGCGGGGACGCAAAAAAAAGTGGGTGACGCAGGGAGCCCGCGTCGCCGCGCTACCTATGACGCGCGGTTTCGCCGGCAGTTCCGGAGAAAAACGTGACAAATGATGAGCGCGGGTAAGTGCTGGGGGAGTTATGCGGTAAAACGCCGGGCGGCGCTATGCAGCGGATTCTTAATTGTGCGCATCCGGAGTGCAGATGCGCCTTTTTTAAGCATAACGGGTTGAATTTTCGACTGCCGGCCAGTTCATGATCAGCGTATAGGCCTGGGTTTCATCGTTGAACAGGCGCTGCGTCACCTGAAAACCGTGCCTGTGGTAGAACGCGCAGGCGCGCAGGTTCTGCTGGTACACCTCCAGGCTGAGCCGGCGGTAGCGCTGTTGCACGTGCGTCATCAGCGCCTGGGCGACGCCGCGGCCGTGAAACGCCCGATCGACAAACAGCGCGCCGATGAACTGCTCGTCCAGCACGCTGATAAAGCCGACGATCTCGTCGTCATGCCAGCAGGCCCAGCTTTGCGCGCGCGGCAGGTAGTTTTCACGCACCAGCGCGGCGCTCTCACGCCAGTATTTTTCCGCCACGAACGGATGAGCGGCGATGGTGCTGGGCAGCCACAGCGCCATCAGCCGGTCGATATCCTCCGGGCCACAGGGGCGGATCACCGTGGCTTTGGGTAGCACATGCATCCCGTGAGATGATCGTTCACCAGCCCGCTGGCCTGCATGAAGGCGTAACAAACGGTGGAGCCGATAAACTTGAAGCCGCGTTTTTTTAGCGCCTTGGACATGGCGTCGGACTGCTCGGTTTTGGCCGGCACCTGGTTCAGCGCCTGCCAGCGGTTGAGCTGCGGCCTGCCGCCGACGAAGTCCCAAATGAAGGTAACGAAATTCTCGCCGGCCGCCTCCATCGCCAGATAGGCTTTGGCGTTGGTGATGATGGCTTCTATCTTGCCGCGGTGGCGGATGATGCCGCTGTCCTGCAGCAGGTTTTCCACGTCCTGTTCGGTCATGGCGGCGACCCGCTGCGGATCGAAACCGTGGAAAGCGCGGCGGTAGTTCTCGCGCTTTTTCAGCACGGTGATCCAGGAAAGGCCGGCCTGTTGCCCCTCGAGGCACAGCATTTCAAACAGCTCGCGCGCGTCGGTGGTGGGCGCGCCCCATTCCTGGTCGTGATACTCGAGATACAATGGATCGGCCGTCACCCAACCGCAACGTTCGTCTGCCATCCTGACTGTCCTTATGCTGTATTTATGAACAGTAATCATCGCTCGAAGCGCCGAACTTGGCAAGCCTCTGATTGTTTTGTCATCAGCCCGCTTGACGTGACGAAAAAGCCGACAATAGTTACTACATGGCCGGTGGAAAACCGGCCAACGATAAAAACGACATTGCCTTCATTTGCAGGCTCTCAGGAGTCGATTCATGCCTCTAAAAATAACGTGCATGCCCCGCCCGGCGGCGCTTGCAGTGGCGTTGCTTTGCAGTGTGACCCTTCCGGCTCAGGCGTACGATCAACTCTACGTCTTTGGCGATAGCCTGAGCGATACCGGCAACAACGGCCGGTTCACCTATGACGGTAACCAGCACCTGCTGTACGACGAAGCGTTGGCGCAACGCATCGGGGCGGCGCTGGTGGCTTCGGACAACGGCGGTGAGAACTACGCCGCCGGCGGCGCCGTGGCGGTGCCGGGCCTGAACCCGGCCGACAACACCCAGGATCAGGTGCAGCGCTATCTGAACCGGGTCAACGGTCAGGCCGACGGCGACGGTTTGTACGTTCATTGGATCGGCGGCAACGATCTGGCGGCGGCGGCATTAAATGCCGCTACCGCGCCCGGCGTGGCCTATAACAGCGCCGCCGCGGCAGCCGCGCAGGTGCATTCGCTGCTGAACGCCGGCGCCGGCACGGTGATCGTGCCGACGGTGCCGAACATCGGCTCCACGCCGCAGCTGATGGAATTGATCATTCAACAGGCGCTGTCGCCGGTGCAGGGGGCGGCGATCCAGGCGGCCTATGCCACGCTTAATTCGGTGGCGACGCCAGACAACGCTTCACGCACGCAGGCGATCCACGCGGCGTTGGCCGCCGCGGCGAAGCAGGGCAGCGCCATTCCTCAGGTGCAGCAGGCGATCGCCACGCAGCTTATCGCGGCGTATGACAGCCTGAGCGCGCAGGCCGCCCAACTGACCGATTTCTATAATCAAAGTGAAGACCGTTTGCTGGCGCAGGGCGGCGGCAATATCGTGCGGGTGGACGTCAACAAGCTGTTCGCCGAAGCGATCGCCAATCCGGCGCAGTTCGGCTTCGCCAACACCGCCGGCATGGCTTGCCCGCCGGGCGTTTCCTCGGCGGTCTGCAGCTCCGATATGCCCGGCTTCGACGCCGGCCAGTCCTATCTGTTCTCCGACCATTTCCACCCGAGCCCGCAGGCGCACCTGCTGATTGCGGATTATATCCAGGCGGTGTTGGATGGCCCGGCGCAGGTGGTGGCGCTGAATCAGGCGACTGCGGCGATGGCGCGCGACAGCCGCGCCACGCTCGACAGCCGCTTCCAGCAGCTGCGCCACGGCGAAAACCCGCAGGGTTCGCTGGGCGTGTTCGGCGGTTACGCCGGCCAGCACTATGACTATGCCGATAACCGGGCGGCGGGGGACGGCAACGCCACCACCCACAACCTGACCGTCGGGGTGGACTATCAGCTGACCGACGGCTGGCTGATCGGCGCGTTGATCGCCGGTTCCAACGACGATCAACATCCTTCCAGCCGCTTTGATTACAAGGCGCGCGGGCTGCTGCTGTCGGCTTTCAGTTCACTGGCGATATTCGAGCAGGGCTGGGTCAACGCCGATTTGCACTATACGACGATGGATTATGACGAAATCCGCCGCAGCCTGCGGCTGGGGCCGCTGACGCGCACCGAAACCGGTTCGACCACCGGCAGGCAGTGGGGCGCGCGCGTGACCGCCGGCTATGACTTCCCGATCGCTTCTTACCTGACCACCGGGCCGGTGGCGCAGTTCGCCTGGGATTACAGCCGTGTTTCCGGCTACAGCGAAGATGGCGATGACAGCACCGCCATGCGCTTCAACGATCAAACCTACCACTCGCAGATCGGCGCGTTGGGCTGGCGGCTGGATACGCAATTCGGCGTGTTTAACCCTTATGCGGAAGTGAGTTATCAGCACCAGTTCGGCGACGACGTCTACCGCGCCGGCGGCGGCCTGAAATCGACGCAAACCTCGTTCACCCGCGACAGTGCGGGCCAGGACAAAAACTGGGTGGATGTCACGTTGGGGGCCAACATGCCGTTGACGGACAGGGTATCGGCCTTCGCCACCGTCTCGCAAACCGGCGGGCTAAGCAGCGGCGAGCAGTTTATGTATAACGTAGGCGTCAGCGCGCGCTTTTGAACGAATCGGACAGAGAATGAGGCTAATGGAAGGCGGGGTGGCAAGGCGGTGCATGTGAGTGAGACTGTACTTTAGTACAACTATCATTTGTCGCTAAAAGCTCTTATCGTTGTTGCATAACGATAAAATACAGCACTACAAAAAAAAACTGATCCTATAAAGGATCAGGTAGCCACTTGGCCAACACCAGGGAAAATTTTATTTATTATTGTATAACCAAAGATTAACTGTCAATTTGTTTCTGTGGCCCGTTAGCGCCGTATTTCATCCATGGTCATTCCTTCCATACCCAACGCGTCGGCACGCCGCGCGATATCGCCTTATTTTTCACGACATAAGAAATAATCTGGCACTTGATCACATTATCTCTCGATGAAGGGAGTTTTTTAGTTGATAAAATTAACAAAAATAACATTGGTGCAACTTTATCTCGTGGGAAATATAAGGATATACGTACGTAAATCAGCTTAAATTTGGTCGATGAAGAGGGAAATAGCGTTCAGCCAATTGACTATTTAAACGGCGGTAAGTGATATTTTTGTTAAGGGGATCTAATGTGTGTGCCGGGTATGCCTTTCTGAACGGCAAGGTAACCGGCCGGCGTGTTGTCCTTCCCGCTGCGCCCGGCGCGGGAAAATCCAGCGCTTCTCGTCCCGATTCGCACTTGTTGCCGGATTCTGGCTGTATATCTTACGGTCAAAGGGTATACTGGCGCATTCCATCTAAATCCACTTGTATCGCGTGCGAATTCAACATGCAAAAGTTTGATACCAAGACCTTCCAGGGCCTGATCCTGACACTGCAGGATTATTGGGCGCGCCAGGGCTGCACCATCGTTCAACCATTGGACATGGAAGTCGGCGCGGGAACCTCACACCCGATGACGTGCCTGCGCGCACTGGGGCCGGAGCCGATGGCCGCCGCCTATGTGCAGCCATCCCGCCGCCCGACCGACGGCCGCTACGGTGAAAACCCGAACCGTCTGCAGCACTACTACCAGTTCCAGGTGGTGATTAAGCCATCGCCGGACAACATTCAGGAACTCTACCTGGGCTCGCTGAAAGAGCTGGGTCTGGATCCGACCATCCACGACATTCGCTTCGTGGAAGACAACTGGGAAAACCCGACGCTCGGCGCCTGGGGCCTGGGTTGGGAAGTGTGGCTGAACGGCATGGAAGTGACGCAGTTCACCTACTTCCAGCAGGTCGGCGGCCTGGAGTGCAAGCCGGTGACCGGCGAGATCACTTACGGCCTGGAGCGCCTGGCGATGTACATCCAGGGCGTGGACAGCGTATATGATCTGGTGTGGAGCAACGGCCCGCTGGGCGTCACCACCTACGGCGACGTGTTCCACCAGAACGAAGTGGAGCAGTCCACCTACAACTTCGAATACGCCGATGTCGACTTCCTGTTCTCCTGCTTCGAGCAGTACGAGAAAGAAGCCCAATCGCTGCTGGCGCTGGAAAAACCGCTGCCGCTGCCGGCCTACGAACGCATCCTGAAGGCGGGCCATACCTTCAACCTGCTGGACGCGCGCAAGGCGATTTCGGTGACCGAGCGTCAACGCTACATTCTGCGCATCCGCACGCTGACCAAAGCCGTTGCCGAAGCCTACTACGCTTCCCGCGAAGCGCTGGGCTTCCCGATGTGCAACAAGAAGAACGAGAACTAAGAGGCAGCCATGACTCAACAGACTTTCCTGGTGGAAATCGGCACGGAAGAGCTGCCGCCGAAGGCTCTTCGTTCCCTGGCGGAATCTTTCGCCGCCAACTTCACCGCCGAGCTGGACAACGCCGGCCTGGAACACGGTGACGTGAGCTGGTTCGCCGCACCGCGCCGCCTGGCGCTGAAAGTGGCCAACCTGAGCGCGGCGCAGGCCGATCGCGAAATTGAAAAACGCGGCCCGGCGATCGCCCAGGCGTTCGACGCCGAAGGCAAACCGAGCAAAGCGGCCGAAGGCTGGGCGCGCGGCTGCGGCATCACCGTCGATCAGGCTGAACGCCTGGTGACCGACAAGGGCGAGTGGTTGATGTACCGCGCCCACGTCAAAGGCCAGTCGGCGCAGGCGCTGCTGGCCGGCATGGTCAGCACCGCGCTGGCTAAACTGCCGATTCCGAAACTGATGCGTTGGGGCGACTCCGACGTGCAGTTCGTGCGTCCGGTGCACACCGTCACGATGCTGCTGGGCGCCGATCTGATCCCGGGCACCGTGCTGGGCATCGACTCTGCGCGCACCGTGCGCGGCCACCGCTTCATGGGCGAAGCCGAGTTCACCCTCGACAACGCCGACCAATACCCGCAGATCCTGCTGGAGCGCGGCAAAGTGGTCGCCGATTATGAAGCGCGTAAAGCCCTCATCAAGCGCGACGCCGAGCTGGCGGCGCAGAAGATTGGCGGCAAGGCCGATCTGAGCGACAGCCTGCTGGAAGAAGTGGCCTCGCTGGTGGAATGGCCGGTGGTGCTGACCGCCAAATTCGAAGAGAAATTCCTGGCGGTGCCGGCGGAAGCGCTGGTGTACACCATGAAGGGCGACCAGAAGTATTTCCCGGTGTACGACGCCGCGGGCAAACTGCTGCCGAACTTTATCTTCGTGGCCAACATCGAGTCGAAAGACCCGCAGCAGATCATCTCCGGTAACGAGAAAGTGGTGCGTCCGCGTCTGGCCGACGCCGAGTTCTTCTTCAACACCGACCGCAAGAAACGCCTGGAAGACAACCTGCCGCGCCTGGAAACCGTGCTGTTCCAACAGCAGCTGGGCACCCTGCGCGACAAGACCGACCGCATTCAGGCGCTGGCGGGCTGGGTTGCCGGCCAGATCGGCGCCGACGTCAACCACGCCACCCGCGCGGGCCTGCTGTCGAAGTGCGACCTGATGACCAACATGGTGTTCGAATTCACCGACACCCAGGGCGTGATGGGCATGCACTACGCGCGCCACGACGGTGAGGCGGAAGACGTCGCCGTTGCGCTGAACGAGCAGTATCAGCCGCGCTACGCCGGCGATGCGCTGCCGCAGTCGCTGGTGGCCTGTTCCCTGGCGATCGCCGACAAGATGGACACCCTGGCCGGCATCTTCGGCATCGGGCAGCATCCGAAAGGCGATAAAGACCCGTTCGCGCTGCGCCGCGCCGCGCTGGGCGTATTGCGCATCATCGTCGAGAAAAACCTGCCGCTGGATCTGCAGACCCTGACCGAAGAGGCCGTGCGCCTGTACGGCAGCAAGCTGACCAACGCCAAGGTGGTCGACGAGGTGGTGGAATTCATGCTGGGCCGCTTCCGCGCCTGGTATCAGGAAGAAGGCCACGCTGTCGATACCATTCAGGCGGTGCTGGCGCGCCGTCCGACCAAGCCGGCCGACTTCGACGCGCGCGTCAAGGCGGTCTCCCACTTCCGTACGCTGGAAGCGGCGGCGGCGCTGGCTGCGGCCAACAAACGCGTCTCCAATATTCTGGCCAAGTCTACCGAAACGCTGAACGACAGCGTGCGCGCCTCGGTGCTGAAGGATGCAGCGGAAATTCAGTTGGCGACTCACCTGGTGGTGCTGCGCGACAAGCTGCAGCCGTACTTCGCGGCGGGCAACTACCAGGAAGCGCTGGTGGAGCTGGCTGCGCTGCGCGAGCCGGTGGATGCGTTCTTCGACAACGTGATGGTCATGGCGGACGATGCGGAAGTGCGCGTGAACCGTCTGACGCTGTTGAGCAAGCTGCGCGAACTGTTCCTGCAGGTGGCGGATATCTCCGTGCTGCAGTAAGTGGCCTCTCTGCTGTGAAAAGGCGCCTGCGGGCGCCTTTTTTTATTTCCGTTTCCTGGGGGCGAAGGCAAGGTCGCCTGGCGACTTAGGGGGCGACTTAGGGGGCGACTTAGGGGGCGACTTAGGGGGCGACTTGGGGAAATTGAAGCGTCCGGTCGCCGATGGCAATGAACCTCAGTGCGTTTTGCGCACGATTTTCAACCGCATCCGGCCGGGGCAATGCTCATCGCAAGCGGAATCGCGTATCGGAATGCCGCCAGTTGATCTATTCTTATAGGCGCACGGAGTGCGGAAAAAGGGGCGGAGTCCAATGAAAAAGCAGGTTTATAACAGGAGTTATGTCACATGGCGGTAGGGATCCAGAGCAGAGGTTTCGCGCGTTGGTTGGCACCGGTATTGGCATTGTTGGTGGTCATGCAATTGACCGCCTGCGGCGATAAAGAGCCGGAACAGCGCAAAGCATTTATCGATTACTTACAGAATACCGTGATGCGCAGCGGGGCGAACATCCCCACGCTGAGCGAAGACCAGAAGCAGAAGTTCGGCAACTATGCCGGCGATTACGCGATTTTGGTCGGCTTTTCGCAGCAGCTGTCCAAGTCGGTCGGCGCCAGCCTGACGCCGGCGCTGGATCAGATTAACCAGATCCGCACCGCGCAGGACTACCTGAACAAACGCGACGCGCTGCAGCAATCGGTCGGCGCGTTGAACCTGCTGGGTCAGCAGATCCAGTCCGCTAAATCGCAGGCGGATACCGCCCGCGCGGCGCTGAAGCAGCCCGACGATCTGAAGGCGGTGTACAACCAGGCCTATGACAAGATCGTTACCGCACCGGCCAACGCCTTGATGCCGGCGATCCCGACCACCGCCGGCTTCGTGCAGGATCTGGTGCAGGTTGGCGATTTCCTGCAGAGCCAGGGCAACCAGGTCAGTTTCAACAACAACGGCGTGCAGTTCCGCACCGCGCAGCAGGTGGCGCAGTACAACACCATGATGTCGAATCTGGTGGCCAAGCAGCAGAACCTGCTGAATGCGCAGAAAGCCGTTCAAAGCGTGACGCAATAACGCACCGCATGCACGACATACGGGCCGGTATTGCCGGCCCGTTTTATTTCCCCTCAGCGTTTCCAATAGCTTGCTGGTTTATTGCGCAGGCTTCTGTACTACACTTCAATTAATCCATTCATTCGGCAATGTAGTTTTCTTTCATTCATCACTTCGCTAGTTCCCGGCGGGATGAATGCTCACAGGGATGATCAAACAGAGCGTCGCGATCGGCGCCGCAGTTGAAAATAAATTGTGATGTTTATCGCAATTTAAAAACAAACCATCAGTTTAAAAATGTGATCAACATCACTTTATTGTGGGTTTTCAGGCGATTTTTTTCTCACTGTGCTTTTTTTACACGCCATAAGTGTGATCTTTATCACTATAAAGGGTGGTTTGTTGGGGTGTTGTATGTGATTTGTGTCACAAAAAATCCGTGAAGTTCGCGTGACAAAAACAGCGTGATAGAGTCCGTTTCGCATACAGCGGCAACACGGCTGGATCGTCACAACAATAATCACGCGCTCTATTGTCAGCGCGTAACAATAGGGGTGTGTTTTATGTTTTCACCAGACATCAAGGTTAAAGTACAAAACTTTGGCCGCTTCCTGAGCAACATGGTGATGCCCAACATCGGCGCCTTTATCGCCTGGGGGATTATCACCGCGCTATTCATTCCAACCGGCTGGCTGCCGAATGAAACCTTAGCCAAGCTGGTCGGCCCGATGATCACCTACCTGCTGCCATTGCTGATCGGTTATACCGGCGGGCGGCTGGTGGGCGGCGAGCGCGGCGGTGTGGTCGGCGCTATCACCACCATGGGCGTCATCGTCGGCGCCGACATGCCGATGTTCCTCGGCTCGATGATCGCCGGTCCGCTGGGCGGCTGGGCTATCAAGCACTTTGACCGCTGGGTGGACGGCAAGATCAAAAGCGGTTTTGAAATGCTGGTGAACAACTTCTCCGCCGGCATCATCGGCATGCTGCTGGCGATCCTGGCTTTCCTGGGCATCGGGCCGCTGGTGGAGGTGCTCTCCAAGCTGCTGGCGGCGGGCGTGCACGTGATGGTGAAGAACAACCTGCTGCCACTGGCGTCCATCTTCGTTGAACCGGCGAAAATCCTGTTCCTGAACAACGCCATCAACCACGGCATCTTCTCGCCGCTGGGTATCCAGCAGGCCACGGAAGTCGGCAAGTCGGTATTCTTCCTGATCGAAGCCAACCCAGGCCCGGGCATGGGCGTACTGATGGCCTACATGTTCTTCGGTCGCGGCAGCGCCAAGCAATCCGCCGGCGGTGCGGCAATCATTCACTTCATGGGTGGCATCCACGAAATCTACTTCCCTTACGTGCTGATGAACCCACGCCTGCTGCTGGCGGTGATCCTGGGGGGCATGACCGGCGTCTTCACCCTGACGATGCTGAACGGCGGCCTGGTTTCTCCGGCTTCTCCGGGTTCGATCCTGGCAGTGCTGGCGATGACCCCGAAAGGCGCCTACTTCGCCAACATTGCGGCGGTGTGCGCAGCCTTTGCCGTCTCCTTCGTGGTGTCCGCTTTCCTGCTGAAAACCTCCAAGGTGAAAGAGGATGACGATCTGGAAGCCGCGACCCGTCGCATGCAAGAGATGAAATCGCAGTCCAAAGGCGGCGCGGCGACGCCGGCATCGGTCGACGGCGATCTGAGCACCGTGCGCAAAATCATCGTCGCCTGCGATGCGGGCATGGGTTCCAGCGCCATGGGTGCCGGGGTGCTGCGCAAGAAAGTGGCCGACGCCGGGCTGAAGAACATCTCGGTGACCAACAGCGCCATCAACAGCCTGCCGGACGATGTGGATCTGGTGATTACCCACCGCGATCTGACCGAGCGTGCGATGCGCCACGCGCCGCAGGCACAGCACATCTCGCTGACCAACTTCCTCGACAGCAAGCTGTACAGCGATTTGGTCGACCGTTTGCTGGCGGCCAACAAAACCAGCGACAACCAACAAAAGGTACTGGGCGCGCTGGACGACAGCTTCGAAGCCGGTGAATCGAACCTGTTCAAGCTGAGCGAGAGCAACGTGTTCCTCAACCTGCAGGCCAGCGACAAAGAGCAGGCGATCCGCTTCGCCGGCGAGCAGCTGGTGAAAGGCGGCTACGTCGAGGCGGAGTACGTGCCGGCGATGCTGGAGCGCGAGAAACTCACCTCCACCTACCTGGGCGAGTCGATCGCCGTGCCGCACGGCACCATCGAGGCCAAAGACCGGGTGCTGCGCACCGGCGTGGTGTTCTGCCAGTACCCGCAGGGCGTGCGCTTCGGCGAGGAAGAGGATGAAGTGGCCCGTCTGGTGATCGGCATCGCCGCGCGCAACAACGAGCATATCCAGGTGATCACCAGCCTGACCAACGCGCTGGATGACGAGAGCGTGATCGAGCGGCTGGCGAATACCACCAGCGTGCAGGAAGTGCTGGACCTGCTCGGCGGCAAAAAAGCCGGATAACGGAATCATTTTAAAGGGTGCAGCTTGCTGCACCCTTCGACATTAAGAAGGTAGAGTTATGAAAGCATTACATTTTGGCGCAGGGAACATCGGCCGCGGTTTTATCGGCAAGCTGCTGGCGGACGCCGGGGTTGAGCTGACCTTCGCCGACGTCAATCAAACGGTGCTGGATCTGTTGAACAGCCGTAAAAGTTATCAGGTGCACGTGGTGGGCGAGCAAGAACGCGTGGAGAGCGTCAACAACGTCAGCGCCGTCAACAGCGGCAGCGAGGCGGCGGTGGCGCTGATCGCCGAGGCGGATCTGGTGACCACTGCCGTTGGCCCGCAAATTCTCGGCAAAATCGCCGGCACGATCGCCAAAGGGCTGGTGCTGCGTCATCAGCAGGGCAATGCGCAGCCGCTGAATATCATCGCCTGCGAGAACATGGTGCGCGGCACCAGCCAGCTGAAGCAGCATGTGTTCGCTGCGCTGCCGCAGGACGAGCAGGCATGGGTTGAGCAGCACGTCGGCTTCGTCGATTCGGCCGTCGACCGCATCGTGCCGCCGGCGGACAGCAGCGATCCGCTGGAAGTGACGGTGGAAACCTTCAGCGAATGGATCGTCGATCAGACCCAGTTCAAGGGCCAGCCTCCGGCGATCGCCGGCATGGAGCTGACCGATAACCTGATGGCGTTCGTCGAGCGCAAGCTGTTCACCCTCAATACCGGCCACGCCATCACCGCCTACCTTGGCCAACGGGCCGGGCTGCAAACCATTCGCGACGCCATTCTCGACCCGGCGATCCGCCGCGTGGTGAAAGGAGCGATGGAAGAGAGCGGTGCGGTGCTGATCAAGCGCTACGGCTTCGACGCCGACAAGCACGCCGCCTACATCAACAAAATCCTCGGCCGCTTCGAAAACCCGTATCTGCACGACGACGTCGAGCGCGTGGGGCGCCAGCCGCTGCGCAAACTGAGCGCCGGCGATCGCCTGATCAAACCGCTGCTGGGCACGCTGGAATACGGCCTGCCGCACGCCAACCTGATCCAGGGCATCGCCGCCGCCATGAGCTACCGCAGCGAACAGGATCCGCAGGCGCAGGAGTTGGCGGAATTGCTGAACACGCTCGGGCCGAAAGCCGCGCTGGCGCAAATTTCCGGCCTGCCGGCGGAAAGCGAGGTTGTAGAAGAGGCCGTTGCTGTGTATAACGCCATGCACAAGTAGAATCGTGATGATGAACACCCGAGCGCAGCTTGCTGCGCTCCTGCAATCCGAGTTCGACATCGACGGCCCTCCCCACGCCTTTCGAAAAGCGATGATGGAAGAAGCACAGGCATTTGAAAATCAGGTTCTGGAAAAGCTGAACGCGGGCAAAACGGTGCGCAGTTTCCTGATCGCGGCGGTAGAGCTGCTGGCGGAAGCGCTCAACGTGCTGGTGGTGCAGGTATTCCGCAAGGACGACTATGCGGTGAAATATGCCGTCGAACCGCTATTGTCCGGCAGCGGCCCGCTGGGGGAGCTGTCGGTGCGCCTGAAGCTGATGTATGGGTTGGGGGTGATCTCCCGCCACGAATATGAAGACGCCGAGCTGCTGATGGCGATGCGCGAAGAGCTGAATCACGACGGTGCGGAATACCGCTTCGTCGACGACGAAATCCTCGGGCCGTTTGGCGAGCTGCACTGCGTGGCCGCGCTGCCGCCGGCGCCGACCTTCCTGCAGCCGGGCGAAGCGGATGAAGCGCTGATCGCCATGCAGCGTCAGCGCTATCAGCAGATGGTGCGCTCCACCATGGTGCTGTCCATTACCGATCTGATCGCCGGCATCGGCGCCAAACAACCTTCCCGACTCTCTCCTCTCGGCCGCGGCTAAGCAAAGGCCGCGCGCCACTCGTCGAACAGCAACCACAGCGCGGTGGCGGCCATCAGGCCGGACATGACGCCGTTAAACGCGCGCAGCTTCCAGGCGACCTGGAGCGCGTTGCGCAACCGGTCGCCCAGCACCGCCCACAGCAGCACACAGGGTAAATTCAGCACGACGAAACCTGCGATGACGCTCAGCGTATGGAAGAAGGTGGCGCCTTCGCGCGGGGTGAACAGGATCGCCACGTTGATCACCATCAGCCAGGCCTTGGGGTTGACCGCCTGAAACAGCGCGCCGTTGAGGAAACTCATTGGCCTCACCTGCTCTTTGGCGTCCGGCGAGGCCGCCTTGAACAGTTTCCATGACAGCCACAGCAGGTAGGCGCAGCCGATCACCGCCAGCGGGAAGCGGATGACGCCGGCCCAGCTCAGCGCCAGCGCCAGCAGCGGGATAATGATAGCCAACTGCACCGCGCAGCCGGCGCCGATGCCGAACAGCATCGGCAGGGTGCGGCGCAGGCCGAAGTTGACGCCCGACGAGGCCAGCAGCAGGTTGTTGGGGCCGGGGGTAATCGACATGACGGTGACGTAGCTGACAAAGGCGGAGTCCAGCATGGCAGGTTCCTTGAAAATGACGGTAATAACGAGAGGATCAGCATAATCGCTGCAATGGGGTGGTGACAGAACCACAAATTGGATATTGTCATGGTTACAGTTGTGCAAAATGTAAACTGTACCCATTGCCTGGAGAGAAACTGTGACCCTGCTCGATGAAACCCCGGATACTCGTTACCTGCAGCTGGCGGATACGCTGGCCGAGGCCATTCGCCGCGGCACGCTGCTGCCCGGCGACCGCTTGCCTTCGGTGCGGCGCTGTGCGCAAACCCATCGCGTCAGTATTAATACCGTGGTGTCGGCTTACCGCACGCTGGAGGATCGCGGGCTGATCGAAGCGCGGCCGCAATCGGGGTTTTATGTCCGCAGCACGCTGCCGGCGCTGAAGATGGCCTCGGCGCCCAGCGGGCGCATCGAACCGCCGGCGGACGACGTGCTGGCGCTGATCGATACCGTGTTCGCCGCCCAGCAGAATCCGGCCTTCACCAACATTGCGCTGGCCTGCCCGCAGACCAGCGATTTTTATCCCGGCGGCAAGCTGGGGCGCATGCTGTCCTCTCAGCTGCGCCGTCAACCGGATCTGATCGGACAGTATTCGTTGCCGCCCGGCAGCCTGCGGCTGCGTCAGCAGATCGCCCGCCGTTCGATGACGCTGGGCATGCTGCTGGAGCCGGGCGACGTGGTGCTGACCCACGGCTGCATGGAGGCGTTGCAGCTGGCGCTGCGCGTCACCACCAAACCGGGCGACTGTGTCGGGCTGGAGTCACCGACCTACTTCTACCTGCTGCCGCTGCTGGCCAGCCTGGGGCTGAAAGCGCTGGAAATCCCCACCGATCCGCAGCTGGGGCTGTCGCTGGACGCGCTGGAGCTGCTATTGAATGAGAAACGGCTGAACGCGGTGATTGCCATGCCGACGGTGCAAAACCCGCTGGGCTGCACCATGCCGCTGGCGGCGAAAAAGCGGTTGGCGCGGCTGATGAACGATCATCAGGTGCCGTTGATTGAAGACGGGCTGTATGCCGAGATCCAGTTCGGCGGCGCGCTGTCGCCGGCGGTGAAGGCGTTCGATCGCGACGGCTGGGTGCTGTTTTGCTCCAGCTTCACCAAAACGCTGGCGCCGGATTTTCGCGTCGGCTGGATCTGCGGCGGCCGCTTTCACGAGGCGTTGCGCAAGCTGAAGGCGGTGTCGTCGATGTCCGAGTCGCAGCTGCTGTCGGAAACGCTGGCGACCTTCCTGGAGAGCGGCGGTTACGATCACCATTTGCGCAACCTGCGCAAGCGCTATGCGGCGCAGGTAGACGAGGCGCGGGCGCTGATCGCCCGGCATTTCCCGCGCGGCACGCTGGCCACGCAGCCGGCGGGCGGCTTCGTGTTTTGGGTCGAGTTCCCCCCCAACGTGGACAGCGTAGCGCTGTTCCACCAACTGCTGGAAGAGCAGATCTGTTTGACGCCGGGCACCCTGTATTCCCCCAGCGGGCGCTACCGCAACGCGCTGCGGCTCTCCTGTTGCTACCCGTTCAACGCGCGCTACACCCAGGCGTTGGCCCGGCTCGGCGCCAGAGCCTGCGAGATGAGCGGCCTGCCGCCCGGCATTGCGCAGGACGGGTAACGGCGCGCGCCTTTTGCTACAATGCCGGTATCATTGATTAGCGTGCCATTTTGGGCACAACGGGCCAGAGACCATGAAAGAGAAAGAAAAGGCAGAGATCAAGCGCCTGAGCGACCTGCTGGACGCCTTGAACCACAAAGACGCCACCGTGATCCAACAGGGCAACCCTGAGTTGATTGCGCAGCACACCAAAGAGAAAGAGAAGCTGGCGACGGAGATAGAGCGCCTGAAAAACGTGCGCGGCGAGAAGCTGAGCGCCGAAGCGCAGAAGCTGAGCAAGCTGCCGTTCAGCCGCGAAATCACCAAGAAAGAGCAGGCCGACATGGGCGCGCTGAAGAAAAGCGCGCGCGGGTTGATCGTGGTGCATCCGATGACCGCGCTGGGCCGCGAGATGGGCCTGAAAGCGGTCACCGGTTACGCCAAGAAAGCGTTCTGAACCCCCGGGCGTCAGACCTTGGTGGTGAAATACGCCTTGGTCTGATAGGGCACGGTGACCGTGTCCTGGCCCCGTAGCTCCTCTTCTTCCGCCACCAGCTGGCGCAATTGATCGATAACCTGCTCCTGTTGCGGCTGCGGCAGCGCGGCGATAAAGCTGGTTGAACGCACCCGGTTGTAGATCACGTCCTCCACCGCGCCGCGGTGGCTCAACATAAAGACCTGCTCCTGCAGCGGTTCAAAGCCTTTGAACGGGAAGAACTTGCGCCATTCGCCGGTATAGAAACGCGGCGCATCGCCTTCGTGGCGATCGACGATCTGATTCAGTTTACGCACCCAGCCGACGCGCGCATCGCGCATGTTCCACACCAGACCGAGTTTGCCGCCGGGTTTGAGAATGCGCCGGATCTCCGCCAGCGCCTGCGGCGTGGCGAACCAGTGGAAGGATTGGGCGCACACTACCGCATCGACCGACTCGTCCGGCAACGGGATCGCCTCGGCGGTGCCCGCCAGCGTTTTCACCTGCGGCAGCGCCGCCGACAGTTTTTCCAGCATTTGCGGCACCGGTTCGACGGCGATCGCCTGAGCGCCGGTTTCCAGCAGGCGCGGGGTGAACTTGCCGGTGCCGGCGCCGAGATCGATGACCGTCATGCCGGCGTGCAGGCCGATAGTCTCGCGCAGCCAGGCGGCGATTTCCGGCGGATAATCCGGCCGGCCCTTCACATAGCGATCGGCATTGGCCTGATAGCCCTCGGCGGCGGCGTGATGAATCGAATGGGTCGGGGTGGTCATTACCTGGCTCCTGGCTGAAAAACACGCGGCTACAGTATAGGCGGAAGAACAGGGTTAACGCGGCATTCGGCGCACGTTTTTCATCTTTTCCGCCCGCGCTTTCAACGGCCGAGCAGGCGGCGGTTGAAGTCCTCAAGGTGCCCTTCGGCAAGCCGCGTGAGCATGGTCTTGCTCCAGCTGGCGGAGAGGCCGGCGACCGCCAACAGGCGGCGATACTGTTCCGCGTCGAACGGCATATGCCAGGCGATGGCGATGGCTTCGGCCACCGACACGTCGCTGTTGCGCGCCGCCAGCGCCAGCGGACGATCGCCGCTGACCGCGCCGGGCGACACCACCCGATACAGCCAGCCGCAGCGGCCGCTTTGCTGCATCAGCACCGAAATGTCCTCGATGGCGAAGTGATAATTGAGCTTGAAGCACGGCGAGCGCGGCTGGGTGACCTGGATCAGCGCCTCGCCCCAGCGGAAAATGTCGCCCATAAACACATTGTGTTCGGTCAGCCCTTCGGTGGAGATATTCTCGCCGAAGGCCGGGGCGCAAAATTGCTCGGCCTGCGCCGGAAACTGCGCGCGCCAGTGGGCGTAATGCTCGCGCGGGTAGTGGCACAGCGCGCGGTCCGGCCCGCCGTGGTAGCTTTTTTCCGCCTGCTCGTCGCCTTCCAGGCCGAGCGGCGTGAGCCGGATGGCGCCATCCACCTGGCGTTTGGCGATGGCGCTGGGGCGCCCGCCTTCATAGGGTTGGATGCTGCCGATGTAAACGTCTGGGTGATGCATGTGCGCCTCCGTGTCTCGCGTCGAAGGCTCAGCATAGCCTGAGTTGCGCCGGGGGGACATAACAACCCGCCCGAAAATCCTCGGGCGGGCGGCGGGGCGTCAGAAGGTGGTCCAGTTCTCTTCCGCTGCGGCGTTGGCGGCTGCGGGTTTTACCGCCGGCGCTTTCGGCGCGGCGGCTTTCACGGCGGCGGGTTCAGTCTGCTCCGCCAAACGGAACACCGAGACGCTCTGCAGCAGCATGTCGGCCTGTTCTTCCAGCGAATCGGCGGCGGCGGCGGACTCTTCCACCAGCGCGGCGTTCTGCTGGGTGGTGTGGTCCATCTCGACGATCGCCTGGCCAATCTGGGCGATGCCGCGTGTCTGCTCATCGGAAGCGGCGGCGATTTCAGCCATGATGTCGCGCACGTGGGTGACCGAGCGGACGATCTGTTCCATGGTGTTGCCGGTGCTTTCCACCAGCTCGGTGCCGGTTTTCACCCGGCTGACCGATTCGGCGATCAGCCCTTCGATCTCCTTGGCCGCCTGGGCGCTGCGGCTCGCCAGGCTGCGCACTTCGCTGGCGACCACCGAGAAGCCGCGGCCCTGTTCGCCGGCGCGCGCCGCTTCCACCGCGGCGTTGAGCGCCAGGATATTGGTTTGGAAGGCAATACCGTTGATCAGGGTGGTAATTTCGGCGATGCGCTGCGAACTGCTGGAAATATCGCGCATGGTGCTGACCACGTTTTCCACCAGCTTGCCGCCCTGCTGCGCGGTCTGCGAGGCGTCGGTGGCCAGCTGATTGGCGTGATGGGCGTTGTCGGCGTTCTGTTTCACCGTGGCGGTCAGCTGTTCCATGCTGGCGGCGGTTTCCTCGACCGCCGCCGCCTGCTGTTCGGTGCGTGAGGAGAGGTCGGTGTTGCCGGCGGCAATTTCCGCCGAGGCGGTGGAGACCTGGCTGACCCCCATCTGGATCTTCTCAATCATGGTGCGCAGGTTTTGGCTCATCGCCGCCACCGCGTTCAGCAACTGCCCCAGCTCGTCGCGGCGGGTGCTGGTCTGCGCCTGGCGCAGGTCGCCGCTGGCGATGCGTTCCGCCATGGCCAGCGTGCTGTGCAGCGGACGGGTGATCTGCAGGGTGATGCGCCAGGCGATAAGCACCCCGGCGATGATGGCGATCAGCGTGGTGATGCCCATTTGCAGCTGCGCCAGATTGATATCATTGTGGGTCTGCGCCAGCTCGTCCTGCATAAAGGCGTTCACCAGCATGCCGATCGCCTGCGCGCGTTCGCCGAGCCGCCGGCTGATTTGCTGTTCGTGCTCATAGGCTGGCAGGTAGGCCGCGATGCGGTTTTTGTAATCGTCCAGCGCGGCCAGCAGCGGTTGCAGCTGCGGGCGCTGCGCGTCGCTGACCCGGCGGCTCAAGGCATTGGCCGCGTCGCGCGCATCGTCGATGGCCGCCATCAGCGGGGCTTCGGTTTCCTTGTTCAGGCTCAGCAGCAGGCCGCGCGCGCCGTAGCGCACCTGGGTCAGCTTCTGGTTCAGCTGGATGAAGGCCAACTGCAGATCGCCGTTGGTCAGCTGGCGCTCCACCTGGCTCAGGCTGGCCTGCACTTCCGACATGTTCCAGCTCTGGCGCACCGCGTCTTTCGCCGTGACCGCCTGTTCAAACTCTTTTTGCTGCTGCTGATATTCCCCGATCAGCGTCACCAGACGCTGCAGATCCTTGCGGCTTTGGGCGTCCCAGTCCAGCGCCTGCCCGTGGTCTATCAGTTTGACGGCGTTTTCAATATTGGCGCGGTTGTTCTGAATATACTCCGGCCGGTAGGTCTGGCCGTACATGGCGCGGTTGTATTTGGCCTGGTTGATCTCTTCGTTCAGCCGGTTGCTGAAGTCGATGCGATCGGCGCGTGATTCGATGATATGCAGATATTGCGCCCCGGTGCCGGCGATGATGACCGCCAACAGCAGCAACAGTGCGAAGCCGAGACCGAGCTTTTTACCTACGGTGAGATGAGTGAACTTTCCTGCCAATGCTTGCAATGCCGCCATAGCGTTTTTTCCTTCTCCGGGCGAACGTCAATTGAACAAACCATCGGCAAGACGTGGTCAAACTTTAGCGGATTTCAGGCAAAAAAATACCCGCCGGTGGCGGGCATCTGCATCAACGGGGGCGAATTACTTCTTCGCGGCGAAGCGTGCGGCGGCTTCATCCCAGTTGACCACGTTCCAGAACGCCTTGATGTAGTCAGGACGTTTGTTCTGATATTTCAGGTAGTAAGCGTGTTCCCACACGTCCAGGCCGATGATTGGGAAACCGGAAGCACCGGCGACCGCTTCGCCCATCAGCGGGCTGTCCTGGTTAGCGGTAGACACCACGGCCAGTTTGCCGTCTTTCAGCACCAGCCAGGCCCAACCGGAACCGAAGCGGGTGGCAGCGGCTTTCTCGAACTCTTCCTGGAATTTCTCAACGCTGCCGAAATCGCGCTCGATGGCCGCTTTCAGATCGCCGCCCAGCGTGGTGCCGGTTTTCAGGTTTTTCCAGAAGAAGCTGTGGTTGGCGTGGCCGCCGGCGTTGTTGCGCATGAAGGTGCGTTTGTCGGCAGGCACTTTATCCAGATCCTGGATCAGCTCTTCAACGCTGTATTTGGCCAGCTCAGGGTAGGCTTCCAGCACGGTGTTGGCGTTGTTGACGTAGGTCTGATGGTGTTTGGTGTGATGGATTTCCATCGTCTGCTTGTCGAAATGCGGTTCCAGTGCGTCGTAAGCGTACGGCAGGGATGGCAGTGAATAACTCATAATCATCATCTCCAGTGGTGTATGGGCGGCGCAAAGCGTGAGCACCGCGTAAGCAGTCGGATCATTATAGTTAATTAAATGATATTGAAAATGATTATCAATGCCCTGTGAACTGTGTGGTTAACGATCAAATCGCTGCGCTAACCTACTGATAGAAGAAGGGGCGGATGGCTGCGTGAAGCCGTCGCCCCGGCGCGCGGGTTACTCTCTATACTGTAGGGAGCGCCAACGCCGAAATGTATCGAAATGTGCCAAAGCGTTCACTGAATGAGCACGAGTGTGTAACAACCACAAGCACGCTGTGGTAATATGGCCGGCGTTCGTAGCAAGCATAACAACAGTGACATTCGCGTTTGCCGCGCTAGCGGGCAGGCGCCTTTGAACAATGTGACAATCGAGAGTAAAGGAGACCCCCATGCAGGTCAGCAGAAGGCAGTTCTTTAAGATCTGCGCTGGCGGTATGGCAGGAACGACGGTGGCCGCGCTGGGCTTTGCCCCCGAAGTGGCGTTGGCGGAAACCCGGCAGTACAAACTGCTGCGCGCCCGCGAGACCCGTAATACCTGTACGTATTGTTCCGTCGGCTGTGGGCTGTTGATGTACAGCCTTGGTGATGGCGCCAAAAACGCCAAAGAAAGCATTTTCCATATCGAAGGGGATCCGGATCATCCGGTAAACCGCGGCGCGCTTTGCCCGAAAGGCGCCGGCCTGGTTGACTTCATCCACAGCGAAAGCCGCCTCAAGTACCCGGAATACCGGGCGCCAGGATCGGACAAATGGCAACGCATCAGCTGGGACGACGCCTTTACCCGCATCGCCAAGCTGGTGAAAGAAGACCGCGACGCCAACTTCATCAAAACCAACGATCAGGGCGTTACCGTCAACCGTTGGCTGACCACCGGCATGCTGTGCGCCTCGGCCGCCAGCAACGAAACCGGTTTTCTGTCGCAAAAATTTAGTCGCGCTCTCGGCATGCTTGCCGTAGACAACCAGGCGCGTGTCTGACACGGACCAACGGTAGCAAGTCTTGCTCCAACATTTGGTCGCGGTGCGATGACCAACCACTGGGTTGATATCAAGAACGCGAATTTGATTATCGTCATGGGCGGTAATGCGGCGGAAGCGCATCCGGTGGGGTTCCGCTGGGCGATGGAAGCCAAAATACACAACAATGCCAAGCTGATCGTGATCGATCCGCGCTTTACCCGAACCGCATCGGTGGCGGACTTCTACACGCCGATCCGCTCCGGGACCGACATCGCTTTCCTGTCGGGCGTGTTGCTGTATCTGATGACCAACAACAAGTTTAACCGCGAGTACGTCGAGGCCTACACCAACGCCAGCCTGCTGGTGCGGGAAGACTTTGCCTTCGAAGACGGCTTGTTCAGCGGCTACGACGCGGAAAACCGCAAGTACGACAAAACCACCTGGAACTACCAGTTCGACGAGAACGGCTTCGCCAAGCGCGACGTCACGCTGCAGGATCCGCGCTGCGTGTGGAACATGCTGAAACAGCACGTGAGCCGCTACACGCCTGACGTGGTGACCAACATCTGCGGCACGCCGAAGGATGATTTCCTCAAGGTGTGCGAATACATCGCCGAAACCTGCGTCGCGGATAAAACCGCTTCGTTCCTGTACGCCCTGGGCTGGACTCAGCACTCGGTCGGCGCGCAGAACATACGCACCATGGCGATGATCCAGCTGCTGCTCGGCAACATGGGCATGGCGGGCGGCGGCGTCAACGCGCTGCGCGGCCACTCCAACATTCAGGGTCTGACCGATCTCGGCCTGCTGTCGCAGAGCCTGCCGGGCTACCTGACGCTGCCGTCGGAGAAACAGACCGATCTCGACACCTACCTGAAGGCCAACACGCCGAAGGCGCTGCTGCCGGGCCAGGTTAACTACTGGGGTAACTACCCGAAATTCTTCGTCAGCATGATGAAGACCTTCTACGGCGACAAGGCGCAGAAGGACAACAGCTGGGGCTTTGACTGGTTGCCGAAGTGGGACAAAGGCTACGACGTGCTGCAGTACTTCGAGATGATGGCGCAGGGCAAGGTCAACGGCTACTTCTGCCAGGGCTTTAACCCGGTGGCGTCGTTCCCGAACAAAAACAAGGTGGTGGCTTCGCTGTCCAAGCTGAAGTTCCTGGTGACCATCGATCCGTTGAACACCGAGACCTCCAACTTCTGGCAGAACCACGGCGAGTTCAACGAGGTGGATCCTGCGCAGATCCAGACCGAAGTGTTCCGCCTGCCGTCCACCTGCTTCGCCGAAGAGAACGGCTCGATCGTCAACTCCGGCCGCTGGCTGCAGTGGCACTGGAAAGGCGCGGACGCCCCGGGCGAAGCGCTGAACGACGGCGAGATCCTGGCGGGCATCTTCAGCCGCCTGCGCGAGATGTATGCGCGCGACGGCGGTGCGGTGCCGGAACAGGTGCTGAACATGACCTGGGACTACCTGACGCCGGACAACCCGGCGCCGGAAGAGGTGGCGCAGGAAAACAACGGCAAGGCGCTGGCGGATCTGCTGGATGCCGACGGCAAGGTGCTGGTGAAAAAAGGCGAGCTGCTCAGCTCGTTCGCGCAGCTGCGCGACGACGGCACCACCGCCAGCGGCTGCTGGATCTTCGCCGGCAGCTGGACGCCGGCCGGCAACCAGATGGCGCGGCGCGACAACGCCGATCCGTCCGGCCTCGGCAATACGCTGGGCTGGGCCTGGGCATGGCCGCTCAACCGCCGCATCCTGTATAACCGCGCCTCGGCGGATCCGCAGGGTAAACCGTGGGATCCGAAACGCCAGCTGCTGGAGTGGGACGGCGCCAAGTGGGTCGGGGCCGATATCCCGGACTACAGCACCGCCGCGCCGGGCAGCGACGTCGGGCCGTTCATCATGCAGCCGGAAGGCATGGGCCGCCTGTTCGCCACCGACAAGATGGCGGAAGGGCCGTTCCCTGAACACTACGAGCCGTTCGAAACGCCGCTCGGCACCAACCCGCTGCACCCGAACGTGGTGTCCAACCCGGCGGCGCGCGTGTTCAAGGACGATCTGGCGGCGATGGGCAAATCCGATAAGTTCCCGTACGTCGGCACCACCTATCGTCTGACCGAGCACTTCCACTACTGGACCAAGCACGCGTTGCTGAACGCCATCGCGCAGCCTGAGCAGTTTGTGGAGATCGGCGAGAAGCTGGCTGAGAAAAAAGGCATCAAGCACGGCGATACCGTGAAGGTCAGCTCCAACCGCGGCTACATCAAGGCCAAGGCGGTGGTGACCAAGCGTATTCGCACGCTGCAGGTGCACGGCCAAGAAGTCGACACCATCGGCATCCCGATCCACTGGGGTTACGAAGGGGTGGCGAAGAAAGGCTTTATCGCCAACACGCTGACGCCGTTCGTCGGCGACGCCAATACGCAAACGCCAGAGTTCAAGGCGTTCCTGGTCAACGTGGAAAAGGTGTAACGGAGACGAATTATGGCCATGCAATCTCAAGACATCATTCGTAAATCCGCCACCAATGGTTTCACGCCGGCGCCGCGCGCCCGTGACCACCAGGAAGAAGTGGCCAAACTGATCGATGTCACCACCTGTATCGGCTGCAAGGCCTGTCAGGTGGCCTGTTCCGAATGGAACGACATCCGCGACGAAGTGGGGCACAACGTCGGGGTGTACGATAACCCCGCCGATCTGACCGCCAAGTCGTGGACGGTGATGCGCTTCTCCGAGGTGGAGGAAAACGGCAAGCTGGAATGGCTGATCCGCAAGGATGGCTGCATGCACTGCGCCGATCCGGGCTGCCTGAAGGCCTGCCCGTCGGAAGGCGCGATCATTCAGTACGCCAACGGCATCGTCGACTTCCAGTCCGAGCACTGCATCGGCTGCGGCTACTGCATCGCCGGCTGCCCGTTCGACGTGCCGCGCATGAACAAGGACGACAACCGGGTGTACAAGTGCACCCTGTGCGTCGACCGCGTGGACGTCGGCCAGGAACCGGCCTGCGTGAAAACCTGCCCGACCGGCGCCATTCACTTCGGCACCAAGGAAGCGATGAAGCAGGTGGCGGCGGATCGCGTCAGCGAGCTGAACACCCGCGGCTACCAGAACGCCGGTCTGTACGATCCGGCGGGGGTGGGCGGCACGCACGTGATGTACGTGCTGCACCACGCCGACAAACCGCAGCTGTACCACGGTTTGCCGGACAACCCGAGCATCAGCCCGGCGGTGACCTTCTGGAAGGGCGTGTGGAAACCCCTGGCGGCCATCGGCTTTGCCGCCACCTTCGCGGCCAGCGTGTTCCACTATGTCGGCGTCGGGCCTAACCGCGTCGAAGATGAGGACGAGCACGACGAGTCGCACGACGAGGAGACGCGCAAATGAGAAAGGAAAAGCCCATTCAGCGTTACAGCGCACCGGAGCGCATCAACCACTGGATCGTGGCGTTCTGCTTTGTGTTCGCCGCCATCAGCGGGCTGGGGTTCTTCTTCCCCTCCTTCAACTGGCTGATGAACATCTTCGGGACGCCGCAGCTGGCGCGCATTCTGCACCCGTTTGTCGGGGTGATCATGTTTGCCGCGTTCCTGCTGATGTTCCTGCGCTACTGGAAGCATAACCTGATCAACCGGGAAGATATCGTCTGGGCCAAGAACATCCACAAAATCGCCATGAACGAGGAAGTGGGTGACACCGGGCGCTATAATTTCGGCCAGAAGTGCGTGTTCTGGGCGGCGATTATCAGCCTGGTGCTGCTGCTGGCCAGCGGCGTGGTGATCTGGCGGCCGTATTTTGCGCCGTCGTTCTCCATCCCGCTGATCCGCATCGCGCTGCTGGTGCATTCGCTGGCCGCGGTCGGCCTGATTATCGTGATTATGGTGCACATTTACGCCGCATTGTGGGTAAAAGGCACCATTACCGCGATGGTGGAAGGCTGGGTGCCAGCGGCCTGGGCCAAGAAACATCATCCGCGCTGGTACCGTGAGGTCCGCGAGAAACGACAGGAAGATAAACCCTGATGAGTATCCGCATCGTTCCTAAAGAGCAGTTAGGGGCACAGCGTGAGAAGTCCTCAACGGCGGAGAACATCCCGCCGTTACTTTTCGCCAACCTGAAAAGCCTGTACAGCCGCCGCGCCGATCGCCTGCGTCAGCTGGCTGTCGACAATCCGCTGGGCGACTATCTGAACTTCGCCGCCGAGCTGGCGCAGGCGCAGCAGCATGCGCTGCACGATAATCCGCTGCAGCTCGATCTGAGCGAAGCGCTGGCGCAGGGCGCCGCCAGCGGCAAACCGCCGCTCGATCTGAGCGTGTTCCCGCGCAGCGAGCACTGGCGCAAGCTGCTGGCGTCGCTGATCGCCGAGCTGCGCCCGCAGGCGCCGGAGCATATCCTGGCGGTGCTGGACAACCTGGAGAAAGCCTCGGCGCACGAGCTGGAGCTGATGGCCGACGCCTTGCTCAACCGCGAGTTCGGCAAGGTGGGCAGCGAGAAGGCGCCGTTCCTCTGGGCCGCGCTGTCGCTCTATTGGGCGCAGATGGCCAGCCTGATCCCCGGCAAGGCGCGCGCCGAATACGGCGAGCAGCGCCAGTTCTGCCCGGTGTGCGGCAGCATCCCGGTCTCCAGCATGGTGCACATCGGCACCGTCAACGGCCTGCGCTACCTGCACTGCAACCTGTGCGAAAGCGAATGGCACGTGGTGCGGGTGAAGTGCAGCAACTGCGAGCAGACCCGCGATCTCAACTACTGGTCGCTGGACAGCGAGCAGGCGGCGGTGAAGGCGGAAAGCTGCGGCGACTGCGGCACTTACCTGAAGATCCTATATCAGGAAAAAGACCCGCAGGTCGAAGCGGTGGCCGACGATCTGGCTTCGCTGGTGCTGGACGCCCGCATGGAAGAAGAAGGCTTCGGCCGCAGCAGCATCAATCCGTTCCTGTTCCCGGCGGAGTAACCGCCCGGCCCCGTTCGCGCGGGGCCGGACCAGCAATTTCAGCACGGGCTTCTGGCATTCGCCCGGACGAGTTGCTACGTTTAGGCCATAACGCGCCAAGCGAAAGGAACCACGATGTTAAACACCCTGGCAAAACTGACCGCGGTCGCCGTGCTGGCGGTCGGACTGGCGGCCTGCGACAACAAAGACGACACCAAACCGGCGGTGCCGCCACCGGACACCAAGCCGACCGTGACGCAGCCCGCGCCACCGCCGCCGCCTGCGCCGGTAGAAACCCCGCCCGCGCCGCCGGGGCTGAACGTGTCGCTGCAGAAGGGCAAAATCACCTTCGAGCTGCCGCCGGGCTTTAGCGATCAAACGCTGAACAGCGGCATCATCAACGACAGCACCTCCACCATTCAGCGCTTTCTCGACGGCAAGTCGCGCCAGAGCGCGGTCTCTTCCGAAGTGATCCCGCCGGACGGCATGAAGCTCAATACCAGCGACAAAATGCTGAAAGAGCTGGCGCAGAGCGCCATCACGGTGCTGGCCGAGCGCTATCAGAATATCCAGACCACCAAAGAAGAGAACTTCAGCGTCGGCAAACAGAAGTTTCGCCGGGTGGATACCGAGCAGACCGTCAACGGGCAAAAGGTGGTCTCCACGCTGGTGTTGACGGTGTTCAACAAGCGGGTGGTGACGCTGCAAATGCTGTCGCCGGCCAAAACGCCGGAAGTGCATCAGGCGCTGGTGCAGCGGATTATCGATACCCTGGCGGTGAAGTAAGGGCGCCGCGCTGCGGCCAGGACGAAGCGGAGGAGACCGGATGAAGCTTATCGGTAGTTATACCAGCCCCTTTGTGCGCAAGATTTCCGTGATGCTGCTGGAAAAAGGGATCGCGTTCGAATTCGTCAACGATCCGCCGTATGAGCCAGGCAGCCGGGTGAAGGAGCTTAACCCGCTCGGCAAGGTGCCGGTGCTGATCGCCGATGACGGCGAGGTGTTTTACGACTCGCCGGTGGTGGCCGAATACCTCGAACTGCTGACGGTGGAGCCGGCGTTTTTGCCGGCCGAACGCGCCGCCGCGCTGCGCGTCCGCCAGGTGGCGGCGCTGGCGGACGGCGTGACCGAAGCGGCGGCGACCCTGTTTCGCGAAAGCCGGCGCGCGCCGGAAAAACAGGACGAAAACTGGATGCTGCGCCAGCGTGACAAACTGACGCACGGGTTGGATGCGCTGGAGGCGCTGGCGCGGGACAAAACGTGGCTCAATGCCGAGCGGCTGACGCTGGCGGATATCGCCACCGGCTGCGCGCTGGGCTACCTCAATTTCCGCCGCATCCTGCCCAACTGGTGCGTCGGGCGCCCGGCGCTGGTCAAGCTGGCCGAACGCCTGTTCGCCCGTGAAAGCTTCGCCCGCACCGCGCCGCCCTGAACGTTCTTTTCTCCCCGCCGCGGCGGGGTTTTGCTATGCCGATACGTCTAAATTGAAAACCGAGCGACCATGAGCACTGAATCCCACCTTCTTTACAGCCAACTGCCCGCCATCGACCGCCTGCTGCGTGAACCCGCGATTGAACCGCTGGTGGCGCAGCATGGCCAGACGCTGATCGGCGAACTGCTGCGCCGGCTGCAGGCCCAGGCGCGCGACGCGATCGGGCAACAGCAACGTTTACCCGCCTGGTGCGGCGACTGGCCGCAGGCGCTGCGGGCCGAGCTGGCCCGGCAGCAACGCCCGGCTTTGCTGCCGGTGTTCAACCTCAGCGGCACCGTGCTGCACACCAACCTCGGGCGCGCCCTGCTGGCGCAGCCGGTGAAGGAGGCGGTGAGCGCGGTGATGGGGGAGGCGGTGACGCTGGAGTACGATCTGGACGGCGCCGGGCGCGGCCATCGCGATCGGGCGGTGGCGGATCTGCTGTGCCGGCTGACCGGCGCGGAGGACGCCTGCATTGTCAATAACAACGCGGCGGCGGTGCTGCTGATGCTGGCGGCGATCGCCCCCGGTAAAGAGGTGGTGGTGTCGCGCGGCGAGCTGGTGGAGATCGGCGGCGCATTCCGCATACCCGACGTGATGCGCCAGGCCGGCTGCCAACTGGTGGAGGTCGGCACCACCAACCGCACCCATCTGAAAGATTACCGCCAGGCTATCAACGAGCAGACCGGCCTGTTGATGAAAGTGCACACCAGCAACTACAGCATTCAGGGCTTTACCGCGGCGGTCGACGAGGCTGAACTGGCGCAGCTCGGAGCCGAACAGGGCGTGCCGACCGCCACCGATCTGGGCAGCGGCTCGCTGATCGACATGGCGCAGTACGGCCTGCCCGCCGAACCGATGCCGCAGCGGCTGCTGGCCGCCGGCGTCGACTTGGTGACGTTCTCCGGCGATAAGCTGCTGGGCGGCCCGCAGGCCGGGATCATCGTCGGCAAAAAGGCGTTGATCGCCCGCCTGCAGCAGCATCCGCTCAAGCGCGCGCTGCGCGTCGGCAAGCTGACGCTGGCGGCCCTGGAGGCCACGCTGCGGCTCTATCTGCAGCCGGAAAAACTGGCTGAGCAGTTGCCGACGCTGCGGCTGCTGACCCGCCCGCAGCAGGAGATGCAACAGGCGGCCGAACGGCTGCTGGCGGCGCTGGCACCGCGGTTCACCGCCGATTTCGAGCTGCGCGCCGAACCGTGCTGGTCGCAAATTGGCAGCGGTTCGCTGCCGGTGGATCGCCTGCCCAGCTATGCGCTGACCTTCACGCCGCGCGACGGCCGCGGCGCCACGCTGGAAGCGTTGGCCGAACGCTGGCGCCGCTTGCCGCAGCCGGTGATTGGCCGCCTCGGTGACGGCCGGCTGTGGCTGGATCTGCGCTGTCTGGAACAGGAAGGGGCGCTGATCGACGCGCTGAGCGCCTCATGATCATCGCCACCGCCGGCCATGTCGATCATGGCAAAACCACCCTGCTGCAGGCGATCTCCGGGATCAACGCGGATCGCCTGCCGGAAGAGAAGCGCCGCGGTATGACCATCGATCTGGGTTACGCCTACTGGCCGCAGCCGGACGGCCGGGTGCTGGGTTTTATCGACGTGCCCGGCCACGAGAAATTCCTCGCCAACATGCTGGCGGGCGTCGGCGGCATCGACCATGCGTTGCTGGTGGTGGCCTGCGACGACGGCGTGATGGCGCAAACCCGCGAACATCTGGCGATCCTGCGCCTGAGCGGGCGCCCGGCGCTGACGGTGGCGCTGACCAAGGCCGACCGGGTGGACGCGGCGCGTGTCGGCGAGGTACGCCGCCAGGTGCGCGACGAACTGGCGCGCCAGGGCTGGCCCGATGCACCGCTGTTTGTTACCGCGGCGGCGGCGGGAGAGGGTATCGAGGCGCTGCGCGCGCATTTGCTGGCGCTACCCTCCGGCGAGCACGCGCTGACGCGCCGTTTTCGCCTGGCGGTAGACCGTGCGTTCAGCGTCAAAGGGGCGGGGCTGGTGGTGACCGGCACCGCGCTCGGCGGCCGGGTGCAGGTGGGGGATACGCTGTGGCTGACCGGCGCCGACGCGCCGGTGCGGGTGCGCGGCCTGCACGCCCAAAATCAGGCCGTGGAGCAGGCGCAGGCCGGGCAACGCATCGCGCTGAACATCAGCGGCGATGTCGATAAAGACCGTGTCGCGCGCGGCGACTGGCTGCTGGCGCAGCGTCCGCCGGAGGCGGCGGAACGTATTCTGGTGGCGCTGGAAGCGGATCGGCCGATCCGCCATTGGCAGCCGCTGCACCTGCACCATGCCGCCAGCCACATCACCGGGCGCATTTCGCTGCTGAACGACGGGCTGGCGGAACTGATCCTCGATCGCCCGCTGTGGCTGGCGGAGAACGATCGGCTGGTGCTGCGCGATATCGGCGCACGGCAAACGCTGGGCGCGGCCCGGGTGCTCAGGCTGAGCGCGCCCAAGCGCGGCAAACGCCAGCCGGACTACCTGGCATGGCTGCAGGCTCTGGCGAACGCGCAGGACGATGCGCAGGCGCTGACGCTTGAGCTGCCGCACGGCGCGCTGTCTCTGACGGCGTTCGCCTGGGCGCGTCAGTTGACCGACGACGGCCTGGCGGCACTGCTGGCGAACCGCGATCTGCTGATCGTCGGTGACCGGGCGCTGGCGCAGGATCAGGTGCAACAGGCGGAGAGCCGGCTGCTGCAGGTGCTGGCGGAGTACCACCAACAGCACGCCGACCAGCTGGGGTTAGGGCGCGCCCGCCTGCGGCGCATGGCCCTGCCTCAGCAGCCGGAAACGCTGGTGTTTATGATGATCGATCGGCTGCTGAAGGCCGGCGCGCTGCGCAATACGCGCGGCTGGCTGCACCTGCCGGAACACGGCCTGGCGTTCAGCGCCGAAGAGGCGCCGCTGTGGGCGCGCATCGAACCGCTGTTTGGCGACGAGCCGTGGTGGGTGCGCGATCTGGCGAGCGAACTGGGCGAGGAGGAGAGCCGGGTGCGGGCGCTGCTGCGCAAGGCGGCCCAGCTGGGCCATGTGACGGCGGTGGTGGTGGATCGCTATTACCTCAGCCGACGCATCGAACAGTTCGCGGCGCTGATCCGCGAGCTGGATGCGGAGCGGGGCGGCGCCAACGCCGCCGACTTCCGCGATCGGCTCGGCGTCGGGCGCAAGCTGGCGATCCAGGTGCTGGAGTTCTTCGATCGCAGCGGCTTTACCCGCCGCAAGGGTAACGAGCATCTGCTGCGCGACGGCGGGTTGTTCGGCAACTGATTGCGTGTTTTTTGTTCTCTGATGGCGGTATAATCAGCTTTAATCACTTTGATTGATATTGATTGTACTGAGGAGCAAGACGATGAATACGAAAGTCATCACCGCTCATGTGCCGCTGCCTTTGGCTGAAAAGGTGGATGAAATGGCCGCCAAACTTGACCGCTCACGGGGATGGATAGTGAAGCAAGCCCTCGCCGCCTGGCTTGAGCAAGAGGAAGAGCGCCGTCGATTAACGCTGGCGGCGCTGGCCGATGTCGAACAGCAAAACGTTATCGATCATGAATCGGTAGAAGCCTGGGCTGCCAGCCTGGACAGTGACGATCCGCTGCCGGTACCGCGCTGATGGAGTTAAAATGGACGAGTAAGGCGCTATCGGATTTGGCGCGTTTGTTTGAGTTTCTTGCCTTGGCTAACCGTACTGCGGCAGCGAATTCGGTGAAGGCCTTGGTCGCCGCGCCTAAAGCGTTGCTTGATAATCCTCGCCTGGGTGAAAGACTGGACGAGTTTTTACCGCAGGAAGTGAGGCGTATTCTGGTCGGCCGTTATGAGATACGTTACCAGGTGCAGCCGGCAACGATTTATGTTCTGCGTATTTGGCATACCCGCGAAGAGCGATAGGCCGAATTCCCCTACCCGATAAATCTGACGGCGGCCCGGCTGACGTCTGGCGTCTGGGCGGTCAGAAACGCCTGTAAGCGTTCGATCAGCGGCCGCTTCGCCGATTCTTCCGGCCAAACCAGATAGTAACCGTCGCCGGTACGCACGGCGGCGTCACAGGGCAGCGCCAATAACCCCTCCTCAATCGTCCGCAGGCTCAGCGCCAGATCGCCGATCGAGACGCCGTGCCCGGCGATGGCCGCCGTGTTGCCCTGTTCCAGCGAATCAAATACCTGGCCGCGCGTGAGATCGATCGGGGCCGCGATGCCGCTTTTTTGCAGCCAGCGCCGCCAGTCGCGCCGATCGGGCGAAGGGTGGATCAGCGGGCAGGCGGCGAGATCGCGCTGCCCGTCGGCGAGCAGAGCGGGGGCGCAAATCGGGATCAGCCATTCGTCGAACAGCTTGGCGGCGGCGGTGTTGGCGCCGAAGTGGCCGTTGCCGAGCAGGATGGCGCAGTCGTAGGGTTCGCTGAAAAAATCCACGCTGTCGATGTCCATCCAGACGCTGGCTGCCTGCACCTCGAACGCCTGCGCCGTTTGCCGGAACCGGCTCAGGCAGTCCAGCAGCCAGCGCAGGGTCAGCGTGGAGGGCGCCTTCAGCCGCAGCAGATCGCGGTGGCTTCTGAACAACTCGCACGCTTGCTCGATGCGGCCAAACCCTTGCTGCAGCTCGGCGGCGAAGATTTTCCCCTGCGGCGTGACCTCGATGCGCGGGCCGTTGCGCTGGAACAGTCGACAGCCGAAGTGCTGCTCCAGCGTTTTGATGTGCTTGCTGACGGCGCTCGGGGTGAGATGCAGCTCCTCGGCGGCCAGCGTGAACGAGCCGGTGCGGGCGGCGCTTTCGAAGGCGCGCAGGGCGTAAAGCGGCGGAAGGGAACTGGCCATCGCGGCGTCTCTAATAATGAGTCTGATTCACAGTAAACGACAGGATTACTCCTTTTTCAAGGCGGGGGCGGCGGCAGGATAATGGCGCGAAGCCAACTGACTGAATGTGAGTGAAATAAAGATGAACCTGTCGTTGCTGGCGGCGTATTTCGCCGCCATTTTCTTGCTGATCGCCACGCCGGGGCCGGTGGTGGCGATGGTGGCCAACACCGCGGCGCGCTTTGGTGCCCGGCGCGCGCTGTTGACTGCGCTGGGCAGCAACGGGGCCTCCTTGTTGCTGATCGGCATCGCCGCGCTGATTATCACCGGGCTGTTCGCGGTGGATATGCGCTTGCTGCAGTGGATAGGCCTGCTGGGTTGCCTGTTTATCGGCCGTATGGCGATCGTCTCGCTGTATGAGGATTTATCCGCGCGAACCCCGGATGCGCAGCCCGTTGCGCCGCCGCAAAAACGCTCGGCGATCCTGACCGGTTTTCTGGTGGGCATCGCCAACCCCAAAGACATTATCTTCTTCGTCGCTTTTTTCCCGCAGTTTATCGCCGTCACCCCCTCGATCGGCGCCAGCCTGACGCTGTTGACCGCGCTGTGGGTGCTGGCGGACTTCGCCATCTTGCTGGCCTATATCACCCTGCTGTCGGGAACGGCGCTGCAGCGCGCGCGGCGGGCGATCTCTGTCCTGTCGGCGTTGCTGCTGTTGGGGGTGGCGGTGGTGGGAGCGGGGTATGCGCTGTGGGGGCTGCTCGGCTGAAGCCGCATAAAAAAACGCCGGTCGGGAAACCGGACCGGCGTTTATCGTGGCGTTTAAGCCGCGCCGGTCGGCTGCGGCGTGGGGTCACCGTTGCGGCGTTTGCCGATAAACAGCGCCACCAGCGTCAGCCAGCACAGGCCGCTGATGAGGTTGAACAGGTTGAACAGCCCGCTGCCGCCCCAGACGTAGGCGACCTTGGCCAGCTCGATGCCGACGGTGAACACCATCATGCTCAGCATGCCCATGGTGGCCGACACGGTGCCTTTGCTGACAGTGCTGGAGAACAGCGTCAGGCGGTACAGGCCGGCGTTGGCCAGGCCAATGCCGAAGGCGTACAGGCTCAGGCCGGCGGTCATCCACAGGTAGGCATGGCTGGAGAACTGGGTCGCCAGCGCGGCGATCAGCAGCCCCAGCAGCATTGGGCCCGCGCCCAGCTTGATCAGGCGCTCCACGCTGTTTTTGCCGGTCAGGCGCGCCAGCGTCAGGTTGCCGAGGATCAGCGCGCCGAACACCGGGATTTGCAGCAGGCCGTAATCCAGCGTCGACAGCGACTCACCGCTGATCAGGATCACCGGTGACTGGGCGATCCAGGCCAGTAGCGGCAGGCTGGCGAAACCGATCGCCAAAGCGCCGCACAGGAAGCGGCGGTTGCCCAGCACCTGACGGTAGTCGCGCCACAGGTTGGCGGCGGAAAACGCCTCGCCCTGCAGCGTGGCGGTTTCCGGCATGGCTTTCCACAGGCCGTAGAAGGCGATGGCCGCCAGCGCGGCGAACAGCACGAACATGCTCTGCCACGGCGCGACGTGGATCAGCGCCGCGCCGGCCAGCGGCCCGAGCAGCGGGGCGATCAGCGCCACGTTGGCCATCAGCGCGGTGATCTTGATGCACACCGATTCTTCAAACGACTCCTGGATGGTGGCGTAGCCGACCGCGCCGATAAAGCACAGGCCGATGCCCTGCAGGAAACGCATGGCGATGAACTGCTCGATGGTGGTGACCAACAGGATCGCCAGGCAGGAGACGATAAAGAACGCCACTCCGGCCAGCATCACCGGGCGGCGGCCGCGGCGATCCGACAGCGGCCCGAGCAGCCACTGCAGGAAGATGCCGCCGGCCAGATAGGCGGTCATCGAGGTGGGCACCCACTCTTCGCCGGCGTTGAAATCCGCCACGACGGCCAGCATGCCCGGCTGAATCATATCGTTGCCGATATAAGTGGCGAACTCGAACAGCACCAGACAAAGAGGGAATAAAAGCGCCTGTCGGCCCAAACGTGCCGCAGGTGGTAATGTCGTTTTCATATTATTGTACTGATAGTAAAAGAGAAAAAGGAACTGCCAGGGCGGGAAGCGCAAACTGAGCGAGTTGTGGCGGCTATTTTGCCGCCAATTGTTCACCTTCGCAATCATAAGGTGTTGTTTAAGTGCATTCTGATATTTCGCTTTTGGGTTGTCGCCGAACGCCGTGCCCGATAACCTCTTCTTAACATATCAATATGACACAAGATCGGGCGAGCGTTTGAGCGAGAAAATCGGCTGGATAGACAATCTGCGGGCGATAGCGTGCATGATGGTGGTGATGATCCACGCCACCACCTATTACGTCACCAACGGCGCGGCGATAGGGCTGCACAACTGGGATATCGCCAACGCGCTGAACTCGCTGTCGCGCGTGTCGGTGCCGCTGTTCTTCATGATTTCCGGCTACCTGTTCTTCGGTGAAAAGAGCGCCGGCCGGCGGCATTTCATCCGTATCGCCTGCTGCATTCTGTTCTACAGCGCCATCGCGCTGATCTATATCGCGGCCTTTACCAAGATCGGCTTCTGGCCGTCGCTGCGCGGCATTTTGCAAAAGCCGGTGTTCTATCATCTGTGGTTTTTCTACGCCATTACGGTGATTTACCTGCTGTCGCCGCTGATCAGCGTCAAGCCGGTGTCGCGCCGTTACCTGGCCGCCGCGTTGGTGGTGTTGGCGGCGATCGCCAACCCGAATACCGACAAGCTGACCTTCGGCAATGCGCACCTGCTGCCGGTTAACCTGTATATCTACGGCGATACCTTCTACTACCTGCTGTATGCACTGGCCGGGCGGGCGATTGGCATGATGGAGGCGCGCGGGCGCGCCGTGGGCTGGCTGGCGGCGCTGGGATTTGCGCTGTGCGTGGCGCTGATCGCGCGCGGCACCAAGCACCAGCTGTTCATCAACGGCAACTTCGCCGATACCTACTACATCTACAGCGGCCCGCTGGTGTTTATGGCGGCGGTGGCGCTGCTGGTGTGGGTGAAACACTGTTTGCCGCAGCCGATCGGCTGGCTGAGCGCGTTCTCCCGCCATTCGCTGGCGATCTACGGTTTTCACGCCCTTATCGTCAACGTGATGCGCAGCCGGCACCTGGATTTCACCGGCCACCCGCTGCTGGATATCTTCTGGGTGTTCGGCGTGGCGCTGGGGCTCAGCCTGCTGCTGTCTGTCGGCCTGCAGCGGCTGGATACCCGCCGGCTGGTGTCATAGCGGCGAGCGCTGGCGCTGCTGGGCGCGGCGCAGCTGCCGCCCGGAAGAAAAGCCGGCCGCCAGCGCGGCCTTCTCCAACCCATACCCTTGCTGCAGGCGCTGTTGCGCCACCGCCAACCGCAGCTGCTCATGATACTCCCGCACGCTGATGCCGACGTGGTTGCGAAACAGCCGCGCCAGGTGGCGGCTGCTGACGTGCGCCTTCTCCGCCACCTGCGGCACTGACCAGTCGGCCTCCGGCTCGGCGGCCATCACGTCCTGCGCGCGGTGTACCGCCGGGTGCAGGTGGTTGCGATAGCGCAGCCAGGGCGACAGCTGCGGATCGTCCCCGGCGCGGCGGAAATAGACCACCATGTCGCGTGCGACGTCGCGCGCCCGGCCGGAGCCGCAGTGGCGGTGGACCAGGTGCAGCGCCAAATCGATGCCGGTGGTGATGCCCGCGCTGGTGTAGACGCCGCGATCTTCGACGAAGATACGGTTCTCTTTCACCTGCGCAGCCGGCGCCTGCCGGCGGATACGTTCGATGACGTCGTGGTGGGTGGTGCACTGATAGCCGTCGAGCAGCCCGGCCTGCGCCGCCAGCAGCGCGCCGGAACAGATGCACACCAGGGTGATGCGCTGCCGCTGCAGATCGGGCCGCAGCGTCGCCAGCCAGCGGCGCGCCTGCTCGGCCTCTTCCCCGGCGAAATAGCGCTGCGAATCGCCGACGCCCGGCAGCACCAGAATGGCGCCGTCTTCCAGGCGTTCGGGCAACGGCTGCAGGCCGCTCAGCGTCATGCCGATGGAGCAGACGATCTGCGGCGCCGGGCTGAGATAATGCAGGCTGAACTGCCCGGCGAGGCGCAGGGTTTCCGCCGGGCCGCTGACGTCCAGCGACAGCACGTTGGGCAACAGCAGAAAATAGACGGCCTGCGACATGGTTACTCCTGTGCGAGTTGCGCCAGCGCCTCATCCACGCTGGCGATGCGGGCGAAACGATCGACCAGTACGGTTTCAGTATGCCGCTTCAGCTGTGCAGGGGTAAAGGTTTCACCGTCGGGATGACGCATCGGGAAGGTCAGCGTCGCCTCGGTGACGAAGGTCATCCGATAACCGAGATCGGACGCTACCCGGGTGGTGGTTTCGCAGCACTGTTCGGTGCGGATGCCGGAGACGATCAGGTGGTTGATATCCCGCTCGCGCAACCAGGCGTCGAGGCCGGATTCGGTCAGCGCATTGTGTACGTGCTTATGCACGGTGATATCCGCCTGGTGGGTGAGGAACGGCAGGCGCTGCACATGGCCCGAAGCCAGCGAGAACGGCCCCTGCGGCGAAACGTGCAGCACATCGACCAGCGCTGCGCCGCGTTGTTGGCAACCCGCGATCAGGCGCGTCAGCGCCTGCTGAAACGCCGGCAGATCGTCCTCCTGCCAGAATGGACGGTGCTGGAATGATTGCTGGACATCGATGATCAATAACGCGCTCTGTGACATTTTCGGCCCTCCGCCAGTGTGTGTAGCGACCATCTTGCGCCGCGCCTTACTCTGGCAGAAGGCCAAAAACGGTCATCATGATGACAACAGCGGACCGACCTTAGGCTTTGCTCACCTGGCCGGCTACCAGACGCCCCTGATGGAAGGTGGCGCTGCGCGCCGGCAGGCGGGCGACCGCCTCGGCGGAACAGCTGGCGTTGACCAGCACGAACTCGGCGGCATCGCCGGCTTTTGGCCAGGCGCGCTGGCCCTTATCGTCCAGCGGCAGCACGCCGCCGGTGGAGATGGCCATGGCGCGCGACAGGTGATACTCGTCGGCGCCACGGTACAGCTGGGCGTACAGGTTGGCCTTCTCCAGGATGTCGCCGGTGCCGAACGGCGACCAGTGGTCGATCACGCTGTCGGTGCCGGTCATCACGAACACCCCTTTCTCGCTGAGCTGCGGCAGCGGCATCATCAGGCCGCCGATCGGCACCGTGGAGGCGATGGTGATCTGCTGCGCCGCCAGCCGGGTGGCGGTTTCCGCCAGTTCGCCCGGCGTCAGCGTGGTCAGGGCGAAAGCGTGGCTGATGGTGACCTTGCCACGCAGCGCCGGGTTTTGCTCCACGGTGGCGATCATGTAGTTGATGGCGGCGACCCCGGCCGGGCTGGTCTCATGCAGGTGGATATCCACGCCTTTGCCGGTATCGAGGGCGATCTGGAACATGGCGTCCAGCGATTGCTCCATCGCGCCGTCGACGTTGGTCGGATCCAGCCCGCCGACGTACTGCACGCCCATCTGCATCGCTTCGCGCATCAGCGCATCGACTTTGGAGTGCAACAGCCCGTGCTGCGGGAAGGCGACGATTTCACAGCTGAAGTCCGCCTGGTGGTTTTCCAGCGCGCGCTGCAGGTGTTCCAGGCTTTTCAGGCCGCTGACCGGATCGATATTGCAGTGGCTGCGCGCCACGGTGCTGCCTTTGGACTGCAGCAGGGCGATCAGATTTTCCGCCCGCTGCTGCGAGGTGGGCAGCAGTTTCGGGATCAGCGTCTGCTCCAGTGCGATCATGTCCATGATGGTCTTGCCCTGGCGCGGGCGCGGCGCCTGCCACGGGCCGCTGTAGAAGGTTTTGTCCAGGTGGATGTGCATGTCGCGAAACGCCGGCAGCAGCAGCTGGCCCTGCGCCTTATAGCGGGGCACGCCGGCGGGCAACGCGGCGTTGGCGGCGTGAATGGCGGCGATCTTGCCGTCTTTGATCTCCAGCGTGTACAGCGCGGTGCGGGTGCCGATCACCGTTTCGCCGTCGTATTCAAAGCCGTCTTCCAGCCGCACCTCGCTCAGGCAGTAGTGGCGATCGGTCAGGGTCATCGGTGCCGGTGCGCACTGCCCGTCGCCCGGTGACGCGGCCTGCGCCATGCCGCCCGTAAGGCCGATCACCGCACAGGCGGTGGTAAGTTTGCCGGTTTGGCTGAGGAAGGCTCTGCGGCCCGGTTGTTGAGGGTTTTCCACGTTCGGTTCCTTAATCCAGAGGTGAGGGGTGAAAACATCCCCCAATTTAGGAGAGGAACCGGCCGGTTGGCAGCGACATTTGCCACTGGTGACTATTCGATTTGGTAATGATCGGCGTGTGCTGGTGGGATGGTTCTCCTGGCTTGCTCTTTCGCAGCTTTAATGGCTACATTTGTAGTCATTAAAGCTACATTGAGGCCAGCGTGATGCACGATCCGATGCTCGAATTACTGTTCAGCGAATACCGTAGAAAAGTGCTAAGCCTGCTGTTTATTGAAGCCGGGCAGGCGTTTCATGTGCGAGAAATTGCGCGGCGCACCGCAACTCAGGCCGGGACTTTACATAAAGAGTTGAGCAGGCTGGCTGAAGGCGGCATCTTGCTCAGGCAGCGGCAGGGCAACCAAATTTGCTATCAGGCTAACGCCGATTGCCTGATTTTTCCCGAGTTGGCGGCGATTTTCCGCAAGGCTTGCGGGCCGGCTGCGCGCTTACGGCAGGTACTGACTGGATTTGGGGAAGACATCGAACGGGCTTTCATCTTTGGTTCCGTCGCCAGTGGCAAAGCGACGGCGGCCAGTGATATTGATGTTCTGATCGTCGGTAAACTGTCTTTTGCGGATGTGATTCAGGCGGTTTATCCGCTGCAGGAAACGCTGGGTCGGGAAATTAACCCCAAACTGTACTCGCCGGAAGAGTGGCGAGCGGCTTTGGCCGAGAACTCCGCGTTTATTCAGGACATTATGGATAAACCCCAACTTTGGATTGCGGGAGACAAGGATGACGCTGGACAATCTGGTCGGGCTGGGACTGGAGGTGATAACGCCTGACGCGGGGGCGATTAAAAAATTGCTGGCCGCCGCCGCTCGCAACCGACGCGATGCGGGTATCACTCAGCTCAGCAATGAGAGCCGTTTCGACACGGCATATAAGGCGGTCATGCAAATGGCTAATGCCGCTTTACAAGCCAAAGGATACCGCACGCTGACCAGCAAGCCCGGCCATCACCAGATCATGATCCAATCGTTGCCGCTCACCGTAGGGCTGCCGCGCGAGGAAATGATCTGCCTGGACGCATTGCGAAAGCAGCGCAACGTGGCGGATTACTCCGGCGACTTGGTGACGGACGCGGCGGTACAGGCTTGCCTTGAGCAGACAGAGGCGCTGTGGGGGCGGCTTATCGACTGGCTGCAACGTGAATATCCGCAGATAGTGGCGTAAGCGGCCTCACTTCAACCCGCAAAACACCGCCAGCCGCTGGGCCAGCGACAGCGTGGCGGCGGGGGCGCCGTCGCGGTAGTAGAGCGCCAGTTCGAAGTTGTCTATCGGCGGCAATCCTTCGGCTTCGCCCAGCACCCGATGCGTCGGCAGACGGCAGCCGGCCGGCAACAGGGTGACGCCCAGCCCGGCGGCGGAAGCGGCGGTCAGCGCCGCCAGGCTGGCGCTGCTGTAGCCGATGCGCCAGCGTTTGCCGAGGTTGTCCAGCGCCTGGCACAGCTCGTCGCGGTACAGGCCGCTGAGCGGAAATACCGCCAGCGGCACCGGCGATTGCTCTATGGCCGGGAAGGCCAGGCTGTCCAACCACAGCAGCGGTTCCGGCCGCGCGGCGCGCGGCGGTTGTCGGCGGCGCTGCTTCACCAGGATCAGATCCAGCTCTTCACGCGCGTAGGCGCTGTGCAGATCGGCGCTCAGGCCGCTGGCGACGTCCAATCGCAGGTGTGGGTGCTCGCGGCTGAAGTCGGCCAGCAGCTCGGTGGTGGGCACGGCGAAATCCTCCGGCATGCCGATCCGCAGCACGCCGTCGCGCCAGATGCCGGTTAGCGCGTCGTGGGCCTCTTCATTCAGCGCGATGATGCGGCGCGCGTAGCTCAACAGCTTGACGCCTTCTTCGGTCAGCAGCACCTGATGCGAGGAGCGCTCAAACAGCGGTTTGCCCAGCATCTCTTCCAGCCGGCGCACCTGCTGGCTAACGGTGGACTGCGACAAAAACACCCGCTCTGCGGCGCGGGTGAAGCTGTTGCTGTCGCATACGGCGACGAAGCTGAGCAGCAGCTGCGGATTGAACATCGGGTAGCGATTCATTTTCCCACTGTTGGCTATTTTATTATTTAATTTCCCAATACTAGCGGCGTTGCCTACAGTAACGCAACGCTGCGGCGATCGCGCTGTGACGCCGCACTCTTCATTTTGCAGTACCAGGAATATACCGTGTTAAATCATTCTGTTAATTCACCTTCTTCGCGCCGCTGGTTCAACCCTCTGCTGCTGGCGCTGGTGTTGATCGGCCTGAACATGCGGCCGCTGTTGACCTCGATTGGCCCGTTGCTGCCGACGCTGCGCCAGGCTACCGGGCTGAGCTTTGGCGGCGCGGCGCTGCTGACCACGCTGCCGGTGCTGATGATGGGCCTGATGGCGTTGGCGGGTGGCGCCATCAACCGGCTGTTCAGCGAACGTAGCGCCGTGGCGTTGAGCCTGTTGGCGATTGGGTCGGGCGCACTTTGGCGCGAGCTGGCCCCCGGCAGCGTGCAGCTGCTGATGAGCGCGGTGCTGGGCGGGCTCGGCATCGGGGTAATCCAGGCGGTGATGCCCGGTATCATCAAGCATCATTTCCTCAACAGCATGGCGCTGGTGGCCGGGCTGTGGTCGGCGGCGCTGATGGGCGGCGGCGGGCTGGGCGCGGCGATCACTCCGTGGCTGATGAGTGCGGGGCACGACTGGCACAGCGCGCTGGCCTGGTGGGCGTTACCGGCGCTGGTGGCGCTGCTGGCCTGGTGGCCGGTCAGTCGCGGGCTGTCGCGCCTGGGCGCGGCGGGAGAAAACCGTGGGCCAAGCCTGCTGCGCAACCGGCGCGCCTGGCTGCTCGGCGCCTATTTCGGCCTGATCAACGGCGGCTATACCAGCCTGATCGCCTGGCTGCCACCGTATTACATGCAGCTCGGTTGGCAGCCGCAGGCCAGCGGTTCGCTGCTGGCGCTGATGACCTTCGGCCAGGTGGTGGGCGCGCTGCTGTTGCCGGCGCTGGCGCGCAATCATGACCGGAGGCCGCTGCTGCTGCTGGCGCTGATGATGCAACTGATCGGCTTTATCGGCCTGATTTACCTGCCGCAGACGCTGCCGTGGCTGTGGGTGTTGGTTTCTGGGCTGGGGCTGGGCGGCGCGTTCCCGCTGTGCCTGGTGCTGGCGCTCGATCACCTGCACCAGCCGGCGGCGGCCGGGCGGCTGGTGGCCTTTATGCAGGGCGTCGGCTTCCTGCTGGCGGGCGTGACACCCTACCTCTCCGGCCTGCTGCGCGACTACAGCGGTGGCTTCGTGCTGGACTGGCAGATCCACGCGCTGCTGGTGGTGGTGCTGATCGCCATCACCTGGCGCTTCCACCCGCACAGCTACCGGCGGGCGTTCGCCGAATAATATTTCTGTCATTGCCGCTCCCTATAGTGACGTTGCTTTTACTTCTGGGCGATAACAACGAAAAGGGACAATGACATGCACAACACCAAAACCCGGCTGGCGCTGCTGGTCGGCTGCATGGCGCTGAGCGCCAACCTGTGGGCCGAGGCGCAGCCGGTACCGGCGACGCTGGCGGGGCATGCGCTGCTGCCGGTGAAATCCACCGTTTCCACGCCGAAGGACGCGCCGAGCGATCTGCAGCTGAGCGGTAAGTACACCAGTGGCAAACGCGTCACCGAGCTGGGCAGCGTGGCGGGCAAATCCGCCGATCGCCTGACCGGCCTCGGCCTGCCGATCGAAGGCCAGCCGCTGCAGGGCCACTCAGGCATCAAACACATGCCCGACGGCACCTACTGGGTGCTGACCGACAACGGCTTCGGCAGCAAGGCCAACTCGCCGGACGCCATGCTGTATCTCAACCACTACAAGATCGATTTCAAAGACGGCACGGTCGCGCCGCTGAAGACGGTTTTCCTGCACGATCCGGATAAAAAGGTGCCGTTCCACATCATCAACGAGAGCACCGAGCAGCGTTATCTGACCGGCAGCGATTTCGATCCGGAAAGCTTCCAGTTTGCCGACGATGCCTTGTGGATCGGTGAAGAATTCGGGCCTTACCTGATCAAGGCCGACCTGAACGGCAAAGTGCTGGCGGTGTTCGACACCCAGGTGGACGGCAAGGTGGTGAAATCGCCGGACAACCCGACGCTGACCCTGCCGGGCGCGCCGGACGGCAAGCAGAACTTCCAGGTGGCGCGCTCCAAAGGCTTTGAAGGCATGGCCGCCTCGCCGGACGGCAGCAAGCTGTACCCGCTGCTGGAAGGGGCGCTGTGGGACGGCGAGCAGTTCGAGAACGTCGGCGGCAAACGCTATCTGCGGGTGCTGGAGTTCGACGTGAAACAGCAGGCCTGGACCGGCCGCAGCTGGCAGTACGTGCTGGAAGACAACCAGAACGCCATCGGCGACTTCAACATGATCGACGCCACCCACGGGCTGGTGATCGAGCGCGACAATGGGGAAGGAACGCCGGATAAAGCCTGCGCCGCAGGCGCGCCGACCGACAACTGCTTCAGCCAGGTGGCCAAGTTCAAACGGGTGTATAAAATCGCCTTCTCGGACGCCAACGTCGGCAAACCGGTCGAGAAACTGGGCTATATCGACCTGATGAACATTCAGGATCCGAACAAGCTGGCGCGCAAGCCGCTGAATGACGGCGTGCTGACCTTCCCGTTCTTCACCATCGAGAACGTAGACGTGGTGGACGCCAACCACATCATCGTCGGCAACGACAACAACTTCCCGTTCTCCTCCAGCCGCCAGCCCAATATGGCGGATGACAACGAGTTCATCCTGCTGGACGTGAAGGATTTCCTGAAGTAGTGCTCCCCGGCCGCCGCATCGCCGGCGGCCGCCATTTCCCGCTTAGCGCAGCGAACAAACTGCGCTATAATCAGCGCCTTACTTCTTCTCTTCTCCAAGGAAGATCCTCGTCCCCGGTGGGGCGGCCGGACTTCAAATCCGGTTGGGGCCGCCAGCGGTCCTGGGCAGGTTCGACTCCTGTGATCTTCCGCCAAATTATATTTTTATCACGTCCTAGGAAACCAAATAAAATCATAAATTACAGTAAATTAAATGACATTGCTGTCCGTATCAGTCCAAGGGCATCTCCCTGAATCCATGAAAAATATGTATAATTTTTATACACTGATTTCACTTATACATATGGCACTTACAGACGTACAAATCCTACGCGCCAAGGCACAAGACAAGCCCTACACTCATCAATGATTAACAAGGCTTATCCTTGCTCTTAAACCCCGACGGTAGCAAAGGATGGGGATTCCGCTACCGGTTTGCAGATAAAGCCCGCTTAAACAATCTCTGACCGGCAATAACCGGTCTTTTAATAATTACACGTTGCGAGTGATGAGTAGGGTATTCACCGGTCACTTAAGCCTCACCAAGCAATCCATTGAAATATTTTCATAAAAAACATAGTGAATAGTGTGACCAATAACTACATAAAGAATAATTCACGTCTATTCCTCCTCTCATCGACTTGAATCTATACGCCAAATATGAGAGCTTTGTGTAGCCAAACCTAGCATTTTATGGGTTAACAGCCCATCGGGCCATGAGTCATGGTTTCGCCTAGTATTTTAACTATGCCCGTCGTTCAGTTATCGGAGCGGCGGCTGGGGGCCACCGATCCGATAACTGATCGACGTGCTCAAGTAGGTTTGGTTTTTTCTGTCCCCTAACATTTTGGTGTGTAAGGATCTGACCAATGTTAACCCAGCTCAAAAAAGTCGGTACAGAAGTTCATAGAGCTACTAATTTGTTTGCAACTTATGTTGAAAAAAACAAAGTAAAATGTCCCGGGGATGTGAAAAAATTTATTTTTCTATGCGGAGCCAATAAAAATAATGGTGAGCCTTCTGCAAGGCGCATAGAACTGATAGACTTTTCTGAGAAACATCTTAGCAATTGTCATTTCTTTCTTGCCGAACTGGTATTCAAAGAGCTTAGTAAAGATGAAGAGGAATCATCCTCTGATAACTTATTAGATATAGAAGCTGACCTTTCAAAACTTGCCGATCATATTATAATTGTTTTAGAAAGTTTTTCATCTTTTACCGAACTTGGGGCATTTGCATACAGTAAGCATTTACGTAAGAAGCTTATCATTATTAATAACACAAAATTTATTAATGAAAAATCTTTTATAAACATGGGGCCTATAAAGGCAATTACACAACAGTCCCAACAATCAGGCCACTTCTTGCATTATAAGATGGTTGAAGGATATGAAAGCATCGAGCGTTCAGATGGAGTAGGTCAGATATTTAATCCCTTACATGAAATATTATCAAAAAATGAACGTGCAATTGCTAGGACACTTAAGAAGGAGGACCTAGATCCTTCCAATAACTTTAATAAAGATTCAGTTAGATTTATTCATGATATAATTTTAGCTTGTGGCCCGTTAAAACTAAGTGAGCTCATTGAAATAGCGATAAAGATATTTGGAAAGGATAGGCTCTATAGGAAAGAACTGCTAAAACATCTTGGTATTTTAATGGCTATAAAAATCATTTCATGTAAGGATGAACTTTACTATTCCCTTTATAAGCAATATTATTTTAAATATGATTTTGATATGGATAACATATCATCAATGTTTAAAGTTTTTTTTCTTAAAAATAAATTGGGTAGGGTTAATATTAATGGAAATATATAAGTTGATTGACAGTGAAACATTGATGAGAAAGGGATTTACCAGCGAGGTAATGCGATCTCCCGAATTGCCTAAAAAATGGCATATTCCTAAAAGGAATGGTGGTGTCAGGACGATTTATCACCCTTCATCCAAAGTAAAGCTTATCCAATATTGGCTTATAAGTAATATATTCTCAAATCTGCCGATTCATAATTCAGCTTATGCATTTGTTAATGGACGTTCGATCAAAAGTAATGCTCTTCTGCATGCAACGGCTAAAAATAAATATTATGTCAAAGTCGATTTAAAAGATTTTTTTCCCTCAATAAAATACAGTAACTTTGAGTATGCATTTAAATTATACCGCGATCGCATAGAATTTTCGGATGTATATGATGCAGAGTTATTGCAACTGATAAAAAGTATATGCTTCATTTCAGATGAAAGCCTTCCAATTGGATTTCCGACATCTCCTATAATTGCGAATTTTGTCGCAAGAGAGTTTGACGAAAAACTTACTTTGAAACTAAATTCGATAGACAGGCTTAATGCTGTATATACTAGATATGCAGATGATATTATCATATCTACTAATCTGAAGGGAGCGAGCGTTAAAATATTAAATGCTATAAAAAGCACAATAAAAAGAATTGAGCCTAATTTTAAAATAAATAATGACAAGATACATATTTGTAGTGCTTCAGGTGGAAGTATAATTGCCACAGGATTAAAAATATGCCATGATTTCCATGTTACTTTACATAGGTCAATGAAAGATAAAATACGGTTATATATATCTCTATTATCTAAGGGCAGATTAAAGCAAGAGGATTATAATAAACTTTCAGGTTACATTGCTTATGCCAAGAGTATTGACCCTCATTTTTATACAAAATTAAACAGAAAGTATTTTCAAGAGATTAGAGGTATTGAAAACTCACATAATAAGGTAATTTAATGAAATCATACGTTCACAAGTATCTGTAAATCTATAACCCTATATTTCTTTAATTTGAGGTTGTTCCATAATTACATCAAGAGCTTAATACACGTATAGAAATGTGCATAGCCCCACCATAAGTTTATAATAAAATATTATTTGCCATATGGTTACATGAAAAATTCAACTCTTGTGATCGCCAATCAGTATCTCCCAATCTCTTCTGCGATTGCCAGCTCCGGTAAGGGTAATTTGCTTCTTTCCTTTTGTGATAGCACGGCTTGTGTGGGTAGAGAAAATTTAGCGTACGATCAGCGAAACGGAACCCCGTTGCCATAGACCGAGTTGGTCGGTTTGGTGGTGAAGTTAAAGGTAAATTCGCGATCCTTCACCGGCTGATCGCGTTCAAAGCGCCAGCTTTTCATGGCGGTCAGCACCGCCTCGTCAAAGACACCGGCAGGCTTCGCCTGCACAATACGCACATGCCTGACCGTGCCGTCGCGCTCGATATCGTATTTCACTTTGACGACGCCACTGGTGCTTTTCGACAGGGCCTGTTCGGGGTAAACAGGGGCGGTTTTGATGATGGCGTGGGGGGCCGGTGCTGCACCGAGCGCCAGCGCCGGCGTCAGGCCCAGTAACAGCAGAGCCGCAAACGTAGATTTTCTCATGTCATGATCCATTGGTTAAAAAATAGCAAGTATAGTCTAAGGCTGAGAATTCATTCCTAACTAAATATAGAGCAGATCTCAAAATGCTGATTTGGTAACCCAGTGAATAACTGATGTTTTTACCCAAGACGTCTGAGTATGCGCAGGGCTTCGGCAAAATGCCATGTTACCGGCTTATCTGGCAGACGTATTTGGGTTCTGCCGCGATCGTCCCTCTCCCCAACACCTAACCTCTTCACTCCCTTTGCAAAAAGAACTGCTTGATGGTCTGCCGCAGCCAGCGGTGCGCCGGATCGCGATCGAGGCGAGGGTGCCAGGCCTGCACGATAAATACTGATTCCAGCTCGAGCGGCAGCTCGATCTCCGCCAACGGCAGGTGGATGTTGCTCACCCCCTGCAGCACGTGGCGCGGCAGCGGCAGGATAAAGTCCGATTTCATGGTCAGCATCATTGCTGAATGGAAGCCCGGCAGGGTCAGGGCGACGTTGCGCTGCAGGCCAAGATCGCGCAGCGCGTCGTCGATCGGCCCCTGGGTGCGCCCGCGGCGGGAGACGCTGATATGCGGGTAATGGGTCAGGGTTTCGGGCGTTACCCGGCCAATGATCGGGTGCCCCGGCCGCACCAACGCCTGAAAGGTGCTGGTGAACAGGCTCTGCGTCTTGATTTCCGGGTGCCAGTCGCGTGAGGAACCGATCACCAGATCCACCTTGCCGCTGCGCAGCGCGTCATCCTCGCCGTCGCTTTCGGCGATAAACTTCAGGCCGCTCAGCGGCGCCATGTCCCGCAGCGTCTCCAGCAAGCCGCCTGCCAGCGCGCCGATAAAAATGTCGTTGGCGCGAATGGTGAAGGTTCTGGTCAGCTTGCCGGGCTCGAAGGATTCATTCGGCGCGATCAGCGCGGCGGCCTGCTCGATGATCTCGCCGAGCTGGCGTTTCAACTCCAGCGCACGCGGCGTCGGCACCAGATGCTTACCGGCTCTGACCATGATCGGGTCGTCGAACTGCCGGCGGATGCGCCCCAGAATGCGACTCATCGCCGGCGCGCTCAGATTCATCTTTTCGGCGGCGCCGCTCACGCTCCCTTCTTCCAGCAGCAGATTCAGCGCATAGATCAGGTTGAAATCAATTTTTTGCGGCATGGCCTCTCCGGTAATGGTGCGCTCTATGGATTGCGTTTTGTGCAACTAGTTAATTACATCATTTCATTTTAAACAATCGAAGTAAGCCCGGATACTGCCCACGACAACAAAGATTGAGGCTGAAACAGCAGGAGTGGGGAATGGTTGAGGTGTCTGTTACGCCGCACCACAAAAATCGATGGCTCGCCAGCGCCGGCGAAATCAACGGCCGAACCTGGCTGGGGTTGTTCGGCGTGTTTTTGGCGGTGATGGCCAGCGGCGTGGGGGAAAACGCCAGCAAGTTCGCGCTGGCGGATATACAGGGCGGCATGCTGCTGAGCTTCGATGCCGGCAGCTGGCTGACCACCTGTTATGTCACCGGCTTTGTGATCGGTTCCGGGTTCACGCCCTGTTTTTGGCCGACCTTTTCGCTGCGCCGGGTGGCGTTGACGATGTGCGGCATTTACCTGGCCGGTGGACTGCTGACGCCCTGGTTGGGAGAACAGTATGGCGCGCTGCTGGCGGTGCGCAGCCTGCAGGGCTTCGCCGGCGGCGCGTTGCCACCGATGCTGATGACGGTGGTGCTGCGTTTTATGCCGCCGCTGATCAAGGTGCTGGGGCTGGGCGCCTATGGCTGGGTCTCCGCCTGGAGCGCCACGCTGGGCGCCACTGCCGCCGCCTTTGCCTTTCACTGGGGCTGGAGCGGGTACTTCTATTGGAACCTGCCGCTGATGGCGATCGCCGCCGTGTGTATCGGCTACGGTCTGCCGCAGGATCCGTTGCGGCTGGAGCGCCTGCGGCAGTTCAACTGGCGCGGCCTGCTGCTCGGCGGCATGGCACTCGGCATGCTGACGATGGGCATCTCACAGGGGGAGCGCCTCGACTGGCTGAACTCGCCGCTGATCTACGTTTTATTGTTGGGCGGCATCGGGCTATTGGCATTATTTCTGATTAACGAATGGTATCACCCGCTGCCCTTTTTCAATTTGCAGCTATTAAGCAAAAGGAATTTGTCTTTCTCCTTAATTACGCTGGGTGGCGTGCTGTTAATTATGGTGTCGCTGGTCAATATTACGTCGGGATATTTAGCCGCGATTCAGGGCTATCGGCAGGAACAAACCTCCGACTTAATGCTGTGGGTGGCGTTGCCGCAATTAATTACGCTGCCGATTGTCGCCATTATTTGCAATACGCCGCGGGTGGATTGCCGCTGGGTGCTGGCGATCAGCCTGCTGTTGATGGCCACCGCCTGCGTGCTGGCCGCCCAGCTGACGCCGGAATGGAACGGCGACACGTTTCGCGTTATCGCGCTGTTGCAGGCGGTCGCTCAACCGATGGCGATCATCCCCCTGCTGATGCAGGCGACCGGCGGGCTGTTGCCGACCGACGGGCCGTTTGCGGCGGCCTGGTTCAACGCGGTGAAGGGTTTCGCCGCCACCGCGGCCGGCGGCGCCATCGCGCTGCTCAGTCGGCAGCGCGGGGACTATCACGCCGGCACGATCGCCGACGGTTTTGGCTCGGCCTACAGCCGCGCATCGGGGTCGGCGGAGCAGTTGGCGCAGCTTGCCGCCCGGCAGGGCCACGTGCTGGCCAGCGCCGATCTTTATCTGTTGGTTGCCGGCCTGGCGTTATTACTGACCGCGCTGATTTTATTTATGCCGACCCGTATTTATCCGCCGCGTTCGGTCGCCGCCTGACATTTTATCATCAGAAATAAATATTAAGTGGAGTCACTTTTATGGCTAACAAGAAAGTCGCCGTCGCCGTATTGGCGGTTACCGTCATTACGCTGGGGTTATTAATCAATAAATTCTTTATTAAAGAGACACAGCAGAATACCAACGACGCCTATATTCGCGCCGATATCTCGCGTATTTCTCCGCAGATTGCCGGTGAAATTGCGCAGGTGTTGGTCAGGGACAACCAGTGGGTCAAACAGGGGGAATTGCTGGCGGTGATCGACCCGCGTGAATTCAACGTCGCGCTGGCGCAGGCGACGGCGCAGGAGCAATCCGCCCGCGCCCGGCAGGACGACGCCAGGGCTAACCTCACCCGCCAGAGTGCGCTGATCGCCGCCGCGCAGGCGGAGCGGCAGGCGGCGCAGGCGGAGCTGGCGTTTGCGCGCCAGGAGCAGAACCGCTACCAGAGAATGGCCAGCAGCGGCGCGGGTTCGCAGCAGGCGGCGCAGCAGGCGACAACGCGGGTGCACACGCTTTCCGCCAATGTGGCGCAGGCGGAGGCGACGCTCAAAGCGGCGCGAAACATGGAGCAGGTGCTACAAGCCAAGCTGGCGGACAGCGATGCCGAGCTGATGTTGGCGCAGGCGAAGAAAGCGATGGCTGAACTGAACCTGTCTTATACCCGCATCACCGCGCCGATCGGCGGCGTGGTCGGCAAGAAAAGCCTGCGGGTCGGGGAGTTCGTCAAACCGGGCGATGCGCTGCTGGCCATCGTGCCGCAGGACAAGCTGTACATCATCGCCAACTACCAGGAAACCCAGCTGGAAAAAATTGCGCACGGGCAGTCGGTAGACATCCATATCGATACCTTTCCCGGCCAAACGCTGAAAGGGCAGGTGGACAGCATTGCGCCGGCTTCCGGCGTCAGCTTCGCGGCCGTGGCGCCGGAGAACGCCACCGGCAACTTCACCAAGATCGTTCAGCGCATCCCGGTGAAGATTGTGTTCGATATCAATAAAGAGCATGCCACCTTGCTGAGCGCCCTGCGCGTCGGCATGTCCGCAGACGTCAGCATCAATACGCTGGACGGAGGCGTGCAATGAACAGGGCCGTGATCCCGCTGCTGTTGATGGCGCTGAGCGGCTGCCGGGCGGTAGGGCCGGACTACGCTCGGCCGCAAAACGCGCTGCCCGAGAGCTGGGGTCAGCAGGCCGGCGGCGGGGCGCTGCCGGTGGCCTGGTGGTCGATATTCAACGATGCGTCGCTGACGCAACTGGTGCAGCGCGCGGCGGCCGGCAACCTGGATCTGCAGCTCGCCACGGCGCGCATGCAGCAAAGCCGCGCACTGCTGGGCGTGACCGAGGCGGCGCTGATGCCGGATCTGAGCCTGGACGGCGCCTATCAGCGCCAGCGCGCCACCTCGGTGGGCAGCATGGATCCGTCCGGCAACGGCGGAGAGGCGGATTACAACCTCTGGCGCGGCGGATTCAGCGCCACCTGGGAGTTGGACATGTGGGGCAAGCTGCGTCGCGCATCGGAAAGCGCGCGCGCCGGCTTCGCCGCTTCGCAGGAGAATCGGCGCGCGCTGCTGACGTCGGTGACGGCGGAGGTGGCGAGCGACTATCTGCGTCTGCGCGCCACGCAGCAGCAGCTGGCGGTGGCGCAGGAAAACCGCGCCACGGCGCTGCGCACGCTGCAGCTGACGCAAAGCCGTTATCAAAGCGGTGCGGGCAACGAACTGGATATCGATCAGGCGCAGGTGCAGTTGGCGCAGGTAGATGCCCTGCTGCCGACGCTGTTCGATCGACAGGAACGCTTGAACAACGCCATCAGCCTGCTGTTGGGCGAGCGGCCGGGCGCGCTGAAAGCGATGTTGTCGCCGACGGGGCCGCTGCCGGCGCTGGTGCGCGCGGTGCCGATGGGTGTGCCGTCGGATCTGGCATTACGCCGGCCGGATATTCGCGAAGCGGCGGAGCGTTTGCATCAGGCGACCGCCGAGATTGGCGTCGCCACCGCCGACTACTATCCGCGCATCACGCTGACCGGCAACGCGGGCTACCAGGCATTGGCGCTGGCGGATATGGGCAGCTGGTCCACGCATACCTTCGCCATCGGCCCCGCCCTGTATCTGCCGCTGTTCGACGGGGGGAAAATCACCCAGCGGGTGCGCCTGAGCGAATACCGGCAGCAGGAAATGGCCATCGCCTACCAGCAAACGGTGCTGCGCGCTTGGCATGAGATCGACGACGCGCTTTCCGGTTACCGCGCCCAGCAGCGCCGCCAGACGCATCTGGCCGAGGCGCTGGCCGCCAACCGACACGCGTTTGCGCTGGCGCGCGACAGCTATCTGAACGGCGCCAGCGATTTTATCCACGTTCTGAGCACGCAGCGCGCGCTGCTGGATCTGCAGTCCGCGCAAATTGTTTCACAGGAGGAGACGGCGATCGCCGTGGTGAATATCTATCGAGCGCTGGGCGGCGGCTGGGAACACACCTACCCGTCTGCGGCGCCACAGGAGAAGGCTGATGCACAACACGCTGAATAAGATTGTCGACGAGATGCTGGAAAGGGATACCCGCCGCAAACGGGAGGCCCGGGTGAGCGCTGTGCGGCAAGTCACCGCCCGGATCCGCCGCATCACGTTGAGCGGTGACGATGTGGATAAGTTTATCGCCGATCCGCGCGCGCAGGAGCCGGCCAGTTGGATCAAGGTGTTCTTCCCGTGGCGCGACACGCTGGCCGGGCGAGCCTATACCCTGAGCGGCATCGACAAACTCGCCCGCACCTTCGATATCGATATGGTGCTGCACGGCGAAGGCCCGGCGTCGAACTGGGCGCGCGACGCGATGCCGGGCGACAAGCTGGGGTTCGCCGGCCCTTGCTCCGGCGGCTTCCGGCTGTTGCCGCAAACTCGCTGGCTACTGTTGCTGGGCGATGAGACCGCGCTGCCCGCCATGCGCACTATCCTCGCCTCGCTGTCTACCCCGCTGCCGGTGCTGTGGTTCGCCGAAGTGGGCGATGCGCAGGAGATTCAGGATGTCGATTGCTCCTTTTTGCAGATGAACAGCTGGCAAATACGCACTCGGCATTTCGACAGCGTGATGAACAGCCCGCTGGTGCAGGCCGTCAGCCACTGCGAACTGCCGGCCGGGGAAGGGCAGGTGTGGCTGGCCTGCGAACACCAGGTCGCCGCGTATCTGAAGGCGCGTTTTATCAACGAAATGGGCATCTCCCGCGCCGCCTTGTTTGCCAAAGGTTATTGGAAAAAGGGCGAAGCTAATTTCAAGGGCGCGATGTAACTCGGGCGAATGAGGATGGTTATGATTGAGAGAGTGTTATTGGCGGTGGACTGCTTTGAACACAGCGGCAACGCGCTGGATTTTATGGCGCGTCTGCAAGGCAGCATCGGCGGCGTGATCGTACTGACGGTGGTAGACAATGCCTTCACGCTCAGCCGCAGCGGCCTGCGCTTCGACAGCGACGAGCGCGAAGAATATCCCGCCGCCCAGCGCGAAGAGGCGCTGGCGGAAAAGCAGGTCGGGCAGGTGACGCGGGCGTTGAAACAGATGGGCTTCAACGCCCAGGGCCTGCTGGCTGCGGGGGCGCCCATCGAGGTGATCCCGGACCAGATGGCTTTGTTCAACTGCGATTTGCTGATCATCTCGCACCGCCACCTGTCTTCGTTGGGGCGCTGGCTGAACGCCTCCGTCACGCGCGGCCTGCTGGATGAGATTGGCCAACCGGTCTTGGTGATCCCGCGCTAAGCTATGGGTAAGGGCAGCCGCATGCGGCGGCGCGCGTTCGGCGACGAAGGCCGTACATACCGGAGGTCAACATGCGAAGTCTGGAAGATCAACTTGCCGCTTATGCCGCCTATCACCGCGATGCGCGCAATATCGCCACGCATTTCATCGGCATTCCGCTGATCGTCGTCAGCCTGCTGGCGCTGCTCTCCCGGCCGGCGTGGGGCGCGGGAGGGCTGCCGTTTTCGCCGGCCTGCGCGGTGGTGCTCGTCGCGGCCTTCTATTACCTGCGGCTAAATCTGCGCCTTGGCGCCATGATGCTGGCGTTGTTGCTGGTGTGCCTCGTGTTCGGCGCCTGGGTGGCGTCGCTGTCGACGGCGGCGTGGCTGAGCGTCGGCATCGGCGGCTTCGTCATCGGCTGGCTGTTTCAGTTTGTCGGGCATTTCTGGGAGGGGAGAAAACCGGCGTTTATGGACGACGTGACGGGCCTGATCATCGGCCCGCTGTTCGTACTGGCGGAAGCCTGCTTCCTGGCCGGCGGGCTGCGCGAACTGCAGCGGAACATCGAAATGCGATCGGGCAAAGTGCGCAGTGGGAGGGCATGAGGTGGGCTTGATTCCTACAGTGACAGCGTTTCCGCTGCAGCAGGCTTTTATCCCGCTGCTGGAGGCGCTGACGACAGGGCTACCGCGCCAATTCCCGACGCTCATCCACAGCATTTACCTCTACGGCAGCGTCGCGCGCGGCGAAGCCATTCCCGGCGTGTCCGATCTGGACATCACGCTGTTGCTCACCAAGCCGGCCGATAGCGAGGCGTTGCAGCGCCTTGAGGCGTGGCGGCAGGCTTTTCAGCTGGAGCAGCGGATCGTGAGCAAGGTCGACTTTGACATCGGCAGCGTCGAGGAGGCGTTGAACCCCGAGCATTGCCATTCCTGGGGATTTTGGCTGAAGCATCACTGCCGCTGCCTGTGGGGCGAAGACGTGTCCGCCGCTTTTCCGCTGTTTCGGCCCGATCGGCGCATCGCGCTGGCGGTCAATGCCGATTTACGGCCCGTGTTGGTGCGTTATCGGGAGCAGCTACTGCTGCAGGCAAGCCCGGTGCCGGATGAGAAGCGCTTAAAGCGCGAAGCGGCCAGAAAGCTGATCCGCGCCACCAACATGCTGCGCGCCGAGGGCAGCGCATTCTGGCCGACAACGTTAACCGACTATGCCGAACAGCTGCTGGCGCGCTATCCGGCACAGCAGGCTGACATGACGTACTTGCTGGCTCATGCGGTTGGCGAGGCGAACGACGCTGCCTTTGCCGACCGGATGATGGATTTTCTTGCGTGGATGGAAGGGCAGCGGTAGGGCGGCTGCCATGCGTGATCACACCGGATGACGGATGCCCCACCCGCCGCACTTTTAACAAATTTGCAAAAGTCTTTTAGCCTCCCGCCTGCTTATCTTTGTTGTGATCAATGTCATACTTTCGGCATCTTAACTGTTCCCGCGCTTCGGCAGCGGTAAACCGGAGTTGTTGCATGAAAGTGAATTATCCCTTGTTAGCGCTGGCGGTGGGGGCGTTCGGCATCGGCACCACCGAATTCTCTCCCATGGGCTTGCTGCCGACCATCGCCAAAGGGGTGGACGTCTCCATTCCGATGGCCGGCATGTTGATCAGCGCCTACGCCGTCGGCGTGATGGTCGGCGCGCCGCTGATGACGCTGCTGCTGTCGCACCGGGCGCGCAGAAGCGCGCTGATTTTCCTGATGGCGATCTTTACCCTGGGCAACGTGCTGTCGGCCATCGCGCCGGATTACACCACCCTGATGCTGTCGCGCATCATCACCAGCCTGAACCACGGCGCCTTCTTTGGCCTCGGATCGGTGGTGGCCGCCAGCGTGGTGCCGAAAGAGAAACAGGCCAGCGCCGTGGCGACCATGTTTATGGGGCTGACCATCGCCAATATCGGCGGGGTGCCCGCCGCGACCTGGCTGGGTGAAACCATCGGCTGGCGCATGTCGTTCTTGGCGACGGCCGGGCTGGGCGTGATCGCCATGCTGGGGCTGTGGTTCTCGTTGCCGAAAGGCAGCGCCGGCGCGCGCCCTGACGTGAAACGCGAGCTGTCGGTGCTGGTGCGGCCGCAGGTGCTGACCGCGCTGCTGACGACCGTGCTGGGGGCGGGCGCGATGTTCACGCTCTATACCTACATCTCGCCGGTATTGCAGCACATCACCGAGGCGACGCCGCTGTTCGTGACGGTGATGCTGGTGTTGATCGGCGTCGGTTTCTCCATCGGCAACTACCTCGGCGGCAAGTTCGCCGACCGTTCCGAGAGCGCGACGCTGAAGGGCTTCCTGCTGCTGTTGGTGGCCATCATGCTGCTGATCCCGCTGCTGGCGCGCAGTGACATCGGCGCGGCGGTGAGCATGGTGATTTGGGGCGCGGCGACCTTTGCCGTGGTGCCGCCGCTGCAGATGCGCGTGATGCGCGTGGCCAGCGACGCGCCGGGGCTGTCGTCTTCGGTCAACATCGGCGCTTTCAACCTGGGCAACGCGCTGGGCGCCGCCGCCGGTGGCGCGGTGGTCTCCGCCGGTTTGGGCTACAGCTTCGTGCCGGTGATGGGGGCGATTATCGCCGGATTGGCGCTGCTGCTGGTGTTGTTCACCAGCCGCGCCGCCGCAAAAGTCGTTTACGCCAACGGCTAAATACGCAGATGCGGCGGGCCTGCTCGCCGCACCTACTCAAAGCCGAGCAGGCTGAACGCATCGTCCTGCGGGGCGTAACCCAGCAGGCGACGGGTCTCTTCCAGCGATAAACGCGTGTAGCGGTTATTGGAAACCCCGTGCACCACCGCATATTGCACCCCTTCGACGCGAATGCAGCGCTCCAGCAGATCGGCGGCGTCGCGATGGCTGAGGAACGCGCTCATGTCGCGAGCGCTGAGCCGATCGCCCGGGCTGAGGGTGGTGAAGTTGGCGATGCGCACCGACAGGGCGGAAAGCCCTTCCTGATGGGCGAAGTAGGCGGCGATGCCTTCGCCGAAGGCTTTGCTGGCGCCGTACAGGTTCTTCGGCTTCGGCGCGTCGTCCGGGCGGATTTGGTAATCGAGCGGATAGCCTTCCACCGCCTGCGCGCTGCTGGCGAACACCACCCGGCGGCAGCCGGCGTCTTTCGCCGCGCGGAAGATATTGAAGGTGCCGAGAATGTTGTTGTCCATCAACGAACCGCAGAAGTCGGCATCGGGGGAGGGATCGGCCGCCAAATGCAACACGGTGTCGATATTGGCGCAGGCCGCGCGGCAGGCATCGAGATCGGCGATGTCGAAGCTGATGACTTCGTCGCCCGGCTGCCGATCGCTCAGCAGGCTGATGTCTCGTTCCGCCAACCGTAGCGGGTAGCGATCGCCCATCGCCAGACGAAACGCCGTGGCTACCCGGCCGCCGGCGCCGGTGATCAGAATCCGTCCTACATCAGTACGCAACACCATGATGACTGCCATCCCTACTCTCGATTACGCGTTGACCAGTAATAATCCCCCGCGTGACTTTTGTCCAGTATTTATATTAGTCATTCTGATGCTTTATGCCGGTAATGGGCACGTTTTGCCGAGCGTTTCGACCAGGAAATTCATCACCGCGCGCACGGCAGCGGTGCGCGCTAAATCGGGATATGTCACCAGCCAAAGCTCGCGCGTTGGCGCGGCATTGGCCGTGGGCAACGGGACCAGATCCGGATCGCCATCGGCGACGAACGTCGGCAAAACGGCGGCACCCAGCCCTGAACGCGCCGCTTGTTGCAGTGAAAACAGATCGCTGGCCTGAAAGACCACCGGACGCCCCTGCAACAGCTGTTGCAGCCATTGCTGATGTGGCTGCTGTTGGTAGTGATGGTCATAGGCGAGAAAGCGGCGCGCTCGGGTGCGGCATACAGCGCGTAGCGCATCATGCCGATGCGCTGCGTCAGCAGCTCTGGCTGCTGCGGGCGCACCATGCGCACGGCGATGTCGGCTTCGCCGCGATCCAGCTCGGCGAGCGCCGATTCACCCGACAGCGTGACGACGATCTGTGGAAAAGCCTGGTTAAATGCGGCAATGCGCGGCGCGAGAATATGCGCGGCGATCGACGGCGGCGCACTGATGCGCACGCCGGCCTGGGGCGTTGCGCCGGCGCTGCGCGCATGGCGGGCAATAGCCTGGCTTTGCGCCTCGATCTCCGCCGCCAGCCCGGCAATCGCCTGTCCGTCCTGGGTCAACGGCGTGCTGCGCGGCAGCCGTACGATCAAACGCAGGCCGAGCGCCTGTTCCAGCGCCGCTACGCGTCGCCCGACGGTGGCGTGATCGCAACCCAGCTCCCGCGCTGCCGCCGACAACGAACCGGTGCGCGCCAGCGCCACGAAGTGTTTTAAATCCTGCCAGTCAAACATCGGTGAATTCCTGCACATTGATGATGCGGTTTTCGGGAATATTCACACGAATAACGGCGTGATTCAATGTGTGAACGTTTCCTCTTAAATTGAGTTATTCAATTAAGGTTTCTTATGAATCTGCAATTACAGCAACGCACGGCATTGGTCACGGGTGCCAGCGAAGGGATCGGTGCCGGCATGGTCAGGGTATTGGCCGCTCAAGGGGTCAAGGTAGTGGCCACCGCACGACGCGGTGACCGGCTGCAGGCCTTGGCGGATGAGGTGGAACGGCAAGGGGCGGCGCGTCCGCAGGCGATCGTTGCCGATGTGACCGAGCCTGAGGCTCTCGCCCGTTTGGCGGCGCAGGCGCTGCGCCAGGTGGGGACAGTCGATATTCTGATCAACGCGGTCGGCGCGTTTCACCCCACGACGTTGAACGACAGCGATCGCAGCTGGGATGACGCTTTCGCTTTGAACTTCACGCCGGCCCGTAGATTGACTCAGGCGCTGTTGCCGGCCATGCAGGCGCAAGGCTGGGGCCGGATTATCAATATCAGCGGCTCGATGGAGCCGCGCAGCCTGAGCGCCGCCAGCGCCGCCAAGGGCGCATTGCATCTGTGGGCCAAAGGATTGGCCGGCGACGTGGCTGCGCAGGGGATTACCGTCAATACGCTGCAACCCGGGCGTATCAACAGTGAACAGATCCGCGAGCGCTTATACGCTTGTGATAAAGCGCGCCAGGCGTTCATTGCGCAACATATCCCGATTGGCTACTTCGGCGAACCGGAAGACATGGCGTATCTGGCGGCGTTTCTTTGCTCCCCGCTCGCGCGATATATCACCGGCGCGGTGATCCCGGTAGATGGCGGCATGCATTATTTCGCGCATTGAGGCCGTTTTGCTTCCGCGATCACAGTTCGGCAATTTGCCGGTGCAAAGCCTTGCGCCGGCAAAATCCGCGGTGTTAACGTCATAACTCAACCGATTTAGGGTTGTTACTGCTACGGCAGGCAAAACCTAAACCTCGCGTTTCTGTTCCCCGATGGGGCAGAGGCCGCGAGGTTTAGGTTTTTTTTTGCGCCGAATTCCGCCTCAGCGCCAGGCCAGTGCGGGGGGAGCGGCAGAACGCGAAGTCTAAGGATAACCGTATGAAATATGACACATTAGCCAGTGAGATTTTGGCCGGCGTCGGTGGCCGCGACAATGTGAAAAGCCTGGTGCACTGCGCCACCCGCCTGCGTTTCAAGCTGCGCGATGACACTCGCGCCAACGCGGCAGCGCTGAAGAAAAATCCTGGCGTCATCATGGTGGTGGAGAGCGGCGGCCAGTTCCAGGTGGTGGTGGGCAACCACGTGGCGGAGGTGTTCGACGCGGTCAACCGGGTTGGCGGATTGGCCGACGGCGCGCCGAGCGACGACGCGGGCGGCAAAAAAGACAACCTGCTCAGCCGCTTTATCGATCTGGTGTCCGGCATTTTCACCCCGCTGCTCGGGGTGATGGCCGCTTCGGGGATCCTGAAAGGCTTCCTGGCGCTGAGCCTGGCCTGCGGCTGGCTGCTGGAGAGCGGCGGCACCTTCAAAATGCTGTTCGCCGCCAGCGATTCGCTGTTCTACTTCTTCCCGATCATGCTCGGCTACACCGCCGGGAAAAAATTCGGCGGCAACCCCTTCGTCACCATGGCGATCGGCGGCGCGTTGACGCATCCGCTGATGATGGCGGCCTTCGAAGCGGCGCAGCAGCCGGGGGCGGTGCGCGAGTATTTCTTCGGCATTCCGCTGACCTTCATCAACTACAGCTCGTCGGTGATCCCGATCATCTTCGCGGCCTGGGTATCCTGCCGCCTGGAGCCGCTGTTTAACCGGGTGATCCACAGCGCGCTGCGCAATTTCATCACGCCGCTGCTGTGCCTGGCGATCACCGTGCCGTTGACCTTCCTGCTGATAGGCCCGGCGGCGACCTGGCTCAGCCACCTGCTGGCCAACGGCTATCAGAGCATTTATGCCTTTAACCCGATCGTTGCCGGCGCCTTTATGGGGGCGATGTGGCAGGTGTGCGTGATCTTCGGCCTGCATTGGGGACTGGTGCCGTTGATGATCAATAACCTGAGCGTGCTGGGGCGCGACACCATGGTGCCGCTGCTGTTGCCGGCGGTGATGGGGCAGGTCGGCGCCACGCTGGGCGTGATGCTGCGCACCCGCGACGCCAAACTGCGGGCGCTGTCCGCTTCTGCCATCGGCGCCGGGATTTTCGGCATCACCGAACCGGCGGTGTACGGCGTCACGCTGCCGAACAAACGCCCGTTCATCTTCGGCTGCATCGGCGGCGCGCTGGGCGGTGCGGTGATCGGCTACTTCCAGACCTCGGTCTACTCGTTCGGCCTGGTGAGCGTATTCACCTTCGCGCAGATCATCCCCGGCGGCGGCATCGACGCCACGGTATGGGGCGCGATCGGCGGCACCCTGCTGTCGTTCGTGTTCGCTGCGCTGGCCAGCTACCTGTTCGGCGTCGCGCCGGCGGAAGAGACGGCGCAGCCTGAAGCCGCCGCGCCGCTTAACCGCAAACAGGCCATCCTCAGCCCGATCGCCGGCGACATCGTGCCGCTGGATCAGGTGAACGACGCGACCTTCGCCAGCGGCCTGCTGGGGAAAGGGGTGGCGATCGCGCCGCAGCAGGGGCGCGTGGTGGCGCCGGTGAGCGGCAGCGTGGCGTCGCTGTTCAAAACCAAACACGCCATCGGCATCGAATCGGACGACGGCGCGGAGATTCTCATCCACGTCGGCATCGATACCGTGAAGCTGGACGGGGCGCATTTCACCGCCCACGTGCGGGAAGGCGAGCGGGTCGCCCCGGGCGATCTGCTGATCGAGTTCGACCAGGCGGCGATCCATGCCGCCGGCTATGACACCACCACGCCGATCATCATCAGCAACAGCGATGACTACGTGGACGTGTTGACCAGCGGTCTGTCTCCGGTGCAGGAACAGGCGCCGCTGCTGACTTTATTACGTTAATTGAGGAGCAAGCGATGAACGGCAAGTTTCCGCAACATTTTCTGTGGGGCGGCGCGGTAGCGGCGAACCAGGTAGAAGGCGCGTATCAGGCCGACGGCAAGGGGCTGTCGACCTCCGATCTGCAGCCGCAGGGCATCTTCGGCGCCATCACGCCGCGCACGGCGGGCGACAGCGGCATCAAGGACGTGGCGATCGATTTCTATCATCGTTACCCGGAGGATATCGCGCTGTTCGCCGAAATGGGCTTCAAGTGCCTGCGCACCTCGATCGCCTGGACGCGTATTTTCCCGCAGGGCGACGAAGAGACGCCGAACGAAGCCGGGCTGGCGTTCTACGATCGGCTGTTCGACGAGATGGCGAAGTACGGCATTCAGCCGTTGATCACGCTGTCGCACTATGAGATGCCTTACGGCCTGGTGAAGCACTACGGCGGCTGGGGCGATCGGCGCACCATCGATTTCTTCGAACGCTATGCGCGCACCGTGTTCGAACGCTACAAGCACAAGGTCAAACACTGGCTGACCTTCAACGAGATCAACATGTCGCTGCACGCGCCCTTCACCGGCGTCGGCCTGCCGCAGGAGAGCGACAAGAGCGCCATCTATCAGGCGATCCATCATCAGCTGGTGGCCAGCGCCAAAGCGGTGAAAGCCTGCCACGAGATCGTGCCGGAGGGCAAAATCGGCAACATGCTGCTGGGCGGCATTCTGTATCCGCTGAGCTGCAAGCCGGAAGATCTGCTGGAAACCCAGCGGCAAAACCGCGACTGGCTGTTCTTCGGCGACGTGCAGGCGCGCGGCTATTACCCGGCCTATATGCAGCGCTTCTTCCGTGAAAACGGCATTCAGGTGGCAATCACCGAGGAAGATCGGCAAACGTTGCGCGAAACTATCGACTTCATCTCGTTCAGCTACTACATGAGCGGCTGCGTCACCGCCGATCCGGAGCAGTACGAGACGGCGCGCGGCAACATTCTCGATATGGTGCCGAACCCGCATCTGGCCAGCTCGGAGTGGGGGTGGCAAATCGACCCGATCGGGCTGCGCTACCTGCTCAACGTGCTGTACGACCGCTATCAGAAACCGCTGTTCATCGTCGAGAACGGGCTGGGCGCCAAAGACCGCGTCGAAGCCGACGGCAGCATCCACGACGACTACCGCATCAACTACCTCAATGACCATCTGGTGCAGGTGGCGGAAGCGATCGACGACGGCGTCGAGGTGATGGGCTACACCAGCTGGGGGCCGATCGATCTGGTCAGCGCCTCGAAGGCCGAAATGTCGAAGCGCTACGGCTTCATTCACGTCGACAGGGACGATGCCGGCAACGGCAGCCTCGCGCGCCGCCGCAAGAAGAGTTTCTTCTGGTATCGCGATGTGATCCACAGCAACGGCGCCAGCCTGAAAGACCGACGCTAACCTCTAAGCCCGGCGGCAAGCGCCGGGCGTTAACCTAACGTTATTCGCTGCTGTTCATGATGGGAAATTCTCTCCCAGGGAATGCTGTTGCCCGCAGTCAGCCGTTATGCGGAGAAATATAATAATGATGAAAAGCTTATTACCTCGTTCCATGACCCTGGCGGCGCTGGCGCTGCTCTGTAGCCAGGCGCAGGCGGAAACGCTGCAAACCGGCAAGGACGTCGAAGCCCCCACCGCCAAGTGGGAAGGGGTGGCGCTCGGCTTTGAACCGCCGCAGTCCGGGCTGTTGGGGGATATGCTGGGGATCAGGCCGATCCTGGAGGATCACGGTTTCCACTATAACCTCGGCTACCTCAGCCAGCTGTCGTATAACGCCGGCGGCGGTTATAACCACGATAAACAGGCGTCGTACATCGACCAATTCTCGCTGACCTTCAGCCAGGATTTGCAGGCGCTGACCGGCATTCCGGACGCGGCGATCGAAGGCAATATCGTCAACCGCAACCATGACAACAACCTGACCCGCGATCGCTTGCAGGATCCGCGCGTCGGCCTGACCGATCTGTCGCAGGAGAGCTTTGGCGGGCAGTCGATTACCCGCCTGGGCTGGCTGACCTTCAGCCGGTCCTTCCTCGATCGCCGGCTGCAGTGGCGCATCGGCATGATGAACAAGGTGCAGGATTTCGATCAGATCATCCCCTGCGATTTTCAGACGCTGACGCTGTGCGGCGGCAAGTCTGCCAACTCGTTGACCTGGTACAACTGGAACGTGCATTACTGGGGCACCACGCTGCAATACAAGCTGACCGACGGCCTGACCCTCAAGGGCGGCGTGATGGAGCAGAACCCGAGCGCCCCCAGCCGCAGCCACGCCTGGAGCTGGTCCACCAAGGGCAGCAAAGGCTTCCTGTTGCCGATGGAGCTGGAGCTGAAAACCCACGCCGTCAACCAGCTGCCGGGGGTGTATAACCTGGGCGTGCTGTTCACCAACGCGCGCCAGAGCGATCTTTATGAAGGGGTGTCCGGTGGGCCGGGCGCCAGCGATCCGCAGGGCTATCGCAGCCACGATCGCACCTGGTTCCTGTATACCGGTTTCAACCAGCAGGTGACGCGCCATGCGGACGACATAAACCGCGGTCTGAGCGTGTTTTACAGCCTGGGGCTGGGGGATCAGCGCAGCAACTACCTGCACTGGTCTACCTCGACCGGCATTCGCTATCGCGGGCTGTTCGATGCGCGGCCGGACGACTGGCTGGGGCTGGGCGTCTCGGTGGTGAAGCTGAGCGACCGCTATAAAGATAATCAGCGTTATCTCAACCAAATCAACGGCGTCAGCGATTATCACGATCCGAGCTACCGGCCGGTGCCGGGGCACTCGGTGACGGCGGAGCTCTATTATCGCGTGAACGTCACGCCGTGGTTGCAGCTGCAGCCGGGCCTGCAGTACTGGCATCACCCGGCGGGCGTCAGCGAGACGCAGGACGCCTGGGTGACGGCGTTGAAAACGGTGGTGACCTTCTGATCAGGCCGCGTCGCTCTCGCGGTAGCGCCGGCGGGCGTGTTCGAACCAGCTGGCGGGCACGTTGTGCGGCGGCTGCTGCAAGCGGAGCAGCCCTTGCTCAACGATATGGCTGGCCTGGCGCCACAGCGTCGGGTCGCCTTCGGTCAGCACCTCCAGCAGACGCTGTTTCTCGATCAGGTAGGTCTGAGCGAAGTGGCTGTCATAGTCCAGCAGCGAGCGGGTGTTGTCGATCAGATCCGCCAGCTTGATGGTTTTGGCCTGCGGCGATGCGCCGGCGCTGTGGCGCCGATCGCGGTTTTTGCGCTCGAAGCGGTTGCCGTCCTCGGCGCGGCTGACGTTGGTTAGCATCCGCACCAACTCCGCCACTTTCGGCCCGAAGTGGCTTTCGATATCGCCGAGGGTGGTGGGCGTGTCTTCCACCGTGTCATGCAGCCAGGCGGCCGCCAGCATCTCTTCGGTGTGCGGCACGCTGCGCACCAGTTCCATCACCGCCTGTGGGTGGACGATGTACGGATCGTCGGTGTATTTGCGGCGCTGATCGATGGCCGCATGCGCCTTGGTGGCGTAGCGACGCGCGCGTTCTACAAGCGTGTTCGTCATTTCCTTTCCCTCCGAGCATCCTCTGCATAAAAAAAAGGTAGCATACCTCACAAGAAATAGCTTGCGATTACATCGTGCGCTATCTATATTCAGACACATGAAAAGCACCGATACCGAACAACCCCACGCGAAGCATCTGCTGCAGCTCGATCAGCAGCTCTGTTTCGCGCTGTACTCCGCCAACCTGGCGCTGCACAAAGTCTACCGCAAGCTGTTGAATCAGCTCGAACTCACCTACCCGCAATACTTGGTGATGATGGTGCTGTGGGAGCGCGATCGGGTGACGGTATCGGATATCGGCGAGCGGCTGTTCCTCGATTCCGCCACGCTGACGCCGCTGCTGAAGCGGTTGGAAACCGCCGGTTTGCTGGTGCGTTATCGCGCCACCGCCGACGAGCGGCAGGTGATCATTGCACTCACCGAAGCCGGCCGCGCGCTGCGCGAGCGGGCGCAATCGGTGCCCGAGGCGGTGATGTGCGCCACCGACTGCAGCCTGGACGAGATCGTCTCGCTCAAACAGCAGCTGGAAAAGCTGCGCGGCAGCCTGATCGATCAGATTTGACCCGCCGCCGCCGGACGCAAGAACGGCAGGGGTGGTCTACACTGGTTAATAAGCGTCAAAAATAAGTAGTGCGCGATTTAATCGCAAAAGATAAATATGTGACCGGCTTTACCTCGTGGAAGCCGTAGTCATCTCGCCAACCAGCAAGAAGGAATGAACGATGTCTATTGAGAAAGTGGTTTACCGCGCTCACGCCACCGCAACCGGCGGCCGCGACGGCCGTGCGACCTCCTCCGACGGCGTGTTGGACGTGAAACTGGGCGTGCCGAAAGAGATGGGCGGCGCCGGCGGCGAAGTCACCAACCCCGAGCAGCTGTTCGCCGCCGGCTACTCGGCCTGCTTCCTCGGCGCGCTGAAGTTTGTCGCGGCGAAAGAAAAGGTCAAAATCCCGGCCGAAGCGAAGATCGACGGCACCGTCGGCATCGGTGAAATCCCGAACGGCTTCGGCATCGAAGTGCAGCTGGATATTTCTCTGCCGGGCATCGAGCGCAGCGTGGCGGAAGATTTGGTGAAAAAGGCGCACGTGGTGTGCCCATACTCCAACGCCACCCGCGGAAATATCGATGTGACTCTGAACGTTAAGTAAGATTTTTATCCTTATCGCGAAAAAAATGGAGGGTTTGACCCTCCATTTTCTTATCTGCCCCGCTTGAAAGCCGTTTGCAAAAAGCGTAAAAATTGCCCGTTTTGTGAGAATTCTCTTGATTATTACCCGCAAAATAACGCTTATTGCCGGTTGGCTGAACCAGAAGCCCTAATAAGTGTCTGACTGATCCAGAACCGCTACACCGTCCCCGGAGCCACCGCGTTACATGAACAAAGTTAAATCGCTATCACAGCAGAATTTATCGTTATTGTTAGCGATCTATATCGGCATATTTCTCAACCTGTCCGTTTTTTATCGTCGTTTTGATTCGCTGGCGCACGGCATTCAGGGGATTAAGGTGATTTCGGCGGTGACGGAAGTCATCGCTATCGTCCTGTTCACGTTCTTCATCATGCGGCTGGTATCGCTCGGCGGCCGGCTGTTTTATCGCATCGTCGCTTCGCTGCTGGTGTTGATTTCGGTTGCCGCCAGCTACTACATGACGTTTTTCAACGTGGTGATCGGCTACGGCATCGTGGTGTCGGTGATGACCACCGACATCGATCTGTCGAAAGAGGTGGTCGGCCTGCACTTCGTGCTGTGGATGGTGGCGCTCAGCGCCTTGCCGCTGCTGCTGATCTGGAAAAACAGCCTGCGTTACACCCTGATAGAACAGCTGAAAACCCCCGGTCATCGCATCAAGCCGCTGCTGGTCTTGCTGGCGGTGGTGGCGCTGGTCTGGCTGCCGCTGCGCATGCTGGACGACGAGCAGAGCGTGCAAGAGAAGCTCTCCAACGTCGATCTGCCGAGCTACGGCGGCGTGGTGGCGCACTCGTATCTGCCGTCCAACTGGCTGTCGGCGCTGGGGCTGTTTGCCTACACCCGCTATGACGAAAGCCAGGATCAGAGCACGATGTTCGATCCGGGCAAACACTTCACCTACGTACCGCCGGCGGATATCGACGACACCTACGTGGTGTTCATCATCGGCGAAACCACGCGCTGGGACCACATGGGCATGCTGGGCTATGAGCGCGATACCACGCCGCGGCTGTCTAAAGAGAAGAATCTGGTGGCGTTTCGCGGCGAGTCGTGCGACACCTCCACCAAGCTGTCGCTGCGCTGTATGTTCGTGCGCGAAGGCGGCACCGAAGACAACCCGCAGCGCACGCTGAAAGAGCAGAACGTGTTCGCGGTACTGAAGGATCTGGGCTTCTCTTCCGAGCTGTTCGCCATGCAGAGCGAGGTGTGGTTCTACAACAACACCGAGGTGAACAACTATTCGTTCCGCGAGATGATCGCGTCCGAGAAGCGCAACGACGGCAAGGCGGTCGACGATATGCTGTTGGTGGACGAAATGAAGGAGTCGCTGGCGCGCTATCCGAAGGGCAAACACCTGGTGATCCTGCATACCAAAGGCTCGCACTACCTGTACTCGCAGCGTTATCCGCGCAGCTATGCGCGCTATCAGCCGGAGTGCATGGGGGTGGACGATTCCTGCACCAAGGCGCAGCTGATCAACGCCTTCGACAATACCGTGCTGTATACCGACAGCTTTATCGCCAATGTGATAGACCAGGTGCGCGACAAGAAAGCCATCGTGTTCTATGCCGCCGATCACGGCGAATCGATCGGTGAAAACACGCACCTGCACGGTACGCCGCGCGAAATGGCGCCGCCGGAGCAGTTCCGCGTGCCGATGATCGTATGGGCGTCGGACAAATTCCTTGAGAACCCGCAGCACCTCAGCGCCTTTGAGCAGCTGCAGGCGCAGCAGCGCATCGGCAAAACGCATCGCCACGTCGAGCTGTTTGACACCATCCTCGGCTGCCTCGGCTACACGTCTCCCGATGGCGGCATCGTGGATAAAAACAACTGGTGCCATCTGCCGCAGGATAAAACGGCGCCCGCTAGCCTGTAATCCCGCCCGCCGGGTGCCTGCCTTGCGCACCCGGCAATTTCACCCAATACATTCTCTTCATCAATTATTCCGGTGTGTGCATACGGTATACTTGCGCACTTCCCCCTGTTAACCGGAGATTTCCATGACCCTGCGCGTGGCGTTTATCGACGATCATGACATTGTGCGTTCGGGCTTCGTGCAGCTGCTGTCGCTGGAAGCCGATATTCAGGTGGTGGGCGAATTCAGCGGTGCGGCGCAGGCGCGCGCCGGCCTGCCGGGGCTGGAGGTGGACGTTTGCATCTGCGACATTTCGATGCCGGACGGCAGCGGGCTGGATCTGTTGGCGGACATTCCCTCCGGCATCCGCGTGGTGATGCTGTCGATGCACGATAACCCGGCGCTGGTGGAAATGGCGCTGGATCGTGGTGCCGGCGGCTTTCTCTCCAAGCGCTGCAAGTCGGAAGATTTGATCACCGCGGTGCGCACCGTCGCCGGCGGCGGCGTTTACCTGATGCCGGAAATCGCGCAGCAGCTGGCGCGGGTGAGGGTCGATCCGTTGACCCGCCGCGAGCGCGAGATCGCGCTGTTGCTGGCGCAGGGCCAGGAGGTGCGCGAGATCGCCGCCGCCTTGGGGCTGTCGCCGAAGACGGTGCATGTGCATCGCGCCAATTTGTTCGCCAAGCTGGGCATCAACAACAACGTCGAGCTGGCCAGACGGATGCTGAACCTGTGACGCAGCGCCTGATCACCCAGCTGGCGCTGTTTTTCATCTACGCCGCCAGCGCGTTTTGCCTGTGGGGCATCGGCACCGCGCTGATCGACCCGCCCTGGCAGGCGCTGCTGCTGTTCCCGTTCGGCCTGCGCATGGGCATTTTGCTGCAGAGCCCGTACCGTTTCTGGCCGGGGATCCTGCTGGCCGATCTGCTGCTGATGGCGCTGCTGGCGGATCAGTTCGGCTACGGCCCGGCGCTGTGGGCGTCGGTGGCGGTGCTGGTGTTGACGGTGCTGCTCAGCCTGCTGGCCTCGCCGTGGCTGTTGCGCCATCAGCAGAGCGACAGCGAATGGCGCTGGCCACTGTTGCAGGGCGCGGTGGTGGGCGCCGCCGCCTTGCTGCAGGCGCTGGTGTGGCAGCTGGTGAGCGGTGAAGGCGCCCGCGCGCTGCTGCTCGGCCTGACCGGCGGTTTCACCATCGCACCGACCTGCCTGCTGTTGTGGCACTATCTGGCGCGCCAAATCTGGGTGCCGCTGGAGCCGGGGCTGATCCACAAGCCGGTGGAGCTGCGTCTGGGCCATCTGGCCAGCTACCTGCTGCTGTTTGCGTTCAGCATCTGGCTGCAGCAGCAGGTGAACGCCGCCGAGCTGCGGCGCTTTGCGCCTTTCTGCCTGGCCATTCCTATCGTGTTCATGTCTTACCGCTACGGCTGGCAGGGCGCGCTGTTGGCGACGCTGCTCAACGGCGTGGCGCTGATGGTCAACGAGCCGCCGCAGCCGGAGTCGCACCGCGATCTGCTGTTGTCGCTGCTGGCCCAAAGCCTGACCGGGCTGCTGCTGGGCGCCGGCATTCAGCGCCAGCGCGAGCTGAATCAGCAGCTGAGGCTGCGGCTGGCGGAGAACCGCCAGTTGGCGCGGGCGCTGGTGACGGCGGAGGAGCAAACCCGGCGCGAAGTGGCGCGCGAGCTGCACGATGAGGTGGGGCAGACCATCACCGTGATTCGCACCCAGGCCAGCATCGTCAAACGCCTGGCGCCGGAGCCGGCGGTGGTCGGCTGCGCCGACACCATCGATGCGTTAGCGCTGCGGGTCTACGACGGGGTGCATGATGTGTTGACCCAGCTGTGGCCGGCGGCGCTGAACAACCTGCCGCTGTCGGCGGCGGTGGCGGCGATGCTGCGGGAGTCGCTGCCGCAGGACGCGTCGCTGGTGAGCAGCCTGCAGTGGCAGGTGCCGGACGAGCTGCTGGATGAAACGCTGAAAATCACGCTGTACCGGGTGTGCCAGGAAGGGGTGACCAATGTGTGCCGCCACGCCGGCGCCAGCCGCCTGGAGCTGGATGCGCGCCTGCAGCCGCGCAAAGGCGCCGCGCCGCAGATCGCCCTGACCATCCGCGACAACGGCGTGGGCTTCGATGCGGAAAACCATCAGCCGGGCTATGGCCTGCGCGGCATGCAGGAGCGCATCAGCGCCCTCGGCGGCAGCCTGCGGTTCACCGCTGAGGGGGGCGCCTGTTTGAGTGTGATCTTGCCCACAGTTTCGCCGGCGCAAACGCAAAACTAGGAAAAACTCCTAACCGCGTCGGGAATCCGGCGTAAGCCTCCCGCGCGCGCGAGGAGCATCATAGCGGCACTTTATTCAATCCTCTGAGGTTCCACATGTGGTCTTTCCTTAAAAGCCGCCCGGACGCGCCGCAGGTCACCGATCAACGGCAGATCGACGCCAGCTACAAATACTGGCGCATCCAGCTGATGTGCACCATGTACATCGGCTACGCCGCGTTTTACTTCACGCGCAAAAGTTTCAACTTCATCATGCCGGCGATGCTGAGCGATCTGGGCCTGACGATGTCCGACGTCGGCATCCTCGGCACGCTGTTCTACATCACCTACGGCTGCTCGAAATTCATTTCCGGCATGATCAGCGATCGCTCCAACCCGCGTTACTTTATGGGGCTGGGCCTGATCATGACCGGGGTGCTGAATATCTTCTTCGGCCTCAGTTCGTCGCTGCTGATGCTGGGCACGCTGTGGATCCTCAACGCCTTCTTCCAGGGCTGGGGCTGGCCGCCGTGCTCCAAAATCCTCACCAGCTGGTATTCGCGCTCCGAGCGCGGTGGCTGGTGGGCGATCTGGAACACCTCGCACAACGTCGGTGGGGCGCTGATCCCGCTGCTGGTGGGCTTTATCTCGCTGCACTTCAGCTGGCGTTACGGCATGATCATTCCCGGCATCATCGGCGTGGTGCTTGGCCTGCTGATGTGCTGGCGCCTGCGCGACAAGCCATCCACCCTGGGGCTGCCGAGCGTCGGCAAATGGCGCAACGACGCCATGGAGCTGGTGCAGGAATCGGAAGGCCAGGGGCTGAGCAACCGCGAGATCATCAAACGCTACGTGCTGACCAACAAGTACATCTGGCTGCTGGCGGTCTCTTACGTGCTGGTGTACATCGTGCGCACCGCGATCAACGATTGGGGCAACCTCTACCTGACGCAGGAAAAGGGCTATTCGCTGATGACCGCCAACTCGGCCATCTCGCTGTTTGAAGTGGGCGGCTTTATCGGTTCGCTGGTGGCCGGTTGGGGTTCCGACAAGTTGTTCCGCGGCAACCGCGGCCCGATGAACCTGATCTTCGCCATCGGTATCTTCCTGTCGGTGGCGGCGCTGTGGCTGATGCCGGGCGTGACCTACCTGCTGCAGGCCTGCTGCTTCTTCGCCATCGGTTTCTTCATCTTCGGCCCGCAGATGCTGATCGGCATGGCGGCGGCGGAGTGCTCGCACAAGGATGCGGCGGGCGCGGCGACCGGTTTTGTCGGCCTGTTCGCCTACCTGGGCGCGGCGCTGTCCGGCTACCCGATCGCGCGGGTGATGGAGATCTGGCACTGGAACGGCTTCTTCGTGGTGATTTCCATCGCCGCCTGCCTGTCGGCGCTGTTCCTGCTGCCGTTCCTGCGCGCGCAGACGCCGGCGCTGAAACCGGCCAAAGCCTGAGCAAAATACGCTGCGCAGCCCCCGGCGCAGCGCATTATGGCGCTTTTATCACCACTTGAAATGCAGGGGCAAAAAAGTGATTGACGCCTATAACCGCCAGCAGTAAGATGCGCCCCGCATCGGCGAGTAGCGCAGCTTGGTAGCGCAACTGGTTTGGGACCAGTGGGTCGGAGGTTCGAATCCTCTCTCGCCGACCACCATTCGAAAAACCTGCTTTTTAAAGCAGGTTTTTTTTCGCCTGCAGTTTATGAGGATGAGCACCTCCGCAGGAGGTTCGAGCCTCGCGAAGCGAGACAACGTTGCTTTAGCAACGGCCCGCAGGGCGCGCATCAAAGATGCGCGTAATCCTCTCTCGCCGACCACCATTCGAAAAACCTGCTTTTTAAAGCAGGTTTTTTTTCGCCCGTCGTTTATGAGGATGAGCACCTCCGCAGGAGGTTCGAGCCTCGCGAAGCGAGACAACGTTGCTCCAGCAACGGCCCGCAGGGCGCGCATCAACGATGCGCGTAATCCTCTCTCGCCGACCACCATTCGAAAAACCTGCTTTTAAAGCAGGTTTTTTTTTCGCCTGTCGTTTATGAGGATGAGCACCTCCGCCGATATGGCCGGTTTGGCTTTATGGCGTGCCTCAATCTGCCGTCCTCGTGAAATATATTTATTCTTTACGCTTAATTAATTCACATTCCTTATTCCCTTTAGGTTCTTATTTCCATATTTAAATAAATTCATGCTTGCCGAATAAAACCCGGTTGATAGCGCTCTTGTTTTCACGCTTTTTTTACCTATAGTCTGAATGGACAACGCGGGATGTGTTATTCCCGCCGCGTGGAAAATACCGTGATTATTTATTAACGTTAATCTTCGTGGATTATTGCGGAATCATTTAGCTCCGGCAATGCGTGGCGTCGATTAACTCTTTTATGTTTATCCTCTCGGAATAAAGGAATCAGTTATGCGCAAATTTAATAAACCGCTGTTGGCGCTGGTGATCGGCAGCACGCTGTGTTCCGCGGCGCAGGCCGCCGCGCCGGGCAAGCCGACCATCGCCTGGGGCAACACCAAGTTCGCCATCGTCGAAGTCGATCAGGCAGCCACCGCTTATAATAATCTGGTGAAGGTAAAAAATGCTGCCGACGTTTCGGTCTCCTGGAATTTATGGAGTGGCGACACCGGTACGACGGCAAAAATTTTATTAAATGGCAAAGAGGCGTGGAGCGGCCCTTCAACCGGCGCTTCCGGCACGGCGAATTTTAAAGTGAATAAAGGCGGCCGTTATCAAATGCAGGTGGCATTGTGCAATGCCGACGGCTGCACCGCCAGCGACGCCACCGAAATTGTGGTGGCCGACACCGACGGCAGCCATTTGGCACCGTTGAAAGAGCCGCTGCTGGAAAAGAATAAACCATATAAACAGAATTCCGGCAAAGTGGTCGGCTCTTATTTCGTCGAGTGGGGCGTTTACGGGCGCAATTTCACCGTCGACAAGATCCCGGCGCAGAACCTGACCCATCTGCTGTACGGCTTTATCCCGATCTGCGGCGGCAACGGCATCAACGACAGCCTGAAAGAGATCGAAGGCAGCTTCCAGGCGTTGCAGCGCTCCTGCCAGGGCCGCGAGGACTTCAAAGTCTCGATCCACGATCCGTTCGCCGCGCTGCAAAAAGCGCAGAAGGGCGTGACCGCCTGGGATGACCCCTACAAGGGCAACTTCGGCCAGCTGATGGCGCTGAAGCAGGCGCATCCTGACCTGAAAATCCTGCCGTCGATCGGCGGCTGGACGCTATCCGACCCGTTCTTCTTTATGGGCGACAAGGTGAAGCGCGATCGCTTCGTCGGCTCGGTGAAAGAGTTTCTGCAGACCTGGAAGTTCTTCGATGGCGTGGATATCGACTGGGAGTTCCCGGGCGGCAATGGCGCCAACCCGAACCTGGGCAGCCCGCAAGACGGGGAGACCTATGTGCTGTTGATGAAGGAGTTGCGGGCGATGCTGGATCAGCTGTCGGCGGAAACCGGCCGCAAGTATGAGCTGACCTCCGCCATCAGCGCCGGCAAGGACAAGATCGACAAGGTGGCTTACAACGTCGCGCAGAACTCGATGGATCACATCTTCCTGATGAGCTACGACTTCTACGGCGCCTTCGATCTGAAAAACCTGGGGCATCAGACCGCGCTGAATGCGCCGGCCTGGAAACCGGACACCGCCTACACCACGGTAAACGGCGTCAATGCGCTGCTGGCGCAGGGCGTCAAGCCGGGCAAGATCGTGGTCGGCACCGCCATGTATGGCCGCGGCTGGACCGGGGTGAACGGCTACCAGAACAACATTCCGTTCACCGGCACCGCCACCGGGCCGGTTAAAGGCACCTGGGAGAACGGCATCGTGGACTACCGCCAAATCGCCAACCAGTTCATGAGCGGCGAGTGGCAGTACACCTACGACGCCACGGCGGAAGCGCCTTACGTGTTCAAACCTTCCACCGGCGATCTGATCACCTTCGACGATGCCCGCTCGGTGCAGGCCAAAGGCAAGTACGTGCTGGATAAGCAGTTGGGCGGCCTGTTCTCCTGGGAGATCGATGCGGACAACGGCGATATTCTCAACAGCATGAACGCCAGCCTGGGCAACAGCGCCGGCGTTCAATAATCGGTTGCAGTGCGTTGCCGGGGGATATCCTTTCGCCCCCGGCTTTTTCGCCGCCGAAAGTTTTTTTACGCCGCACAGATTGTGGGCCTGCCCGGCGCAAAAAGCGCTCATCGGACTCACCCTTTTGGGTAATCCTTCAGCATTTCCTCCTGTCTTTAACGGCGATCACAAAAATAACCGTTCAGATATTCATCATTCAGCAACAAAGTTTTGGCGTTTTTTAACGGAGTTAAAAACCAGTAAGTTTGTGAGGGTCAGACCAATGCGCTGAAAATGTCCGCTTAGCATAAATTTTCATGCTGGAAGTGTTAACAAAAGGTTTTTTTTATGTTTGTTTGCTGTTTCTCACAGTCTGCGTAAATCCCCACTGGTTATATTGACGACACCCCAAACAGTTGGCAACTTGATAGCCTCAGGGGTAAGAGCGAGAGTTGTTTGAGTGAATTCCACGCGCTCAGACGTCCCCGCCGCGATGCGTTCCATCCGGCATTCTCTCCTCGTACACCTTCTGCCTTCGGGCACCGATCGCACAGGCCACGCAATAAAAAATACAGGTCTGGCGGCAATGACACACATCACATCACACAATGGAGCACTAACGATGACACGTTCCTTGGGTAAATCGGGGGTTCTGAAATTCGGCATTGGGCTGATCGCGCTGACCGTGGCGGCCAGCGTACAGGCCAAGACGTTGGTTTACTGTTCTGAAGGTTCCCCGGAAGGGTTCAACCCGCAGCTGTTTACCTCCGGCACCACCTACGACGCCAGCTCGGTACCGATCTACAACCGCCTGGTCGAATTCAAAATCGGCACCACCGAACTGCAGCCGGGCCTGGCTGAGAAGTGGGACGTCAGCGAAGACGGCAAAACCTACACCTTCCACCTGCGCAAAGGTGTGAAGTGGCAGAGCAGCAAAGACTTCAAACCGACGCGCGATTTCAACGCCGACGACGTGGTGTTCTCCTTTGAACGCCAGTTGGATGCGAACAACGCCTATCACAAAGTGTCCGGCGGCAGCTACGAATACTTTGAAGGCATGGACATGCCTAAGCTGATCGCCAAGATTGAAAAAGTGGACGACAACACCGTGCGCTTCGTGCTGAACCGCCCGGAAGCGCCGTTCCTGGCTGACCTGGGCATGGACTTCGCGTCTATCCTGTCCGCCGAATACGCCGACGTGATGATGAAAGCCGGCACGCCGGAGAAGGTCGACCTGAACCCGATCGGCACCGGCCCGTTCCAGCTGCTGCAATACCAGAAAGACTCCAAGATCCTGTACAAGGCATTCGACGGTTTCTGGGGCACCAAGCCGAAGATCGATCGCCTGGTGTTCTCCATCACGCCTGACGCCTCCGTGCGCTACGCCAAACTGCAGAAAAACGAATGTCAGGTGATGCCGTACCCGAACCCGGCCGATATCGCCCGCATGAAGCAAGACAAGTCCATCAACCTGATGGAACAGCCGGGCCTGAACGTGGGCTACCTGTCGTTCAACGTCGAGAAAAAACCGCTGGATAACCTGAAGGTGCGTCAGGCGTTGACCATGGCGGTCAACAAGCAGGCGATCATCGACGCGGTTTATCAGGGCGCGGGCCAGGCGGCCAAGAACCTGATCCCGCCGACCATGTGGGGCTATAACGACGCGGTGCAGGATTACGCTTACGATCCGGCCAAGGCGAAAGAGCTGCTGAAAGAAGCGGGCATGGCCGACGGTTTCAGCATCGACCTGTGGGCGATGCCGGTACAGCGTCCTTACAACCCGAACGCGCGCCGCATGGCGGAAATGATCCAGGCCGACTGGGCCAAGATCGGCGTGAAAGCCAAAATCGTGACCTATGAGTGGGGTGAATACCTCAAGCGCGCCAAAGCGGGCGAGCACCAGACGGTGATGATGGGCTGGACCGGCGACAACGGGGATCCGGACAACTTCTTCGCCACGCTGTTCAGCTGCGCGGCGGCGAAAGACGGCTCCAACTACTCCCGCTGGTGCTACAAGCCGTTTGAAGATCTGATTCAACCGGCGCGCGCCGAATCCAACCACGACAAGCGCATCGAACTGTACAAGCAGGCGCAGGTGGTGATGCACGATCAGGCTCCGGCGCTGATTGTCGCACACTCCACCGTGTACGAGCCTGTACGTAAGGAAGTGAAAGGCTACGTCGTGGATCCGCTCGGTAAGCATCACTTCGAGAATGTCTCTGTAGACTGATTTCGACCGCTTTACCGGAGACGCACGAATGGACTTGCAGGGGCGCAACAGGTTTGCGCCCCTGCTGACCAGTCTCCGGCGTATGGCCGTCGAATCGTTCAAAGGCATGTGAGCGTTAATAAGCCTGGCGGACGATGAGCTGCCGGGCATTGATACAGAGAGTTCGGGATATGTTGCAGTTCATACTCCGACGTTTGGGGTTAGTTATCCCAACGTTTATCGGCATTACATTGCTGACTTTTGCATTCGTCCATATGATCCCCGGCGACCCGGTGACCATCATGGCCGGGGAACGCGGTATCTCCGCCGAGCGCCACGCGCAGCTGATGGCGGAAATGGGGCTGGACAAGCCGCTCTATCAACAATATTTCTCCTACGTGTCCAACGTGCTGCAAGGCGATCTGGGCACCTCCCTCAAAAGCCGCATCTCCGTCTGGAGCGAGTTCGTTCCGCGCTTTCAGGCCACGCTGGAACTGGGCATTTGCGCGATGATCTTCGCGGTGCTGGTAGGCATCTCGGTCGGAGTGCTGGCGGCGGTCAAACGCGGCTCGGTCTTTGACCATACCGCGGTGGGCATCTCGCTGACCGGCTATTCGATGCCGATTTTCTGGTGGGGCATGATGCTGATCATGCTGGTGTCGGTGCAGCTTAACCTGACGCCGGTGTCGGGGCGCATCAGCGACACGGTCTTCCTCGACGACAGCCAGCCGCTGACCGGCTTCATGCTGATAGACACCCTGATCTGGGGCGAGCCGGGCGACTTCGTCGACGCGGTGATGCACATGATCCTGCCGGCCATCGTGCTGGGCACCATCCCGCTGGCGGTGATCGTGCGCATGACCCGTTCCTCGATGCTGGAGGTGTTGGGCGAAGACTACATCCGCACCGCGCGCGCCAAGGGCGTGAGCCGCATGCGGGTGATCGTTGTTCACGCGCTGCGCAACGCGCTGCTGCCGGTGGTGACGGTGATCGGGCTGCAGGTCGGCACCATGCTGGCCGGCGCCATTCTGACCGAAACCATCTTCTCCTGGCCGGGGCTGGGCCGCTGGCTGATCGACGCGCTGCAGCGCCGCGACTACCCGGTGGTGCAGGGCGGGGTGTTGCTGGTCGCCTGTATGATCATTCTGGTTAACCTGCTGGTAGACGTGCTCTACGGCGTGGTCAACCCGCGTATTCGCCACAAGAAATAAGGGGCGCTCTCATGTCTCAAATCACTGAGTCTGCAGTTAAAGGTGCGCCGAAGCCGATGACCCCGTTTCAGGAGTTCTGGCACTATTTCAAGCGCAATAAAGGGGCCGTGGTCGGCCTGGTGTATATCGTTCTGATGCTGGTGATCGCGCTCGGCGCCGGCGTGCTGGCGCCGCATGCGCCGGCGGACCAGTTCCGCGACGCGCTGCTCAAGCCGCCGGTGTGGCAAGAGGGCGGCAGCTGGCAATATATCCTCGGCACCGACGACGTGGGCCGCGACGTGCTGTCGCGCCTGATGTACGGTGCGCGCCTGTCGCTGCTGGTCGGCTGCCTGGTGGTGGTGCTGTCGCTGATCATGGGCGTGATATTCGGCCTGCTGGCCGGTTACTTCGGCGGCGTGGTGGACGCGATTATCATGCGCGTCGTCGACATCATGCTGGCCCTGCCGAGCCTGCTGCTGGCGCTGGTGCTGGTGGCGGTATTCGGGCCGTCGATCGTCAACGCCTCGCTGGCGCTGACCTTCGTCGCCCTACCGCACTATGTGCGTCTGACGCGCGCAGCGGTGCTGGTGGAGGTGAACCGCGACTACGTCACCGCTTCGCGGGTGGCGGGCGCCGGCGCGCTGCGCCAGATGTTCGTCAATATTCTGCCTAACTGCCTGGCGCCTTTGATCGTGCAGGCTTCTCTCGGTTTCTCGAACGCCATTCTGGACATGGCCGCTCTCGGCTTTCTGGGCATGGGCGCGCAGCCGCCGACGCCGGAGTGGGGCACCATGCTCTCCGACGTGCTGCAGTTCGCGCAAAGCGCCTGGTGGGTGGTGACCTTCCCCGGCGTGGCGATCCTGCTGACGGTGCTGGCATTCAACCTGATGGGGGACGGTTTGCGTGACGCTCTCGACCCCAAACTCAAGCAGTAACAGAGGACGAGAGAGATGGCGTTATTGAATGTAGACAAGCTTTCGGTGCACTTCGGTGACGAAGGCACCCCGTTCCGCGCGGTAGACCGCATCAGTTACAGCGTGGAGCAAGGTCAGGTGGTCGGCATCGTCGGTGAATCCGGCTCCGGCAAATCCGTCAGCTCGCTGGCGATCATGGGCCTGATCGATTTCCCCGGCAAGGTGATGGCCGACAAGCTGGAGTTCAACGGCCAGGATCTGCGCAAGATCTCCGAAAAAGAGCGCCGCCAGCTGGTGGGCTCCGAAGTGGCGATGATCTTCCAGGATCCGATGACCAGCCTGAACCCGTGCTATACCGTCGGTTATCAGATCATGGAGGCGCTGAAGGTGCACCAGGGCGGCAACCGCCGCACTCGCCGCCAGCGCGCTATCGACCTGCTGACCCAGGTGGGCATTCCCGATCCGGCCTCGCGGCTGGACGTATACCCGCACCAGCTTTCCGGCGGCATGAGCCAGCGCGTGATGATCGCCATGGCCATCGCCTGTCGGCCGAAGCTGCTGATCGCCGATGAGCCGACGACCGCGCTCGACGTGACCATCCAGGCGCAGATCATCGAACTGCTGCTGGACCTGCAGCAGCGCGAAAACATGGCGCTGCTGCTGATCACCCACGATTTGGCGCTGGTGGCGGAAGCCGCGCACCACATCATCGTGATGTACGCCGGCCAGGTGGTGGAATCCGGCAAGGCGGCGGAGATTTTCCGCGCCCCGCGCCACCCCTATACCCAGGCGCTGCTGCGCGCGCTGCCGGAGTTCGCCGCCGACAAGGCGCGGCTGGCTTCGCTGCCGGGCGTGGTGCCGGGCAAATACGATCGCCCGACCGGCTGCCTGCTCAACCCGCGTTGTCCCTACGCCAACGAGCGCTGCCGCAACGAGGAGCCGGAACTGCGCAGCATTCCCGGCCGTCAGGTTAAATGTCACACACCGCTGGATGATGCGGGGAGGCCGACCGTATGAGCCAGAATCAACCTTTACTGCAGGCGATTGACCTGAAGAAGCATTACCCGGTGAAAAAGGGCCTGTTCGCGCCGGAGCGGCTGGTCAAGGCGCTGGACGGCGTCTCCTTCACCCTGGAGCGCGGCAAAACGCTGGCGGTGGTCGGTGAGTCGGGCTGCGGCAAATCGACGCTCGGCCGCCTGCTGACGATGATCGAAGTGCCGACCGGCGGCGAGCTGTACTATCAGGGGCAAGATCTGCTGAAGCCGGACGCCTCTGCCGAGAAGCTGCGGCGCCAGAAGATCCAAATCGTGTTCCAGAATCCTTACGGATCGCTCAACCCGCGCAAGAAGGTCGGGCAGATCCTCGAGGAGCCGCTGTTGATCAATACCTCGCTCAGCGCCGCCGAACGGCGGGAAAAAGCGCTGGAGATGATGGCGAAGGTCGGCCTGAAGACCGAGCATTACGACCGCTATCCGCACATGTTTTCCGGCGGCCAGCGTCAGCGTATCGCCATCGCCCGCGGGCTGATGCTGAACCCGGACGTGGTGATCGCCGATGAGCCGGTGTCGGCGCTGGACGTGTCGGTGCGCGCTCAGGTGCTGAACCTGATGATGGATCTGCAGCAGGATCTGGGGCTGTCCTATGTGTTCATCTCGCACGATCTGTCGGTGGTGGAGCACATCGCCGACGAGGTGATGGTGATGTACCTCGGCCGCTGCGTGGAAAAGGGCAGCAAAGAGGCGATCTTCAACAATCCGCGCCATCCGTACACTCAGGCGCTGCTGTCGGCGACGCCGCGATTGAATCCGGATATGCGCCGCGAGCGCATCAAGCTGACCGGCGAGCTGCCCAGCCCGATGAATCCGCCGCCGGGCTGTGCGTTCAATGCCCGCTGCCGCCGCGCCTTCGGCACCTGCGTTCAGCTGCAGCCGCAGCTCAAACAGTACGGTGAGCAGATGGTGGCCTGCTTTGCGGTCGATCAGGACGAACATCCGGGGGCGTGAAGCGCCGGATTTTCCTGTCTAAACCAAACGCCGGCACAGCGCCGGCGTTTTTTATTATTCAATCAAAGGGTTGGTCAGTAGACGATCGTGACAACCCGTCTTTTAAATTATGCTCTTAACATAATTCTGAAAAACGTTATATTTTTAAGAATCTTCGCATGATAATAGTAATCGAATAATAGAATTCAACGGGTTGCTGTTAATAAGTTTATTTCGGCCGATAGCGTTCGCCATTTTTATTATAAAAACCCAATAAAAAAGCACGCCGGCGGCGTGCTTTGGGTGAATGAGGCCGCGCTTATTGCGGATAAGGCACCCAGTCGCCGCCGTTCAGGCGAATGTAGGGCTTGCCCTGATACAGCATCACGACGGCGTTGTCGTTTTCGGAGATGACCGGGGTCTGCGGCAGCCCCTGGGTCAGCGCCTGCCAGTCGACGCTGGGTTCGCTGAAGACCTTGCCGTCCACCAGACGCGACACCAGTTCAGACAGCGCCAGATAGCTGCTCGGCGTTTTGATCTGCAGCGGGCTGCCCTGATGCGGCGCCTTCATGCCCACCAGTTTGATGCCGACCGGCGTATGAGTGATATTCGGGCTGGGAATGTCGCGCAGGCCGGACATCTGCATCTTGTCGCCCACCAACGCCGCGCCGTGTTCTGGCACGATCACCACCACCACTTTGCGGCCGGATTTCTCCAACTGATCGAGGAAGGTGTTCAGCTGATCGAACAGCTTCTGCGCGCGCGGCGGGTAGTCGGCGCTCTTGTTGGAGCCGACGAAGCGGTTGCCGTCGTGCAGCGGGATGACGTTGAAGAAGGTGGCGGTGCGGCCGTCACCGCCTTTTTGCTGCTGATCCAGCCAACGGGTCAGCAATTCGAGATCGTTATAAATCGGCTCGCCGTCGAACGACGTCAGCTCGTTGCCGATGCCGGCCTGCGACATCAGCGGCGCCTGCATGTCGCCCTGTTCACGCAGCTCTTTCAGGAAGTTGCCGAACACCCCGGAGTGATCGAGCATCAGCTGTTCCTTGAAGCCGAGCTTCGCCAGGTTGTCGAACAGGTAACATTGCTGGTTCACCGGCTGATACAGATCGCGATGCGAAAGCTGGCCGCAGCTGGCGCGCAGCAAACGGATGGCCGCCGGGCCGCTGTAGGCGGTGGCCGAGTTGAAGTTGTCGAACATGATGTCCATCTTCGACCACAGCGGGTGATTTTGCAGGTTGACCGCGTCCATATCGGCCCAGGCCAGCGAACAGATGTTGATCACCAGCAGATCGAACGGCTGGGCATCGGCGGGCAAGCTGGCCGGGAACGCGGTGGTGCGGCCTTTTTCTCGCTCGTAGAACTGGTTCAGGTAGGCCGTCAGGTTGGCGCTGGTCGGCGGCAGGCTGTCTGCCGGCGCAGCATCCCCCGCCGCCGGCGCAGACGTGGCCGGCGTATTGGCGCCGCCGGCCGCGGCCGTGGAGGTCGCGGGCAGCAGCGAGACTGCCGGCCCGGCGATGTTGACAATATTGAGCCACACCAGCGCCGCCACGGTGAACACCGTGACGCGCACCCATTGCGCGACGAACAGGTAGGCGATAAACAGCACGAAGGCCGCGCCGATCATTTGCCAGTTGATAAAGCGGCCGATCAGCTCCAGCAGGTACTGGGCGCTGAAGCCGGCCAGCTGCGAACCCTGGCTGAGAATGCTGTTGATGCCCGGCAGCCAGGTGTCGTGGTAGAACAACGCGATGCCGATCGGGATGGCGAGGTAATGGCGCCAGCGATGCAGGCGCTGAGACGGGATCGGCATCAGCAGAAACGCCATGAACACCAGGTTCGGCAGCGCGTGGAAGTTCAGGTAGCCGAACCACAGCAGGGCGAATTTGGCCAGAAAGTAGAGGTTCCAGCCGCCCAGTCCGCGCCAGTAGCGCCATAGAGCGTTATCGGATTGCGTCTTCGAGTTTGGATTCATGGCTGCTTCTTACGTTTAATCTGAGATGAGGAGCCTGTGCGCACCCACAAACCGGCGGATTTCAAATAGCGCGGCGATAACAACAGGTTTTGCCAGTATTGACGCAAATGCGGAAAACGCCGGTGAAAGGCGTAGCCCAGCGGGATGAAGATCAGCGCGCACAGCAGGATCAGTTGCACGATGTCGTTAAGGTTCAGCATGCGGTTCCTCCTGCGGGCCGAGCGTCAGCGTGAAGGCGACCGGCTGCCGCCGTTCTGCGGGCGCCTCGGCCGCCGTCTCGCGGGGGCGCGGCGCGGCGCCGGCGGTGCCGGTGGCCGAAATCTGCCAGCGCCCCTGGGCCATACGTTTGATTTCCGAAATGATATCGACGTCCTGATGCCACACCACCCGGTTGCTGAAGGCTTCATCCACCGGCAGGCGGAAGATGAACCTCAGCGCGGTATCCAGATCGTTGATGCGGCAGGTGGAGAGAAACAGCACCAGCCGCCCCTGCACCACGGTCATCACGTCGCCGAAGCGCCGCAGGTGGCACAGGGTCATCGCCTGTTCGGCGCGCAGGCCGGTGGCCGGCCGCAGCGCCACCATCACGCCTTTGCCGTCCTCGGGCAGCAGCGTGTTACCCATCAGCGAAAGCACCGCCTGGCTGAACGGTTCCGGCCGCATATAGCCTTTGAGCTGCAGCGGGCGCAAGCCGGCCAGCAGCGCATCGATGTCGGCGGGCACATGGCGCGAGAAGCGCTGCCCCTGGATGCCCTCGAGCATGGTCAGAAAACGCGACAGCGGCGCGACGTGCGGCACGATCAGGTTGGCGCCGCAGGCCAGCAGCAGCCGCTCGTCGCTGTAGCGCAGGCTGGCACTCATCTCGCGCACCGCGATTTTCAGGCCGTTGCCGCGGCTGCGGCGCAGGGTGTGGATCTGGTGCGCCAGGTGATCGATTTGGTCGCTTTGGTACAGCGCGAAAATCAACGTCGCCGAGAGTCTCAGCATGCCGTGCTGCGCCAGTTCGTCGTTGCTCTCCAGCAGCTGCCAGTTGGCGGACAGCGGCGGCGCGCCTTCCAGGATGCTGCGCTCGGCCAGATACAGGCCTTCATCGCTGCGCAAGGCGGTGGGGGAGGGTTGGCTGTTTTCATCCTCACCCTGCCAGCCGCCTTCCGCGGCGTACAGCGTCAGCAGCTGATTGGCGTTGATGCCGTTTTCGGTGCTCCACCAGTTCACCAGATATTGCGCGCTGTCCTGTTGCCATTGCAGGCTGGACAGGCCGTTCAGGATGCGATGCTGCGCGCTGAGCTGCCCTTTGAGCTTATTGATGCCGCCGCCGTGGCTGAGGATCAACAGCGTGCAGCCCTGCCGCCGCAGCCAGGCGGCGAGGGCGCGCGTCCACTCGCGCAGCTCTTCGGTGGTGAAGGTTTGCCACAGGCTGGCGTGGGCCAGCAGGATAAGTAAGCGATTTTGCGGCCGCAGGGCGCGCATCAGATCGTCGCTCAACTGCGTCAGCGCGGCTTTTTTCTCCGGTAATTGATACAGCGGCAGCTTCTGCAAAGCAGGCGAAGCCAGCTCGGCCAACAGGCGATCGGGTTTGTCGCCGCTGCAGATCAGGGCGACTTTGCGGGTGGCCGGCTGGGCGGCAATGACCTGGCGACACAGCAGCGCGGCGTCGCTTTGCCTGTCGATATTGATCCAATAAAGCCCGGGGGCCTGCATCACCGACAGCTCTTCCCAAATCTGCCGAATGCCTAGAGAAAAAGAGTGCGCCATAGGATGTGTTCTACTTTCGTTGAAAGCCGACTAAAGGCGTTTATATATAAAGATAGCCATTTTTACTCTGGCAATAACAAATCTCCTACGCTCTGCAACAATATTTGTTGAGAATCATCTTATTGCCTCTCTCTTTTTGTATCGTTGCTATAGTTAATTAACATAGCCTATTTTCGCCAAGGCGGAAGAATGAATAACGCACCCACCCATTTTCGTGCAGCGGCGCCTGGGGAGAGCCAGGATGACCTGCAGGCGCTCAGCCAGGCTTTTTCATTGCCGAAATTAAGCTATGTCGATATTTCCCGGCAGGAGCGGTTAACGCAAATGATGACGCGCTGGCCACTGTTGGCCGAATTGGCGCAGACCACGGGGAGCCATTGATCTATGCCGGTGATCGCGCTGCAAGGGTTGCGGGGTGGAATGGGGACGACGTCGGTCACGGCGGCGCTCGCCTGGGCGTTGCAGCAGCTGGGTGAGTCGGTGTTGGCGATCGATTTCACGCCGGATAATCTGCTGCGCCTGCATTTCAACACGCCGTTCGAGCTGGCGCGCGGCTGGGCTCGCGCGGAGCGGGATGGCGGCGGCTGGCAGGAAGGCGCGCTGCGTTATTGTGAAAACCTCGACTTTCTGCCCTTTGGCCGCCTGAATGCGGCGGAACGGCTGGAAGTGCAGCGTCAGTGTCGGGAGCAGCCGGAACGCTGGCGCGACAACCTGCGCCAACTGATCGCCGGCGATCCGCAGCGCTGGATCCTGCTGGATGTTCCGGTCGGGGATGGCGTGCTGGCGCAGCAGGCGCTGCAGCTTGCCGACTGCGTGTTCATGCTGTTGAACCCCGACGCCAACTGCCAGGTGCGGCTCCATCAGCAGACACTGCCGAACGACTGCCGTTTCCTGGTCAATCACTACTCCTCCGCCAGCCAGCTGCAGCAGGATCTGCATCAGCTGTGGCTGCAAACGCTGAGTGGCCTGTTGCCGGTGGTGATCCACCGCGACGAAGCGTTGGCGGAAGCGCTGGCGGTCAAACAGCCGTTGGGCGAGTACCGCCCCGAGAGCCTGGCGGCGGATGAAGTGCTGACGCTGGCCAACTGGTGCCTGATCAATCTCAAACGGGGCGTTGCGCCATGAGCCGGGTGCTGAGCCTGCTGCTGGTGCCGCCGGTGCGTCAGGCGGTGCAGACGCGCTACCGCGGCTATCGCCGCAATGGCGCATCGGCGCTGACCGCCTTTTTCGCCACGCTGCTGGTGGCGTTGGGCTGGCTGTTGCTGCGCTTCGAGTCGCCGGCCTGGCAGCGCGTGCGTACCGGCCGCGCTTACTGGTTCCCGCATCTGTCCGCCGAACGCCCGCGCCCGGCGGATGCGCTGCGTTATCTGCTGCAGGGGCTGTGGCTGCTGCTGTTTCGCAGCGGCCGCGCGCCGGTGCAGCGCGACTATTTCGCCGGTTGGCGCCGCCTGCAGCAGCGCTATGCCGACTGGCTGCAGGGCCTGCCGCAGCGGCTGAAGAACGCCGGCGTGGAACAGCGCTCGGTGGAGCGCCTCGGCCGCATGAACCGCGGCATGCGGCGCGCGCTGTTTATTCTGGTCAGCGTGCTGGCGGCGATCCTCGCCATGCTGTGCATCTCGCAACCGTTCGATCTGCCGGCGCAGTTCGTGTTCGTCCTGCTGCTGTGGGGGATCGCGATGGTGGTGCGCCGGGTGCCGGGGCGTTTGCCCGCGCTGATGCTGATCGTGCTGTCGCTGACCGTCTCCTGTCGCTACCTGTGGTGGCGCTATACCGCCACGCTGAACTGGGACGACCCGCTAAGCCTGGTGTGCGGCCTGTTGCTGCTGGTGGCGGAAACCTACGCCTGGGTGGTGCTGGTGCTGGGCTATTTCCAGACCATCTGGCCGCTTAACCGCCAGCCGGTGCCGCTGCCCGCCGATAGCGCCACCTGGCCGACCATCGATCTGATGGTGCCGACTTACAACGAAGATCTCGGGGTGGTGAAGCCCACCATCTACGCGGCGCTGGGCATCGACTGGCCGAAAGAGAAGGTGAATATCTATATCCTCGATGACGGCAACCGCCCCGAATTCCGGGCGTTCGCCGCCGAAGTGGGGGTGAAATACATCGCCAGGCCGACCCACGAACACGCCAAGGCCGGCAACATCAACAACGCGCTGAAGCAGGCCACCGGCGAGTTCGTGGCGATTTTCGACTGCGACCACGTGCCGACGCGATCCTTCCTGCAGCTGACCATGGGCTGGTTCTTCAAAGACAAAAAGCTGGCGATGCTGCAGACCCCGCACCACTTCTTCTCGCCGGATCCGTTCGAGCGCAACCTCGGCCGCTTCCGTCAGACGCCCAACGAAGGCACCTTGTTCTACGGGCTGGTGCAGGACGGCAACGACATGTGGGATGCGACCTTCTTCTGCGGCTCTTGCGCCATCCTGCGCCGCAGCGCGCTGGACGAAATCGGCGGCATCGCGGTGGAAACCGTCACCGAAGACGCCCACACCTCGCTGCGCTTGCACCGGCGCGGGCACACCTCGGCCTATATCCGCATTCCGCAGGCCGCCGGGCTGGCGACCGAGAGCCTGTCGGCGCACATCGGCCAGCGCATTCGCTGGGCGCGCGGCATGGTGCAGATCTTCCGGCTGGACAACCCGCTGCTGGGCAAGGGGCTGAAACTGGCGCAGCGCCTGTGCTACGCCAACGCCATGCTGCACTTCCTGTCGGGCATTCCGCGGCTGATCTTCCTCACCGCGCCGCTGGCATTTTTGCTGCTGCATGCTTACATCATCTTCGCGCCGGCGCTGGCGATCGCGCTTTACGTGCTGCCGCACATGATCCACGCCAGCCTGACCAACTCGCGTATCCAGGGGAAATACCGCCATTCGTTCTGGAGCGAAATCTATGAAACGGTGCTGGCCTGGTATATCGCGCGGCCGACGACGGTGGCGCTGTTCAATCCGCACAAGGGCAAATTCAACGTCACCGCCAAGGGCGGGCTGGTGGAGGAGGAGCACGTCGACTGGGTGATCACCCGGCCTTACATGTTCCTGGTGATCCTGAACCTGGCCGGGCTGGCGTTCGGCGTTTGGCGGTTGGCCTATGGCCCGACGGACGAGGTGATGACGGTGATCATCAGCCTGGTGTGGGTGCTGTACAACATGACGATTCTCGGCGGTGCGGTGGCGGTGGCGGTGGAGGCCAAGCAGGTGCGTCAGGCGCACCGCGTGGAAATCGCCATGCCGGCGGCGATCGCGCGCGCCGACGGCCATCTGTATCCCTGCACGCTGCGCGATTACTCCGACGGCGGCGTGGGCATTGAGATGCGGGTGGAAAACGCGTTGAAAGACGGCGACAGGCTCTCGCTGCTGCTCAAGCGCGGCCAGCAGGAGTACAGCTTCCCCTGCGTGGTGACGCGCGCCTTCGGCAACAAGGTGGGGGTGCGCCTGGTCGACCTCTCCACCCGCGAACACATCGATTTCATTCAGTGCACCTTCGCCCGCGCCGATACCTGGGCGCTGTGGCAGGACGGGTTCCCCGAAGACCGGCCGATCGAAAGCCTGCGCGACGTGCTGGCGCTGGGCTTCCGGGGGTATGTGCGCATGGCGGACTACGCGCCACCGCTGGTGCGCGGTCTGCTGGTCGGGGTCACCTCGCTGACCGCCTGGGTCGTGTCGTTTATTCCGCGCGGCATCGGCAGGGATCCGACCTTGGGTCAACAAGAAACAGTGGGTTAGCTGCGAGTTCAACCGCCCGCTCACTCGCCCGGTGAACAGGCTCCAACATTGATGATGATACGATGACGAGAAAAATAACCTGGTTAACTGCTCTGGCCTTAGGCATCAGCACCCTGTCGCAGGCCGAAACCGCCACCGCGCCGACCGTGGCGGCTCAGCCGCCGATCGCCGCGGCGGCCGATACGGCGATCGCGCCACCGCCGGCCGCCGCGCCGCAGGATCCGAATGCGCCGGTGCGCGACGTGTCGCTGCCGTTTGCGCAGATAGCGCCGCCGCCGGGCACCTTTGTTCTGCGCGGCACCCGGCCGGACGGGCAGATCGAATTCGGCGTGCGCAGCGACGAGGTGGTCTCGCAGGCGATGCTCGATATGGAGTTTACGCCGTCGCCGGCGCTGATCCCGGTGGAGTCGCACGTCAAGGTCTACCTGAACGACGAGCTGATGGGCGTGACCACGATCGCCAAGGAGCAGCTGGGCAAGCCCAATCGCATCCAGATGGCGATCGATCCGCGCTATATCACCGATTTTAACCGCGTTCGGTTGGTGTTCGTCGGCCATTATCAAAATATCTGCGAAAACCCGGCCAGCACCTCGCTGTGGCTCGACGTCAGCAAGTCCAGCGCGCTGAAGCTGCGTTTCCAGACGCTGCCGGTGAAAAACGAGCTGTCGCACTTCCCTGAGCCGTTCTTCGACAGCCGCGATAATCGGCCGCTGACGCTGCCGATGGTGTTCGCCGGCCAGCCGGATCTCGCTCAGCAGCGTGCGGCGGGCATTCTGGCGTCCTGGTTCGGCAGCAAGGCGCAGTGGCGCGGGCAATCCTTCCCGACGCTGTACAATGCGCTGCCGACGCAGCACGCGGTGGTGTTCGCCACCAACTCGCAGCGCCCGGATTTCCTGCGCGATTATCCGGCGGTCAACGGCCCGACGGTGGAGATGATCAGCCACCCGGACAATCCGTACGTCAAACTGCTGTTGATTCAGGGGCGTGACGACAACGATTTGATCACCGCGGTGAAGGGCATCGCGCAGGGCAACATCCTGTTCCGCGGCCAGAACGTAACGGTGGACAAGGTGGAACAGCTGGCGCCGCGCCAGCCGTACGACGCGCCGAACTGGGTGCGCACCGATCGGCCGATGACCTTCGCCGAGCTGCAGCAGTACGCCGAGCAGCTGCAAACCAGCGGCATCGAGCCCGGCCCGATTTCGCTGACCATGAACCTGCCGCCGGACCTGTTCCTGATCCGCAGCACCGGCATCGACATGCACCTGAAATACCGTTACACCGCGCCGCGCATTCAGGACGGTTCGCGGCTGAGCGTCAGCCTGAACAACCAGTTCGTGCAGGCTTACTCGCTGGTGCCGGAGCACGAGCAGGGCGCGCAGCTGCTGCGCCTGCCGTTGACGCAGGGGCTGCTCGATTCCGACAAGAACGTCAATATCCCGGCGCTGCGGCTGGGGGCCACCAACCAGCTGCGCTTTGACTTCGATTACACCACGCTGCTGGCCAGCGGCGCGGAAGGGCGCTGTGAAACCTACTCCTTCACGCAAAACCACGCGGTGATCGACGGCGCGTCCACCATCGATTTCTCCGGCTACCGCCACTTTATGGCGATGCCGGATCTGCGCGCCTTCGCCAACGCCGGCTTCCCGTTCAGCCGCCTGGCGGATCTGTCGCAAACGCTGGTGTTGGTGAATCAGAAACCGCAGCCGGCGCAGGTCAGCGCGCTGCTGAACGCGCTGGGCGTGATCGGCGCGCAAACCGGCTACCCGGCGCTGGCCTTCACGCTGAGCGATGACTGGTCGCAGGCCAAGGATCGCGACGACGATATCCTGATGGTCGGCACCATTCCGCCGGAGCTGCGCGACGACAAGAAAATCAGCCTGCTGGTGGACGCGACCCAAAGCTGGGTGAAACAGCCGACGCGGCAGCCGCCGCTGCCCAGCGCGGAAGCGCTGGCGGAGGACACCCGGCCGGACAGCAAGACTGCCGTCAGCTCCGAGGGCGCAATGTCGGCGATCATTGGCGTGCAGTCGCCGTTCAACGACCAGCGCAGCATCGTGGCGCTGTTGGCGGACAGCCCGCGCGGCTATGAGCTGCTGAACAATGCCCTGCTGGACAGCGGCAAGCGCGCCGCGGTATTCGGCTCGGTGGCGGTGATCCGCGAATCGGGGGTCAACAGCCTGCGCGTCGGCGATATTTACTATGTCGGCCACCTGCCGTGGTGGGAGCGGCTGTGGTATGCCCTCTCCACCCATCCGGTGCTGCTGGCGGTGATCGCGGTGGTGCTGGTGGTGATCCTGGGGCTGATGCTGTGGCGTGGCCTGAAGGCCTTCAGCCGGCGTCGTCTGGCGCCGGAAGATCGGGATTGACGGCGGTGAACGCCATGCTGCAACGCCTGTCGCTCGGCATGCTGCTGCTGTGCGCCTTCAGCGCCGCGGCGGCCTGCGAGTGGCCGGGCTGGCAACAGTACAAGCAGTTCTACATCAGCCCGCAGGGGCGGGTGATCGATCCGAGCAGCCCGAACAAAATCACCACCTCCGAGGGGCAGAGCTACGGCCTGTTCTTCGCCCTGGTGGCCAACGACCGGCCGACCTTCGATCTGCTGCTGGCCTGGACGGAGAACAATCTGGCGGCGGGCGATCTCAGCGCCCGTTTGCCCGCCTGGCTGTGGGGCGAGAGCGACGACAAACAGTGGAAGGTGCTGGACGCCAACTCGGCGTCGGACGCCGATCTGTGGATCGCCTACAACCTGCTCGAAGCCGGCCGCTTGTGGAAAAGCCGGCGCTATCAAACCCTGGGGACGCTGCTGCTGCAACGCATCGGCCGCGAGGAGGTGGCCGACATTCCCGGCCTGGGCCTGATGCTGCTGCCGGGCAAAGTCGGGTTCGTGACGGACGATCGCTGGCGGCTGAATCCCAGCTACCTGCCGCCGCAGCTGTTGGCGCGTTTTGCGGCGCTGAACGGCCCGTGGCGCGCGATGCGTCAGGTCAATCAACGGCTGTGGCTGGACACCGCGCCGCACGGTTTCTCGCCGGACTGGGTGGTGTGGCGGGTCGGCGCCGGCTGGCAGCCGGATCCCGTCAAGCCGAACGTCGGCAGCTACGACGCCATTCGGGTTTATCTGTGGGCCGGCATGCTGGCGGACGACGATGAATACAAGGCGGCGCTGCTCGAACGTTTTCAGCCGATGGCGCAGCTCACCGCCAAACAGGGCGTGCCGCCGGAGAAAACCGATACCGCCAGCGGCAAAACCACCGGCGGCGGCCCGGTCGGCTTTTCCGCCTCGATGCTGCCGATGTTGGCGACGCAGGCTGAGGCGCTGGCGACACAGCGGCAACGCATCAGCGAACATCCGCCGGGGGACGACGCCTATTTCAGCGCCTCGCTGACGCTGTTCGGTCAGGGGTGGGATCAACAACGTTATCGCTTTAATCGTCAGGGTGAATTGCAACCCTCGTGGGACGGCCAATGCACAACTTCAAAATAAACTGGCTGAATTTGATTCCGCTGAGCCTGGCGATGCTGCCGCAGGCGCGCGCTGCGGAAGCCGTGGCCCCGGAGCAGTGGCTGCTGGAACAGGTGCGCATTGGCGAGGCCGGCAACAAGGACGATCTGGTGCGCCAGTCGCTGTACCGGCTAGAGCTGATGGATCCGAACAACCCGGACGTGATCGCCGCGCGCATGCGTTTGGCGCTGCGGCAGGGCAATATGGCGCTGGCGCAGCAGCAGTTGGACAAGCTGAAAACCCTCGCGCCGCAGTCCAGCGCCTATCGCCAGGCGCAAATGAACATGCTGCTGACCCAGCCGGAAACCCGGCAGAAGCTGCAGCAGGCGCGCCTGATGGCGACCGCCGGCCGGTTGCCGGAGGCCAAGGCGCAGTACGATGCGCTGTTCCACGGCGAGCCGCCGACGCTCGATCTGGCGGTGGAATATTGGCGGCTGGTGGCGCGTTTGCCGGGGCAGGAGGCGAAGGCGTTGAAGCAGCTGCAGGCGCTGGATCAGCAATATTCCGGCAACGTGGCGCTGCGCATGTCGCTGACGCGCATGCTGTTCAGTCAGAACCAGGACGCGCAGGCCTATGAGCTGCTGCAGAAGATCGCCGCCGATCCGGCCGGGCGCGGCGATGCCGCCGATCTGTGGTTGGACAAGGTCAAAGCGATGCCGGTTAGCGCGCAAAGCGTGGCGGCGCTCAACCGTTTCCTCGGCGTGTTCGATACCGGCGATCAGGCGACCAGCGCCCGCGAAGAGCTGGCCAGACAGCAGAAACTGTTGGCCGATCCGGCGTATCAGGCGCGGGTGCGCGGCCTGGCGCAGGTGGATAAAGGCGGCAGCCGGGCGGCCATTCCGGCGTTGCAAAAGGCGCTGGCGGCGACGCCGAACGACGCCGAGGTGCTGGGCGCGCTCGGCCAGGCCTATTCGCGCGCCGGCAACCGCCCGCAGGCGTTGAAGCTGTTCCGCCAGGCGCTTGCCGCCGACACGAACGGCTACGACAGCGGCAAGTGGCAAAGCCTGATCAAGAGCACCAGTTACTGGCTGGCGATAGACGAAGGCGACAAGGCGCTGAAGGCCGGCAATCTTGCGCTGGCCAGGCAGAAATACCAGCAGGCGCGCCAGCTCGACGACCGTGACGGCGATGCGTTTATCGGCCTGGGCGATGTGGCGGTGGCGAGCAAGGATGACGCCGCGGCGGAAGGGTTTTATCAGCAGGCGCTGCGGCGCGATCCCGGTAACGGCAGCGCGCTGCGCGGCCTGGTGAATCTCTATCAACGCCAGTCGCCGGAAAAAGCGCTGGCCTACCTCAACGGCCTGCCGCGCAGCCAACAGGCCAAGCTGCGCAGCACCCTCGACGGGCTGCGGCTCGATATGTTGAAGCAACAGGCGGAGACGCTGGCGGCGCAGCAGCAGTGGCAGCAGGCGGCGGAAATCTATCGCCGCGCCCAGCCGATGGATCCCGACGACGTTTGGCTAACCTATCGCTATGCGCAGGCGCTGCGTCAGGCCGGGCAGCCGCAACAGGCGGACGCCTTATTCCGGCAGCTGGCGCAGCGTCAGCGCGCCAATCCGCAGTTGGCCTATGCCTATGCGCTCTACCTTTCCGGCAGCGATCGCGACGACCAGGCGCTGGCGCAGCTCAATACGCTGCCTGCGGCGCAGTGGAACGACAACATGCGCGAACTGGCGCAGCGGCTAAAAATGCAGGCGGTGATTGCACATGCCGAAGGGCTGCGGGCGGCCGGCGACGAACCGGCGGCGGAAGCCTATCTGCGCCGGCAGCCGGCGGACACCCGCATCGATTTGCTGCTGGCCGACTGGGCGCTGGCGCGCGGGGAGTATGCGGCGGCGCTGGGCGACTATCAGCGGGTGAAACGGCGCGAACCGAACAACCCGGATGCGCAGCTGGGCGAGATCGAAGCCTATGTGGCGCAGGGGGATCTGGACGCGGCGCGCCAGCGGCTGCAAACCGAACCGCAGCCGCAAGACGCTTCGCTCAACAGCCAACGGCGGGTCGCCAACGCCTGGGGCGCGGTCGGCGATCCGCAGCATGCCGAAGCTATCTTCGGCCGGCTGAAAACGGCGGCGGCCGCGGAGCCCGTGGGGCAGACCAAGGCGCTGATCTACCGCGACGCCGCCCGTCTGGAACGGGCGCAGCGGCAGCCGGAGCGGGCGCAGCAGGATTACCGCCAGGCGATGGTGGCCGGCGGCATCACGCCGACGCTGCCGCAGGACAATGACACCTACACCTCTCTGACGCGCAATAACCCGGGCGACGACTGGTTGAAACGCGGCATCCGTTCCGAGGCCGCGGATCTGTACCGGCAGCAAGACGTGAACGTCACGCTCGATCACGATTACTGGCGCTCGAGCGGCACCGGCGGTATTTCCGACTTCAATGCGCATGACACCATGCTGCAGGTGGACATGCCGCTGTATGACGGGCGCGCCTTCTTGCGTACCGACACCGTGCAGTTGGACGCCGGCCGCTTCTCGACCGACGGCAGCGGCCACTATTACGAGACCTTCGGCACTTGCAACACGCAAGGGTGCCGCGGCGATGAACATCAGAAATCCACCGGCACCAGCGTGGCGGCCGGCTGGAAAAACGACCGCTGGGCCGCCGATATCGGCACGACGCCGATGGGCTTCGAGGTGGTCGACTGGACCGGCGGCCTGGCCTACAGCGGCGACTGGAACCACATCGGCTGGACGCTGGCGGCCTCGCGGCGGCCGATCTCCAGCTCGCTGCTGGCGTTCGGCGGCGCCAAGGATCCGAACACCGGCACCACCTGGGGCGGCGTGCGCGCTACCGGCGTCAGCCTGAGCGCCAGCTACGATCGCGGCGAGGCGAACGGCGTGTGGGCCGATCTCAGCGCGCACCAGATTACCGGCAAGAACGTGGCGGATAACCAGCGGCAGCGGTTGATGGCTGGCTACTACTACAAGCTGATCAACGAAGACAATCGCCGTCTGAGCGTCGGGCTCAATACCATGCTGTGGCACTACCAGAAGGATTTGAGCGGCTATTCGCTGGGGCAGGGCGGCTATTACAGCCCGCAGCAATATCTGTCGCTGTCGCTGCCGGTCAACTATCGCCAGCGCACCGAGAACTGGTCGTGGGAGCTGGGCGGTTCGGTTTCGCTGTCCCATTCGAAAACCGACAGCCAGCGCCGCTATCCGCTGCAGGGGCTGATCCCGGATTCGCTGCCCGATAAGTTCGCCGTCGAGGACGGCAGCTCCTCAAGCGGCGTCGGTTATACCCTGCGGGCGATCGTCGAACGCCGTCTCAGTTCGCACTGGACGCTCGGCGCCGGTATCGACATTCAACAGGCGAAGGACTATACGCCGAGCCACGCGTTGATTTATCTGCGCTATTCCCTGGCCGGCTGGCAGGGGGATCTCGATTTGCCGCCGCAGCCGCTGACGCCTTACGCCGACTTCAAGTAGCCGGGAGGGGAAAGATTCGGAGTGTCGGACACCGGGGAGTTTTGTTACCCTGTGTCCGGGTCGCGTTTGTTCGCTTTAGGAAAAGACTGAAACCCGCGATTTTCTTGGTTTTGCCTGCGGCATAGCCAGATAAAAACAGCCGATGATCGAGTATAATCAGCCCGGTTCGAGGGGGCGGGTGAGAGTCAGCCCCCTTTTTTGTTTCAGCCCGATTTCACGGAGAGCAGGTTTGCGGGTCAGGCGTTCGTTAACGATTAAGCAGATGGCGACGGTGTCCGGCGTGGCGCTGGTCACGATCTGCATCTTTATCGTGATCCAGTTATTCCACTTTGTGCAGCAGCGCAGGGATGACTACGCCCAGCAACTGGAGAATATCGCTCAATCCGTGCGCCAGCCGCTGGCGGAAGCGGTGCTGCGCATGGACGTGCCGGAAGCCAAAAAGGTGCTGAACACGCTGTTGCCGGTCGGCATTCTCAGCCGGGCGGATATCGTCTTGCCGAACGAGTTTCAGGCGCTGCACGCCAATTTCCCGCCGGAGCGGCCGGTGCCGACGCTGATCGCCCGGCTGTTTGAGCTGCCGATCCAAATTTCCGTGCCGCTCTATTCGCTGGAGCGGGTGCCGGCCAACCAGCAGCCGCTGGCCTATCTGGTGCTGCAGGCCGATTCGTTCCGCATGTACCAGTTTATCCGCAGCATTTTGTCGACCATGCTGTCGACCTACCTGCTGTTGGCGCTGATCCTGTCGGTGGCCATCACCTGGTGCATGAATCGGTTGATGGTGCATCCGCTGCGCGCGATGGCCAAAGAGCTGGAAAACATCTCGCAGGACGAAGCGCCCTACCACCAGCTGATGCTGCCGACGCTGCACCAGGACGACGAGCTCGGCCTGCTGGTGCGCAACTACAACCGTAATCAACAGACGCTGGCCAAGGCGCATGCCGACATGAGCCGCCTGAGCACCCGCCATCCGGTGACCGAACTGCCGAATCCGGCATTGCTGAACGCGTTGCTGGAACAGCATATCGCCTCCAGCCTGCGCCCCGAGCGTTTTAACCTGCTGGTGATCGGCATCGAGACGCTGCATGAAGCCTCGGGCGTGATGAGCCCGGCGATGCGTGAAGCGCTGCTGTTGGCGCTGGCGAAGAAGCTGCGCGGCTGTATCGACGAAAACGGCGTGCTGGCGCAGCTGAGCAATACCGAATTCGCCATCCTGGCCAAGGGGACCGAGCGGCCGTTCCACGCCATGCAGCTGGCGCGACGCATCATGGCGGAGATCAACGCGCCCTTGACCCTGGAAGGTCTGGCGCTGCGGCCCAACGCCAGCATCGGCATCGCGCACTACCTCAATCAGGGGGAAAGTGCGGAACAGCTGCTGCGCAGCGCCACCTCGGCGATGATGTCCGCCCACCGTGAAGGAAAAAATCAGATCCTGTTTTTCGAGCCCAGCCTGACGGAACGCACGCAGAAGCGGCTGACGCAGGAGAGCGAGATTTTGCACGGCATCGAGCAGCGGCATTTTACGCTGTTCCTGCAGCCGCAGATCGACATGCAGTCCAACGAGGTGATCGGCGCCGAAGCGCTGCTGCGTTGGCAGCAGTATGACGGCAGCTATACCCTGCCGGCCGACGTTATTCCGCTCGCGGAAGAGCTGGGCGTGATCGTGCCTCTCGGCAACTGGGTGCTGGAAGAGTCCTGCCGCATCCTGGCGGACTGGCAGCAACGCGGCATTGCGCTGCCGCTGGCGGTCAACGTTTCCGGTATACAGATGCAGCATGAGGCGTTCGTCCCGCATCTGAAAAACCTGCTGGCGCAGTATCGGATAGACCCGCGCAAGCTGCTGCTGGAGATCACCGAGACGGTGCGCATCGACGATCTCGACCGCGCGCTGGCGCTGCTGCGCGAGCTGCACGATCTGGGATTGTCGATCGCGCTGGACGACTTCGGCATGGGCTACTCCAGTCTGGAATACCTGAACCGCTTGAAATCCCTGCCGATCGATTTGATTAAAATCGACCGCAGCTTCATTCAGGGGCTGCCGGCCGACGATGCGATGGTGCGCATCGTCAGTGCGATCTCCGAAGTGCTGGCGTTGCCGGTGATGGCCGAAGGCGTGGAAAACGCCGAGCAGCGCGACTGCCTGCTGCAGCACGGCATTCGCAGCGGGCAAGGATTCCTGTTCGCCCGGCCGCTGCCGCGCGTAGCGTTCGAAGCCGAGTTTTGCCGCGCGGCGCCGTAAGCGCCGCGTTTACCTTTCCGGTACTTTTCCCCGTCCGAAAATCGCTATTTCTCCTCTACCTCTTTTGCGTTAGTGCAAACAAAGCATTACGCAATTTTCAGCTTTGCACCCCGACTGACGCGTTTCAGCTCTTAAATTCACATCAACTCCCAGGGGCGGGTGCAACAAATTATTTCCATGTTGTTAAGTGGGTGTTATTTTCCGCGCAAGCAATGAACAGGCTGGATTTTTAGACTGCTGCCTGGTGCGTGTCTTCCCCCCATAGGATGTTCATATGAAAACAACGATCTTTAAGAGCCTCTATTTTCAGGTGCTGACGGCGATCACGCTGGGTATCCTGCTTGGCCATTTCTACCCTGACCTCGGCGCCGAGATGAAACCTCTGGGCGATGGCTTCGTCAAACTGATCAAGATGATTATCGCCCCGGTGATCTTCTGCACCGTGGTGACTGGCATCGCCGGCATGGAAAGCATGAAGGCGGTGGGGCGCACCGGCGCTATCGCGCTGCTGTATTTTGAAATCGTCAGCACCATCGCGCTGATTATCGGCCTGGTGATCGTCAACCTGGTGCAACCGGGCGCCGGCATGAATGTCGATCCCGGCACGCTGGACGCCAAGGCGGTGGCAGTCTACGCCGAGCAGGCGCAGCAGCAGGGCATCATCCCGTTCCTGCTGGACATCATCCCCGGCAGCGTGATCGGCGCATTCGCCAGCGGCAACATTCTGCAGGTGCTGCTGTTCGCGGTGCTGTTCGGCTTCGCCCTGCATCGCTTGGGTGAAAAGGGGCAGCTGATCTTCAACGTGATCGACAGCTTCTCGCGGGTGATTTTCGGCATCATCAACATGATCATGCGCCTGGCGCCGCTGGGGGCCTTCGGCGCCATGGCGTTTACCATCGGTAAATACGGCGTTGGCACCCTGGTGCAACTCGGCCAGCTGATCGTGTGCTTCTATATCACCTGTATCCTGTTCGTGGTGGTGGTGCTGGGCAGCATCGCCCGCGCCAACGGCTTCAGCATTTTCAAATTCGTCAACTACATCAAAGAAGAGCTGCTGATCGTGCTGGGGACCTCGTCGTCCGAGTCCGCGCTGCCGCGCATGCTGGATAAAATGGAGAGGCTGGGCTGCAAGAAATCGGTGGTGGGCCTGGTGATCCCGACCGGGTACTCCTTCAATCTGGACGGCACCTCTATTTACCTGACCATGGCCGCGGTGTTTATCGCGCAGGCGACCAACACCCACATGGACATCATGCATCAGATTACCCTGCTGGTGGTGTTGCTGCTCTCCTCCAAAGGGGCGGCGGGCGTGACCGGCAGCGGCTTTATCGTGTTGGCCGCCACCATCTCCGCCGTCGGCCACCTGCCGTTGGCCGGCCTGGCGCTGATCCTCGGCATCGACCGCTTCATGTCGGAAGCCCGCGCGCTGACCAACCTGGTGGGCAACGGGGTGGCGACCGTGGTCGTGGCGAAGTGGTGCGGCCAACTGGATGAGAAACAGCTGAAAGCCACGCTGAACAACAAAAACGCCGGCGCGGACAAAACGCTGCCTTCCGCCTGATATTGACGGCGAATCACCGGCCGCAGCCGCGGCCGGTGAGGTTTTCCCCCTGCCTCGTAACGATTTCTTGCATTAAAAACCCCGCTATCTATTATTTTTCACTCTAATGAGTGACATCCGCAAAGGCGCGCGGTCTAACACGATGGTACACTTTCTGCTTTCCGCCCCACTGTGAAACTCAGGGCGTATTTTTATGATTCCATTGAATGGAATACACGCATTTGCATAAGAAATTGGATAGTCATTAAGTAGGGGTTCACATGCAGGGCACCAGAATTCATCTTATAGTTGGTGGGCTGCTATTGGCTGCAGCCAGTAGCAGCGTGCAGGCTGAAGCACTACAACCCGATCCTGCCTGGCAGCAGGGGGCGCTGGCCAACGGGTTTTCATGGCAAATTCTCGATACGCCGCAGCGGCCAAGCGACCGCGTGGAACTGCGGCTGATCGTCAATACCGGCTCTCTGGTGGAGTCTTCGCAACAGACCGGCTTCGCCCAGCTGTTGCCGCGGCTGGCGTTGACGCGCAGTGAAAGCTTTACCGCGCCGCAGCTGCGCGCCCTGTGGCAGCAGAGCGTGGATAACGAGCGGCCGCTGCCGCCGGCTATCATCTCGTATGATTTCACCATGTATAATCTCAGCCTGCCGAATAACCGGCCTGACCTGCTGAAAGAAGCGCTGGCCTGGCTGGCGGACACCACCGGCAAACTGGCGATCGACGAGCATACGGTGCACGCGGTGATGAACTCCACCATCAATCCGGTCGGCACGTTCCCGCCCAATACCCAAGACGTCTGGTGGCGTTACCGCCTGAAAGGCTCGACGCTGCTGGCGCACGATCCGGCGCAGCCGGCGAAACGGCCGGTCAACCTCGAACAGCTGAAGAAATTCTATCAACAGTGGTATACCCCGGATGCCATGACGCTGTTCGTTGTCGGCAAGGTCGACAGCCGCAGCCTGGGCGAGCAGATCAACAAGGCGTTCTCGCCGCTGCAGGGCAAACGTGAAACCCCGGCCCCGATGCCGACTCTGACGCCGCTGCCGCAACAGCCGGTGAGCCTGATCAGCGAGCAGGTGAAACAGGATACGCTGTCGATCATGTGGGATTCGCCGTGGCATCCGATTCGCGATTCGCAGAGCCTGCTCCGTTACTGGCGTGGCGATCTCGCCCGCGAGGCGCTGTTCTGGCATCTCCAGCAGACGCTGGAAAAAAGCGACCAGAAGAGCCTGCATCTGGGCTTTGACTGCCGCGTGCAGTACCAGCGCGGGCAGTGCGCCATCCATCTGGATACGCCGAACAACAACCTGAACGGCAGCCTGGGCTTTATCGCCCGCGAGCTGGCCAACGTGCGTGACAACGGCCTGTCGAAAGAAGAATTCGATGCGCTGCTGGCGCAGAAAAACGATCAGCTGAGCAAGCTGTTCGCGACCTACGCCCGCACCGACACCGATGTGCTGATGAGCCAGCGCCTGCGTTCGCAACAGAGCGGGGTGGTGGATATCGCGCCGGAACTGTATCAGAAGCTGCGTCAGGAGTTCCTGTCCAGCCTGACGCTGGAGACGCTGAATCAGGCGCTGAAGCTGCAGCTTTCTCAGGAGGCGACGCTGGTGCTGATGCAGCCGAAGGGCGAGCCGGAAATGAGCATGAAGCAGCTGCAGGAAACCTATGACGGCATCATGATGCCTGCGCCGGCAGTGGTGACGGAGGAAGCCAAACCGGCCGACGCCGCGGTGGCTGCACCGGCGACGGACGCCGGCGCGCAGTAATGCCCAACAGGGGGCTCAGGCCCCCTCAGTTGCGGTACAGCACCTTGATGATGTGGTAACCGAACTGGGTTTTGACCGGGCCATAAGGTTTGAGCAGCGGAATGCTGAACACCGCTTTATCGAACGCCGGCACCATCGCGCCCTTGTTGAATTCGCCCAGCGAGCCGCCGTTGCGTTTTGACGGGCAGCTCGAGTATTTGCGCGCCAGCGTGTCGAAGCTGACGCCGCGCTTCAGCTTGGCCAGCAGCTCGTTGGCCAGCTTTTCATTGTCTACCAGAATGTGCAGGGCGCACGCCGTTTTTGCCATGGTATTGCCTTTGTCGATGCGAAAATTGCGCTGATTATACCCGCTAAATCTCATCGGCGCTTTCTGCTACAATTCCCTTCCACGTTTTACAGCCGAGCAAGCCAGCACCATGCGATTAAACCCCAGCCAACAACAAGCCGTCGAATTCGTTACCGGGCCCTGCCTGGTGTTGGCCGGTGCCGGTTCCGGCAAGACGCGCGTTATCACCAACAAGATAGCCCACCTGATCCACCATTGCGGCTACCAGGCGCGGCACATCGCCGCCGTGACCTTTACCAACAAGGCCGCGCGCGAGATGAAAGAGCGCGTATCGCAAACCCTGGGGCGCAAAGAAGCGCGCGGGCTGATGATTTCCACTTTCCATACCCTGGGGCTGGAGATCATCAAGCGGGAATACGTGGCGTTGGGGATGAAGTCCAACTTCTCGCTGTTCGACGATCAGGATCAGCTGGCGCTGTTGAAAGAGCTGACCGAAAAGTGGCTGGAAAGTGACAAAACGCTGGTGGCGCAGCTGATTTCGACCATTTCCAACTGGAAAAACGACCTGATCGATCCCCAGCGGGCGGCGGCGCTGGCGCGCTCGGAGCGCGACAAGCTGTTTGCCCACTGCTACGGCCTGTACCACGCCCATATGCGGGCGTGCAACGTGCTGGACTTCGACGACCTGATCCTGTTGCCGACGCTGTTGCTGCAACGCAACGAAGAGGTGCGCGAACGCTGGCAGCAGCGCATCCGCTACCTGCTGGTGGATGAGTATCAGGATACCAACACCAGCCAGTACGAGCTGGTTAAGCTGCTGGTGGGCAACCGCGCGCGCTTTACCGTGGTGGGTGACGACGACCAGTCGATCTACTCCTGGCGCGGCGCGCGGCCGCAGAACCTGGTGCTGCTGAAGGAAGATTTCCCGGCGCTGCAGGTGATCAAGCTGGAGCAAAACTACCGTTCCAGCGAGCGCATTCTGAAGGCGGCTAACATTCTGATCGCCAATAACCCGCACGTGTTTGAAAAGCGGCTGTTTTCCGAGCTGGGGTATGGCGAAGAGCTGAAGGTGGTGACCGCCAACAACGAGGATCACGAAGCCGAGCGGGTGGTGGGGGAGTTGATCGCCCACCACTTCGTGAAAAAGACCAACTACGGCGACTATGCGATCCTGTACCGCGGCAACCACCAGTCGCGGGTGTTTGAAAAGATGCTGATGCAGAACCGCATCCCGTACAAGATTTCCGGCGGCACCTCATTCTTCTCGCGCCCAGAGATCAAGGATCTGCTGGCCTACCTGCGCGTGCTGACCAACCCGGAGGACGACAGCGCCTTCCTGCGCATCGTCAATACCCCCAAGCGCGAGATCGGCCCGGCGACGCTGCAGAAGCTCGGCGAGTGGGCCAACCAGCGCAACAAGAGTTTATTCCACGCCAGTTTCGATCTGGGGCTGAGCCAGCACTTGACCGGACGCGGGCTGGAATCGTTGCAGCGTTTCACCCACTGGCTGGGCGGCATCGCCCAGCAGGCGGAGCGTGAGCCGGTGGCGGCGGTGCGCGATCTGATCCGCGGCGTGGATTATGAGAGCTGGCTGTTTGAAACCTCGACCAGCCCGAAGGCCGCCGAAATGCGAATGAAGAACGTCAATACGCTGTTCGGCTGGATGACGGAGATGCTGGAAGGCAGCGATCTGGACGAGCCGATGACGCTGACCCAGGTGGTGACGCGCTTCACCCTGCGCGACATGATGGAACGCGGTGAAAGTGAAGAAGAGCTGGATCAGGTACAGCTGATGACGCTGCACGCCTCCAAGGGGCTGGAGTTCCCTTATGTGTTCCTGGTGGGCATGGAAGAGGGCCTGCTGCCGCACCAGAGCAGCATCGATGAAGACAATGTCGATGAAGAGCGGCGTCTGGCCTATGTGGGGATCACCCGCGCGCAAAAAGAGCTGATTTTCACCCTGTGCCGCGAGCGCCGTCAGTACGGCGAGCTGGTGCGGCCGGAGCCGAGCCGCTTCCTGCTGGAGCTGCCGCAGGACGATTTGGCATGGGAAACCGAGCGCAAAGTGGTGAGCCCGCAGGAGCGGATGCAGAAAGGGCAGAGCCATCTGGCCAATATCCGCGCCCAGCTGGCCAAGGCCAAAGGCGGGAATTAAAAAGACAGGGCTAGATGACTGACAAAGGAGGAAAAAGCGTGGTTTTTCCTCCTTTGTGATTATCAGCCGAAAATCAATGAATTGATTTTCCTTATTTTTTATATGCTGTCTTCTGTAAACCTGGCAATGTCATCAGGTTTGCCATTAACCTCAGGCGTGAATCGCGCCCTGGTCATTTCAACGCTGTTCTTCCAATCGCAGCGTCCAGTGGACGTAGCTCTGCCAGTGGCTTTCCTGCTCCAGCGCCTCGGCGCGCAGCGGATGCTGTTCCAGCCAACCCGGCGGCAAGATCACCGTCAGTTCATCGTCCTGATTGGCGCGCAACCGCACCGCCGGCAGCGTGTCATCGCGGCGGCGGCTGGCGAAGATGATCGCCAGGCGCAAAATGCGGCACAGACGCTGCGCAGTGCGCGGCGGCAGGGCGTTTTGCTGGTTCAACAGCGACAGGTCGAGGGGGTTGCTCTGGTTTTGCAGCAGGGTGGCCAGCAGTTTTTTCTGCGCCGGGGTAAAGCCGGGTAAGTCCAGGTGGCGGATCAGGTAGGCGGCGTGTTGCGGCGCCTGCTTGAAATCGACGCTGAGGCCGAGTTCGTGGATCAGACTGGCGCTGTGCAACAGCTCGCGACATCGCGCATCCAACTGCCACTCGTTGGCGACCTGCTGCGAGAAGTTGGCGGCGAGTTGGCTGACGCGTTCGGCCTGCTCGGTGTCGATCAGGTAGCGGCGCTGCAGGTTGCGGATGGTGCGGATGCGAATATCCTGCTCCACCGGCAGATGCAGCATGCCGTAAACCAGGCCTTCACGCAGCGCCCCGCCGGCAAGCATCATGCTCTCGATGCCCAGTTCCTGGAAGATGGCCAACAGAATGGACAGGCCGCTCGGGAACACCAGCGCGCGCTCCAGCGTCAACCCTTCGATCTCCAGCTCTTCCAGCTTGCCGCACTGAATGGCGCGCTGTTTCAGCTGGCGCAGCTTGGGCAGGGTGATGCGCTCATCCATGCCTTGCGCCACCATGATCTCCTGCAGCGCCTGTACGGTGCCGGAAGCGCCGACGCAGATCTGCCAACCTTGCTGGCGCAGCTGCGGTGCGATCGGCCGCACCATTTCGCGCGCGGCCTGTTCGGCGCGCTCGAAGTTTTCTTGCCCGAGGTTGCGATCGCTGAAGTAGCGCTCCAGCCAGGTGACGCAGCCCATCGACAGGCTATACAGCTGCGATGCCTGTGCGCCGGTGCCGGTGACCAGTTCGGTGCTGCCGCCGCCGATGTCGACGACCAGCCGCCGATCCGGCCCGCCGGTGGTGTGCGCGACGCCATGATAAATCAGCCGTGCTTCTTCTTCGCCGCTGATCACCTGTACCGGGCAGCCGAGGATTTGCTCGGCTGCCTGCAGGAACTCATCGGCGTTGGACGCCAGGCGCAGCGTGGCGGTGGCGACGACGCGGATCTGCTCGCGCGGAATGTCCTGCAGGCGTTCGGAGAACAGCCGCAGGCACTGCCAGCCGCGTTGCATGGCCTCATGCGACAGGTGATTGTTCTGATCCAGCCCGGCCGCCAGGCGCACCTTGCGCTTGATCCGCGCCAGGGTCTGAATGCTGCCGGCCACCTCGCGCACCACCAACATGTGGAAGCTGTTGGAGCCGAGATCGATGGCAGCATAAAGCGTGCTGGAACTGAGCATGGCGATCAGCTCGAGCGTTTACGGTTGTTGCGCGGCGCGCCGCCGCGACGTGGCGCGGAGTTGCGACGTGGGCCGTTGCCGCCGCGCGGGCGCGACAGGCGTTTCGGCGCCGGCAGATCGGTCAGCAGCGCATCGCTGTTGTACTTACTTACCGGAATGCTGTGGTCGATATAGGTCTCGATCGCCGGCAGGTTGAGCGCGTACTCTTCACACGCCAGGCTGATGGAGTGGCCGCTGGCGCCTGCGCGGCCGGTACGGCCGATGCGGTGCACGTAGTCTTCGCAATCGTCAGGCAGATCGTAGTTGAAGACGTGGGTGACGGCAGGAATGTGCAGACCGCGCGCGGCGACGTCGGTGGCGACCAGGATGTCGAGGTTGCCTTTAGTGAAGTCGTCAAGAATGCGCAGGCGTTTTTTCTGCGCCACGTCACCGGTCAGCAGGCCCACGCGGTGACCGTCGGCGGCCAGATGGCCCCAGATGTCTTCGCAGCGGTGCTTGGTGTTGGCGAAGATGATGGCGCGATCCGGCCACTCTTCTTCGATCAGCGTCTGCAGCAGACGCATTTTTTCTTCGTTGGACGGGTAGAACAGCTCTTCTTTAATGCGGTGGCCGGTTTTCTGTTCCGGTTCCACTTCAACATATTCGGCGTTGTTCATCTGCTCGAAGGCCAGCTCGCGTACGCGATAGGACAGGGTGGCGGAGAACAGCATGTTCAGGCGTTGATCGGCCGCAGGCATGCGGCGGAACAGCCAACGGATGTCTTTGATAAAGCCGAGATCGTACATGCGATCGGCTTCATCCAGCACGACAACCTGCATCGCGCCGAGATCGACATAGTTCTGCTTGGTGTAATCGATTAAACGGCCGGTGGTGCCAATCAGAATGTCCACGCCGCTTTCCAGCACTTTCAGCTGTTTGTCGTAGCCGTCGCCGCCGTAGGCCAGGCCCAGTTTCAGGCCGGTGCTCTGGGAGAGCGCTTCTGCGTCGGAGTGGATTTGCACCGCCAGTTCACGCGTAGGCGCCATGATCAAGGCGCGCGGCTGATTGGTCTGGCGATCCTGTTTCGCCGGGTGAGTCAGCAAATAGTGAAAAGTAGACGCCAAAAACGCCAGCGTCTTTCCGGTACCGGTTTGCGCCTGACCTGCAACGTCACGCCCGGAGAGCGTGAGCGGCAATGCTAACGCCTGGATGGGCGTGCAATTGTGAAACCCTTTTTTCTCAAGGGCTTCAAGGACTAACGGGTGCAGGGCGAAGTCGGAAAACTTCTGTTCAGTCAAGTGTGTTTTGCTCATAGTGTGGTAGAATATCAGCTAACTATTGCTTTACGAAAGCACATCCGTTGAAATAAACGCGGTGCAATAAAATCACCTTGAGTTGGTTAATGCTACACCAACAAGGTAGACATAATCCTGTGGAGTAGAACATGAGCGATAAAATTATTCACCTGACTGACAGCAGCTTCGACGCTGACGTGCTGAAAGCGGAAGGGCCGATCCTGGTCGATTTCTGGGCTGAATGGTGTGGGCCGTGCAAGATGATTGCTCCGATTCTGGATGAGATTGCCGAAGAGTTCGAAGGCAAACTGACCATCACCAAGCTGAATATCGATCAGAACCCGGCTACCGCGCCCAAGTACGGTATCCGTGGCATCCCTACGCTGTTGCTGTTCAAGAACGGTGAAGTGGCCGCGACCAAGGTTGGCGCGTTGTCCAAAGGTCAGCTCAAAGATTTCCTGAACGCGAATCTGTAATCGGGCGGGAAGCCCAGTATCAGGCGCCTGGCGGTGATGTTCAATTCACCGCTAGACGCCTGCCAAGAAGCGTGTTAAGTTTAACCACACTGCATATAGAACTTGCCCGAAGTTTTAAATCTAAAGAGTTTGAATCTAAAGCTATACTCTGTGTCGAATCACTGGCGTTGAAAGTAAACTGAACTCAGCCCGTGTTTTGGCAATCAAACGGTTTTGCAAAAATCATTTTTAAGGTACCTTCGATCTTCAACCGTCAATGCGTGCGCCCGATGTAAGCCATTTCTTACCGCGACGGCTCTGCGCCCGGTGATCGAACGTCCAGTAAACAGGCACGCATCTCGCTGCCATACCATTCACGATACAAGTTCGAGACATACCCCGAGTTTAAGAACCCACCACTATGAATCTTACCGAATTAAAGAATACGCCGGTTTCTGAGCTGATTACTCTCGGCGAAAATATGGGGCTGGAAAACCTTGCCCGCATGCGCAAGCAGGACATTATCTTCTCCATTCTGAAGCAACATGCGAAAAGCGGAGAAGATATCTTCGGCGACGGCGTGCTCGAGATATTGCAGGATGGATTCGGTTTCCTCCGCTCTGGAGACAGTTCCTACCTCGCCGGTCCCGACGACATCTACGTATCCCCTAGCCAAATCCGCCGCTTCAACCTCCGCACAGGTGACACCATTTCCGGTAAGATTCGCCCGCCAAAAGAAGGCGAGCGCTATTTTGCCCTGTTGAAAGTCAACGAAGTCAACTACGACAAGCCGGAAAACGCCCGCAGCAAGATCCTGTTCGAGAACCTGACGCCGCTGCACGCCAATTCCCGTCTGCGGATGGAGCGCGGCAACGGCTCGACCGAAGACCTGACGGCGCGCGTACTGGATCTGGCGGCACCGATTGGCCGTGGCCAGCGCGGCCTGATCGTGGCGCCGCCGAAAGCCGGTAAAACCATGCTGCTGCAGAACATTGCGCAGAGCATCGCCTACAACCACCCAGACTGCGTGCTGATGGTGCTGCTGATCGACGAACGTCCGGAAGAAGTGACCGAGATGCAGCGTCTGGTGAAAGGCGAAGTGATCGCATCGACCTTCGACGAGCCGGCTTCGCGCCACGTGCAAGTGGCCGAAATGGTGATCGAGAAGGCCAAGCGCCTGGTTGAGCACAAGAAAGACGTGATCATTCTGCTCGACTCCATCACCCGTCTGGCGCGTGCCTACAACACCGTGGTACCGGCTTCCGGCAAGGTGCTGACCGGTGGTGTGGACGCCAACGCCCTGCATCGTCCGAAGCGTTTCTTCGGTGCGGCGCGTAACGTGGAAGAGGGCGGCAGCCTGACCATCATCGCGACCGCGCTGGTCGATACCGGTTCGAAGATGGACGAAGTGATCTACGAAGAATTCAAAGGTACCGGCAACATGGAATTGCACCTGGCGCGTAAAATCGCCGAGAAGCGCGTATTCCCTGCGATCGATTACAACCGCTCCGGTACCCGTAAAGAAGAGCTGCTCACCACTTCCGAAGAGCTGCAAAAAATGTGGATCCTGCGCAAAATCATTCACCCGATGGGTGAGATTGATGCGATGGAGTTCCTCATTAATAAGTTGGCGATGACTAAAACCAACGATGAATTCTTCGATATGATGAAACGCTCATAATTCGTTAAAAAATTCGCTGAACGCCACGCCTAGTCGTGGCGTTTTTCGCTTTTGGCGGATACGATAAGTAGCAGTAATGGAAAAGTAAGTTGTTTCCTCGACTTATTGAGAATTCATCTTGTTTGTCGGTCGGCTCTGCGCCGGTCGGCTTTGCTGCTGTCGTTTTGTCAGCCGATGCGAAGAAAATAGGCATGAATCACCGTTGTCATAGGAAATGACCGAAAGGTGGCGGGGGTCGATGGCACAAGCTATTGCCCGTGGTAAGCTGCCTTATCTTCTACAGAGATCTGTTAACTGTGAACTTACTCACTATGAGTACTGAAATTCTATTTGTTTTCCTGTTTTCTTTGGCTTTTCTCTTTGTTGCCCGCAAGGCGGCAAAACGTATTGGTCTGGTAGATAAACCCAATTATCGCAAACGCCATCAGGGGCTGATTCCACTGGTCGGCGGTATTTCCGTTTATGCCGGATTGTGCTTCGCGTTTTGGATTTCCGAACAACCTATCGCGCACGCCAAGCTTTATCTTACCTGCGCCGGCATTCTGGTGTTTGTGGGCGCGCTCGACGATCGTTTCGACATCAGCGTTAAAATCCGCGCCCTGGTGCAGGCGTTGGTCGGCATCGCCATGATGGTGTTCGCCGGTCTGTATCTGCGCAGCTTCGGCCATGTACTGGGCGACTGGGAGATGTTGCTGGGGCCGTTCGGCTATCTGGTGACGCTGTTTGCGGTATGGGCGGCGATCAACGCCTTCAACATGGTCGACGGCATTGATGGCCTGCTGGGTGGGCTGTCGTGCGTCTCCTTCGGCGCGCTGGGTCTGTTGCTGTACCTGAGCGGCCACCATGAGATGGCGTTCTGGTGCTTTGCGATGATCGCCACCATCGTTCCCTATATTTTGCTCAACCTCGGCATTCTCGGCCGCCGTTATAAGGTGTTCATGGGGGACGCCGGCAGTACCCTGATCGGCTTTACCGCCATTTGGCTGCTGCTGCAAAGCTCGCAGGGCAAGGCACACTCGATTAATCCGGTGACCGCACTGTGGATCATCGCTATTCCGCTGATGGACATGATAGCAATCATGTATCGTCGTTTACGCAAGGGGATGAGCCCCTTCTCTCCCGATCGTCAACATATTCACCACCTGATCATGCGCGCCGGCTTTACGCCGCGGCAGGCTTTTGTGTTGATTACCCTGGCGGCCGCATTGCTGGCGGCGGTTGGCGTGATCGGCGAACGCCTGACTTTTATCCCAGAGTGGGTTATGTTGGCATTATTCTTGCTTGCTTTCTTCCTGTACGGTTACTGCATCAAGCGCGCCTGGCGGGTTGCGCGGTACATTAAGCGTATCAAGCGTCGCCTGCGGCGTTCGAGCGATAACAAGCAAGTATCTTAACCAGAGGCTTTTTGGCTGTGATGAATCCAGAAACAACGTCTGACAAGCATACCCCGGCGGTGGATAACGAACTCGATATCCGCGGCCTGTGCTGCACCCTGTGGCGCGGCAAACCGTGGATTATCGGCATTGCGGTGCTGTTCGCGGCGGTCGCGCTGATCGTCTCTTATCTGGTTAAGCAAGAATGGAGCGCGACCGCAATCACCGACAAACCCACGGTGAATGCGCTGGGCGGTTACTACTCCCAGCAGCAATTCCTGCGCAATCTGGATGTGCGCACGCTGCCGGCGACGGCCGGCGATCAGCCGAGCATCGCGGACGAAGCCTACAATGAGTTCATCATGCAGCTGGCGGCTTACGATACGCGTCGCGATTTCTGGCTGCAGAGCGATTACTACAAGCAACGTCAGGAAGGGGATGCCCGCGCGGATGCGGCGCTGCTCGACGAGCTGATCAACAACATCCTGTTCACGCCGCGCGACGACAAGAAAGTGCCGAACGACGGCGTGAGGCTGACGGCGGAAACTGCCGCGGACGCCAACCGCCTGCTGCGTCAATACGTGGCCTTCGCCAGCCACCGCGCTGCCCTGCACCTGAACGAAGAGATCCAGGGGGCGTGGGCCGCTCGCACTACCTCAATGAAGGCGCAGGTCAAGCGGCAGGAAGCGGTGGCGGAGTCGGTTTACAAGCGCGAGCTGAACACCACGCAGCAGGCGCTGAAAATCGCCGAAAGCCAAGGGATCAGCCGCGCGCAGACCGACACCCCGGCCGAGCAACTGCCGGATTCGGATCTGTTCCTGCTGGGCCGGCCAATGCTGCAGGCGCGTCTGGAAGGTCTGCAGGCCTCCGGCCCGACCTATGACCTGGATTACGATCAGAACCGCGCGATGCTGGCGACGCTGAACGTTGGCCCGACGTTGGATGAGAAGTTCCAGACCTATCGTTATTTGCGCACGCCGGAGGAGCCGGTAAAACGCGACAGCCCGCGCCGGGTATTCTGGCTGATTCTGTGGGGCGCGATGGGCGCTTTGGTTGGCGCGGGCGTTGCCTTGGCGCGTCGACCATCGAATTAACCTTAGATTTAACTTACCGATGGGCGCTTAGTGCGCTCGGTTCGCAGGTCCGCCTGCGCTTAACTGACCAAAAAGAGATTCTCTGTGAAAGTGTTGACTGTTTTCGGCACCAGACCTGAAGCCATTAAAATGGCGCCGCTGGTACATGCTTTGGCTCAGGATGAGGCCTTTGACGCAAGGGTCTGTGTAACGGCGCAGCATCGTGAGATGTTGGATCAGGTATTGCGGTTGTTTGAGATTACGCCGGATTACGACCTGAACATCATGAAACCCGGCCAGGGGCTAACGGAAATCACCTGTCGTATCCTGGAAGGGCTGAAAGGAGTGCTGGAAGACTTCAAACCGGACGTGGTGCTGGTGCACGGCGATACCACCACTACGCTGGCGACCAGTCTGGCTGCATTCTATCAACGCATCCCCGTCGGGCATGTTGAGGCCGGATTGCGTACTGGCGATTTGTATTCCCCTTGGCCGGAAGAGGCCAACCGAACTCTGACGGGGCATTTGGCGAAATTCCACTTCGCGCCGACCGAGAATTCACGTCAAAACCTGCTGAGAGAAACACTGCCGGATAATCAGATTTTCGTGACCGGCAATACGGTAATCGACGCGCTGTTTTGGGTGCGCGATCGGGTAATGAGCGATGCCGCGCTGCGGGCTGGCCTGGCGCAGCGTTATCCGTTCCTCGATGCCAACAAGAAGCTGATCCTGGTCACCGGTCACCGCCGGGAAAGCTTCGGCGGCGGCTTTGAGCGAATTTGCAGCGCGCTGGCGGAGATTGCCCGCAATCACCCGGAAGTACAGGTGGTGTATCCGGTGCATCTCAATCCGAACGTCAGCGAGCCGGTGAATCGCATTTTGAAAGGCATCGATAACATCATGCTGATCGAACCGCAGGATTATTTGCCGTTTATTTATCTCATGACTCAAGCGCATCTGATCCTGACCGATTCCGGCGGCATTCAGGAAGAGGCGCCGTCGTTAGGTAAACCGGTGCTGGTGATGCGCGACACCACCGAGCGTCCGGAGGCGGTGGATGCAGGCACGGTGCGCCTGGTGGGTACCGATGTGGCCAAAATTGTTGATGCGGTAACTCAGTTGTTGATGGACGAAAGCGAATATCAAACCATGAGTCGGGCGCATAACCCATATGGTGACGGACATGCCTGCCAGCGTATCCTTGAAGCTTTAAAGAATCATCAGGTGACACTATGAGCTTTGACACTATTTCTGTCATTGGTCTGGGGTATATCGGCTTGCCGACGGCGGCGGCGTTCGCTTCCCGCAAGAAAAAAGTTGTAGGTGTTGATGTTAACCAACATGCGGTAGATACCATTAACCGTGGTGCGATCCACATCGTCGAGCCGGATCTGGATAAAGTGGTCAAGGGCGCCGTCGACGGCGGTTTCCTGCGGGCGGTGACCAAACCGCTGGCGGCCGATGCGTTTCTGATCGCGGTGCCTACGCCGTTCAAGGGCGATCACGAGCCGGATCTGGCCTATGTCGAAGCGGCGGCGAAATCGCTGGCGCCGGTGCTGAAAAAAGGCGATCTGGTGATCCTGGAGTCCACCTCGCCGGTGGGCGCCACCGAACAGATGGCGGAATGGTTGGCTGAAACGCGCAGCGATCTCAGCTTCCCGCAGCAAGCGGGCGAAGCGGCGGACGTGAATATCGCCTACTGTCCGGAGCGCGTGCTGCCGGGGCAGGTGATGGTGGAGCTGATTAAAAATGACCGCGTGATCGGCGGCATGACGCCGAAGTGCTCGGAACGAGCCAGCGCGCTGTACAAGATTTTCCTCGAGGGCGAATGCGTGCTGACTAATGCGCGTACTGCCGAGATGTGCAAGCTGACGGAAAACAGCTTCCGCGACGTGAACATCGCCTTTGCCAATGAACTGTCGCTGATTTGCGCCGAGCAGGGAATCAACGTCTGGGAACTGATCCGCCTGGCGAACCGTCATCCGCGGGTGAATATTCTGCAGCCGGGTCCGGGCGTCGGCGGTCACTGCATTGCCGTCGATCCGTGGTTTATCGTGGCACAGAATCCGCAGCAGGCGCGTCTGATCCACACCGCACGCCTGGTGAACGACGGCAAACCGCTGTGGGTGGTCGACCGCGTGAAAACGGCGGTAGCTGACTGTCTGGCCGCGACTAACAAGCGCGCGTCCGAGTTGAGAATTGCCTGCTTCGGCCTGGCCTTTAAACCGAATATCGACGATTTGCGTGAAAGCCCGGCGGTGGAAGTTGCCCATTTGATTGCGGATTGGCATTCGGGGGAAACACTGGTCGTGGAACCTAACGTCGAACACCTGCCGGCATGTCTGGTGGGGCATGTGGCGTTGAAAACGATTGCCGAGGCGTTGCAGCAGGCCGATGTGATCGTGATGTTGGTCGATCACCAGCAGTTCAAGGCTATCCGGCCGGAAGAGATCAAGCAAAGCTGGGTGGTGGATACTAAGGGAGTCTGGCGTTGAAACGTATTTTAGTTACCGGTGGTGCCGGTTTCATTGGCTCCGCGGTTGTGCGGCACATCATCGAGGCCACCGGCGATAGCGTGGTGGTGGTGGATAAGCTGACCTATGCCGGTAACCTCGAGTCGCTGGCGGTGGTGGCCGAGAGCGAGCGCTATGCTTTCGAGCAGGTTGACATCTGCGATCGTGCCGAGCTGGATCGGGTATTTGCCCAGTATCAGCCGGACGTGGTGATGCACCTGGCGGCGGAAAGCCACGTCGATCGCTCTATCGACGGCCCGGCGGCCTTTATCGAGACCAACGTGGTGGGCACTTACACTATGCTGGAAGCGGCGCGCCATTACTGGCAGCCGTTGGCTGCAGAGAAGAAGCAGGCTTTCCGTTTCCATCATATCTCCACCGACGAAGTGTACGGCGACCTGCACGGCACCGACGATCTATTCACCGAAACCACGCCGTATGCGCCGAGCAGTCCGTATTCCGCCTCCAAGGCGTCGAGCGATCATCTGGTGCGCGCCTGGTTGCGCACCTACGGTTTGCCGATCCTCGTGACCAACTGCTCGAACAACTACGGCCCTTATCACTTCCCGGAGAAGCTGATTCCGCTGGTGATCCTGAATGCGGTAGCCGGCAAACCGCTGCCGGTATACGGCAACGGCGCGCAGGTGCGTGACTGGCTGTATGTCGAAGATCACGCGCGCGCGCTCTATGAGGTCGTGACCGAAGGTGTGGTAGGCGAAACTTACAATATCGGCGGCCATAACGAGCGCAAGAATATCGAAGTGGTGCAGACCATTTGCGATCTGCTGGAAGAACTGGCGCCGAACAAGCCACAGGGCGTGGCAAACTACCACGATCTGATCACTTACGTGAAGGATCGCCCGGGTCACGATATGCGTTACGCCATCGACGCCGGCAAAATCGATCGTGAGCTGGGCTGGCGGCCGCAGGAAACCTTCGAAAGCGGCCTTCGCAAAACCGTGGTTTGGTACCTGAACAACGAAACCTGGTGGCGCCGGGTGCAAGACGGCTCTTATGCCGGCGAGCGTTTGGGGCTGTCCGAGTGAATGTAGCACAGTGCTGTCTTTAGCAGGCACTGTGGATTTGGGAGCAAGTATGAAAGGTATTATTCTGGCCGGCGGTTCCGGTACGCGTCTGCATCCGATCACGCGCGGCGTATCGAAACAGCTGTTGCCGATTTACGATAAGCCGATGATCTATTACCCCTTGTCGGTGCTGATGCTGGCGGGGATCAACGACATTCTGATTATCTCCACGCCGGAAGATTTGCCTTCATTCAAGCGTTTGTTAGGCAGCGGAGAAGCGTTTGGCATCACTCTCAGCTATGCCGAACAGCCAAGTCCCGATGGCCTGGCTCAGGCATTTTTGATCGGTGAAGAATTTTTGGCCGGTGAGCCGAGCTGCCTGGTATTGGGTGACAATATTTACTTTGGGCAGGGGTTCAGTCCCAAGCTGAAAAGCGTTGCGGCTCGTTCCACCGGCGCGACCGTGTTTGGCTATCAGGTGATGGATCCCGAGCGCTTTGGCGTGGTGGAGTTTGACGACCACTTCCGCGCGCTGTCGATCGAAGAAAAACCGGTTAAACCGAAGTCTAACTGGGCGGTGACCGGCCTGTACTTCTACGATAGCCAGGTGGTGGAGTTTGCCAAACAGGTGAAGCCTTCGGAGCGCGGCGAGCTGGAAATCACCAGCATTAACCAGATGTATCTGGAACGCGGAGAGCTGAACGTCGAGCTGTTGGGGCGTGGTTTCGCCTGGTTGGATACCGGCACGCACGACAGTCTGCTGGAAGCCAGCAGCTTCGTGCAGACGGTAGAAAAACGCCAGGGCTTTAAAATCGCCTGTCTCGAGGAGATCGCCTGGCGCAATGGCTGGCTGGATGATGAGGGCGTAAAACGCGCGGCTCAGACGCTGGCCAAAACCGGTTACGGCAAATATTTACTGGATTTACTGCATGCGCGTCCACGCCAGTATTGAGCCGCTGGTTTGGGAGAGCGACTTCTTCCAATTAGAGAGCGCCAAATTACATTTCGATAGCTCGGCGGCACCCGTAGCCGAGGCTGATTTGGATGCCTATGCGTTGGTGCAGGCCAAAATTCCCGCTTATCGCTTGGGATGGGCCGACGCGCTGTCGACGCTGGGATTCCGGCTGGTCGAAGGGGAAGTGGATCTGGTGGTGAACGTTGCGCCTGAAAGCGCGACGGCCGATGCCGCTTCGGCGGTTGCGGGGCGTCAGGCCGTTCCCGAGGACATCCCGTCATTGCGCGCTGCCGCCGGTGAGGTGTTCGCTGCCAGCCGATTTCGCGCCCCGTGGTACGATCGCGCCGATAGCGGGCGATTCTATGCGGCCTGGATCGAAAAAGCGGTGCAGGGCACCTTTGATCATCAATGCTTGCTGGTGCTGGATAGCCAGGGGCAACCCGAAGGCTTTGTCAGCCTGCGTGACATTGGCGGCCAGGAAATGCGCATTGGCCTGTTGGCGGCGTTCCCCGGCGCATCCGGCCGGGGTGTAGGCGCCAGGCTGATGACGGCGGCGATCGCCGAATGTCGGCAGCAGGGGATGCAGCGCCTGCGGGTTGCGACCCAGGTGGGTAATATCGCCGCATTACGACTCTATCAACGACAGGGTGCCGTGATTGAAAGCACCGCGTACTGGTTATACAGAGGTAGACATGATTCCATTTAACGCTCCACCGGTTGTTGGCACTGAACTCGAATATATGCAGGCTGCCATGGGCAGCGGCAAATTGTGCGGCGACGGCGGTTTCACCCGTCGCTGCCAGCAGTGGATGGAACAGCGTTTCGGCAGCGCGAAAGTGTTGTTGACGCCTTCCTGCACCGCGTCGTTGGAAATGGCCGCCATTCTGCTGGATATCCAGCCGGGTGACGAAGTGATCATGCCAAGCTTTACCTTCGTTTCCACCGCCAACGCCTTTGTGCTGCGCGGCGCCAAAGTGGTGTTCGTCGACCTGCGTCCAGACACCATGAACATCGACGAAACCAAAATCGAAGCGGCGATCACCGATAAAACCCGCGCGATTGTGCCGGTGCACTATGCCGGCGTGGCCTGCGAGATGGATACCATCATGGCGCTGGCGAAGAAATATAACCTGTTCGTGGTGGAAGATGCCGCGCAGGGCGTGATGTCGACCTACAAAGGCAAGGCATTGGGCACCATTGGCCATATCGGCTGCTTCAGCTTCCATGAAACCAAAAACTACACCGCCGGCGGCGAAGGCGGCGCGACGCTGGTGAACGATACGGCCCTGATCGATCGGGCGGAAGTCATCCGCGAAAAAGGCACCAACCGCAGCCAGTTCTTCCGTGGCCAGGTAGACAAATATACCTGGCGCGACATCGGTTCCAGCTATCTGATGTCCGACCTGCAGGCCGCCTACCTGTGGGGCCAGCTGGAGGTGGCGGAGCGCATCAACCAGCGCCGTTTGGCTCTGTGGCAGAAGTACTACGACAGCTTCCTGCCGTTGGCCCGGTCAGGCCGCATCGAACTGCCGGTCATCCCGGCCGACTGCGTGCATAACGCGCACATGTTCTATATCAAGTTGCGCGATATCGAAGAGCGCACGGCCTTTATCGACTACCTGAAGGAAGCCGAAATCATGGCGGTGTTCCACTATATCCCGCTGCATGATTGCCCGGCCGGCGAACGCTTTGGCCGCTTTGCCGGCGAAGATCGTTACACCACGCAGGAAAGCGCGCGCCTGGTGCGCTTGCCGCTGTTCTACAATATGTCTGATGTCAATCAGCGTACGGTAATCAATACCATCCTGAGTTTCTTTGCCTGATATGTCGTTGGCAAAAGCATCGATATGGACCGCCGGCTCCACGCTGATCAAAATCGGCGTGGGGCTGTTGGTGGTGAAACTGTTGGCGGTGGCGTTTGGCCCCAGCGGGGTGGGGCAGGCGGGTAACTTCCGCCAGTTGATTACCGTGCTGGGCGTGCTGTCCGGCGCGGGCATTTTTAACGGTATCACCAAATACGTGGCGGAGTACCACCAGGATCCGCAGCGTCTGCGTCTGGCGGTGGGCACCGCGTCGAGCATCGTGCTGGGCTTTTCGACCTTGCTGGCGCTGGTGTTTCTGTTCGCCGCCGAACCGATTAGCATCGGGCTGTTCGGGCATGCCGATTACGTCGATGTGGTGCGCGCCGTCGCTTTCATTCAGATGGGCATCGCCTACGCCAACCTGTTTATGGCGGTGCTGAAAGGCTATCGCGACGCGATGGGCAATGCGCTGGCGGTGATCGGCGGCAGCCTGATCGGCGTGGTGGCTTATTACCTGTGCTTCAAGCTGGGCGGTTATGAAGGCGCGCTGGCGGGGCTGGCACTGGTGCCGGCGTTGGTGGTACTGCCGGCCGGGCTGATGCTGTGGCGGCGCAAAACGCTGCCGTTGCGCTACCTGGCGCCGCGCTGGGACAAACTCGTGGCCGGCAACCTCGGCAAGTTCACCGTCATGGCGCTGATCACTTCGGTGACGCTGCCGGTGGCCTATGTGATGATGCGTAACCTGTTGGCCGCGCATTACGGTTGGGATGAAGTGGGGATCTGGCAGGGCGTCAGCAGCATTTCCGATGCCTATCTGCAGTTCATCACCGCCTCGTTTACCGTCTATCTGCTGCCGACGCTGTCGCGGCTGACGGACAAGGGCACCATCTCGCGGGAGATCGTGCGCTCGTTGAAATTCGTGCTGCCGGCGGTAGCGGCGGCGAGCTTTACGGTGTGGCTGCTGCGTGATTTCGCCATCTGGCTGCTGTTCTCGGACAAATTCGTCGCCATGCGCGATCTGTTTGCCTGGCAGCTGGTGGGCGACGTGCTGAAAGTCGGGGCTTATGTGTTCGGCTATCTGGTGATCGCCAAAGCGTCGCTGCGCTTCTATATCCTGACGGAAGTCAGCCAGTTTCTGCTGCTGACGCTGTTCTCGCACTGGCTGATCCCGCTGCACGGCGCGTTGGGGGCGGCTCAGGCCTATATGGCAACCTACATCGTGTATTTCGCGCTCTGTAGCTGCGTATTTCTTATCTATCGTAGACGAGTATGACCACACTGATTCACGTTCTGGGATCCGATATCCCGCATCATAACCAGACGGTGCTGCGCTTCTTCAACGACGTGCTGGCGCCGCGTTTGCCGGCTGAGCAGACGCGGCATTTTATGGTGGCGGCCAAGGATGTGGCGGCACTGGGAGATTTCCCCGCCCTGAACATTGCGCCCTACGCAGACAAGAAAAGCCTGGCGGCGGCGGTCATCGCGCGCGCTCAGGCCGATCGCAATGCGCGCTTCTTCCTGCACGGCCAGTTCAATCCGGGGCTGTGGTTGGCGCTGCTGAACGGCAAGATCAAGGCGCGTCAGGTCAGTTGGCATATTTGGGGCGCCGATCTGTATGAAGACGCCACCAGCTGGAAATTCCGGCTGTTCTATTTGCTGCGCCGCATTGCGCAGGGGCGGGTGGGGAACGTGTTTGCTACCCGCGGCGACGTGATCCACTACCAGCAGCGCCATGCGCGGGTGCCGGCCTCGCTGCTGTACTTCCCGACCCGCATGGATCCGGCGCTGACCGACGTTCACGTCGAGAAAAACCTGGCCGGGCCGATGACGATTCTGGTGGGTAACTCCGGCGATCGCAGCAATCGGCATATCGAAGCGCTGCAGGCGATTCATCAGCAGTTCGGCGCCGACGTGCGCGTGATCCTGCCGATGGGCTATCCGACCAATAACGACGCCTACATCGAGCAGGTGCGCGCCGCCGGGTTGCCGCTGTTCGGCGAGAAAAACCTGCAGCTGCTCACGCAGCAGGTGGCGTTTGAGGACTACCTCAATATTCTGCGCGCCTGCGATCTCGGCTATTTCATTTTCAATCGCCAGCAGGGGATTGGCACCCTGTGCCTGCTGATTCAGTTCGGCGTGCCTTTCGTGCTCAGCCGGCAAAACCCGTTCTGGCAGGATTTGGCGGAACAGCATCTGCCGGTGCTGTTCTATGGCGATTCGCTGGACGAGGCGGTGGTGCGTGAAGCGCAGCGTCAGCTGGCGGCGGTGGATAAACAGGCGATCGCCTTCTTCAATCCGAACTATGTCGACGGTTGGCAGCAAGCCCTGGCGTTGGCGGCGGGAGAGCACTCATGACGTTGGCGCAATTCGGCGGCCTGTTCGTCGTCTATCTGGTCAGCCTGACGTTTATCCTGACGCTGACCTATCAGGAGTTTCGGCGCGTGCGCTTTAACTTCAACGTCTTCTTCTCGCTGCTGTATTTGCTGACGTTTTATTTCGGTTTTCCTTTGACCTGCCTGCTGGTGTTCCAGTTTGACGTCGAGGTAGTGCCGGTGGAGTTTCTGCTGTACGCCCTGCTGTCGGCGACGGCGTTTTACGCCATCTATTACGTTACCTACAAGACCCGGCTGCGCAAGCGCCGCACGCAGCCGCGCGCTGCGCTGTTTACCATGAACCGGGTGGAAACCCATATGACCTGGGTGCTGCTGGCGCTGGTGGCGATCGGTACCGTTGGGATCTTCTTCATGCAGAACGGCTTCCTGCTGTTCAAGCTCAATTCCTACAGCCAGATTTTCTCCAGCGACGTGTCCGGCGTGGCGCTCAAGCGGTTCTTTTACTTCTTCATTCCGGCGATGCTGGTGGTCTATTTCCTGCGGCAGGATCTGCGCGCCTGGTTCTTGTTCCTGGTGGCGACGGTGGCGTTCGGCATTCTGACCTACGTGATCGTCGGCGGCACCCGCGCCAACATCATCATCGCCTTCGCGCTGTTCCTGTTTATCGGCATCGTGCGCGGCTGGATCACACTGTGGATGCTGGCGGCGGCGGGCATATTCGGCGTGGTCGGCATGTTCTGGCTGGCGTTGAAGCGCTACAGCCTGGACGTCAGCGGCGCGGAGGCGTTTTATACCTTCCTCTACCTGACCCGCGATACCTTCTCGCCGTGGGAAAACCTGGCGCTGCTGTTGCAAAATTACGACAAGATCGATTTCCAGGGCCTGGCGCCGATCTTGCGTGATTTCTACGTCTTTATCCCTACCTGGCTCTGGCCCGGCCGGCCGGACGTGGTGCTGAACTCGGCCAACTACTTCACCTGGGAAGTGCTGAACAACCACTCCGGGCTGGCGATTTCGCCGACGCTGATCGGTTCGCTGGTGGTGATGGGCGGCGCGCTGTTTATCCCGCTCGGCGCGATTCTGGTGGGCATGATCATCAAGTGGTTCGACTGGCTGTATGAGCTGGGCAAAACCGAGCCGAACCGCTATAAGGCGGCCATTCTGCAGGGGTTCTGCTTCGGCGCGGTGTTCAACATGATCGTGTTGGCGCGGGAAGGGGTGGATTCATTCGTGTCGCGCGTGGTGTTCTTCTGCATTATTTTCGGCGCCTGTCTGGTGCTGGCGAAGTTGCTGTATTGGCTGTTCGATACCGCCGGGCTGATCAAGGCCAGAGTGACGCGCACCCGCGCGCTGGCGTCGCCGCCTCGGGCCAACGGTCTTTTGTAAGGGTAATGAGAACGATGGAAGCAAAGATTTCGGTGCCGCAGTATGAGCTGCGCGGTTTCAGCCTGTGGGGCTTTCGCGATATGGCGCATTGCATGGACTTTTTGTTCGACGGCGGCCGGGTAAAACAGGGCACGCTGGTGGCCATGAACGCGGAAAAGATCCTGAAGGCGGAAGAGGACCAGGCGCTGCATGCGTTGCTGGATGATGCGGAGTACAAGTACGCAGACGGCATCAGCATGGTGCGCTCGATTCGCCGCAAATACCCGGCGGCGGACGTTTCGCGCGTTGCGGGCGCCGATCTGTGGGAAGCCTTGATGCAACGCGCCGGCCGTGAAGGCACGCCGGTCTTCCTGGTCGGCGGCAAGCCGGAGGTTTTGGCGGAAACCGAGCAAAAGCTGCGCAGCCAGTGGAATGTCAACCTGGTGGGCAGCCAGGACGGCTACTTCAAACCGGATCAGCGCGAGGCGCTGTTCGAGCGTATTCGTGCCAGCGGCGCCGCGATCGTGACGGTGGCGATGGGATCGCCGAAGCAGGAGATTCTGATGCGCGACTGCCGCAAGGTGCATCCGCAGGCGCTGTATATGGGCGTGGGCGGCACCTACGACGTCTTTACCGGCCATGTGAAGCGTGCGCCCAAGGTGTGGCAGAACCTCGGTCTGGAATGGCTCTACCGCCTGCTCAGCCAACCCAGCCGCATCGGCCGGCAGTTGAAGCTGTTGAAGTTTGTCGGCTACTACTACAGCGGCAAGATGTAACCCCTCATCCGGGGCGGAAAGTGCTGTTCCGCCCCGGTCTGCTGTACCAATAATCTGCTTTTGCGCGTTTCTCCCGCATATCTATAACCCTCGGCCCTAAACGTCGTCGCATTTATTCCATAAAGTTTTAAATTGCGGTTTGCTTATAGCGGCGAAATGCGAAACGATACCGCCCGGAAATTATCCCTGGCCGCTGAAGCTTGATGCGACAGCGCTGAACGATGTCCTTCTCACGGTCACTTCGCTCCGACAACCCGTTGATGCCAATCCGATCGGCAGGGGATGATTTATTCTTTTAATAATGACAATAACGACCGGCAGCGGCCGGCAGGCAAACACGACCCGAGAAAAATTATTGAGGATTTATGGCACACAAAGAGAAACCGCAAGGGCTACACCGGGGCCTTGAGGCCCGGCATATCGAGCTTATCGCTCTGGGGGGCACCATCGGTGTCGGCCTGTTTATGGGCTCGGCCAGTACGCTGAAATGGGCGGGGCCGTCGGTGCTGCTGGCTTACATTATCGCCGGGCTGTTCGTGTTCTTCATTATGCGTTCGATGGGGGAAATGCTGTTCCTCGAGCCGGTCGCCGGGTCGTTTGCCGTTTACGCGCATAAGTACATGAATCCCTACTTCGGTTACCTGACCGCCTGGGGCTACTGGTTTATGTGGATTGCCGTCGGCATTTCTGAAATCACCGCCATCGGGGTGTATGTGCAGTTCTGGTTCCCGGAAATACCGCAGTGGGTGCCGGCGTTGATCGCCGTGGCGATGGTCGCGTTGGCCAACCTGGCGGCGGTGCGCCTGTACGGTGAGCTGGAGTTCTGGTTCGCCATGATCAAGGTCACCACCATCATCGTGATGATTCTGGTGGGGCTGGGGGTGATCCTCTTCGGCTTCGGCAACGGCGGTGAACCTATCGGTTTCGCCAATTTGACGGCGCACGGCGGTTTCTTTGCCGGCGGCTGGAAAGGCTTCCTGTTTGCGCTGTGCATCGTGGTGGCGTCCTATCAGGGGGTTGAACTGGTGGGCATCACCGCCGGGGAAGCCAAGAACCCGCAGGTGACGCTGAAACGCGCGATCAACAATATCCTGTGGCGCATCCTGATCTTCTATGTCGGTGCGATCTTCGTCATTGTCACCATCTTCCCGTGGAACGGCATCGGCACCACCGGCAGCCCGTTCGTGCTGACCTTCGCCAAGATCGGCATCGTTGCCGCCGCCGGCATCATCAACTTCGTGGTGTTGACCGCCGCGCTCTCCGGTTGCAACAGCGGCATGTACAGCGGCGGCCGCATGCTGTACGCCCTGGCCAAGAACCGCCAACTGCCGGCGGCGCTTACCAAGCTTTCCGCCAGCGGCGTGCCGGTGAACTGCATCGCCGTCACCATCGGCTGCCTGTTGGTGGGCTCCGCGCTGAACTACATCATCCCGAATCCGGAGCAGGTGTTCGTTTATGTCTACAGCGCGAGCGTGCTGCCGGGCATGGTGCCGTGGTTCGTGGTGCTGATAAGCCAACTCTATTTCCGCCGCGCCCATAAGGAAGCGATCAAAAACCACAGCTTTAAGTCGATCATGTTCCCGTATGTGAACTATCTGACCATCGCTTTTCTGGTTTGCGTGCTGGTCGGCATGGGAATCAACCCGGATACGCGCATTTCCCTGCTGGTCGGGGCGATTTTCTTAGCCGGCGTCAGCCTGTGCTACTTCGCTTTCGGCATGCACAAGAAACATCATCCGGTTGAAAATCGGGTAGAAACGCGCCAATAAACGGCGAAAAGGGGCTACGGAGTGCGCTTTTGTGCGCGGGAGTGAGCAAAGCGTAATCAAACGCAACATTTCTGCGAAAAAGCACTAGACAGGATTGGCGTAAATCCGTAGTATCCCCTCCCGCAACGGCGCTACGCGCCCGTAGCTCAGCTGGATAGAGCGCTGCCCTCCGGAGGCAGAGGTCTCAGGTTCGAATCCTGTCGGGCGCGCCATTAAGTTTGTGCGCAGGAGCTGCGGTGGTATATTACCGCGTGAGTAAGAAGTAGTAATGGTGGCTATAGCTCAGTTGGTAGAGCCCTGGATTGTGATTCCAGTTGTCGTGGGTTCGAGTCCCATTAGCCACCCCACTTCCTGACGAAGTGACGATTTAGCAGTATTTTGTGACAGTGCGAAGGTGGCGGAATTGGTAGACGCGCTAGCTTCAGGTGTTAGTGTTCTTACGGACGTGAGGGTTCAAGTCCCTCTCTTCGCACCACGCAAAATATCTGATAAATATAAGATTTATATGGACAATGGTCTGATAAATCGGGTAGTATGAGCAACACAAATCGGCGAGTAGCGCAGCTTGGTAGCGCAACTGGTTTGGGACCAGTGGGTCGGAGGTTCGAATCCTCTCTCGCCGACCACATTCGAAAAACCTGCTTTTTAAAGCAGGTTTTTTTTCGTCTGTAGTTTATGAGGATGAGCACCTCCGCAGGAGGTTCGAGCCTCGCGAAGCGAGACGAAGGTAGGCCCGTGCAGCAATGCGCGGGCTTTTTGCATATCTAAGGATGGGCACTTTGTCTCTGTCGGCAAGCGTGTTGGTTTTCAGCGACAGCGCCATCCAGCGTTGTCGTCAGGTTGAGACAAATAATTGATTGATTTAAAAAGATAAAATGGGCTTTGGCTTAAGTCGTCGTTTTGAGGCGACATTCCTATTACGGCTGCTGGCATGGAATGCCAGAGAGTGGCATATAACAGGAAAGACAGGGTTAAATTAAAAATTAATATATTTCAATGCATTGAGACCCGTTTTTTATTGGGAATGGCCTTAGCCTTAAAGTTGGCACGCCAAGTGCAATATCTATAGCGTAGATGCTCATTCCACCTCTTATGTTCGCCTTAGGCCTCATAAACCCTGGGAATGACGCAGAGCCGATTTAGGGTGCCTATCGCCCACGAGAACGATGACTAACCCGTCATCACGCTCAGGGCAAAACGTTGAGTGAGGCACCGCCCCTGTTGTCCTAGACCTGATTGCTTCTTTATACACTTGCCCTGCGGCAAGTGTTTTTTTTTTGCGCCTCAGGATGTTAACTGGCAAAAAAAAAGCGCGGCATCAAGAGCCGCGCTGTTCTTCAATCGTGCAGGGCGCTATTCGCCGCCGTTCTGTTTCAGCGTCAACATCAGTCCTTCGCGCCGCATCTGCGCCGCTTCATCCGAACGATGCAGTTTTTCCAGCGTATCGGCCAACCAGGCGTAGTCGTAGGCATCCGGGCGCTGTTTCAGCGCTTCGCGGAAGACGTCGGCCGCCTGCTGCCACTCGCCGTGTTTCATCAGCAGCTGCCCCAGCGTGCTGTTCAGCAGCGGCGTCGCGCCGTGCTGCTTCATCTGCTGGCGCAGCGCTTTCTCCAACTGCTCGGGGTTGCCGGACTTCAGCCGCGGCAGCAGCAGCACCAGGCGCTCGTCGTATTGGCGCTTCAGGCTGTCGAGCACGATCTCCTGCGCCAGTTCGTGGTCGTTGCATTCGATCAGGTGTTCCACCATCGCGATTTGCAGCGGCACTTCGTGACGCGTCTTGCGGCTCTGATCTTTCCACCAGCGCTTCAGGCCTTCGCTGCCTTCGTCCGCCATCGCCTGATTCATCAGCCCGATATAAGCCTGCTGCTGCAATGCCTGCAGTTGCTCTTCGCTGTGGAGTTCGATTTTACGCATCGACGGCAGCACTTCCAGCAGCGACGCATAGGCGCCGGTGCGCAGATAGGCTTGTTCCGCCAGGCGCAATACTTCCGGATGACGCGGCGCCTGGTTCAGCAGGCGATCGACGCCGTGGCGCGCGGCGTGGTTCTCGCCCTGTGCCAGCTGGATGCGAACCCGGGTGATATCCACCGGCAGCTGATCGGTGTCGGCCGCTTCGGCAGCGCGCTCCAGATATTGGTTGGTGCGGAAGTCATCGCCGCGTTGCTGTGCGGCTTCGGCGGCCAGCAGGTAGTTCACCACCGGCTGTTCGGCATGATCGGCGTTGCGCGTCATCAGCTTCTCGACCTGCTTGTAGTCGCCTTCCGCCAGCTTGATCAGCGCGGCCTTGGTTTGCTGGCGCGCGCGAGTGCGCTTGCGGCCGATAAACCAACCGCGCGTGCGGGCGCCGGTGCGGAAGAGACGGCGCAGGATCCACTCGATCGCCAGCAGCACCACGAACAGCAGCACCAGCATGATCGCCAGGCCGGTGACGCTGGTTTCGATATTGTAGTTGTCGGTCTGGATCAGCACATAGCCTTGATGCCCGGCCAACATCGGCCCGAGCACCACGCTGGCGATCACCACCAGGAACAGAAATAGCACGCGTAACATGGCTTAACCCTCCTGGTGAGCGGCAGGGGACTGGGTCATCAGGTTGCGCACCCGGGTCTGCATCACTTTTTCCAGCAGCGGCTGGCTTTTCAGCTGATCCGGCACGTCCATCGAGATCGACTGTTGGCTCAGGCTGTCCAGCTCTTCCAGGAAGGCCTTGGTCGCCGGATCGGTGGTGTCGAAATAGGCGCGCACCCAGGTGGAGACGGTTTCCAGCGATTGCTTGTAGGTCTCGTTCTGGTGGCGCGGGATGGCCTGCGCGGCCACCAGCAGGCGCGAACGGATGTTTTCGCGCAGGTAGATGTCCTGGTTCGGCGCCAGCAGCGGTTCGGCGCTGGCGTCGCGGCGGCGGATGGTAATGAAGTCGGCCATGAAATTGCGCCAGCTCTTGGCCAGGTTCTGCCGCCACTCGGCGATCGAACCGGAGAGCTCGCTGCTGTTTTGATCCATCGGCGCTTCGTCGGTGTCGTTGTCCGCCAAGCGCAGGTTATCCACCTGATTGGACAGCTGATTGACCTTGAGGATGATGCCGTCGTAATCGACCTGGGTCAGCGTAGCAAGCGTGCCGATGTCTTCGGTAATGGCGCGGCGCACGTCGAGCAGGCTAGGATCGTTCATGTCCGCCAGGCTGGCGTCGGCGCTTTTCAGCAGCGCGGCGGCGCTGGTCACGTCCTGATCGCTCCACAGCTTGCGGCCGGCCATTTTCACCAGGAAATCGGCCTGCGCCAGCAGCCAGGTTTTGGCGTCGCTGCCGGAGATGGTCGCCACTTTTTCCTGCAGCTCGCTCAGTTGGCGCGCGAGGTTAGCCTGCTCGCGATCGGCGGCGTCCAGGGTTTTACCCTGCTGCTGCAACAGGCCTTCCAGCGCATTTCTTTCCTGCTGCTGGCTCTGCTTCACGCCTTCAAGCTGCTGCTGCAGCGCCTGATTGGCGGCGATCAGCTGTTGCGCCTGCTGGTGCGTGTGGTAATAGCCGCCCGCGCCGAGGGCGATGACCAGCACGATAGCGATCGCGCCGAGCACCGGGCCGGTGTTCTTGCCTTTGCGGCTGGCAGCGGCTGGCTGCTGGGAGCTCTCAACCGCGGTGGTTGGCTCTTCAACCGGGGCGGATGGGGTATTTTGTTCCGTCATAGTGGCACATCCCATAGTCAGATTATTGTAGCGCGCGGATCAGCGCGTCATTATCGGCGTTGTCAGCTACCCGAATCGTACGCCAGCCCAAATCCCGGGCGAGGGTAGCCAGGCGTTCGCTCACTACTACCAGGCGGCAACGCAGCAGCCATGAAGAACGATAGTAATCAGGAACTAAAGTATAGAGCTGTTGTAACATTTCACCGCTGGTCACCACCAGCGTATCCACACCGGCGCGCTGCCAGTGGGCGCTCTGCTCGCTGCCGTCGTAGTGCACCGGGCTGCGTTGATAGCATTCATAATAGCTGACGTCGGCGCCGCGCTCGCTCAGCGTCGTGCCCAGCAACTCACGGCCGCCGTTGCCGCGCAAAATCAGCGCGCGTTTGCCCGCCAGCTTTTGCAGCGCCGGCAGCAGCAGCAGCGTTTCGCTGATCTCGCGTTCGCGCGGGTATTCCACCGGCAAACTGCTGATGCGGTGCAGCGCCAGCCCGGTGGTGCGGCCGATGGCGTAATAAGTCAGGTGCGCGGGCCAGCTCAGCCCGGCGCGGCCGATGACCGAATCGGCATAGTTCACCGAATGCTGCGACAGCACGAACACCAGATCGCCGGCGTTCAACTGCTGCAACGCCTGCGGCAGCTGCGGCAGATCGTTGCCGGGGGCGAAGTCGATCAGCGGTGCATGATAGGCAACCCGGCCGAGTGCGCGCAGCCGGCTCACTAATTGCTCGCCCGAAGGCGATGGGCGGGTTACCAGGATCGTCATGCCGGCGGGTTTCCCTGATAAACCTCACGCAGGATCTCGCGCGCGCCGCGCGCCAGCAGCTCTTCCGCCAGCTCAACGCCCATCCGTTCGGCCTCGGCGGCCGGGCCGCGGCGTTCGCCGCGCACCATCTGGCTGCCGTCCGGGGCACCGACCAGGGCACGCAGCCACAGGCTGTCGCCTTCCAGTTCGGCATAGCTGCCGATCGGCACCTGGCAGCCGCCTTCCAGACGGGTGTTCATCGCCCGTTCGGCGCGCACGCGGGTTTCGGTGGCCGCATGGTTCAGCGGCGCCAGCAGCGCGCGGGTGACGCTGTCGTCGAGACGGCATTCAATGCCGACCGCACCCTGGCCGACCGCCGGCAGGCACTCTTCGGCGCTCAGCGGGCTGCGGATGCGTTGCTCCAGTCCCAGGCGTTTCAGGCCGGCCACCGCCAGAATAATTGCGTCATAGTCGCCGTTGTCCAACTTGGCCAGGCGAGTGCCGACGTTGCCGCGTAGGTCGCACACGATCAGATCCGGGCGGCGTTCACGCAGTTGGCACTGGCGGCGCAGGCTGGAAGTGCCGACCACGCTGCCCTGCGGCAGTTGATCGAGCGAGGCGAAACGGTTGGAAACAAAAGCGTCGCGCGGATCTTCGCGTTCGCAAATGGTGGTCAAACCGAGGCCGGCGGGGAAATCGACCGGCACGTCTTTCATCGAGTGCACGGCGATGTCGGCGCGGCCTTCCAGCAGCGCCAGCTCGAGTTCTTTAACAAACAGGCCTTTACCGCCGACTTTTGCCAGCGGCGTATCCAGAATAACGTCGCCGCGCGTCACCATCGGCACCAACTCGACCTGCAGGCCGGGATGGCAGGCCATCAGACGTTGCTGCACATAATGTGCTTGCCAGAGTGCAAGCGGGCTTTGTCGGGTGGCAATTCGAATAATTTTGTCTAACATGCTTGTTACCGTTTTTATATTTCGCCATCCATCCTACCACTGAGAGCCAATACTGTCAGTGCAAGAAGCCGGAGGCGGAAAAAGGACAACGGAATCAAAGGGACGTGTGATGTGCTTTGGGGCAGTTAACACTGCGGGTAAATCGTTTAGGGAAGCGCTACAATAATTGTGAAGCGTTACCTCCTTTACGGTCAATCAGCAAGGTGTTAAATTGATCACGTTTCCAGCAATAAGTCGCCAAATATTCTTCTTACACTAACGGCGCTTATGGAATACGGGTTTTTTTCTAAACACCGGGATAATCAGGCGAGACGTCTTGTACCTCTACATCGAGACATTGAAGCAGAGACTGGATGCGATCAATCAGCTACGCGTCGATCGCGCCCTGGCGGCTATGAAGCCCGCGTTTCAACGGGTATACAGTCTGCTGCCCACCTTACTGCACCACCATCACCCGCTGATGCCGGGTTACCTGAACGGTAACGTTCCCCACGGCATTTGCCTCTACACGCCTGATGAAACTCAACAAGATTACCTGAACGATTTAGAAGACAAATGGGGCAGCCCGTTTGACAAACCGGCCAGCGGTGAGCTGCCGATCACCGGCGTCTATTCGATGGGCAGCACCTCGTCTATCGGCCAAAGCTGCAGCTCGGATCTCGACATCTGGGTCTGCCACCAGTCCTGGCTGGACAACGAAGAACGCACCCGCCTGCAGCAAAAATGCAGCCTGCTTGAGAAGTGGGCCGCCTCGATGGGGGTGGAAGTCAGCTTCTTCCTGATCGACGAAAACCGCTTCCGCCATAATGAAAGCGGCAGCCTGGGCGGCGAAGACTGCGGCTCGACGCAGCATATCCTGTTGCTCGACGAATTCTACCGCACCGCGGTGCGCCTGGCCGGCAAGCGCATCCTGTGGAACATGGTGCCGGGCGAAGAAGAAGCGCACTACGATGAATACGTGCTGTCGCTGTACGCGCAGGGCGCGCTGACGCCGAACGAGTGGCTGGATCTCGGCGGCCTGAGTTCGCTGTCGGCGGAAGAGTACTTCGGCGCCAGCCTGTGGCAGCTGTACAAGAGCATCGATTCGCCTTACAAGGCGGTGCTGAAGACCCTGCTGCTGGAAGCCTATTCCTGGGAATATCCCAATACCCAACTGCTGGCGACGGACATCAAACATCGCCTGCATCAGGGCGAGATCGTCAGCTTCGGGCTCGACGCCTACTGCATGATGCTCGAGCGCGTCACCCGCTACCTGACCGACATCAACGACACCACCCGTCTCGATCTGGCCCGCCGCTGTTTCTACCTGAAAGTGTGTGAAAAGCTGTCGCTGGCCAAGGCCTGCGTCGGCTGGCGGCGCGAGATCCTCAGCCAGCTGGTCAGCGAATGGGGCTGGAGCGAAGAGCGTCTGGCGATGCTGGACAACCGCGCCAACTGGAAAATCGAACGGGTGCGCGAAGCGCATAACGAGCTGCTCGACGCGATGATGCAGAGCTACCGCAACCTGATCCGTTTCGCCCGCCGCAACAACCTCAGCGTCAGCGCCAGCCCGCAGGATATCGGCGTGCTGACCCGCAAACTGTACGCGGCGTTCGAAGCGCTGCCCGGCAAGGTGACGCTGGTGAACCCGCAGATTTCGCCGGACCTGTCGGAAAACGACTTAACCTTTATTCACGTGCCGGTTGGCCGCGCCAACCGCACCGGCTGGTACCTGTATAATCAGGCGCCGGCTATGGATTCGATCGTCAGCCATCAGCCGCTGGAATATAACCGCTACCTGAACAAGCTGGTGGCCTGGGCCTATTTCAACGGCCTGCTGACGCCGCAGACCCGCCTGCACATCAAGAGCGGCAACCTGTGCGACACCGCCAAGCTGCAGGAGCTGGTGGCCGACGTTTCTCATCACTTCCCGCTGCGCCTGCCGGCGCCGACGCCGAAAGCGCTGTACAGCCCGTGCGAGATCCGCCATCTGGCGATCATCGTCAATCTGGAAAACGATCCGACCGCCGCCTTCCGCAATCAGGTGGTGCATTTCGATTTCCGCAAGCTGGACGTGTTCAGCTTCGGCCAGCAGCAGCAGTGCCTGGTGGGCAGCATCGATCTGCTGTACCGCAACTCCTGGAACGAAGTGCGCACCCTGCATTTCAGCGGCGAGCAGTCGGTGCTGGAAGCGCTGAAAACCATTCTCGGCAAAATGCACCAGGACGCCGCGCCGCCGGAGTCGGTGGAAGTGTTCTGCTACAGCCAGCACCTGCGCGGCCTGATCCGCACCCGTATCCAGCAGCTGGTGTCGGAGTGCATCGAGCTGCGCCTGTCCAGCACCCGCCTGGAGCCCGGCCGCTTCAAGGCGGTGCGCGTCGCCGGGCAGACCTGGGGGCTGTTCTTCGAGCGCCTGAGCGTATCGGTGCAAAAGCTGGAGAACGCGGTGGAGTTTTACGGCGCCATCTCCAACAACAAGCTGCACGGCCTGTCTATCAAGGTGGAAACCGATCAGGTGCATTTGCCGCCGGTGGTGGACGGCTTCGCCAGCGAGGGGATCATCCAGTTCTTCTTCGAAGACACCTCAGACGACAAGGGCTTCAACATCTATATTCTGGACGAGTCGAATCGGGTGGAGGTGTATCACCACTGCGAGGGCAGTAAAGAGGAGCTGGTGCGCGACGTCAGCCGCTTCTATTCATCCTCGCACGATCGCTTCACCTACGGCTCCAGCTTCATCAACTTCAACCTGCCGCAGTTCTATCAGATCGTGCAGCTCGACGGGCGCACGCAGGTGATCCCGTTCCGCAGCAACGTGCTGTCCAGCCTGTGCGTGACGGTGGCCGATGGCGCCGCTCAGCCGCTGAAACAGCAGTTCCAGCTACATTGACGCCGCAAGGGCTCGGTTGCCGAGCCCTGCTTAGCCTCAGGAAAAACGCAGTTCCTCGCCGGCCTGCGCGCTGGCCGCTTCGCTGAGCAGCTGATAAAACGGCTGCCCGCTGCGATCGCATAGCCAAGCGCCGTCGCGGTAGTTGAAGTGGTAGCCGCCGGCCTTGGTGGCGAGCCACACCTGGTGCAGCGGCTCTTGGCGGTTGATGACGATTTTGGTGCCGTTTTCGAAGCTCAGCGTCATTACGCCGCCATTGGTTTCGTAATCGATGTCCGCATCGCCGTCAAAATCGTCCAGTGTCTCTTCAATATTCAGCATCAGCTGGTCGGCCAACTGGTGAAACTCGCTGTCGTTCATATTCAATTCCTATTGCTTTTCATGATCCACCTGCGATTATAGAGACCTTGGACGCATGAATTACAGGCATTAATGCAAATGAAAAAACAACTACGCTATGCGCTGATGGCCGTTCTGGTTACCGGCCTCGCCGGCTGTGGTCTGAAAGGCCCGCTTTACTTCCCGCCTGCCGACCCCGCCAGCCAAAAACCGGCCAAGCCGCCGGTGCAAACGGGCGATCAGGTGCAAAAGAACCAGCAGGAGCAGTCTGGCTCTCAGCAAAAACCGTCGATGGTCGACCAGTAACACCCTGTTTACGGTGGCGAGCGCCGCCGTAAAATCAAGACGGATAGCGCGTCCAGATAGCGGAGTATGATATGCAGTTCTCCAAAATGCACGGTCTGGGCAACGACTTTATGGTGGTCGATGCCGTTACACAGAATGTCTATTTTTCACCTGAGCTGATCCGCCGGCTGGCCGATCGGCACCTGGGCGTCGGCTTTGACCAGATGCTGGTGGTAGAACCGCCTTACGATCCCGAGCTGGATTTTCACTACCGAATTTTCAACGCCGACGGCAGCGAAGTGGCGCAGTGCGGCAACGGCGCGCGCTGCTTCGCGCGCTTTGTGCGGCTGAAAGGGCTGACCAACAAACGCGACATCCGCGTCAGCACCCAAACCGGGCGCATGGTGCTCAGCGTCACCGACGACGATCTGGTGTGCGTCAACATGGGCGAGCCTAATTTCGATCCGCAGGCGGTGCCGTTCCGCGCCGCCAAGGCTGAAAAGACCTACATCATGCGCGCGGCGGAACACACCGTGCTGTGCGGCGTGGTGTCGATGGGCAACCCGCATTGTGTTTTGCAGGTGGACGATGTAAAAACCGCCAAGGTGGAGCTGCTCGGGCCGGTGCTGGAAGGGCATGAGCGCTTCCCGGAACGGGCCAACATCGGTTTTATGCAGGTGGTCAGCCGCGATCACATCAAGCTGCGCGTTTACGAGCGCGGCGCCGGCGAAACGCAGGCCTGCGGCAGCGGCGCCTGTGCGGCGGTGGCGGTGGGGATCCAACAGGAATTGCTGTCAGAAGAGGTGCATGTAGAACTGCCGGGCGGCAGCCTGCATATTCGCTGGAAAGGGCCGGGCAACCCGCTGTTTATGACCGGCCCGGCAACCCATGTCTATGACGGATTTATTCATCTATGAAAAGCGTAGAAGAACAGAGCGTCGCCGGCCTGGCGCTGGATGACGACACCGTGATGCAGTACCTGCTGCAGAACCCGGATTTCTTTATTCGCAACGCGCGCCAGGTTGAGCAGATGCGCGTGCCTCACCCGGTGCGCGGCACCGTTTCGCTGGTGGAATGGCATCTGGCCCGCCAGCGCAATCACATCGAGCGGCTGGAAGAAGAGATCACGCTGTTGATGGAGCAGGCCAGCGCCAACGAAGGGCTGTTCGCCCGGTTGTTGCACCTGCAGGCCGATCTGGCCACCGCCGACAGCCTGCAGGACATGCTCAACCGGCTGCAGCGCTGGGCGCGCGGTTTTGGTTTGGCCGGCGCCACGGTGCGCCTGTTCGCCGAGCGCTGGAAGATCGGCGCGCCTTCCGACTTTACCCACCTGGCGCTGACGCGTTCGGCGTTCGAGCCGTTTCGCATTCAGCGGCTGGGCAGCGAACAACATTACCTCGGCGGCCTGAACGGCCCCGAACTGCTGCTGCTGTTGCCGCAGGCCAAACAGATTGGCCAGATTGGCTCGGTGGCGCTGTCGATGCTGGGCGACGATGGCGAACTGGGCATGGTGATCTTCAGCAGCCGCGATACGCAACATTATCAGCAGGGCATGGGCACGGTGATGCTCAATCAACTGGCGCGCATGCTGCCGGCGCTGCTGGAACGCTGGGTCGAACGCGCATGACGCCGATTGCGCCCAGCCTGCAGCAGCCGGTGGACGCTTTTCTGCGTTATCTCAAGGTAGAACGGCAACTCAGCCCGCTGACGCAGCTCAGCTATTCGCGCCAGCTGGCGGCGCTGATGCGCCTGGCGCAGGAGATCGGCGTCACCGACTGGGCGGCGCTGGACGCCGCCCGGGTGCGCATGCTGGCGGCGCGCAGCAAACGCGCCGGTCTGCAGTCCGCCAGCCTGGCGCTGCGGCTCTCTTCGTTGCGCAGTTTCCTCGACTGGCTGGTCAGCCAGGGCGTATTGCACGCCAACCCCGCCAAAGGCATCCGCACGCCGCGCAGCGGCCGCCATCTGCCGAAAAACATCGACGTCGATGAAATGAATCAGCTGCTGGAGATCGATCTCAACGATCCGCTGGCGGTGCGCGATCGCGCCATGCTGGAGGTGATGTACGGCGCCGGCCTGCGCCTCTCCGAGCTGGTGGGGCTGGATTGCCGCCATGTCGATATGGCGGCCGGCGAGGTGTGGGTGATGGGGAAAGGCAGTAAAGAGCGCAAATTGCCGATCGGGCGCACCGCCGTCACCTGGCTGGAACACTGGCTGGCGATGCGCGATCTGTTCGGGCCGGAAGATGACGCGATGTTCCTGTCCAATCAGGGGCGGCGCATCTCGACGCGCAACGTGCAAAAGCGCTTCGCCGAATGGGGCGTGAAACAGGGCGTCAACAGCCATATTCACCCGCACAAGCTGCGTCACTCCTTCGCCACTCACATGCTGGAGTCGAGCGGCGATCTGCGCGCGGTGCAGGAGCTGCTCGGCCACGCCAACCTGACCACCACGCAAATTTATACCCACCTCGACTTTCAACATCTGGCGAACGTGTACGATGCCGCGCATCCGCGCGCCAAACGGGGGAAATCCTGATGCATTTTTATCGCCCGCTGCGCCCGCTGGCGGCGCTGACTTTCGATCTGGACGACACGCTGTATGACAATCGCCCGGTGATCCGGCAAACCGAACAACAGTCGGTGGCCTTCCTGCAGAGCTACCATCCCGGTCTGAACAGCTTCCAGTCGGCGGATTTCCACCGCCTGCGCCAGGAGCTGCGCGAGCAGGATCCGGAGATTTACCACGACGTCACCCAGTGGCGCTGGCGCGCCATTCATCTGGCGCTGAGCCGGCAGGGGCTGCGCGATGCCGACGCGGCGATTGGGGCCGATGCGGCGATGCAAAACTTCGCGCTGTGGCGCAGCCGCATCGAGGTGCCGCAAGCGACCCACGCCACGCTGAAGGCGCTGGCCGCGCGCTACCCGCTGGTGGCGATCACCAACGGCAACGCCGATCCGGTGCAGTGCGGCCTGGACGGTTATTTCCAGTTCGTGTTGCGCTCCGGGCCGGACGGGCGCGCCAAGCCGTACCAGGACATGTATCACCTGGCCGTCGAGCGGCTGGGCGTGGCGCCCGAGCAGATCCTGCACGTGGGCGACGATCTGACCACCGACGTCGCCGGCGCGTTGCGCGCGGGGCTGCAGGCCTGTTGGATCAACGATCGGCAACGCTGCCTGATGCAAGCCGCCGACAGCCGCCTGCTGCCGCATATTGAGATTTCGCAGTTGGCATCGCTGACAGCATTGTTATAATCCCTGCCAGAACTCTGTATAAATTTCCAGTGAAAAACCCGTCAGCGGCGGGTTTTCCCTTAACCATTAGTGGTGCCTATGGACGTCTCCGATCTGCTCGACAGCCTGAATGAAAAACAACGTGAAGCCGTGGCGGCGCCGCGCAGCAACCTGTTGGTTCTGGCCGGAGCGGGCAGCGGCAAGACGCGGGTGCTGGTGCATCGCATCGCCTGGCTGCTGTCGGTGGAGAACTGCTCGCCGTATTCGATCATGGCGGTGACCTTCACCAACAAGGCGGCGGCGGAAATGCGCCACCGTATCGAACATCTGATCGGCACCAGCCAGGGCGGCATGTGGATCGGTACCTTCCACGGCCTGGCGCACCGTCTGTTGCGCGCCCACCACCTGGAAGCCAACCTGCCGCAGGATTTCCAGATCCTCGACAGCGACGACCAGCTGCGGCTGCTCAAGCGCATCATCAAGGCGCTGAACGTCGACGAGAAGCAGTGGCCGCCGCGTCAGGCGATGTGGTACATCAACGGCAAGAAAGACGAGGGCCTGCGCCCGCAGCACGTCGAGACCTACAACAACCCGGTAGAAGCCACCTGGCTGCGCATCTACCAGGCCTATCAGGAAGCCTGCGATCGCGCGGGGCTGGTGGATTTCGCCGAGCTGCTGCTGCGCGCGCACGAGCTGTGGCTGAACAAGCCGCATATCCTCAACCACTACCGCGAACGTTTCACCAACGTGCTGGTGGACGAATTCCAGGATACCAACAGTATCCAGTACGCTTGGATCCGCCTGCTGGCGGGCGGCAACAGCAACGTGATGATCGTCGGCGACGATGACCAGTCGATCTACGGCTGGCGCGGCGCGCAGGTGGAAAACATCCAGCGCTTCCTGAAAGATTTCCCCGGCGCGGAAACCATCCGCCTGGAGCAGAACTACCGTTCCACCAGCAACATCCTGAAAGCGGCCAACACCCTGATCGCCAACAACGACGGGCGCATGGGCAAAAACCTGTGGACCGAAGGCGGCGAAGGCGAACCGATCTCCATCTACTGCGCCTTCAACGAACTCGACGAAGCGCGCTTCGTGGTCAACCGCATCAAGACCTGGCAGGACAACGGCGGCGCGCTGAACGACTGCGCCATCCTGTACCGCAGCAACGCCCAGTCGCGCGTGCTGGAAGAGGCGCTGCTGCAGACGGCGATGCCGTACCGCATCTACGGCGGCCAGCGCTTCTTCGAACGCCAGGAAATCAAGGATGCGCTGGCCTACCTGCGCCTCATTTCCAACCGCAACGACGACGCAGCCTTCGAGCGCGTGGTCAACACCCCGACGCGCGGCATCGGCGATCGCACCCTCGACGTGGTGCGCCAGGCGGCGCGCGATCGCCAGCTGACGCTGTGGCAGGCGACGCGCGAGCTGATGCAGGACAAGGTGTTGGCCGGCCGCGCTGCGTCGGCGCTGCAGCGCTTTATCGAACTGGTGGAGTCGCTGGCGCACGAAACTGCCGACATGCCGCTGCACGTGCAGACCGACCGGGTGATCCGCGATTCCGGGCTGTTCATCATGTATGAGCAGGAGAAAGGCGAAAAGGGGCAGGCGCGCATCGAAAACCTTGAGGAATTGGTGACGGCGACGCGCCAGTTCAGCTATCAGGACGAAGATCAGGATCTGATGCCGCTGCAGGCGTTCCTGTCGCATGCGGCGCTGGAAGCGGGCGAAGGCCAGGCCGACGCCTATCAGGACGCGGTGCAGCTGATGACCCTGCACTCGGCCAAGGGGCTGGAGTTCCCGCTGGTGTTTATCGTCGGCATGGAAGAGGGCATGTTCCCGAGCCAGATGTCGCTGGATGAAGGCGGCCGTCTGGAGGAGGAGCGCCGCCTGGCCTATGTGGGCGTAACGCGCGCCATGCAGAAGCTGACGCTGACCTATGCCGAAACGCGCCGTCTGTATGGCAAAGAGGTTTACCACCGGCCGTCGCGCTTTATCGGCGAACTGCCGGAAGAGTGCGTGGAAGAAGTGCGCCTGCGCGCCAGCGTATCGCGCCCGGTCAATCACCGCCGCATGGGCACGCCGATCAGCGAGAACGATACCGGTTACAAGCTGGGCCAGCGCGTGCGCCATCCCAAGTTTGGCGAAGGCACCATCGTCAATCTGGAGGGCAGCGGCGAGCACAGCCGGCTGCAGATCGCCTTCCCGGGCGAGGGCATCAAGTGGCTGGTGGCGGCTTACGCTCGCCTGGAAACGGTATAAAAGAGAGGGGCGCGTTGCAGGGGGCAGCCCCTGCAATCGTTCAGGATCAGTGAGGGTAGCGATCGCCGACCTGCGCGGTGGCATACCAGCGCATCACCGCTTCGGTGCCTTCACCGCCTTCCTGCGGTGCCCACGGCATGCAGTCCTCTTCGGTCAACGCCTGATACGGGCCCTGCTTTACTTCGAACACCACGCCGCCGGCATCGACCGACAACACCGCATGCCAGGTAAATGCCGGCATCTCCAGCACTTTGGTTTCTTCGCCGAGCAGGGTGCGCTGCGTCACGACGCCGTCATCGTTGAACTGCAGCACGACAAAACGGCCGCGCAGCGGCGTCAGCAGTTCCCAGGTTTGCGGGTGACGGTGCGGGCGGATATAGGTGCCGGGTTCCATGGCGATCGCCAGGCGTTGCACCGGGTCGCTCAACTCTTCGTGTAAGGTGCGGTGCGCGCGCAGGCGGGGCACGCTGGCGGCCTGTTCGCTCATCGCGGTCAGTTCATGGGCGGTAATCTGTTTCATCGTTTAAATCCGCATGCTTGTCGTACCATTAGGGTGATGTCATCTTAGCAACATTCTTGGTGGCGGTAAGCGATCGCCGCGACTTTTTCAGTACGGTTTAGGCGCCATTTTTGCCATTGAACATCGTGATGATTTGTTGCGCAATTATCCCGCCTAACGTGTTGACAGGCTTTTTCTTCTCGGCGTAACATGCGCGCACTATTATCATTGAGGACAGACGCCTTGGACACACCCAGTAGATACTGGCTCACTGACCTGCGCCGCAGGTATAACTTCTAAGGCTTTCCGTTTTTGCTGATAGCCTTCGTGGTTGTCGGCGACCCCGCAAAGCGTCGCTATGAGTCAGATCTCTTCATGGTCTGAAACAAATCGGTGATACGCATCCCCTCTGTTTCTGTGCTTCAACGCGTTGTCCGCACCCGTTACCTTCACGGAGTTTTGGCACATGCTGAGCGCTTTTAAATTAGATAACCGCCGCTTGTCCCGTCTGGAGCTGGACGACTCGGATGATCTCACGTCATCGCTGTGGGTTGATCTGGTCGAGCCGGAAGAGGGCGAGCGTGAGCGCGTGCAGAATGAGCTGGGACAAAGCCTGGCGACGCGTCCCGAACTGGACGACATCGAAGCCTCCGCCCGTTTCTTCGAAGATGAAGACGGTCTGCATATCCACTCCTTCTTCTACTTTGAAGATGCGGAAGATCATGCCGGCAACTCCACGGTGGCGTTCACCATCCGCGACGGCCGCCTGTATACCCTGCGCGAGCGTGAACTGCCGGCGTTTCGCCTGTACCGCATGCGCGCCCGCAACCAGACCATGCTCGAAGGCAACGCCTACGAACTGCTGCTGGATCTGTTCGAAACCAAGATTGAACAGCTGGCGGACGAGATAGAGAACATCTACAGCGATCTGGAACAGCTCAGCCGGGTGATCATGGAAGGGCATCAGGGCGATGAATACGACGCCGCGCTATCGACGCTGGCGGAGCTGGAAGATATCGGCTGGAAGGTGCGTTTGTGTCTGATGGATACCCAGCGCGCGCTCAACTTCCTGGTGCGCAAGGCGCGTTTGCCGACCGGCCAGCTGGAGCAGGCGCGTGAAGTGCTGCGCGACATCGAATCCCTGCTGCCGCACAACGAATCGCTGTTCCAGAAGGTGAACTTCCTGATGCAGGCGGCGATGGGCTTCATCAATATCGAACAGAACCGCATCATCAAGATCTTCTCGGTGGTGTCGGTGGTGTTCCTGCCGCCGACGCTGGTGGCCTCCAGCTACGGCATGAACTTCGAATTCATGCCGGAGCTGAAATGGTCGTTCGGCTACCCGGGCGCCATCACCTTGATGATCCTGGCCGGTCTGGCCCCTTACCTGTACTTCAAGCGCAAGAACTGGCTATAACCCGGCGGCGCCGGGCTCAGCGCAGCTTGCGCTGGGTGTAGAGCGCGTCGAGGGTGAACAGGATCAGCGCCGCCCAGATAAAGCCGAAGGTCACCAGTTTGTCCTGGCCGACGGTTTCGCCGTAGAAGGTGATCGCCAGCAGGAACATCAGCGTCGGGCCGAGATACTGGAAGAAACCGAGCGTCGACAGGCGCAGCCGGGTGGCCGCCGCGGTGAAGCACAGCAGCGGCACGGTGGTGACGATGCCGGCGGCGACCAGCAGCAGGTTCAGTGACCACGGGTTGGCGCTCAGGTGGCTGGTGGGGCTGTCGGCGAACAGGAACAGATAGGCCGCCGCCACCGGCAGCAGCCACAGCGTTTCGATCAGCATGCCGGTCTGGGCGTCGATGGCGATTTTCTTGCGCAGCAGGCCGTAGAAGGCGAAGCTGAACGCCAGCCCTAGACCGATGATCGGCAACGAACCGAACTGCCAGAGCTGCACCAGCACCCCGGTGAACGCCAGCGCCACCGCCACCCACTGCATGCGGCGAAAGCGCTCGCCGAGAAACAGCATCCCCAACAGCACGTTAACCAGCGGGTTGATGAAGTAGCCCAGGCTGGCTTCCAGCATATGGTGGTTGTTCACCGCCCAGATGAACAGCAGCCAGTTGCCGCCGATCAACAGCGCGGTGACCGCCAGCAGCAGCAGCCGTTTGCGATTTTGGCAGGCGGCGCGCACTTTCGGCCAGTTGCGGCCCAGCGTGATCAGCGCCAGCATGAAGAAAAACGACCAGATGATCCGGTGGGTCAGGATCTCGTCCGCGGATACTTGCTGAATCAGTTTGAAATAGGCCGGGGCGATGCCCCACATAAAATAGGCGGCCAGGGCGAAGAAAATGCCCTGACGCGTTTGCTTTGCGTCCATGACGTCACTCGGTGGGGAACGTAAGATGCGGTGAGTGTACTGAAGACGCCCACCGCACACAATCATCAGCCGACCAGATAGGTGGCGGTCGCGGTCGCGATATGCAGGCCGTCGTGGTTATGCAGTTCTACGCGCGCGACGGCGACCTTATTGCCGCTGCGCAGCACGCTGGCGGAGGCGACGAAGTGTTCGCCGCGGCCGGGGCGCAGGTAGTCGACGCGCAGATCGATGGTGCCCATGCGCGACAGTTTGGCGGCGATCTCTTCTTCGATCAGCGGCTCCATGCGCGTCAGCACCCCGCCGGCGCAGGCCAGCCCGGCGGCGACGTCGAGCACCGCGGCGATCACGCCGCCGTGCAGAATTTCCTGTGCGGCGTTGCCCACCAGCTTGCGCTGGTTGGTGAAGCTCAGCTCGACGTAATCATCGTCGAAGCGGCGCAGCTCTAGGCCAAGCTCGCGGTTGAACGGCATGTGGTAGACAAAGATTTCGCCGATCTTGCGGCGGGCGGCTTCCAGGGTCAGTGGTGTGGTCGACATAGCGGGTTTCCGTTTTTCTTTTGCGTTTTAAGGGAGCTAACTGGTCAGTCCAGGTTAATGGAATGTTGATTTTATGCTTAACCTTTGTTGCTTTCCAGACTATTCCAATAAAACCGGCCTGCGCTGCGGTAAAGCCTCCTTTGTGTGTAAAATGGCCTGATTTTTTCCGGGATTGCCCTTTTTCGTTGGAGTGAGGAGAGGTTATGCGCATTTTGTCAGGGATCGTTTCCGCCACGCTGCTGATGCCGGCGCTGGCATTGGCTGCGGAAGCCAAAGAGCAGCAGATTCACGATAAGCCGGCGGTGCGCGGCAGCATTATCGCCAACCTGCTGCAGGAGCACGATAATCCGTTCACGCTGTACCCTTACGATCCCAATTATCTGCTGTACACCGACACCAGCGATATCAACCAAGAGGCCATCAAGACATACAACTGGGCCGACAAGGCGCGCAAGGACGAGGTGAAATACCAGCTTAGCCTGGCGTTTCCGCTGTGGCGGGGCATTGCCGGCGACAACTCGGTGCTCGGCGCGTCTTATACTCAGCGCTCCTGGTGGCAATTGTCCAACCGCGGCGAGTCTTCACCGTTCCGCGAGACCAACTACGAGCCGCAGCTGTTCGTGGGGTGGGCGACCGATTACCGCTTTGCCGGTTGGACGCTGCGCGATGTTGAAATCGGCGTTAACCATCAATCCAACGGCCGCTCGGACCCGACGTCGCGCAGCTGGAATCGCGGCTATGCGCGGCTGATGGCGCAAAACGGCAACTGGCAGGTGGATCTCAAGCCCTGGTTCCGTTTCTCGGAGAGCTCGAGCAACGACGACAACCCGGACATCACCAAATACATGGGATACTACCGGCTGAAGGTCGGTTACGCCTGGGGCGACAGCGTGTTCAGCGTCGACAGCCACTACAACTGGAACAGCGGCTACGGCGGCGCGGAACTGGGCTGGAGCTACCCGATCACCCGCAACGTGCGATTCTATACCCAGGTGTTCAGCGGCTACGGCGAATCGCTGATCGACTATAACTTCCGGCAGACACGGGTGGGCGTTGGTGTCATGCTGAACGATATTATGTAATCATACCCGGTGGGTGTGTACCGATGAAAAAATGGGGAAGTGTGTGTCAACCGCAGCAGTGATTAACAGAGAGTTGCTGGCCGAGCAGGTATTGCGCGATACCTTCGGCTACCAGCAATTCCGTCCGGGCCAACAAACGATTATCAACGCCGCGATCGGCGGGCAGGATTGCCTGGTGGTGATGCCGACCGGCGGCGGCAAGTCGCTGTGTTACCAAATCCCGGCGCTGGTGATGGACGGCCTGACCCTGGTGGTTTCCCCGCTGATCTCGCTGATGAAGGACCAGGTCGACCAACTGTTGGCCTACGGCGTTTCCGCCGCCTGCTACAACTCGACGCAAACCCGCGAGGAGCAGCTGGACGTCATGGCCGGCTGCCGCAACGGCACCATTAAGATGCTGTACATCGCGCCGGAACGGCTGATGATGGAAAGCTTCCTCAACCTGCTCGACCACTGCCCACCGGCGATGCTGGCGGTGGATGAGGCGCACTGTATTTCGCAGTGGGGCCATGACTTCCGGCCGGAATATCGCGCGCTGGGTCAGCTGAAACAGCGCTTCCCGTCGATGCCGGTGATCGCGCTGACCGCCACCGCCGACGAGTCCACCCGCGGCGATATCGTGCGCCTGCTGTCGTTGCAGGATCCGCTGGTGCAGGTCAGCAGCTTCGACCGGCCGAACATCCGCTACACGCTGGTGGAAAAATTCAAGCCGCTCGATCAGCTGTGGCGCTTCGTGCAGGATCAGCGCGGCAAGAGCGGCATTATCTATTGCAACAGCCGCGCCAAGGTGGAAGACACCGCCGCGCGTCTGCAAAGCCGCGGGCTGAGCGTCGGCGCCTACCACGCCGGGCTGGACAACGATCGCCGTGCGCAGGTGCAGGAAGCGTTCCAGCGCGACGATCTGCAGGTGGTGGTGGCCACCGTCGCCTTCGGCATGGGCATCAACAAACCCAACGTGCGCTTCGTGGTGCATTTCGACATTCCGCGCAATATCGAATCCTATTATCAGGAGACCGGCCGCGCCGGGCGCGACGGTCTGCCGGCCGAAGCCATCCTGCTGTACGATCCGGCCGACATGGCCTGGCTGCGCCGCTGTCTGGAGGAAAAACCCGCCGGGCAGCAGTTGGACATCGAGCGCCACAAGCTGAACGCCATGGGCGCGTTCGCCGAGGCGCAAACCTGCCGCCGCCTGGTGCTGCTCAACTACTTCGGCGAAGGCAAGCACGAGAACTGCGGCAACTGCGATATCTGCCTCGATCCGCCCAAGCGCTATGACGGGCTGGAGGATGCGCGCAAGGCGCTGTCCTGCGTGTACCGCGTCGGCCAGCGCTTCGGCCTGGGGTACATCGTGGAAGTGCTGCGCGGCTCCAACAACCAGCGCATTCGCGAATACGGCCACGATAAGCTGCCGGTGTACGGCATCGGCCGCGATCAGACCACCGAACACTGGACCAGCGTGCTGCGCCAGCTGATCCACCTGGGCTTTATCACCCAGAACATCGCCATGCACTCGGCGCTGCAATTGACCGAGGCGGCGCGCCCGGTGTTGCGCGGCGAAGTGGCGCTGCAGCTGGCGGTGCCGCGTATCCAGAGCCTGAAGTCGCGCGGCAGCGCCAACCAAAAATCCTACGGCGGCAATTACGATCGCAAGCTGTTCGCCAAGCTGCGCAAACTGCGCAAATCGATCGCCGATGAAGAAAACATTCCGCCCTACGTGGTGTTCAACGACGCCACGCTGCTGGAAATGGCCGAGCAGATGCCGATCAAGGCCGGCGATCTGCTGAGCGTCAACGGCGTCGGCCAGCGCAAACTGGAGCGTTTCGGCGCGCCCTTTATGGCGATGATCCGCGACCATCTCGACAATGATGAAGACTGAGGGCGATAAATCATGCTGATGCTGTTTCTCACCGTGGCGCTGGTGCATCTGATTGCGCTGATGAGCCCGGGGCCGGACTTCTTTTTCGTGTCGCAAACCGCTGCCAGCCGCTCGCGCCGCGAGGCGATGATGGGCGTGGTCGGCATTTCTCTCGGCATCGTGGTATGGGCCGGCGTGGCGTTGATGGGGCTGCATCTGATCCTGCAGAAGATGGCCTGGCTGCATCAGATAATCATGGTCGGCGGCGGCATTTACCTGTGCTGGATGGGGTGGCAATTGCTGCGTTCCGCGCGGGCGCAGCAAGCGCAGCCGGCGGCGGAGGCCCAGGTGGCGTTGCCGAAGGCCGGGCGCAGCTTTATTCGCGGCTTCCTGACCAATCTGTCCAACCCGAAGGCGGTGATCTATTTCGGCAGCGTGTTCTCGCTGTTCGTCGGCGACAGCGTCGGCGCCGGGGCGCGCTGGGGACTGTTCCTGCTGATCGTCGCCGAGACCTTCGTCTGGTTCAGCCTGGTGGCGGTGGTGTTCGCGCTGCCGGCGATGCGCCGTGGCTACCAGCGGTTGGCCAAGTGGATCGACGGGGTGGCGGGGGTGCTGTTCACCGGCTTCGGGTTACACCTGATCTTTACCCGCTGATCGGCAGTGACATGCCCAAGGCCGAGCAGCGATGCCCGGCCTTTTTTTCAGGCCTTGCGGGCGGTCGCCAGCAGCCCCGCCACCAGAATGAACAGCGAACCGAATACCCGGTTGAGCAGCTGCATTTGGCGCGGCGTTCTCAGCCAGCCGGCGATGCGCGTCGCCAGGGTGGCGTAACCGATCATCACCAGAATATCCACCACCACGGTGGTGACGCCGAGCACCAGATACTGCTCGGCCTGCGGCTGATTGGGCAAAATGAACTGCGGGAACAGCGCGGCGAGGAACACGATGCTTTTCGGGTTGGTCAGGTTGACCAGCACCGCGCGGCGGAACAGACGGCGGCGCGGCATGCTGCCCGCCAGCGCATGCAGATCCAGCGCCCCGGCGGCGCGCCATTGTTGGATGCCGAGCCACACCAGGTAGGCGGCGCCCAGCCATTTCAGCAGCTCGAACGCCAGCAGCGATTGCGATATCAGCGCACCGAGGCCGATGCCTACCAGCACGATGTGCGCGCTCAGCCCGACCTGCAGCCCGGCGATCGACGCGGCGGCGCCGCGATAGCCGTGGCTGATGCCGGTGCTCATGGTGTTGATGGCGCCTGAGCCGGGGGACAGGCTGAGGATAAGCGTGGTCAGCAGATAGGTTAACCACCAGTCCAAGGTCATGGTTCTTCGGCTCCCTGAAAGTGTCGTTTTGTGCCACAATGCGCCGAGGCGGCGCCGTTTTTTGTAAGAATTGAATCACAATACGCTAGTATGATTTCTTGTGCCAGCGGTCACATTTTCCGCCGGCCCCACAGGGAAAACGCTCTCGATGACCTCGTTCACTCTCAGCTCCGATGACTGGTTAACGCGTGAAACGCAGTTCGCTGCCTTCGCCACCGGGCCGCTGTTGGACTTCTGGCGGCTGCGGGAAGAGGGCGAGTTCAGCGGCGTGGACGGCGTGCCGATCCGCTTTGTGCGTTTCAGTTCCGCGCGGCATCAGCGGGTGGTGGTGGTCAGCCCCGGCCGCATCGAAAGCTACGTGAAATACCCCGAGGTGGCCTACGATCTGTTCCACTGCGGTTACGACGTGGTGATTGTCGATCATCGCGGCCAGGGGCGCTCCGGCCGTTTACTGGCGGATACGCACCGCGGTCATGTGGTAAACTTCGCCGACTACGTGGACGATTTCGAGCAGCTTTGGCAGCGCGAGGTCGAATCGCGCGGTTATCGGCAGCGCTTCGCGCTGGCGCATTCGATGGGCGGCGCGATCCTGGCGCAGTTCCTGCAGCGCCGGCCGCAGGCGTTCGACGCGGCGGCGTTTTGCGCGCCGATGTTCGGCATCCAGTTGCCGATGCCGGATTGGCTGGCCGACCGCATTCTCGACTGGGCGGAGAGCCGCCCGGCGATCCGCGACTATTACGCGGTGGGCACCGGCCAGTGGCGGCCGCTGCCGTATGTGGTCAACGTGTTGACCCACAGCCGCGAACGCTACCGGCGCAGCCTGCGCTATTACGCCGATTACCCCGAGCTGCAGGTGGGCGGGCCGACCTACCATTGGGTGCGGGAGAGCATCCGCGCCGGCCGGCAGATTATCGCTCGGGCCGGGGCGATCACAACGCCGCTGTTGCTTTTGCAAGCCGGTGAAGAACGAGTCGTCGACAACCGTTCGCACCAGGCTTTTTGTCAGGCTCTGTCAGACGCGGGGCGCCCTTGCGAAGGGCGGCTTCCGTGGGTTATCAACGGCGCACGCCATGAGATCCTGTTCGAGCGGGACGCGATGCGCGCCGAAGCACTGAACGCAATCCTGCGCTTCTTTGCTCAACACTTAGGCGGCGCGCTGCCGCCGACAACTCCATCAGAGGTTAGAACATAACGCTATGTATCACGTCGTCGCTTCCGATTTAGATGGCACGCTGCTGTCTCCCGACCATACCCTGTCGCCGTACGCCAAAGAAACGCTGAAGTTGCTGACCCAGCGCGGCGTGCATTTCGTATTCGCCACCGGCCGCCACCATATCGACGTGGCGCAGATCCGCGACAGCCTGGAGATCAGCGCCTTTATGATCACCTCCAACGGCGCGCGGGTGCACAACACCGCCGGCGAGCTGATTTTCAGCCACAACCTGGACGAGGATATCGCCCGCGATCTGTACGGCATGCTGCACGACGATCCGGAGATCACCACCAACGTCTATCGCAACGACGATTGGTTTACCAACCGCGAAAGCCCGGAGCAGGAAGAATTCTTCCAGGAGTCGGTGTTCAAATACCAGCTGTTCGAACCGGGCCTGCTGGAAACCGACGGCGTCTGCAAGGTTTACTTCACCTGTGAAGATCACGAGCGGCTGCTGCAGGTGGAAGACGCCATCAACGCGCGCTGGGGCGATCGGGTCAACGTCAGCTTCTCGTTCCCGACCTGCCTGGAAGTGATGGCGGGCGGCGTGTCGAAAGGGCATGCGCTGGAAGAAGTGGCAAAGATCATCGGCTATACGCTGCAAGAGTGCATCGCCTTCGGCGACGGCATGAACGATCTGGAGATGCTGTCGATGGCCGGCAAGGGCTGCATCATGCGCGACGCGCATCAGCGCTTGAAGGATATGTTGCCGGAGCTGGAAGTGATCGGCTCCAACGTCGATAACGCGGTGCCGCACTACCTGCGCAAGATGTTCCTCTGACATAACCCGGACGTTTCTCGGAAATAACAAGGGCGCCTTGCGGCGCCCTTGGCATTACTTGTGCTGGCCCTGCTTCTGCAGGAACTGCACGCCCTTGTCCGGGAAGTCGGTGAACACGCCGTCGACGCCGGCCTGGTTGTAAATCACGTCATACAGCTGGTTCACGTCGGTCACGTACTTCGGCAGCGCATCGGCGCGGATGGTGAACGGATGCACCGCCAGCTTGCTGGCGTGCGCTTCTTTCACCATGTCGGTCAGCACGATGTGGCCCGGCTTGGATTTATCCGCCACCACCAGCATGTGGTAGTCAGGCCCGATGCCGTCGGCATACTGAGCGATTTTCTGCATCGCGCCCGGCTTGAACATCCAGTCGTAGTCGTATTCTACCCACTTGCCGTCGGCTTTCTGCTCGTAGGTTTCCTGCCAGTCGTTATAGGCGATCAGCTGCACCAGCTTCAGATCCATGCCCAGCTTCGGCTCCAGCTCGTTCTTGATGCGTTTGAGCTCGTTGGCGTCGAAGCACTGCAGGTAGACGTTGTCGTTTTTGCCGGTGTAGCCGTATTGCTTGAGCACCGCCAGCACTTTGCTGGAGATGTCCTTGCCTTCCTGTTTGTGGAACCACGGCGCCTTGATTTCAGGGTAGATGCCGATGTTCTTGCCGGTCGAATGGTTCAGACCCTGCACGAACTCGATCTCTTCCTGGAAGGTGTGTACGCGGAAGTCGGATTTGCCCATCGGGAAGCGGCCAGGGTAGCCCTGCACCTTCTTGCCGTTTTCGATTTCAAAGCCTTCGGTGAACTTCAGCGATTTGATCTCCGCCAGCGTAAAGTCGATGGCGTAATAACGGCCGTCCTTGCGCGCGCGGTCCGGGAAGCGTTCGGCGACGTCGGTGACGCGATCGAGGTAATGGTCGTGCAGCACCACCAGCTCGTTGTCTTTGGTCATCACCAGATCTTGTTCGAGGTAATCGGCGCCCTGCGCGTAGGCCATCGCCTTCGCCGGCAGGGTGTGTTCCGGCAGGTAGCCGCTGGCGCCGCGGTGGGCGATCACTACTTTGTCCGCCGCCTGCGCGGCGCTGACCATTGAGGTAGCGAGAATGATCCCTGTCAGCAGGGCTTTGACTTGAGTCCGCATTCCGTTTTCTCCTTGTTGTTGGGGGCAGGGTAGTAAAAAGGCCGCAGGGCGGCCTTTAAATCATGCAAAAGTCGTGTGACGGTTAGCCGCGCTTGCCGGCAGCGATTTCCGCGTGGTGTTTCTTTTCGTTCAGCATGGTCAGCAGCAGCAGGATAACCGCCAGCACGCCGCCGCCGATCATCACCATGAAGCCGCCGTCCCAACCGAAGAAGTCTACGGTGTAGCCGACGATGGCGCTGGCCGCGACCGAGCCGCCCAGGTAGCCGAACAGGCCGGTGAAGCCCGCGGCGGTGCCGGCGGCTTTCTTCGGCGCCAGCTCCAGCGCGTGCAGGCCGATCAGCATCACCGGGCCGTAGATCAGGAAGCCGATGACCAGCATACAGATCATGTCCACGGTCGGGTTGCCCGGCGGGTTCATCCAGAACACCACGGTGGCGATGGTCACCAGCGTCATGAAGAACACGCCGGTGGCGCCGCGGTTGCCTTTGAACACTTTGTCCGACATCCAGCCGCACAGCAGGGTGCCCGGGATACCGGCGTATTCATACAGGAAGTAGGCCCAGGAAGACTTGTCCAGCGCGAAGTGCTTCACTTCTTTCAGGTAGGTCGGCGACCAGTCCAGAATGCCGTAACGCAGCAGATAGACGAACACGTTGGCGACCGCGATGTACCACAGCAGCTTGTTCGGCAGGATGTACTGCATGAAGATCTGCTTGGCGGTCAGCTCTTCTTCGTCTTTTTCGCTGTAGTCGTCCGGGTAGTCGTTTTTGTACTCTTCAATCGGCGGCAGGCCGCAGGATTGCGGGGTGTCGCGCATCAGGCCGAAGGCGATCAGGGCCACCAGGATGGCGCCGAAGGCCGGCATGTACAGCGCCGCGTGCCAGTCGTTGAACCAGGCCATACCCAGCAGGAACAGCAGCGGTGGCAGGCCGCCACCCACGTTGTGGGCGCAGTTCCAGATGGAGACGATGCCGCCGCGTTCTTTCTGCGACCACCAGTGCACCATGGTGCGGCCGCACGGCGGCCAACCCATGCCCTGGAACCAGCCGCACAGGAACAGCAGGACGAACATGATGGCGATGCTGGAGGTGGCCCACGGCACGAAGCCCATGAACAACATCACCGCCGCCGCCAGGATCAGGCCGGCAGGCAGGAACACTCGCGGGTTGGAACGGTCGGAGACCGAACCCATGATGAATTTGGAGAAGCCGTAGGCGATGGAAATGCCCGACAGCGCGAAGCCGAGGTCACCGCGGCTGAAGCCTTGTTCGATCAGGTAAGGCATGGCCAGGGTGAAGTTCTTACGCACCAGATAGTAAGCGGCGTAACCGAAGAAGATCCCCAGGAAAATTTGCCAGCGCAGCTTACGGTAGAGCGGGTCTACCTTATCGCTCGGCACACGGGCGATGTGTGCGGCCGGCTTAAAAATACTCAACATGAGCGCCTCCGATGGCTTTATCTGTTATCACATCAATATGACCTTTTACGTTCATTTGATGATTGAGCGGATATCGAATGTGGTGTTTTTGTGTTCCATAACGAGCGCCATTGTCGTCAAATACGCCTGGTGTCGCTGTGACGAATGGCGCAATTGTTACACTTTTATGAAACCACGGCGGATTTTGAGCGATTCGTTAACGTTATGAAATAGAAAAACGTCCAAAAATCGTGATTATGATCACATTGATGGTTTTTTGTGGACATTTTTATTTCGTTTGATGTTCGTTCTTGTTCCTTATCAAACAAAGACCCTTATAACCGTGGCTCAATAGGCTCATAACTACCGATCCTGAGGGAGCGACATGAGCAGCTATTTTGACGGCGGCGAAACGGATGTGATCATCATCGGCGGCGGCGCCACCGGCGCAGGCATCGCCCGCGACTGCGCGCGGCGCGGCTTGCGCTGCATTTTGCTGGAGCGCCACGACATCGCTACCGGCGCCACCGGCCGCAACCACGGTTTGCTGCACAGCGGCGCGCGCTATGCGGTGACCGACGGCGAGTCGGCGCGCGAGTGCATCGAAGAAAACCGCATCCTGAAACGCATCGCCCACCACTGCATCGAGCGCACCGATGGGCTGTTCATCACCCTGCCGCAGGACTCGCTGGACTATCAGCAACAGTTTATCGCCGCCTGTCGCCAGGCCGACATCAACGCCGAAGCGATCGACCCGCAGCTGGCGCTGCGGCTGGAACCGGCGGCTAACCCGGCGCTGATCGGCGCGGTGCGCGTGCCGGACGGCACCGTCGATCCCTTCCGGCTGACCGCCGCCAACATGTTGGACGCGCGCGAGCACGGCGCGCAGATCCTGACCTACCACCAGGTGGTGGGATTGTTGCGCAGCGGCGATCGGGTGACGGGCGTGCGCGTTTACGACCATCAGAATCAGCGGCGCTATGCGCTGCATGCGCCGGTGGTGGTCAACGCCGCCGGCATCTGGGGCCAGCAGATCGCCGAATACGCCGATTTGCGCATCCGCATGTTCCCGGCCAAGGGGGCGCTGCTGATCCTCGGCCACCGCATCAACAACATGGTGATCAACCGCTGCCGCAAACCGGCAGACGCCGACATCCTGGTGCCGGGCGACACCATCTCGCTGATCGGTACTACCTCGACCCATATCGACTACGACCAAATTGACAACATGCTGGTGACCCCGCAGGAAGTGGACATTCTGATCCGCGAGGGGGCGCTGTTGGCGCCCACCCTGGCGCAGACCCGCATTCTGCGCGCCTACGCCGGGGTACGGCCGCTGGTGGCCAGCGACGACGACCCCAGCGGGCGCAACGTCAGCCGCGGCATCGTGCTGCTCGATCACGCCGCCCGCGACGGGCTGGAAGGGTTTATCACCATCACCGGCGGCAAGCTGATGACCTACCGCCTGATGGCGGAGTGGGCCACCGACAAGGTGTGCGAAAAGCTTGGCGTAAACCGCCCGTGCACCACCGCGCAGGATGCGTTGCCCGGCTCCCGCCAGTCGGCGGAGGAGACGGTGCGCAGCGTGGTTTCTCTGCCCGCCAGCATTCGCGGCTCGGCAATTTACCGCCACGGCGATCGCGCCAGCCAGGTGCCGGCGGCCGATCGGCTCGACACCAGCTTGGTGTGCGAATGCGAGGCGGTGACCGCCGGGGAAGTGCGCTATGCGGTCAACTCGCTGACCGTCAATAACCTGGTGGATCTGCGCCGCCGCACCCGCGTCGGCATGGGCACCTGCCAGGGCGAACTCTGCGCCTGCCGCGCCGCCGGGCTGCTGACGCGCTTTAACGTCAGCACGCCGCAGCAATCCATCGCGCAGCTGTCGCAGTTCCTCAACGAACGGTGGAAAGGCGTACGGCCGATCGCCTGGGGCGATGCGCTGCGCGAGAGTGAATTTACCAGCTGGGTTTACCAGGGGCTATGCGGGCTTGAGGCCCAGGCCGACAAGGAGCAGGAGGCGGATGATGCGATTTGACGTAGTGGTGATTGGCGGCGGCCTGGCGGGCCTGAGCTGCGCCATTGCCGTGGCCGAACAGGGCAAGCGCTGTGCGGTGGTCAGTTCCGGCCAGAGCGCGCTCTACTTCTCCTCCGGCTCGCTCGACCTGCTGGCGAGATTGCCGGACGGCACGCCGGTCGAGATGCCGCTGGCGGCGCTACCGCAGCTGGCGCAGCAGGCGCCGCAGCATCCGTATGCCCTGATCGGGCCCGGCCGGGTGGCGACGCTGTCCGCCGCCGCGCAGCGGCTGTTGGAGCGCTGCGGGCTGAACCTGCAGGGCGAGGGCACCAACAACCATCTGCGCATTACGCCGCTCGGCACGCGCCGCGCCACCTGGCTCAGCCCGCAGGCGATCCCGACGCTGCCGCTGACCGGCCAACTGCCGTGGCGGCGCATTGCGGTGATCGGCATCGAAGGCTTCCTCGACTTCCAGCCGCAGATGGCCGCCGACTCTCTGAGCCGGGAGCTCGGCGTAGAGACGGAGGTGGCCTATCTGCACATGCCGGCGCTGGACAGATTGCGCAATAACCCCAGCGAGTTCCGCGCGGTAAACATCGCCCGGGTGCTGGATTTGATGGAAAGCCTGCCGCCAATGGCCGAGGAACTGCGGCGGTTGGCGGGGGCAGCCGACGCGCTCTTCCTGCCGGCCTGTTTGGGATTGGAGGACGACGCGTCGCTGGCGGTGCTGCAGGATGCGGTCGGCAAGCCGATCCGGCTGCTGCCGACGCTGCCGCCTTCGGTGCCCGGCATGCGCTTGCATCAGGCGCTGCGGCGGCGTTTTCAACAGCTGGGCGGCGTTTTCATGCCCGGCGACAGCGTGCTGCGCGCCGAGTGCGAAGCCGGCCGCGTCACGGGCCTGTATACCCGCAACCACGGTGATATTCCGCTGCGGGCGCAGCAGGTGGTGTTGGCCAGCGGCAGCTTCTTCAGCAACGGGCTGGTGGCGGATTTCGACGGGGTGCGCGAGCCGATCTTCGGGCTGGACGTACACAGCCGCGCGGATCGCGCCGACTGGAGCCGGCGCGAGCTGTTCGCGCCGCAGCCTTATTTGCAGTTTGGCGTGCGCACCGACGGCAGGCTGCGGGCGATGAAGCAGGGCATGCCGTTCGACAATCTGTACGCCATCGGCGCGGTCGCCGGCGGCTACGATCCGCTGCAGCAAGGCTGCGGCGCCGGCGTGTCATTGATCGGTGCGCTGCACGTCGCGCAGCAGATCGCCGCGGAGGAAAACGCATGAGCCTGCATCAGGACCACAGCTTTGAAAGCTGCATCAAATGCACCGTCTGCACCACCTATTGCCCGGTCGCCAAAGTGAACCCGCTCTATCCGGGGCCGAAACAGGCGGGGCCGGACGGCGAGCGGCTGCGGCTGAAAGATCCGGCGCTGTACGACGAAGCCTTGAAATACTGCACCAACTGCAAACGTTGTGAAGTGGCCTGCCCGTCCGACGTCAAAATCGGCGATATCATTCAGCGCGCCCGCGCCGACTTCGCCCAGAGCAAGCCGACGCTGCGCGACGCCATCCTCAGCCACACCGATATCATGGGCTCGCTGTCGACGCCGTTCGCGCCGATCGTCAACGCCGCCACCGGGCTGAAACCGGTGCGCAAGCTGTTGGACAAGGCGCTGAAGATCGATCACCGTCGCGAACTGCCGAAATACTCGTTCGGCACCTTCCGCCGCTGGTACCGGCAACAGGCGCAGGCTCAGCGGCGCTATGCCGAGCAGGTGGCGTTTTTCCACGGCTGCTTCGTCAACTATAACCATCCGCAGCTGGGCAAGGATTTGATCCGGGTATTCAACGCGCTGGATATCGGCGTGCAGCTGCTGAAACGCGAGAAATGCTGCGGCGTGCCGCTGATCGCCAACGGGTTTATCGAGCAGGCCAAAAAGCAGGCCAGGGTTAACGCCGAGTCGCTGCATGAAGCGGTGCTTGAGCGCGGCATTCCGGTGGTGGCGACCTCATCGAGCTGCACCTTCACCCTGCGCGACGAATATCCTCATCTGCTGGACGTGGACACCACCCCGGTGCGCGATCGGGTGGAGCTGGCGACGCGCTATCTCTATCGCCTGATCAATCAGGGGCGCAGCCTGCCGCTGAAGCGCACGCCGCTGCGGGTGGCTTATCACACGCCTTGCCATATGGAGAAGATGGGCTGGACCGCCTACACGCTGGAGCTGCTGCGGCAGATACCGGAGCTGGAGCTGGTGGTGCTGGATTCGCAGTGCTGCGGCATCGCCGGCACCTACGGGTTCAAATCGGAGAACTACGCCACCTCGCAAGGCATCGGCGCGCCGCTGTTCCGGCAGATCGAAGAGAGCGGAGTGGATCTGGTGGTGACCGACTGCGAGACCTGCAAATGGCAGATAGAAATGTCCACCAGCAAGCGCTGCGAGCATCCGATCACCCTGCTGGCGCAGGCGCTGGTATAAAAACGAGAGGGCCGGCAAGCCGGCCCTCTGTGGGATTACTGCTTCAGCTTCAGGGTGGAGATGATGCCTTCGGCTTCGGCCTGCGCCTGCTGCTGATTGTCCGCCGGCAGCGTCACCTGAATGGTCAGCATGTTGTTGTTCAGCGAGCCGATCAGGACGGAGGAATAGGCTTTTTCGCCGCCGCTGGTGATGATGCTGTCCAGCTGACGCAGCGGCACGCCGTTGACGTCGAGCGCCTTGTTGGTGATCACCTGCAGGTTGGCGTCACGCGCGCGCTGGGTATTCTCCAGGCGCTTGGCCAGGGTCTCCAGGCTGTCGGCGGTCTTGTCGCCCAGGATCACGATCACCGCGCGCTGGCCGGTGCTGTCTGCGTAAACATGCATGTTGTTGGCCTGGTTGCCCAGCTTGCCGCTCTGATCCGCCATGCCGACCGGCAGGGTGAACGCCAGTTTACCGTCCAGCAGGCTGACCTGCTGCCCGGCCGGCGCGCTGGCCGCCGCGCCGTCAGACGCTGCCTTGGTGTCTTTGGTGTCGCCGTCGCAGGCCGCGAGGCCAAGCGCCAGCAGGCTGATACCCATCAATTTCGCTACTTTACGCATCGGGCTTCCTTCTTCCTTTCCGGTAGGGATTCACTGTCGTATCGCAACCTATTCCAGGTTGAAATGCAAGGCAGATGTTGTCACAAGTTTTTCTCCAGTAATAGCCGATAATCAGCCACTTCGCCTTTCTTTTCCAGCTGAACAATCTGATAGTGGTGGGCGAGCAGCATCGTCAGCATGGCGCGGAACCGGTTACGGGTTTTGACTGTCAGCCGGCGATAGCCCTGCGCCCGCGCCCAGCGCTCTTGTTCGGCCAACAAGGCCTGCGCCACGCCGTGGCGACGAAATGCCGGCAGCACGCCGCCCAGCCAGCTGTAAAACACCGTTTCCCGCTGTTGATAACCGAGTTTGAAACCGGCCGGCTGGCCGTCGATGTCGGCGATCAACAGGCTGGCGGGGGCACCGCCGATGCGCCGCTGCAGATCGGCCAGGCTATGCAGGCCGCCGAATTCGGGGATGCGTTGGTAAAGGCGGTGGATTTCTTCGAGCGTGGCGATGCGGACGATTGGGATCATGGGCGGCCTCCAAAGGATAGGGCCGCCCAGAATAACACGGCTCAGCCCGGCTGCAGGCTGCCGCTGCGCGCCGCGATGCGTTTGAGCAGCATGTTCAGCAACACGCCGTACATCGGCAGGAAGAACAGCAGGCAGATCATCACCTTGAAGCTGTAATCCACCAGCGCGATCTCCACCCAGTTGTTGGCCATGAAGGGATCGCTGCTCTTGTAGAAGGCGATGAAGAAGAACGCCAGCGTATCGCTGATATTGCCGAAGAACATCGCCGCCGCCGGCGCCACCCACCAGGCGCTGCGTTGGCGCAGGCGATTGAAGACGTGAACGTCGAGGATCTGGCCGAGCACGTAGGCCATAAAGCTGGCGACGGCGATACGCGCCACGAACAGGTTAAAACTGCCCAGCGCCGCGAAGCCCTGCCATTCTCCCTGATAGGTGACGGTGGAGATCACGTAGGAGATGAACAGCGCCGGCACCATCACCGCCAGGATAATCCGCCGCGCCAGCGGCGCGCCGAAGATGCGCACGGTCAGATCGGTCGCGAGGAAGATAAACGGGAAGGTAAAGGCGCCCCAGGTGGTATGGAAGCCGAAAACGGTGATCGGCAACTGCACCAGGTAGTTGCTGGAGGTAATGATGGCGATATGAAACAGCGAAAGCCAGACCAACGCCGTGAAGCGCTGCTGTGCGGTAAACGAATACATATTGTAGCCTTTTTAGCAGTGGGGTGAGGGAACCCAGTGTGTCTTGTCAAAACAGCAAAAAACGCTGCGCGGCGGCATGATACGCGTTTGCGCAACCAATGCAATGGTTAAATTTAACGCAAACGTTAACGCATCTTGCGCAGAAAAACTACCGGCGTAAACTAGGCGCTAATGAGATGCGGCGAGCGTTCGCCGATCGTTTTTGAACGAGAAAAATTGCATGACTGACTTATTTGCCCAGGCAGACCAGACGCTCGACGCGCTGGGCCTGCGTTGCCCGGAACCGGTGATGATGGTGCGCAAAACCGTGCGCCATATGGACAACGGCGAAACGCTGCTGATTATCGCCGACGATCCGGCCACCACCCGCGATATTCCGGGGTTCTGCCGCTTTATGGAGCACACGCTGGTGGCGCAGGAGACCGAGCAGGCGCCATACCGTTATCTGTTACGTAAAGGTGTATAGTTTTTAATCGCCTCGTGAGATAAGCTCCCTGCGATCGGGGAGCGTTCGAAGGGGACAAACGATGAGTATTTTACTACTGCCTACGGTTGCCAAGATGGAAAATGAGGAACGTACACAGGGCTATGAGCGCTGGTTTCTTGAAAGAGTTCAGGAAGCCATGGATGAGCCGCGGCCCGGCATTCCTCATGATGACGTGATGGCTGAAATGGATGCTGTTATCGCTGCTGCAGAAGCCAGGATCAAAGCGAAGCAGGCATAATGCTCAACATCGAATGGACTCGAGCCGCACGTCAGGATCTGGTGGAGATTGTGGGATTCATCGCCAATGATAACCCTCTGGCGGCCAGAAAAATGAAGGTTCTCATCATGGAGGCCGTCATTCCCGCCGCCAGACATCCTCGAATTTTCCGGCGCGGCAGAGTGGACGGCACGCATGAAATCCCCCTACATCCCCATTATCTCCTGGTTTACCAGGTGCTGGAAACTCACATCCGGGTGTTGCGGGTTTTACATACGCGCCGACAATATCCTTAATACTGCCGCTGCAATCGATAATGCCGGGTTCCCATTGAGGAACCCGGCCTGGCGCCGCGTTATTGGCGCTTTCTCAACAGCCGCAGCGCGTTGGCGGTGACCAGCGCGGTGGCGCCGGAGTCCGCCAGCACCGCCAGCCACAAACCGGTCAGCCCCAGCAGGCTGGTGATCAGGAAGATCCCTTTCAACCCCAGCGCGATGGTGATGTTTTGCCGGATATTGGCGTGGGTGGCGCGCGAGATGCGAATCATCTCCGCGACGCCCAGCAGCCGGTTGTGGGTCAGGGCGGCGTCGGCGGTTTCCAATGCCACGTCGGTGCCGCTGCCCATGGCGATGCCGATGCTGGAGGCTTTCATCGCCGGGGCGTCGTTGATGCCGTCGCCGATCATCGCCGTCGGGCGCAGTTCGCTCAGCTCGGTGACCGCGTTGACCTTATCTTCCGGCAACAGACTAGCGCGATAGTCGAGGCCCAGCTCGCCGGCGATCGCCGCGGCGGCGCGCGGGTTGTCGCCGGTCAGCATCACGCCGCGAATACCCAGCGCGTTCAGTTCGGCTATCGCCTGTTTGGCGTCGCTGCGCAGCGTGTCGCGCAGCGCCAGCAAGCCGATGGGCGCGCCGTCTTCCAGCACCACCACCGCCGTTTTACCGGCGTTTTCCAGCTTGTCTACCTTGCTCTGCCATTGAACGTCGAGCAGGCCAGGCGCCAGCTTGCCCGGCGCGCTGATCAGCACGGTCTTGCCGTCCACGATCCCTTCCACGCCGACGCCGGCCAGCGCGCGGCGCGCCTGCGCCAGCGGCAGCTCGGCCCCGCTTGCGGCGGCGCGATTGATAATCGCCTGCGCCAGCGGGTGATGTGAACCGGCTTCCACCGCGGCGGCAAGCTGCAGCAGCCGCTGTTCGGTGAGTGTGCCTATCGGCAGCACGTCGGTCACCGTCGGCTTGCCTTCGGTCAGGGTGCCGGTTTTATCGAAGGCGATGGTTTGTATCTGGCCCAGTTGCTCCAGCGCCGCGCCGCCTTTAATCAGCGCGCCGCGCCGCGTGGCGGCCGCCAGCCCGGATGTAATGGCCGCCGGGGTCGAGATCACCAGCGCGCACGGACAGCCGATCAGCAGCAGCGTCAGGCCGCGATAGATCCAGGTATCCCACGGCTGCGAGAACAGCAGCGGCGGCACCAGGATCACCGCGACGGCCAGCAGCATAATGGCCGGGGTGTAATAACGGCTGAACCGGTCGAGGAAGCGTTCGATCGGCGCGCGGCGCTCTTCGGCTTCTTCAATCAGCTGCAGAATGCGGTCGATGGCGTTTTTGCCGGGCTCGGAGATCACCTTCATCTGCGCCGCCTGATCGACGGACAGGCTGCCGGCGGCCACTTTCTCGCCCTGCTGGCGCTCGACCGGCACCGATTCGCCGGTCAGGGCGCTTTCGTCGAAGCTGGCGAACGGATTGAGCAGCTCGGCGTCGGCCGGCAGGCGCCCGCCGGGCGCGATTTCAATCACGTCGCCAGGGCGCAGGCTGGCGACCGGCATGCGTTTGCGTTCCGTGCCTTGCAGCAGCAGCGCGTCTTCCGGCACCAGCTCCATCAGCGCCGTCACGCCGCGTCGCGCGCGGTTGGCGGCGTAGGATTCCAGCAGTTCGCCGACCATAAACAACAGCAGCACCATCGCCGCTTCGGCGGTGGCGCCGATGAACAGCGCGCCGATGGCCGCCACGCTCATCAGCGTTTCGATGGCGAATGGCGTGCCGGAGCGGATCAAACGCAGCGCCTTGGCGGCGACCGGCGCCAATCCGACCAGCGTGGTGGCGATAAAGGCGATGCGCCCCAGCTCCGGGTTAACCCGATCCAGCACCCAGCTGACGACCATCAGGGTAGTTAACAGCAGCAGCGGTGCGAATTCGCCGAAGCGTGAGGTTTTCGGCGCGGCGGCTTTGGCGTTCTGAGTGCCGAGCAGGGTAAAGCCGGCCTGGGCGACCGCGTCCTGGATCCGCAGGCTGATGTCGGACTGTGCGTCGACCACCAGCTTTTCGGTGGCGAACAACACGCGCGCGCTGTCGACGCCGGGGAGTGCGGTGACGGCATTTTCGATTTTCTTGGCGCAGCTGGGGCAGTCCATGCCGGTGACTTTCCAGCTGAAACGTTGGCTACCGGAAGGGGGAGCGGCGGCCAGCCTGTCGCTTTCCTCGTCCGGATCGTCGGGCGTGGCGGCGCAGCAGCCGCTATCGCCATGATCGTGATGATGGTGGGCCTGTTCGGCGGCGTTTTTCGGTTCGCTGCTGCAGCCATGCTGCGTTTTGCTGTGGCTGTGGTTGCAGCCGCATCCGCCTTCGGCGTGGTGATGTTCCTGATGATTATGGTTTTGCTGATTGTGCATAACGTCCCCCTTCGGGCTGTTAAACGGGTTTGCTCAACTGACTCTACACCCTGGAGTCCACTCCAGAGTCAAGCGCCCGATGAGAATTATTGCTAACGGCGTTCAAGCGTAGAAAGGGGGATTCATTCAATAATGAATAATGCGAATTTTAATCTATCGGCTTTTCTTATCCCCTATTTGGGGAAACAGGCTCGCCGCCGATAGTTTAAATAAGAAAATAATATTCCTATAGAAACTAAAAAATCGCCCGACCTAATAATAAAGAGTTATTAATCTATAACGCTTTAGCAAAATTTACCTTTTACCCTAGGGAAAGCCAGCATGATTCGCTTGAGTCTGCAGGCCGCATTGCTATTGAAGTTTGGTGCCAACTTCTCCCCATCAAGTTTCATTTGTTTTGTAAAGAAGCCAGAAAAGCAGCATAACAAACTTTCGTTGCGATAATAAATGGTTGATTATTTTATGTGCAGTTTTGCGACCCTGCCTATAATTGGAATCGATTACCATTTTTAATGGTGATCTTATTTGCTGATATATATGCATTAATTCTACCTAACACACTGCCGGCAACGGCGCATAAGCCCCTTCCAGCAGGCCTGAGGTTCATTAGCCCTGGCTTACGGGGAGGTTATGTCTATCTGTCTGATTGATATCAATCAGGTAATGAGTGGAATCGAACCAATGCAATCTACTAAAAAGGCAATTGAAATTACTGAATCCAGCCTTGCAGCCGCAACAACTGGCTACGATGCTGTAGACGACCTGCTGCATTATCATGAGCGGGGCAACGGGATTCAGATTAATGGCAAGGATTCATTTTCTAACGAGCAAGCTGGGCTGTTTATTACCCGTGAGAACCAAACCTGGAACGGTTACAAGGTATTTGGCCAGCCGGTCAAATTAACCTTCTCCTTCCCGGACTATAAGTTCTCTTCCACCAACGTCGCCGGCGACACCGGGCTGAGCAAGTTCAGCGCAGAACAGCAGCAGCAGGCTAAGCTGTCGCTGCAGTCCTGGGCGGACGTCGCCAATATCACCTTCACCGAAGTGGCGGCCGGTCAAAAGGCCAACATCACCTTCGGCAACTACAGCCAGGATCGTCCCGGCCACTATGATTACGGCACCCAGGCCTACGCCTTCCTGCCGAACACCATTTGGCAGGGCCAGGATCTGGGCGGCCAGACCTGGTACAACGTCAACCAATCCAACGTGAAGCATCCGGCGACCGAAGACTACGGCCGTCAGACGTTCACCCATGAGATTGGCCATGCGCTGGGCCTGAGCCACCCGGGCGACTACAACGCCGGTGAGGGCAACCCGACCTATCGCGACGTCACTTATGCGGAGGATACCCGCCAGTTCAGCCTGATGAGCTACTGGAGTGAAACCAACACCGGTGGCGACAACGGCGGCCACTATGCCGCGGCTCCGCTGCTGGATGACATCGCCGCCATTCAGCATCTGTATGGCGCCAACCTGTCGACCCGCACCGGCGACACCGTGTACGGCTTTAACTCCAACACCGGTCGCGACTTCCTCAGCACCACCAGCAACTCGCAGAAAGTGATCTTTGCGGCCTGGGATGCGGGCGGTAACGATACCTTCGACTTCTCCGGTTACACCGCTAACCAGCGCATCAACCTGAACGAGAAATCGTTCTCCGACGTGGGCGGCCTGAAGGGCAACGTCTCGATCGCCGCCGGTGTGACCATTGAGAACGCCATTGGCGGTTCCGGCAACGACGTGATTGTCGGCAACGCGGCCAACAACGTGCTGAAAGGCGGCGCGGGTAACGACGTGCTGTTCGGCGGCGGCGGGGCGGATGAGCTGTGGGGCGGTGCCGGCAAAGACATCTTCGTGTTCTCTGCCGCCGGCGATTCCGCACCGGGCGCTTCAGACTGGATCCGCGACTTCCAGAAAGGGATCGACAAAATTGACCTGTCGTTCTTCAACAAAGAGGCGCAGAGCAGCGATTTCATTCACTTCGTCGATCACTTCAGCGGCACGGCCGGCGAAGCGCTGCTCAGCTACAACGCTTCCAACAACGTGACCGATTTGTCGGTGAATATCGGTGGCCATCAGGCGCCGGACTTCCTGGTGAAAATCGTCGGCCAGGTTGACGTCGCCACTGACTTTATCGTGTAACACAGCAACGGAACGCCCGGCGCAGTCTCGGCCGGGCGTGATGCGGGAGCCCGGTATGAAAGGTACTTTAACGCGCACCGCTTTGGCGGCGGGCGGCATGATGGTGACGAGTGCGGTTATGGCCGGCAGCCTGGCGCTGCCGACCGCGCAGTCGCTGGCGGGGCAATGGCAGGTTGCCGACAGCGAGCGGCAATGCCAAATCGAATTTCTGGCGAATGAACAAAGCGAGACCAACGGCTATCAGCTGGTGGATCGGCAACGTTGTCTGCAAAGCGTGTTTGCGGCCGAGGTGGTGGGCTGGCGCCCGGCGCCGGACGGCATCGCTCTGCTGCGGGCGAATGGCAGCACGCTGGCGTTCTTCTCGCGCGACGGCGATCTGTATCGCAATCAGCTGGGCGCCGATGATGCCCTGACGTTGAAAGCGCTGGCTTGATGTGGAAACGGGTTCGGCGCACCGAACCCGCGGCAGAGAGTTACAGGTAGAGCGAACGCACGATCAGGAAGTGGCCGGAGAAGTAACAGAAAGCCACGATGGCGTCCGCCGCGCGGAAGGTGAAACGGTAGCGGTTGAGCAGCCAAACCACGTTGGCCAGCAGCAGCAGCGAGGTGCCGGTCAGCAGCGAGAAGCCGAAATCGGTGCTACGCAGGAAATATTGCTCGCCCGCCAGCCAGACCATCAGCAGCGTCATCGCCACGTAGGTGACGATCGGCCAGCGCATCTCTTCCAGCCGGGTCCAAAGGGTGGCCAGCAGCAACGCGCCGATCGCCAGCAGCGCCAGCGGCAGCGGCCAGAACAGGCTGAACGTCATCTGGCTGGCGAAGCTCAGGGTATACAGCAGATGGGACAGGAAAAAGGCGCCGATGGCGTACAGCACCCGCTCGCGCGGCAACAGGAGCAGCGCGTCGCCGATCAGCGTCGCCAGCAGGCCGAGCACGATCAGATAACCCGCGGCGCCGAGCACCGGCGCCTGCCAGGCCAACAGCAACAGCAGCAGCAGCGTGACGGGTTTGAACACCCAGCGCTGCCAGCGCGGGCCACGGTATGAGGCGTCGACGAACAGCCAACCGGAAAAGAATACGGCAAGGAACGGCCAACTCATTTATGTCTTCCTTATGCATGAGGGAGCCGCAACAACCGGCTCCAAACTGTCACCAATGTCACTTCTTATTTCAGTGTAGGTAGCCTGCCGACGATCGACAATGCTTTCTTGAGAATGCTATGTTTACGCCGATTTGGCCGTGAAGGAAATGGGAAACCGATGAGCAAACCACCGTTATTTTTTGTCGCCGTGATTGCGCTGATCGCCGTGCTGGCCACGCAACGCTACTTCAAACAGCGCCAGCGGGAGGCGGAAAACGATCGCGCGCCGATGCGCAGCCTGCAGGTGACGGTGAGCGACAAGCGCAGCTTCCCGGTCGCCAGGACCCGCGCGCCGCAGCGCGAACCGCTGGTCAATGAGCCGATGTATTACGAGGTGGTGTTCAGCCCGAACCAGGGCGGTGAAGACATCACGCTTCGGCTGAAACAGTGGCAATACAACCCGATAGAAAAAGGCGCGCAGGGCACGTTGAACATGCAGGGCACGCGCTTCGTCTCTTTCAGCGTTCAGCCGTAGCGGTCATTTCTTCTTGATGGGCGGCTGTTTCTTTTGCCAGGCCAGCAGCTCGAACACGCCAAAGATAAAGATCTTGGCTTCTTGCCAGTAGCTGATTGGCTGATCCTTCGGCTGGGTGGATTTCAACAGCACCAGCTGCAGGCCGTGCATCACCACCATAAAGAACAGCGCCACGTCGATGAAATACTTCAGCGGCTTGGGAAAAGGATGGAACAGGTTAGAGAGCAGGAAGCCCCACACGCACAGCATCAGCAGGCGGCCCAGATTAATCAGCATGGTCGGTTTTCTCTTGCGAACGAATATAAAGGCGATAGGCCACCTGGCCGGCGACCTTCTCCCGGTGCAACTGCCAGCTGGCAGGCACGTCCGCCGCGGCGCTTTCCGCCTCGGCTTCTACATAGATCCAGGCCTCGTCGGCCAGCCAGCCACGCTGCTCCAGCAGCAAGGCGGTCTCTGCCAGCAGGCCTTTGCGAAACGGCGGATCGAGGAACACCACGTCGAACGGTTGGCCCTCGCCCGCCAGCCAGCTCAGCGCGTTGGTGTTGATAACCACCCCCTTGCCCTGCAGCAGCGCCAGATTTTTTTCCAGCTGCTGCGCCACCGGCCGTTCGAATTCCAACAGCGTGGCGCTGCCGGCGTAGCGCGACAGCGCTTCCAGCCCTAATGCGCCGCTGCCGGCGAAACAGTCCAGGCAGCGCGCGCCCTGAATCACCGGCGCCAGCCAGTTGAACAGGGTTTCGCGCACCCGATCGGTGGTGGGGCGCAGCCCCGGGCTGTTCGGCACCGGAAGCTTGCGACCGCGCCATTGGCCGCCGATGATGCGGATCTGTCCGGCTGCGGCCTGGGGCGGTTTTTTGGCCGCCGCCCGTGGCGAGAGTCTTGTCATAAGCGTTGTTTGATTTCTTTTGCGGCGCGGAGCCGTAGAGGTTAACGAAAAGTTGCCCCTATTCTACCGGTGACGGGCTTCGGGGGGAACGGTAAAACTTTGTTGTCTGATTTCACACCGGAAAGCATGCCGGATGCGTGTTGCTGCGCGAGGGAAAGTGATAGACTCGGCGGATTATTGTCAGCATATATCCTTCAGGTATGTAGGGTAAGCGAGCCTTCGGTACGGAGTAGAGTCATAACATGGCAAAAGATAAGAAACGTGGGTTTTTCTCCTGGCTGGGGTTTGGCCAGAAGGAAAAGGAAGAAGAGCAACAGCAACCTGAGCAGCCGGTAGAGCAGGCGGAGCCTCAGGCCGCGGAGACGCCGGCTGAACCGGCCACCGCCAAGCTGGATGACAAGCTCCCCGCCCAGGAATCTGAACCTGCCGCCTCCGTCGACACCCCGGGAGAGTGGGATAGCGGCCAGGCCGGCGAACCCATCGCGGAAAACCTGCCGGCGGCGGCCGAACACCCGACGGCGCAAGCGTTGGCCGAAGAGATTGTCAGCGTGACCGAGCAGGTAGTGGCGCAACAGCAGCCGGTCGTCGAACCCGAGCCGGTTGTCGAACCTGAGCCGGTCGTTGAGCCAGAGCCGGTCGTTGAACCCGAGCCGATCGCCGAGCCTGAGCCGGTTGTTGAGCCCGAACCGGTCGTCGAATCTGAGCCAGTTGTTGAGCCTGAGCCAGTTGTTGAGCCTGAGCCGGTTGTCGAGCCCGAGCCGGTTGTTGAGCCCGAGCCTGTCGTTGAACCTGAGCCGGTCGTTGAACCCGAGCCGGTTGTCGAGCCAGAGCCGGTCGTTGAACCTGAGCCAGTTGTTGAGCCTGAGCCGGTTGTCGAGCCTGAGCCGGTCGTTGAACCCGAGCCGGTTGTCGAGCCCGAGCCGGTTGTTGAGCCCGAGCCAGCCGCTGAGCCCGAGCCAGCCGCTGAGCCCGAGCCAGCCGCTGAGCCCGAGCCGGTCGTCGAACCAGAATCGGAGCCGGAAGAAGAAGCGCCGCTTGAACCTGTGGTGCCGGCCGCTGCGCAAGAGCAGGAGCGGCCGACCAAAGAGGGCTTCTTCGCTCGCCTGAAACGTAGCCTGCTGAAAACCAAGCAAAACCTCGGCTCCGGCTTTATGGGGCTGTTCCGCGGTAAAAAGATCGACGACGACCTGTTCGACGAGTTGGAAGAACAGCTGCTGATCGCCGATGTCGGCGTGGAGACCACGCGCAAGATCATCACCTCCCTGACCCAGCACGCCAGCCGCAAGCAGCTGAAAGACGCCGAAGCACTGTACGGCAAGCTGAAGGAGGAAATGTCCGAAATTCTGGCCAAGGTCGATCAGCCGCTGGATGTCAGCGGGAAAACCCCGTATGTCATTCTGATGGTCGGCGTGAACGGCGTGGGTAAAACCACCACCATCGGCAAGCTGGCGCGCCAATTCCAGGCGGAAGGCAAGTCGGTGATGCTGGCGGCGGGGGATACTTTCCGCGCCGCGGCGGTGGAGCAGCTGCAGGTGTGGGGCGAACGCAACCGCATTCCGGTGGTGGCGCAGCATACCGGGGCGGATTCCGCTTCGGTGATCTTCGATGCGGTGCAGGCCGCCAAGGCGCGCGGCATCGATGTCTTGATCGCCGATACCGCCGGTCGTCTGCAGAACAAATCGCACCTGATGGAAGAGCTGAAGAAGATCGTCCGCGTCATGAAAAAACTGGACGACCAGGCCCCCCATGAGGTTATGCTGACGCTCGATGCCAGCACCGGCCAGAATGCGGTCAGCCAGGCGAAATTATTTAATGAGGCCGTGGGCTTAACCGGCATCACGCTGACTAAACTGGACGGTACCGCCAAGGGCGGGGTGATCTTCGCCATCGCCGATCAGTTCGGTATCCCGATTCGCTATATCGGCGTCGGGGAAGGCATCGAAGATTTGCGGCCGTTTAAGGCTGACGATTTTATTGAGGCACTTTTTGCCCGAGAGGATTAATACGGATGATTCGCTTTGAACAGGTCAGTAAAGCTTATCTGGGCGGACGGCAAGCGCTGCAGGGGGTCGATTTCCATCTGCGCCCGGCGGAAATGGCGTTTCTGACCGGCCATTCCGGCGCGGGGAAAAGTACCCTGCTGAAACTGATTTGCGGTATCGAGCGGCCCAGCGCCGGCCACATCTGGTTTGGCGGCCACGACATCAGTCGTTTGAAAAACCGCGAGGTGCCGTTCCTGCGTCGGCAGATCGGCATGATCTTCCAGGATCACCACCTGCTGCTGGATCGCACGGTGTATGACAATGTGGCGATGCCGCTGATCATCGCCGGCGCCAGTACCGAAGACATCCGCCGCCGCGTCTCCGCCGCGCTGGACAAGGTCGGTTTGCTGGATAAAGCGAAGAACTTCCCGATTCAACTGTCCGGCGGTGAGCAGCAGCGCGTGGGCATCGCCCGTGCGGTGGTGAACAAGCCGGCGGTGTTGCTGGCGGATGAACCGACCGGCAACCTGGACGACGCGCTGTCGGAAGGCATTCTGCGCCTGTTTGAAGAATTCAACCGCGTCGGCGTCACCGTATTAATGGCGACGCACGACACCGGGCTTATCGCCCGCCGCAATTACCGCATCCTGACGCTGAGCCAGGGCCGCATGCAAGGGGGCGCTCACCATGGCCAATAACGCAAAAACCGCCAAGAGCAAGGCGCTGCGCGGCGGCTGGCGCGAGCAGTGGCGTTACGCCTGGATGAATGCCATCAAAGACATGCTGCGCCAGCCGTTGGCGACGCTGTTGACGGTGATGGTGATCGCCATCTCCCTGACGCTGCCGAGCGTGTGCTACATCGTGTGGAAAAACGTCAGCACCGCGGCCAGCCAGTGGTACCCGACGCCGCAGCTGACGGTCTACCTGGATAAATCGCTCGACGACGACGCGGCGCTGAAAGTGCTCGACGCCATCAAGGCGGAAGCCGGCGTGGAGAAGGTGAATTACCTGTCGCGTGAAGAAGCGCGCGGCGAGTTCCGCAACTGGTCTGGCTTTGGCGGCGCGTTGGACATGCTGGAAGAGAACCCGTTGCCGGCGGTGGCGATCGTTACGCCGAAGATGAGCTTCCAGAGTTCGGATACCCTCAACACCCTGCGCGATCGCGTGGCGGCGGTGCAGGGCGTGGAAGAAGTGCGTATGGATGACAGCTGGTTTGCCCGCCTGGCGGCGCTGACCGGGCTGGCGGGCCAGATCGCGGCGATCATCGGCGTGCTGATGATCGTGGCGGTGTTCCTGGTGATCGGCAACAGCGTGCGTCTGAGCATCTTCAGCCGCCGCGACACCATCAACGTGATGAAGCTGATCGGCGCCACCGACGGTTTTATCCTGCGGCCGTTCCTTAACGGCGGGGCGATGCTCGGCTTTGCCGGCGCGCTGCTGTCGCTGGTGCTCTCCGGCGCGCTGGTGTGGCAGCTGGAGTCGGTAGTCGCCGGGGTAGCCAAGGTGTTCGGCACCACCTTCACCCTGCACGGGCTGGGCTGGGACGAGGCGCTGCTGCTGCTGATCATCTCCGCGATGATCGGTTGGATCGCCGCCTGGCTGGCGACGGTGCAACATTTACGCCGATTTACACCACAGTAAGATTTTTTTGGTATACTCTTCTCCTGCTGCTTTTGATCGCGTTGCGGGAGAAGAGTGACCTCAAGCGAAGTCAGCACCACACCTCTCTTCTTAGCGCACAAATTCCCTATCGGCCTGCACCTTCGTCACGTATTGTCAGCAACAATGCTTGCAAAAAAGGGTGAACTTATAGGGCGGAGTACGGTCAAAAATTGCAGCAAATGTTAAGGTGCCCGGCGTGTGGAACCGCTTTTGCTTCAGCAACTGCCGTAGAATCAATCATTTCCCCGCTGTAATAATCACCTGCATGATTTTGTATTCTCATAGAGAGGGTTTGAATGACCAAAGAAATGCAAACTTTAGCCTTAGTACCCCAAGGTAGCTTGGAAGCCTATATCCGGGCAGCCAACGCCTATCCGATGCTGACGGCAGAGGAAGAGCGGGAGCTGGCTGAACGGCTGCATTATCAGGGCGATCTGGATGCCGCTAAGCAGCTCATCCTGTCTCACCTGCGCTTTGTCGCTCATATTGCCCGCAACTATTCAGGCTATGGTCTGCCACAGGCGGATCTGATTCAGGAAGGCAATATCGGCCTGATGAAAGCCGTTCGCCGCTTCAACCCTGAAGTCGGCGTGCGTCTGGTTTCCTTTGCGGTGCATTGGATTAAGGCCGAAATCCACGAGTACGTATTGCGCAACTGGCGCATCGTGAAAGTGGCGACCACCAAAGCGCAGCGCAAGCTGTTCTTTAACCTGCGCAAAACCAAACAGCGTTTGGGCTGGTTCAACCAGGACGAAGTGGAACTGGTGGCCCGCGAGCTGGGCGTAACCAGCAAAGACGTGCGCGAGATGGAATCTCGCATGGCGGCGCAGGACATGACGTTCGATCCGACTCCGGACGACGAGGCCCGCGATGGCCAGTCGATGGCGCCGGTGCTGTACCTGCAGGACAAGAGCTCCGACTTCGCTGAAGGCATTGAGGAAGATAACTGGGAAAGCAACGCCGCAGACAAACTGGCCTATGCGCTGGAAGGTCTGGACGAGCGCAGCCAGCATATCATCCGCGCCCGCTGGCTCGACGACGACAACAAGTCGACGCTGCAGGAGCTGGCCGATCAGTACGGCGTTTCCGCCGAACGCGTGCGCCAGCTGGAAAAGAACGCCATGAAGAAATTGAAAATGGCGATCGAAGCCTGAGTCGATGCGATATTCGAAAAAAAAGCCCGGCAAGCCGGGCTTTTTCATGCCTGAAATTCGGCGTTATGGCGCCACGGCGGTAAAGTCCGGCGCCGGGCAGTCGTAGCCGAATTTCGCCGCCCACGGGTAGCGAGTGCCGGTGTTGATGTAGCGTTGATAAAGCGCCCGGCCGGTCTTGGCGTCGCGCTTGATAACCCAGCTGGCGGCGTTACACAGCACGGCGGCATAGGCCTGGCTCTTCGGCGGCAGCAGATCGGCCGCCTGTTGCGCCAGCCCCACTGCCTGCCAGCGATAGTGCAGGAAACGGTTGTCCTGCGCCGGCAGCGCCGCCTTGGCGCGAGCCGCTTCTGCGCTGTCGATCCAGCTTTTGTGCTTCAGCTCGCGAGTATCGAACGCATCCCCCAGATAGGAATAGCCGGCGCCATAGATGGCGTAGTCCGGCGTCATCTCATAGCCGGTAAACTCCAGCCCCTGGGCGCGCAGCAGGTTGGCCGCGCGATAGTAAGCTTGCGCGCGTGCCAGCGGCGCGGCGGACTTGTCCTTGGCGGCCTTCAGCTCATCGGCGTACTGCTGCGCCGCTTGCCGGTAGTTAGGGATATCGAAATAGGCCTGCGCTTCCGCGGCCCGCCCGGCGCGCATCAAGCGCCGCGCCAGCAGTTCGCGCAGCTGCACTTCCGGCGTGATTTGCTGGCCACCACCGTAGTCGTCCGGGTTAACCGGCTTGAGCGGCGTCGTCGGCGCCGGGGCGTACTTATCGACAAAGCCTTTCAACTCATCGACGGTCAGCACGCGCTCCGCCACGTCGGCCACGTCGGCCCAGTAGATCGCCTTGCCGCGATACAGCAGGTCCATCGCCTGCAGATAGTCGCCGCGGTTCAGCGCCAGGATAGCCTGTTCGCCGGCCACCCGGCACTCGGGGACGATGGTTTCCGCGACGAAGTCGGCGTTGCGCTGTTCGCCCCAGCTTTCGTCGGCGGGGAACGCGCTTGCCGCCTTGGCGTAGGCGGCGGTGGCGGCTTTCACGTCGCCGTCGCGCAGCGCCATTTTGGCGCGCAGCCACCACGCCAGGCCGCTGTCGCCGGCGTTTTTCAGCAGGCTCGCCGCCATCGGGTACTGCCCGGAACGGTAGGCCAATGCCGCCAGCCGATCGCTGCCGGCGAAGCCGCTTTTCACCGTGCCGTCCAGCAGCGTCAGGATCTGGCTGATGATCTGGGCAGAGCGGCCGTTGCCGTCGGTATCCGCCATTTGCAGGTTGCCGCTGCGGGCGAACAGCTCAATGGTCACCAGCTGCTGGATCAACGGATCGCCGATCACCTGCTTCAGCGTTTCCAGATGGTCGGGATTGACCAGGTAGCTGGAGACGTACTGCAGCGACTGCCCGCCGCTCGGATCGCCCTGCGCCGCCTGCTGTGCGTACAGGTGGGCAGCGGGGGCGACGTCACCCAGCCACAGGTGGATGCGCGCCTGCTGCCCGAGGCTGCTCAGCGCCAGCTGGTCGGGATCGGCGGCGCCGCTTTTCACCCGATCGATCACCTGCTGGAACGCCGCCAGCGCCTGTTCAAGTTCGGCTTTAGGCGGATGCTCGGCGGCGGGGGCCGCTTCACCCGATTCATTCACCGGCGTACCGTGGTCAGCCATCAACACCCGCCCAAGTGAATACTGCGCCCGCAGCCCCCAGTCGCCCTGTTCGGCGGCCGGCAGCTTCAGCACCTGCTGGAAATAGTCTGTGGCGCGCGGATCTTGGCTGGCGAAAGCGACGGCGCCCAGTTGATAAAGGCGTGCGGCGTTGGACAACCCCTGAGTATTGACGGCGTCAGCCTCTTCCACCGTTTTGGCGGCGCGCATTTTGCCGATCGCCACCGTTTCCGGCGACTGCGGCATCGGTTTCGGCGGCATCGGCGGCGGCGGGGCTTGCCAGTGCGGCAGCTGCTTATCCGCCGGCACCAGTCGGCCGGCTTCGAAGGCGAAATTGCCCTCCGGCATATACAGCAGGGTGCCGTTGCGGTCGATCAGTAGCCGGTTAGGGAAATCCGGGCCGCAGGCATAGCCGCTCAGCGGCAGCGCGGCGCCGATCAGCATGGCCAGCGGAAGAAGGCGGCGGGTGTTCCGTGCCGCGCGCGTATCAAGGTGTGACAAGGGTGCCTCCTGGCGTCAGTTGTTGGCAGCGCAGCCAGCCCAGCGGCCGGGATTGCCCGGCGCGCAGCTGATCGCCGCTGATGCGAATAAAGCGTTGCCGCTGCGGTGCGGATTCCAGCCGGTAGTTGCCGACCGCATCCGCCGCCAGGCAGTCGTCGGCGCGGATGGCCACCTCTTGCGGCAGCGGGGCGTCCACCGGCCCGTTGTTATGAATTATCAGATCATACAGCCCGTTTTGCTGTGGCTGAGGCCTAAATTTTATCTGCCAGTCGACGTTCAGCGGCTGCCGTTCGATCACCGCTCGCAGCGTGGCGAGCGACCAGGCGCGCCGATCGTCCGCCAGCGGCAAGCGGAACCAGATAATGCCGCGCAGCCGGGGCGGCGTTTGCTGCGCCAGCGTCTGCAGAAAATCGGCGATCTGCTGCGGCGCGACCGTCAGCTCGCGGCCGTTGCCCGCCACGCGCAGCGAGGACTCGCTCTCCACCTGCGCGCCCTGCGCATCAAACCCCAGCAGCGCCATGCCGTAGGCCGGCAGCGCGACGCGAAACGGCTTCGGTGTGACGGAGGCGTACTGCCGCACCCAGCGCAGCGCCAAGGAGCCGTCAAACAGCCCCTGCTGCGGCGAGAGCACCGCATGTACCTGCAGGACGGAGCTGTCGGCCTGTTGCAGTACGCCGGGCAGAGCGGGTGAGCCGATCCAGGCCGGCAGGGCGGTGATGCCGAGCTGCAAAGCGGCGGGCAGCCGTTGGCGCAGTTGCTGCAGAAAGCGTTGGTAGTCCGGCAGGCGGGCGGTGGCGGCGTCATGATCGATCTCGACGCCGGTGACGGGCAGCCCGGCCGCCTGCCAGCGTTGGGTGAGCGCCAGCAGACGCTGGATAATGGCTTCTTGGTCCAGCTGTGGCAGCTGGCCGTCGAGGCGCGCCACCAGCCAGAGCGGGCGGCCGTCCTGCTTCAGCAGGCTGAGATCGGCTGGGATCTCCCGCCAGCCTTCGCGCGGATGCACCTGCAGCGCCAGCACGCGCAGCCCACCGAACAGATCGCGGCTGCGCGCCAGCGCATCGGCGTGCTGCGGCGTCCAGACCCGCTGCCAGATATAAACCTGCTGATCCCAGCCTGAGGCCAGGCGCAGCGCCTGCTGGCGCCCGAGGAGCGCGGCCGCCAGCCCCAGCGCAATCAAGATCAGCGCCGCCAGCCGGCGTTTCATTTTTGCCAGAGATCGCCCTGCGGTGCGAAGCCGCAGGCGCGCATGAAGTTATCGACTTCCCCGCGTTCGCGCGGCGCCAGGCCGGCGGTCGACAGCTGCCAGTGGGCGATCTGCGGCAGCTGACGCTGCGCATCCTGTACCAGGTAAAGACCGACGCCGCGGCGGCGCGTCACTTCGCGTACCAGCAGGTCCTGCAGCTCGGCGCGGTCGTTCTGCAGCGCGATTTTCACCGCCCCCAGCAGCCGCTCGTTGAAGCGGGCGGCGAACAGCGCCTTGCCGTCGCTCAGCCAGCTCTGCCACTGTTCCGGCTGCTGGTGCGGCCAAATTTTGCCGAGGTCGATAAGGTCTTGCGGGGACAGCGCGGTCAGGCGCTCGATGGTCAGTTTCATGCAGAATTTCCGCGCAGCTAAATGATGCCGACAGTGTAATAGATCTTGTGCAGAGCGTTGTGTAAGTTTTTCTGTACGATTACTGTGCAATATGTTTTTTGCACGGGGCATTTTCCGAGTAAATAGTTAGTAAACGGATTGTTAACCAGCACAACGCACTACGCCTCAAGGTAAAGAGCGCAGATTTAATTCGAATTTTATCCTGTTTACACCGCTTGTTTCTGCCTGATGAAGTTGATTTGCAGAAGAAAATTCCTGTTTAATGGCATGAAAAATAAAGTCTTATTAGAAAATAATGCCGACAAAGCGCCTAAATCATTATTACTTATAACAAAAGCGGTCAATAACGATCCGGTGCAGGCAAACACAACAGGTACGTTCACAACGACAGATGGGGATTTGCGGATGAAATTAACAACAGGTAAGGCACTGCTGGCGGGTTGTATTGCGATGGCCATGAGCCAGGCGGCCATGGCGAAAGACATCAAGGTGGCGATCGTCGGGGCGATGTCCGGCCCGGTCGCGCAGTATGGCGACATGGAGTTTACCGGCGCGCGCCAGGCGATTGCCGACATCAACGCCAAGGGCGGCATCAAGGGCGACAAGCTGGTCGGCGTGGAATACGACGACGCCTGCGACCCGAAACAGGCGGTTGCGGTCGCCAATAAGGTGATCAACGACGGCATTCGCTACGTGATCGGCCACCTGTGCTCCTCGTCCACCCAGCCGGCGTCCGATATTTATGAAGACGAAGGCGTGATCATGATTACCCCGGCGGCCACCAACGCCGATCTGACCACCCGCGGCTACAAGATGATCATGCGCACCACCGGCCTGGACTCGGATCAGGGCCCGACCGCCGCCAAATACATCCTCAGCGACATCAAGCCGAAGCGCATCGCCGTGGTGCACGACAAGCAGCAATATGGCGAAGGCCTGGCGCGCTCGGTGCGCGACAGCCTGAAAAAACAGGGCACCGAAGTGGCGATGTTCGAAGGCATCACCGCCGGCGACAAAGACTTCTCCACCCTGGTGGCGCGCCTGAAGAAAGAGAATATCGACTTCGTGTATTTCGGCGGTTACTACCCGGAAATGGGCCAGATCCTGCGCCAGGCCAAGCAGGCCGGGTTGACCACCCGCTTCATGGGGCCGGAAGGCGTGGGCAACTCCTCGCTGTCCAACATCGCCGGGGCCGCTTCGGAAGGCATGCTGGTGACGCTGCCGAAGCGCTACGATCAGGTGCCTGCCAACCAGCCGATCGTCGATGCGTTGAAAGCCAAGAAGCTGGATCCGACCGGCCCGTTCGTCTGGACCACCTATGCCGCGCTGCAGTCGCTGACCACCGGCATGGAGCGCAGCGGCAGCCAGGAGCCGGCGGACATCGTCAAGGATCTGAAAACCGGCAAGCCGGTGGAGACCGTGATGGGGCCGCTGAGCTGGGATGACAAGGGCGATCTGAAAGGCTTCGAGTTCGGCGTGTTCGAGTGGCATGCCAACGGCACGTCCACACCGATCAAATAAGCCATAATGATTAGGGTGGGGCGCGGCTCGCTGCGCCCGGCGGGTCGGTTTGCCGGCCCCGTCTCCCTTTACCCGCCGGTTCTCCGCCGGCGGGTTTCGCAGCCAAGGGTTCAGAGTATGTCAGAGCAGCTCCTCTATTTTCTGCAGCAGATGTTCAACGGCTTAACGTTGGGCAGCACCTATGCATTGATCGCCATCGGTTACACCATGGTTTACGGCATCATCGGCATGATCAACTTCGCCCACGGCGAGGTGTACATGATCGGCAGCTATGTCTCCTTTATCGTTATCGCCGCCCTGATGATGCTCGGCATCGACGTCGGCTGGTTGCTGATCGGTGCCGCGTTTCTGGTCTCGATCGTCATCGCCAGCGCCTACGGCTGGAGCATCGAGCGGGTGGCCTACAAGCCGGTGCGCAACTCCAAGCGCCTGATTGCGCTGATCTCGGCCATCGGCATGTCGATATTCCTGCAAAACTACGTCAGCCTGACGCAGGGCTCACGCGATCTGGCGCTGCCCAGCCTGGTGACCGGCCAGTGGGTGCTGGGGGAAAGCAACGGCTTCGCCGCCACCATCAGCACCATGCAGCTGACCATCTGGCTCGTGACCTTCCTGGCGATGCTGGCGCTGACGCTGTTTATCCGCTATTCGCGCATGGGCCGCGCCTGCCGCGCCTGTGCGGAAGACCTGAAGATGGCCAGCCTGCTGGGCATCAACACTGACCGGGTGATCTCGCTGACCTTCGTCATCGGGGCGGTGATGGCGGCGGTGGCCGGGGTGTTGCTCGGCCAGTTCTACGGCGTCATCAACCCCTACATCGGCTTTATGGCCGGCATGAAAGCCTTCACCGCCGCGGTTCTGGGCGGCATCGGCAGCATTCCCGGCGCGATGATCGGCGGCCTGGTGCTGGGCGTGGCGGAAGCGCTGACCTCCGCCTACCTGAGCACCGAATACAAAGACGTGGTGTCGTTCGCGTTGCTGATCGTGGTGCTGCTGATCATGCCGACCGGCATCCTCGGGCGTCCGGAGGTTGAGAAAGTATGAAACTCAATCTGCTCAATGCGCTGATCGCCACGGCGGTGCTATTCGTGATGGCGTCGTTCCTGATGGGCATGCAGCTTAGCCTGGACGGCACCAAGCTGGTGGTGCACGGCGCGGCGGAAGTGCGCTGGATGTGGATCGGCATCGGCTGCGTCATCGTCTTTTTCTTCCAGCTGTTGCGCCCGCTGCTGCAGCAGGGATTGAAAAAAGTCTCCGGCCCGGCGTTCGTGCTGCCGAGTTTCGACGGCACCACGCCGCGGCAAAAGCTGCTGGCGGCTCTGCTCATCGTCGCGGCGGTCGCCTGGCCGTTCCTGGTATCGCGCGGCACGGTGGATATCGCCACCCTGACGCTGATCTACGTGATGCTGGGCCTCGGCCTCAACGTGGTGGTGGGCTTGTCCGGCTTGCTGGTGCTCGGCTACGGCGGTTTCTACGCCATCGGCGCTTACACCTACGCGCTGCTGAATCACTATTACGGCCTCGGCTTCTGGGAGAGCCTGCCGCTGGCGGGCATCGTCACCGCCGCCTTCGGCTTCCTGCTCGGTTTCCCGGTGCTGCGGCTGCGCGGCGACTATCTGGCGATCGTGACGCTCGGCTTCGGTGAGATCGTGCGCATCCTGCTACTGAACAATACCGAGATCACCGGCGGGCCGAACGGCATCAGCCAGATCCCGAAACCGACCTTTTTCGGCCTGGAGTTCAACCGCAGCGTGCGCGACGACGGTTGGGATACCTTCCATAACTTCTTCGGCCTGAAATACGATCCGAGCGATCGCATCATATTCCTGTATCTGGTGGCGCTGCTGCTGGTGGTGCTGACGCTGTTCGTCATCAACCGCCTGCTGCGCATGCCGCTGGGGCGCGCCTGGGAAGCGCTGCGCGAAGACGAGATCGCCTGCCGCTCGCTGGGCCTCAGCCCGACGCGCATCAAGCTGACCGCCTTTACCATCAGCGCCGCTTTCGCCGGGTTTGCCGGCACGCTGTTCGCCGCGCGCCAGGGCTTCGTCAGCCCGGAATCTTTCACCTTCGTCGAATCGGCCTTCGTGTTGGCGATCGTCGTACTGGGGGGCATGGGCTCGCAGTTCGCGGTCATTCTGGCGGCGATCCTGCTGGTGGTGTCGCGCGAACTGATGCGCGATCTGAATGAATACAGCATGTTGCTGCTGGGTGCGCTGATGGTGTTGATGATGATTTGGCGGCCGCAGGGGCTGCTGCCGATGAAACGGCCGCAGCTGAAGCTGCAGGCGGCGGACATTCACGCGGGCAAGGGGGAGCAGGCATGAGCGTTCAACCTTTACTGCAGGTGGAAGGCCTGTCGATGCGTTTCGGCGGGCTGCTGGCGGTCAACAACGTGGCGTTGACGCTGAACGAAGGCGAAATCGTGTCGCTGATCGGCCCCAACGGCGCCGGTAAGACCACGGTGTTCAACTGCCTGACCGGTTTTTACCGCCCGACCGGCGGCACCATCAAATTGCGCGATCGCCACCTGGAAGGGCTGGCGGGGCAGGCCATCGCCCGCATGGGCGTGGTGCGCACCTTCCAGCACGTGCGGCTGTTCCGTGAAATGACGGTGATCGAGAACCTGCTGGTGGCGCAGCATCAGCACCTGAAAAGCGGCGTGTTTGCCGGGCTGTTGAAAACCCCGGCCTTCCGCCGCGCCGAAGCCGAGGCGCTGACGCACGCGGCGGAGTGGCTGGAGCGCGTCGGCCTGCTGGAGATGGCCAACCGTTCGGCGGGCAACCTGGCCTATGGGCAGCAGCGGCGGCTGGAGATCGCCCGCTGCATGGTGACCCGGCCGGAGCTGCTGATGCTGGACGAACCGGCCGCCGGCCTCAACCCGAAAGAGACCGACGAACTGGATCACCTGATCGTCGAGCTGCGCGATCGGCATAAGGTATCGGTGCTGCTGATCGAGCACGACATGAAGCTGGTGATGGGCATCTCCGACCGCATTTACGTGGTGAATCAGGGCACGCCGCTGGCGCAGGGCACACCGGCGGAGATCCGCAGCAACCCGGACGTGATCCGGGCTTATTTGGGCGAAGAATAATATGTTGTCATTCAATCAGGTATCCGCCCATTACGGCAAAATTCAGGCGCTGCATCAGGTCAGTCTCACGATAAGCCAGGGCGAAATCGTGACGTTAATCGGCGCCAACGGCGCCGGTAAAACCACGCTGCTCGGCACCCTGTGCGGTGAGCCGCGCGCCAGCGAAGGCAGCATCGTCTTTCAGGATCAGGACATCACCCAGTGGCAAACCTCGCGCATCATGCGCGAAGCGGTGGCGATCGTGCCGGAAGGGCGGCGCGTCTTCTCGCGCATGACGGTGGAAGAAAACCTGGCGATGGGCGGCTTCTTCGCCGATCGCCGGCAGTATCAACAGCGCATCGAACGGGTGTTCACTCTGTTCCCGCGCCTGCTGGAGCGCCGAAACCAGCGCGCCGGCACCATGTCCGGCGGCGAACAGCAGATGTTGGCCATCGGACGCGCGCTGATGAGCCAGCCGAAGCTGCTGCTGCTCGACGAGCCCTCGCTCGGGCTGGCACCGATCATCATCCAGCAGATCTTCGACATCATTCAGCAGCTGCGGGAAGAGGGCATGACCATCTTCCTGGTGGAGCAAAACGCCAATCAGGCGCTGAAATTGGCGGACCGCGGTTATGTGCTGGAAAACGGCCGCGTGGTGTTGGAAGATACGGGGGCTGCATTGTTAGCCAACGAAGCAGTGAGGTCGGCGTATCTGGGCGGTTAATCCGCCCCCCTACGAATTAAAATAATCAGGTACGAGAAGAAGAAATGAAGACAGAAGGGTTACTCGCGCAGCGCATCGTTAACGTAAAAAGTTCGGCCATCCGTGAATTGCTTAAACACAGCAAGATGGAACACGTCATTTCGCTGGCGGGCGGCATCCCCTCTGATGCGCTGTTCGATTTCGAAGGATTGAGCATCGCCACCCAGCAGGCGATCACCGAACAGCCGAAAAGCGCGTTCCAGTATGGCCTGACCGAGGGCAGCCCGCTGCTGCGTGAGCGCATTTGCGCGCTGTGCGCCGAGCGCGGCGTCACCGCTGGTGCGGAAGAGGTGATGGTCACCGCCGGCTCGCAGCAGGCATTGGATTTGGTGATGCGCGCCATCGTCAACCCCGGCGACGTGTTCGTGGTGGAGCGCCCGACCTACCTGGCGGCGCTGCAAACGCTGGAGCTGGCGGAGGCCAACATCATGTCGGTCTCGTCCGACAGCGACGGCATGGTGGTGGAAGAGCTGGCCGAGCTGCTGAAAACCCAGCGCATCAAGGGCGTGTACGTGGTGCCGAACTTCGGCAACCCCAGCGGCATCACCCTGAGCGCCGCGCGCCGCGAACTGCTGGTGAAACTGGCCGCTGAACATAACTTCCTGATCATCGAAGACGATCCGTACGGCGAGCTGCGTTTCACCGAAGAGCGCCACCCGACGCTGCATCAGGTGTCGCAGCGGGTGCTGGGCAACACCGACCACATCATTTATACCTCGACCTTCTCCAAGATCCTGGCGCCGGGCCTGCGGTTGGGCTGGGCGATCCTGCCGCCGTTCCTGCTGCATAAAGTGGCGATCATCAAGCAGGCGGCGGATCTGCACGCCAGCGCGCTGTCGCAGAGCATCGTCGAATGCTACCTCGGCCTGGATCGCCTGCCGGCGCAGATCGACAAGATCCGCGCCGCCTACAAGCAAAAGGGCGAGATCCTGGCCGGTTTGGTGGAGCAGGAGCTGGGCGACTACATCACCTTCGATAAGCCGAAGGGCGGCATGTTCCTGTGGGCGCGTTTCCGCCAGCCGTTCAACGCCACCGAATGGCTGAATACCACGCTGCAGCAGGGCGTGGTGTTCGTGCCGGGGGAATACTTCTTCTCCGACAATCCGGATCGTTCGACCTTCCGCCTGTCGTTCGCCACCGCCACCGAGCAACAAATGCAGGAAGCGGTGGCGCGCCTGCGTCGTTCGCTGTAATCCCCGCGGCGGCGGAGCGCATGCCCGCCGCCGACATCAAACTGCCATCTTCACTTCACTCTCCTGTCACATGGCTGTCACTTTTTAGTTATTTTTCTGTCATCCGCGCATGGCATGTTAGCTTCCGAACAAAAAACTGATTCTTTTCGCTCACGCGCTTTTACACCAGCTTTTTTCAGGAGTTAGGCATGCTCACCTACGCTATTCGCAAAACCACGCTGTGCGTCGCATTGACCCTGGCGGTCAGCACTCAGGCGCTGGCGGCGACCGAGATCCCGTTCTGGCATTCGATGGAAGGCGAACTGGGTAAGGAAGTGGACTCCCTGGCGGATCGCTTCAACCAGTCGCACAGCGACGTCAAGATTGTGCCGGTTTACAAAGGCAACTACGAACAGAGCCTGGCGGCGGGCATCGCCGCTTACCGCTCCGGCAAGGCGCCGGCGATCCTGCAGGTTTACGAGGTGGGCACCGCCACCATGATGGCCAGCAAGGCCATCAAACCGGTCTATGAAGTGTTTAAAGAGGCCGGCATCAACTTCGACGAGTCGGTGTTCGTGCCGACGGTAGCCGGCTATTACACCGACAACAAGAGCGGCCATCTGCTATCGCAGCCGTTCAACAGCTCCACGCCGGTGCTGTACTACAATAAAGACGCCTTCAAGAAGGCCGGCCTGAACCCGGATCAGCCGCCGAAAACCTGGCAAGAGCTGGCGGCGGATACCGCCAAACTGCGTGAGGCCGGCATGAAGTGCGGCTACGCCAGCGGCTGGCAGGGCTGGATCCAGCTGGAGAACTTCAGCGCCTGGCACGGCGTGCCGTTCGCCAGCGAAAACAACGGTTTCGGCGGCACCAACGCCAAGCTGGAGTTCAACAAGCCGCTGCAGGTCAAGCATATCGCGCTGCTTGAAGCGATGAACAAGAAGGGCGATTTCACCTACTTCGGCCGCAAAGACGAATCCACCGAGAAGTTTTATAACGGCGACTGCGCCATCACCACCGCGTCATCCGGTTCGCTGGCGGACATCAAGCACTACGCCAAATTCAACTACGGTGTCGGCATGATGCCGTACGACGCCGATGCGAAAAACGCGCCGCAGAACGCCATCATCGGCGGGGCCAGCCTGTGGGTGATGAACGGCAAAGACGCCGCCACCTACAAGGGCGTGGCCGAGTTCCTGCAGTACCTGGCGCAGCCGGAAATCGCCGCCGAATGGCACCAGAAGACCGGCTATCTGCCGATCACCACCGCGGCTTACGATCTGACCAAGCAGCAGGGCTTCTACGACAAGAACCCGGGGGCCGACGTCGCCACTCGCCAGATGCTGAACAAGCCGCCGTTGCCGTTCACCAAGGGCCTGCGCCTCGGCAACATGCCGCAGATCCGCAGCGTGGTGGATGAGGAGCTGGAAGGCGTATGGACCGGCAAGAAAACGCCTCAGCAGGCGTTGGACGCCGCCGTGCAGCGCGGTGACGTGCTGCTGCGCCGTTTCGAAGCATCGACCAAGTAACCCTGCGTCGCGGGCCCGGCAGACCGGGCTCGCGTCTTCACGCCGATCCTTCCGTACCCGATTAATGGTTTAACTGCTATGTCATCTTCCCGTCCCGGTTTCGGCTGCAGCTGGTTGCCCTATGCGTTGGTGCTGCCGCAGCTGCTGATTACCGCCGTCTTCTTTTTATGGCCCGCCGGCGAGGCGCTGTGGTATTCGGTGCAGAGTCTCGATCCGTTCGGCCTGTCCAGCCAGTTTGTCGGGCTGGATAACTTTAAGCAGCTGTTTCAGGATCCTTACTACCTCGACTCGTTCTACACCACGCTGATCTTCAGCTTCCTGGTGGCGGGCATCGGGCTGGCGGTTTCGCTGTTCTTCGCCGCGCTGGTGGACTACGTGCTGCGCGGCAGCCGCCTCTATCGCACGCTGATGATCCTGCCCTATGCGGTGGCGCCGGCGGTGGCGGCGGTATTGTGGATCTTTCTGTTCAACCCCGGCCTGGGGTTGATCACCCATTTCCTCAACGGGCTGGGCTATAACTGGAACCATGCGCAAAACAGCGGCCAGGCGATGTTCCTGGTGGTGCTGGCCTCGGTATGGCAGCAGATAAGCTATAACTTCCTGTTTTTCCTCGCGGCGCTGCAGTCGATCCCGCGCTCGCTGGTGGAGGCGGCGGCCATCGACGGCGCCGGCCCGATACGGCGTTTCTTCCATCTGGTGCTGCCGCTGATCGCGCCGGTGAGCTTCTTCCTGCTGGTGGTCAATCTGGTGTACGCCTTCTTCGATACCTTCCCGGTGATCGACGCCGCCACAGGCGGCGGGCCGGTGCAGTCCACCACCACGTTGATCTACAAGATCTACCGCGAAGGCTTCGCCGGATTGGATCTCTCCAGCTCCGCCGCGCAGTCGGTGATCCTGATGCTGCTGGTGATCGGCCTGACGGTGATCCAGTTCCGCTTCGTTGAACGTAAGGTGCGCTATCAATGATTGAGAATCGACGCGGGCTGGATATCTTCAGCCATGTGATGCTGATTATCGGCGTGCTGGTGGTGCTGTTCCCGCTGTACGTGGCCTTTGTCGCCGCCACGCTGGACGACAAGCAGGTGTTTCAGGTGCCGATGACGCTGGTGCCCGGCGGCCACCTGTGGGAGAACATCCGCAATATCTGGCAGGGCGGCGTGGGCAACCTCAAGGTGCCGTTCTCGCTGCTGCTGCTGAACAGCGTGATCATGGCGCTGGCGATCACCTTCGGCAAGATCGCGGTGTCGGTGCTGTCGGCTTACGCCATCGTGTACTTCCGCTTCCCGCTGCGCAGCCTGTTCTTCTGGCTGATTTTCCTCACCCTGATGCTGCCGGTGGAGGTGCGTATCTTCCCGACGGTGGAGGTGATCTCCAACCTCAACCTGCTGGACAGCTACACCGGCCTGACGCTGCCGCTGATGGCCTCGGCCACCGCGACCTTCCTGCTGCGCCAGTTCTTCATGACGCTGCCGGATGAGCTGCTGGAGGCGGCGCGTATCGACGGCGCCGGGCCGATGCGTTTCTTCTGGGACATCGTGCTGCCGCTGTCGAAAACCAATCTGGCGGCGCTGTTCGTCATCACCTTTATCTACGGCTGGAACCAATACCTGTGGCCGATCCTGATCACCAGCGACGCCTCGATGGGCACCGCGGTGGCGGGCATCAAGAGCATGATCTCCACCTCCGGCGCGCCGACCCAGTGGAACCAGGTGATGGCGGCGATGATTCTGACTTTATTGCCACCGCTGGCGGTGGTGCTTCTGATGCAGCGCTGGTTTGTGCGCGGTCTGGTTGATAGCGAGAAATAACGACGATGGCAGGATTAAAACTACAGGCGGTCACCAAGTCTTACGACGGTAAAACGCCGGTGATCAAACAGATCGACCTCGACGTGGCGGACGGCGAATTCATCGTGATGGTCGGCCCGTCCGGCTGCGGCAAATCCACGCTGCTGCGGATGGTGGCCGGGCTGGAACGCACCACCAGCGGCGATATCTATATCGATACCCGGCGCGTGACCGATCTGGAACCCAAGGATCGCGGCATCGCGATGGTGTTCCAGAACTACGCGCTCTATCCGCACATGAGCGTGTACGACAACATGGCCTACGGCCTCAAGATCCGCGGTTTCGGCAAGGATCATATCCGCCAGCGGGTGGAAGAAGCGGCACGCATCCTGGAGCTGGAGCCGCTGCTCAAACGCAAACCGCGCGAGCTTTCCGGCGGCCAGCGCCAGCGCGTGGCGATGGGGCGCGCCATCGTGCGCGAACCGGCGGTATTCCTGTTCGATGAGCCGCTGTCCAACCTGGACGCCAAGCTGCGGGTGCAGATGCGCCTGGAGCTGCAACAGCTGCACCGCCGTCTGAAAACCACCAGCCTGTACGTGACCCACGATCAGGTGGAGGCGATGACGCTGGCGCAGCGGGTGATCGTAATGAACAAGGGCGTGGCGGAGCAGATCGGCACCCCGAGCGAGGTGTATCAGCGGCCGGCTTCGCTGTTCGTCGCCGGCTTTATCGGATCGCCGGCGATGAATCTGCTGCCAGGCACCCTGAGCGCCGACGGCGGCCAGCTGCTGCTGGCGGACGGCATGGCGCTGCCGTTGCCGGTGGCCAAACCGCAGTGGGCGGGGCGGCCGTTGACGTTGGGCATTCGGCCGGAGCATATTCAGTTGGTGGCGCAAGGCCAGGGCGTGCCGCTGCAGCTGCAGACGCTGGAGCTGCTGGGGGCCGATAATCTGGCGCACGGCCAGTGGGGCGGCCACGGGGTGATCGTGCGGCTGTCGCATGAAACCTTGCCGGCGGCGGGCAGTACGCTATATTTGCAGCTGCCTGCTCAGGCGCTGCACTTCTTTGACACCGACAGCGGATTACGGATGGATTGATGACCAGACACTGGCCTTACCCTCATATTGTCGCCCACCGCGGCGGCGGTTCTCTGGCGCCGGAAAACACCCTGGCGGCGATCGACGTCGGCGCGCGCCACGGCCACAAGATGATCGAGTTCGATGCCAAGCTGGCGCAGGACGGGCAAATTTTCCTGCTGCACGACGACACGCTGGATCGCACCAGCAACGGCTGGGGCGTGGCGGGCGAGCTGCCGTGGGACAAACTGGTGCAGCTGGACGCCGGCAACTGGTACAGCTCGGCCTTCAAGGGCGAGCGGCTGCCGCTGCTGTCGGAGGTGGCAGAACGCTGCCAGGAACACGGTCTGATGGCCAATATCGAGATCAAGCCGACCACCGGCAGCGACGATGAAACCGGCCGGGTGGTGGCGCTGGCGGCGCGGCTGCTGTGGCAAGGGCAGACCGATCCGCTGCTTTCTTCCTTCTCGGTGGACGCGCTGGCGGCGGCGCAGCGCACCGTGCCGGATTTGCCGCGCGGCCTGCTGCTGGAGGACTGGGACGACAACTGGCGCGAGCTGACCGAACGCCTGGATTGCGTCTCGCTGCATATCGATCACAAAGCGCTGACCGCCGAGCGGGTAAAAGCGTTGAAAGACGCCGGGCTGCGCATTCTGGTGTATACCGTCAACCAGCCGGATCGCGCGCGCCTGCTGCTCGACTGGGGCGTTGACTGCATTTGCACCGACCGGATAGATTTAATCGGCCCGGATTTTTAATCCGGCGCCGATGAATCCCGCGACGACAAGCCTTGCCGCCGCACCACCGGAAGGAATGCGATGCCTGGCTTTATGATGTCACTGTGGCACCAGATCGTGCTGTCTTTACCGCTGTTTGTGCTGATCGCGTTGGGTTATGGGCTGATTCGCTGGGGGAAATGGCCTGCCGGCATCACCGATGGCCTGACGCGCTTCGTGTTTTCCCTCGCCTTGCCCGCCATGCTGTTTCGCATGATGTGCGACTTCTCGCAGCGCCCGGCGGTCGACGCCCGGCTGCTGATCGCGTTTTTCGGCAGTTGCCTGATCGTGTTCGTGCTCGGCCGTCTCGTCGCCCGGCACCTCTTTCGGCTGGATGGCGTCGCCGGATCGGTGTTTGCGCTGGGCGGCATTTTCTCCAATAACGTGATGCTCGGCTTGCCGATCGCCGGCGTAATGCTGGGGGAGGCGGCGATCCCGTCGGTGGCGCTGGTGCTGGTGTTCAACGGCCTGATCCTGTGGACGCTGGTGACGGTGTCGATCGAATGGGCGCGCAACGGCTCGCCGACGCTGAGCGGTTTCGTTAAAACCGCGCGCAGCGTGCTGACCAATCCGCTGATCGTCGGCATTCTGTCCGGCACCCTGTTCAGCCTGACCGGCCTGCCGCTGCCGACCTTCGTCGATCGGCCGATCAGCATGCTCGGCCAGGTGGCGGCGCCGCTGTCGCTGGTGGTGCTTGGCATGGGGCTGGCGGAGTACCGCATCGGCGAAGGCTGGCGGCTGAGCAGCGCCATCTGCGTGCTGAAACTGCTGGTGCAGCCATTAGTGATTTGGCTGCTGGCCTGGATGATGGATCTGCCGCCGATGGAAACCCGCGTTGTGGTGCTGCTGGGCTCGATGGCGGTGGGGGTGAACGTCTACCTGATGTCGCGCCAGTTCAATACGCTCACCGGCCCGGCCGCCACCAGCCTGGTGATGTCCACCGTGCTGGCGGCGATCACTACGCCGCTGATCCTCACCGTTATGGGCGTGCGGGCGTAGCCGGCATCGGCGCCTGCGGCACCGCCGGCGCGGTGCGATTGAACGGATCGCGCGGCTGGTTGCCGTTGGGCAGCAGCTGCCCGCCGTTCGGCGTGGTTTGCAACAGCTGCTGCCGTTGATTGTCGAACTGCCGTTGCTGCTGCAGGCGGCGTTGATCCATCTGCCGATTGTTCAACAGGCGCTGTTGCTGAGCCTGTTGGCTGTTTTGGTTGAGCAACTGCTGCTGTGAGCGCAGGTCGGTTACGCCGTTGGCCGCCGCAGCAAGGCCGGGCAGCCACAGCAGAACAAACAGGATGTGAGAAGTTTTCATAATGGTTACCTCGCCTTTTTATTAAGCCTAACCCAACGGTGAAATTTTGCCGGTAGTTTGTCTTTTGTTCAGATGTAAACCGCCTTTTCGCCAACGCGGCGCGCATCTTCCGTTACAATCGCCCTTTCGGTCTTTTTAGGGTGAACCCATCGTGCTGCTTTTGGTTATAACCACCATCCTGTGGGCGTTTTCTTTCAGCCTGATTGGCGAGTACCTGGCGGGCCAGGTCGACAGCGGGTTCTCGGCGCTGGTGCGCATCGGGCTGGCGGCGTTGGTGTTCCTGCCGTTTCTGCGCTGGCGCAATATCAAGCCCAGGGTGATCCTGCTGTATATGCTGGTGGGCGCCTTCCAACTGGGCATCATGTACCTGTTCAGCTTCCGCGCCTATCTCTACCTGACGGTGCCCGAATTCCTGCTGTTCACCGTGCTGACGCCGCTGTACATCACCTTGATCTACGATTTGCTGAGCGGCCGGCGTCTGCGGTGGGGCTACGTATTCAGCGCGCTGCTGGCGGTGCTGGGCGCGGCGATCATCCGCTATCACCAGCTGAGCGAACACTTTTGGTGGGGGCTGCTGTTGGTGCAGGCGGCGAATATCAGCTTCGCCATCGGCATGGTCGGCTATAAGCGCCTGATGGAAGTGCACCCCTTGCCGCAGCACACCGCCTTTTCCTGGTTCTACCTGGGGGCGGCGGTGGTGGCGGTGGTGGCCTGGTTCCTGTGGGGCAATCCGCAGCAACTGCCGACCACCAATCTGCAGTGGGGCGTGCTGATCTGGCTGGGCGTGGTGGCATCGGGGCTGGGCTACTTCATGTGGAACTATGGCGCGACGCAGGTGGATGCCGGCACGCTCGGCATCATGAACAACATGCATGTGCCGGCCGGTTTGTTGGTCAACCTGGCCATCTGGCAACAGCAACCGCATTGGCCGAGCTTTATCATCGGCGGGGCGGTGATCGTCGCTTCGCTGTGGGTGCATCGCCGCTGGGTGGCGCCGAAACGGCTCGGCTAAGCGGGCGGGCCACCCGGCACGTTTATACGTCGGCCGTCAACGCTTTGGCGCCGGCAGCGCCAGGGCGTGCCGCGTCGCGCACAAACGGCAGATGATCGCAGGCGTGCTGGCGGGCCGAGCGGATAAAGGCTTCGGTCACCGCCTGGCGCTGTTCGCCGTCGCGCACGGCGGCGTACAAGCGGCTCCACAGGCCGTCACCCAGGGTTTTGGTCACTATCAGCCCCTGTTGTTCGAAACTTTCCACCACCCAGTGCGGCAGCGCCGCAATCCCCATCCGCGCCGATACCATCTGGATCAGCAGCAGCGTGTTATCGACGTTCTTCAACGCCGGGCTAACGCCCGCCGGCTGCAGAAAATGCCGCCAGATATCCAGCCGCTGGCGCTGCACCGGGTAAATCAACAGCGTTTCGTCACTCAAGTCTGCCGGCTCGATGTGCGGCTTGCCGGCCAGCGGATGATCCGGCGCCAGCACCAGGCGTACCTCGAAATCAAACATCGGTGAATAGTGCAGGCCGCTGCGCGGCAGAATATCCGACGTCATCACCAGATCCAGCTCGCCCTGTTGCAAGGCCGGCTGCGGATCGAAAGTCACGCCGGAAGTAAAGTCCATCACCACCTGCGGGAAACGCCGGCGGAAGTTGTCCAGCGCCGGCGTCAGCCACTGAATGCAGCTGTGGCATTCGATGGCGATGCGCAGCGTGGTCTGATGCGGCTCGTGGCAGGCCTGCAGCGCCTGCTGGATCTGCGGCAGCACCTGCTCCGCCAGCTGCAGCAGGATCTCGCCCTGGGCGGTGAAGCGCAGGGGCTGGCTCTTGCGCACGAACAGCTTGAAGCCCAGACGTTGCTCAAGATCGCTGAACTGGTGCGACAGGGCAGACTGCGTCTGATGAAGTTGGGCCGCCGCCCCCGCCAACGAACCGCTGTTGCGCAGGGCCTGCAGCGTCCGTAAATGTTTCAGTTCGATCATGAGAGTCCTTCACATTGACAGTGAATAAATTGCGCTTGTGGTTAATACAGTACCTGCTGATTATGGATGTGTAAACATCTGGACGGCTAAATGGGGAATATGACGATGGCAATTTTGAATCACACACTGGGTTTTCCTCGCGTTGGGCTACGACGTGAGCTGAAAAAAGCTCAGGAAAGCTACTGGGCCGGCAACTCAACGCAGGAAGAGCTGTTGGCGGTTGGCCGCGAGCTGCGCGCTCGTCATTGGCAACAGCAACAGCAGGCCGGGGTGGATTTGGTGCCGGTCGGCGATTTCGCCTGGTACGATCATGTGTTGACCACCAGCCTGCTGCTGGGCAACGTGCCGGCGCGCCATCAGAATGCGGATGGCACGATCGATCTGGACACGCTGTTTCGCATCGGCCGTGGCCGCGCACCGACCGGCGAGCCGGCGGCCGCGGCGGAAATGACCAAATGGTTCAACACCAACTATCACTACATGGTGCCCGAATTCCAGCAAGGCCAGCAGTTCAAGCTGGGCTGGACTCAGTTGCTGGACGAAGTGGACGAAGCGCTGGCGCTCGGCCATCGCATCAAGCCGGTGCTGCTGGGCCCGGTGACCTATCTGTGGCTGGGTAAGGTGAAGGGCGAGCCGTTCGACCGCCTGTCGCTGCTGAAAGACATCCTGCCGGTTTACCAACAGGTGCTGGCCGAGCTGGCGAAACGCGGCGTCGAGTGGGTGCAAATTGATGAGCCTGCGCTGGTGCTGGAACTGCCGCAAGCCTGGCTGGATGCGTTCAAACCGGCTTACGACGCGCTGCAGGGGCAGGTGAAGCTGCTGCTGACCACGTATTTCGACAGCGTCGGCCACAACCTCGATACCGTCCGCACGCTGCCGGTGCAGGGGCTGCATGTCGATCTGGTCGCCGGCCATGACGATATCGCCGCGCTGAGCGCCGCATTGCCGCAAGACTGGCTGCTGTCGCTGGGGGTAATCAACGGGCGCAACGTCTGGCGCGCCGATCTGAGCCGCTGGTTCGAACGTCTGCAGCCGCTGGTGGGCAGCCGCCCACTGTGGATCGGCAGCTCCTGTTCGCTGCTGCACAGCCCGATCGATCTGAGCGTGGAAAGCCGTCTGGACGAAGAAGTGAAAAGCTGGTTCGCCTTCGCGCTGCAAAAATGCGCCGAGCTGGCGCTGTTGAGCTCGGCGCTGAACGCGCCTGACGCGACGAAACGGGCCGAACTGGACGCCTACAGCTCGCCGATCCGCGCCCGCCGTCAGTCGAGCCGCGTGCACAACCCACAGGTCGAGCGCCGCCTGGCGGCGATCACCGCGCAGGACAGCGAACGCCACAGCGCTTACGCCGAGCGCGCCAGGGCGCAGCGCGAACGTTTCAACCTGCCGGCCTGGCCGACCACCACCATCGGTTCGTTCCCGCAGACCACCGAGATCCGCGGCCTGCGTCTGGACTTCAAACAGGGCCGTTTGGACGGCAACAACTACCGCACCAGCATCGGTGAGCACATCAAACAGGCGATCGTCGAGCAGGAGCGCCTTGGGCTGGACGTGCTGGTGCACGGTGAAGCCGAGCGCAACGACATGGTGGAGTATTTCGGCGAGAACCTGGACGGCTTCGTGTTTACCCAGAATGGCTGGGTGCAGAGCTACGGCTCCCGCTGCGTGAAGCCGCCGGTGATCATCGGTGACGTCAGCCGCCCGGAAGCCATCACCGTCGAATGGGCCAAATTCGCCCAGTCGCTGACCGACAAGCCGGTGAAAGGCATGTTGACCGGGCCGGTGACCATCCTGTGCTGGTCGTTCCCGCGTGAAGACGTGACCCGCGAAGTGATTGCCAAGCAGATTGCGCTGGCGCTGCGCGATGAGGTGGAAGATCTGGAAAAAGCCGGCATCGGCATCATCCAGATCGACGAACCCGCGCTGCGCGAAGGGCTGCCGCTGCGCCAATCCGACTGGGCGGCGTACCTGAACTGGGCGGTGGACGCCTTCAAACTGAACGCCGCCGTGGCGCGGGACGACACCCAGATCCACACCCACATGTGTTACTGCGAGTTCAACGACATCATGGACTCCATCGCCGCGCTGGACGCCGACGTGATCACCATCGAGACCTCGCGTTCCGATATGGATCTGCTGGAAGCCTTCAAAGAGTTCGAATACCCGAACGAAATCGGACCGGGCGTCTACGATATCCACTCGCCGAACGTGCCGAGCGTGGAATGGATTGAAGCGCTGCTGCGTAAAGCGGCGCAGAACATCCCGGCGGAACGCCTGTGGGTTAACCCGGATTGCGGCCTGAAAACCCGCGGCTGGCCGGAAACCCGGCAGTCGCTGGCCAACATGGTATTGGCGGCACAGCGCCTGCGCGAGCAAGCGTGATGTCGTGCGGCGGATAAACCGCCGCTTATAGATTTACTGGTGTGATGATTGGGCGCTTCGGCGCCCTTTTTTATGCGAGGGAAATTATTTGACGCCGTGCTGGGCAAACCACGCCAGCATGCGCTGCCAGCCGTCCTCCGCCGCTTCGGCGTTGTAGCTGGGACGATAATCGGCGTTGAACGCATGCCCGACCTCGGGATACACCACGATTTCGGCCTCGGCGTTGGCGGCGCGGATCGCCTGACGCATGGTTTCCACCGTCTCCAGCGGGATGCCGCTGTCTTGCCCGCCATACAGCCCCAGCACCGGCGCCGACAGGTGGGTGGCGACATCGACCGGATGCTTCGGCGAGTTCAGCGTTTTCTCGCCGACCAGTTTGCCGTACCAGGCGACCGCCGCCTTCAACTGCGGGTTATGCGCCGCGTACAGCCAGGTGATGCGGCCGCCCCAGCAAAAACCGGTGATCGCCAGCTTGCCGGCGTCGCCGCCGTGGCGAATAGCCCAGTGCGCCGCGTGATCCAGATCCGACAGCACCTGACGATCCGGCACCTTGGTCACCAACTGCTGGAACAGCTCGCCGATATCGGTGTAGTCGTTGGCGTCGCCCTGGCGGAAATAGAGCTCGGGCGCGATCGCCAGATAGCCCTGCTTGGCCAGGCGGCGGCACAGATCCTGAATATGTTCATGGACGCCGAAGATTTCTTGCACCACCAGCACGATGGGGAAAGGGCCGCTCTGGTCGGCGGGTTTGGCGACGTAGGCCGGCAGCGCATCGCCTTGGGAAGGGATGGTCGTTTGCCCGGCGTGAATGCCCTGTTCGTCGGTGATAATCGCGGAGGCGGCCAATGGCGCGGCGGCCGGGGCGAATCCCCCCTGAGCCTGTTCTAATGTCATCACATGTTCGGTTTTCATTGCGGTCTCCGTGCAATAGAAAAAAGCGCTGAGATTAACTATAGGAAAGATTACCCATTATTGGCGCTGCGTGGCGCACTTTCGGACAAGTCGATAAAAAACGGCTAATTATCTGGCTTTGCGGCATTTTTAAGCGCTTTTTATCATGTTATTACGCGTTTTGCCCCGCGTAAGTGCCATAAGGTGCGTTAGAGGGCTTTTTTGTCCCTAAGCAACCGATAAGTTGGGGTTATTTCGGATTGATGAGCTAAATAGTTTCAGCCGGCAACCAACGGGCGAGGAGCAGCCGAGTTTGTCGGCTAGACTGAGGTTTAGCGGCGCGTTCCGGATGCGTCATAGTTCTTTTTTTTGTGATAAAAATCACAAAAAATATGTAGCATGTAATTTGTTTCTCTTTTCATAGTGATTGTCGTCACGTAATTAAGCGGCGATTTTCAGTAGAGTGCTTTTTTGTTCCTCCCAATAAACATGATCCATGAGGAGTCTCGTATGTCTCAGTCTGACGTTTTTCATCTCGGCCTCACCAAGAACGATTTACAAGGGGCCCAGCTTGCCATCGTGCCGGGCGATCCGCAGCGCGTAGAGAAGATTGCCAAGCTGATGGAAAATCCGGTGCATCTGGCCTCCCATCGTGAATTCACTACCTGGCGCGCGGAGCTGGACGGCAAGGCGGTGATCGTCTGCTCTACCGGTATCGGCGGCCCGTCTACCTCTATCGCGGTGGAAGAGCTGGCGCAGCTGGGCATTCGCACCTTCCTGCGCATCGGCACCACCGGCGCCATTCAGGCAAACATCAACGTCGGTGACGTACTGGTCACCACGGCGGCGGTACGCCTCGACGGCGCCAGCCTGCACTTCGCGCCGATGGAGTTCCCGGCGGTCGCGGACTTCGCCTGCACCACCGCGCTGGTGGAAGCGGCCAAGGCCAGCGGCGCCACCACGCACATCGGCGTGACCGCCTCCTCCGATACCTTCTATCCGGGCCAGGAGCGTTACGACACTTACTCCGGCCGCGTGGTCAGCCGCTTCAAAGGCTCGATGGAAGAGTGGCAGGCGATGGGCGTGATGAACTATGAAATGGAATCCGCCACGCTGCTGACCATGTGCGCCAGCCAGGGCCTGCGTGCCGGCATGGTGGCCGGGGTGATCGTCAACCGCACCCAGCAAGAGATCCCGAACGCCGAGACCATGAAAAACACCGAAAGCAAAGCGGTGCAGATCGTGGTGGACGCCGCCCGCCGCCTGCTGTAATCGCCTTTCCCCCAACGGGCCGCCGACGCGGCCCGTTTTTCCATTCGCGGCGAATCTGTTACGGTGATACTCCTCAGCGCTGCGCCGATGGCCGCCGCGCGTTGTCATAACAAAAACAACGAGGACGTTTATGACCGCCCAGATCCTGCTTCATCCTTCGCTCGCGCCGCTCGACGGCGGCATCAATTTCCGCGACTTCGGCGGCAACGGCGTGGCCGACGGGCGCCGCATCAAGCGCGGCCTGCTGTTCCGCTCCGGTTCCCTCGAGCGGCTGACGGAAAACGACTGCGCCTTTCTCGCCGGCGTGCCGGTGCGCTCGGTGCTGGACTACCGTGATGCCGACGAGGTGCAGGCCAAGCCGGATATTCTGTGGAGTGGCGCCGACTATCACCACGTGCCGGCTAACCCGCTGAGCAGCGAAGTCAACGCCAACCTGGAGAAGCTCACCAACGAAACGCTGGCCGCCTTCGACGCCCGCGCGTTCATGCTGGAGCTGTATCGCCGCCTGCCGTTCGGCAATGCGGCCTATCAGCGGCTGGCGCAGCTGTTGAGCAATCCTGGCGGCGGCGCCATCGTGCAGCACTGCGCGGTCGGCAAGGATCGCACCGGGGTCGGTTCGGCACTGGTGCTGTTCGCGCTGGGGGCAGACGAAGCGACGGTGCTGGAAGACTATCTGCTGACCGAAACCACGCTGGCCACTTTCCGCGAGCAGATGCTGGATCAGCTGTCTATCAAGCTGAATGCGGCGGCGCTGGAGCAATTCGCCTACGTGCTCAGCGCGCGCGAGGAGTTCCTGATGACGGCGTTGGGCTGCATCCGTCAGCAATACGGTTCCACCGACCGCTGGCTGGAAGCGGAATACGGCCTGGGCGCAGCCCAGCGCGAAGCGCTGCAGGCGTTCTACCTCGAGTAAATCGCCGCGCGTTTAGCCGGGGTTTAACTCGCCCCGGCCTATCCTAGGCGGCGAATTATCGCGTATCAGGAGCCCCGCATTGAGCCTCAATGACGTTATCAACTGGGTCAGCGACGTCGTGCGTCAGCACGAAGGCTGGGCCATTCCCATCATCTTCTTCCTGGCGTTCGGCGAGTCGCTGGCGTTTTTGTCGCTGCTGCTGCCGGCCACGGTGATCCTGCTGGCGCTGGGCGCGCTGATCGGCGAAAGCGGCATCGCCTTTTGGCCGATTTGGGCCGCCGCCGCCGTCGGGGCGTTTTTCGGCGACTGGCTCTCTTACTGGATCGGCTATCACTATCAGGATCGCGTGGCCCATATGTGGCCGCTGTCGCGCAATCCGCAGCTGCTGGTGCGCGGCCACGCGTTCTTTGAACGCTGGGGCGTGCTGGGCATTTTCATCGGCCGCTTCTTCGGCCCGCTGCGCGCCGTGGTGCCGCTGGTGGGCGGCATTTGCGGCATGCCGCAGCGTTATTTCCAGTTAGCCAACGTCACGTCGGCGATGATCTGGGCGTTCGGCATTCTGGCGCCGGGGGCATTCGGCATCAAGTGGCTCAGCCAGTGGCTTGGCTGATTTCTCGCTAAATTGCGCAGCGCCGCGCAATATTGTGCTCGGCGGGCAAAATCAGGCTGGACATCCATACAGCCTCCCCTTAACGTGACGGGCAATGGGCGTGCGAAACGCCGGAACGGCAAGGTGCAACAGGAGGCAGGGTGGATACCAGTCTGATTTATGGGATTGGCGGCGTAGCGATCGGCATGCTGTTGGGGTGGCTGATCGCCAGTCTGCGGGTGCAGCAGGCGAATGCGCAACATGAAACCGAACTGCGGTTGCTGGAGCAAGCGTTGCAGCAGGCGCAGCAGGAAACGGCGGCGCGGCAAGAGGCTCTGCAGCGCCACGAGCAGCAGCTGCGGCAGAGCGAGCTGGAGCTACGCAACCTGCACAGCCAGCTGGCGGCCGGGCATGAAAAGCTGCAACAGCTCAACCATTGGCGCAACGAATGTGAACTGCTTAATCAGGAGCTGCGCGCCCAGCGCGAGGTCAACAGCGCGCAGGAGGCCGAGCTGCGCGAAGTCACCATCCGTCTGGAAGAGACGCGCATGGCGGCGGAAGAGAAGCAGCGCCTGCTTATCAACAGCGAACAGCGCCTCACCACCCAGTTTGAAAACCTCGCCAACCGCATTTTTGAACACAGTGGCCGCAAGGTGGACGAGCAAAATAAGCAAAGCTTGGATCGGTTGCTGCTGCCGCTGCGTGAACAACTGGACGGGTTCCGCCGGCAGGTGCAGGACAGTTTTGGTCAGGAGGCGCGGGAGCGCCACACGCTGACGCACGAGATACGCAATCTGCAGCAGTTGAACGCGCAGATGGCGCGCGAAGCCATCAACCTCACCAAGGCGCTCAAAGGCGACAACAAGACGCAGGGCAACTGGGGCGAGGTGGTGCTGAGCCGGGTGCTGGAGGCTTCCGGCCTGCGCGAAGGGCACGAGTATGAAACGCAGGTCAACGTGCGGGTGGATCACCAGAGCCGCATGCAGCCCGATGTGATCGTGCGCTTGCCGCAGGGCAAGGACGTGGTGATCGACGCCAAGATGTCGCTGATTGCCTACGAGCGCTATTTCAACGGTGAAGACGAGGTGGAGCGCGAAGCGGCGCTGAGCGAACATATCGCCTCGCTGCGCGGCCACATTCGCATGCTGGGCCGCAAGGACTATCAGCAGCTGCCGGGGCTGCGCTCGTTGGACTATGTGCTGATGTTCATTCCGGTCGAGCCCGCCTTCCTGCTGGCTATCGATCGCGAACCGGAGCTGATCAGCGAAGCGCTCAAGCACAACATCATGCTGGTCAGCCCGACCACGTTGCTGGTGGCGCTGCGCACCATCACCAACCTGTGGCGCTATGAGCATCAAAGCCAGAACGCGCAGCGCATCGCCGATCGCGCGGCGAAACTGTATGACAAGATGCGGCTGTTCGTGGACGATATGTCCGCGCTGGGGCAGAGCCTGGACAAGGCGCAGGGCAGTTATCGTCAGGCGATGAACAAACTGAGCGAAGGCCGTGGTAATCTTATCGGCCAAATTGAAGGTTTCCGCGCGCTGGGGGTTGAGGTCAAACGGCCGATAAACCCGCTGTTGGCGCAGCAAGCCGGCGCGCAACACGATGAAGCGGAAGAGGCGAACGACGACGATGTCGCCGCGCTGCCGCAGACGAAAGACGATGACGATACCGCCGGGGAACCGGGCTTCGTTTCGCACGGCTGAGGCCGTGGCGAGGTGGGGTATTCTCCGAGCTTCTGGTACACTCATCCACACAAAATTGACTGAATAGCAGGCAGGACAATGGCAGATCAACCGCAGGAAACCACCGATTTCGGTTTTCGCACCGTCGCTAGAGACGAAAAACAGGCCATGGTGGCGGACGTTTTTCATTCGGTAGCGGCAAAGTATGACGTGATGAACGACCTGATGTCGTTCGGCATCCACCGTATCTGGAAGCGTTTCACCATTGACTGCAGCGGCGTGCGCCGCGGGCAGCGCGTGCTGGATCTGGCCGGCGGTACCGGCGACCTGGCCGCCAAGTTCTCCCGCATGGTCGGCGAGCAGGGGCAGGTGGTGCTGGCGGACATCAACGATTCGATGCTGAAGATGGGGCGCGAGAAACTGCGCGATCGCGGCATCGTCGGCAACATCAATTACGTGCAGGCTAACGCCGAAGCGCTGCCGTTCCCGGACAACTACTTCGATTGCATCACCATCTCCTTCGGCCTGCGCAATGTCACCGACAAAGACAAAGCGCTGCGCTCGATGTTCCGCGTGCTCAAGCCGGGCGGCCGCCTGCTGGTGCTGGAGTTCTCCAAGCCGCTGCTGGCACCGCTGAGCAAGGCTTACGATGCCTACTCCTTCCACGTGCTGCCGAAGATCGGCGAGCTGGTGGTGAAAGATCCGGACAGCTACCGCTACCTGGCGGAATCGATCCGCATGCACCCCGATCAGGAAACCCTGAAGGGCATGATGGGCAACGCCGGTTTTGAAAACGTCACCTATTTCAACCTGACCGGTGGGATTGTTGCCCTGCATCGCGGCTTCAAGTTCTGAGAGGGAGATGCCGATGCTGTTTACCCCTCTGCTGACCGCTGCGCTGGAAACCTCGCTGAATAACCTGCTGTTTCGCGATCGCAGCATGAAAGCCGCTCGCCAACGCCTGGCGGGCAAGGTGCTGCGCATCGAACTGGAAGAGCTGGCTTCACCGCTGGTGCTGGTGTTCAGCGAACTGCGCGTAGACGTGCTTGGGCAGTCCGAAGACAGCGCCGATTGCACGGTGCGCAGCCGCATTCCCGTCTTACTGAAGCTGCGCGATCGCCAGCAGTTGCCGGTGCTGATGCGCAGCGGCGAATTGACGGTGGAAGGCGATATTCAGGTGGTGCAACAGCTGGTTGGCCTGCTCGATCTGGCGGAGTGGGACCCGGCGGAGTGGCTGGCGCCTTACATCGGCGATATCGCCGCCCAGGGCATTACGCAGGCGCTGGGAAAAGGCGCCTCGCTGCTGAAAGCCGGCTTTATGCGCCGGCAGCAGGACATGGCGGAGACGTTGACGGAAGAGTGGCGCCTGGCGCCGGGGCCACTGGAAGTGGTGTGGTTCAACGAAGAAGTTGATGCTCTCGCCCGCAGCGCGGAAGCGCTGTTTGCCCGCATGGACAAGTTGGAGGGCAAGCGATGACCCCAGGCGAACTGCGCCGTTTGTATTTTATCGTCCGCGTTTTTCTCAGCTATGGGCTGGACGAACTGATCCCTAAAATGCGTTTGACGCTGCCGCTGCGCTTTGGCCGCCGTCTGCTGTTCTGGATGCCGAATCGGCACAAGGACAAGCCGCTGGGCGAACGTCTGCGGCTGGCGCTGCAGGAGCTGGGGCCGGTATGGATCAAGTTCGGCCAGATGATGTCGACCCGTCGCGATCTGTTTCCGCCGCACATTGCCGATCAGCTGACGTTGCTGCAGGATCGGGTGGCGCCTTTCGACGGCGCGCTGGCGCGTAAACATATCGAGCTGGCGATGGGTGGCCCACTGGAAACCTGGTTCGACGATTTCGATCAGCAGCCGTTGGCCTCTGCCTCGATCGCGCAGGTGCATACCGCGCGGTTGAAAACCACCGGCCAGGAAGTGGTGCTGAAGGTGATCCGGCCGGATATCGGGCCGATCATCAAGGCCGACGTGCGGCTGATGTACCGATTGGCCGGCTGGGTGCCGAAGCTGTTGCCGGACGGCCGCCGTCTGCGCCCGCGTGAAGTGGTGCGCGAGTACGAGAAAACCCTGCTGGACGAATTGAACCTGCTGCGCGAAGCGGCCAACGCCATTCAGCTGCGCCGCAATTTCGACGGCAGCCCGATGCTGTACGTACCGGAAGTTTATTCCGACTACTGCCGTGAAAGCGTATTGGTGATGGAACGCATCTACGGCATTCCGGTCTCGGACATCGCCACGCTTGAACGGCAGGGCACCAACATGAAACTGTTGGCGGAACGCGGCGTCCAGGTGTTCTTTACCCAGGTATTCCGCGACAGCTTCTTCCATGCGGACATGCATCCCGGTAATATTTTCGTCAGCTACGAACATCCTGAAGATCCTTGCTATATCGGCATCGACTGCGGCATCGTCGGCTCGCTGAACAAGGATGACAAGCGCTATCTGGCGGAAAACTTCATCGCCTTCTTCAACCGCGATTACCGCAAGGTGGCGGAACTGCACGTCGACTCCGGTTGGGTGCCGCGCGACACCAACGTGGAAGACTTCGAATTCGCCATTCGCACCGTGTGCGAGCCGATTTTCGAGAAGCCGCTGGCGGAAATTTCCTTTGGCAACGTGCTGCTCAACCTGTTCAACACTGCGCGCCGCTTCAATATGGAAGTGCAGCCGCAGCTGGTGTTATTGCAGAAGACCTTGCTGTATGTTGAAGGGCTGGGGCGCCAGCTTTACCCGCAGCTGGATCTGTGGACTACCGCTAAGCCGTTCCTCGAGAGCTGGCTGCGCGATCAGGTCGGCATTCCTGCCGTGGTGCGCGCGCTGAAAGAGAAAGCGCCGTTCTGGGCGGAGAAGCTGCCCGAACTGCCCGAGCTGTTTTACGACAGCCTGCAGCAGCATAAACTGTTGCAACAAAGCGTTGATAAGCTGACCAACCAAATGCAGGCTCAGCGGGTTCGTCAGGGGCAGTCACGTTATTTGTTCGGCGTTGGCGCTACACTGTTAGTAAGCGGTACGCTGTTGCTGCTGGGGCAAATCGAGGTGTTTCCCGCCTGGATGATGGCCGCCGGCATCGTATGCTGGGTGATTGGCTGGAAGCGAACCACCTGATTTAATTCGTTACTCTGGTAAGGCCGAGCCTATAATGCGGGCTGGCTTTAAAAGACCCTTTAAAATTAGAGGTAATTGAAATGGGCGGTATTAGTATTACGCAATTGTTGATCATCGCAGTGATCGTGGTGCTGCTGTTCGGCACCAAAAAACTGCGCACGCTGGGCTCCGATCTCGGCGCCTCGATCAAGGGCTTCAAAAAGGCGATCGGCGACGATACGCCGTCGAACCCCAACACGGCTGAAAAAAGCAGCCTGGATGACGCTGACTTCGCGGCCAAGCCTATTACCGATAAGCAGCCGGAAGTGAAACCGGAAGAGTCGAAGAACAAAGAGCAGGTATAAACCGTGTTTGACATTGGGTTTAGTGAGCTGCTGCTGGTGCTGGTGATCGGCCTGATTGTTCTGGGGCCGGAACGGTTGCCGGTCGCGGTCAGAACGGTGTCGGGCTGGATCCGCGCGCTGCGCTCGCTGGCGGCCTCGGTGCAGCACGAACTGTCTCAGGAACTGAAGCTGCAGGAGCTGCAGGACAGCCTGAAAAAAGCCGAACAGGCCGGCCTGCAGAACCTGACGCCGGAACTGAAGGCATCGATGGATGAGCTGAAAGACGCGGCGGAATCATTGAAACGCACCTACCGGGGCGAGACAGAAGAGCTGGCGAACACCATTCATAACCCGCAGATCACCGATCCGGAAGCTTTGCACGACGGCGTGACGCCGGCGGAAGCGGCAACCCGCGCCAGCGCGCCCGCCGCCGTGCCAAAACCGGCAGCGGAACCTGAGGCCGTTGCGGCTGCATCCCCGGCTGCGCCCGTGGCGGCGCAACCGGCTAAAGCACCGGTGGAAACCGCGCCGGCACCTGTCGAACCTGTTGCGGATAAAACCCCAGCGTCTCACCAACCTAGTGGCGATCGTTAATACATGGCTGTTGAAGATACCCAACCCCTTATCAGTCATCTGATAGAGCTGCGCAAGCGGCTGTTGAACTCGATTATTTGCGTGCTGGCGGTGTTCGTGGTGCTGGTGTTTTTCGCCAACGACATCTACCAGCTGGTTTCTGCACCGCTGCTCAAGCAGTTGCCGGCCGGGGCGAGCATGATTGCCACCGACGTGGCGTCACCGTTCTTTACGCCGATCAAGCTGACCATGATCGTCTCGGTGTTTGTCTCCGCGCCGATGATTCTGTATCAGGTGTGGGCATTCATCGCGCCGGCTCTGTACAAGCATGAACGCCGCCTGATGATGCCGCTGCTGGTGTCCAGCAGCCTGCTGTTCTACCTCGGCATGGCCTTCGCCTACTTCATCGTGTTCCCGCTGGCCTTTGGCTTCTTTGCCAAGACCGCGCCGATGGGGGTGACCATTGCGACCGACATTAAAAACTACCTCGATTTCGTCATGGCGCTGTTTATGGCGTTCGGCGTCGCCTTCGAAGTGCCGGTCGCCATCATTCTGCTGTGCTGGAGTGGTGTCACCTCGCCGGAAGATCTGAAGAAGAAACGGCCGTATGTATTGGTCGGCGCGTTTGTGGTCGGCATGCTGTTGACGCCGCCGGACGTGTTCTCGCAAACCCTGTTGGCAATACCGATGTATCTGCTGTTTGAAGTGGGGGTATTCTTCGCTCGCTTCTATACCGGCAAGCGTCGTCCGCAAGCGGAAGAAGAAGACGAGGGTGACGAACCCCCAGCCTCCTGATCCATATTGATTGCTAAGCCGCCCACTGGGCGGCTTTTGCTTTGGAAAAAACCATGTTTGATATCGGCGTTAATCTCACCAGCAGCCAATTCGCCAAAGATCGCCAGGCGGTGGTGGAACGCGCCCGCGCCGCGGGCGTGACGGGGATGTTGATTACCGGCACCGATCTGGCGGAGAGCCGCGAGGCCGCCGAACTGGCGCGGCAACATGCGGGCTACTGTTGGTCTACCGCCGGCGTGCATCCGCACTACGCCAGCGGCTGGGATGAACACACCGCCGAGCAGATTTATGCGTTGGCCGCGCGCCCTGAAGTGGCGGCGATCGGCGAATGCGGCCTGGATTTCAACCGCAATTTCTCGACGCCCGCGCAGCAGGAAGCGGCGTTCACCGCGCAGCTGGCGCTGGCGGCGGAGTTGGCGCTGCCGGTGTTTCTTCATTGCCGCGACGCACACGCACGTTTTGCCGAGCTACTGACGCCGTGGTTGGATAAACTGCCCGCGGCCGTGGTGCACTGCTTCACCGGCACCGCCGAAGAATTAACTAGCTGCCTGTCGCTGGGCCTGTCGATCGGGATTACCGGTTGGGTCTGCGACGAGCGGCGCGGCCTGGAATTGCGCGCCCTGTTGCCGCAGATCCCGGCCGAGCGTCTGCTGCTGGAAACTGACGCCCCTTATCTGTTGCCCCGGGATTTACAGCCTAAACCCGCATCTCGCCGCAACGAACCCTGTTTCCTGCCCCATATCGTGCATCAGGTCGCCGTCTGGCGACAGGAAGAGCCGCAATGGCTGGGGCAAAAAACCGATGAGAACGCCCGCCGGCTATTCCGGCTGGTTTGAGCTAGGAGAAAACTATGAGCTATGCATTTCCGGGCACCTTCCCTGGTCGCCGTATGCGCCGCGTGCGCCGTCATGACTTCAGCCGCCGCCTGGTGGCCGAGAACCAACTGACGGTCAACGACCTGATTTATCCGGTGTTTGTCATGGAAGGCAGCAACCGTCAGGAAGAAGTGGCCTCGATGCCGGGCGTATCGCGCATGACGATCGATCTGCTGGTCAAGGAAGCGGAAACTATCGCCAAACTCGGCGTGCCGGTGATCTCCCTGTTCCCGGTGATTGAGCCAGGTCTGAAATCGCTGCATGCGGAAGAAGCCTATAACCCGGAAGGGCTGGTGCAGCGCACGGTGCGCGCGCTGAAAGACGCGGTGCCTGAGCTGGGCATTCTGACTGACGTAGCGCTCGATCCCTACACCACGCACGGGCAGGATGGGGTAATCGATGAGCAGGGTTATGTGATTAACGATGTGACCAAAGACATCCTGGTGCGTCAGGCGCTTTCCCATGCCGAAGCGGGCGCGGAAATCGTGGCGCCGAGTGACATGATGGACGGCCGCATCGGGGCGATCCGCGATCGTCTGGAATTGCAGGGTCTGGTGAATACCCAGATTATGGCCTACTCCGCCAAGTATGCTTCCTGTTACTACGGCCCGTTCCGCGATGCGTTGGGTTCCAGCGGCAATCTGAAGGGTGGCAACAAGAAGACCTATCAGATGGATCCGGCCAACAGCGATGAAGCGCTGCAGGAGATTGCACAGGATCTGCAGGAAGGCGCGGATATGGTGATGGTGAAACCGGGCATGCCGTACCTCGACGTTGTGCGCCGCGTGAAGGATACCTTCGGCGTGCCAACCTTCGCTTATCAGGTGTCCGGCGAGTACGCCATGCATATGGCGGCGATTCAGAACGGCTGGCTGCAGGAGCAGCCTGCGGTGATGGAGTCGTTGATGTGCTTCAAACGCGCCGGCGCCGACGGCGTGCTGACCTACTTCGCCAAGCGTGTCGCCCAGTGGCTGCACGACGACGCGATGCGTCGCTAGGCGTGAAATGAGCCAACAAAAAGGCGCCTGAGGGCGCCTTTTGCATTACATCTTCTGGAACTGTCGGTTGTCGATGCTTTGGCTGACCTGTTTGTTGATCAGGTTCAGCAACAGCATCGAGCGGGCCTCGCCGTCCGGCTCGGTGTAGATCGCCTGCAGCCCTTCGAACACGCCGTCGACGATCAGGACGGTATCCCCCGGCTGCGGGGTTTCCGGATCGACATAGGTTTCGCTGGCGTGCGTGCGCAGCTCATCGATCACCTTGCTCGGGATGACGCTCGGCAGCGCGCCGAAGCGCACGAAGTGGCTGACGCCGCGGGTGGCGCTGATGGTGGTGGTGTGAATGCGCTCCGGGTCGAACTCCACAAACAGATAGTTGGGAAACAGGGGTTCGCTGACCGCGATACGCTTGCCGCGCACGATCTTTTCCAGCGTGATGATCGGGCTGAGGCAGTTTACCTGCTGCCGTTCCAGATGTTCCTGCGCCCGCAACAGCTGACCGCGTTTGCAATAAAGTAGATACCAGGATTCCATAATTTCACATGCCTTTCTGCCAGCCGGTAAGCATATCAAAAGCGCTTCCGGATACATAGTGATGCAAGTTTCAGCGTGTAACATCACCTATCTCTATGAATATGCGGCTATTAGCGAGGGGTCACACACTTATCGATACGGCGCTGGTATAACAGAGGGCTAAAAATTTGTTACCGTCACAGTATGGCAAGGCGTTGCGCCACCAGCTGTGACGCTATTCATCGTTTTTGACCGAGGGAAGATAAATGGAGCTGTTTCTGTTGAGCAACGGCAAGCTGTCTGGCGAAGCCGAGCTGCTGGGGTATGCCAAAAGCCAACTGCTGGCGATGATTGCGCGTCGCGGCATCAAATCCGCCGTCTTTATCCCTTATGCGCTGATCCGTTACGACTACGACCAGCGTGCGCAGGAGCTGGCGCAAACGCTGGGTATCGAAGTCACCAGCATCCACCACGCCGCTTCGCCGGCGGCGGCGATCGCGCAGGCGGAGTGCATTTTGGTCAGCGGCGGCAATACCTGGTTGCTGAACCAAATGCTGCACGAGCAAGGCCTGATCGTGCCCATCCAGCGCGCGGTGCGCGAGCGTGAAGTGCCTTACGTCGGCTGGAGCGCCGGTTGCAACGTGGCCACGCCGAGCATTCGCACCACCAATGATATGCCGGTGCGCTGCAGCGTGGTGCTGCCGGCGCTGGGGCTGTTCCCGGTGCAAATCAACCCGCATTACATCGACGCGCATATCAGCGGCCACATGGGCGAAACCCGTGACGAGCGCCTGGCGGAGTTCTGCGCGATCAACCCGAGCGAATCGGTGGTGGCGTTGCGTGAAGGCAGCCTGCTGCACGTTGAAGGCAACGAGCTGCGTTACTTCAGCGCCAACGGGCAGGGCTTCAAGGTGTTCCGCCACGGCGAGGAGACGCGCGAATATCAGGATACGCGTGCGCTGGCTGCGCTGGTGCCGTTCAACTGCGGCTGAGGGCTACCCGATGGCGGGCGGCGTTAACAAAATTGCAGCAACAACCGTGAAGAGGGCTTATAATGCCCTCCCCACTGGCCGTTATAATGATCAGCATGAAATACCGTGACTTACGCGATTTCCTCTCGTTGCTGGAGAAGAGAGGGGAACTAAAACGCATCAGCCAGCCGATCGATCCTTACCTGGAAATGACGGAGATTGCCGATCGCACCCTGCGGGCGGGCGGTCCGGCATTGCTGTTTGAAAACCCGAAAGGCTACGACATGCCGGTGCTGTGCAACCTGTTCGGCACCGCCAATCGCGTAGCGATGGGCATGGGGCAGGAAGACATCAGCGCGCTGCGCGAAGTCGGCAAACTGCTGGCGTTCCTCAAAGAGCCGGAGCCGCCGAAAGGCTTCCGCGATCTGTTCGACAAAATGCCGAAGTTCAAGCAGGTGCTGAACATGCCGACCAAGGTGCTGGGATCCGCGCCTTGTCAGGAGCAGGTATGGCAGGGCGAGGACGTCGATCTGGGCCGTATTCCGGTGATGCACTGCTGGCCGGAAGACGCCGCGCCGCTGATCACCTGGGGGCTGACGGTGACCCGCGGCCCGCATAAGGAACGGCAAAATCTCGGCATCTATCGCCAGCAGGTGCTGGGCAAGAATAAAGTGATCATGCGCTGGCTGTCGCATCGCGGCGGCGCGCTGGATTATCAGGAGTGGTGCCAGGCGCACCCCGGCGAGCGTTTCCCGGTTGCGGTGGCGCTGGGCGCCGATCCCGCCACCATCCTCGGCGCGGTGACGCCGGTGCCGGATACCCTGTCTGAATACGCTTTTGCCGGGCTGCTGCGCGGCAATAAAACCGAAGTGGTCAAGTGCCTTTCCAACGATCTGGAAGTGCCCGCCAGCGCCGAAATCGTGCTGGAAGGCTATATTGAGCCGGGTGAAATGGCGCCGGAAGGCCCGTACGGCGACCACACCGGTTACTACAATGAAATCGACCAGTTCCCGGTATTCACCGTCACCCACATCACCCAGCGCCGCAACGCGATCTACCACTCGACCTACACCGGCCGGCCGCCGGATGAGCCGGCGATCCTGGGCGTGGCGCTGAATGAAGTGTTCGTGCCGATTCTGCAAAAGCAGTTCCCGGAAATCGTCGATTTCTATCTGCCGCCGGAAGGGTGCTCGTACCGCCTGGCGGTAGTGACCATGAAGAAACAGTACGCCGGCCACGCTAAACGCGTGATGATGGGTGTCTGGTCGTTCCTGCGGCAGTTTATGTACACCAAATTTGTTATCGTCTGCGATGACGACGTCAATGCGCGCGACTGGAACGACGTAATTTGGGCGATCACCACACGAATGGATCCGGCAAGGGATACCGTTCTGGTGGAGAATACGCCGATCGACTATCTGGACTTCGCCTCACCGGTTTCCGGCCTGGGTTCGAAGATGGGGCTGGACGCCACCAATAAATGGCCGGGTGAAACCGATCGCGAATGGGGCCGTCCGATTCAGATGGATGAAAAGGTACGTGCGCGCGTCGACGAAATCTGGGATGAGCTCGCAATCTTCAGTGACAGGGAACCGACGCTGTAGCGTCAGACCCTGTTCTCAGCTTTGCATTGATGACCCGACAGAGGGAACGCATGACAATATTGAGCTGTAAAGTGACCTCGGTAGAGGCCATTACCGATACGGTTTATCGGGTACGTCTGGTGCCCGAGCAGCCGTTTTCTTTCAAGGCAGGGCAATATCTGATGGTGGTAATGGACGAGCGCGACAAGCGCCCGTTCTCGCTGGCATCTACCCCGACGCAGCAAGATTACATCGAGCTGCACATCGGCGCTTCGGAGCTGAATCTGTACGCCATGGCGGTGATGGATCGCATTCTGAAAGAGCAGGCGATCACCGTCGACGTGCCGCACGGCGACGCCTGGCTGCGGGAAGAGGGCAGCCGTCCGCTGGTGCTGATTGCCGGCGGCACCGGTTTCTCTTATGCGCGTTCAATCCTGTTGACCGCGTTGGAGCAGCAGCCCGATCGAGATATTTCTATCTACTGGGGCGGGCGTGAGCTGAAGCACCTGTACGATCTGAGCGAGCTGGAAGCGCTGTCGTTGCAGCATCCGAATCTGAAGGTGATCCCGGTGGTCGAGCAGCCGGAAGCCGAATGGCGTGGCCGCAGCGGCACCGTGCTCAGCGCGGTGCTGCAGGATTTCGGCACGCTGGCGGAGCACGACATCTATATCGCCGGGCGTTTCGAGATGGCGAAAATCGCCCGTGAGCGTTTCTGCGCCGAGCGCGGCGCGCTGGAAGCGCATATGTTCGGTGACGCGTTTTCGTTTATCTGACCGATGCGATGCGCAGTGAACGGGGTGGCCGAGGGTCGCCCCGTTTTTATTTGGGCGCCGGCAAACGTCAGGCATAAAAAACCCGCCCCTGACAGGCGGGAAGAACGGCAACTAAACTTGGCGGGATGCCGCGATTTGAAGTGGTGACGCGGTCATCCCAAGATAGACACAGCTAAACGCGTTCAAAGACGGTGGCGATGCCCTGACCCAGGCCGATGCACATGGTCGCCAGGCCGAACTGCGCGTCGCGACGTTCCATGTTGTTCAACAGGGTGGTCGAGATGCGGGAGCCTGAACACCCCAGCGGGTGGCCGAGCGCGATGGCGCCGCCGTTCAGGTTGATCTTGTCGTCGATGCTGTCCATCAGCCCCAGATCCTTGATGCACGGCAGCGACTGGGCGGCGAACGCTTCGTTCAGCTCGAACAGATCGATGTCCTGCACGCTCAGACCGGCGCGTTTCAGCGCCAGTTTGCTGGCCGGCACCGGGCCGTAACCCATGATGGAAGGATCGCAGCCGACGACCGCCATCGAGCGGATGCGGGCGCGTGCCTTCAAACCGAGCGCTTTGGCGCGCGATTCGCTCATCAGCAGCATGGCGGAAGCGCCGTCCGACAGGGCGGAAGAACTGCCGGCGGTGACGGTGCCGTTGACCGGATCGAACGCCGGGCGCAGGGCCGACAGGCTTTCGACGGTGGTTTCCGGGCGAATGACTTCATCGAAATCGTAACGGGTCAGCACGCCATCGGCGTCGTGACCGTTGGTCGGTATGATCTCGTTTTTAAAGTAGCCGGCCAGCGTCGCCGCATGCGCGCGCTGGTGGGAGCGCGCGGCGAACTCATCCTGCATCTGGCGGCTGATGTTGTGCATCTTGGCCAGCATTTCGGCGGTCAGCCCCATCATCCCGGCGGCTTTGGCCACGCTGCGGCTCAGCCCCGGATGGAAGTCCACGCCGTGATTCATCGGCACATGGCCCATGTGTTCCACGCCGCCGATCAGGCTGACGTGTGCGTCGCCAACCATGATGGCGCGCGCCGCGTCGTGCAGCGCCTGCATCGAAGAGCCGCATAGGCGGTTGACGGTCACCGCCGGCACGCGGTGCGGGATCTCGGCCAGCAGCGCGGCGTTGCGGGCGATGTTGAAGCCTTGTTCCAGCGTCTGCTGCACGCAGCCCCAGTAAATGTCATCGATCTCGGCGGCGTCCAGCGCCGGGTTGCGGCTCAGTACTTCACGCATCAGGTGAGCGGAGAGATCTTCGGCGCGCACCTGGCGGAAGGCGCCGCCCTTGGAGCGGCCCATCGGCGTGCGTACGGCATCAACAATAACTACGTTTTCCATCTTTATGACCTCATGCCGGTTGGCGGGTAGCGACGTCGGACAGCGGTGTCGCCACCGGGTAGTAGCTTTCATTGCGTTCGGCCTTGGCGCGCAGACCGGCCGGCACCTGATACAGGGCGCCGAGGTGTGCGTAACGCTGGGCCAGCTCAACGTAGTTGGCGGTGCCGAGCGTATCCAGATAGCGGAACGCACCGCCGTGGAACGGAGGGAAGCCAATGCCGTAGACCAACGCCATATCGGCTTCCGCCGGGCTGGCGACGATCTTCTCTTCCAGGCAGCGAACCACTTCGTTGATCATCGGGATCATCATGCGCGCGATGATTTCTTCGTCGCTGATGGTCTGGCGCGGTTGGCTCACTTCGGCCAGCAGCGCATCGGTCTGCTCGTCGTTGTCCTTGCGCGGTTTGCCTTTGCTGTCCTGGCTGTAGCGGTAGAAGCCCAGCTGATTTTTCTGACCGAAGCGCTGGTTGTCGAACATCACGTCAATGGCGTCGCGGTAGTCTTTGCTCATGCGATCCGGGAAGCCGGCGGCCATTACCGCCTGCGCATGATGCGCGGTGTCGATGCCCACGACGTCGAGCAGGTAGGCCGGGCCCATCGGCCAGCCGAACTGTTTTTCCATCACTTTATCGATCTGACGGAAGTCGGCGCCGTCGCGCAGCAGCAGGCTGAAGCCGGCGAAATACGGGAACAGCACGCGGTTGACGAAGAAGCCCGGGCAGTCGTTCACCACGATCGGCGTTTTGCCCATGCGGCTGGCGTAGGCCACCACCTTGGCGATGGTGTCGTCGCTGGTCTGTTCGCCGCGGATGATTTCAACCAGTGGCATGCGGTGTACCGGGTTAAAGAAGTGCATGCCGCAGAAGTTTTGCGGGCGCTTCAGCGATTTTGCCAGGTGATTAATCGGAATGGTCGAGGTGTTCGACGCCAGCACGGTGTCCTCACCGATCAGGGTTTCCACTTCCGACAGCACGGCGGCTTTGACTTTCGGGTTCTCGACGACCGCTTCGACGATCACCTGCGCGCGCTCGATGCCGGCGTAGTCCAGCGTCGGCTGAATGGTCGACAGCACCTGTGCCATTTTCAGGCCATCCAGCTTGCCGCGTTCCAGTTGCTTATTGAGCAGCTTGGCCGCTTCGCTCATGCCCAACGTCAGCGACTTGTCGCTGATGTCTTTCATGATCACCGGCACGCCTTTCAGCGCCGATTGGTAAGCGATGCCGCCGCCCATGATGCCGGCGCCCAGCACCGCCGCCTGTTTCGGCGCATCCACATTCTTGGCCAGCTTTTTCGCCTGGCCCTTCACGAACTGATCGTTAAGGAAGATGCCGACCAGCGCGCGCGCTTCGTTGGAACGCGCCAACGGCACGAAGCTGGCGGTTTCCAGTTTCAGCGCTTCATCGCGGCCCAGCTTGGCGGCGGCTTCAATGGTCTTCACCGCGGTCATCGGCGCCGGGTAATGTTTACCGGCGGTCTGCAGCACCATGCCTTTGGCGGTGGTGAAGCTCATCGCCGCTTCAATCGGGCTGAGCTTCAGCGGCTCCAGCTTAGGTTGACGCGCGGCGCGCCAGTCCAGCTTGCCGTCGATCGCCTGTTGCAGCATGTTGAGCGCCGCTTCGGCCAGTTTTTCCGGTGCCACCACCGCATCCACCAGGCCGACTTTCAGCGCCTCTTTGGCGCTGACGTCTTTGCCGGCGGCGATGATTTCCAGCGCGCTGTCGTTACCCAGCAGGCGCGGCAGGCGGACGGAACCGCCGAAGCCCGGCATGATACCCAATTTGGTTTCCGGCAGGCCGATGCGCGCGTCCGGTGAGGCGACGCGGAAATCGGTCGCCAGAATGCATTCGCAACCGCCGCCGAGCGCATAGCCGTTAATGGCCGAAATGGTCGGCACCGGCAAATCTTCCAGCCGGTTAAAGACGTTGTTGGCGAACACCAGCCACTCTTGCAGCTTTTCAGCCGGTGCGGCGAACAGAGAAAGGAATTCGGTGATATCGGCGCCGACGATAAACGCGGCTTTGGAGGAACGCAGCAGCAGCCCTTTCAGCTCAGGCTGGTTTTCCAGCACGGTGAGCGCTTCGCCCAGGCTGGCGACGGTGCGGGTGTCCAGCTTGTTGACCGAGCCCGGTGCGTTGAACACCAGCTCGGCGATGCCGTTATCGAGCCAGTGCAGTTGTAATGTTTCGCCTTGGTAGAGCATGTCTATCTCCTGAATCAGCGTATGATCTGGTATGACCAGATGATGAGGAGTGTGGTTTTTATGTTAAAAATATGCAAATGAGAGATTGCATATTTGCTGGTCGGATCACATCTCACCAAGTTAGCGTTTTGATTTAAAACGAAGTTATATTTTATGTGCTATCGGCATTTGCTGGCGGTTGTCGGCCTTCATACACTTGCCAGCGGCGATTTATCATTCAGGCGAGGTTAGGTATGAACAAGGCGGCTGGGGTCATGGCGACGACGATGCGGGGCTGACGATGGCACTCGGCTGGCTAAGGTTAAACTGCGGATGTAAAGGCATTTGCCGGGAATTGCGAGCGGCTCCGCATGCCCAACGCGATGAGGTTGGTGCGCCGGAGCGCTGTGTTAAGATGACTTCTTTCGTGCTAAGGCATAAGGGTAATGTGATGGAAACGCTGGCTTCTTTGTATAACGACCACCTGGCAGAGCTGCAAAAACGCGCGCGCGAAGTGCTGGAGCGCAACAAGTTGGATGCGCTGCTGATTCACTCCGGTGAACTGCAAAAGGTATTTTTGGACGACCATAGCTATCCGTTCAAAGTGAACGCGCATTTCAAAGCCTGGGTGCCGGTGACGTCGGTGCCGAACTGCTGGTTGTGGATTGATGGCGTCAACAAGCCGAAGCTGTGGTTCTACTCCCCAGTCGACTACTGGCACAGTGTAGAGCCGCTGCCGGACAGTTTCTGGACCAAATCCCTTGAATTGATGCCGCTGGCCAACACCGACGCTATCGCCCAGCAGCTTCTGCCGCAGCGCGAGCGCGTGGGCTATATCGGCTATGCGCAACAGCGCGCCCGCGATCTCGGCATCCCTTCGGAAAACATCAACCCGAAAGCGGTGTTGAACTACCTGGATTTCCACCGTTCGATCAAAACCGGCTACGAGCTGGCCTGCATGCGCGAAGCGCAGAAGACGGCGGTAATCGGCCATCGTGCGGCGCATGAAGCCTTCCTCTCCGGCATGAGCGAGTTCGACATCAATCTGGCCTACCTCACGGCGACAGGCCACCGCGATACCGACGTGCCTTACGACAACATCGTGGCGCTGAACGAACACGCTTCGGTACTGCACTACACCAAGCTGGATCATCAGCCGCCGGCCGAATCCCTGAGTTTCCTGATCGACGCCGGCGCGGAATACAACGGCTACGCCGCCGATCTGACCCGCACCTACGCAGCGCAAAGCGGCAGCGAATTCGCCCATCTGCTGAAAGATCTCAACGGTGAACAGCTGGCGCTGATCGACACTATCAAAACCGGCGTGCGCTATACCGACTACCATGTGCAGATGCACCAGCGCATCGCCAAGCTGCTCAAGAATCACAAGCTGGTGAACGGCCTCAGCGAAGAGGCGATGGTAGAAACGGGTATCACCACGCCGTTCCTGCCGCACGGGCTGGGCCACCCGCTGGGCCTGCAGGTGCACGACGCCGCCGGCTTTATGCAGGACGAGCAAGGCACCCATCTGGCGGCGCCGGCCAAGTATCCGTTCCTGCGTTGCACCCGCGTGTTGCAGCCGGGCATGGTATTGACCATCGAGCCGGGTCTGTACTTCATCGAGTCTCTGTTGGCGCCGTGGCGCAGCGGTGAGTTCAAGCAGCACTTCGCCTGGGATCGCATCGATGCGCTGAAGCAGTATGGCGGCATCCGCATCGAAGACAACATCGTGATCCACGAAAAGCGCATCGAGAACATGACGCGCGATCTGAACCTGGCCTGATGCGGCCGTATCCGATACCGGCGGAAGCAACCTGCTTTACCGAAGAAATAAAGAAGAGCCGTTTTATCACCCTGCTGGCGTCGACCAGCGGGGTAGAAGCGGCAAAGACGTTTATTCAGCAGGTGCGGGATGAACACCCGGCGGCGCGGCACCATTGTTGGGCCTTCGTCGCCGGCAGCCCCGATGACTCGCAGCAGTTGGGATTCTCCGACGACGGAGAGCCGTCGGGTACCGCCGGCAAACCGATCCTCGCGCAGCTCATGGGCAGCGGCATCGGGGAAGTGACCGCCGTGGTCGTTCGTTACTACGGCGGCGTCAAGTTGGGCACCGGCGGATTGGTGAAAGCCTATGGCAACGGTGTTCAACAGGCGTTGAAGCAGCTGGCGTTGACTCAAAAGGTGCCGGAAGCCGAATATATCTTGCAGTGCGACTATGCGCAGTTGGCGTTGGTGGAGAACTTGCTGCAGCAAACCGCAGGTCGGATCCTGCAGGGTGAATACGGCGCCGCCGTCGTGCTGCATCTGGCGTTGCCGGCCACGGAGGTCGAGCTGTTTGGGAATAAATTGCGTGATCTTAGTCGCGGTAATTTGCAATTAACCCCCATTTCGCAATAATTCCTCCCAATTGAATTGCTAAGGATCGTGCTGAAATGCATTTTCGCGCCATAACCCGTATCGTTGGTCTGCTGGTCATCCTGTTCTCCGGGACGATGTTTATTCCCGGCCTGGTGGCATTGATTTACCGCGATGGGGCGGGGCGCGCGTTCAGCCAAACCTTCTTCGTGGCGCTGACCATCGGTCTGATGCTGTGGTGGCCGAACCGCAAACAGAAACACGAACTGAAACCCCGCGAAGGCTTTCTGATCGTCGTGCTGTTCTGGACCGTGCTGGGCAGCGTGGGGGCATTGCCGTTCCTGTTTTCTGAACGGCCCAACTTGTCGCTGACCGACGCCTTCTTTGAATCCTTCTCGGGGCTGACGACCACCGGTGCGACGACGCTGGTGGGACTGGATTCGCTGCCGAAGGCCATTCTGTTCTATCGCCAAATGCTGCAATGGATGGGCGGCATGGGGATCATCGTGTTGGCGGTGGCGATACTGCCGATACTCGGCGTCGGCGGCATGCAGCTGTATCGGGCAGAAATGCCCGGGCCGCTGAAAGATAACAAGATGCGCCCGCGCATCGCCGAAACAGCCAAAACCCTGTGGCTAATCTATGTGTTGCTGACCGTAGCCTGTGCGCTGGCGCTCTGGGGAGCCGGAATGTCGGTGTTCGATGCCATCGGCCACAGTTTCTCGACCATCGCCATCGGCGGCTTTTCTACCCACGACGCCAGTATCGGTTATTACGCCAGTCCGACCATCAACACCATCATCGCCGTGTTCCTGCTGATTTCCGGCTGTAACTACGGCCTGCACTTTGCTTTGCTCAGCGGCCGCAGTCTGAAGGTATACGGGCGCGATCCTGAATTCCGCATGTTCATCTTCGTCCAGCTGACGCTGGTGGTGGTGTGCACGTTGGTGCTCTGGGGACATGGCGTCTATAAGAGCGGTATGGAAACGCTCAATCAGGCGTTCTTCCAGGTGGTATCGATGGCGACCACGGCCGGTTTTACGACCGACAGCATCGCCAAGTGGCCGCTGTTCCTGCCGATGCTGTTGTTGTGCTCGGCGTTCATCGGCGGTTGCGCCGGCTCGACCGGCGGTGGCCTGAAGGTGATCCGTATTCTGCTGTTGTACCTGCAGGGCTCGCGCGAGTTGAAAAGGCTGGTGCACCCTAACGCGGTCTATACCATCAAATTGGGCAACCGCGCGCTGCCGGAACGCATTCTGGAGGCGGTGTGGGGATTTTTCTCCGCCTATGCGCTGGTGTTTATCGTCAGCATGCTGGCGATCATTGCTACCGGCGTTGATGATTTCTCCGCGTTTGCCGCAGTGACGGCAACGCTGAATAACCTCGGCCCCGGCCTGGGCGTAGTGGCGGATAACTTCACCACGATGCCGGCGGCGGCCAAGTGGATCCTGGTGGTGACGATGCTGTTCGGGCGCCTGGAAGTGTTTACATTGCTGGTGCTGTTCACGCCAACCTTCTGGCGTGAGTGAGCCTGATATAAGGAGTACGCCATGAAGGCATTGATACTTTATTCGAGCCGTGACGGGCAAACACGTGCTATCGCTTCTTATATAGCAAGCAAATTGCAGGATACGCTGCGCTGTGAGGTGATCGATCTGCTGCAGGCGGAACAGGTCGACCTTAATCAGTATCAGTTGGTGATGATCGGTGCTTCTATCCGTTACGGGCACTTTAACCCGGCGCTGGATAAATTCGTCAAACGTCATGCCGAGCAGCTGAATCGAATGCCGAGCGCGTTCTTTGCCGTGAACCTGACGGCGCGCAAACCGGAAAAGCGCTCGCCGCAAACCAACGCTTATACCCGCAAGTTTCTGCTGACCTCGCCGTGGCAGCCAAAACAGTGCGCGGTGTTTGCCGGCGCATTGCGTTATCCGCGCTATCGCTGGTTCGACCGCATCATGATTCAATTTATTATGCGTATGACGGGTGGTGAAACGGATACCAGTAAGGAAGTGGAGTACACCGATTGGCAGCAGGTCGATCGTTTCGCCCAGGAATTTAGCCAGATCCCGTACGAAAAGTGACAAAAACGCGGGTTTGGCCAGCGTTTTGCCGAAAAAATCCGCGCTTGAAAAGTTTTTTGCATTTAGGGGTTGCGGCCTGCCGAGAACTCCCTATAATGCGCCTCCACTGACCGGGAACAACGACTGACAAGCCGCCGGGTCAGCGAGAAGACAGCGAAATAAACGCT
>NZ_JBEOQT010000004.1:0-366257 GCF_040280225.1 Serratia sp. SM04 | reverse complement strand
ACTTAACAAACCGCCTGCGTGCGCTTTACGCCCAGTAATTCCGATTAACGCTTGCACCCTCCGTATTACCGCGGCTGCTGGCACGGAGTTAGCCGGTGCTTCTTCTGCGAGTAACGTCAATTGATGAACGTATTAAGTTCACCACCTTCCTCCTCGCTGAAAGTGCTTTACAACCCGAAGGCCTTCTTCACACACGCGGCATGGCTGCATCAGGCTTGCGCCCATTGTGCAATATTCCCCACTGCTGCCTCCCGTAGGAGTCTGGACCGTGTCTCAGTTCCAGTGTGGCTGGTCATCCTCTCAGACCAGCTAGGGATCGTCGCCTAGGTGAGCCATTACCCCACCTACTAGCTAATCCCATCTGGGCACATCTGATGGCAAGAGGCCCGAAGGTCCCCCTCTTTGGTCTTGCGACGTTATGCGGTATTAGCTACCGTTTCCAGTAGTTATCCCCCTCCATCAGGCAGTTTCCCAGACATTACTCACCCGTCCGCCGCTCGTCACCCAGAGAGCAAGCTCTCTTGTGCTACCGCTCGACTTGCATGTGTTAAGCCTGCCGCCAGCGTTCAATCTGAGCCATGATCAAACTCTTCAATTAAAAGCTTGATGTGCTTCCACTCGAGAAGCGATGCTCAAAGATTTACTGCATGAATTTTACTTCAGTTAGTCACTCTTCAAGACTTGATATTTTTTTGCATCCGAAGATGCTGGATATCGTCTTGTGGAGTGCCCACACAGATTGTCTGATAAATTGTTAAAGAGCAGTGCCGAGAAACTCATCGGCGCGGGCTGCGTATATTACGCTTTTAGCCCGGAGAGTCAAGCGTTTATTTCGCTGTCTTCTCGCTGACCCGGCGGCTTGTCAGTCGTTGTTCCCGGTCAGTGGAGGCGCATTATAGGGAGTTCTCGGCAGGCCGCAACCCCTAAATGCAAAAAACTTTTCAAGCGCTCAAATAATCACCCAAAATGCCTTTTTAGGATGTTTATTAGTCAAAAAACACCGGTTTTAGCGCAGCAATAGCGGCAAACCCTATAAATAGAGACAAATGAAGATAAAGAAAAGGGAGCGGTCACCCGCTCCCTTTTATCTTCATGACGCTTAGTTGCCGTTATTGGCGTGCAACGATATGGTCGTTTTCCACATCCAGCGTCACCAGCTTGCCGGGAATCAGCTTGCCGGACAGGATTTGCTGCGCCAGCGGGTTCTCGATCTCCTGCTGAATCGCGCGTTTCAACGGACGCGCACCATACACAGGGTCGTAACCGGTTTTGCTCAACAAAGCCAGGGCCGGTTCGGTCATGGTCACTTCGTAACCGCGTTCTTCCAAACGTTTGTACAAACGCGACAGCTGAATTTTGGCGATTGCAGCAATGTGTTTCTCGCCCAGCGGATGGAACACCACCACTTCGTCGATACGGTTGATGAACTCAGGACGGAAGTGGTGACTCACCATCTCCATCACCGACTCTTTCATCTGCGCGTAGTTCATCTGACCGAAGTGCTCTTGGATCAGATCGGAGCCCAGGTTGGAAGTCATGATCACCACGGTATTGCGGAAATCGACGGTACGGCCCTGGCCATCGGTCAGTCGGCCGTCATCCAACACCTGCAGCAGAATGTTGAATACGTCCGGGTGCGCTTTCTCGACTTCATCCAGCAGAATCACCGAGTAAGGCCGGCGGCGCACGGCTTCCGTCAGATAGCCGCCCTCTTCATAACCCACATAGCCCGGAGGCGCGCCGACCAGACGCGAAACGGAGTGTTTCTCCATAAACTCGGACATGTCGATACGCACCATGGCGTCGTCGCTGTCGAACAGGAACGAAGCCAGAGCCTTGCAGAGCTCGGTTTTCCCCACCCCGGTCGGGCCGAGGAACAGGAACGAACCGATCGGCCGGTTAGGATCGGACAACCCGGCGCGGCTGCGGCGGATAGCATTAGAGACCGCGCTGACCGCTTCGTCCTGGCCGATCACCCGCGAATGCAGCTCTTGCTCCAGGCGCAGCAGTTTGTCGCGTTCGCCTTCCAGCATTCTGGCCACCGGGATGCCGGTGGCACGCGCCAGCACTTCGGCAATCTCCGCATCGGTCACCCGATTGCGCAGCAGCTTCATGCTTTTGCCTTCGGCCTGCGTGGCGGCGGCGAGCTGTTTCTCCAGCTCAGGGATTTTGCCGTATTGCAGTTCCGACATCCGCCCCAGATCGCCGACGCGGCGCGCCTGCTCCAGGGTGATTTTGGCCTGCTCGAGTTCAGCCTTGATGTTCTGGGTGCCGGAGAGCGAGGCTTTTTCCGCTTTCCACTCTTCTTCCAGCTCCGAATATTCGCGCTCTTTCTGCCCCAGCTCATCGCTGAGCATGTCCAGGCGTTTCTTGCTGGCGTCGTCAGACTCTTTATTCAGCGCCTGCTGTTCCAGCTTCAACTGAATGATGCGGCGTTCAAGCCTGTCGAGCGATTCCGGCTTGGAATCCATCTGCATGCGAATGCTGGACGCCGCTTCGTCGATCAGGTCGATAGCCTTGTCCGGCAATTGACGATCGGCGATATAACGGTGAGAAAGCGTCGCCGCCGCCACGATGGCCGGGTCGGTGATCTGCACGTGGTGGTGCAATTCGTAACGCTCTTTCAGGCCGCGCAGGATAGCGATGGTGTCTTCCACGCTCGGCTCCGCCACATACACTTTCTGGAAACGACGTTCGAGCGCCGCGTCTTTCTCTATATATTGGCGGTACTCATCCAGCGTTGTGGCACCGACGCAGTGCAGTTCGCCGCGCGCCAGCGCCGGCTTGAGCATGTTGCCCGCATCCATCGCACCATCCGCCTTACCGGCGCCGACCATGGTGTGCAGTTCGTCGATAAACAGGATAACGCTGCCTTCCTGCTTGGCCAGATCGTTGAGCACGCCTTTCAGGCGCTCTTCAAACTCGCCGCGGTATTTGGCGCCGGCGATCAAGGCGCCCATATCGAGGGACAATACGCGCTTGTGCTTCAGCCCTTCCGGCACTTCGCCGTTGATGATGCGCTGCGCCAGGCCTTCGACGATGGCGGTTTTACCCACGCCAGGTTCGCCGATCAGCACCGGGTTGTTTTTGGTACGGCGTTGCAGCACCTGAATGGTGCGACGGATCTCTTCGTCACGGCCGATCACCGGGTCAAGTTTGCCCTGCTCGGCGCGTTCGGTCAGATCGATCGTGTATTTCTTCAATGCTTGCCGCTGGTCTTCGGCGCCTTGGTCTTCCACGCTGTCACCGCCTCTCATTTGTTCAATGGCTTTGCTGATTTTGTCGGCCGTTGCGCCGGCCGCTTTCAACAAGTCGGTCAACGAGCCGCGGTCTTCCAGCACCGCCAGCACAAACAGCTCGGAAGAAATGAATTTATCCGCACGCTTCTGTGCCAGCTTGTCGCACAGGTTCAGGACGCGCACCAACTCGTGGGACGGTTGAACGTCGCCACCGGTACCTTCTACCTGCGGTAAACGGGACAGCGCCTGTTCGATCTCGGTGCGCACGCGCCCGGCATCGATACCTGCGGAAGTTAAAAGTGGACGAACCGTGCCCCCTTCCTGATTGAGCAGGGCGCTCATCAGATGTAGCGGTTCAATAAACTGGTTGTCGTGCCCAAGGGCTAGTGACTGGGCATCGGCGAGGGCAAGCTGGAATTTGTTGGTAAGACGATCCAGACGCATAACACCTCCAAGATGGGTCGAAATTGCTACTGGAGATTAAATGAGGTCATCCCTCAAATTTTCAAGGTTATCTCGACGCTAAATTTTCGGTACAACGCCATGCGTCGTTGGATCGTCCTAATTCAATAGGTTATATCAGCCAGATTAAACTTGCCATACGTCCGGTTATTCCATCGCGTCGATAGGAGAAAAAATGACTCTTTTCGTTAACCGTGCAGCGGTCGCCGCCGTAGATGGCCTGCACGCCTGCCCGCAACAAACGTTGGCGAGCCAGCAAGTAGATATTAGCCAAAAACTTATCGCCGTGCGGCGTAAACGCCGCCGCGGCTTCGGCGTCTTCCGCGATAAAGGCAGCGCGCACCTCCGGCCCGACCTCAAACTGCTGCGGGCCGATCGCCGGCCCCAGCCAGGCGCTGATCTGGCTCGGCGCGGCGCTGAACGCCGCCACGGTTTGCTCCAGCACGCCATGGCATAACCCACGCCAGCCGGCATGAGCGGCGGCCACTTCGTCGCCGTGCTGCGAACAGAACAGCACAGGCAGGCAATCCGCCGTCATCACTGCACACACCTGCCCCGGCACGTTGCTGTACACCGCATCCGCCCGCAGATCGGCGGGCGCTTGCCCCGCCAACGTCACCACACGGGTGCCATGTATCTGCTCGAGCCACACCGGCATCTGCGGCAAGCCGGCGACGGTAACCAACCGTTCCCGATTGCGCTTCACCGCTTGCTCCTCGTCACCGACGTGGGCGCCGAGGTTCAGCGAGTCATAAGGCGGCAGGCTGACGCCGCCGCCGCGCGTGGTGCTGCAGGCCTTAACGCCGGGAGGCAACGGCCAGTCGGGCAGAATGAGCGAGTTCATTACCAGTCCATCTGATCTTTGAATTCTTCGGTATCCGCCTTCAGCGCGTTAATCAGATCGACCATGTCCTGCGGCAGCGGCGCATGCCACTCCATCTGGATACCGCTGATCGGATGGTACAAACGCAGCATGGTGGCGTGCAGCGCCTGGCGGTCAAAACCGCGCAGCGTGTTGATGAAGGCTTCCGAAGCCCCCTTCGGCGGACGTGGACGGCCGCCGTACAGCGGATCGCCCACCAGCGGATGGCTGATGTAAGCCATGTGCACGCGGATCTGGTGAGTACGGCCGGTTTCCAGGCGCAGACGCAGACGGGTGTGTGCGCGGAAGTGTTCCATGATGCGGTAGTGCGTCACCGCCGGTTTACCCATCGGGTGCACCGCCATGTGGGTACGCTTGGTGGAATGGCGCGCTATGGGCTCTTCTACCGTGCCGCCGGCGGTCATGGTGCCGATCGCCACCGCTTCGTATTCACGGGTGATTTCACGTGCCTGCAGCGCTTCCACCAGCCGGGTTTGCGCCGGCACGGTTTTCGCCACCACCATCAGGCCAGTGGTGTCTTTATCCAGACGGTGCACGATGCCGGCGCGCGGCACGTCGGCGATTTCCGGGTAGTGATGCAGCAGCGCATTGAGCACGGTGCCGTCCGGGTTACCGGCGCCAGGGTGCACCACCAAATCGCGCGGCTTGTTGATCACCAGGATGTCGCTGTCTTCATAGACGATATCCAACGCGATATCCTGCGGCTCCCAACGCGCCTCTTCTTCTATCTGTGCATCGATGGCGACCGTCTCTCCGCCCAGCACCTTCTCTTTCGGTTTGTTTGACGTTTTGCCATTGACCTTCACCCGATCGCCCAGGATCCACTCTTTTATGCGAGATCGTGAATAATCAGGGAACAATTCGGCCAAAGCCTGATCTAAACGTTGTCCGAGTTGAGATTCGGCCACCGTTGCGGTGAGTTGTACTTGTTGTGCCATATGCAGCTTCTTCGTTAACGTTGGGTTTTCACGGCGATGCCGTTTAATATAATGTGCTATTGTACCTGGTCTTTGTCGGGAGCTTAACGGACAGTCTCCCGGAATAACACCCTGAGGATAATCAAAACGTCATGACGCGTATGAAATATCTGGTGGCGGCAGCCACGTTGAGCCTGGCGCTGGCAGGTTGCTCCACATCCAAGGATGCGGTTCCCGACAACCCACCTTCGGAAATCTATGCCACCGCGCAGCAAAAGCTGCAGGACGGTAACTTCAAGGGCGCGATTACGCAACTCGAAGCGTTAGATAACCGCTATCCTTTCGGGCCGTATTCCCAGCAGGTCCAGCTGGATTTGATTTACGCCTACTATAAGGCCGCCGACTTGCCGATGGCGCAGGCATCCATCGATCGCTTCATGCGCCTGAACCCGACGCACCCGAACATCGATTACGTGATGTACATGCGCGGTCTGACCGACATGGCGCTCGATGACAGCGCGCTGCAGGGCTTCTTCGGGGTTGACCGTTCGGACCGCGATCCTCAGCACGCTCGCGCTGCGTTCCGCGACTTCAGCCAGTTGATTCAGCAATACCCGAACAGCCAATACGCGACCGACGCCAACAAGCGTTTGGTGTATCTGAAAGACCGCTTGGCCAAGTATGAGCTTTCGGTGGCGGAATACTACACTAAACGCGGTGCTTACGTCGCGGTCGTTAATCGCGCCGAGCAGATGTTGCGTGAATTCCCGGATACCAAAGCGACGCACGACGTGTTGCCGCTGATGGAAAATGCCTACAAGCAGCTGCAGCTGAACGGCCAGGCTGACAAAGTGGCCAAAGTGATCGCCGCCAACCCGCAATAAGCGCGCGTCGGCAACGGCAAAAAAACAAAACGGCAGCCTCGGCTGCCGTTTTCATTGGCGTGGACCTGGTTTTCACTGGAAGAATACACAAGTAAAAACACGGTGTTAGCTAGCGCTCCTCACCGGTCAACTCATCGATAATGCGCCATCCGGCGGCAACTCTCAAGCATTAGATAACCAATTCAAATGCTGAATCACAGATTGAACTAACTTTGCAAAAAGTGACAAAAAATCGTGATTTACATCACGCATTTAAACAAAAAGCGGGGTATGCTGGGTTCACCAAGACGGAAAGACAGAGAGGTAAGTTATATGACATTGAACATTACCAGCAAACAAATGGATATCACTCCCGCAATCCGCAATCATGTCGAAGACCGTCTCACCAAACTGGAAAAATGGCAGACCCAGCTGATAAACCCGCACATCGTCTTATCCAAAGAACCGCAGGGGTTTGTCGCCGACGCTACCATTACCACGCCGAACGGCCCGCTGGTCGCCAGCGCCAAACATGATGACATGTATACCGCCGTTAACGAGCTGATCGCCAAGCTGGAGCGCCAGCTGAACAAGGTGCAGCACAAAGGCGAAGCGCGCCGCTGCAATGCCAGCGTGAAAGACATCGTGCCGGAAGTCACACCGGAAGAAGAATAACTGTCCGAGTCCGACTGCGGTTGCCGCATCAAACGCGCCTGAGGGCGCGTTTTTTGTCGGGTATTTTTGTTGACGGGGTAAAAGCCAGCGGTTACTTTAAAACCTGTTCGCATTAATCTTAGGTAGACCATGCCACGCACACCGTTTTTCCTCGCATTCTTTTTTACCTTCCCCTGACTGGGAGGCGTTTCGTCGTGTGAGAAAGAATGCGAAGACGAACAACAAGGCCTCCTGGAAACAGGAGGCTTTTTTTATGGCTGTTATACAACGAATAAGAACTGAAGGCGGAAGCTGATTATGACTGACAACCCGTTATTGGTGCTGCGCGAGCGCATCAGCGCACTGGATTTGAAACTATTGGCCCTGTTGGCGGAACGCCGTGAACTGGCGATCGAAGTCGGCAAGACCAAACTGCACTCTCACCGTCCGATCCGCGACAAAGAGCGCGAGCGCGATCTGCTGGATGCGCTGATCGCCGCCGCCAAGCCTTACGACCTGGACGGTTTCTACGTCACCCGCCTGTTCCAACTGATCATTGAAGACTCCGTCCTGACCCAGCAGGCGCTGCTGCAGCACCAGCTCAATCCCGTCAGCCAACACTCCGCCCGCATCGCCTTTCTCGGCCCGAAAGGCTCTTATTCACATCTGGCGGCGCGCCAATACGCCGCCCGCCATTTCGATCGGTTGATCGAATGTGGCTGCCAGAAGTTTCAGGATATCTTCGCCCAGGTGGAAACCGGCCAGGCGGACTACGCCATTCTGCCGATCGAGAACACCAGCTCCGGCTCGATTAATGAGGTGTACGACCTGCTGCAACACACCAGTCTGTCGATCGTCGGCGAACTGACCAACCCGATCAACCACTGTGTTCTGGTGGCCGGCGACAGCGATTTGAGCCAGATTGAAACCGTCTACAGCCACCCGCAGCCGTTCCAGCAGTGCAGCCAGTTCCTGAATCGATTCCCGCACTGGAAAATCGAATACACTGAAAGCACGGCCGCCGCAATGGAGAAAGTCGCCAAGTTGAATTCGCCGAAGGTGGCGGCGCTGGGCAGCGAGGCCGGCGGCGCGCTGTACGGGCTGCAAGTGCTGGAACACAACCTTGCCAATCAACAACAGAACATCACCCGCTTTATCGTCCTGGCGCGTAAAGCGATCGACGTCTCCGAACAGGTGCCGGCCAAAACCACGCTGATCATGGCGACCGGTCAGCAATCCGGCGCGCTGGTCGAAGCGCTGCTGGTATTGCGCGACAACGGCATCATCATGACCAAACTGGAGTCACGCCCGATCAACGGCAATCCGTGGGAAGAGATGTTTTACATCGATGTGCAGGCCAACCTGCGTGCCGACGCAATGCAAAAAGCGCTGCGCGATCTGGCGCCCATCACCCGCTCGCTGAAGGTGCTGGGCTGTTATCCCAGCGACACCGTGGTGCCGGTCAACCCATCCTGACGCGATAAAAAAAGGTTCGGCCAAGCCGAACCCTTCATTTTTATTTACCGCCGGTATTTTACTGCCGGCTGTCGTTAGCCTGCCGCAACAGCGTGCGGCTTTCCACCAGGAAGCGCTGGGCGTAATCGCCAAACCAGTGCTCCACCTTGCGGAAGCTATCGATAAACGCCTGTTTGTCGCCGTGCTCCAACAGCTTGATCGCCTCGCCGAAGCGCTGGTAGTAGCGTTTGATCAACGCCACGTTTTCCTCCGACGACATGATAATGTCGGCGTACAGCTGCGGATCCTGCGCAAACAGGCGGCCAACCATCGCCAGCTCCAGCCGGTAGATCGGCGAAGAGAGCGCCAGCAACTGCTCCAGTTGCACGTTCTCTTCCGCCAGATGCAACCCGTAGGCGAAGGTGGCAAAGTGCCGCAGCGCCTGAATAAACGCCATGTTCTGATCGTGTTCGACCGCACTGATGCGGTGCAGCCGCGCCCCCCACACCTGCAGCTGTTCAAGCAACCACTGGTAAGCCTCTGGCCGGCGGCCGTCGCAGTAAACCACGACCTGCTTCGCCACGCTGCCCACGTCCGGGCCGAACATCGGGTGCAACCCCACCACCGGGCCACTGTGCACCGCCAGCATCGCATGCAGCGGACGGTTCTTCACCGACGCCAAATCCACCAGAATACAGTCGTCGGGCAACGGCGGCAGGCGGCTTATCACCTGTTCGGTCACATGGATCGGCACGCTGACGATCACCATGCCGGCGTCTGCCAACAGCTGTTCCGCCTGCGGCCAATCTTCCTGATCCAATACCCTGACCTGATAACCCGACAACGTCAGCAGCCGGTTGAACAGCCGGCCCATCTGGCCGTTGCCGCCAATGATGACGATCGGCCGCAGCTGCGGGCACAGGGTTTTAAAGCCTTTATCGTTCTCGCTGACGTACGATTCGCGCATCACGCGGCGCAAGACATCCTCGATCAAATCCGGCGGCACGCCGAGGTTTTCCGCCTCTTGACGGCGCGAGGCCAGCATCGCCGCTTCGCGCTCCGGCACATAAACCGGTAAACCGTGGCGGCTTTTCACCTCGCCGACTTCCGCTACCAGATGCAGGCGTTTCGCCAGCAGATCCAGCAGCGCTTTGTCCACCTCGTCAATTTGATCGCGCAACGCGGTCAGTTCTGCCACCATAACTTACTTTTCTCCCGTGCGTGCCGTCAGCGCAGCGCCGAGTTCCTGATGCATATGACGCAGCAGCGTTTCCGTGCTTTCCCAGTTGATGCAGGCGTCGGTGACGGACACACCGTAACGCATGTCTGCACGCGGCTGCTCGGAAGACTGGTTGCCCTCATGCAGATGGCTCTCCAGCATGATGCCGGTGATCGAACGGTTGCCCGCCTTAATCTGCTCCACCACGGACTCGGCCACCGCCGGCTGACGGCGATAGTCTTTATTCGAGTTGCCATGGCTGCAATCTATCATCAAGGACGGATGGAGTCCCGCCTCGAGCATCTGTTTTTCACAGGCCGCAACGTGCTCGGCGCTGTAGTTCGGGGTTTTACCGCCGCGCAGGATCACATGCCCGTCCGGGTTGCCCTGGGTCTGCAGCAGGCAAACCTGGCCCGCCTGGTTGATGCCGACGAAACGGTGCGGCATGGCGGCGGCGCGCATGGCGTTGATGGCGGTGCCCAGACTGCCGTCGGTGCCGTTTTTGAAGCCGACCGGCATCGACAGGCCGGAAGCCATTTCGCGGTGGGTCTGCGACTCGGTGGTGCGCGCACCGATCGCCGACCAGCTGAACAAGTCCCCCAGGTACTGCGGGCTGTTCGGATCTAATGCTTCGGTAGCCAACGGCAAGCCCATGCCCACCAGATCCAGCAACAGGCGACGCGCGATATGCAAGCCTGCTTCAACGTCAAACGAACCGTCCATGTACGGATCGTTGATCAAACCTTTCCAGCCGACAGTGGTTCTGGGTTTTTCAAAATAGACGCGCATAACGATATACAGCTGATCGCTCAAGTCAGCCGCCAGGGTTTTCAAACGACGGGCGTAGTCCAGCGCCGCATCCGGATCGTGGATCGAACAAGGTCCGCACACTACCAACAGGCGATGATCGCGCCCCTGCAAAATGTTGGCGATGGTGTTGCGCGCGGTGGCGATTTCATTTTCGTCGTCGGCGCTGAGCGGGAACTGGTTCTTCAGCTCCTCCGGCGTGATGAGAACCTGTTCTGCACTGATGTGTACGTTATTGAGCGCGTCTTTTTGCATGATGCTATTCCTGTCGTTTGGCGTTATGCGTTGAAGTGGAACCTTGAGCGTTTCAGGGCTCTACCTTATCACGCAATGTAAAGTTTTCAATCCAATTTCCGTAAATAAAAAATTACCGTAATTACCCCTAAGAAAACCCATTGGAAAATGCACTTTGATAAATACAATAAACGCAATAAATTTAATAAGATATGCAAACAAAAGGATTGCAAGCGCCTCTCTACCCGCTTGCCTAGCAATAAACGAAAATCGTAAACATAAATGCACACTTGATTTTACAAGGAAGACGCGCCCCCCACCTCAGCGCCAACGAATGGGCTGAGACAGGCATCCGCCAGACTCAGCACGAAGCGCTGCTGAAAGCGATGAATTTCAGTAGAAGAAAAGCGAATAAATAAGGAATAAAAATTAAAAACTTAAGCTAATGGCGGCTATTTTTGTCGCCGAAATGAACCGATATAATGTGACCGTCATCAACAATAACCACCCTTAACAACTGGATCCAAAATGCTCTCTTCTCGCGCTCGTCGCGCTTTTCCGCTGTATATTTGCTGCTTAACGACTTTCACCAGTGTTTCAGCTCTCGCCGACAATACGCTTTTCACCGCGATGGACGATCCGGCCACCGCCAAGAAACCGTTTGAAGGCAACGTGCAGGCGGGCTACAACGCCCAGTCAGGCAACTCGCAGAGTTCCACCCTGCTGGCCAACACCAACATGACCTGGTTCAACAGCGACGCGGCGTACAGCCTGTGGGGGGCGGCCAACAACACCACCTCCTCCAACGTGCGCTCCTCCGAAAAATACCAGGCCGGTGGCCGTACGCGCTATAACCTGACCGACCGCAACTACCTGTTCGGCCAAGCCAGCTGGCTGAGCGACCGTTTCAACGGTTACGATTCACGCTCCACGCTGACGGGCGGCTACGGCCGTCAACTCCTCAACGGGCCGCTCAGCGACCTGCGGGTAGAATTCGGTCCCGGCGTGCGCCATGACGAATACCACGGCGGCGGCCGCTCGACCAAAGGGCTGGCCTACGGTGCGGCCAACTATTCCTATCAGCTGACCGACAACACCAAGTTCATTCAGGGCGTTTCCGCGCTGGCGAACGAGGAAACCACGCTGAACTCGGAAAGCGCGTTGAACGTGGCGATCAACGATCGCTTCTCACTGCGCGTAGCCTACACCGTGACCTACAACAGCAAACCGCCGGCCTCGGCACCGAAGAACACCGACACCACCACCTCGGTCACGCTGGTCTACGGCCTGTAATCTCCCTTCCAGAATCTCTCGAAGCCCATCATAGATGGGCTTTTTTATGCCTGCGGCGTCAACGTTAACCAGACCATACCAAGCGCTTTCAACGCATCCGGAGAACATTGAAAGTCGACGTTGCCGCCGCTGACCCGCACTTGGTTACCCGGTAAACGCGCTATATCGTAAACGTCCAGGTTACCGTCTATGTCCACCAGCCAGCGGCCATTGGCGATATGCGTAACGGCCAGATCCACCAGCCAGGATACGCGCCCGCCATCAACATAAGCCGGCTGAGCCACGCCGTCAGGAATCAAAGAACAGTCTGCCGACCACTGCCCCACCTCTTTCAACTGCCCGGCGAGCAGGCGATATTTCGGTATCGTGCGCCCTCCGGGAACCGGTACCGCCGGTGCGGCATCACCCCACATTTCCCCCTGTCCCGTCGCCAACCACAGCAGCGAGACGTCTGTATCCAGAGCACAGGTCACCACGATATCGCCGGGGAAGTAGTTGCGGCGGACCCAGGTGCTCATCGTGCCTGAAGATATACCCAGCAGGTCACCCAACTCTTTTTGCAGATTGAAACCGTAAGCATCCAAAATGCGGCGCAATACCCCTTTCCCGCCGGAAGCCAAAACGCGATCGTAAAGCGCTTTACCTTGCGCAGGTGACGCAGGCTTGCGATTACTTTTTGATTTTACAAGTTCGCCGGTCATCAGCCAGGCCAAGTCTGCCCCCGTGGTTAACGCGCAGTTGATGATGACGTATCCGGGAACACTCCCCCGTTGTTGCCAACTACTGATGTTATTCGGCGCTATCCCGAGGATTTCACTCAATTCCTTCTGCGTGCCAACGCCATAAGATGAAAGAACTCTTTCAATCACCGCTCCCACGGAGGTGTTGTTGTTTGTTGCTTCTTCACGCATATCATCACCGATTAAAATAAAATTTGCATTTACAAGTCGCATTATGCGATTTAAAGTAACATCAATTCGCCGTCACTCGGCATATCGATCGCTTTAGTTAAGATGATGCGACATGGTTGATGAAAATGCAAATACCGTAAGGCGACGACGATCTTGCGTAAGCACTTTGTTTACACCGTGTTTACTCAAATTTTCGACCTTGATCGACGGATAACCAAACCTTGCTTTTGCGAGTATTCATCCATCATCAGATTCAGATAAGGAGATTGTCATGCTTCTAGCCAGCGAGGAGCAACGGGCTATCGGCCTGCGGCGTATTGCTGAAATCCGCCGCACACTGTTTGCCCGGCAAACCAACCATGCCGAAGAAATTTACGACACGGCGCCGCTGCACCTGCGCCATACGTTTTGCTTCCACGCCGGGCTGACTGAACGCTATGTGTGGTTAAAGTTTCACGAAATGGGTTATGCCGAACGGCGGAAAATCGTCGCGGCACTCAATGAACTCATCTCGCTCAGTCAATCGTTGCCGCGCTATATCAGCGAAACAGACTGTCTGTTAACCCCAAAAAAATAACCTTTCGAATAAAGCTGGCGTGCAACCCGCCGGGCATCGCTCGGCCCAAATTCACCCTATTAAATACTGGAAAATGTTATGGCTGATACTATTGATATGGCGCAAGAGCGCCAGGCATTGATGCTCGAGAAACAAATTGCGTACGCCAGGCCGGTTGCCACAGCGCCCTCGGCGTTCTGCTGTGCCGATTGTGACGCGGCGATTCCTGTGGCGAGACGCATCGCGATTCCCGGCGTCAGCCGCTGCGTGACCTGCCAGCAGCTATCAGAAGCCAAGCAACGTCATGTCGCTCGCCGTTAAAAATAGGCCGGCGGAACATCTGCCGGGCAACGCCTCTGCCATACAACACGCAGCGTACGGTGATTACGCCTATCCATGGAATGCCCCACGCCGTGCGATAGGGCGCGAAGCGGCGCTGAATCGCGACCAACTGCGCCAATGGCAAGCGATACTGCAGTGCATTCATGACCTGCCTTATTATCTGCGCACGCCGTTCCTTGAGCGCCACCGCCAACTGCTCAGCCAGAAGGGAGCCCACGCAGCCTGGCATTATCTGGTGCGAGTTTTCCATCGGCGGATATGGCCACGCATTCAGCAGGTAAATAATAATTTCGGTTTGGATCAACGCAAATCACTGCACTTTGGCAGCGAAGCGGACAGCTATAGCGCACTGCCCGCGCTGGGCGATAAAGCGCTGGAGCAGTTGGCGCGGCGTATCGGGGGCCAACTTTCTGCGCTCTACCAGAGTGAATGTGACGCCTTGCTGGCGAAGCATGGCAATAATGCCGAGATCCTGCTACACGCGGATATACAGCGCCGCCTCTATCGCCAAATCGCCACGATAGCCCGCGCCTTCAATATCCAGCCTATGCACTGGCGCTGTTATCGTAAAGGCAAGTTGGACAGCGAGCGGGCGATTGCGGCGCTGTCGCGCCTGACCGACGATCGCTGGTGGCTGCGGCGTCTCAAAATGCAGCGCATGCAGTGGCGCGAGGCGCTGCAAATCGCGATAGGCAACGTCCGCAACAACACGTCACCTTATGCCAGCAGACAGGCCCTTCACGATGTCAAGGCTCGGCGTCAATCGAACCTCGATTATCTTCACCGTTGCGAGCTGGAAAACGTCGCCACGGGCGAGCGCGCCGATCTTATGGATAAAGTGCTCGGCAGCATCGCCAATCCCGCCATTCGTCGTATGGAGTTGATGAATACCCTCGCCGGTATAGAAACCTACGCCACTCGCAACGGCCACTGCGGGTTGTTTATCACGTTGACGACGCCGGCACGCTTTCACCCTATCCAGCATGTCGGCGCACGAGGCAAAATGCGCTTCAATACACGCTGGCAAGGACAAGCCCTAACACCGAAGGATGGCCAACGTTATCTGGTTGCCCAGTGGGGGAAAATGCGAACCGCCTTCAAGGATCGCCGTCTGCAGGTCTACGGTATGCGAGTGGTTGAGCCTCATCATGACGGCACGCCGCACTGGCATCTGATGATGTTCACTCCACAAATGCAACGTCAGGCAGTGCTTGACATCATACAGCGTTATGCGCTGCAACAGGATGCAGCAGAACCCGGTGCCCAACAACATCGTTTCCAGAGCAAACACCTCAACCGGGGTGGCGCAACCGCCTATCTGGCCAAATATGTAGCAAAAAACCTCGATGGGTATGCATTGGAGGAAGAGCTCGATCGCGAAACCGGCGCCCCGCTGAGCGATACCGCCCGCGCGGTCAGCGCCTGGGCCGCCACCTGGCGCATCCCTCAGTTTCATCCCTTCGGCCTGCCCGGTCTCGGGGTCTACCGCGAATGTCGACGTATTCGCGGCCAAAACCTGACGCCGCAGTTTGACGCCGGCACCGAAGCCGTGCGCGCCGCTGCCGACGCCGGCGACTTTGCCGGTTACATACAGGCGCAAGGCGGCGCCAATGTGCCACGCAGCCACCAATGGGTGCGGGTCGCGCGCGAAGCCTCAGAAACCCGGAACGCTTATGACGAGCCCGTCACAAAAGTTGTCGGCATTTATGCACCGCATTTGGGAATTGAACGGGTATACCGAACGCGCACCGTACAATGGCGGATCGTCGCTAAAACACTCGCCGCCGCGACGCCTTGGAGTTCTGGCAATAACTGTGGAACGCGCGCTCTTCACCTGCCGCCGGCACCCGCGCCGTCGGCTCGTTTGACGCCGCCACAGCGGCAGCATTGTCTGAATATTGCCCGCAAACTTCGAGGTATTGGCATAGAACCGCAATGCTGGCAATTGGAGGTTCTCGCACGCGGCGGCAAAATTCATTTTGACGGCCTCCTTGTACAATTTCCGCTAATCAATGATTGGCCGTATTTTTACTGCACAAATGATAAGCCCAACCATTGACGCCTTTAGCGTTTTGCTTAATACTGTATAAATACACAGTATAGTCAAGAGAGGGCAAAAACAGTGGAAATTATGGATAAACAACAAGTAACACTGTCCCGCATCCAATTCATCGCCGATGTTTCACAGGCTGCGCAATGCAGTGCCTCCGAGTTTCTGATCGCCATGTCGCTGATCTCCGATTTGGCCAGTCAGGTGCTGCCGAACAATGATTATCAAGAAATATTTTATCCCGCTGACGAACCCCCCCCCTGCTAATCCCTCCAGCCAAACGTTTTTCATCCCCCCGCCGCCGGCGGGGTTTTTATTTCTGCCGACGGCACTTTTGCTCCTCAGTTGTGCCATCTCATCCACAACCCCCTCGCGTTGCCCCTCCCTCCCACGCGCGCGAAACTGAAGATATCCGGGGCCACAGCCCTCTCTCCCAACGCTATCGCAGGATGGTAATGATGAAAATTTATGCACAACAAGGTGACACCATTGATGCGATTTGCTGGCGCTACTACGGCAGCACGCAACGCCAGGTGGAACAAGTCTATCTGGCTAACCGTGGCCTGGCCGATCTGGGGCCCCTGCTGCCGCACGGTCAACCGGTTGAATTGCCGGACCTGCCTGCGGCGGCCCAACGCGAAACCGTCAAATTGTGGGATTAAGCGATGGAGAAACTCACTTCAACCCTTGCCTATTTCGTCGCGGCTTGCCTGGCCTGGTTAGGGAGCCACTCTGCACAGGACATTGCCATCCTGGTCGGCGCCGCAGTCGGCGTCGGTACCTTTGCAGTGAATTGGTACTACCGGCGTAAAAGCTACCAGCTGCTGAAATCGCTAAAAAAAAACGGCCTGAAACGCGGAGTCTACGATGAGCTCACTCGCTAAACGCTGCAGCGTGGCGGCTATTTTAACGCTCGCCGCCCTGCTGCCTCAGTTCAATACGCTGAAAACCTCTGAGCAAGGTTTGCGCCTGATCGCCGATTTCGAAGGCTGTCGGCTGTCCCCCTACCAATGCAGCGCCGGCGTCTGGACCAACGGCATCGGCCACACCGCCGGCGTGAAGCCGGGTGCCGTCATCAACGAACGCCAGGCGGCTACCCATTTGGTCGACGATGTGCGCTCCGTAGAGCGCGGCATCGCGCGCTGTATGGACGTCAAGATGCCGCAGCCGGTTTACGACGCCGTCAGCGCTTTCGCTTTCAACGTCGGCGTCAACGCCACCTGCAATTCAACGCTGGCCACCTTTGTCAAACGCCGTCAGTGGCAGGCGGCTTGCGATCAACTGTCTCGTTGGATTTATGTCAACGGCGTCAAAAATAAAGGATTGGAGCGCCGCCGCACGGCCGAACGTGCGCTATGTCTGAACGGCATCTCACACTGACCGTTTTCAATAAACGCCCACTCAAACCGCTTCCTTTTCAGGAGATACACCATGTTAAAACCCGAACAGCTACGTGCAGCACTGCTCAATGCCATTCCCTTGTTGCAGCAAAACCCCGAACGGTTGCGCCTTGGCATTGTTAACGGCCGCGTGGTCTCAACGCTCGCCCCCTCGCTGTCCTTCGAATATCGCTATCAGCTCAATCTGGCGCTGGATGTGCCGTCAGCTGACGATGACCGGGTCATGGTCACCGTACTGGCCTGGCTGCGCAGCCACCAACCAGACCTTCTTGCCAATCCGGATAAGCGTAAAAATGATTTTTCGTTTCAAAGAGACATAGACACTCCCAACCAGTTGATATTGCAGCTGCAACTTACCGAACGAATCCGGGTGGAACCGCGCGACGGCGCATTGCATATCACCCCGCTTGCTGAACCTCCCGAACCGGAGAACGTCGTTCGCTTCACCCAGATTTATCTGCACGGAGAGTTACTCAGCGAATTTGGTCAGCCGTAGCGCCCTACAGGCAGCTTCGGTTGTGCCGGCGGCAGCCAAACGCCGTCGCGTTGTCCCCCTTTTCATCCAGCGGCATTCTTGAGACATGAACACAGACAACTTCGATATTCAGCGCCTAGTGCGCAACCTGATACGGATCGGGACCGTCAGCGAGCTCGACCTGGAACGCGGGCGCTGTCGCATAGCCACCGGCGGCAATCTTACCGACTGGCTCAACTGGCTGACCGGACGGGCCGGCGACGCACGCAGCTGGTGGGCGCCCAGCATTGGTGAACAGGTCTTGGTGCTGTCACTTGGCGGGGAACTTGAAACCGCTTTCGTGTTGCCCGGCGTATTTTCCGATGCTCACCCCGCACCGTCGGCCTCAGCACAGGCGGCGCATATCGCTTTTCCTGACGGTGCAGTGCTCGAATACGAGCCGGCTACCGGGGCGCTTAAGGCCGTCGGCATAAAAAGCGCCACCATTGAAGCCGCCGAGCGGATCACACTGACGGCGCCAAATATCACCTGTATCGCCAGCGGAAAAATTACGCTGGACGCTCCCGAAGTGGAGTGTACCCAGCAACTCACTACCGGCACCATCGCCATCCATCAGGGCGGCTCGATGACCGGCGATCTCAATCACACCGGTGGCAGCATCAGCTCTAACGGCATTGTGGTGCATACCCACACTCACGGTGGAGTGCAAAACGGCAGAGGCCAAACGGACAAACCAGCATGAACAACGCGAAATTTCTTGGCATGAATCGCGGCAACGGCCGCGCAATCGCCGATCTCGAGCACATTCGCCAGTCGGTGAGCGACATCCTGATTACGCCTATCGGCTCACGCGTCATGCGCCGCAGCTACGGTTCGTTGCTATCCGAGTTGCTGGATCAGCCGCAAAACGACGTACTGCGATTGCAAATGATGGCGGCCTGCTACAGCGCAATGCTGCAGTGGGAACCACGCATTCGGCTGACGGGCATCAGTTGCAACACCACCTTTGACGGAAAAATGGTGGTCGACATTACCGGCAACCGCACAGATACGCCGGATGCCTTTTCTCTTTCTATTTCAGTGAGCTGACACCATGGCAACCATTGACCTGAGTTTATTACCCGCCCCGACGGTGGTGGATCCTCTCGATTACGAATCGCTGCTGGCGGATCGCAAGGCCACGCTGATTTCCCTTTACCCGGAAGAGCAGCGTGAAGCCATCGCCCGCACATTGACGCTGGAATCGGAGCCGATCGTCAAACTGCTGCAAGAAAATGCTTACCGCGAACTGCTGTTACGCCAGCGTGTGAATGAAGCCGCACAGGCAGTGATGCTGGGTTATGCCAGCGGCAGCGACCTCGACCAACTGGGCGCAAACTTCCAGGTGCTACGCCTGGTGGTGCAACAGCCGGATGACAGCGTCATCCCGCCGTTGCCGGCGGTCATGGAATCGGATAGCGATTTCCGTGTGCGCATCCAGCAGGCATTCGAAGGTTTAAGCGTGGCTGGATCCAGTGGCTCTTACGAGTATCACGGCCGTTCCGCCGATGGTCGGGTCGCCGACGTTTCCGCGATCAGTCCCAGTCCAGCCAACGTGCTGATTTCCGTACTGTCACGCGAAGGAGACGGCACCGCCAGCGCCGAACTGGTGGCGATCGTCGATAAAGCGTTGAACGATGAAGATGTGCGCCCGGTGGCCGATCGCGTCACCGTCCGCTCTGCCAACATCATCAGCTACAACATCGATGCCGTACTGTACCTCTACCCTGGCCCTGAAGCAGAACCGGTGCGTCGCGCTGCCGAAGCCAAACTGAAAAATTACATCAGCGCCCAGCACCGTTTAGGCCGTGACATTCGCTTGTCGGCAATCTACGCCGCACTGCATGCCGAAGGGGTGCAACGCGTTGAATTGAAGACCCCGCAGGCCGACATCGTATTGGATAAAACCCAGGCGTCGCATTGTGCTTCTTATCGTCTGACGGTGGGAGGCTCCGATGAGTAACCGTCTGCTGCCGGTCGGCTCTTCCCCGCTGGAGGTCGCGGCTGCGGCCGCCTGTGCCGAACTGGCCGCCATGCCGGTGCCGCTGCGCGATCTGTGGGATCCAGCCACCTGTCCGGTCAATCTGCTGCCGTACCTGGCCTGGGCCTTCTCGGTCGATCATTGGGATGAAACCTGGACGGAAGATGCCAAACGCAGCGTCGTAGCCGCCGCTTTCTTCATCCACCGTCACAAGGGCACCATCGGCGCTATTCGCCGCGTGGTGGAACCGTTGGGTTACCTGATCAAACTGCGCGAGTGGTGGGAAACCAACGGTGAGCCCGGCACCTTCACGTTGGATATCGGCGTGTTGGAGAACGGTATCACCGAAGAGATGTATCTGGAAATGGAGCGGATGATCGCCGATGCCAAGCCGGTCAGCCGCCATCTGACAGGCCTGGCGCTGAACCTCGAAGCCGCTGGCGCAATCAACGTCGCCAGCGGTCAATATGATGGAGAGCTTACTACCGTGTACCCCGACTATGCCAGTCTCGCCCTGCAAATGCTGGAGGGACATTACCAATTCTTGCAACGCAATACCGGCATCACGCTGGACTCGACTCAACAACACTTCGTGCTTAACGACGAGCATGTCTTGGCCGATTCGCGCCATGAACGCGAGCTGTCGCGCATGGCGGGGCTGCCGAATGACGCCACCACCGAAGGACAGGCTCTGCAGATCCTTGGCTATGCCCATGCGTATCTGGCGACCGGAGAACAAAAATATTTGGAACAGGCCATCGCCTGTTTTGACGCCTATGTGACCTACTTTTACGACGGTGCGCCGATCCCTGACAGCCCTCAACGCTGGATCGCCAACTGGATCGTCAACGCCAAAGAGCCGGTGCCCGCCAATTGGCCGGTCGATACGAGGGATCCGACGCATAGCGGCTTCAAAGGTATTCCTCTAACTTTCAACAAGGGCCGTACTCTGATCCCTCACGGCGCCCCCTACTGGGGTGAATATCTCGACATCGCTACTTTCGCCTTCGACGGCTCGCTGGCCTGGAATGCCGTCAACGCCCAGGTGCGCGCGGTCAATGCCGCCGGTGAAATCGACTGGAATAACGACGGTAAACGCTATGACGTGGACTGGATCATCAATTGGCAGGGTTACCAGATCGATGCCGACGGCGAGATCCTGATCAAAGGACTGCCTGCTGAACAAATCGGTACGGTGCAGTTAAAAGACGTCACGCTCGGCGGCAATCACAAGCTGAATTTCGCCAATCGCCAACCAGTCGAACACGGCGGCGTGTTAATCAAGCGTAATCAGGTACAGCATAACCGTCCGCTGCATGTGCCGGTCCCGCACAACGCCATGGGCAACGCGGCCGATGCCGAGCTGTGGTTTGCCGACGCCTGCTATCTGCTGCACAGCATCACCGGCGATCAGCGCTATTTCAACGCCTGGAAAAGCGTTGAATTCACCGCGATGGAATATACCGATATTGATGCGCAGGATAAGTTCTTTCGCCAGAGCCGCAGCGCCAATACGCCGTTTACCGACGGCATCTCCTACGATTGGTCATACCCTTCCGGTGAGCCGGTAAGCTACGGCCGTAGCGCCGAAGGCATGATCACCATTCGCAAAGAGATAGCATCGCAACAATCGCTGGAACAACAGGCAATCTGGTTCCGCATTAATCACCAGTCAAAAATCCGCACCTGCTTTGGTGGCGTCGACGATCAGAATCAGCCGATCTCCTGCAAAATACAGCTGTCTATAGCACCGGAAAAAAACGCGGCGAGCACCACTGAATGGGGCGTCGCTCTGCCGCAGTCGTTCCAACCTCAGGTAAAAACATACGACATCGCGCTCAGCAGCCTGGCGGCGCTGACGAAAGAAGACGGCAGCGACTATCTGCTGGCCGATCTGCGCGCAGTGACCGACTACGGCGGTTGCGCGATCGCCAGCCAGTTTGAGGAACAGGTTTACGACAGCCGCAGCGCGACGGTGATCCAAGCCCGTTTCCCCAATGATGACGCTGGCATGGTGATCGGCGCCTGGTTGACCGCGGAGGAAAGTTTCCCCGTTACGCAGTTGGTCTATCGCGCGGACGCCGACTTCAACCTGCGGCTCGAAGATGATGACAAATGGCGCTGGTATTGGATGCTGCCCGCCACCGGCGGCAAATGGCAAATCGCAAATTTCGCCCCGCAAGCGGCTACGCTGAGCGGCTATCAGCCGGATCATCAGGATGTCGAGCCTAAACCGGCCGCACCTCGTTTCAGCCGCGTCAAGCAAGTAACCATTCTGCAAGACGGCAATGTACCGGACGCCACATTCAGCTACTACGTACTGAACGACATTCCACCGACGCTCAACGCAGATGACGGCTACACGATCCGCTATCGCATCACGTTCCAGGCGGCACACCCCTACACCGCACTGTTGGGAGACTGCACCCTCCTGAATCACCGCCACGACGGCCTGTTCTGTACGCCGGGCGTCATGCCGTTCTCCAACATTTATCAGGCGGACGGCCAACAGTTCGATGGTTGGCACGGCATGCCTTATCCGGGCTACCAGTACCCGTTCATTTTCGTGCACGCCGCCGCCGATCCCGACGGGGTGATGCTCAACAACATGGTCGAGTTTCTGTGGCAGTCGCAGCAGTGGTATCAGCAGCAATTCGGCGTGCTGGGCCCCGGCGCATCGGCCTATATCTGGAACCGTTGGGACAATCGGAGTTACGGTCCGGCGGATACCTGGACCATGTATCACTGGGGTGACGGCACGGCCTGGTCCGGCTATCAGCCACGCGCCTTCTTCGGTGCCGCGCGCGCCTGGCTCGAGTTACAGCAGGCGGGCAAAACGCCACCGCTCAAGCTGGTGGAATATGTCGAAAACTGGCTGCGCTGGCTGATTGATTTTACCAATGACGCCGACGGTGTCACGCCAACCGATTTCCCGATGGCCAGCCTGCCGCAGCCCGATGCACAGGATTTTACCGGCCACATGTGCGGCCTGTGGCTGGCTGGCGCGGTGCTGGCAAAAATGGCCGGCAGTGAAATTGAGGGCCTCGAACACTTTATCGAACAATGCGTTACGGAATTACAAAGGCATTACCTCTCCACCGGTGACGTGATGGACGGCGGCTGGTCGCCCGCGCCGCGTCTTGGCACCGATAACGGCATGTTCTTCGGCTTTTGGTCAGGCGAGATCCTGCGCGGATTGAGCCTGTATGTGATGTATAAAAACGGCCTTACCTACCCGGCCGGCAAACAGAAGAGAACCACACCATGACAGCAAAATACCGCGCCCTGCTCACCGAACAGGGCAAAACGCTGCTGGCTAACGCTGCAGCAACCGGCCAAAAGCTGGAAATTACGCATATGGCGGTCGGCGACGGCGGGGGTTCGCCAACGCAGCCCGATGAAAGCCAGACCAAGCTGGTGAACGAAAAACGCCGCGCAGCATTGAATTCACTGCAGATAGATACCGGCAACAGCAACCAAGTGATCGCCGAACAAGTGATCCCGGAGGACGTTGGTGGTTGGTGGATCCGCGAGCTGGGGCTGTATGACAAAAACGGCGTGCTGGTGGCGATCGCCAATACGCCCGACACCTACAAGCCGCAGTTGACCGAAGGTGCCGGCCGCACCCAGGTCGTGCGCATGGTGCTTCTGGTAAAAGGCGACGCCAATGCGACGATCGTCGCAGACAAAACCGCCTTACTGGTCTCGCGCGATATGCTGAATGCCGCTATCGACGAACATGCCCGCTCGCGCAATCATCCTGACGCCACCTTGCTGGCAAAGGGTTTCACTCAATTGAGCAACGACAGCAATAGCGCCAGCGAAACGCAGGCCGCCACCCCAAAAGCGGTGAAAACGGTCAGCGACGCCTCGCTGAAAATTGCCGCTAACCTGAAAGATCTGCCAAACAAGTCCATCGCGCGCCGCAACTTGGAATTGGGTACTGCCGCCACGTGTAACGTCGGTACGCAAGCCAGTCAATTGATGGAGGTGGGCGCCTTTGGTCTAGGCTCTGGCCCGAAACATCGCGAGGAGACCATCAGCAATCTTGGCGAGATCTACCGTGTCACCAGCGCATCGAAAAACGCGCCGGGCGGCGGCGTCTACGGCGTGCTGAACCTGCCAATCGACGGCGGCCCTTCCAGTGGCTATCTGGCGGTTCAGACTAATGGATCATCTTACGTCGGCACATCCACCACCCCTGACAAACCGCTGAACTGGTACCGAATTTACACCACCGGTTTTAAACCGACCGCTGCGGACGTCGGTGCTTACAGCAAGGCGGAAGCCGACGGCAAATTCGTCAAACAGAGCGGCGATACCATTACCGGCAGCTTGACGGTCAACGGCTCAATTGAAACGAAATCGGGATTGACCACACCTTACGCCACAGTGATGGGGTCGTTAACCACCAAAGGCGGCGTCGAATTATTCGGAACCTCGCCCTATATAGATTTCCATCATGGCAATACGAACGCGGATTATGATGTTCGCATCATTAATGATAGCCAGGGTCAATTAAGTCTGGGTGCAAAAAACGTTCGGGCCAATGAAAACCTTACCGTTGGCTTAGACGCCCACGTTGATAGAACTCTTTATATCAATGGCCAAGATTTTATTACTAAAAAAGGGGTAATAACCGAAACCAGTGGTAATCGCAATACTCAAGGGCTGCACATACAAGGTGCAGGTAATCAGTATGTTGATCATTACTTTTATGAGGAGATAGGTAAGCGTGCATTTGGTGCAATGCATGTTTCATCTGGCGGCTCTGATGGCTGGTTCCAATTTGGTCATCAAGGCGATATTCGCAGCAATGGCCCATGGCCGCGCCTGATGTTAGGTGAAGCAACCTACTTTAATGACGGCAATATCAACGGCAGCATTTGGGGTGGCTATTTAAGCAACTATCTCAATCAAAACTTTGTGCGCGATGTTCGCCTGGGTAATGTGGAAAGTATCGCTACCTGGCGAGGCCCCGGCTATTCGGATAGTGCGGGTTATGTCCTGACCGGCGCAGCAAATAACAACGTGGATGAATACATCGACGTAATTTTCCGTCGTCCGCTGCAAAAACACATTGGTGGCAATTGGGTTACCGTCTGGAGCGTTTAGTGATGAATAACATGAAGAACTTTACCCTCGCCGCGCCGGAAACGGTAGAGCAGAAACAACTGGCCGCCTCGCACGGTGTTTTGTTTTTAAAATCCGATGCAGGGGAAGACTGGTATGAATGTCAAAAAAGCTTCCGTCCTGAAACGGTAAAACTGATGTATGACAAGGACGGGATCATTCGTTCAATCACCACGAAACCGAATGCCGAAGGCCATTATGACGTTTCCGGATTTTTCCCGGAAAATATGAGCGTGGCAGAGGTCGGAAACTTGCCGGAAGGCGCTGATATTAACGGCCGCTGGATTTTTGATGGAGAAAAAATCATACCAAGATCGTATTCAACTCAAGAGCTACGGCAACAGGCTGCTAATAAAAAACAAGAGTTGATTAAGCAAAGTTCGCTGCAGATAGAAACGCTTAACGACGCTTCTGACCTGGGAATGGCGAGCGAAGAAGAACTGCTGCTGCTGACCCGCTGGAAAACCTACCGCGTATTGCTTAATCGGGTCGATCCCGAAGCGGCCCCTGATATCGATTGGCCGCAACCGCCGCAATAACGTCGTTCAACGCCCCGTTTGGGGCGTTTTTTTCTTTATTTTTCCTGCTGTTGTACCAGTTATCCCACACCCCGAATGAGATGCGGCGCCGCCTGCCAACAGGCATGCTGTCATCACCAACCACAAACGGAGTAATGCTATGGGTGACTATCACCACGGCGTGCGTGTCCTCGAAATCAACGAAGGCACCCGCGTAATTTCCACCGTCTCGACGGCCATTGTCGGCATGGTTTGTACCGCAGAAGATGCCGATGCAACCCTGTTTCCTCTCAACACCCCGGTGCTGATTACCGACGTCCTGGCCGCCAGCGGCAAAGCAGGTAAAAAAGGGACGCTGGCGCGTTCGCTGCTGGCGATCGCCGAGCAGACTAAGCCGGTAACCGTCGTGGTACGCGTGGCGGAAGGGAAAGACGAGGCCGAAACCACGTCCAATATCATCGGTGGCGCCGATGAAAACGGTAAGTACACTGGCATGAAAGCGCTGCTGGCCGCTCAGGCCGAGCTGGGCGTGAAACCGCGCATTCTGGGCGTACCGGGCCATGATAATCAGGAAGTGGCGACCGCGTTGGCCGGCATCTGCCAGCAGCTGCGCGCTTTCGGCTATATCAGCGCTTACGGCTGTAAAACCGTGTCCGACGCCATCAAATATCGCGCCAACTTCAGCCAGCGCGAACTGATGCTGATTTGGCCGGACTTCATCAACTGGAATACCACCACCAACAGCAGCGACATCGCCTTCGCCACCGCTCGTGCGCTGGGGCTGCGTGCCAAGATCGACCAAGAGACCGGCTGGCATAAAACCTTATCCAACGTCGGCGTCAACGGCGTGAGCGGCATCTCGGCCAGCGTATTTTGGGATCTGCAAACCGCAGGCACCGACGCCGATCTGCTGAATGAAGGTTGCGTCACCACCCTGATCCGCAAAGATGGCTTCAAGTTCTGGGGATCTCGCACCTGCTCCGACGAGCCGCTGTTCCAGTTTGAAAACTATACCCGCACCGCGCAGGTATTGGCCGACACCTTGGCCGAAGCTCATTTGTGGGCGATTGATCGTCCGCTCACCCCGACGCTGATCCGCGACATGATCGACGGCATCAAGGCCAAGTTCCGCGAACTTAAATCCGCAGGTCTGATCATCGACGGTGACTGCTGGTATGACGAAAGCGCCAACGACAAAGAGACCCTGAAGGCCGGCAAGCTGTTTATCGATTACGACTACACCCCGGTACCTCCTCTGGAGGATCTGACTCTGCGTCAGCGCATTACCGATCGCTACCTGGCGAACTTCGCCGCATCCGTGAACAGCTAAGGAGACTGAAGCATGGCACTGCCAAAAAAACTGAAATACCTGAACCTGTTTAACGACGGCTTCAACTACATGGGCGTGGTTTCCTCAATGACGCTGCCGAAACTGACACGCAAGCTGGAAAAATTCCGCGGCGGCGGCATGAGCGGCGCAGCCTCGGTGGACTTCGGCCTGGATGACGATGCGCTGGTGGTGGAATGGACCATGGGCGGCATTGACGAACTGGTGCTCAAGCAATGGGGCCGCGTCGATGCGGTACCGCTGCGCTTTACCGGCTCTTTCCAACGCGACGATACCGGCGACGTCTCTGCGCTCGAAGTGGTGATGCGCGGCCGTCATAAAGAGATCGACAGCGGCGACTTCAAGCAGGGTGAAGATACCGAAACCAAAGTTTCCACCGACTGCACCTACTTCAAGTTGAGCATCGACGGCAAAGAGCTGATCGAGATCGATACCGTCAACATGATCGAAAAAGTCGACGGCGTAGATCTGCTGGCTGCGCACCGCCGCGCCATCGGCCTGTAATTTTTCACCTCAAACGGCCAGCCCCGCGCTGGCCCTCTTTTTCCGACTGAAAACTGGATACCCCATGGAACTGAATGCATCCCCGGAGAACACCGTCGTCCTGAATACTCCGATTAAACGTGGCGACAGTGAAATCACTCGCGTGCAAGTGACTAAGCCGAATGCCGGCAGCCTGCGCGGCATCGGTCTGGCCGCGCTGGCCAACGCCGATGTCGACGCGTTGATCACTATCCTGCCTCGGGTCACCTACCCGAACCTGACCAAGGAAGAGTGTACCCGTTTGGAACTGCCTGACCTGATTGCGCTGGCCGGCCAGGTGATCGGTTTTTTGTCGCCGACATCGGCCGAGTAACGGTCGAGCCTACTCTGACAGTAGATGACCTGATGGCGGATATCGCGGTGATTTTCCACTGGCCGCCGTCAGAAATGAACGGCATGACGCTGGCGGAGCTGATCGGCTGGCGCCACAGAGCGCTGCAACGTAGTGGAGTAAAAACAGATGAGTAACAGCAGACAGGAGCTGGAGTCACAAAACGAGATTGTCATCGGGCTTCAAGCGATAGCCAAGCAGAGCAAAGAACTGATGAGGCAGTTGCGCAGGCCTACCGGGGATAAAAACCTGTACAACAGTCTGGGACAGGATATCCAACGAGCAGAGAAAAAAGTCAAACATCTGCGCCAGCAGGAAAATGACATCGACGCTTTCCAAAAGACGAACCAGTCGCTGGCTGAGACCAATAAGTTGCTGGCAGCGTCGCGCAAAAAATCCGCCGCGCTGGCAATGCTGACGAAAGATCGCGAGCCAAGCCAGCGTTCCCGATTTATGAACAAAGAGATTGCGCAGGTCGCGGAGACGATAAATGCCCTGGAAAAGAAACGTGATCTCCTCACCGCAATCGATAAAAGCCAGCGCCATCATCTTACCCAGCAAGGGATTAATCTAAAATCGCTCAGCAATGAGCGCAAAAATCTGCGTGACGGCAGAATTAATGCCGGCGCCGCTATCGTTACCCTAAGAGAACAACGGCAATCGATAGCGCAGGAGCGCTATCGATCCGCACAGGCAGGCAATCAAGCGCGCCTCGACAAGCTGGAAAAATTACGCAACACCAGCAGCGCAGGCTTTTCTGTCGCCAAAAGTGCCACCATAGGGGGAGCTAACCTGCTGGCGCCGGGAATCGAATTTGAAAAACAGCTTTCTCAACTGCGGGCGCAGCTGAATCTGGGCAAATCTGATCCGCAGCTCACGGCTCTCGAGCAGCAGGCTCGCGGTATGAGCCAATCCGGTTATACCCCGGATCAAGCCCTACAAGCGCAAACAGCGCTGGCAAAACAAGGGTTGAATGCCAAGGAAATTTTAACGGCTTCGCCCGCCGCACTGACACTCTCCGCCGCGACGGGCAGCAGCGTCAACGAAACCACCGCAACGATGACGGAAATGCTGCACAGCTTCAATATGGGCTCCGATCAATTCGACCGCATTGCCGATGTATTGGCGCTGGCCAGCAATCAATATGGCATGGATATTCGGGCCGTTGGTGCGGCCATGAAAAGCAAAGCCACAACAGGTGTCGATATCGTCAGTGCGGCGCAACAGATTGCGCCTTCGGGCAGAGAGAAGCTCCAGGCCAACCAGGTTGCCGGCTCAGCGCAGCACTTGGTCACCGTCAAAGGCGACAATATGGATGGTGATATCCAAAAGCTTTTTGCCTCATGGGATAGCCTGAGAATCAACCTGTTTAGCGGCCAAAACGCTGCCCTGCGGGAACTGACCCAAACGGCGACAGAGTGGCTGGTGAAACTGAATATGTGGATAACCAATAATCCGGCGTTGGCCGGCACCTTGCTGCAGGTCGCCGATGGGCTCACGTTATTGCTCGGCGGCCTTAGCGGCGTCAGCCTAGTCGCCACCCAGGTACTCTCAGGATTCTCTATTATCAGCGGCGCGATCCTAAAGGCAGGGCAAGCCATGATGTGGCTAGGGCGGATAGCGATGGCCAACCCGCTGCTGGCCATTGTCGGCCTGGTTGCGCTTGCCGCTTTTACCCTGATTGAAAACTGGGACAAGGTCGGCCCCTTCTTTAGCCATCTCTGGGAGCAGATATCGGCAGGGTGTGAGGCGCTGAAGAATTACATTTCAGACACCATTGATGGCTGGATAAAACAACTGACGTCATTGACCGAATATCTTCCCGACTGGATGCAATTTGGCGATAAGAGCGGCACCTCTGGCAATGCCGAAAACGGCAGCGCCTGGTTTGCCGGCAAGTTCGATCGCGGGGGAGACATTCCTGCCGGACAATTCGGCATTGTAGGCGAAAACGGTCCTGAGTTGGTCAGCGGCCCCGTTCAGGTGACCGGCCGCCGCCATACGGCCGCCATGTCGGCGGCTTTACTGTCGCTCAGCGCGCCTGTAATGCCGGCCTCGCCGGTAGCAGATTCGCCGGTAACCCAAATCCAGGTTCCGTCGGTCACTATCAACATCACTGCCGGCGCCGGTCAGAATGAACAAGACATCGGCCGCGAAGTCGCGCGGCAATTTGAATTACTTGCTCATCGCCAGGCGGCAAATGCTCGCAGCCGGATGAGTTAATCATGCGAATAGGAGAAATATGATGATGCTGACCCTCGGCATGTTCGTTTTTATGTTGAAAACCGTGCCTTATCAAAGCATGCAACGCAGCGCCAATTACCGCTGGCCGACTCTGCCGCGCATCGGCCAGCGCCCTGCCGCGCAGTTTCTGGGAGTAGACAATGAGAAAATAACGCTGACGGGAGTCTTGGTACCGGAAGTGACCGGAGGGACATTGTCATTGATGGCGCTTCAGCTCATGGCTACCCAAGGCAGAGCCTGGCCACTGATCGAGGGCAATGGAACTATTCATGGGATGTATGTCATTGAAAGCATAGTCGACACGAAAACCCAGCTTTTTTCGAACGGCAGCGCGCGACAGATAGAATTTACGATCAATCTGATGCGCGTTGATGAATCGCTGATCGCCATGTTCGGCGATCTGCGCCAACAAGCCTCTGACCTTGCCGATAAAGCAGGTCAGGCTGCGGCGCGGCTCAGGGAGATGCTGCCGTGATCACGCAAACCCCCGTCCCTATTGGCGCGCTCATTGCGCCAGACTACGCCTTGTTTTTGCAGCAAGCAGACATCACGGAGGCTTTCCGCCACCGTCTGCTCTCATTGACGTTAACCGATAATCGCGGTTTTACCGCGGATCGATTGGATCTTGAGCTCGACGATGCGGATGGGCAAATCGCCATGCCCAAACGCGGCCAAACGCTCACTGTGAAGCTCGGCTGGAAAGGACACGCCTTGATCGACAAAGGCAAGTTTATCGTTGATGAAATCGAACATCGTGGCGCACCGGATAAACTCGTCATTCGGGCCCGCAGCGTCGACTTTCGAAACTCGATGAACGTGGCGCGAGATCATTCCTATCACGATCGCACCCTTGGTGACATCGTCAACGAAGTGGCCAACCGTAACCGGATGGGGCATACGCTGGCGGCAGGACTGGCAGAGATCAAAATCACGCATATCGATCAGTCTCAGGAAACGGATGTCGCCTTTCTTACCCGGCTGGCGACCATGAATGGTGCAGTCGCCGCCATTAAAAATGAACGCCTGCTGTTTCTGGTCCCAGGTTCTGGTCTAAGCATCTCGGGCAAACCGCTGCCGTCACTGACTTTGGAACGCAGCGATGGCGACCAGCACTACTTCAATGTGGCCGATCGGAACGCTTACACCGGCGTTATTGCCAAATGGCAAGATACTCAGCATGCCAGGCAACAGCAGATGACAGTACAACGTGAGGAAGGGAATACCACAGATGAAAATGCGGCTTCAAGCTATCTGGCAGGTGAAAGCAATAACGTTTTTACCCTGCCGACGCTCTACGCGAATAAAGAAAGCGCAATGCGTGCGGCAAAAGCGAGGTGGGCAAACATTCAACAAGGGAATGTGCAATTATCCATAAACCTCGCCGTTGGCCGCCCTGAGCTCAGTCCAGAAACGCCGATCCACCTGAGTGGATTCAAAGAGGTTATCGACAGACAAGCGTGGATCATAAGTCAAGTCGTTCACACGCTTAATGATCGAGGTTTCTCCACCAGCCTCGCATTGGATGTACTGACTCAACGCATGGAGTTTGCAATCACGGAGGGGTGATAATTCATTTGCATCTTAATCTTGCTTTTGCGAGTCAATGGGCTATTATAAGTCATATAACCTGATGTAGCAGAACGAGGGATTCAACTATGATGCACTGTCCATTATGCGGTCACGTGGCCCACACTCGCTCCAGCCGCTATCTGAGCGAGTCGACCAAAGAGCGTTACCATCAATGCCGCAACATCAATTGCAGCTGCACGTTCGCCACGCACGAGTCCGTCGCGCGGGTGATCGTCAAACCTGGCGATGACATTGTCCCGGCGCAGCCGCACCCGCCGGAGAATCAGCATAAACAAAGCGCCGCCGCGCTGTAATGCAAAAAGCCTGCTGATGCAGGCTTTTTAATGTCGCTGCCAGGCGGCTAAGTCTCGTAAATGCAAGGTGATAGATTTTTCAGATAAAAAAAGGGGTTGGCATAATGCCAACCCCTGATAACTATTAACTTTTGGATGCAGCGTTAGCCAACGCGGTTCAGACGCTCTTTGATACGAGCAGCCTTACCAGTACGCTCACGCAGGTAGTACAGTTTAGCTTTACGAACGGCACCACGACGTTTCACAGCAATGCTGTCGATTACTGGGGAGTGAGTCTGGAATACGCGCTCAACACCTTCGCCGTTGGAAATCTTACGAACAGTGAATGCAGAGTGCAGACCGCGGTTACGGATAGCGATAACCACGCCCTCGAATGCCTGCAGACGTTTTTTGCTACCTTCAACGACCCATACCTTCACTTCCACGGAATCACCCGGACGGAATGCAGGTACGTCTTGTTTCATCTGCTCTTGTTCAAGTTGCTTAATAATGTTGCTCATAATATGTCTCTTACCCTAGGTAAACTGATATATCGGTCCCGTCTGATGTCAGACGTTTCCTTCATAGTCCTGTTGCCTGGCCTGATGTTCCCGTTGGAACTCAGCCAGCAACACCGCTTGCTCGTCAGTCAGAGCTAGGCTTTCTAGAAGTTCAGGTCTTCTAAGCCAGGTTCGGCCCAGCGACTGCTTTAAGCGCCAGCGACGTATCTCGGCATGGTTGCCCGACAGCAGAACCGGCGGTACTTCCATCCCTTCCAACACCTCTGGGCGGGTATAGTGCGGGCAGTCCAGCAATCCGTCGGCGAAGGAGTCTTCCTCCGCTGAGGCCTGATGGCCCAGCACACCCGGTATGAAACGGGCGACTGAATCAATCAGGGTCATCGCCGGCAGTTCCCCGCCGCTGAGAACGTAATCGCCGATTGACCATTCTTCGTCAATTTCGGTTTGGATTACGCGCTCGTCTATCCCTTCGTAGCGGCCGCACACCAGAATCATCTTCTGATTGGCCGCCAGTTCGCACACGCCGGTTTGATCCAGCTTGCGCCCCTGAGGTGACAGATAAATCACCTTTGCTCCCTCGCCTGCCGCTGCTTTCGCCGCATGAATGGCTTCCCGTAAAGGTTGCACCATCATCAGCATTCCCGGGCCGCCGCCGTAAGGGCGATCGTCCACGGTGCGATGCCGGTCGTAGGTGAAGTCGCGAGGACTCCAACACTGCACGCTCAGCAGGCCATTTTTTACTGCCCGGCCAGTCACCCCGTAATCGGTGATAGCGCGGAACATCTCAGGAAACAGGCTTACAATACCGATGAACACAAGCCAATCCCCTTACCGTTATTCCACTTGCTTCGACCGTTTGATCCGGGGGTCAAAAACCAGGATCCCAATCTGCCTCAATCACGCGGGCAGTGAGATCGACTTTCTTGATAACCTGCCCATGAAGAAACGGAATCAACCGCTCCTTCATGCCGAACGCATCTTTCAGGTTCGCTTTCACAACCATCACATCGTTCGAGCCGGTTTCCATCATATCGATGACTTTACCCAGCTCGTAGCCGGCGGTGGTGACTACCTGGCAGCCCATCAGGTCTTTCCAGTAGTAATCATCACCCTCCAGCGGAGGAAGTTGATCGGAATCCACCATAATCTCGCGATTAGTCAGCAGATTCGCCGCGTCCCGATCGTCAATGCCTTTGACCTTGATGATCAGATCCTGACTGTGGCGCTTCCAGTCTTCCAACTCGATATGCTGCCACTGACCCGCCTGCTGGATAAACCACGGCTGATAGTCAAAAATGCTTTCGGCGTTCTCGGTGGATGAAAACACTCTGAGCCAACCACGAATGCCGTAAGCGGACCCCATTTTACCGAGTACAATCGGCGCGATCGGCGCTACCGGTTTGAGTTGCTTGCTCATTGCCACCACCGCGACAGATTAAGCTGCTTTCTTAGCGTCTTTGATCAGCGCGTGAACGCGATCAGAAACGGTTGCACCCAGACCGACCCAGTGCTCGATGCGGTCCAGGTCCAGACGCAGTGCTTCAGCCTGACCGGAAGCGATCGGGTTGAAGAAGCCTACGCGCTCGATGAAACGACCATCACGAGCGTTGCGGCTGTCGGTCACTACTACTTGATAGAACGGACGCTTTTTAGCGCCGCCACGTGCCAAACGAATTGTTACCATAACATCCTCTTTAGTTAATAAAACAGCCGGGCCCCATTGAGGGACGGGGCCCGGTTGCAATATAAAAAGCCCGAAAATTTTACTCATTTTGGCGCAAAAAGCAATCTAAAGCGTCGATCGCAGGGGACAACTTTTGCAGCCTGTCAAATTTCGGGCGGTTTTCACCGCGAACGGCGAATGCTGAAAGCGCCCGCACTCGGCGTGCGGAGGCCTATCAGCGGCCTGGGAAGCCCGGCGGCATCATACCTTTCATGCCGCGCATCATCTTCGCCATGCCGCCTTTCTTCATCTTCTTCATCATACGCTGCATTTCGTCGAACTGCTTCAGCAAGCGGTTGACGTCCTGCACCTGCATGCCGGCCCCCATCGCGATGCGGCGCTTGCGCGAGCCCTTGATGATTTCCGGTTTGGCGCGCTCTTTCAGCGTCATCGAGTTGATGATCGCCTCCATGCGCACCAGCACTTTATCGTCCATCTGCGACTTGACGTTGTCCGGCAGCTGGCCAGCGCCCGGCAGCTTGCTCAGCATGTTGGCCATGCCGCCCATGTTCCGCATCTGCTTGAGCTGCTCCAGGAAATCGGTCAGATCGAAACCGTCGCCCTTCTTCAGCTTGTTGGCCAGCTTCTCCGCCTGCTCGCGGTCGACCTTGCTTTCGATATCTTCGATCAGCGACAGCACGTCGCCCATGCCCAGGATGCGCGATGCCACGCGATCCGGGTAGAACGGCTCCAGCGCTTCGGTCTTTTCACCCACGCCGAGGAACTTGATCGGCTTGCCGGTGATATGACGGATGGACAGCGCGGCACCGCCGCGCGCATCGCCGTCGACCTTGGTCAGCACCACGCCGGTCAGCGGCAGCGCTTCGTTAAACGCCTTGGCGGTATTGGCGGCGTCCTGGCCGGTCATGGCGTCGACCACGAACAGGGTTTCCACCGGCTTGATCGCCGCGTGCACCTGCTTGATCTCGTCCATCATCGCTTCGTCAACGTGCAAGCGGCCGGCGGTATCGACGATCAGTACGTCGTAGAATTTCAGCTTGGCCTGTTGCAGCGCGCGATTGACGATGTCGATCGGTTTTTCTTTGACGTCAGACGGGAAGAAGTCGATGCCGACGCCTTCCGCCAGCGTTTCCAGCTGTTTGATCGCCGCCGGGCGATAAACGTCCGCGGAAACCACCAACACTTTCTTCTTCTGTTTTTCTTTCAGGAACTTGCCGAGCTTACCGACGCTGGTGGTTTTACCGGCGCCCTGCAGGCCCGCCATCAGCACCACCGCCGGCGGCTGGGCCGCCAGATTCAGCTCGGTGTTGACTTCGCCCATCGCGGCGATCAGCTCGCCCTTGACGATCTTGACGAACTCCTGCCCCGGCGTCAGGCTCTTGTTGACTTCATGGCCGACCGCGCTCTCTTTGACGCGGTTGATGAAGTCGCGCACCACCGGCAGCGCGACGTCCGCTTCCAGCAACGCCATACGCACTTCACGCAGGGTTTCCTTGATATTCTCTTCGGTCAGCCGCCCGCGGCCGCTGATATTGCGCAACGTGCGCGACAATCGATCGGTTAAATTTTCAAACATCGTCTCATGCTCAACGTGTGATGACAGGCCGCTCCGGCGACACAATTGCGCCGATGATAACACGAAGCGCGCCGGATCTCTGCCTCAGCGTTGGAGATAGGTTGGAGTGAAACGCGCGCAACGTTATACTGACACTCCAATTAACCACGCCGAAGCAAAATTAAACGCTATGCCAGTTTTCTCCATTGTGGCTTTGATGGCCTACCTGCTCAGCCTTGGACTGATCATTCCCAGCTTGTTGCGGAAGAACAGCGCATACCGTCGGCTTGCCCTCGTCTCGGCGGTGGTGGCGCTGATTTGCCACGCCATCGCGCTGCAGCAGCGCATCTTCGACGTCAGCGCCGGGCAGAATCTCAGCCTGCTGAACATTGGCTCGATCGTCAGCCTGATCATCTGTTCGGTGATGACCTTCGTCGCCTCGCGCGACCGCGGCTGGTTCCTGCTGCCGATCGTCTACAGCTTCGCGATGATCAATCTGGCCTTCGCCAGCTTCATGCCCGGCGAGTTCATCACTCACCTGGAGTCCAGCCCGGAATTGATGGTGCATATCGGCCTGGCGCTGTTCTCTTACGCCACCCTGATCATCGCCGCGCTCTACGCCTTGCAGCTTGCCTGGCTCGACTACCTTCTGAAAAACAAGAAGTTGACCTTTAGCGCCGACATGCCGCCGCTGATGAGCATCGAGCGCAAGATGTTCCATATCACCCAGATCGGCGTGGTGCTGCTGACGCTCACTCTGTGCACCGGCCTGCTGTACATGGATAACCTGTTCAGCAAAGAGAACGTGCATAAAGCGGTGCTGTCGATCATGGCCTGGTTCGTGTATATCGTGCTGTTGTGGGGCCATTACCATGAAGGCTGGCGCGGCCGCCGCGTCGTCTGGTTCAGCTTCGCCGGCGCCTTCCTGCTGACGCTCGCCTACTTCGGCAGCCGTCTGATTCAGCAGGTGATGGTGCGCTAAGCCGGCCGCCTCAACTTTCCCTCTCTATAAGGAATACTGCATTGGAGCATGTGTCGACGGGGACCCTCATCATTATCCTGGTGATCATGATCGTGGTCTCCGCTTACTTCTCCGCCTCCGAAACCGGCATGATGACGCTCAACCGTTATCGCCTGCGTCACCTGTCCAAACAGGGCAATCGCTCGGCGCGCCGTGTGGAGAGGCTGCTGCAAAAACCGGATCGGCTGATCGGCCTGGTGCTGATCGGCAACAACCTGGTCAACATCCTCGCCTCGGCGCTGGCGACCATCGTCGGCATGCGGCTGTATGGCGACCTCGGCGTGGCGATCGCCACCGGCATACTGACCTTCGCCGTGCTGCTGTTCGCCGAAGTGCTGCCGAAAACCTTCGCCGCGCTCTACCCGGAACGCATCGCCTTCCCCAGCAGCTTTCTGCTGGCACCGCTGCAAAAAGTGATGTTCCCGCTGGTCTGGCTGCTCAACGGCATTACCAGTATGACGCTGCGCCTGTTCGGCATTCGCACCAACGTGCGTATCAGCGATGCCGTCAGCAAGGATGAGCTGCGCACCATCGTGCGCGAATCCCAGTCGCAAATCTCCCGGCGCAATCAGGACATGCTGATCTCGGTGCTGGATCTGGAAAAGGTGACGGTTAACGACATCATGGTGCCGCGCACCGAGATTGTCGGCATCGACGTCAACGACGACTGGAAGTCGATCATGCGCCAGTTGACCCACTCGCCGCACGGACGCATCGTGCTGTACCGCAGTTCGCTGGACGACGCCATCGGCATGCTGCGCGTGCGCGAAGCCTACCGCCTGATGACCGAGAAAAAAGAGTTCAACAAAGAGAACCTGCTGCGCGCCGCCGACGAGATTTACTTCGTGCCGGAAGGCACGCCGCTCAACGTGCAGCTGGTGAAGTTCCAGCGCAACAAAGAGAAGGTCGGCATCGTGGTCGATGAGTACGGCGACATTCAGGGCCTGGTCACGGTGGAGGATATCCTCGAGGAGATCGTCGGCGACTTCACCACCTCGATGTCACCCACGCTGGCGGAAGAGGTCACGCCGCAGAGCGACGGTTCGGTCTTGATCGACGGCACCGCCAACTTGCGCGAGCTGAACAAGGCCTTCAACTGGACCTTGCCGGCCAACGAGGCGCGCACCGTCAACGGCATGCTGCTCGAAGAGCTGGAAGAGATCCCCGAAATCGGCACCCGGTTGCGTATCGGCCATTACGATATCGACATTCTCGACGTGCAGGGCAACATGATAAAACAGGTGCGGGTCACGCCGATCACCTCGCTGCAGTCCAGCGTCGGCCATCACTGACCGCTGGCCAGAACGTAAAAAAGACGCGAAATCGCGTCTTTTTTTCTCTGCGGGAACTCGCGGCTAGATATGCAGTTCCTGCAGCTTCTCTTTCGGCAGCGCCAGCTCGTCGTTGTGGTTCACCACCACGTCGTTATCCAGGATGTGCTTGGCGATCTCCTGCGCTTCTTCCAGCGAGTGCATATGGTAAGTGCCGCACTGGTATTCGTTCAGCTCAGGGATTTTGCGCTGGTCGGTCACTTTCAGCACGTCGGCCATCGCCGCTTTCCACGCATCAGCTACGCGCTGCTCTTCCGGCACGCCGATCAGGCTCATGTAGAAACCGGTACGACAGCCCATCGGGGAGATGTCGATAATCTCCACGCCCTGGCCGTTCAGGTGGTCACGCATAAAGCCGGCGAACAGGTGCTCCAGCGTGTGAATGCCGCGCTCGGGCATCACTTCCAGGTTCGGGCGGCAAAAGCGCAGATCAAACACCGTGATGGTATCGCCGTGAGGCGTCTTCATGGTTTTCGCAACGCGGACAGCCGGGGCTGCCATACGGGTATGATCGACGGTAAAGCTATCCAGCAATGGCATTTCGCTACCTCCTCGTAAAAGAGCATTTATTTCGAAACTTTTTTTCCTAACCGGGAAACCTTTTCCAACCCTGCGAGTCTCAGTATCTGAAAGACGCGCATTTGTTATCATCATCCCTGTCATCAGAGATGCATATTTGGCCACATTGATGTGGCCTTTTTCTTTTTCAGCTTCCGCCGTTTTGCTTCAGGAACGCTTCAAAGCTTAGCGTATCATTGGCTTCTATGTCGCGTTGGCGTTGCCACGAGGCTTCCCGCTCTTTATCCAGCTCGGCCTCGTTCAGGATTTCCAACGGCTCTTCCAGCAGCATCTTGCGATATTGCTCCGCCAATTGCAGGCCGACGCGCCCGGTGCCTTCCGCTTGCATCGCTTTCAGGATGCGCGCGGAGAAGGTCAGCTCAGGGTCGTCGAACGCGGCGACCAGCTCATCGCACACCTGCTGGTATTGGCGATCGCCGGCTTCGCCGTCCAACACTTCCGCCACCCGACGCAGATCGGCGAACAACGCCTTGCCCACTTTTTCGAGCGGTTCATGGCTGGCGCCACAGCCGATGCCGATGGTCTGGCCCGGCTTGCGGCCCTCCAGGATCACCCGGTTCCAGTTCTTGCGCGTGCACAGCAGTTCATCGCTGCTCATCTCCGGCGCATCGGCCAGCGCGCACCACACCAGGAACAGATCCAGGAAACGCGCCTGCACCGCATCCACGCCGATCGGCGAGAACGGGTTGATGTCCAGCGAACGCACTTCGATGTATTCGATACCACCGCGCAGCAGCGCGTCCGACGGCGTCTCGCCGCTTTTGGTCACGCGCTTCGGCCGGATCGGCGCATACAGCTCGTTCTCGATTTGCAGCACGTTGCTGTTCAGCTGCAGGTAACGGTCACCCTCTTTCACGCCCAGCTTGGCGAACTCTTCGGAAGGCGTCGCGATCGCCCGTTTCAGACCGGCCACATAGCTGTGCAGATCGTTAAAGGTGATGCCCAGATTGCTCTGCGACTTGTTGGTATAACCCAGGTCGCTCAGGCGCAGCGAAGTGGCGTACGGCAGGTAGCACATCCCCTGCTCGGTGCGCTCGAACGGCAGATTGGTCTCGCGCCCCTTGAGGAACGAAGAACAAATGGCCGGCGATGCCCCGAACAGATACGGGATCACCCAGCCGAAACGGTAATAGTTGCGGATCAGGCGGAAATAGCCCGCCGAGATCTGCTCTTTACCGCTTTCTGCGTCCTGCACGCCGGCCCAGGCCTGCCAAAACTCCAGCGGCAGCGAGAAGTTGTAGTGCACGCCGGAAATGGTCTGCATCAGCGCACCGTAGCGATTCTTCAACCCTTCGCGGTACAGCGTCTTCATGCGGCCGATGTTCGACGAGCCGAACTGCGCCAGCTCGATATCCTGCTCAGCTTCGATAAAGCACGGCATGCTGAGCGGCCACATGCGCTCATCGCCGATATTGCGCGCCACGTAGCGATGAATATCGCGCAGGAACGTCAGCAGGTGGTCGATATTGTCATCAACCGGCGTAATGAACTCTAACAGCGCTTCGGCGAAATCCGTGGTGATCCAGTGGTGCGTCAATGCCGCGCCCAGCTTTTCCGGATGCCCGGTGGTCGCCAAGGTGCCGTTCGGCGTGACCCGCAGCGTTTCACGCTCGATGCCGCGACGAATGCCTTTTAATGCCTGGGGATGGGCTTCCAACCAAGAAAGCGCCTGTGATACGTCCGGGATCAAATTGACCTCCCGCTTCTAAAAACAATAACTCGTAAGCATACTGAATCCGCACCCGAGAGAATATTGAGTTATATTCACTTGGTTACTGCCACCAGGCGATGCCCTGTACCGTTATCATAGCCAAAACGATGTAACGCAGCGCCTTTCCGATACACAGAAACAGCGCGACAGAGCCCCAGGGCATGCGCAGCCAACCTGCCAACACGCACAACAAATCGCCCACCACCGGCACCCAGCTGAGCAACAGCGCAGCCGGGCCGAAGCGTTGCAGCCACCCGAGCGCCGTTGCCAGCCCCCGCTGTGGTTTCAACGCCGGTAACAGGCGCCCGATAATGACATTGGTCAAGCCACCCAGCGTGTTGCCCAGGGTCGCGGCCAGCACCAGCAACTCCGGCGAGACGCGACTCTGGGTCAGCAAGGCGACCAGAACGATTTCTGAATTTCCCGGCAGCAGCGTCGCACTGAGGAAGCTACTGCCAAATAACGATATTACGGCTAGCGTACTACTCACAGCGTACGGACGTCTACCACCGCCATACCGGCGCTTTTCGCCGCCTGAATGCCGAAATCAGCGTCTTCAAACACCACGCATTTTTCCGGCGGCACGCCGATCAGTTCGGCGCAGCGCAGGAAGGTGTCCGGCTCCGGTTTGTGGCGCTGCACGTCGTCCGCACCGACGATCGCGTCGAAGCAGTTGAACAGGCCGAGATGACGCAGCAGCATTTCCGCCATGCGGTGCTCGCTGCCGGTGCCGACCGCCATCGGACGGCGGCCATGATAGGACTTCACCACCTCGATCAGCGGCAATGGACGCACGCTGTCCAGCAGCATCGCTTCCACCGCGCGGGTTTTCTCCGCGGCCAGGTGATGAGGATCGAGATCGGCCTGATGGCTGGCGATAATCGCCTGCGCGATGCGCCAGGTCGGCGAACCGCTCAGCGCCACCATGGCCGCTTCATCAAACGTCATGCCATAACGGGACAGCACTTCACGCCACGCTTTACGGTGCGTTGGCTCGGTGTCCAGAATCGTGCCGTCCATGTCGAAAATAAGACCCTGATAGCGGTCGTACATCGTTACTCCATGATCGTTGAGGAAAGAAAACTACTTTAGCGTAAAGCCGTTGGGTTGTCGCTGACTGCGTCATAACGGAATGTGCTATGCCCTATCGGGCGCAAAGGAGGACAGGGGTGAAGTAGAGAATGGTTAAATGCTGAAAAGCGAAAAACCCGCCGAAGCGGGTTTCTCTTAGATGGTGCATCCGGGAGGATTCGAACCTCCGACCGCTCGGTTCGTAGCCGAGTACTCTATCCAGCTGAGCTACGGATGCATTACTGTTTTTACTGCTTGCCTGCTTCGCTAATGAAGCCAGACTTAAAGAATGGTGCATCCGGGAGGATGATTCGGCGCTTGCGCCTCACCCTGCGGGCCGTTGCTGAAGCAACGTTATCCTCCCTAAGGGACACTTTCTTTTTTACTGCCCGCCTGAAGATTTCTCTTCGCAGTACGGGAAGTGAAGAATGGTGCATCCGGGAGGATTCGAACCTCCGACCGCTCGGTTCGTAGCCGAGTACTCTATCCAGCTGAGCTACGGATGCACAGTAATTCTTTGATACCCTATGGTACTTTGTTCCCAACTCTACCATACGGCTAATATGGTGCATCCGGGAGGATTCGAACCTCCGACCGCTCGGTTCGTAGCCGAGTACTCTATCCAGCTGAGCTACGGATGCAAATGGCGGTGAGGCGGGGATTCGAACCCCGGATGCAGCTTTTGACCGCATACTCCCTTAGCAGGGGAGCGCCTTCAGCCTCTCGGCCACCTCACCAAACGCTTCTTTTCGAATTGTGCCTAACTCGCTTTAGAGAAGCTCATCGGCACTGCGTGGCGCACATATTACTTTCTCCGACTTTTAAGTCAAACAATTTTTCCCAACTCATGCGCGTTTGCACAATTCGCACCCAACATGGGCGATTTCACGGCAAAAAGGGCGTTTTATCAACAGGCAACCGCCGCGTCTGTAGCAACAAAGCAGGAAACTAACCGGGAAAATAATCACGAAAAAGAAGAGGGAGGGCGAAGGAAGTGGGTAAAACGATGCAGTAGCGTCTCGTCTGGCAACGAGACGCTGCTTCGGAATCAGTAAGTCGTCTGCTGAGACTTCTCTGCCTGAATGCGCTGATAGATTTCTTCACGGTGAACCGAAACCTCTTTGGGGGCGTTCACACCAATACGCACCTGGTTGCCTTTTACCCCTAGCACAGTAACCGTAACCTCATCGCCAATCATGAGGGTTTCACCAACTCGACGAGTCAGAATTAACATTCTTTGCTCCTTGAAAGATTAAAAGAGTCGGGTCTCTCAGTTTCCCCGTCATTATCCATCATATGTGGTGAAAACGTAAGCCGCGCAACCCACAATAAGTGTAAGCAGACTTGGTCCCACCTCAGATAATGGTAAGTTTAGCCGACCTGAAAAACTTTGTTCCCGCAATTGTAACTAAATTGTGTTAGCACAGTATGAAAACGCCATAATCAACAAAGTATTATGGCGTTTGTGCGTGCTATTTATTTATATTCACAGCTTCGAGGCCACCCAGGCTTCTACGCTGTTTAACGCCGCTGGCAGGGCGTTGATATCCGTCCCCCCCGCCATCGCCATATCCGGGCGACCACCGCCCTTGCCGCCGACCTGCTGCGCCACGTTGCCGATCAACTCGCCGGCTTTCACGCGGTCAGTCAGATCCTTGGTCACACCAGCAACCAGGCTGACTTTGTCATCGGCCGTCGTTGCCAACACGATGATGGCCGAACCCAATTGATTTTTCAGGTCATCCACCATGGTGCGCAGCATTTTGGCTTCGACATTGTCCAACTGGCTGACCAACAGCTTCACGCCGTTAACCACTTTTGCCTGGCTGGACAACGAAGCGCTCTCCTGCGCCGCCTGCTGATCTTTCAACTGCTGCAGTTCTTTTTCCAGCGCGCGCGTGCGATCGAGCACCGAGCGCACTTTATCGGTCAGGGTGTTGCTGTCGCCCTTCACCAACTGAGCAACGTCTTGCAACAAATCGCTTTGCTGATGCAGCGTAGCGATAGCGCCAGCGCCGGTCACCGCTTCAATACGGCGGATGCCCGCCGCAGTGCCCGACTCGCTCAGAATGCGGAACAGGCCGATATCACCGGTGCGGCTGGCGTGGGTGCCGCCGCACAGCTCGGTGGAGAAGTCGCCCATGGTCAGCACGCGCACGTTGTCATCGTATTTCTCGCCGAACAGCGCCATCGCGCCCTTCTCTTTGGCATCTTCCAAGGCCATCAGCTCAGTCTGCACCGGCAGGTTACGACGCACCTGCTGGTTCACCAGATCTTCCACCGCGCGGATTTGCTCCGGCTTCATCGCTTCGAAGTGCGAGAAGTCGAAACGCAGGTATTTGTCGTTAACCAGCGAGCCTTTCTGCGCGACGTGGTCGCCCAACGTTTGGCGCAGCGCGGCGTGCAGCAGGTGAGTTGCGGAGTGGTTCAGACGAATGCTGTTGCGGCGCTCAGCGTCGATCTGCGCGTCCACGCGATCGTTCAGCTTCAGCGAACCCTGCGCCAGTTTGCCCTGATGGCCGATAGCCTGACCGTATTTCTGGGTATCGTTGACCGTAAACTCAGCGCCGGCGGCTTTCAGCACGCCTTTATCGCCGACCTGGCCGCCGGACTCGCCATAGAACGGCGTCTCATCCAGCACCACCACCGCCTCTTCGCCGGCGTTGATCTGATCGACCGGCTGGCCGTCGCGGAACAGCGCGATGACCGTCGCCTGCTGCTCGTCGTGATCGTAACCGCTGAACTGGCTGCTGCCGTCCACGCGGATCAGGCTGTTATAGTCGGCACCAAAGCCGCTGGATTCGCGCGCACGGCGGCGCTGTGCTTCCATCGCGTCTTCAAAGCCTGCTTCGTCGACTTTCAAACCGCGCTCGCGGCAGACGTCAGCGGTCAGATCGATCGGGAAACCGTAGGTATCGTACAGACGGAAAGCGGTTTCGCCGTCCAGGGTATCGCCCTGCAGCTTGGCCAGCTCTTCGTCCAACAGCGCCAGGCCACGCTCCAGCGTGCGGGCAAACTGCTCTTCTTCGGTTTTCAGCACCTGCTCCACCAGCGATTGCTGGCGTTTCAGTTCGTCGGCCGCCGGGCCCATCACTTCGATCAACGGCGCCACCAGTTTGTAGAAGAAGGTGTCTTTCGCGCCCAGCATGTTGCCATGGCGGATCGCGCGACGAATGATACGGCGCAGCACATAGCCGCGGTTTTCGTTAGACGGGATCACGCCGTCCGACACCAGGAAGGCGCAGGAACGAATGTGGTCGGCGATAACGCGCAGGGATTTGTTGTCCAGATCGGTTGCGCCGGTCACTTTAGCCACGGCGGCGATCAGGGTACGGAACAGATCGATTTCATAGTTGGAGTTCACATGCTGCAACACCGCCGCAATGCGCTCTAGACCCATACCGGTATCCACAGAAGGTTTCGGCAGCGGCAGCATGGTGCCGTCGGACTGACGGTTGAACTGCATGAAAACGATGTTCCAGATCTCGATGTAGCGGTCGCCGTCTTCTTCCGGGCTGCCTGGAGGGCCGCCCCAGATGTGATCGCCGTGATCGTAGAAAATCTCGGTGCACGGGCCGCATGGGCCGGTGTCGCCCATCTGCCAGAAGTTATCGGAAGCGAAAGGCGCGCCCTTGTTGTCGCCGATGCGGATAATGCGCTCGGCCGGTACGCCGATTTGCTTCTGCCAGATGTCGAACGCTTCGTCATCGGTTTCATACACGGTGACCCACAGTCGCTCTTTCGGCAGGTTGAACCAGTTTTCACCGGTCAGCAGTTCCCATGCGTAGCCGATCGCGTCGTGCTTGAAGTAATCGCCGAAGCTGAAGTTGCCCAGCATTTCAAAGAAGGTGTGGTGACGCGCGGTATAACCGACGTTTTCCAGGTCGTTATGCTTGCCGCCTGCGCGCACGCAGCGCTGCGAGGTGGTGGCGCGGGAATAGGCGCGTTTGTCGAGCCCCAGGAAAACATCCTTAAATTGGTTCATGCCGGCATTGGTAAACAGCAATGTCGGATCATTGTTAGGCACCAGGGAGCTGCTCGCTACAACCTGATGACCCTTACTATGAAAGAAATCGAGAAACGCTTGACGGATCTCAGCGGTGCTCTTGCTCATAATTTTCCTGGAAAGGCTAGAATAACGACACGTGAGCCGGTGACGCGTCATCCCGACGATGACAACCAGCTCACGAACAAAAAGTGGGGATAAGATAAATTTTCTTCAGAGGGAAGTAAAACCCCGTGTGCGCTCATTGCGCAAAATCACGGTAAATTGACTGAATTTCTTCCTGGAAGAAGCCGCGATAGAGCAGATAACGCTGCACTTTGGCTTTCTCTTTCCAGTCGGTTGGCAACGCATCGCCAAATTTTCGCTGCGCCACCTGTTTTGCCTGTTCACACCAGTCGATGTCGCAATCCGCCAGCGCGTCCTGCACCAGCGCTTTGTCGACGCCCTTTTGCATCAGTTCGCTGCGGATGCGCTGCGCACCGTAACCTTTACGACTGCGGCTGCCGATGTAGCTGTGAGCGAAACGCTTATCGTCCAGCCAGTTATGCTGGTAACAGTAGGCGATAACCTGCTCGATCAGCGCAGGATCCACCGGCTCTTCAACCACCGGCGGTGATGCCGGCGCATGTGGCCCCTTGCTGCCAAAACGGGCTTTCGCCACAAACGGCTGCGCCGCAAGTTTGCGGCGCAGTTCAGCTTCACTATGATCGCGTTGCGACAGCAGGCGCATGGCGCGGCTTAGCAAGTCATTCATCATTCAAGCCTGAATTTATGGGATATGCGCCACACGAACGGCGGCGCACATCTTCAGCGATTAGAACTGCTCGCTGGTTTCCGCTTCGTCGTCTTCGAAGTCGTCACCGGAAGCGGCCACCAATTCACCGCCGCTGTGCAGCAGCAGGTCACGCAGCTTCTTATCCAGCTCGGCGGCGATAGCCGGGTTTTCTTTCAGGAAGTTACAGGCATTCGCCTTGCCCTGGCCGATCTTCTCGCCGTTATAGCTGTACCAGGCGCCGGCTTTTTCGATCATCTTGTGCTTCACGCCCAGATCGACCAGTTCGCCACGGCTGTTGATGCCTTCGCCGTACATGATTTGGAACTCAGCCTGCTTGAACGGCGCAGCGATTTTGTTCTTCACCACTTTCACGCGGGTTTCGCTGCCCACCACTTCGTCGCCCTCTTTGATGGCGCCGATGCGGCGGATATCCAGACGCACCGAAGCGTAGAACTTCAGGGCGTTACCGCCGGTCGTCGTTTCCGGGTTGCCGAACATCACGCCAATTTTCATACGGATCTGGTTGATGAAGATCAGCAGGGTATTGGCGTTTTTCAGGTTGCCGGCCAGCTTACGCATCGCCTGGCTCATCATGCGCGCCGCCAGACCCATGTGCGAATCGCCGATTTCACCTTCGATTTCCGCCTTCGGCGTCAGCGCCGCCACGGAGTCGACGATGATGACGTCAACCGCGCCGGAGCGGGTCAGCGCATCACAGATTTCCAGCGCCTGCTCGCCGGTGTCCGGCTGGGAGCACAGCAGGTTGTCGATATCGACGCCCAGCTTTTTCGCATAGATAGGATCCAGCGCGTGCTCAGCGTCGATGAACGCACAGGTTTTGCCTTCGCGCTGCGCAGCGGCGATCACCTGCAGCGTCAGGGTGGTTTTACCGGAGGATTCCGGGCCGTAGATTTCGACGATGCGGCCCATCGGCAGGCCGCCGGCGCCCAGAGCGATATCGAGTGACAGTGAGCCGGTGGAGATCGTTTCCACGTCCATGGAGCGGTCTTCACCCAGGCGCATGATGGAGCCTTTGCCGAACTGTTTCTCAATCTGGCCCAGTGCCGCAGCTAACGCCTTTTGCTTGTTCTCATCAATAGCCATTTTTGCTCCTTCGTTTCGCAATGCCGGTGTTACCCCACACTGCCACTGAATGTATGTTGTGCAGGAAATGTCACTAATTATACTGTATGGTCATACAGTATCAAGCCTAATTTACAAAAATTCGTCGATGGCGGTTTGCAGCGCGAAAATCGTCGCCTGCAGCCGCACCGCATCGCGATCGCCCTCGAATTGCATCTTGCGTGACAGCCCCCGGCCATCGCTGCTGGCGAAGCCGAACCACACGGTGCCGACCGGCTTTTCCGCGCTGCCGCCGTCCGGGCCGGCGATGCCGCTTACCGAGAGCGCCAGATCGGCCCGCGCCGCACGCAGCGCCCCTATCGCCATCTCGCGCACCACCTCTTCGCTGACCGCGCCGTGCGCCGCCAACGTGGCTTCGCTCACTCCCAGCAGGTCGTGCTTCGCCGCATTGCTGTAGGTGACGAAACCGCGATCGAAATAGGCGGAGCTCCCCGCGATATCGGTAATGGCCTTGGCAATGCCGCCGCCGGTGCAGGATTCCGCGCAGGTGATCCAGCGGCCCTGAGCCTTCAGTTTTTCCCCCGCCAGCACGCTGAGCCGGCGCAGTTGGTCGTCACTCATAACCCCTCCCTCGCGAATTCAGGTATATGCGCCCGATAGTAGCATTTATCAAGGCGGCGCGACGGCTGGCGCGCAGAAATGCGCAGCGCCTCGCAGGAGGTGCGGTTTTAAGCGCCCGGCCAAGCTGCTAGTATCAAAAGAAGCGCCCCAGCGAGCGGCGGCGCACCAGCACAAGGAACATCACGGAGGCGGCACGCTGCGGCGGCGGCCTCAGGGCGCACCAGAAGAGATTAGGACGATAGCGTGAAAAAAACGTTGGGCGTATTCTTGCCGTTGTACACCACCACCCTGCTGCTGCTGTTGGGCTCGGGCCTGCTCACCACCTACGTCTCGCTGCGGCTGGCCTCCATCCACGTCAGCAGCGCGCTGATCGGCGCCATCATCGCCGCCAACTACATCGGGTTGGTGATCGGCGGCAAGGTCGGCCACTTTCTCATCGCCCGCGTCGGGCATATCCGCGCCTACGTGGCCTGCGCCGGCATCATTACCGCCGCGGTGCTGGGGCACGGCCTGACGGCGTTCATTCCCGCCTGGGTTGCGCTGCGCCTGGTGATCGGGCTGTGCATGATGTGTCAGTTCATGGTGCTGGAAAGCTGGCTAAACGACCAGGCGGAATCCAACCAGCGCGGCATGGTGTTCGGTTTCTATATGGCGGCGACCTATCTCGGCATGTCGCTGGGCCAGATCGTGCTGATGCTGCAAAGCAATCTGGGCATCGCCACGCTGCTGGTGATCGCTCTGTGCTTCGCGCTCTGCCTGGTGCCGATCGCTCTCACCACCCGCACCAATGCGCGCCACATGTCGCCGGCGCCGATGGAACTGCGTTACTTTGTCGGCGCCATTCCCAAGGTGCTGGCCACCACGCTGGTGATCGGCATGGTGGTAGGTTCGTTTTACGGCCTGGCGCCGGTCTACGCCAGCCTGCAATCCTTAAGCACACAGCAAACCGGCCTGTTCATGGCGCTGGCCATCTTCGCCGGGCTGGTGGCGCAATTCCCGCTCAGTTGGCTGTCGGATCGCTATAACCGCCCCTTGCTGATGCGCCTCAACGCCATTTTTCTGATCGTGGCGGCGCTGCCGCTGGCGCTGCTGCCGCACATCGATTTCCCGCTGCTGCTGGCGGTGGGGTTCGTCGTCAGCATGCTGCAGTTTACGCTCTACCCGCTGGTGGTGGCATTGGCCAACGATCTGATCGAGCCGGAGCGTCGCGTCTCGCTGGCCGCCTGCCTGCTGATGGCGTTCGGCGTCGGCGCCAGCATCGGGCCGCTGGCGGTCGGCGCGCTGATCGAGCCGCTTGGCGGCAATATCCTGTACGCCTTCTTCGCCCTGTGCGGCGTGCTGCTGGCGGCCCTCAGCCGCACGGCGAAAGCGGAGGAGCCGCAGCTGGCGCAGGACGCGCCGGTGCCGCACATTCCGCTGCCGGACAGCCTCGCCAGCTCGCCGCTGTCGCCGGCGCTCAATCCGACCTTTGATGAGCAGATCATTCACGACACCATGCCGCCGCCGGAAGCGGCGCCCGATGTCGACGAGCCGCAGCCTGAAGAACAGGAAACGGAGCACTTGCCTCAGGGCGCCGATCCGCAAGAGGACACCGGCCTGAAAAAGGCGCACGCCATGCTGTAAACGGCGCGGAGCTACAGATCCAGGAAAGAGCCCAGCAGAAAACCGCGTTCGGCGATCGCCGCTTTCAGCGTCGGCGCGGTCAACACATCCAGCTCGACGAGGCGCGGGTGGCAGTATTTGCTCAGCAGGATCGTCGTGTCGAGGAACGCCGGGTGGCACATCATTTCCAATGACTCGGCGCCCTGCTCGTCAGCGCGCGCCAACCGCTGCAGGAACAAGGCTTCGGAAATCGTTTCGCCGTAGAATCCCGCGTCAAACGCGTCGGTGCTGCAGGGCGTCTGCAACGCAATATCGCGCCGTTTCGCCTCTTCGCGATCGAGGCGCAGCGGCAGACCCTGCGCCTGCGCAAACGCCTCCACCAGCGGGTAAATCTGCGGCTGCATATGTACATGGTGGTGGCTGTCGATGTGCGTCGGCGGCCTGCCGAACAGCGTCACAAACCGCGTGAACTGGCGCTGCAGCTCCTCCTGGATCTCGTCCAGCTGCAGCTCGCCGGCCTCGGCGCGGCGCCACAGCCATTTGCCCAATTCGCCATGCTCGTTGACCAGCGAAGGCATGGCGCCCAGCGGCCTGCCATGGGTCAAAACGAAATGCAGCCCGATCGGCAGCCCCGGATATTGCCGGCTGAGCGCCGCCGCGTGCTGTGCGCCGCCGCCGTTCACCATCGCCGTGGTAGAGGAAACGACGCCATGCTGATACGCCTCGATAACACCGTAGTTTTGCCCCTTGCTCAGGCCGAAGTCATCGGCATTCACGATCAGTAGTTTTTCCATAGTGGCTCCCGCAGGATGAATTTTTGGCAAGGGAAGCCCGACCGACCGGCGCGGCATTCCCCTTCGCTAAGGTAAAAATCGAATGATTAACCGGCCGGCGGCCTGAAGCTCATCGGCATATCGGCGTTGATACTGATCGGGAGCGGCCCTAAAGAGGGCCGTAGCACTTTTTTCGGTAGTTGCCTGGGGTCACATCGGTGAGCCGCTTGAAGTTTTTAATGAACAGGCTGACATCGCCATAGCCGGAATCGAAGGCGATATCGGAAACCGAATAGTTGGTGACCTCCAGCTGCGTCTTGGCGAAGTTGATGCGGATCTCATTGATCACCTGCATCGGCGTCTTGTGGTAGTAACGCCGCATCGCCCGGGTCAGATATTCCTGGGTTTTCCCCGACAGCGCCACCATGTTAGCCAACGCCCTTTCGCCGAACATCGCCTTGTCATGCATGCCGGCCAGGGTGTTCTTCAGCCACTGCGGGATATCATCGCCGCCGTCGTTTTCTTCTTTATGGTGACGAATACGGCTGATCACATAGAAGGTCAGCGTTTCGAGAAATTCGGCGAAGTCGTCCTCGCGAAACTGCGGCGAACTCACCACCGATTCGATATAGGCCAAAAACTCGTTTCTCAGGCTGTAGGCCTGCGAGGCGACGAAGCAGCGCGGCAGCTGCTGCAAATAGTGCTCTTCAAAGAACGCTTTGCTGACCGCCACGTTGAAGATTTTCGTCGCGCCGAACTCGTAAAAGCTCTGGTGGTAGGAGCCGATGGGGATAAAGACGAAATCCCCGCGCTCCAGCAGCACCCGCTTGCCGTTGATCTCCTGATAGCATTTGCCGCTCAGCACGATGGTGAACTCGTAATAGTCGTGCTGATGCAGCCCGGTGGCGCTTTCCACCTTGTTGTAGATAAACAGGTGAAAATCTTTGCAGTTAAAAAAATCCTGCTCGCGAATCAGCTTCACGTCGTTGGCACTCAGCGAAATTCGGTTGTCGGACACGGCGCCGGCCTCCCGTTAGTCAAATCCGTTGCGTCTGGCCGCCTCGGCAAACCAGTAGCCGCTTTTCTTGATGGTGCGGCGCTGATCCGCCCGATCCAGCCGCACCAGCCCATAACGATTCTTGTAGGCGTTCAGCCAGGACCAGCAGTCGATAAAGGTCCACAGATGATAGCCTTTGCACTGCGAGCCTTCCGCCAGCGCGCGGTGCAGCCACTTCAGGTGCTCGCGAATAAAGTCGATGCGGTAATCGTCCTCCACCCGCCCATTGGCGCCGATAAACGCCTCTTCGCCCTCAACGCCCATGCCGTTTTCCGAAATATAACAAGGCAGGTTGCCGTAGTTCTCTTTCAGATCCATCAGGATGTCGTACAGCCCCTTTTCGTAGATCTCCCAGCCGCGGTGCGGATTGATTTTGCGGCCCGGCATTGCATAGTAACTGAACAAATCCTCCGGCGATGCGATCGGCCCCTCGGCACGACGCCCCTCTTTCGCCTGCACCCTGCGCGGCTGGTAATAGTTGACGCCGAGGATGTCCACCACGCCGCTTTCAATCAGCGGCGCATCCTGCGGCTCGCAGCAGGGCATCAGCCCATGCCGCTCCAGCAGCTGCAGCAACGCCGCCGGATAACGCCCTTTGGCGACCGGATCGAGGAAACTGCGGTTGAGCAGCAGATCGGCGTCATGCGCGGCCTGCCGATCCTCCGGCGCGTCGGAACGTGGATAGGTCGGGCTCAGATTCAGAATGATGCCGATGCTCCCCGGCAGCTCCCGCGCTCTGAAACGCTGCACCGCCATGGCGTGCGCCAGTACGCTGTGATACGCCACGGTGACCGCCCGTTTGAAGTCCACCACGCAAGGGTAATGCAGGTCATTCAGGTAACCGGCCTCCACCGGCACGATCGGCTCGTTGAAGGTGAACCAGTGGGTGACCCGATCGCCAAACAGGCCGAAGCAGATATCGGCGTAACGCGCATAGGCTTCGACCACCGCCCGGCTTTCCCAGCCGCCGCGCTGCTGCATGCACAGCGGCATATCGAAGTGATAGAGATTGATAAACGGGGTGATGCCCTGCGCCAGCAGCTCGTCGATCATCGCGTTATAGAACGCCACCGCCTGCGGGTTCACCTCGCCGTCACCGTCCGGGATCAGCCGCGACCACGAGATAGACGTTCTGAAGGTATTGTGGCCCAGCGTTTTGAGCAGCCCGATATCGGTGCGGAAATGGTCGTAAAAGGTCGAGGCCTCGGCCGGCCCCACCCGATCGTGAAAGCGCTCGGGCGCGATCTCGTACCAATAGTCGAAGATGTTGCGGCTCTTGCCGTCCCGCGCGGCCGCCCCTTCAGACTGCGGCGCGGAGGTGGCGCTGCCCCACCAAAACCCGTCGGCAAATTGATATTCCATACTCGCGTCCCTCGCAGGGCGGCCGCGCCGCCCCGTTCCACAGTTAGAATTTCAGCGCCTTGGCGATGTCTTCTTCGCTTTCCGTCGCCGCGTCGATCTGGCTCTGCGCCTTGTTGGAGATCGCCACGAACGGCAGATAAATCACGGTGGCGACCGCCAGGTTAAACAGGCTCAACAACATGGCCATGATGCTGCCGTTGGTGTTGAAGAACGCCCCCAGGCCGACCGGCATGGTCCAGGGCGCGATGTTGGTGATAGGCGGGATCAGCCCGGAATAATAAGCCAGCGAGGTGATAATGGTCAGCACCGGCTGCACCAGGATGAACGGAATGAACATCACCGGGTTCATGATCACCGGCAGGCCGAACAGAATCGGTTCGTTGATCTGAAAAATGCCGGACGGCGTCGCCAGCTTGGCGACCTGGCGGTAATCCTCGCGGCGCGAGGCGATGAAGATGGCGATGATCAGGCCCAGCGTCGAGCCGGTGCCGCCGAGGTAAATGTAGGAGTCGACGAACGGCTTCGCCCACATGTGGAACTCTTTCCCGGCGGCCACCGCCGCTTCGACCGAACCGTATTTGTTGTACAGCTCCACGTTTTCGAGTGCGAACGGCGTCATGATGCCGCTGTCCAGCGCCGCCAGCGCCATGGAGCCGTGCACCCCAAAGAACCACAGCAGCGAGGAGAACAGCACGTACACCCAGCCTACCACGCTGCCCATCTTGGCCAACGGCGCCGAAATGCCGTCCATGATGATCTGGTGGAAGTTGGTGCCCCAGTGCGCCAGCGCGAACGCCACCAGCCCCATGATGGAGAGGATGATGAAACCGGGGATCAGCGCCGAGAAGGAGCGCGACACCGAAGCCGGCACGCTGTCCGGCAGGCTGATCACCCAGTTGCGCCGCACGATGAAAGCAAACATCTCGGCCACCACCAGCCCGATCACCATACCGGAAATGATGTTGGCGCCGCCCAGCCAGTTGGCGCCCACCGCATAGGCCTCGCCGACGTTGAACGGCGTGACGGTCATAAAGGCCGCCACCGCCAGCAGCGCCGAGGCGAGCGGATCGACCTTGCGCTCTTCGGCCAACGCCATGCTGATAAAGAACGGCGTCATCAGGGACATGATCCCCAGCGTGCCGTTGTACACGCTGCCGCCAATGCTCTTCAGGCTATTGAGCGTCTCGATGGTGGAGGCGTCCAGGCGCACGCCCAGCGAATAGAAGAACGATCCTTCGCCGAAGCTCAGGAACACGTTGTTAATCAACACGAACATCGCCCCGGTCAAGGTCAGCGGCATCAGGCGGATAAAGCCGTTCTTGATGGCGTTGACGTGGGGCTGCTTGCCGATTTTTACGGCGAAAGGCAGGATAACCTTCTCGAGCGAGGCAATGAGGGTATTCACGGCGGCCTCCTGTTATTGGTTGGCTTTCTTGATGGCGGCCACCGCGGCCTTCAGCACGCCCAGCCCATCGACCTTGCCGTACAGCAGCGGATCGATGACTTCAACGGGTTTGTTGGGCAGCTGTTTTTGCACTTCCGGCAAGGTGTAGGCAATCTGCGGCCCCAGCAGGATCAGATCCGCTTCAACGCCTTTCTCCGCAGCCAGCGCTTCCGGGTAGGCGGCGATGATCACCGGCACTTCGTATTTCTCGGCCTGCGCCTTCATTTTTGAAACCAACAGGGAAGTGGACATACCGGCAGAACAAAACAGATAGATTTTTTTCTTTTCCATACCAAGCACCTCAGATAATCAAAAAAACCCCGTGTTATTTGTATGCCAGATGCAATCACGATTGCTTCACGCACATTCCTTATGAAAATTTCCGTCACGTTGCCCTGGTTGCAGACAGTATACGGAGCATGAAAAACGGATCGGTAAGCCAGGGGAGAGAATAACCGTCTCTCCTTGACCTGATGGCTTGACCCCCTTCACATTTCGCATAAAAAAATAGTGTGACCGGGCTCTCAAATAACCGATACAAACTCAGAATATTCGCAATAAATACTCAAATAACAATTATAAACAGACAGTTATAAACACGCCGAGCATTTAAGGGTTTATTTGCGCCTGAACAAACGAAAAGAGAATAAAAATAGTTCAAGCTTGATTCGCCTGCTGCTCTCCGAACGCGATGGCAGGCGAAGAGGATTAGGTGGGCAGACGCAGCAACTCGATCACCGTGGCCAGCGCCACGGAATGGTTCCTGCGGTTGGGGTAATAGAGGTAAAAACCGGGAAACGGCGCGCACCAGTCGGCCAACACTCGCCGCAACCGCCCGCTCGCCAGGTGTTCTTCCACCTCCTGCTCGATGGCGAATGCGATGCCGACGTGCGCCAACGCCGCCTGCAGCAACAGCCTGGCGTCATCCACGATCAGCGGGCTGTTGACCGCCACGGTAAATCGCTGCTCGCCCTGCTGAAATGCCCATTTGTAGCGCTCGCCCGAAGAGGCCTTGCGCCAACCGATGCAGCGGTGCTGCAGTAAATCCTGCGGGTGCGTCGGTTCGCCGTGCCGTTGAAAATAGTCCGGCGTGGCGACGATGGCAAAACGCAGCTCCGGCGTCAGACGCACCGCGCGCATATCGTTGTGCAGATCCTCGCCGAGCCGAATACCGGCGTCAAAGCCTTGCTCGACGATGTTGGCGAACCCTTCGTCCGCCACCACCTCCAGCGTAATGCCGGGATATTCGCTGGCCAACCGCCCCAGATGCGGCACGATGGCGAGATCGATCGCCGAACGCGGCGCGTTGATGCGCACCAGGCCGCGCGGCCCTTCGCGAAACGCATTCAGGCTCTCCAGCGCGGCGTCGATGTCGGTAAAGGCCGGCACCAGCTGTGCCAACAGATGCTCACCGGCCTCCGTCGGCGAAACGTTGCGGGTGGTGCGGTTCAGCAGGCGAATGCCCACCTGCGCTTCCAGTTCGCGCAGGGTGTGGGTCAGCGTCGGCGGCGTCACGCCCAATCGGGCGGCGGCGCGGCGGAAGCTGCGTTCACTGGCGATAGCCACGAAGGCCGCCAGGCCGGACAATTCGGGTTTCTTCATGCTATTAATATAAATTATCTAATAGTGAGATGAATTTTTAGCGGATAGTTATCCGTTATCTAACAACATAGCATTACGATCGAACCCATTACCAGGTATCGATGCGATGATTAATGCTACAGCTCCAACTCATGAAACGCCGCGCCGTCTGGCGGACAAAGTCGTGCTGGTGAGCGGCGGCGGCACAGGCATCGGCCGCGCCGCCGCGCTGGCCTATGCCCGCGAAGGCGCCAAAGTGGCGCTGGCCGGCCGACGCGCGGCGGAAATCGAAGCCACGGCGCGCGACATCGCGCTCGCCGGCGGCGACGCCCTGCCCATCGTGGCCGACGTCTCTCAGGAAGACGATATCCGTAGGCTGCTCGCCACGGTGACCGCCCACTACGGCCGGCTCGACGTCGCCTTCAACAACGCCGGCATCATCGGCAACTTCGCTCCCATCACCGAACAGACCAGCGAAGATTTTGACCGGGTGATCGCCATTAACCTCAGAGGCGTCTGGCTGGCGATGAAATACGAGATTGAAACCTTCCTGGCTCAGCGCTCGGGCGGCGTGATCGTTAACACTTCCTCCTGGCTGACCCACGGCGCGCTGGCCGGTTCATCCAGCTACTCCGCCAGCAAAGGCGCGCTCGATGCGATGATCCGCGCGGTGGCGCTCGAATACAGCGGCCAGGGCATCCGCGTCAACAACATCAACCCCGGCATCATCGACACGCCGATGGCGCGCGGCAGCGTGGCCGACAGCGCGGCGTTCGCGCCCTTTATCGCCCATACGCCCGCCGGCCGCCTGGGCGAATCGGAAGACATCGGCGATGTGGCGCTGTGGCTGGCGACGGACGAAGCCCGCTTCATCACCGGCCAAAGCCTGCTGGTGGACGGCGGTTACACCATCGCCGGCATGCGCTGAGGAGACGACGCCATGAACTACGTTCGGCTTGGCGACAGCGGCCTGAAGGTGTCCCGCCTCTGCCTGGGCGGCATGACCTACGGCGATCCGGCCTGGCGCCCCTGGGTGCTGAAGGAGGATGAAGCGCGCCCCTTTATCCGCGAGGCGCTGGAAGCGGGCATCAATTTCTTCGATACCGCCAACATTTACTCCGGCGGAGAAAGCGAGCGCATTCTCGGCCGCGCGCTGAAGGCGTTCGCCCGTCGAGAAGACGTGGTGATCGCCACCAAGGCTTACTTTCCGATGGACGCGCAGCCGAACAGCCGGGGGCTGTCGCGCAAGCACCTGCTGCACAGCATTGACGCCTCCTTGCAGCGGTTGGGAACGGATTACCTCGATCTGTTCGTGCTGCACCGCTTCGACACCGAAACGCCGATCGAAGAAACCGCCGACACCCTCGATGGCCTGGTGCGGGCGGGCAAGATCCGCTATCTCGGCGCGTCTTCACTGCACGCCTGGCGCCTGATGAAAATGCTGGCCTTTCAACGTCAGCACCGCCTGGCGCCGTTTATTTCGTTGCAAAGCCAATACAACCTGGTGACGCGTGAAGACGAAGAAGAGCTGATCCCGCTGTGCCTGGAGGAAGGTCTTGGCCTGACGCCCTGGTCGCCGCTGGCCCGCGGCGTGCTGGCCGGCTCCGGCAGTGGCGGCACGCTGCGTGCCGCCACCGACGAGCAGGCCCCCCGTTGGTACGGCGGCAGAAACGAGGTCGAACGCACCGTCGCTGCGGTAGCGGAGGTGGCGGCCGCGCGCGGCGTTCCTCCGGCGCAAATCGCGCTGGCCTGGCTGTTGGCCAAACCCGGCGTGGCATCGCCGCTGGTGGGCATGTCCAAGCCACACCATCTGCAGGATGCACTGGCGGCGCTCGACCTCAGGCTATCGCAAGAAGACGTGGCCGCGCTGGAGGCGCCAATGGCGCACGCTGCCCGCCCCGAACGTTGGTAGCCCCTTTTCCTTCATTCCAGGAGAGAAACATGTCATACGCTGTGACCGCGCGAGCGGCGTTATTCACCCTCGCTACTGCATTCACCCTCAGCGCGCCGGCGCAGGCCGCCGTCGATGCGCACTGTACGGAAAGCAGCATGACGCTGCCGCCCGGCGCGCTTTATCCCAACGGCATCGCCCGCGCGGCGGACGGCACGCTGTATGTCGGCCTGATCACCAGCGGCAACGTGCTGCGCAAACGGCCGGGTAAAGCGTGGGAAACCTTTTTCCCCGGCGCTGACACGGTGTTCGCCTCAAACGCGCTGCGGCTGGACGAACGGCGCGGGCTGCTGTGGGGCAATTCGCCGGACTTCCTCTCCGGCGGCAAAACGCGCGCCAACCGCATCTACGCGCTGAACGTCGCGGATGGCACGCTCAACCGCAGCCTGGCGCTGCCGGCGGGAGAAATGGGCAACGATATCGTGCTCGGCGCAGACGGTACGGTGTACGTGACGGAAACCCGCGGCGGCGGCATCCTGCGCCTGCGGCCGGGCGAAGCGGCATTCAGTACGCTGTATCAGGATCCACGCTTAGCGGCCCCCAGCGGGCTGGGCGCCGCCGGGATCGTGCTGCTCGACGACCGGCTGCTGGCTGTCGCCAATTTCGGCACCGGTAAGCTCTACACCCTCCGCTATAACGATCCAAAGCCGCAGCTGACGGAAATACAGCTGCCGCGCCTGATTGAAAACCCGGACGGGATGGGGTTGGCACCGGACGGCGCGCTGATCGTGCTGGAAAACGGGATCCAGAGCGGCCAGGGGCGGATCCTGCGGATCCCGTCTCCCAAGGCGGCAGGCATGCACCGGATTGAGGTCTTGCGCGAAGGCATGGAATCGCCGGTCAATCTGACTATCACCCCACAAGGCTGCGCCTTCGTCAGCGAATCGCGCATTCGCCACCGCCTGCTGCCCGGCCATGAATCCGAAGTGCCCGACAGCTTCCGTCTCTATCAACTGCCCCTGCCCCTCACCGCCGCGCAATAAACTCCACGCCGCCTCAGCGGGCGGCGACTTGCGTTGTGCCGTTAACATCCAATGAATTGAAAATATTTATTTCGATGGTATTAATCAGAACTATGATTAATTCTAACTTAACAAACTGATTTTAATTAAATTGTTCCACTACACATCGCTGATTATACTTGCCTTATCCCCCACCTCATTATCATCGAGCGTATTCATGAGCCGATACCATATTTCCAGCAGCGAAGGTCAATATGAGAAAGAATCCGGCGAGCGAGTTCTAGCCAATAAGCTGGGTATCACCGATAGCGACGAACTCGACGGCGCCGAGTTGGTGTTGCTGGAGCAGCTCTACCGTTCCGTTTTCGAACAGCACTTTCCATTAGGAAGAATCACCGTCGAGATGCTTAAGGGATGGCATCACCGCTGGTTAGGCAATATTTATGCGTGGGCTGGACAAGCAAGAACCGTCAATATCAGCAAAGGAGGCTTCATGTTTGCCCCTTCGACGCGATTGCCCAAACTACTGGACGATTTCGAAGTGAAATACCTGGCAAGTTACACACCTTGCTCAGACATGAGCGAAGAACAGCTGATAGAAGCGATCGCGATAATCCATGTTGAACTGATACTCATACACCCTTTTAGAGAAGGGAATGGCCGTTTGTCACGGCTGTTGGCCGATGTGATGGCGGTTCAGGGTGGGCATAAACCGTTGGATTATCAAAGCTGGGAACAAAACAGAGCCCAATATATCTCGGCTATTCACTCGGGTATGAACATGAACTACGAGCCGATGAAACACTGGGTCAACCAAGCACTAAGAAAGTATTAGGCAAGGCGCAGATGAGCGAATTTTTTACGCACTTCTTCTAAAGAAGCTTCAATTCTGGCTGAAGGTTGACCTGTTTCAACCGCCGTTGATGTCGCCACTGAGCGGGCAATGTCCGTACGAGATGGCTTAACATAACCCACCGGCACTTTTTTAGTATTACTCATGACGCCCCCCGATCAGAAAATTCATTGATGAGATTATATCAAGGATTGTACATAACTTCATGCCCCTCACCGCCGCGCAATAAACTCCACGCCGCCTCAGCGGGCGGCGACTTGCGTTGTTGCCCGCAGGCGAACGACAATCTCGCTTCGTTACAACTCCTCCTTGCGCAGCGCTTCCCATTTTTACCTGTGACAGCCGATTGCCCGCTGGGCTAGTATAAGCGTCTGTGCAAACCTCGGGTTTGAGCGCGCCGTTTGGCGTTTTGATGATTTGATTTGCGCCGCCCGCCAAGCGCTGAATGGGGCGGTGCCTGCTGAAACAATGTGATAGCGAATGACGACAATGAAAATCACAGTTCCCTTTACATTCAATGGATTGGAAAAATAATCGCATGAATAGCACCGATAAACTCGATTCGCATACGCCGATGATGCAGCAGTACCTGCGCCTCAAGGCCCAGCATCCTGAAATCCTGCTGTTCTACCGCATGGGCGACTTCTACGAGCTGTTTTACGACGACGCCAAGCGCGCTTCCCAGCTGCTGGATATCTCGCTGACCAAACGCGGCGCCTCGGCGGGTGAACCGATCCCGATGGCCGGCGTGCCGCACCACGCGGTAGAGAACTACCTGGCCAAGCTGGTGCAGCTCGGCGAGTCCGTCGCCATCTGCGAGCAGATCGGCGATCCGGCCACCAGTAAAGGGCCGGTCGAGCGCAAAGTGGTGCGTATCGTCACGCCCGGCACCATCACCGACGAAGCGCTGCTGCAAGAGCGCCAGGACAACCTGCTGGCGGCGATCTGGCAGGACGCGCGCGGCTTCGGCTACGCCACGCTGGACGTGAGCTCCGGCCGCTTTCGCGTCGCCGAGCCGCAGGATCTGGAAACCATGGCCGCCGAGCTGCAGCGCACCAATCCGGCCGAGCTGCTCTACCCGGAAACCTTCGAACAAATGGCGCTGATCGAACAGCGCCACGGCCTGCGCCGCCGCCCGCTGTGGGAATTCGAGCTTGAGACCGCGCGTCAGCAGCTCAACCTGCAGTTCGGCACCCGCGATTTGACCGGTTTCGGCGTCGAACAGGCGCACCAGGCGCTGCGCGCCGCCGGCTGCCTGCTGCAGTACGTCAAAGATACTCAGCGCACTTCGCTGCCGCACATTCGCGGCATCACCATGGAGCGCCAGCAGGACGGCATCATCATGGACGCCGCCACCCGCCGCAACCTGGAACTGACGCAGAGCCTGTCCGGCGGCAGCGACAACACGCTGGCGGCGATCCTCGATCGCACGGTCACGCCGATGGGCAGCCGCATGCTGAAACGCTGGCTGCACATGCCGACCCGCGATATCAAGGTTCTCACCGCCCGCCAACAGGCGATCGGCGCATTGCAGGAGCTGTTCACCGATCTGCAGCCTTCACTGCGTCAGGTGGGCGATCAGGAGCGAATTTTGGCGCGTCTGGCGCTGCGCACCGCCCGGCCGCGCGATCTGGCGCGCATGCGCCATGCTTTCCAGCAACTGCCCGACATTCGCGCGCTGCTGCAAGATGTGGATACCCCGCACGTGCAGCAGCTGCTGTCTCAGGTGGGCCAGTTCGACGAGCTGCGCGAGCTGCTGGAGCGCGCGGTCATTGAATCCCCGCCGGTGCTGGTGCGCGACGGCGGCGTGATCGCCCCCGGTTACAACAGCGAGCTGGACGAGTGGCGCGCACTGGCCGACGGCGCCAGCGATTACCTCGATCGGCTGGAGATCCGCGAGCGTGAAAAGCTGGGGCTGGATACGCTCAAGGTCGGCTTCAACGGCGTACACGGCTACTACATTCAGGTCAGCCGCGGCCAAAGCCACCTGGTGCCGATCCACTATGTGCGCCGTCAGACGCTGAAAAACGCCGAGCGCTACATCATCCCGGAATTGAAAGAGTACGAAGACAAAGTGCTCACCTCCAAGGGCAAGGCGCTGGCGATCGAGAAAAGCCTGTACGACGAGTTGTTCGATCTGTTGCTGCCACACCTGGCGGAGCTGCAGCAAAGCGCCGCCGCACTGGCCGAGCTGGACGTGCTGGCCAACCTGGCCGAGCGCGCCGATACCCTGAACTACGCTTGCCCGACCATGAGCGAGCAGCCGGGGATCCGCATTACCGAAGGCCGTCACCCGGTGGTGGAGCAGGTGCTGAGCGAGCCGTTTATCTCCAACCCGCTCACCCTGTCGCCACAGCGCCGTATGCTGATCATTACCGGCCCGAACATGGGCGGTAAAAGCACTTATATGCGGCAAACGGCGCTGATCGTGCTGATGGCGCACATCGGCAGTTACGTGCCGGCCACCAAGGCCACCATCGGCCCGGTGGATCGCATCTTCACCCGCGTCGGCGCGGCGGACGATCTGGCTTCCGGCCGCTCCACCTTCATGGTGGAGATGACCGAAACCGCCAACATCCTGCACAACGCCACCGAGCACAGTCTGGTGTTGATGGATGAAATCGGCCGCGGCACCTCCACCTACGACGGCCTGTCGCTGGCCTGGGCCTGCGCCGAGAACCTGGCCAACCGCATCAAGGCGATGACGCTGTTCGCCACCCACTACTTCGAGCTGACGACCCTGCCGGAGAAAATGGAAGGCGTGGTCAACGTGCATCTGGACGCGCTCGAACATGGCGATACCATCGCCTTCATGCACAGCGTGCAGGACGGTGCCGCCAGCAAAAGCTATGGCCTGGCGGTCGCCGCATTGGCCGGAGTACCGCGCGACGTCATCAAGCGCGCCCGCCAGAAGCTGCGCGAGCTGGAGTCTATCTCCAGCCACACCGCCTCGGGCAGCGTCGATGCCACCCAGATGACGCTGCTGCAGGAAGAAACCTCGCCGGCGGTTGAAGCCCTGGAAGCGCTGGATCCGGATTCCCTGTCGCCGCGCCAGGCGCTGGAATGGATCTACCGGCTGAAAAATATGGTGTAGTCTGGCGCCAAACTCGAGCATAAAAAAACGGTGAGCATGACGCTCACCGTTTTTATTTGATGCGGTTCAACAACCGGCGTTATTCGCGGAACAGCGCCTCAATGCTCAGGCCCTGCATCTGCAGAATCTCACGCAGACGGCGCAGACCTTCAACCTGAATCTGACGGACGCGCTCGCGCGTCAGGCCAATCTCCCGGCCTACGTCTTCCAGCGTCGCCGCTTCATAGCCCAGCAGGCCGAAACGACGCGCCAACACTTCACGCTGTTTGGCGTTCAGTTCGAACAGCCATTTGACGATGCTTTGCTTCATATCGTCGTCTTGCGTGGTGTCTTCAGGCCCGTTGTCCTTCTCGTCGGCCAGAATGTCCAGCAGCGCTTTCTCCGAATCCCCGCCCAGCGGCGTATCCACCGAGGTGATGCGCTCATTCAGACGCAGCATGCGGCTGACGTCATCCACCGGCTTGTCGAGTTGCTCGGCAATCTCTTCAGCGCTCGGTTCATGATCCAGCTTGTGGGAAAGCTCGCGCGCGGTGCGCAGATAGACATTCAGTTCTTTGACGATATGGATAGGCAAACGAATGGTACGGGTTTGGTTCATGATCGCCCGTTCAATCGTCTGACGGATCCACCAGGTTGCGTAAGTGGAGAAGCGGAAACCGCGTTCCGGGTCGAATTTTTCCACTGCGCGAATCAGACCGAGGTTACCCTCTTCGATCAGATCCAGCAGCGCCAGACCGCGGTTGCTGTAGCGGCGGGCGATTTTCACCACCAGCCGCAGGTTGCTTTCAATCATGCGGCGGCGGGACGGCACGTCACCGCGCAGAGCACGCCGCGCAAAATAGACTTCTTCCTCTGCGGTCAGCAGAGGTGAATAACCGATCTCACCCAGATAGAGCTGCGTCGCATCCAATACGCGTTGCGTAACGCCTTGAGACAACAGCTCTTCTTCCGCTAAATCGTTCTCGCTGGTCTCTTCTTCTACCAGCGCTTTTTCATCAAACGACTCGGCCTCAGCTCCATTCTCGTCGAAATCCGCATCATCATGTAACTCGTTAACTTTCAGCGTATTTTGGCTCATATGCTGCTCCTACCCGTGATACCGCGAGCAGAATCTCAGCGTATTCTGCCCAATCTATCGCTGCGGAAGATAACGCAGCGGGTTTACGGATTTCCCCTTGTAACGAATTTCAAAATGCAAACGTACTGAACTGGTACCGGTGCTACCCATGGTGGCTATTTTTTGACCCGCCTTCACTTCTTGTTGTTCCCGGACCAGCATTGTGTCGTTATGAGCGTAGGCGCTCAGGTAATCATCATTATGTTTGATGATGATTAGATTACCGTAACCCCGTAAAGCGTTGCCTGCATACACTACGCGGCCATCGGCGGTAGCGAAGATCGGCTGCCCACGGGAACCGGCGATATCGACACCCTTATTCCCACCTTCTGATGAGGAAAAGTTATCAATAACCTTACCGTCAGTCGGCCATCTCCAGGTACTGACCGGAGCGCTGTTGCTGACGGTGCTGCTCACTGGTGGAGCGGCTTCCGGCGCGGTAACAGGCGCAGCCGCGGTCCCAACCGCTGCGGCCCCTGCTGCAGGTAACATCTTACCTACATTCTGTTTACCCGAGTTTTCAGAATACGCGTTAGTTGATTGAGAATCAACCGTTGCCGTCTGGATCTGGGAGGTGGAAGGTGGCTTCGGAACGCCGCCTTGGGTCGCGTCAGTCGTCGCCAACATACCGCCGCCGCCGTTGGCGGAACCATTACCAAGCTGAATGGTTTGGCCAACATTCAGGCTGTATGGCTCGGGAATATTGTTGCGCTGCGCCAGGTCGCGGAAATCGTTGCCGGTGATCCAGGCAATATAAAACAGCGTGTCGCCGCGCTTGACCGTATAAGTTTCGCCGCCGCTGTAACTCCCTTTAGGAATGGCGTTATAACTGCGGTTATAGACAATGCGGCCCTCTGGGCTGGCCTGCTGCGCCCCGCCATTATTATTGCCGGATGGAACGGCGCCGCCGCCCCCCACGCTGCTGATAGGGGCCGACGTTGAGGCATTGTTCGTACAACCCGCCAACCACAAACTTACCATCGTACACACCGCAACCCGGCGTAACGTAATCATTGGGCTTCCCGTGCTCATGCTTCCCCCATGACAGCAATATCAGTGATATATCCAAAATACCCTTTACATCGTAGCCGAGCTTTTGCCACTTCCCAGTTTCTGCGATGTAAAGGCGCCGCCGGCCGATCCCTGAATGCCAGGTCATCTCGCGCCGGAGCATCAAAACGCGCGCCAATGCTAACCAGATTGGCGTTGCCGCACCATAAGACAACTACGTAGAAAGGCCAATTCTAGTGAAAATTAACCTGATTGGAACGAGAAAACCTTATCCGGGCATGATGAAAGTGCAACAGATTTTGCCGACGGTCGAAAAATCAGACGATCGCTAGGCCAATTCGCCTTTCACCAGCGGCACAAAGCGCACCGCTTCTACCGCATCGACAACGAACTCGTTGCCATGACGCTGAATGCGTTTGAGAGTTTGAGCCTGCTCCCCCACCGGCAACACCAGAATACCGCCGTCGTCCAACTGTTCCACCAGCGCCTGTGGGATCTCCGGCGGCGCGGCAGTGACGATGATCGCATCGAACGGGCCGCGCGACGCCCAGCCCTGCCAGCCATCGCCGTGGCGGGTGGAAACATTGTGGAGATCGAGCTGCTTCAGGCGGCGCTTGGCCTGCCACTGCAACCCCTTGATGCGTTCGACGGAACAAACGTGTTGCACCAGATGCGCCAGAATGGCGGTCTGATAGCCGGAACCGGTGCCGATCTCCAGCACCCGCGAGGTGGGCGTCAGATTCAGCAGTTCGGTCATCCGCGCCACCATATAAGGCTGGGAAATGGTCTGGCCGGAGCCGATCGGCAATGCGGTGTTTTCGTAGGCCTTATGATCCAGCGCTTCGTCGACAAAACGCTCGCGCGGCACCGCCTCGATCGCCCGCAGCAGCTTTTCGTCCCGGATCCCCTGCTGCCGCAGCTGCGTCAGCAATGTTTGCATGCGCTTGTTCACCATTCCCCGCTAACCTCTGCTTTGGTTAACCATGTTTTCACGACTTCTTGCGCCGCGTAGGCGGTTAAATCCACCTGCAGCGGCGTTATCGCCACATAGCCTTGTTCCACCGCCGCAAAGTCGGTATCCGGCCCGGCATCAAATTTATCACCAGGCGGCCCGATCCAGTAGATATTTTGTCCGCGCGGATCCTGCTGGCAGAAGACCTTGTCGGCTGGATGGCGGCTGCCGCAGCGGGTCACGCGCAGGCCTTTGATCTCCGCCAGCGGCAGATCCGGTACGTTGATATTCAGGATTTTTCCGGTTCGCAACGGTTCTCGCTGCAGCGCGCGCAGGATGCGGCAGGTAATGACGGCGGCGGTCGCGTAGTGCCGGTGGCCGTTCAGCGACACCGCCAACGCCGGCAGCCCCAGGTGCCGGCCCTCCATCGCCGCCGCGACGGTGCCGGAATAGATGACGTCGTCGCCTAAATTCGGCCCGGCGTTGATGCCGGAGACCACGATATCGGGCGCCGGGCGCATCAAGGCGTTGACGCCAAGGTAAACGCAGTCGGTCGGCGTCCCCTGCAGCACCGCAATATCCCCGTTGGCCAGCGTCTGCGTGCGCAGCGGCGACTCCAGCGTTAAGGCATTGGAAGAGCCGCTGCGGTTACGATCCGGCGCCACAACCTGCACCTCGGCGAATTCCCGCAGCGCCGCCGCCAGCACCTGAATGCCCGGAGCGCTGACGCCGTCATCGTTACTCAGCAATATCCGCATCGCTGTCATCCTGCTGCATGATCTCGCGAACCACGCTGGTGGCGAAGCTGCCTGCCGGCAGCCAGAAGCGCAGTTCCACGGTAACGTCATCCCACCAGCTCCACCGCATATTTTGCGGCTGCAGCAGCAGGGCCCGACGAGCGGGGTCGACACGCTCGCGCTTTAAAAGCGTAAGCAATTCCGGCTGCTCCGCCAAGCATTGTTGTTCAAATGCCAACGCGCTGCCGGCGGTGCCCGGCTCGCCGTCGCCCGGCAACGTCGCGGTGACAACCAGCTCACCGGCATCCAAGCGCTGTTGCAACGTCTCCAGCTCATCGGCTTTGGCGACAAACCAGCTGCCGCGGCCGCTCAGCTGCAGGGCGTCACCTTCCAGCACGGTGCGCTGCAGGCCGTCCGCCAGGCGCCTGCTCGCGACCAGATTAAACAGCGCGCTGCGGCTGGCAGAGAGGTAAAAACTGCGCTTGCTGCGCTCTTTGACGCGAATTTCATCATTCGCCCAGCGGCGCGCCATCACCAGGTTGTTGCCGCCACGGCCGAAACGCTGGCTGCCGAAGTAGTTCGGCACGCCCTGCGCGGCGATGGCCTGCAGACGGCGCTCAACGTCCTGACGATCTGAAATCTGGCGCAGCACCAGCGTAAAGTGGTTGCCCTTCAGGTTGCCGATGCGCATTTTACGCAGGTGGCGGGCATACGAGAGCACCTCGCAGCCTTCCAGCGCAAACCGGGAGAAATCCGGCGTGTCCTTGCCCGGCATATGCAGGCAGAACCACTGTTCGGTCACCGCGTGGCGATCCTTCAAGCCGGCATAGCTGACGGAACGGGCGTGAATACCGGCGAAGCGCGCCAGATAGTCGGCCACGAACTGGGTATTGCAGCCGTTTTTGCGGATGTTCACCAGCACGTGCTCGCCTTCACCGTCCGGTGCAAAGCCCAGATCTTCCACCACCACGAAATCTTCCGGATTGGCTTTCAACACCCCGGTGCTCTGCGGCCGGCCATGCAGCCAGGTCAGATTCGCCATATCCATGCGGTTATTCCTTGATCAGCAAGGCAACCGCTTCGCAGGCGATGCCCTCACCGCGCCCGGTGAAGCCGAGCTGCTCGGTGGTGGTGGCCTTCACGTTGACGTCATCCATATGGCACTGCAGATCTTCCGCCAGGAAAACGCGCATCTGCGGGATGTGCGGCGCCATTTTCGGCGCCTGGGCGATAATGGTGATATCGAGGTTGCCGAGGCGATACCCTTTGGCGCGAATGCGTTTCCAGGCTTCGCGCAGCAGTTCGCGGCTGTCGGCGCCTTTGAACGCCGGATCGGTATCGGGGAACAGCTTGCCGATATCGCCCAGCGCCGCCGCGCCCAGCAGGGCATCGGTCGCGGCGTGCAGCGCGACGTCACCGTCGGAGTGGGCCAGCAAACCTTTATCGTAAGGGATGCGAACACCGCCGATCACCAACGGGCCTTCGCCGCCGAATTTATGTACGTCAAAACCGTGACCGATACGCATGATGCGCTCCTTAATTGTCTAACTGAGTCAAATAGAACGCCGCCAGCGCCAAATCCTCCGGCCGCGTTACTTTAATGTTGTCCGCCCGGCCGGCGATCAGCAGCGGATGATAACCGCAATGCTCCAGCGCCGAGGCTTCGTCGGTGACGTTCGCGCCTTCATCCAGCGCGCGCTGCAGGCACTGCTTGAGCAACGGCAGCGGAAACAGCTGCGGCGTCAGCGCGTGCCACAGATCCTGCCGATCGACGGTATGGGCGATGGTTTCGCGGCCGGGTTCGGCGCGTTTCATGGTGTCGCGCACCGGCGCGGCGAGAATGCCGCCGACCTTACTGTGTGCGGTAATCGCCAGCAGGCGCTCGAGATCGTCGGCGTGCAGGCAGGGGCGCGCGGCGTCGTGCACCAACACCCAGTCCGCATCGCCCGCCAGATTCAGCCCGGCCATCACCGAATCCGCGCGCTGCTTGCCGCCCTCGGTGACGATCACTCGCGGATCCTGGGCGATCGGCAACTGTTCGAACTGGCGATCTTCGGGGCCGATCGCCACGATCACCCGCTCGATGCGCGGGTGGCGCAACAGGGCATGGATGGCGTGTTCGACGATGCTATGCCGGCCGATAGTTAAATATTGCTTCGGGCATTCCGCCTGCATGCGGCTGCCGATACCGGCAGCGGGCAGGACGGCAATCACCGAGGGAAAGGTGCCTGCGGAGTGATTCATGCGTTATTTTTGTGCGTTGTTTTGCGAGGAAGACGCCGCGTTGCGTCTGGATTGGTCAGGAACCAGACGATAGAAAGTCTCACCAGGCTTGATCATGCCCAGCTCATTACGCGCACGCTCTTCGATCGCTTCCTGTCCGCCGTTCAAATCGTCGATTTCGGCAAACAGCTGATCGTTACGCGCTTTCAACTTGGCGTTGTTGCCCTGCTGGACCGCAACGTCTTCATTGACCCGCACGTAATCGTGAATACCATTTTTGCCCAGCCACAGTGAATACTGTAACCAACCGAGCAATGCCAGCAATAGCAGCGTAAGTTTTCCCATCTCCGCCCCCTGAAAAACCGACCAATCATCCCACAACTTCTCGTTGGACTCCACACTGAGAGCGGCATTTCAACGCCAAATTCAGAATACGGATGAAGGGTTCCCGAGTTTATAACCCAAATCCGCGGCGAAAGCGGCAAAAAAAGCCCCTTTTACCCGACGCGCGCGGCGCGTTTTCCGATGAGAGACACACTGCCCTTCCTCCATTATGCAGCAAGAATCACTGCACCGCCGCTTACCGGCCCATAGCTTACGCCACAGCAATGCAAAAAATGAATATTTACCACCATAGAAAGAATAATCCTCATGCAGCGGTTGCACTTTCATTCATTGAAGCTTATTTTTATGCACTACTAGTGCATAAATAATTCCAATGTATAACCTTTCATTATCGGGGATCGCGATGTTAAAACGTTTAGTTCTGATAGGCGCCTGCCTGGCCGCCACCTTCTCCACCGCCGCATTGGCGGCTGAACCTACCTACGTCGTCGGCTCCGGCGGCACCTATCGGCCGTTCGAATTTGAAAACAGCCAAAAACAGCTGGAAGGGTTCGACATCGACATCATCAAAGCGGTGGCCAAGGCCGAAGGCTTCCAAATCAAACTGATCAATACGCCGTGGGAAGGGATCTTCGCCACGCTGAATTCCGGCGATCGCGATATCATCATTTCCGGCATCACCATCACCGACAAACGCAAGCAAATGGTTGATTTCTCGGCGCCTTATTTCCCGGCCGAACAGGCCATCGTCGTGCCGCAAGACTCGACGGTCGATTCCATCGCCGCGCTGAAAGCGCTGAAGGTCGGCGTGGTGAACTCCAGCACCGGCGACATCGTGGTGTCCGATGTGCTGGGCAAAAACAGCACCGCCATCAAGCGCTTCGACAATACGCCGCTGATGCTGCAGGAGCTGTATGAAGACGGCATCGGCGCGGCGGTCGGCGACGTCGGCGTGGCCAAGTTCTATATCAAAACCCACCCTGAGAAGGCCTTCAAGCTGGTGTCCGATGCCAAGTTCGAGCGCCAGTATTTCGGCATCGCCGTCGCCAAAGGCAACGACGAACTGCGTAACAAGATTAACGCCGGCCTGAAGAAGATCGTCGCCGACGGCACCTACGCCAAGATCTACCAAACCTGGTTCGACAGCAACGTACCGACGCTGCCGGAGGAATAATCAACTGGCGCGCCTCAGCGCAGTCGGCCAGTAAATAAACAGGCGTAGCGAGCTAAGTCAGATTGGGTGCGGCCAGCGCACAGCCACCGGAGTGGACACGCAGTCCATGAGGATGGCGAGCACTGCCCAATCCCAAGATGACAACGCGCAGTAGCCTTAACACGCTTAAATAAGGATCTGATCTTGAACTTCCGCTGGGAGATTATCCAGGAATACGCGCCGCTGTTTATGGAAGGCGCCTGGATGACCATCAAATGCACCATTATCTGCGTGCTGCTGGGCACCACCTGGGGATTGATCCTCGGGCTGGGTCGTTTGGCGCAGGCGCCGCACGGCATCTGGAAACCCATACTGCATTACGGCGTTCAGTGGCCGGTGCGCATCTACATCAGCGCCTTTCGCGGCACGCCGCTGTTCGTACAAATCATGGTCGTGCACTTCGCGCTGGTGCCGCTGTTCATCAACCCGCGCGACGGCCTGCTGGTCACCAGCGGCCTGATGAGCGTCGATTTCGCCCGCGCGCTGCGCGCCGACTACGGCGCCTTTCTCTCCTGCGTGGTGGCGATCACGCTCAACGCCGGCGCCTATGTGTCGGAAATCTTCCGCGCCGGGATCCAGTCTATCGACCGCGGCCAAATGGAAGCTTCGCGTTCGCTGGGCATGAGCTACGGCAAGACCATGCGCCAGGTGATCCTGCCGCAGGCCTTCCGCCGCATGCTGCCGCCGCTGGGCAACAACGCCATCGCCATCGTCAAGGATTCGTCGCTGGCCTCCGCCATCGGCCTGGCGGATCTGGCCTATGCCGCCCGCACCGTCTCCGGCGCCTACGCCACCTACTGGGAGCCCTACCTGACCATTTCGCTGGTCTATTGGGTCATCACCTTCCTGCTCTCGCTGCTGGTGCAACACATGGAAAAGAGGTTCGGTAAAAGTGATTCGCGTACATAACCTGCAAAAACAGTTCGGCGAGAGCCACGTGCTGCGCGGCATTTCCTGCCGGATCGCCGCCAACGAAGTGGTATGCGTCATCGGCCCTTCCGGCTCCGGGAAGAGCACCTTCCTGCGCTGCATCAACGCGCTGGAAACGCTCTCCGGCGGCGAGATCGAGGTCAACGGCTTCGCCATCCACGATCAGAAAACCGACCTGAACAAGATGCGTGAAAGCGTGGGCATGGTGTTCCAGCGCTTCAACCTGTTCCCGCACATGACGGTGTTGGAAAACATCATCATGGCGCCGGTGAGCGTGAAGAAACGGCCGCGCGCCGAAGCCATCGCGCAAGCCGAACAGCTGCTGCGCAAGGTCGGCCTGCTCGACAAGATCGACGCCTACCCCAACAGCCTGTCCGGCGGCCAGCAGCAGCGGGTGGCCATCGCCCGCGCGCTGGCGATGGAGCCGAAGATCATGCTGTTCGACGAACCCACCTCCGCGCTCGATCCGGAGCTGGTGGGCGAAGTGTTGGCGGTGATGAAATCGCTGGCCCACGAGGGCATGACCATGGTGGTGGTCACGCATGAGATGGGCTTTGCCCGCGAGGTGGCCGATCGGGTGCTGTTTATCGATCAGGGGATCATTCAGGAGGAAGGTGCGCCGCAGCAGATCTTCAGCCATCCGGCCAATCCGCGCACACAGGCGTTTCTGAGCAAAGTTTTGTAACCTTCGGCACCGCTTTGCAATCCTTCGGGCGCCGGCATCGGCGCCCGCTCTCTCACCACCCGGTCAAGAAGCTAAACACCAGCCAGAACAGGCACAGCACGATGGCGCCGGTCAGCAACAGCGTCAGGATCAGACGGCCGCGCAACAGCATGCTGAGGGTGATGCCGATCAGCACCGACAGCGGCATCAGCGCCAGGAAGAACGGCCAGGTATAAAGCAGGAAAAACAGCGTGTTGGAACCGTAAACCAGAAACGGCAACGCGAACGCCAGCCAGTAGAAAACAAAGCCGCTGACGCCGCCCAGGAAAGAATAAGAAGGCTCTTCTCTCTCCTGTTTTGACTGCTTGGAGTCGATCAAGATAGGCGTGACATTTTGCATAGTGATCCCTGGTTATTCGGCTCGCTCTGCGGCGGCTTAGAGTAAAAAGCGCATGGCGAAAAACGCCACACGCTTTTTTTGAATTCAGGGTTTGATAATAGCCTGACCACGCAACACGTCTAACAATTGCGCAATCAAATTTGTTACCAATTGTTGGCCATCGAGGTGGATTTCCGGCTGCTGCGGCGCCTCGTAAACCGCGTCGATGCCGGTGAAATTGCGCAGCTCGCCGGCGCGCGCTTTTTTATACAATCCCTTCGGATCGCGCGCCTCGCAGATCGCCAACGGCGTGTCGACGAACACTTCGATAAAGCGATCGTCGCCGAGCATTTCGCGCACCATCTGCCGCTCGGCGCGGTGCGGCGAAATGAACGCGGTCAGCACCACCAGCCCGGCATCCACCATCAGTTTGGCCACTTCCCCCACCCGGCGGATGTTCTCGCGCCGATCTTCGTCCGAGAAGCCGAGATCGCGGCACAGGCCGTGGCGCACGTTATCGCCGTCCAGCAGATAGGTGCTGACGCCGAGCCCGTGCAGCGCCTGCTCCAGCGCGCCGGCGACGGTGGATTTGCCCGAGCCGGACAGCCCGGTAAACCACAGCACCGCGCCGCGATTGCCATTGCGCGCTTCGCGATCCGCGCGCGTCACCGCGTGCGGATGCCAAACCACGTTCTCATCGTCCGGCCCGGTCGCCCTCAGTTCAGCGGCCACCTTATCGGCCACCGAGCAGATCGCGTGCGCCCCAGTGCGGGAAGTGCTTGCGCACCAGCGCATTCAACTCCAGCTCGAAAGCGCTGAACTCGCCGCGCGCCGCCGATGCGGCCTGCAGCGTTTCACGCACCAGACCGGCGCCCACCGTGACGTTGCTCATGCGATCGATGAAGATCAGCCCGCCGGTGTCGTGATTGCTCTGATAGCTGTCCAGCACCAGCGGCTCGTCGAAGGTCAGCTCCACCAGGCCGATGCCGTTAAGCGGCAACGTGTCTGCCGGGTGCTGCGCCAGCGTATTGATCTCCACCTGATGGCGGATACTCTCCACGCGGGCGCGGGTCTTTTTACCGGCGATCTTGATGTCGTAGCTCTGGCCCGGCACCAGCGGCTGCTCGGCCATCCATACCACGTCCACCAGCGCGCTCTGCGCCGCCTGCAGGCTTTCGCCGGCGTCGACCAGCAGATCGCCGCGGCTGATGTCCACCTCATCCTTCAGCACCAGCGTAATCGCCTCGCCCGGCACCGCCTCTTGCAGATCGCCGTCGAAGGTCACGATGCGCGCCACGCTTGACTCCACGCCGGAAGGCAGCACCTTGACCCGTTGCCCCACCCGCACCACGCCGGCGGACAGCGTGCCGGCATAGCCGCGAAAATCGAGGTTCGGGCGGTTGACGTACTGCACCGGGAAGCGCAGCGGCTGGTTTTCTCGCTCGCTGACCACGTCCACGCTCTCCAGCACTTCAAGCAGCGTCGGGCCGCTGTACCACGGCATATGGGCGCTTTCGCTCGCCACGTTGTCGCCGTCCAGCGCCGACAGCGGCACGAATTTGATGTCCAGATCGCCTGGCAGCTGCTGGGCGAAGGTCAGGTAATCCTGTTTGAACTGCTCGAACACCGCTTCCTGGTAGTCCACCAGATCCATCTTGTTCACCGCCACCACTAGGTGGCGAATGCCCAGCAGGGTCGCGATAAAGCTGTGGCGGCGAGTCTGGTCCAATACCCCTTTGCGCGCGTCGATCAACAGGATCGCCAGATCGCAGGTGGAGGCACCGGTGGCCATGTTGCGGGTGTACTGCTCATGCCCCGGGGTATCGGCGATGATAAATTTGCGTTTTTCGGTCGAGAAATAGCGATAGGCCACGTCGATGGTGATGCCCTGCTCGCGCTCGGCTTGCAGGCCGTCCACCAGCAGCGCCAGATCGAGCTTCTCGCCCTGGGTGCCGATGCGTTTGCTGTCGCTGTGCAGCGTCGACAGCTGATCCTCGTAGATCTGGCGGGTATCGTGCAGCAGGCGGCCAATCAGGGTGCTTTTGCCGTCATCGACGCTGCCGCAGGTCAGAAAGCGCAGCAGGCTCTTGTGCTGCTGCGCGTGCAGATAGGATTCGACGCCGCCCTGGTCGGCTATTTGTTGTGCGATTGCGTTGTTCATCCGGCGGCTCCTTAGAAATACCCTTGACGCTTTTTCAGCTCCATCGAGCCGGACTGATCGCGATCGATCATCCGCCCCTGGCGTTCACTGGTGGTGGAGACCAGCATCTCTTCGATGATCTCCGGCAGGGTTTGCGCCTGCGAGTCCACCGCGCCGGTCAGCGGCCAGCACCCCAGGGTGCGGAAACGCACCATGCGCTGGCTGATCACTTCACCCGGCTGCAGATCGATGCGATCGTCGTCCACCATCATCAGCATGCCGTCGCGCTCCACCACCGGGCGAGGTTTCGCCAGGTACAGCGGCACGATGTCGATCTTTTCCAGGAAGATGTACTGCCAGATATCCAGCTCGGTCCAGTTCGACAGCGGGAAGACGCGGATGCTCTCCCCTTTGTTGATCTGGCCGTTGTAGTTGTGCCACAGCTCCGGCCGCTGGTTTTTCGGATCCCAGCGGTGGAAGCGATCGCGGAACGAATAGATGCGCTCTTTGGCGCGTGATTTCTCCTCGTCGCGCCGCGCACCGCCGAAGGCGGCGTCGAAACCATACTTGTTCAACGCCTGCTTCAGGCCCTCGGTCTTCATGATGTCGGTATGCTTGGCGCTGCCGTGCACGAACGGGTTGATGCCCATCGCCACCCCTTCCGGGTTTTTATGCACCAGCAGCTCGAAGCCGTACTCCTTCGCGGTGCGATCGCGGAATTCGTACATTTCGCGGAACTTCCAGCCGGTATCGACGTGCAGCAGCGGGAACGGCAGCGTGCCGGGGAAGAACGCCTTGCGCGCCAGATGCAGCATCACGGAAGAGTCTTTACCGATGGAATACAGCATCACCGGGTTGGCGAATTCAGCGGCGACTTCACGGATGATATGGATACTCTCCGCCTCCAATTGCCGCAAATGAGTGAGTCGTTTTTCGTCCATAACAGATCCTTAAAAGCCTTGCCTATGCCAAATTCACGACGGCCGGGCGCGCGGCCCCTTCCGTCTGCGATTGATGCCCGAACCAGGCGATTTGATGGTGCAGTTCCACCACTTCGCCAATCACCAACAGCGCCGGCAGCGGCGCCCGTTGGGCCAGATGTTCCAGTTGATCCAGCGTGCCGATCTGCACCTGCTGATCGGCGCGCGTGCCGCGGCTGATCACCGCCACCGGCGTATCGGCAGCGCGGCCGTGGGCGATCAGGCGTTGGCTGATGTCCGCCGCCTTCATGGTGCCCATGTAGATAGCCAGCGTCTGCCGCGCCCGGGCCAGATCGGCCCAGTCCAGGCCATCGCCGTCGGGGCGGCAGTGGCCGGTGATAAAGGTCACGCTCTGCGCGTGGTCGCGGTGCGTCAGCGGAATGCCGGCGTAGGCGGTCGCCCCCGCGGCGGCCGTGACGCCCGGCACCACCTGAAACGGAATGCCGGCGGCGGCGGCCACCTGCAGCTCTTCGCCGCCGCGGCCAAAGATGAACGGATCCCCGCCCTTCAGGCGCACCACGCGTTTGCCCTGCTGCGCCAGCTCCACCAGCAGCCGGTTGGTCTCTTCCTGGATCACCGAGTGCGCGCCGGCGCGCTTACCCACGCAGATGCGCTCGGCGTCGCGGCGCACCAGATCGAGGATCTCGCCGCTGACCAGGTGGTCATACAGCACCACGTCCGCCTGCTGCATCACCTGCAGCCCGCGCAGGGTCAACAGCCCCACGTCGCCTGGCCCGGCGCCCACCAGGGCTATCTCGCCCTGCACGCCTTCATCGCCTGCGGCGAAGCTTTGCAAATCCTGCTCCAGCTGCCGCTCCGCCTGCGCCGTCTGGCCGTTGGCCACCAGCGTGGCGAAACGGCCGCCGAAGGTTTTCTCCCAGAAACGACGACGTTCGCCGATCGAGGCCAGCCGCTGTTTGGCCTGGCCGCGCCAGCGGCCCGCCACCTGCGCCATCTGCCCCAAACTGGCGGGCAGCAACGCCTCCAGCTTTTCGCGCAGCAACCGCGCCAGCACCGGCGCCTGGCCGCTGGACGACACCGCCACCACCAGCGGCGAGCGATCGATGATCGACGGGAAGATGAACGAACAGCGCGGCTGATCGTCCACCACGTTGGCCAACACCCGGCGTTTATCCGCCTCGGCGAACACCGCGGCATTCAGCGCGTTGTCGTCCGTGGCGGCGATCGCCAGAAACACGTCGTCCAGCTGTTGCGGGTCAAAGGTTTTCCCCAGCCAGAGCAGTTGCCCTTGCTGACGTTGTTGTTCCAGTTCCGGTGAGAGCGACTGCGCAACTATCCGTATTTCAGCCCCGGCGCGCTGAAGCAGATCGACTTTGCGCGCAGCCACGTCACCGCCGCCAACGACCAGCACCGGACGTTGTTTCAGGTCGGCAAATATTGGTAGATAGTCCACAACAGCCTTTTCATATAACAGAAAGATAGTGTGACTATACGGGCTGAGATTTAGCCTCTGAAATGACGAAAAGGAATGATTAGTTCCTTTATGGAATATAGGCCGCAACGCCAGAGGCAAACGGTGATAACTGCGGCGACGGTTTGCGCATTCGCGCGAAAATTAAGAGACGGGGAAATTGTGTAATGCCGCCCGGCGTCTCATACTGGGTGCCGAAGAAAAATGATCGGCAGCGCCGATAGCAAAGAAGGATTTTTCGGTATGTTTTCCCGTTTTTACCTGAAGACCAGCCTGCTGGCCCTCGCACTCGGCGGCGTCTTCAGCGTTTGTGCCGCACAGCCCGCAAAAGACGCGCCAATGGGCCGTTTCGCCGCCGAACAGACCCGCCACATCGCCACTTACTTCCCCGGCCGCATGGCGGGCAGCCCGGCCGAATTGCTCACCGCCGACTACCTGAAGCAGCAGTTCAGCAAGATGGGTTATCAAAGCGATATTCGCAGCGTCAACACGCGCTATCTCTACACCAGCAAAGACGGCAAGAAGAATTGGAACAACGTCACCGCCAGCTCGGTGATCGCCGCCCGCAACGGCGACAGCCCGAAACAAATAGTGATTGTCGCCCACTTCGACACCTACACGCCGCAGAGCGACGAAGACCTGGATAACAACCTCGGCGGCCTGACGCTGCAGGGCGTCGACGACAACGCCTCCGGCATCGGCGTGATGCTGGAACTGGCGGAGCGCCTGAAAAGCATCCCCACAGCCTACGGCCTGCGCTTCGTCGCCACCAGTGCCGAAGAGATCGGCTCGCTGGGCGCACAAAACTACCTGCAACGCATGAGCGCGGAAGAGAAAAGCAACACCGTGCTGGTGATCAACCTCGACAGCCTGATCACCGGCGATCGTCTGTACTTCAACGCCGGGCGCAACACGCCGCCGCAAATGGCGAAACGCTCCCGCGATCGCGCGCTGGATATCGCCCACCGCTACGGCATCGCCGCCGCCAGCAATCCGGGCAGCGCCCAGCATCCGAAGGGCACCGGCTGCTGCTCCGATCAAGAGGTGTTCGACGCCGCAGGCATCCCGGTGCTGTCGGTGGAGGCCACCAACTGGTCGCTGGGCGACAAGGACGGCTACCAGCAGCGCGCCGTCAGCCCGCACTTCCCGCAGGGCATCACCTGGCACCGCCCGCAGTATGACAACCTGCAGTATCTGGATCGCTACCTGCCAGGGCGGATCGACAAACGCAGCCGCGAAAGCGTGCAGATCCTGCTGCCGCTGATCAAAGAGCTGGCGCAGGCGCACCCGCCGAAAGCACAGAAGAAAAAGTAGTTCGCAAAAAAACAGGGCCCAGCACTGCTGAGCCCCGTCATGTTGATCGCGCCGTTTAGCCTTCGTGCAGGCCGCACTCGCGCTTCAGGCCGAAGAAACGCGTCTCTTCCTCGCTCATGCCCGGCTCCCACTTCTGGGTGGTGTGGGTATCGCCTACCGACAGGTAGCCCTGCTCCCACAGCGGGTGATAGCTCAGCCCATGTTCGGTCAGGTACTGGTAAATCTTGCGGTTGTCCCAGTCGATGATCGGAAGGATCTTGAACACCCCGCGCTGCACCGCCAGCACCGGCAGATTGGCGCGGCTGCCGGACTGCTCGCGCCGCAGGCCGGCGAACCAGCTCTGCGCCCCCAGCGTCTCCAGCGCGCGGTTCATCGGCTCGACCTTGTTGATCTGGTTGTACTTCTCAATCCCTTCCACGCCCTGCTCCCACAGTTTGCCGTAGCGCGCCTCTTGCCAGGCGGGAGACTGTTCGGCGCGGAACACCTGCAGATTCAGCTTCAGCTGGTCGGTCAGTTGATCGATAAAGCGGTAGGTTTCCGGGAACAGGTAACCGGTGTCGGTCAGGATCACCGGGATATCCGGCCGGATGCGCGTCACCAGGTGCAGGCATACCGCCGCCTGAATGCCGAAACTGGACGAGAGTACGAACTCGCCGGGCAGATGCTCCAGCGCCCATGCAACGCGCTGTTCGGCGCTGAGGGTCTCCAGTTGGCCGTTGACCACCGCCAATGCCAGCGCCTGCCCGGATTTGGACAACGCGTTCAGCGCCGCCAGATCGAATTCAGCCATGTTGTCTCTCCTGCTACTTGAAATTACCTGTGCGGCCCCTCTGCCCCAGGGGCCGCCCGGCCTCACTCCCAGAAATCTCGCGCCGGATCCAGCACCGGTTTGACGATGCCCGCGCGGATGGTGAAGTCGCCGAAGCCTTCGCCGGCGTTGCGCTCCTTCGCCCAGCGCCCCACCAGCAGGTCGATCTCGCTCAGGATCTCGTCTTCGTTGATGTTCTCGCGGTACATGCGCGGAATGCGCGTGCCTTCGCGGTTGCCGCCCAAATGCAGGTTATAGCGGCCGACCGCCTTGCCCACCAGCCCCAGCTCCGCCAACAGCGCGCGGCCGCAGCCGTTCGGGCAGCCGGTGATGCGCAGCACGATATGCTCGTCACCCACCCCGTGCCGATGCATGATCCCTTCCACCTTGGTGACGAACTGCGGCAGGAAGCGCTCGGCCTCCGCCATCGCCAACGGGCAGGTCGGGAACGATACGCAGGCCATCGAGTTCTTGCGTTGCTCGCTGATCTCGTCGTCGATCAGGCCATGATCGCGCGCCAGGGCTTCGATCTTCGCCTTCTCGCTTGCCGGCACGCCGGCGATGATCACGTTTTGGTTCGCCGTCAGGCGGAAGTCGCCTTTATGGATCTTGGCAATCTCCGCCATGCCGGTCTTCAGCGGGCGCCCCGGATAGTCCAGCAGACGGCCGTTCTCGATAAACAGCGTTAGGTGCCATTGATCGTCGATGCCCTTCACCCAACCGATGCGATCGCCGCGGCCGGTGAATTCATACGGCCGGATCGGCGCGAAGGTGATACCGGCGCGCTTTTCCACTTCGGCGCGGAAAACGTCCACCCCGACGCGCTCCAGCGTGTATTTGGTTTTGGCGTTCTTGCGATCGGTGCGGTTGCCCCAGTCGCGCTGCGTGGTCACCACCGCTTCCGCCACCGCCAGCGTATGCTCGAGCGGAATGTAGCCGAATTCGCTGGCCTGCCGCGCGTAGGTCTTCTTGTTGCCGTGTTCGATGGACAGCCCGCCGCCCACCAGCAGGTTGAAGCCTACCAGCTTGCCGTTTTCGGCGATCGCCACGAAGTTCATGTCGTTGGCGTGCAGATCGACGTCGTTCTGCGGCGGGATCACCACCGTGGTTTTGAATTTGCGCGGCAGGTAGGTCGGCCCCAGAATCGGCTCTTCGTCGGTGGTGGCCACCTTCTCCTGATCCAGCCACACCTCAGCGTAGGCGCGGGTGCGCGGCAGCAGGTGTTCGGAGATCTTCTTCGCCCACTCGTAGGCTTCCTGATGCAGCTCGGATTCCACCGGGTTGGAGGTGCACAGCACGTTGCGGTTAACGTCGTTGGCGGTCGCCAACGCGTCCAGCCCCAGGCGGTTCAGCAGCTGGTGCACCGGTTTGACGTTGCCTTTCAGAATGCCGTGAAACTGGAACGTCTGGCGGTTGGTGATGCGAATGCTGCCGTACAGCGTGCTCTCCTGCGCGAACTTGTCGATGCCCAGCCACTGCTGCGGGCTGATGATGCCGCCCGGCAGGCGGCAGCGCAGCATCATAGCGTGGCGCGGCTCCAGCTTCTGCTCGGCGCGTTCGGCGCGAATATCGCGGTCATCCTGCTGATACATGCCGTGAAAACGGATCAACAGGAAGTTGTCGCCGTTGAAGCCGCCGGTCAGGCCGTCGTTCAAATCTTCGGCGATGGTGCCGCGCAGGAAGTTGCTCTCCTTCTTCATGCGCTCCGCATCGGCCAGTTTGCCTTCGACTACCAAAGGCCCGGGGTGTTTATCACTCATCAGTAAACATCTCGCTGATAACGGCGCTCAAGGCGCAGCTCACTTAAAAATTCATCCGCCTGCTCGGTATCCATGCCACCGTGCTCGGCCACCAGTTCCAGTAATGTGTTTTCCACGTCTTTCGCCATGCGATTGGCATCGCCGCAGACGTAAATGTGCGCGCCTTCCTGAATCCAGCGCCACACTTCCGCGCCCTGTTCGCGCAGTTTGTCTTGTACGTATATTTTATGTTGCTGGTCACGGGACCAGGCCAGATCGATGCGGGTCAGCAGGCCGTCTTTCACGTAGCGCTGCCATTCGACCTGATACAGGAAATCTTCGGTGAAGTGCGGGTTGCCGAAGAACAGCCAGTTTTTGCCGCCGGCGCCGTCGGCGTCGCGCTGCTGCATAAAGGCGCGGAACGGCGCGATGCCGGTGCCGGGGCCAATCATGATCACCGGCGTTTCCGGGTTGGCCGGCAGGCGGAAGTTGTCGTTGTGTTCGATAAACACCCGCACGTCGCCGTCTTCCTCCAGGCGATCCGCCAGGAAGCCGGAGGCGCCGCCGCTGCGGGCGCGCCCGTCGATGTCGTAACGCACCACGCCCACGGTGATGTGGACTTCGCTTTCGTTCTCCGCCTGCGAAGAGGCGATGGAGTACAGACGCGGCGTCAGCGGGCGCAGCAGGCCGACCAGCTGTTCGGCGCTCAGATCCGCCGGCGCCTGACGCACCATGTCGACGATCGGCGTGTTGTGCGCGTACTGCTGCAGCGCAGCTTTATCCGCCAACAGGCCGATCAGCGTTTCGTCGCGCGACAGCGCGGCGTATTTATCGACGATCGGCGTGGTGTTCTGCGTCAGCTCGAAATGGCTGCGCAGCGCCTGCGCCAGCGGCAGGGTTTGCCCTTCCACCTCGACCGGCTCGTCGCCTTTCAGCCACAACAGCTGCACCAGTTCGTCCACCAGCGCCGGATCGTTGTCGAACCATACGCCGAGCGCATCGCCCGGCTGATAGCGCAGGCCGGAGTCGCCCAGATCGATTTCGATATGGCGCACGTCTTTATCCGACGCGCGGCCGGTAATTTTCTGATTGACCGCAAGCTGGGCGGTAAGCGGTTGTTCCTTGCTGTACGGACTGCTGTCGATCAGATCGACCGCGCCGCTGGCCAACACGCCCGGTGCGGCGCTTTCCGCCGGCGCGCGCGCCTTCAGCACCGACACCACCTGTTTGCGCCAGGCGGCGGCCAGTTCCTGGTACTCCACGTCGGCGTCCACGCGCTCCACCAGGCGCTCGGCCCCCAGCTCGGCCAGCTTGCCGTCGAAATCCTTACCAGACTGGCAGAAATTCTCATAAGAGGTGTCACCCAGCCCGAACACCGCAAAAGCGGTGTCATTCAGCTTCGGCGCCTTCTTCGAGAACAGGAATTTATGCAGCGCCACCGCTTCTTCCGCCGGCTCGCCTTCCCCCTGCGTAGAGGCGACGATCACCAGCAGGCGCTCTTGAGCTATCTGCTTGAACTTGTAGTCGCCGGCGCTGATCAGCGTGGCGCTCAGATTGGCGGCCAGCAGATCGTCGCGCAGCTGCTCCGCCAGGCGGCGCGCATTGCCGGTCTGCGAAGCGGAAATGATGGTGATGCCGGCGGCAGCCGCAGGGGCGACAGGCGCAATGGCCACGGCTCCGGGCTGTTGATTGACCATGCCCCAAAAATAGCCGGACAGCCACGCCAGCTGCGTCGGCGAATAGTCGCCGATCGTCGCCTGCAAGCGCGCCAGCTGTTCGGGCGTCAGCGGGAGCAAAGATGTTGGAGGAGCCTGAGTCGTCATTGCTGTACTTATTTCCTATACTTAGCGCCTTTCCTGCCAGGCGCGCGCCAGTGTCAGTCGCTGTCTCTTCGCTGCGTCGGGTGTGCGGAAAAGATCAGGAGAGTTTGTAAGGTTACCGAGCAGAATAGCAACGATTAAATAAGGGATAGCAATAAATCATAACCAAAATGACTAAGCTGTTTTTCCGGTAAGGGATAACGCTTAAACCGTTAAACAAAGTTTTTTATCCAGATGAAATTAAAGCGCTTTTTTTCATCGTTTTTTCACCGTTCAACATTTCGGCTCATTACCCCAGCCGATAGGTGCCGCAAACACCAAACAAAAAAAGTGTTAACCGGATGCGTTTGGCGTGGCGGTAGACCATAACGGTATAAATGGCAAGCAGACGCGCTTTCCGGTACTATGCGGCGGTTTTTGAGTCAATGAGGCCGTAATAATGGCAACCACGCTGTTTAAAGATTTTCAGTTTGAAGCCGCACACCGTTTGCCCCACGTGCCGGAGGGCCATAAGTGCGGCCGTCTGCATGGGCATTCGTTTATGGTGCGTCTGGAAGTGACCGGTGAAGTGGATCCCCACACCGGTTGGGTGATGGATTTCGCCGAGCTCAAGGCTGTGTTTTCCCCGATCTGGGAGCGGCTGGATCACCATTATCTGAACGATATTCCAGGATTGGAAAATCCCACCAGCGAAGTGCTCGCCGCCTGGATTTGGCAGCAGCTCAAGCCCCAGTTGCCGGAACTGACTGCGGTGATGGTGAAAGAGACCTGTACTGCGGGATGCGTATATAAAGGTTAAAAGAAAGGGCGCCCAAGGGCGCCCTGATTTTAGGCGATGTTCAGATACTTGTGGGTCTGCATCGACAGCCGCCAGTTGCGCGCGATGCAGGTTTCGATGCACAGGCGGGTCGCCTCTTCTTTCTGGCTGATCGGCTGCAGCGCGATAATGCGCGCCTTGTCGTCCTGCAGCGTCGCCAGCAGCGCGTCCAGCGCCTCGATGTCGCGCTCGCGCGCCACCGGATGCTTCACCTCGTCGGCGCGCCGCAGCGCCTGATCCAGCACCTTCATGCCGCCGCGCATATTCACCTTCGGCGAAACCGTCACCCAGGTGTTGGCGGAACAGCGCACCTCGTGGGTGCCGCTGGTCTCAATCTGGCAGCCATAACCATGCTGTTCGAACAGCTCGGTCAGCGGCGCCAGATCGTAGATGCAGGGTTCGCCGCCGGTGATCACCACATGGCGTGCGGTGTAGCCTTGTTGACGCATCACCGCCAACAGCTGCTCGGCGCTGGCGTTGCCCCAGGCGTCGCTCTCTTCTGTTTTGACCAGGATCCGTTGCAGGTCGACTTCCTGATTGGCTTCCTTTTCCCAGGTATGTTTGGTGTCGCACCAACTGCACCCTACCGGGCAGCCCTGCAGGCGGATAAAAATGGCCGGCACGCCGGTGAAAAAGCCTTCGCCCTGCAAGGTTTGGAACATCTCATTGATCGGGTACTGCATCGGTTTCTCAATCTGGAAAAGTAAAAAGCGATTATCGCAGATTCCGGCCCGGCGACCAAACGGCCAAAATTGTATTAAATTTTATTCTCCTCGCCGCCAGCATATCCCACCGCCAATGGCGTTTAATTAATTTGTTCGACGGGTTCTGATCTTTCATTCACGGTGTAACCTGCTTCGCAAAAACAACATTTATTTAACGCATAAGATAAATATATTTGACATAAAGCGCCGACGCGCAGATGTATATACAAGCAAACACAAGCCGAGCGCCAGTTTCGGCCACGTTCCATCCATCACGACTACATCTGCGTTTAGAGGGTGCCATGACTCATTCCACCAGCGAGTTGAACATTCAGCAGGCCATCGACGACAGCAAGTTTTCGCTGTTTCACTGGACTCTGATCATTCTCGGATTCCTGATCCTCGCCATCGACGGTTTCGATACCGCCGCCATGGGCTATATCGCCCCCTCGGTCGCCAAAGACTGGGGCATCGTCAAACAGGATCTGGGGCCGGTGCTGAGCGCTGCGCTGCTGGGGCTGTCGCTCGGCGCGCTGATCGCCGGGCCAATCTCCGATCGCATCGGCCGCAAGCGCGTGCTGGTGTTTTCCTGTCTGTTCTTCGGCCTGTCGAGCCTGGCCACCGCCTACGCCGGCTCGCTCAACAGCCTGACGCTGTGGCGCTTTCTCACCGGCCTCGGGCTGGGAGCGGCGATGCCCAACGCCATCACGCTGATCTCCGAATACGCGCCGCAGCGCTGCCGTTCGCTGGCGATCAACACCATGTACTGCGGCTTTCCGCTGGGCGCGGCCGGCGGCGGTGCCATTTCATCGTGGCTGATCCCGAGCTACGGCTGGCACAGCGTGCTGCTGCTCGGCGCCATTGCGCCGCTGGCGTTGACGGTTTTGCTGATCCTGCTGCTGCCGGAATCGGTCAAATACATGGTCAACCGCGGGCAGGATGCGGCGAAGATCAAGCGCATCGCACAGCGCTTCGTCAGCCAGAGCCTGGACGGCGTGACGCGTTTTTACCTGTACGAAGAAAAGCTTACGCACACCAAGACCAGCGTCGGCCTGCTGTTCAGCCGCCCTTACCTGCTCGGCACGCTGATGCTGTGGCTGACCTACTTTATGGGGCTGGTAATCTACTACGTGTTGCTGAGCTGGATGCCGATCCTGATGCAGGGGCTGGGTTACCAGCTGGAGCAATCGGCGATGCTCACCTCGCTGTTCACCTTCGGCGGCACGCTTGGCATCCTGGTGGCCGGCTGGCTGATGGATCGCTGGAACGCGCATAAGGTGGTCTCGAGCGGCTTTGTCGCCACTGCCCTGCTGATCGTGGCGATGGCGACCGAGGATAAACACATCGTGCTGCTGGGCGCCTTCATCTTCCTGATGGGCGTCACCATGAACGGCGCGCAGTCCGGGCTGCAAACGCTGGCGGCCACCTTCTACCCCACGCACAGCCGCGCCACCGGCATCGCCTGGATGCAGGGCATCGGCCGCTTCGGCGGCGTCGCCGGCACCATGATGGGCGCCCAACTGCTGGCGATGCAGTGGGAGGTGCAGAGCATCCTGATGTTCCTGTGCGTGCCGGCGCTGATCGCCGCCATCGCCACGGTATGCAAAATGAGCCGCAAACCGACGCTACAACCGGCGGCCTGACCCTGACAAGCCTGCCACCGACGGCGGGCTTTTTCCCTGCGGCGATAGGGTTTGTTTATCCCCTGGCCGCAACTGTAATCAGTCTGTAAAAATATTGTGACTAGCCGCCCAAAAATGAGTCATTTTTAATTCATTTTTGCCGAACAGCTCACTTTTCTCCGGCTTTCCATACATGAAGCCGGCGATAAAAAATCGCATATCAAACTGATATAAAAAGAAAATAACTTTTTCTTATGCCACTTTTCAGCGGCAACTGGTCAGTGTTGCATATGCTTGTACATACAAGTATATGTTAATAAACCCTACGCATTGTTATGCCGTGGTACTCATCCCCCACCGCGGCATGGAATCTGCACCGATACTGTTTGAGGAAACTGCTGTGACTACAAATAACAAAGTTCGCAATGTCGATGTACGCGCGCCACGCGGCACACAATTAAACGCAAAAAGCTGGCTGACCGAAGCGCCGTTACGCATGCTGATGAACAACCTCGATCCTGAAGTTGCGGAGAACCCACACGAGCTGGTGGTGTACGGCGGCATCGGCCGCGCCGCGCGCGACTGGGATTGCTACGACAAGATCGTCGAAACGCTGAAAACGCTGGAGGAAGACGAAACCCTGCTGGTGCAGTCCGGCAAGCCGGTCGGCGTCTTCAAAACCCACAGCAACGCGCCGCGCGTGCTGATCGCCAACTCCAACCTGGTGCCCCACTGGGCAACCTGGGAACACTTCAACGAGCTGGACGCCAAAGGCCTGGCCATGTACGGCCAGATGACCGCCGGCAGTTGGATCTACATCGGCAGCCAGGGCATCGTTCAGGGCACCTATGAGACCTTCGTCGAAGCGGGCCGCCAGCATTACGACGGCAGCCTGCAGGGCCGCTGGGTGCTGACCGCCGGCCTGGGCGGCATGGGCGGCGCGCAGCCGCTGGCCGCGACGCTGGCGGGCGCCTGCTCGCTGAACATCGAATGTCAGCAGAGCCGCATCGATTTCCGCCTGAAAACCCGCTACGTCGATGAGCAGGCCAACGATCTGGACGACGCGCTGGCCCGCATCAAAAAATACACCTCAGAAGGCAAAGCCATCTCCATCGCCCTGTGCGGCAACGCGGCGGAAATTCTGCCTGAGCTGGTTCGCCGCGGCGTGCGCCCGGACATGGTCACCGATCAGACCAGCGCCCACGATCCGCTGAACGGCTACCTGCCGAAGGGCTGGAGCTGGGAAGAGTATCGCCAGCGCGCCCAGACCGAGCCGGCTAAAGTGGTCGCCGCCGCCAAGCAGTCGATGGCCGATCACGTCAAAGCCATGCTGGCCTTCCAGCAGATGGGCGTGCCGACCTTCGACTACGGCAACAACATTCGGCAGATGGCGAAAGAAACCGGCGTCGACAACGCCTTCGACTTCCCGGGCTTCGTGCCGGCCTACATCCGTCCGCTGTTCTGCCGCGGCATCGGGCCATTCCGCTGGGCGGCGCTGTCCGGCGATCCGCAGGACATCTACAAAACCGACGCCATGGTGAAAGAGCTGATCCCGGATGACGAACACCTGCACCGCTGGCTGGACATGGCGCGCGAGCGCATCAGCTTCCAGGGCCTGCCGGCGCGCATCTGCTGGGTTGGCCTCGGCCAGCGCGCCAAGCTGGGCCTGGCGTTCAACGAAATGGTGCGCCGGGGCGAACTGTCCGCCCCGATCGTCATCGGCCGCGACCACCTGGATTCCGGCTCCGTTTCCAGCCCGAACCGTGAAACTGAAGCGATGAAAGACGGCTCCGATGCGGTTTCCGACTGGCCGTTGCTCAACGCCCTGCTGAACACCGCCAGCGGCGCCACCTGGGTTTCCCTGCACCACGGCGGCGGCGTCGGCATGGGCTTCTCCCAACACTCCGGCATGGTGATCGTCTGCGACGGCACCGACGAAGCCGCCGAGCGCATCGCCCGCGTCCTGCACAATGACCCGGCTACCGGGGTCATGCGTCACGCCGACGCCGGTTACGATATCGCTATCGACTGCGCCCGCGAGCAAGGCCTGAACCTGCCGATGGTTGCCGCGACCCAAGGAGAAAAAGCATGAAAGCGCTGACTATTCGCCCGGGCAAACTGACGCTGGCCCAGCTACGCGACGTCTATCAACACCCGGTGACGCTGACGCTGGACGACAACGCCTACGCGCCAATCCAGCAGAGCGTGGCCTGCGTGGAACGCATCGTTGAAGAAAACCGCACCACTTACGGCATCAACACCGGGTTTGGCCTGCTGGCTTCGACACGCATCGCCCGCGACGATCTGGAAAACCTGCAGCGTTCGATCGTGCTGTCGCATGCCGCCGGCGTGGGCGAGCCGACCGACGACAACCTGGTGCGCCTGATCATGGTGCTGAAGATCAACAGCCTGTCGCGCGGCTTCTCCGGCATTCGTCTGGAAGTCATCCAGGCGCTGATCGCGCTGGTCAACGCCGAAGTTTATCCGCATATTCCGCTGAAGGGCTCGGTCGGCGCCTCCGGTGACCTGGCGCCGCTGGCGCACATGAGCCTGGTGCTGCTGGGCGAAGGCCAGGCGCGCCATCAGGGCCAATGGCTGCCGGCGACCGAAGCGCTGGCCAAGGCCGGCCTGAAACCGCTGACGCTGGCGGCGAAAGAGGGCCTGGCGCTGCTGAACGGCACCCAGGTCTCCGCCGCCTTCGCGCTGCGCGGCCTGTTCGATGCCGAAGACCTGTTCGCCGCCGCGACCGTGGCGGGCAGCCTGACGGTGGAAGCGGCGCTGGGCTCTCGCAGCCCGTTCGATGCGCGTATCCACGAGGTGCGCGGCCAGCGCGGCCAGATCGACGCCGCCCTCGCCTACCGCCACCTGCTCGGCGCGCGCAGCGAAGTCTCCGACTCGCATCGCAACTGCGAAAAAGTGCAGGATCCTTACTCCCTGCGCTGCCAGCCGCAGGTGATGGGCGCCTGCCTGACGCAGATCCGCCAGGCCGCCGAGGTGCTGGAAATTGAAGCCAACGCCGTCTCGGATAACCCGCTGGTGTTCGCCGAACAGGGCGACGTGCTGTCCGGCGGCAACTTCCACGCCGAGCCGGTGGCGATGGCCGCCGATAACCTGGCGCTGGCGTTCGCCGAAATCGGTTCGCTGTCCGAGCGCCGCATCTCGCTGATGATGGACAAGCACATGTCGCAACTGCCACCGTTCCTGGTGGAAAACGGCGGCGTGAACTCCGGCTTCATGATCGCCCAGGTGACCGCCGCGGCGCTGGCCAGCGAAAACAAAGCGCTGGCGCACCCGTCGAGCGTCGACAGCATTCCGACCTCCGCCAACCAGGAAGACCACGTTTCCATGGCGCCGGCCGCCGGTCGCCGCCTGTGGATCATGGCGGACAACGTGCGCGGCATTCTGGCGGTCGAATGGCTGGCCGCCTGTCAGGGCCTGGATTTCCGCAACGGCCTGAAGACCTCGGAAGGTCTGGAGCAGGCGCGCCGTCTGCTGCGCGAGCATGTCAGTTTCTACGACAAGGATCGTTTCTTCGCCCCCGACATTGAAGCCGCCAGCCAACTCTTGGCGGCCGGTCACCTGACATCGCTGCTGCCTGCGGCGCTGCTGCCTAGCCAGGCATAATCATCACACACTGAATCACGCAGTTTGTTCTGCCCCGCCGGGTGCGTTCCACCCGGCGCGGGCAGCGCGTGCCTGTTCGGCAAACACTTAACGGGAAGCAACATGCGTAACGAAACAACACAACTCAGACGCGGACTAAACGCGCGGCACATCCGTTTCATGGCTCTCGGCTCGGCGATCGGCACCGGCCTGTTCTACGGCTCCGCCGGCGCCATCCAGCTGGCCGGCCCGGCCGTGCTGCTGGCCTACCTGGTGGGCGGCGCGGCGGTGTTCATGGTGATGCGCGCGCTGGGTGAAATGGCGGTGCACCAGCCGGTTTCCGGCTCGTTCGGCCACTACGCCAGCCACTATCTCGGCCCGCTGGCCGGGTTCCTCACCGGTTGGACCTACACCTTCGAAATGGTGATCGTCGCTTTGGCGGACGTCACCGCCTTCGGCATCTATATGGGGCTGTGGTTCCCGGACGTCGCCCAGTGGGTCTGGGTGCTCAGCATCATTCTGTTTATCGGCGCGCTCAATTTGTGCAGCGTCAAGGTGTTCGGCGAGCTGGAATTCTGGCTGTCGCTGGTCAAGGTCGCCGCCATCGTGGCGATGATCGTCGGCGGCGCGGCGGTGATGCTGTTCGGCTTCGGCCAAGCCCAGCACGCTACCGGTATCAGTAACCTGTGGCAGCACGGCGGCTTTATGCCTAACGGCATCGGCGGCGTGGTCGCGTCATTGGCGGTGGTGATGTTCGCCTTCGGCGGCATCGAGATCATCGGCATTACCGCCAGCGAGGCGAAAGACCCCGCCAAAGTGCTGCCGAAGGCGATCAACGCCGTACCGGTGCGCATCTTGCTGTTTTACGTGCTGACATTGATGGTGCTGATGGCGATCTATCCGTGGAACAGCATCGGCCAGAACGGCAGCCCGTTCGTCGAGATTTTCAGCAATCTTGGCATCAGCTCCGCCGCCAACGTGCTGAACGTGGTGGTGATCACCGCCGCCATCTCGGCCATCAACAGCGACATCTTCGGCGCCGGCCGCATGATGTACGGCATGGCGCAGGACGGCCAGGCGCCGCGCAGCTTCACCAAACTGACCGCCAGCGGCGTGCCGTGGATGACGGTGCTGGTGATGTCGGTCGCCCTGCTGCTGGCGGTGGTGCTCAACTACCTGATCCCGGAGAAGGTCTTCATGATCATCGCCTCGATCGCCACCTTCGCCACCGTCTGGGTGTGGCTGATGATCCTGCTGTCGCAGATCGTCATGCGCCGCACGCTGTCGCCGGAAGAAACTCGTCAGTTGAGCTTCCCGGTTCCATGGTGGCCGGTGGCGCCGGCGCTGGCGACCGCCTTTATGGCATTCGTCATCGGCCTGCTCGGCTACTTCGAAGAGAGCCGCATCGCGCTGTACGTCGGGCTGGTGTGGATTGCTTTACTCACCGTGGCTTACTGGCTGTGGGTGCGCAAGAAAGGCGGGGGTTCGCCGGTGACCGCGGCAACGCAACAGATGTAACGCTCGCTTCTGATAAAACCCGCTGCGGCGGGTTTTTTAATGCGCCTGCGCCAATGCTTGCAGGACATCCGCCTGCAAGTCGTCAAACGCCTCCAGCCCGGCGGACAACCGCACCAATCCCTCGCTGATATGATGGCGCCGCCGCTCTTCGGGGCTGTAGGCCGAGTGCGTCATGCTGGCCGGGTGTTGCGCCAGGCTTTCGCAATCGCCCAGGCTGACCGCGCGCAAGATGAGCTGCAGCGCATTGAGGAAGCGAATGCCTGCACTCATGCCGCCCCGCAGCTCAAACGCCAGCATGCCGCCGGGGCGCGCCATTTGCCGCTGCGCCAACGCATGCTGCGGGAAGTTCGCCAGGCCGGGATAATACACCCGCTCGACCGCAGGATGCTCCGCCAACATCTCCGCCAGACGCTGCGCGTTATCGCAATGACGATCCATGCGCAGCGGCAAGGTTTTCAAACCGCGCAGTATCAGTGCAGCATCCTGCGCCGACAGCACCGCCCCGTTCATGTCCTTTAGCCCCTCAAGCCGGATCGTCTGCGCCAGCGCCTCGCTCGTCACCGCCAGCCCGGCCAGCAGATCGCCGTGGCCGCCGAGGTACTTGGTGGCCGAGTGCACCACGATGTCGGCGCCCAGCGTCAGCGGCCGCTGCAGGTACGGCGTACAGTAGGTGTTGTCCACCAGCAGCAACGCCTGATGCCGATGTGCAATCTCCGCCACTGCGGCGATATCGATCAGTCGCATGTTGGGGTTGGCCGGGGTTTCGCAATACACCAGCCGGGTGCGCCTACCGATCGCGGCGGCCAGCCGCTCCGGCCGGGTCAGATCAACATGGGTTATCTTGACGCCAAAGCGCGCCAGACCGTGATGAAAATAGCTGAAGGTGCACCCATACACCGTTTCATCGACGATCAGCTCATCGCCCGGGCTGAGCAACGTCCAGCAACAGGCGGTGATCACCCCCATGCCGGAAGAGAACGCCACCGCCGCTTCCCCCTCTTCGAGGTTGGCGATGCGCTGCTCCAGCAGATTCAGCGTCGGGTTGGCGATACGTGAATAGAAATACCCCGGTTCGGTGCCGGCAAAGCAAGCGCCGCCATATTCCGCCGTGGGAAAGGTAAAAGTGGAGCTCATAAACACCGGCGGGCTCAGCGCCCCCTGATGCTGCTGAGGATCGTAGCCATAATGAATAGCGCGGGTAGCGAAGGCATGGTCAAGTTTGCCGAACATAACGACTCCTTATCTGAGTGAACGAAGCCGATTCAATTATTCATCGGAAGCATCCGGCGGCAACGCGCCATCCCGTGTACGCCGCCCGATAATTTGCAGAGTGCGCAGCAGCAGCATGACGCCCAGCAGGGTGTCCGGCTGCTTCAGCAAGGCGTAAGCCGCACGAAAATTGGCGGGCGGCGGGTTCAATTGCAGCTCGCTGTGCGCCATCTTCAACGCAGTCCCTCCCTCCCAACCGACCGTAACCAGCCCTTCGAATACGCCGGCCAGTTTTTCCACCAGCGCGTTGTCGGCGATATCCACTACGTCCGACAGCAACGACAGCAGATCGACCACGTTGTCCAGCCGCCCGCCGGCCAGCAGCGGCCGCAGTTTTTCCAGCAAGCCCGCCAGCGATTGGAGTTCATCACCATGCACCGTGCTTTCCGTCATATCAGCCCCCTTACCGTGGCCCAATACAGACCGCGGTTAAAACCGTTGCGCAGCATGCCGCCCACCTTGGTGGCCGGGGTCGGCAGCACGTCGTGACGGTAGTCGTACACCAGCGGCATGCCGGCATTCAGCCCCATTTGCGCGACCGCCTGCACCTTGCCGTCGTAATGGCTGACCGTTTGCCCCAGCCGTATTTCCGCCACGATGTTGTCGGCGATCACCGGCGCCTGATTGTGGCAAGAACCGCCCGCCTTGCTGACCGGCAGATCCACGGTGTCGCCTATCACGTATACGCCCTGCTGGCCGTACACCTGCAGCGTTTGGTGATCGGTCGGCAACCACCCCTCGCCGTTTTGAATATCGCTCAGGCCGGTGTTGCGCACCGCTTCCACCGCCCGGATCGGCGGCGTGGCCATCAGGATGTCAAACGGCTGTTCCTCCCCCTCGGCGGAATAGGCGATGTTGCGCTGTGCGTCCACCCGGCTGAGGGTAAAACCGCGCTGGTGACGGATATCGCGCGCGGCAAAAATGGCGGGCAGCGCTTCGCCGGTCGGGCGCTGCAAAAACAGGCAGTTGCGCAGCAATTGGGAAATGGTCGGATAGGTATAAACGATCTCCACCGCCTTACGCACGCCGCGCCGCCGCAGGTAGTCATCCAGCATCAGCGTGGTTTCGATCGGCGCGATGCCGCACTGGTGGGGCACGTTGGGGGTTTCAGGGAAGGAAACGGTGATGAAGATACGCCCTTTCTCGATAGTCGCCAGTTTTTGCGCCAACCGCCTGGCGGCCTGATACTGGTAAAAATGATCGCCCGCCTGCGCCAGCCCTTCGATACGCTCCGGCCAGGGGACGCAGCCGGTAGCAAAGACCAGAAAGTCATAGGAATAAATTTTACCGCTTTGCGTGGCTATATTTCGCTGTGTTAAATCGAAAGATTCCGCTTTATCAACAATGAATTGTATTTCAGGGCGCAATAAACTCCGCTGTGAGCGCGTGAGTTCCTGCTTGAAAAAAGTATTGAACGCCACATACATAAACGCCGGTTTGTAATAATGCAGCGGTGAATCCGATATCATTAATAACTCGACTTTATTATTAATAATTTCTCGGTGCAATTTTTCGGCCAATACATTGGCCAGGATGGTGCCGCCGGTTCCGCCGCCGACAATGACGATTCGCTGTCGCATCAAGCCCTCTCTCAACCGGCCAGCAAGCCGGCAGTATTAAGGCATAGTGAGGATGAAGATCTACGGCAGAACGGCGAGAAATAAACTGCCTCATTGGCAGTCTAGTAACGAATAATTATAAAGCAAATAAAAATGGAATATAAAATAAACACAGTTACTATCTTTAATAAAATTATCGGGTTAAATAGGACCACGTTTTCAATAAAAAAATTATTATTAGACTGACATTCATCACGAATTTAAAACATAAAAAAACCCGCCGCGGCGGGTTTTTATTTAGCAACCGAATTGGTCGAACTTACTGGCCTTTAACTTCTTTCAGGCCGTTGAACGGCGCACGGTCACCCAGCGCTTCTTCGATACGGATCAGTTGGTTGTACTTGGCAACGCGGTCAGAACGGCTCATGGAACCGGTTTTGATCTGGCCAGCCGCAGTCCCTACCGCCAGGTCGGCGATGGTCGCGTCTTCGGTTTCACCGGAACGGTGAGAGATCACCGCGGTGTAGCCGGCGTCTTTCGCCATCTTGATAGCCGCCAGAGTTTCGGTCAGAGAACCGATCTGGTTGAATTTGATCAGGATGGAGTTAGCGATGCCTTTCTCGATGCCTTCTTTCAGGATCTTGGTGTTGGTCACGAACAGATCGTCGCCCACCAGCTGGATTTTGTCGCCCAGAACTTTGGTCTGGTAAGCGAAGCCCGCCCAGTCGGATTCATCCAGGCCGTCTTCGATAGACACGATTGGGTACTGTTTGGTCAGATCTTCCAGGAAGTGAGTGAACTCTTCGGAAGTGAAGGCTTTGTTGCCTTCGCCGGCCAGCACGTATTTACCGTCTTTGTAGAATTCGGAAGCCGCGCAGTCCATCGCCAGCGTGACGTCTTTGCCCAGCTCGTAGCCCGCCGCTTTTACCGCTTCAGCGATAACCGCCAGCGCTTCGGCGTTGGAACCCAGGTTTGGCGCGTAGCCGCCTTCGTCGCCCACGGCGGTGTTCATGCCTTTGGCTTTCAGAACTTTCGCCAGGTGGTGGAACACTTCAGAACCGATGCGCACCGCTTCTTTCAGGGTTTTCGCGCCAACCGGCTGAATCATGAATTCCTGAATGTCGACGTTGTTGTCAGCGTGCTCGCCGCCGTTGATGATGTTCATCATCGGCAGTGGCATGGAGAATTTGCCTGGGGTGCCGTTCAGTTCAGCGATGTGCTCGTACAGCGGCATGCCTTTAGAAGCTGCGGCCGCTTTCGCTGCTGCCAGGGAAACCGCCAGAATGGCGTTGGCGCCGAAGTTGGATTTGTTTTCGGTGCCGTCCAGCTCGATCATGATCTTGTCGATGTTCGCCTGGTCTTTGGCATCTTTACCCAGTACTGCCTGAGCAATCGGACCGTTTACTGCAGCAACGGCTTTCAGTACGCCTTTACCCAGGAAACGAGACTTGTCACCGTCACGCAGTTCCAGCGCTTCGCGGGAACCGGTAGAAGCACCTGACGGCGCAGCAGCCAGGCCGACGAAACCGCCTTCCAGATGAACTTCGGCTTCAACAGTCGGGTTACCGCGGGAGTCGATGATTTCACGACCGATGACTTTAACGATTTTGGACATTAGGTTTTCCTCAGTACAAGTTAAACTAAAACTCCAGACAAACAGCGCGCGGTTCTCACCGCGCGCCGCCTACCAAATATTTTATTTCACCTGGCGCTTCTGATGCTCGCCTGCGGCTTTCACGAAGCCGGCGAACAGCGGATGCCCATCACGCGGCGTAGACGTAAATTCCGGGTGGAACTGACAGGCTACAAACCACGGGTGATTCGGCAGTTCAATGATCTCGACCAGCTTGTTGTCGGCGGAACGACCGGCGACACGCAGCCCTGCGGCTTCGATCTGCTTCAACAGCATGTTGTTAACTTCGTAACGGTGACGGTGACGCTCGACAATGGTCGGTTCGCCATACAGCTGACGCACCAGGCTGTTGTCGATCAGGTTGCACTGTTGGCCACCTACGCGCATCGTGCCGCCCAAATCGCTTTCTTCGCTGCGCACTTCGACGTTGCCGTCTTCGTCGCGCCATTCGGTGATCAACGCCACCACCGGGTACTTACAGTCTGGCATAAACTCGGTGGAGTTGGCGTTTTCCATGCCCGCCACGTTGCGAGCGAACTCCATCAACGCCACCTGCATGCCCAGGCAAATGCCCAGGTAAGGAATGTTGTTCTCGCGCGCATAGCGTGCGGTCATCACTTTGCCTTCCACGCCGCGGTAACCGAAGCCGCCCGGGATCAGGATCGCGTCCAGCCCTTTCAGCACTTCCACGCCGCGGGTTTCCACGTCCTGCGAGTCGATCAGCTTGATGTTCACGGTCAGACGGTTTTTCAGCCCGCCGTGCTTCAGCGCTTCGATCACCGACTTGTAGGCGTCCGGCAGCTCAACGTATTTGCCGACCATGCCGATGGTCACTTCGCCGCCCGGATTGGCTTCTTCGTAGATCACCTGTTCCCATTCGGCCAGGTTGGCTTCCGGTGCGTTCAAGCTGAATCGTTTACAAATATAATCGTCCAGCCCCTGAGATTTCAATAGGCCTGGGATTTTATAAATAGAATCAACGTCTTTCAGAGAGATAACCGCTTTTTCCGGCACATTGCAGAAAAGCGCGATTTTAGCGCGTTCGTTAGCAGGAACTGCGCGATCGGAACGGCAAATCAGCACATCAGGCTGAATACCGATGGAAAGCAGCTCTTTTACGGAATGCTGGGTCGGCTTGGTTTTCACTTCGCCGGCCGCCGCCATGTACGGCACCAGCGTCAGGTGCATGTACAGGGTGTGCTCGCGGCCCACTTCCACCGCCATCTGACGGATAGCTTCGAGGAACGGCAGCGATTCGATATCGCCGACGGTGCCGCCGATTTCCACCAGCACCACATCGTGGCCTTCGCCACCTTCGATGATGCGCTCTTTGATCGCGTTGGTGATGTGCGGAATGACCTGCACGGTCGCACCCAGATAGTCGCCGCGGCGTTCTTTACGCAGCACGTCGGAGTAGATGCGGCCGGTGGTGAAGTTGTTGCGACGCGACATTTTGGTGCGGATGAAGCGCTCGTAGTGACCCAAATCCAGATCGGTTTCTGCGCCGTCTTCGGTGACGAAAACTTCCCCATGCTGAATCGGGCTCATGGTGCCCGGATCCACGTTGATGTACGGGTCCAGTTTCATGATGGTAACGTTGAGGCCACGGGCTTCAAGAATAGCCGCCAGAGAGGCTGCGGCAATGCCTTTACCCAGAGAGGATACGACCCCGCCGGTCACAAAAATATAATTAGTTGTCATGCTGAACCTGAGAGTTTAGGTTTAAAGACGATGGAAGAACCAGGACGGGAAAGTAGTATACCCGAACCTCTCCTGACCTACAAACGATCGTTTTGCTGTCCATCATCTCGGCCGCCCTCCCGTGTTCATCAGGGTTTACTCCGCCGGCGCCGCATAAACCCTCCAGTTAAAACAAAGAGTTAGCAGAGAAAATTTCTTTTTACCGCCCCTCAGGAGCGATAAAACGCCTTAGATTTCAGTTTGTTGCCCTTTTGCCGCCGCCGGCAGCCATGCGCCTCTAACCTGACCGAAAGCTTAACCGTTTCAGCTTGAGCGAACCTTGTCGGCGATCAACATTGTCGCGGCGATTCAGCTTTCCTAAACCCGATTAGCCTGGGATCGAGGCTCATCGCGTTAACGACTGATGTAGAGCATGCGTTCAGGCATATCAACAATCACACGATGACCCCGCATAAAGCCCATCCCCAACAGACCATCAAAGCCCAGCACCTCAGACGTTGGGCCTTCGGTAACGATAGCCAAATCGTTGTGATGCCGGCCCCGGCGATCGGTCAAGGTGAATCTGGTCACTCGGCAATCCAGGTTCGTGGCCTCAGGCTCAATGGAACGACAGCCGGAAAACAAGAGGCCAGCCGGCAAGCCAGCGGCAAACAAAAGAGAATGGCTGGCGCCGGTATCAACAATCAGGCGCAACGGTTTATTGCCAACGAAGGCCGTCACGCTCAGCCCCTCATCGGTCTGTTCGAACGGATAAGAAGCCCATTTTGCAATGTCTGAAGGCAGATGAGCCAACATTTGCAAACGATCGTTTTCGAAGTCCATCAGCACTTTTCGATCGCGGAACAACCCGAGCCCCATCACTTCACTTACCGGCACCTCGTTTCCCAGGTTGAGTCCCCAGGGCTTAAAACTCACCGCTTCGACGTCGTTAAAAGGGATATTGCCAATAAACAGCCGACTAATCCGCCAGGCAGACACCTGATTTTCACCGCCAGAGAGATCTCTGAGCTGCCGAGGTGCCAGCCGCACCACCTTCAGGCTCGGTTGCGCGACCAGACGCTCCAGATCGTGTTGATAAAGGTGTATCCCTTCTGCGCTGCCGGTATCCAGCATGAGCGTGTGTAACCGGTTATCGATCTGCACATCGACTAATGGCAGCCTGCGTTCATCATACCGCAGCCGCCCAACATCAGCAGGAGGCGACGCCGTGCTGAAACCGGGAAAAAAACATGCTAAAAGCACCAGCCTCTTGATCATGACGCCACCTTCCTTTGCCTGCGTGGAACTTCCTTAATGTTCGATCCAGTGCCATTAACGTCGGCAGTACATCAGATTTCAGATTTCTTCACCTGTTGCCAGGCGTCTTCCATCTGCTCCAGCGTGGCGTCTTCCAAGTTCAGCCCGCGTTGTTTTACGATCGCTTCTACCTGGCGGAAGCGGCGCTCGAACTTGCGGTTCGCCGCCTGCAGCGCGTTCTCCGCCTTGTGGCCTAAATGGCGCGACAGGTTCACCGTGGCGAACAGCAGATCGCCGATCTCCTCTTCCAGCTTGCTCTCGTCGACCACCGCCTGGCGGGCTTCGTGCATCACTTCGTCGATCTCTTCGTACACTTTGTCCAGCACCGGGCCCAGGGTATTCCAGTCGAAGCCGACCGAGGCACAGCGTTTTTGGATCTTGTGCGCTTTCATCAACGCCGGCAGCGCCTGCGGAATATCGTCCAGCACCGAGTGCAGCGCTTTTTCAGCGCGCTCACCGGCCTTCAACTGCTCCCAGCGCGCCGCCACGGCTTCGCTGTCTCCGCCCTCGGCGTCGCCGAAGATGTGCGGGTGACGGCGCTCCAGCTTGTCGCTGATGGCGGTGCACACCTCATCGAAATCGAACAGTCCCTGCTCCTGCCCCATCTGGGCGTAAAACACCACCTGAAACAGCAAGTCGCCCAGCTCGTCGCGCAAATCGGCATAGTCCTGCCGCTCGATGGCGTCCAGCACTTCGTAAGTCTCTTCCAGCGTATAAGGCGCAATGGTGGCGAAGGTTTGCTTGCGGTCCCACGAGCAACCGATCTGCGGGTCGCGCAGCGTTTTCATGATGTTTAGCAGACGCTGCAGCGGAGTGGATTGGGTCATAAAAAATCTCTGAGAAAGCATGGGGGCGCAGGGGAGCGCCCGCCGAATTCATGGATTTCGGGCCGCATCCGCTATCGATACGGCCCGAAAGGCGATGTGGGCTTAGTTGCCGTGCAGACGCTTGGCGTCTATCACGTCCGGCAGCTGGTTCAGCTTCGCCAGCACCCGGCTCAGCACCTGCTGGTTGTAGATTTCGATATCCATGTCGATGGTGGCCAACTGCTTCTTGGTGTCGCTGCGGCTGGCGACGCCCAGTACGTTGACCTTTTCGTTGGCCAGAATGGTGGTAATGTCGCGCAGCAGCCCGCTGCGATCGTTGGCCATTACGCGCACCACCAGCGAATAACCGCTGGAGTAGCTTTCGCCCCATACCGCGTCGACGATGCGCTCCGGCGCGTGCGATTGCAGATCGACAAGCTGATCGCAGTCCGCCCGGTGGATCGAAATACCGCGCCCCTGGGTGATAAAGCCGACGATGTCGTCGCCCGGGATCGGCTGGCAGCAGCGGGCGATGTGGTGCATCAGGTTGCCCACGCCCTCCACCACCACTCGGCCGTTGTCCTTGTTGCGGGCCGGCGGCGGCGCTTTCTGCTGCACCAGCTGGCGCAGCGCCTCGCGATCCTGCTCTTCGGCGCTCGGCTTGTTGAACTTGCCCTGCAGGTAATTCACCATCTGGTTCAGGCGAATGTCCCCGCCGCCGATCGCCGCCAATACCTCGTCCAGCGAGTTCATGTTGTAGCGCGGGATCAGCAGCTTCTCGGCCTCTTTCAGGCTGATGCCGAGGTGTTCCAGTTCGTTGTCCAGCATCTGGCGGCCGGCGAGAATGTTCTTGTCGCGGTCCTGCTTGCGGAACCAGTTGTGGATCTTCGAGCGCCCGCGGCTGGTGGTGACATAACCCAGGTTCGGGTTCAGCCAGTCGCGGCTCGGGTTCGGCTGCTTCTGGGTGATAATCTCAATCTGATCGCCCATCTTCAGCTGATAGGTAAACGGCACGATGCGGCCGCCGATCTTGGCGCCGATGCAACGGTGGCCGACGTCGCTGTGAATGTGGTAGGCGAAATCGAGCGGCGTGGAGCCGGCCGGCAGATCCACCACGTCGCCTTTCGGCGTAAACACATACACCCGATCGTCGAACACCTGGCTGCGCACTTCGTCGAGCATCTCGCCGGAGTCCGCCATCTCTTCCTGCCAGGCGATGAGCTTGCGCAGCCAGGCGATGCGTTCTTCGTAGCCGGAGCGCACGGTCACGCCCGCGCCCTCTTTGTACTTCCAGTGCGCGGCTACGCCCAGCTCGGCGTCTTCATGCATTTGCCGGGTGCGGATCTGAATCTCGACGGTTTTGCCGCGCGGCCCCAGCACCACGGTGTGGATAGACTGGTAGCCGTTGGGTTTCGGGTTGGCGACGTAGTCGTCGAACTCGTCCGGCAGATGGCGGAAGTGGGTATGCACGATGCCCAACGCCGCATAGCAATCCTGCAGGCGCTCCGCCACGATGCGCACCGCGCGCACGTCGAACAGTTCGTCGAACGCCAGGTGCTTTTTCTGCATCTTGCGCCAGATGCTGTAGATGTGTTTTGGCCGGCCGTAGATCTCCACCCGAATACCTTCGCTGGCCATTTCGGCGCGCAGCCCGGCGACGAAATCGTCGATGAACTGTTCGCGATCGATGCGGCGCTCATGCAACAGCTTGGCGATGCGCTTGTATTCTTCCGGATGCAGGTAGCGGAAGCAGAAATCTTCCAGTTCCCACTTCAGCTGGCCGATGCCGAGCCGGTTGGCCAGCGGGGCGTAGATGTTGGAACACTCTTTCGCCGCCAGCACGCGCTCGTCTTCCGGCGCGTCTTTCACCTCGCGCAGGTGAGCGATGCGCTCCGCCAGCTTGATGACCACGCAGCGGAAATCCTCCACCATCGCCAACAGCATGCGGCGCACGTTGTCGACCTGTTCGGAGGCCATCGAGTCGTTTTGGGTAGCTTTCAGTTGGCGGATGGCGTCCATGTCGCGCACGCCGTGCACCAGCGCGACAATACCCTTGCCGAACGCTTCGGTCAGGGTCTCTTCCTGCACGATGCCGGCGTCCACCAGCGGGAACAGCAGCGCGGCGCGCATGCTGTCGTTGTCCATGCTCAGCGTCGAGAGGATTTCCACCATCTCCAGACCACGCCACAGCAGCAGCGAGGCGTCGGGGTGATTCTGGGTCTGCTGCTCACAATAACGCCAGGTTGCGGCCAATCGCTCACATGACTGCGGGTTAGGTAGCCCCAAGCCGGCTATCCACTCATCGAGAGCGAACTCACCCGCCGTATTCAGATGTGCACTTCTTACCGCAACCATAACTTCTCCCTACTTTGCAGCGACCTCTGGCGCGCGCTCGTTGATAAACAGCGCCATTGATTCAAGATGCCCCGTGTGCGGAAACATATCCAACATCCGCACGCGCGCAAGACGATAACCGGCGCTCAACAGCACTTTGCTGTCGCGAGCCAGCGTGGTGGGGTTACAGGAAACATACACCACCCGCGCCGGCGCCAGTTTTACAATGTGTGACATCACCCCGGCCGCACCGGCGCGGGCGGGATCCAGCATCACCTTATCAAACCCTTGTGCTGCCCAAGGTTGCCGCGCAACGTCGTCCTCCAGATTCTCGTGGAAGAACGATGCATTATTCAGCTTATTCTTATGTGCATTATATTGCCCATTCGCTACCAGCGTGGCAACACCTTCGATGCCCACCACCGCAGCGGCGCGGCGCGCCAGCGGCAGGGTAAAATTGCCCATGCCGCAGAACAGGTCCAGCACCCGATCATTGGGTTGAATGTCGAGCCATTCAAGGGCCTGCGCCACCATTTGTTGGTTTACGGCGTCATTGACCTGAATAAAGTCGCGCGGGCTGAAGTCTAAGCGTAGCCCGTCAACCTGATAATACGGCGTGTCACCGCACAGTTTTTCCACGCGATCGCTGTCCGGCGCCAGGTAAACGGCGAGGTTTTCCCGCTCGCCAAACGCCAACAGCGCCTGCCGATCCGCCTCTTTCAGCGCGTCGAGATGGCGCAGCACCAGCAGCGGGCCGTTATCCGCCAGCACCAGCTCTACATGCCCCAGCCGCCGTACCGCCTGCAGCCCGCTCAGGCAGGCGCGCACCGGCGCCAGCAGCCGTTCCAGCTCCGGCCGCAGCACCGGGCAGTGCTCCACCGCCACCAGCTCGCTGGAGGCCGCCTGTCGAAAGCCCATCATCAGGCGCTGCAGCTTGGGCTGCCACGCCAGGCTCAGGCGGGCGCGACGGCGATAGCCGTATTCCGGGCCGGCGATCACCGGCTCCTGCTGCGGGGTCACCCCGGTTTCGCGGGCGATCATGCGCACCAGCGCCGCCGCCTTGCTCTGCTGTTGCAGCGCCTCATCCGCATGCTGCTGCTGGCAGCCGCCGCACACGCCGAAATGCGGGCAGCGCGGCGCCACCCGCTGTGGGCTGCGGCTCAGCAGGCGCTTGAGCTTGCCTTTGGCGAACTGGCGCTTATCTTCGGTCAGCTGGATTTCCGCCTGCTCGCCCGGCAATACGCCCGGCACGAACACCGCTTTGCCGTCGTGGCGCGCCACGCCCTGGCCGAAAGGATCGAGATCGCTCACCGTCACGGTGAAGATTTGTGAGCTCTGCCGGGTCGTCACGCGGCGTTTGGGAGAGTAGAATTGCGCCATATTTGTCGATTGTGTGCTGGTTCATTAAGCTAGTGTCAGCTGTCAATTCTCCCACATTGGAATCCCATGACCAAATACAGCCTGCGTGCGCGCATGATGATCCTGATTCTGGCCCCGACCTTGCTGATTGGTTTGCTGCTCAGCACCTTCTTCGTGGTGCACCGCTATAACGAGCAGCAGGAGCAACTGGTCGACGCCGGCGCCAGCATCATCGAGCCGCTGGCGGTGGCCAGCGAGTACGGCATGACGTTCCGCAGCCGCGAATCGGTCAGGCAGTTGGTCAGTCTGTTGCACCGCCGCCATTCGGACATCGTGCGTTCGATCACCGTGTTCGATGCGCAGAACAATTTGTTCGTCACCTCCAATTATCACCACAACTTCGCTCAGCTGCAGCTGCCGAAAGGCGTGCCGTTGCCTACCGAGCTGATGCTCACCCGACGCGGCGATTCGCTGATCCTGCGCACGCCGATCCTGTCGGAAAGCCAGTATCCGGATGAAACCGCCGACGGCGGTAGCCACCCCGACAACAACCTGGGCTATGTGGCGATCGAGCTGGATCTGCAGTCGGTGCGGCTGCAGCAATATAAAGAGGTGTTCGTCTCCACCCTGCTGCTGTTGCTGTGCATGTGCATCGCCATCCTGTTCGCTTACCGGCTGATGCGCGACGTGACCGGCCCGATCCGCAACATGGTGAATACCGTCGACCGTATCCGCCGCGGCCAGCTCGACAGCCGCGTGGAGGGCTACATGCTCGGCGAGCTGCACATGCTGAAGAACGGCATCAACTCGATGGCGATGTCGCTCACCGCCTATCACGAAGAGATGCAGCAGAACATCGATCAGGCCACCTCCGACCTACGTGAAACCCTGGAGCAGATGGAGATCCAGAACGTCGAGCTGGATCTGGCGAAAAAACGCGCGCAGGAAGCGGCGCGCATCAAGTCCGAATTCCTGGCCAACATGTCGCACGAGCTGCGCACCCCGCTCAACGGCGTAATCGGTTTCACCCGCCAGATGCTGAAAACCGATTTGAGCGCGACCCAGACCGACTATTTGCAGACCATCGAACGCTCGGCCAACAACCTGCTGACCATCATCAACGACGTGCTGGACTTCTCCAAGCTGGAGGCCGGCAAGCTGGTGCTGGAGCATATTCCGTTCGCCCTGCGTGAAACGCTGGACGAAGTGGTGGTGCTGCTGGCGCCCAGCGCGCACGATAAGGGGCTGGAACTGACGCTGGATGTGCACAACGACGTGCCGGAGCAGGTGATCGGCGACTCGCTGCGCCTGCAGCAAATCATCACCAACCTGCTGGGCAACGCCATCAAGTTCACCGAAACCGGCAATATCGATATTCGCGTCGAGCTGCGCAAACAGCTGGATCGCCGGGTGGAAGTGGAAGTGCAGATCCACGACACCGGCATCGGCATCTCCGAACGCCAGCAGTCGCAGCTGTTCCAGGCGTTTCGTCAGGCGGACGCCAGCATCTCCCGCCGCCACGGCGGCACCGGGCTGGGGCTGGTGATCACGCAAAAGCTGGTGAAAGAGATGGGGGGCGATATCTGCTTCCACAGCCAGTTGAACCGCGGCTCGACCTTCTGGTTCCACATCACGCTGGATCTGAACGAGGGCATGCTGTCGCTGGCGCCGAGCCTGCCGGATCTGAACGGCAAAACGCTGGCCTATATCGAGTCCAACCCGACGGCGGCGCAGGCGACGCTCAACATGCTCAGCGTCACGCAGCTGGTGATCACCCACTCGCCGACGCTGGCCCAGCTGCCGCCAGGCCACTATGACTTCCTGCTGGCCGGCGTGCCCATCCCGTTCCGCGCCAATATGGCGCAGCACGAGGACAAATTGCTGGCCTCGCTGAAGCTGGCCGATCGGGTGATTCTGGCGCTGCCGTGCCAGGCGCAGATCGACGCCGAGCTGCTCAAGCAACAAGGCGCGCTCGGCTGCCTGATCAAGCCGATCACCAGCACCCGGTTGTTCCCGCTGCTCAGGATGGAGACACCGACACGCCTCACCGCGCCGCCTGAGCGTAAACGCCTGCCGCTGACGGTGATGGCGGTTGACGACAACCCGGCCAACCTGAAGCTGATCGGCACGCTGCTGGGGGAACAGGTAGAAAAAACCCTGCTGTGCGAGAGCGGCGAGGAAGCGCTGGCGCTGGCGCGCGACAACGTGCTGGATCTGATCCTGATGGACATTCAGATGCCGAAGATGGACGGCATTCACGCCAGCGAGCTGATCCGCCAACTGCCGCATCACAACTCCACGCCGATCGTCGCCGTTACCGCCCATGCCGCCAGCGGCGAGCGCGAGCACCTGCTGCAGGCCGGGATGGACGACTATCTGGCCAAGCCGATCGACGAGAAAATGCTGACCCGCGTGCTGTCGCGCTACCACAGCGGCGACGTGGAAAACGCCGTCGCCGACGACGCGCCGCTGTCGCTCGACTGGCCGCTGGCGCTGCGTCAGGCGGCCAATAAACCGGATCTGGCGCGCGATCTGCTGCAAATGCTGCTCGATTTCCTGCCGCAGGTGCGCGAGCGGGTGCAAGCGCTGCTCGACGGCCAGCATGACGACGAGATCCTCGATCTGGTCCATAAGCTGCACGGCAGTTGCAGCTACAGCGGCGTGCCGCGCCTCAAGCAGCTGTGTTTCTACCTCGAGCGGCAGCTGCGCCAGGGCGTCACCAACGACGAGCTGGAGCCGGAGTGGCTGGAGCTGTTGGATGAGATTGAACTGGTGATCCACGCGGCGCGCGCGCATCTGACGCAACCGGCCTGAATCCTCAGGCCATAACGCAAAAAGGCACGCCGCAGCGTGCCTTTCTTTTTAACGCCAGACGCCTATCACTGCGCCAGCAGGTACAGCTGGCTTTCGCCGCGCTGGATATTCAACGCCAGCACCGACGGCTTGCTGTCGAGGATTTTACGCAGCTCGCCCAGGTTCTGGATCGGCTGCTGGTTCACGCCCAGGATCACATCGCCCTTTTTCAGGCCGATACGCGCCGCGGCGCTGCCGGCTTTCACGCTGTCGACCTTGACGCCCTTCACATTGCCGACCTGGGTGTTGCTCAGCTCGGCGCCTTCGATGCCGGTGTAGATATTGCCCGAGGCCACCTGAGTCTGCGCGCTTTGCTCCAGCGTGACGTCAATCGTCACCGGTTTGCCGTCGCGAATAATGCCCAGCGACATCTTGCTGCCGACCGGCAGCGTGCCGATCTCCGCCCGGAACGAGGCGAAGCTGGAGATGGCCTTGCCGTTCATGGTGACGATCACGTCGCCGGCCTTGATGCCCGCCTTCGCGGCGGAAGACTTCGGCATCACCTGGCTGACGAAGGCCCCGCGCTGCGCGTCGACCTTCATCGCCTTGGCCAGCTCAGAGTTCAGCTCGGTGCCCATGATGCCCAGCTCGCCGCGTTTCACCTGGCCATATTCGACCATTTGCGCCGTCAGGTTTTTCACCATGTTGCTCGGAATGGCGAAGCCGATACCGATGTTGCCGCCGTCCGGCGCCAGGATCGCGGTGTTGATGCCGATCAGCTCGCCGTTCAGGTTAACCAGCGCGCCGCCGGAGTTACCGCGGTTGATCGCCGCATCGGTCTGGATGAAGTTTTCGTAGTTTTCGATGTTCAGGCCGCTGCGCCCCAGGGCGGATACGATGCCCGAAGTGGCGGTTTCACCCAGCCCGTACGGGTTGCCGATCGCCACGGTGTAATCGCCGACGCGCAGCTGATCGGAATCCGCCATCTTGATCGCCGTCAGATTCTTGAAGTCTTTCAGCTGGATCAACGCGATATCGGAACGCGGATCCTTGCCGATCACCTTGGCGTCGAAACGGCGGCCGTCACTCAGCTGCACCTGAATCTTGTTGGCGTTGTCCACCACGTGGTTATTGGTCACCACATAGCCCTTGGCGGCATCGATGACCACCCCGGCGCCCAGCGCCTGGAATTTCTGCTGCGTGCCCTGCGGCTGGCCATCCGGCCCTGGCTGTTCGCCGCCCTGACACATCGGTGAGCCCTGGAATGGCGAACCGTCCTGGCAGAACGGCGAATCTTCGCCGAAGAACTGTTGGAACTGCTGCGGCATGCGCGGCGTATTGACCGTGGTGCTGCCCTCAACGTTAATGCTCACCACGGAAGGCATCACCTTTTCCAGCATCGGCGCCAGGCTCGGCAGCTGTTGGGTGTTGGAAGAGGCGGTTTCAGCGGCGCTGGCCGTGACCGGGCCCATCGCCATACCGATACTGAATGCCAGTGCGCTCAGAACTAATGCGGTTTTTTTCATCTGTGTGTCTCTTATAAAGTCGTTCAAAAAGAATGGCCGTCTTGCGTGCTTATTCAGAGTTAATTAATAGCCCGAAGTTCCGGCACAGATGATTGGCAATAGTAAACAAATATTGTCCGTCTTTACAAAAGTCGAGACAGCCAACCGGTTGGAATTGCTGACAATTATTCTTCAGTTGAATTATTCCGCCGCCATTAATCGACGATATTCATCATAGGCGTAAAGGTCGGTCATTCCGCTGATATAGTCCTGCAATAAACGGGCGCGGAAATAATATTCCCGAATGGCTTGCTGCTCCGGCGATAAATGCTGCAGCCCCTCTACCGCCTCCGCATACGCCAGCCGATGCTTGGTGGACAGCTTGTGGAACAGGCGCGTTTCGATCGGGTAAGCGCGGTGGCTGTCCTCGCGCACCAGCTGGCTGAAGTCCGCCAGCGACATCGCCAGCAGCGGGCTGTAAATGTCCAGCAGGCCGCTGATCACCCGGTAGCCTTGCAGCTCGAGCTGCTCGACCTCCGGGTGGTTGAACACGTGCTTGAACGCCACATTTTTAAATATTTTCAGCAGCCGGTACGCCGGGCTGGAATCCTCCAGCAGCGCCTGATTGAAACTGCCCTGATAGACCGCGTCCAGATTGTCGATAAAGCGCTGCGCCGCGTGCGGCACCAGCCGCGCCACGGTAAACACCCGCAGATACATGAAGAACTGATCTTCCGCGCTGCGCCGCGCGCCGCCCCGATCGATCTTGCGAAACGCGCTGGCGACGGTCTTGTCGAACAGATCGCCCGGCGCTACTTCGCCCCACTCCTGAATCAGGTGCTGATACAGCTGCTCGACGGTGAAAATGCTCTTCTCCACCGCGTCTTCCAGATCGGCCACGCAGTACGAGATATCGTCGGCGGCCTCCATGATGTAGGTCAGCGGGAAACGATCGAACTCGCCCATGTGCAGCTCGCGCCGCAGCCGATCGACGAAGGCCTCTTCCGCCAGATAGTAGCCGGGCTTTTTCATCAGATAGCTGTGGCTGGCGGGGATGTCGCTCGCCCAGTAGGCCGGGCGGGTGTATTTCAAAATGCAGCCGACCTGCGCGTAGGTCAGGTTGAGCTTCAGCAGGCTGTACACCATGCGGATCGCCTGGGCGTTGCCCTCGAAGTGGCTGAGATCCTGACGGATCCGGCTGCGCAGCCGGTTCAGATCGCTCTCCCCTTCATGCAGGCGCAGCGTCACCACCTGGCAGCGATCGTGGCTGCCCGGCTCGCTGCCGCAGCTGGCGGGATCGAGCCGTTGGGCGAACCAGTCGTTGATCGCCGACTCACCGAAGTGACCGAACGGCGGATTGCCGATGTCGTGCATCAGACAGGCCATTTCCACGATGCTTTCAAACGGATCGAGCAGCCGGGTCAGGCCGAGCTCATCAATTCTCCCTGCCTGTTTGAAGCGGTTGAGGATCTCTTTGGCGATGTGGCGCCCGACCTGCTGCACCTCCATCGAGTGCGTCAGGCGGCTGCGCACCGCCGCGTTGCGCTCCAGCGGAAACACCTGGGTTTTTTGCTGCAGACGGCGAATGGCGGCCGAGTTGACGATGCGCCCGCGATCGCTCTCGAACTGCCGCACGATGTCGTACTCTTCCTCGGCCTCGATCGGTTTGCTGAAAGGCCGTTGGAAGCTGATTTTTTGCTTGAAGTCGATCCCGGACATCTGTTTCTCCGCCGTTGCGCCCTGCCCCCGTGATAACAATTCCCGGCGGCGGATGCAACGCATTATCTCTCTCACACAGCCATGATAGACTATGCCGCAATTCTCACGGCCAATCAGCGAGTGTTATTTATGAAAGTAGGCATCATCGGCGCAATGGAGCAGGAAGTCACCCTGCTGCGCGATCAAATCGAAAACCGTCAAACCATTCAGCGCGCGGGCTGCGAAATCTACACCGGCCAGATCGGCGGCGTTGAGGTGGCTCTGCTGAAATCCGGCATCGGCAAAGTTTCTGCGGCCATGGGCACCACCCTGCTGCTGGAACACTGCAGCCCGGATCTGGTGATCAACACCGGTTCCGCCGGCGGCCTGGCCAGCACCCTGCGCGTGGGCGATATCGTGGTGTCGGAAGAAGTGCGCTACCACGACGCCGACGTCACCGCTTTCGGCTACGAGCCGGGTCAGATGGCCGGCTGCCCGGCGGCGTTCGTCGCCGACGACGCGCTGATCGCGCTGGCGGAAGGCTGCATCAAACAGCTGGATCTGCACGCGGTGCGCGGCCTGATCTGCAGCGGTGACGCCTTCATCAACGGCGCCGAGCCGCTGGCGCGCATTCGCGCCACCTTCCCGCGCGTCGCCGCCGTGGAAATGGAAGCCGCGGCGATCGCCCACGTCTGCCATCTGTTCGGCACGCCGTTCGTGGTGGTGCGCGCCATTTCCGACGTCGCCGACAGCGAGTCGCACATGAGCTTTGACGAGTTCCTGGTGGTAGCGGCCAAACAGTCCACGCTGATGGTCAACGCCATGCTGCAAACCCTGGCCAAGCGCGGTTAATGTGAGGCTGCGCTTTACCTCGATGCTCTGTTTGTTGGCGCTCTGGCTGGCCATGCCGGCCGGCGCCGCCCAGCGGGTGATCAGCCTGGCGCCCAACGCCACCGAACTCGCCTATGCCGCCGGCATGGGCGATGTGCTGGTGGCGGCGAGCGCCTATTCCGATTATCCGCCGCAGGCCGCCAGGCTGGAGCAGGTGGCCACCTGGCAGGGCATCAATCTGGAGCGGGTGCTGGCGCTCAAGCCGGACCTGATCCTCGCCTGGCGCGGCGGCAATCCGCAGCGCGTGCTGGATCAGCTCGCCGCGTTCGGCATCCCAATTTTCTATGCGGACGCCGACACCCTCGAAGGGATCGCCGGCTTGCTGGACCAGCTGGCGCAATACAGCCCGCACCCGGAGCAGGCGCATCAGGCGGCGGAAGGCCTTCGCCGCCAGTTCGCCGCTCTCAGACAACAGTACGCCGCTAACTCGCCACGGCGCGTGCTGCTGCAGTTCGGTACCCAGCCGCTGTTCACCAGCTCCGGCGCCACATTGCAAAGCCAGGTGCTGGCTCTGTGCGGCGGGCAGAACGTCTTCGCCGACAGCCGCACCCCTTGGCCGCAAATCAGCCGCGAACAGGTGCTGGCGCGTCAGCCGCAGGCCATCGTCATCACCGGCGGCGCGAAAGAAGCCGCCAATGTGAAAGCCTTCTGGGCGCCGCAGCTGCAGGTGCCGGTGATCGCGCTGAACGAAGACTGGTTCAACCGCGGCGGGCCGCGCATCCTGTTGGCGGCGCAGCAGCTGTGCCGCCAGCTGGCGGAGATCCGCTGATGCTGGTGTTCTGGTTGGATATTCTCGGTACGGCGGTGTTCGCCATCTCCGGCGTACTGCTGGCCGGCAAGTTGCGCATGGATCCGTTCGGCGTGCTGGTATTGGGCGTGGTCACCGCGGTCGGCGGCGGCACCATCCGCGACATGGCGCTGGCCAACGGCCCGGTGTTCTGGGTCAAGGATCCCACCGATCTGGTGGTGGCGATGATCACCTGCGTCTTGACGCTGCTGCTGGTGCGCCAGCCGCGCCGTCTGCCGCAGTGGGTGCTGCCGGTGCTGGACGCCGTCGGACTGGCGGTGTTCGTCGGCATCGGCGTCAACAAGGCCTTCGCAGCCGGCACCGGCCCGCTGGTGGCAATCTGCATGGGGGTGATCACCGGCGTCGGCGGCGGCATTATCCGCGACGTGCTGGCGCGCGAGATCCCGATGATCCTGCGCACCGAGATTTACGCCACCGCCTGCATCATCGGCGGCATCGTGCACGCCACGGCGTTTTACACCTTCCACATGCCGCTGCAACAGGCCATGATGTTGGGCATGATCATCACCCTGGCCATTCGGCTGGCGGCCATCCGCTGGCACCTCAAATTGCCCGCCTTTATTCTCGAACGCTGAGCCGTCGCCCTGTGGGGCGGCGCTTGGCAACGCCGCATTGGGTGATTTATTAGACTAAAAACGGGCTTGGTGGTATTATTTTCACCCAATAAATAGCGTAGTGACGATGTAAAATTCTGTTATCCGCAGGTTAATCCCCTCCCCGCGCTGTTAAACCTTTTTAACTTTTTGCCGATAAGTCATCACAAGATTGCTTACGGATGGCTATTCCCGCAATGATGAAAAAAATCCTGCTTGCCTGCTGTGGCGCCCTGCTGAGTGGCGCCGCGCATGCCGATGCCGTCAGCGGCCGGATCGGCGTTACTCTCACCATTGAACCGCAATGCGCCGTGCGCCTCGAGGCCGCCGCCCCACGGGCCGAATGCAGCCATGCGGCGGCGCAGCCGAACATTACCCGCCAACCGGCGCAGGAGAACGGGGCGGAAGTGATCCTCGTGGAATGGTAGGCATAAAAAACCCGCCGGCCGTAAGGCGAGCGGGTTGATATTCTGACAGGCAAACTCAGATGCTGAACGACGAACCGCAACCGCAGGTGGTTTTGGCATTCGGGTTGGTCACCACGAAGCGCGACCCTTCCAGCCCTTCGGTGTAGTCCACCGAACCGCCGACCAGATACTGCAGGCTCATCGGATCGACCACCAGCGCCACGCCCTGCTTCTCGATGGTCATGTCGCCATCGTTGACCTTGTCGTCAAAAGTGAAGCCGTACTGGAATCCGCTGCAGCCGCCGCCGGTAATGTAAACCCGCAGCTTAAGGTTCGGGTTTTCTTCGTCAGCAATCAGGAACTTAACCTTGTTTGCTGCTGCCTCGGTAAATTGCAGGGGCAGTGCCGTTTGATCACTCATACTCTTTACTCCCAACATTGTTCAGCATCAGATCGCTACTATGGCTGCCTGATTAATATTAACGATTATCCGATACCTGAGTGTTGCGTTCAAGTATTCACCGCATTTGTTGTATTTTCCTTACCTGTTTTCTCCGCCGCTTCCCGCGCCAGCTGCGCCTCCTGCCTTTGCAGCGTGCGGGCCAGGATCGACGAATACAGCGGCTTGCCGCCGAGCAGCTGCGCCACCACCGTGGCACCGAGGCAGGTGATGATCATCGGTAAAATGAGTTGGTAGTTGTCGGTCATTTCCAGCACCAGCACGATGCCGGTCAGCGGGGCGCGCACCGTGGCGGCGAACAGCGCCCCCATGCCGGCGATGGCGAAGGTGCCCGCCTCGATGCCGTACTGCGGGAACAGATGCGCCCCCGCCAGCCCGAAGGCGGTGCCGAACAGCGTGCCCAGCGCCAGCATAGGCGCGAAGATGCCGCCCGGCGCGCCGGAGCCGAAGCACAGCAGCGTAGTGAAGATGCGGGTAATAAAGATGAACATCAACATGCCGACGCTGTAATTGCCCGCCGCGGCGATCGGGATCAGCCCAAAGCCGCCACCCGCCGCCTCCGGCTGGATCAGCCCCAGAATGCCGCACACGCCGCCGAGCAGCCCGCCCATCAGCAAGACATTGCGCATTCTGCCGCCGTGCAGGCGCGCAAACATATCCTGAGTGCGGAAGATCAGCGCGTTGAATCCCACGCCCACCGCGCCGAATATCGCCCCCAGCACCAGATAGAGCCACAGGGTATTAATGGGCGCCGAAGAAAGTTTATCGACCGCGATCACCGAGCCCTGGCCGTTAAACAGCTGGAACACCACGCTCGACATGATCACGCCGATAAACACCGCTTTAATCGAGATCAGGTTGTAGCGGAACTGCGGCCGCATCTCTTCGATGATGAACAAGATGCCGGCCAGCGGCGCGTTGAACGCAGCGGACAACCCGGCGGCGGCCCCGGTCGCCAGCAGCGTATGACGCGCCTCGGCGCCGCGAATGCGCAGCACGTCCAATACCATGCGCCCGACGTTGCCGCCCATTTGCACCGTGGGCCCTTCGCGCCCCAGCACCATGCCCGCCCCCAGCGTGCCCATGCCGCCGATGAATTTCACCGGGATCACGCGCCACCAGCGCACCGGCCGCAGCTCCTCCAGCGCGCCTTCGATCTCCGGAATGCCCGAGCCGCCCGCCTCAGGGGCAAAGCGCCGCACCAGGTAATAGCCCAGCGCCGCCAGCGCGGCAGACAGGATAAACGCCAGTGGCCACACCAGGATCCAGGAGTCGGCGACCTGCGCCAGCGAAGCCAGCCGCTGCTGCTGCACCCACTCCACCGCCTTATCGAAGGCCACGCCGAGCAAACCGGCCAGCGTCCCCACCAGCGCGGCCATCACCAGGATCGCCACCGGCGTTTTATCGCGGCGAATAAACTGACGCACCGCATCGCTGCGGCTAAGACGCGGGCTCAACGTCCCGACTGGCTGTGATTGTGATTCCGTCATCGCGAGTAATTCGTTAGGTAATTTGTAATACAAATAGGCAAGGCGGTTATTCTACCCCAACCCGGCGGCGGGCGCTGCCGTTAATGGTATCTGACTGTGATCGTTTCATAACGCGGCGCTCTCCTCTAGAATAGCGCGGTCAAATCATTCAAAAGAGAATCCAGGAGCCGATTTATGAGCCTACACAGCAAGTCCGAAAGTCTGTACGCCCAGGCGCAACAGTTGATCCCCGGCGGGGTGAACTCTCCGGTGCGTGCATTCACCGGCGTGGGCGGTGTGCCGCTGTTTATCGAGCGGGCAGACGGGGCTTATCTGTTCGATGCCGACAGCAAGGCCTATATCGACTATGTCGGTTCCTGGGGGCCGATGGTGCTGGGACACAACCACCCGGCGATCCGCGACGCGGTGATCGAAGCGGCGCAGCGCGGCCTGAGCTTCGGCGCGCCGACCGAGATGGAAGTCAAAATGGCGCAGCTGGTCACTGAGCTGGTGCCGACGATGGATATGGTGCGCATGGTGAACTCGGGCACCGAAGCCACCATGAGCGCCATCCGCCTGGCGCGCGGCTACACCAACCGCGACAAAATCATCAAGTTCGAAGGCTGCTACCACGGCCACGCCGACTGCCTGCTGGTGAAAGCCGGTTCCGGCGCGCTGACCCTCGGCCAGCCGAACTCACCGGGCGTGCCGGCCGATTTCGCCAAGCACACCCTGACCTGCACCTATAACGACCTGGATTCGGTGCGGACCGCCTTCGAGCAGTACCCGTCCGAGATCGCCTGTATCATCGTCGAGCCGGTCGCCGGCAACATGAACTGCGTGCCGCCGCTGCCGGAATTCCTGCCGGGCCTGCGCGCGCTGTGCGACAAGTACGGCGCGCTCTTGATCATCGATGAAGTGATGACCGGCTTCCGCGTGGCGCTGGCCGGCGCACAGTCCTATTACGGCGTCGAGCCGGATCTGACCTGTCTGGGCAAAATCATCGGCGGCGGCATGCCGGTGGGCGCCTTCGGCGGCCGCCGCGACGTGATGGACGCGCTGGCGCCGACCGGCCCGGTCTACCAGGCGGGCACCCTGTCCGGCAACCCGATCGCCATGGCGGCGGGCTATGCCTGCCTGACCGAAGTGTCGCAGGTGGGCGTGCACCAGACGCTGACCGAACTGACCGAGATGCTGGCCGCTGGCCTGCTGCACGCGGCGCAGGAAGAGAATATCCCGCTGGTGGTCAACAACGTCGGCGGCATGTTCGGCCTGTTCTTCACCGACGCGCCGGCGGTCACCTGCTACCAGGACGTGATGCAGTGCGACGTGGAACGCTTCAAGCGCTTCTTCCATCTGATGCTGGAAGAAGGGGTGTATCTGGCGCCGTCCGCCTTCGAAGCGGGCTTCATGTCCGTGGCGCACAGCAAGGAAGACATTCAGCGCACCATCGACGCCGCGCGTCGCTGCTTCGCCAAGCTGTAATCCCGGCCGAATGGCCAAAAAAACGGGCGCCTCGGCGCCCGTTTTGCTTTTCGCTGCCGCTTAAAGCAGCGTGCCGTAAATGGTCAACAGCGCCACCACCACCACGATGATCATCGTCACCTTGCGCGCCAGCGTCACCGCCGCCCGCGGCGTTTGCACCGGATCCATATGCGGATCGCGCGCCAGCGAGAACTGCGCCAGCCGCGTCAGCACCTGATACGACGACGAATGCCGATCCCCCAGCGAGGCGAACCAGGCCGGCAGCGCACGCTCGCCGTGGCCGAACAGCGCGTAGGCCACCCCGGCCAAGCGCACCGGGATCCAGTCCAGCCAGTTCAGCAGGTGATCGATGCCCGATTGCGAACGCTCCAGCGGCGTATTGTGGCGCGCCAGCCAGGTTTGATAGGCGCGCAGGAAGGCATACCCCGCCAGCGCGATCGGCCCGTAAGGCCCAAAGACCACGAACCAGAACAGCGGCGCCAGATAATAACGGAAGTTGATCCACAGCAGCGCGTTTTGCAGCTCGCGCAGGCGCAGCTCTTCGCTGCAGTCCACCGGCAAACCGTGGATCAACGCCAGCTCTTCCGCCATCTGATCGCTGGCGTGGGTATCGCCCTGCCGCGCCGCTTTCAGGTAGGCGCGGTAGTGTTTGCGCTTGATGCCGGCGCCGACGCACAGCAGATCGATGACGATCCACAGCAGCAGCGTCACCACGCCGAAGAACAACCCGTGCGACAGCCACAGAACGCCCCAGACGATCACCATCCAGGCGGCGGTCATCGCCAGCGTCTGCGCCAGCGAAACCCGATGCAGCCGCTGAAACACCACTTCGAGACGGTGATCCAGCTGCCAGTGTTCTCCCAGCTTAAACAGGCGCTCCCAGGCCAAAACCAGCAACAGCGTAAACAGCGTCATTAGCGATTCCTCTCCCTTTTTCTTGTCTCAAGCATAGCGTCAGCGGGCGCGCCGCGTTGTTCCAGAGATGCCAGATAGCGATCCCAATCGAACGCCGGCCCGGGATCGGTCTTGCGGCCGGGGGCGATATCGCAATGCCCGGCGATATTGGCCGCCAGCGGCGGATAATGTTCTGCCAGCAGCGCGGTGACCGCCTGCAGCGCGCGGTATTGCGCCTCGGTGTAGGGTAACTGATCGGTGCCTTCCAGCTCGATGCCGATGGAGAAATCGTTGCACCGGTCGCGCCCCTGATACAGGGAAACGCCCGCGTGCCAGGCGCGCTGGTCGAAGGGCACGTACTGCACGATCTCCCCGTCGCGGCGGATCAGGCAGTGCGCCGACACCCGCAGCTGATGGATCTCGGTGAAATAGGGGTGCTGCGCGGGATCGAGCGTGCCGGTAAACAGCTGGTCGATATAGGGGCCGCCGAACTCGCCGGGCGGCAGGCTGATGTTGTGGATGACCAGCAGCGACGGCGGCTCGTCATCCGGGCGCCGATCGCAGTGCGGCGAGACCACTCGCGTCACCCCGACAATCCAGCCATTTTCCAACTGCATCAGACACCTCTCTGCGGTGGTACTTATTCCTGCAACAGAGTAGCATGTTCCCCTACGATCTAACCGTCCATTTCGGAGTTTTCCATGCCGACACGCCGCTACAGTGCCGACAGTCGCCGCACCGAGCTTCTTGAACGAATTGAAAGTGATATTCCCTATGCCGTCGCCCAGGCGCTACGCGAAGACCTGGGGGGTGAAGTCGACGCCGGGCGCGATATTACCGCGCAATTGTTACCGGCGGACAAGCAGGCCGAAGCCACCGTCATCACCCGCGAAGCCGGCGTATTCTGCGGCCGCCGCTGGCTGAATGAGGTCTTTATTCAATTGGGCAATCAGGTGCAGGTGGAGTGGCTGGTGGCGGACGGCGACCGTCTGACGCCGAACCAACCGCTCTGCCGGCTGCGCGGCCCCGCACGAGTGATGCTGACCGGCGAGCGCACCGCGCTGAACTTCGTGCAGACGCTCTCCGGCGTGGCGACCGAGGTCAGCCGCTATGTGGCTCTGCTGGAAGGCACCCGGACTCGCCTGCTCGATACCCGCAAAACCCTGCCCGGCCTGCGCACCGCGCTGAAATACGCCGTGCTGTGCGGGGGCGGCAGCAACCACCGGCTGGGGCTGTCCGACGCCTTCCTGATCAAGGAAAACCACATCATCGCCTCCGGCTCTATCAAGAACGCGGTGGAAAAAGCCTTCTGGCTGCACGCCGACGTGCCGGTGGAAGTGGAAGTCGAATCGCTCGATGAACTGCAGCAGGCGCTGGACGCCGGCGCCGACATCATCATGCTGGACAACTTCAGCGTCGAGATGATGCGCCAGGCGGTCGCCCAAACCCAGGGCCGCGCCCAGCTGGAAGTATCCGGCAACGTCACCAGAGAGACGCTGCGCACCTTCGCCGAGACCGGCGTGGATTACATTTCGGTCGGCGCGCTGACCAAGCATGTGACCGCGCTCGATCTGTCGATGCGCTTCAAATGATCCCCTCGCCCCCGGCCGCTGCCGGGGGCGTTACCGTAAAATTGCGAAGCCCCTCGCACCCTTTTATTCACCGCTGCAAACAACGTCATTACTGATGGAAGCGCGCCGAGAAACGCGCAAAAGCCCCTCGCCGTGCCCCCGCGCAAACCGCTACCGTTGCCTTCCACACCCTTATGGAGGAGACAACGCATGGAAACGCAACGCGGCTTTACCCTGATAGAACTGATGGTGGTGATCGCCATCATCGCCATCCTCAGCGCCATCGGCATTCCCGCCTACCAGCGCTACATCCAGAAAGCGGCGATGACCGACATGCTGCAAACCATGTCGCCGTACAAACTGGCGGTCGAGCTGTGCGTGCTGGACGAAGGTGCCCCCACCGGCTGTGAAGCCGGCAGCAAAGGCATTCCCACCGGCGGCACGTCGCGTTACGTCAGCGGGGTGAAAGTCGTCAAAGGCGTGATCACACTGACCGGCACCCAAACGCTGCAGGGGCTGGCGGTGGCATTAACCCCCAAAGTGAACGCCGATGGGCTGACCCGCTGGAGCCGACTGTGCAGCAGCGAAAACGCAACGCTGGTTGAAGTGTGCCAGGAAGTCTTCCGCTTCGACAACGCGGCGGAGTAACGGCGATGAACGCGCAAATCAGCGAAGAAGTTCACGCCCTGTGCCGGCGCTATCAGGCGCTGGCGCTGAACGAAGATCCAACCACCCTGACGATCGCGCTCAACGAAGAGGCGCCGCAAGGGCTGCTGGCGGCGCTGCGTTTCGCCACCGGCAAGCGCATCCATCTGGAGCAATGGCCGGCGGCCAGGCTGGAGCAGGCGCTGAACCAACGCCAGGAACCGCTACCGGCGCCGCTGGCGGCCGAAGAAGACAGCGCCGACATCGCCTACCCCGACGACGGCGACGCGCCGGTGGTGCAGTTCATCAACCAGACGCTGCGCCTGGCCATTCAGCGTCGCGCCTCGGACGTCCACTTCGAGCCCTTTCGGCAGCATTTTCGCATTCGCCTGCGCATCGACGGCGTGCTGCAAACCCTCGCCTCGCCGTCACCCCAGCTGACCGCACGCCTCATCGCCCGGCTGAAGATCCTCGGCCAGCTGGATATCGCCGAGCGCCGTCTGCCTCAGGACGGGCAGCTCAGCCTGACGCTGGACGGCGCGCGCTATGCCATGCGTATCGCCACTCTGCCGACGCTGCACGGCGAAAAGGTGGTGCTGCGCGTTCAGCAGGGCGAACAGCAGGAGCTGCCGCTGGATCAACTGGGCATGAGCCGAGCGGACCTGGCGCGCTACGCGGCGGCGCTGGCCTGCCCGCAAGGTTTGATCCTGGTGACCGGCCCGACCGGCAGCGGCAAGACGGTAACGCTGTACAGCGGCCTGCGCCAGTTGAACGATGCGCAAAGCAACCTGTGCAGCGTCGAAGATCCTGTCGAGATCCCGCTGTTCGGCGTCAATCAAACCCAGATCAACGCCAAAACCGAGCTGAGCTTCGCCCGGGTGCTGCGCGCCCTGCTGCGCCAGGATCCGGATGTCATCATGATCGGCGAGATCCGCGATGCGGAAACCGCCGAGATCGCGGTCAAGGCCGCGCAAACCGGCCACCTGGTGCTGTCGACGCTGCATACCAACTCCACCGGCGAAACCCTGACGCGCCTGATGCACATGGGTATCCCCGGCTACCTGCTCGCCGGCTGTCTGAAACTGGTCATCGCGCAGCGGCTGGTGCGCAGGCTGTGTCGCCACTGCCGCTACCCGCACAGCCAACCCACGCATTTTCCTGCCTCGGTCTGGCCGGAACCGCTGACCGCCTGGCGCGCCGATGGCTGCGAGCATTGCTTCGGCGGCTACTACGGGCGCATCGGCGTGTATGAACTGTTGCCCATTACGCCGGAAATACAGGCGGCGTTGCTGGCGAACGCCGCTCCCAGCCGGCTGGCGGATGTCGCCCGCGAGCAGGGGCAGCTTTCGCTGCTGCAGGCGGGCCTGGCGCTGGCCAGCGAAGGCGCGACCTCGCTGGAAGAGCTGTACCGCGTGATCGACGTCGTCCAGCTCGGCGTAACCGCGCCATGAAAGCGCGCCGGCTGTTTCTTTGGCAGGCTTTCGACGCCCAGGGCGCCCTGCACCGCGGCGAACTGATGAGCGATGAAAAACGGCAGGTGAGCCGGTTACTGATTGAGCAAGGTATGCAACCCTGGCGGATCGGGCACGGCAAACGCGTCACGCCCGGCCAGTGGCGCGGAGAACCTTTGATCCACTTCACCCGCCAACTCGCCACCCTGCTGCAGGCCGGGTTGCCGCTGGTCAATACGCTGCAGCTTCTGGCGGCAGAGCACCCTTCGGCGGCCTGGCGTTGCCTGTTGCGCCAGTTGGCAGAACAGGTGCGCGAAGGGCAGCCGCTCTCCGAAACCCTTGCCGCGCAGCCAGGCGTTTTTCCACTTATCTATCGCCAACTGATCGCCATCGGCGAGCTAACCGGCAATCTCGATCGCTGCTGCCTGCAGCTGGCGCAACAGCAGGAAGCCCAGCTGCTGCTGCGCCGCAAAGTGACCAAAGCGCTGCGCTATCCCCTCTTCATCTGTGCGGTGGCGCTGCTGGTCAGCGTGCTGATGCTGGTGATGGTGCTGCCGGAATTCGCCAAGGTTTATCAGTCGTTCGATGCGCCGCTGCCCTGGTTTACCCAAGGGTTATTGGGGTTGTCCGCGCTGCTGATCGCCGTTGGCCCCTATTTGGCGCTGCTGCTCGGCGCGTTGATGTTCGGCTATTGCCGCTGGCTGCATCCGCGCCCGCCGTGGCGCCGACGTGAGCAGGCCGCCTTGCTGCGCCTGCCGCTGATCGCCCGGCTGGTGAGCGGCGGCGCGCTGAGCCAAACGTTTCGTATTCTGACCATGACCCAACGCGCGGGGCTGACGCTGGTGGAAGGGTTGAACGCGGCGGCGCTGGCGGCCGACCATCTGCTGTACCGACAGGCGCTGGAGCAGGTGCAGCGGCAGCTCGCCGAAGGCGAGGCGTTTCATCACGCCCTCGCCCTGCAACCGCTGTTTCCGCCGCTGTGCCGGCAGCTGGTGCGGGTGGGCGAAGAATCGGGCTCGCTGGACGTCTTGCTGGATAAATTGGCGCAGTGGTATGAACGGCAGACGCACGAGCTGGCCGATACGCTGGCGCAAACGCTGGAGCCGCTGCTGATGCTGGTGGTGGGCGGGATTGTCGGCGCTTTGGTGATCGCCATGTACCTGCCTATCTTTCAACTGGGGAGCGTGCTGGGATAAAGGAGAGGTATAGCGGGCGCCGCGGTACGCGACGCCCGAATGCAAGGTGCGGCTTATTTGCTGCCGAAGACGCGGTTTTCCTGCTCCGCCACGCGGATAAAGGTGGTGCGCTTGGTCAGCTCTTTCAGGCGCTCGGCGCCAACGTAGGTGCAAGCAGAGCGCAGGCCGCCGAGGATATCGCGCACGGTAAACTCCACCTCGCCGCGCAGCGGCAGTTTGACGGTTTTGCCTTCGGCCGCGCGATACTCCGCCACGCCGCCGACGTGGCGCTTCATCGCCGATTCGGAGCTCATGCCGTAGAACAGCATGAACTTTTCGCCGTTCTCTTCCACCACGGTGCCTTCACACTCGTCGTGGCCGGCCAGCATGCCGCCCAGCATCACGAAGTCAGCGCCGCCGCCGAAGGCTTTAGCGACGTCGCCCGGCACCGAGCAGCCGCCGTCGCTGACGATTTGGCCGCCCAGCCCGTGGGCAGCATCGGCGCATTCAATCACCGCCGACAGCTGCGGGTAGCCCACGCCGGTCTTCACGCGGGTAGTACAGACTGAGCCCGGGCCGATGCCAACCTTAACGATGTCGGCGCCGGAGAGGATCAGCTCTTCCACCATCTCGCCGGTCACTACGTTGCCGGCGCAGATCACGTGATTCGGGCAGGCTTCGCGCGCTTTCTGCAGGAAGGCGACGAAATGTTCAGAGTAGCCGTTGGCCACGTCGATGCAGATGAATTTCAGCGCCGGAGACAGAGCCAGGATCTGCTGCATTTTGGCGAAGTCGGCTTCGGAGGTGCCGGTGGACACCATCACGTGGCGCAGCACCGATTCCGGCATGCGCTGCACAAAGTCAGCCCATTGCTCGACGCTGTAATGTTTGTGTACGGCGGTGAGAACGTCGAAAGAAGCCAGGGCCTCGGCCATGCGGAAGGTGCCCACCGTGTCCATGTTAGCGGCGATAATCGGCACGCCGGACCAGCTGCAACCTGAATGCTTGAAGGTAAACTGACGTTCCAGTTCAACCTCGGAGCGGCTTTTCAGCGTGGAACGCTTAGGGCGGATCAACACGTCTTTAAAGCCCAACTTCAAATCTTCTTCAATACGCATGACTTATGATTTCCTGGTTAATGGCGACGGATCGCAAGGAGGATGTTCGAATCTCTGCCCGACGGCTTTCCAGTGGCGCAAAAAGACGGCGGCGAGATTAATGCCAGTTCCAGTGACGTTATAATACGCGCTAATAATCGCCGAACAAGACTGCGAATTCGCCTTTATTTACGCTACAATCCGACAAATTTACCTGCATAATCGCAGTGTGATTGCCCGCTCATTTTTGCCGTGCCGCTGCGCTTTTTCTCGCCGCCCGAACGGTGCCGACGCGCAAGCGCCGCCTGCCGACTTGCACTTCTGCGCGATCGCTTTATGATTCGACTATTATTTTTTTATGAACATCGGATGCACCTAACACCATGGCCTACATTGTTGCGTTGACCGGGGGCATAGGCAGCGGCAAGACGACCGTCGCGAACGCCTTTGCGCGCCACGGCGCAACCCTTGTCGATGCCGACGTGATCGCCCGTCAGGTCGTCGAGCCGGGCACCCCTGCCTTGGCCGCGATCGCCGAACGATTTGGTAATGAAATGTTGCTGCCGGACGGCGCGTTGAACCGTGCTGCGCTGCGTCAGCGCATCTTCAGCCATCCCGATGACAAAACCTGGCTGAACCAGCTGCTGCATCCGCTGATACACCGTGAAACCCAGCGCCAACTGGCGCAGGCCGCCAGCCCGTACGCGCTGTGGGTGGTGCCGCTGCTGGTGGAAAACGGCCTGCAGGATCGCGCCGATCGGGTGCTGGTGATCGACGTCGACGCCGAAACCCAGCTGGCTCGCACCATCGCGCGCGACGGCGTCAGCCGTGAGCAAGCTCAGAGCATTCTCGCCGCCCAGGCCACGCGCCGGCAGCGCCTCGCCGTGGCGGATGACATTATTGACAACAGCGGCGCCGCTCAGGGGATAGAGCCACAGGTCGCCGCACTGCATCGTCGCTACCTTGAACTGGCGGCAACAGCGCCCCAACAGGATTAAACTGCATGAGTGATGTTTCCCCAACCGTTCTCTTTGAACACCCGCTGAACGAAAAAATGCGCACCTGGCTGCGCATCGAATTTCTGCTGCAACAGCTGCACGGCCAACGCGCCCTGAGCGAAACCGCCATCGCTCTCACCTTCTTTCGCACCGTCTCCGACTTGCTGGACGTGCTGGAGCGCGGCGAAGTACGCACCGAACTGCTCAAAGAGCTGGAGCGCCAGCAGCAGAAACTACTGGCCTGGGCCGATGTGCCGGGCGTGGACATGGCGCTGATCGATCAGCTGCGCGGCCAGTTGAAGTCGCGCTCATCGGCGCTGATGGCGGCGCCGCGCCTCGGTCAGGCGTTGCGCGAAGACCGGCTGATCGGCCTGGTGCGTCAACGGCTGAACATTCCCGGCGGCTGCTGCAGCTTCGATCTGCCGACCCTGCACATGTGGATGCACGCGCCGCAGCAGGATCGCGACGCCGACGTCGCCACCTGGCTGCAGTCGCTGGATCCGCTGAACCAGGCGCTGACCATGGTGCTGGATCTGATCCGCCAGTCCGGGCCGTTCCGCAATCAAATCAGCCTGAACGGCTTTTTCCAGGACAACGCCGAAGGGGCAGATCTGCTGCGCCTGCGCCTCCATCTGGCGCCGCAGCTTTATCCGCAGATTTCCGGCCACAAGACGCGTTATGCCATTCGTTTCCTGCCGCTGGATAGCGAAAATGGCGTGGTGCCTGAACGCCTGACGTTCGAACTGGCCTGTTGTTGAACTTGTGAAAGAAAGCCTTCTCAGCACTGACAGAAGGCGTAAGGAACCGTTATGACGACCGTAGTAAAATGCCCAACCTGTGGCACCGGCGTGGTTTGGGGTGAAGTCAGCCCGTTCCGGCCGTTTTGCAGCAAGCGCTGCCAGCTGATCGATCTCGGCGAGTGGGCCGATGAAGAGAAGCGCATTCCGAGCAACAGCGATCTGTCGGAAAGCGAAGACTGGAGTGAAATGGACGATCGCTGATCACCCACGGTTGGCCTGGCAGGCGCCAGGCCACGCTTGTCATTGCGCGGCGTTCGCCTGCGCCACCAACAGTCGGATGATGCCGACGTTGGCTTCCGGGAATTCGTCTTCACGCAGCTCCGCCTGTTTTACCCAGCGCATCGGTTGCCCTTCACGGCCGAACGGCTCGCCTGCCCAGGCCTCCACCAGATAAAAATTCAGCGTCACGATGCGATCGCTGAAGCGATGCTCCACCACCTCCAGCAGCTCGGCACGTTCGGCTTCGATACCGGTCTCTTCCCGCAGCTCGCGGCTCAGCGCCTGTTCCGGCGTTTCACCCTGTTCGATCTTGCCGCCGGGAAACTCCCAGAACCCGGCCATGTGCGCGTCGGCGGCGCGGCGGGTAATAAAGATCTCCCGTTGCGCATTGCGGATGATGCCCACGGCGATATTCAGATGTTTCATCTCACCCTCCTGATGGGTGTCAAAAAACAGGGGCTCAGCAAGCTGAACCCCTGGTGTTATCGGTTAACCGCGGCCGGCATTACTGCAGGCGGCCGTGGCACTGCTTGTATTTCTTGCCGGAGCCGCATGGGCATGGATCGTTGCGGCCCACTTTACGCTCGGCGGTCGCCGGCGCGTTCGGATCTTCGGTCACCAGCGCGTTCTCGTCGTGGTGGCTCAACTGTTGGTGCTGCGCCAGGCGCTCAGCCTCTTCACGGCGCTGCTGTTCCAGCGCTTCCACCTCTTCCGGCATCCGCACCTGTACCTTGCTCAGCACGCTGATCACTTCGTATTTCAGCGATTCCAGCATGGTGGCGAACATGTTGAAGGATTCACGCTTGTACTCCTGCTTCGGATCCTTCTGCGCATAGCCGCGCAGGTGGATACCCTGACGCAGGTAGTCCATCGCCGCCAGGTGTTCTTTCCACAGGGAATCCAGCGTCTGCAGCATCACGCCCTTCTCGAAGTTGCGCATCATTTCGCTGCCGACCACGTCTTCCTTACGCTGGTACTGCTCTTTGGCGTTCTCCAGAATGCGTTCGCGCAGCGTCTCTTCGTGCAGCTCCGGCTCTTTGTCCAGCCATTGTGCGATCGGCATCTCCAGATCAAAGTCGTTCTTCAGGCGCTCTTCCAACCCCTGAATGTCCCACTCTTCTTCCAGCGACTGCGGCGTGATGTAGTTGTCGATGGTGCTCTTGAACACGTCCTCGCGGATGCTGGCGATGGTTTCGCTCACGTCGGACACGTCCAGCAATTCGTTACGCTGGCTGTAGATGGCGCGGCGCTGATCGTTGGCGACGTCGTCGTATTCCAGCAGCTGCTTACGGATGTCGAAGTTGCGGCTCTCTACCTTGCGCTGGGCGTTGGCGATCGCCTTGGTCACCCACGGGTGCTCAATCGCTTCGCCTTCTTTCATACCCAGTTTACGCATCATGCCGGACACGCGATCCGAAGCGAAGATACGCATCAGGGCATCTTCCATCGACAGGTAGAAGCGGGATGAACCGGCATCGCCCTGACGACCGGAACGGCCGCGCAGCTGGTTATCGATACGGCGCGATTCATGGCGCTCGGTGCCGATGATATGCAGGCCGCCTGCCGCCAGCACCGCGTCGTGGCGTTCTTTCCAGGCGGCTTTGATGGCTTCAATCTGCTCTTCGGTCGGCGCTTCCAGCAGCGCCACTTCGGCCTGCCAGCTGCCGCCCAGCACGATATCGGTACCACGGCCCGCCATGTTGGTGGCGATGGTCACCGCGCCGCTCTGGCCGGCCTGGGCGACGATGTCTGCTTCCATGGCGTGGAATTTGGCGTTCAGCACCTTGTGCTCGATGCCCGCTTTGGTCAGTTCGCGGGAAACCACTTCGGATTTCTCGATCGAGATGGTGCCCACCAGCACCGGCTGGCCTTTGGCGGTACGCTCGCGGATGTCTTCGATGATAGCGCCGATCTTCTCTTTCTCGGTCATGTACACCAGATCCGGCATGTCCTTACGGATCATCGGACGGTTGGTTGGCACCACGATGGTGTCCAGCTTGTAGATCGAGCTGAATTCGAAGGCTTCGGTATCGGCGGTACCGGTCATCCCCGCCAGCTTCTCGTACAGGCGGAAGTAGTTCTGGAAGGTGATCGAAGCCAGCGTCTGGTTCTCGTTCTGGATCTCCACGCCTTCTTTGGCTTCCACCGCCTGGTGCAGGCCGTCGGACCAACGGCGGCCCTGCATGGTACGGCCGGTGTGTTCGTCGACGATGATCACTTCGCCGTCTTTCACGATGTAGTCAACGTCGCGGGTGAACAGCACGTGGGCGCGCAGCGCGGCGGTAACGTGGTGCATCAGCATGATGTTGGTCGGCGAGTACAGCGACTCGCCCTCATCCATGATGCCGGCTTCCACCAGCATCTCTTCGATCAGGATCAGGCCGCGTTCGGTCAGGTGAACCTGGCGCGCCTTCTCATCCACCGAGAAGTGCCCTTCACCCTTGAAGGTGTCGGAGTCTTCTTTTTCCTGGCGGATCAGTTTAGGGATCAGCTTGTTGACCTTGATGTACATCTCGGAGCTGTCTTCGGCCGGGCCGGAGATGATCAGCGGCGTACGCGCTTCATCGATCAGGATGGAGTCCACCTCATCCACCAGCGCATAGTGCAGTTTGCGCTGCACGCGCTCTTCCGGGCTGAACGCCATGTTGTCGCGCAGGTAGTCGAAGCCGTATTCGTTGTTGGTGCCGTAGGTGATGTCGGCGGCGTAAGCTTCACGCTTGGCCGGCGCCGGCATGCCCGGCAGGTTGATGCCGATGCTCAGGCCGAGGAACTCGAACAGCGGGCGGTTGTTTTCGGCGTCACGCTGCGCCAGATAGTCGTTGACGGTCACGACGTGCACGCCGCGGCCGCTCAGGGCGTTCAGATAGGCCGGCAGCGTCGCGGTCAGGGTCTTACCTTCACCGGTACGCATCTCGGCGATGCAGCGGTCGTTCAGCACCATGCCGCCCAGCAGCTGCACGTCGAAGTGACGCATGCCGAACACGCGCTTGCTCGCCTCACGCACTACGGCGAAGGCTTCAGGGATCAGGCTGTCCAGCGACTCGCCTTTCTCCAGGCGCGCGCGGAACTCGTTGGTTTTCGCTTTCAGCTCGTCATCGGACAGTTTTTCCATGTCCGGTTCCATGCGGTTGATCTGCTCAACCACTTTGCGCATGCGGCGCAGAGTACGATCGTTACGGCTGCCAAAAACTTTGGTTAATAATTTCACTAACATGATGTTTGATATCTCTGTCATGACGGCCGAATACGGCAGTCAACTTGCTATTATTTATGGTTTTTGTGCCCTAAGGGCGGAGTCAGACGAGCGCGGCAGGCCCGGCGCGAATGCCCTGTACCTGCGCCACCCACAGGCCGGTCTGGTGCCGTGCCAGCGTTGGCAGCACCTCAAGGTGGGTATGGCGAATGATGGTCGGCGGCTTCGGCTCGTGCGTCAGCAGCGCGTTGAGGGTAGAAAGCAGCGCCAGTTGCGCCACCTGCAAAGGCGGTTCGGCTTCGGCTTCGCTCTCCTGCACCCGCGCATAAACCGCCTGCGGCGCCAGCGCGAAAGAGAGGTGACGAATGACGGTGCGCAGTGCATGTTGCTGCCAATAATCTACGCTGAAGGTAGGACGGCGATGCGCGTCCTGCAGCAGGGCCAGGCTGTTGAAGGTGCCGTTGGCCGCATTTTGCCGGTTAAGGCTGGACGACGTATTCGGCAGTGCGGCCTGATCGGGGGCGCCGGACAAACTGGAAGACGCGCCAAGCGTGGCCGCAACCATCCCTAACAGGAGATGGGGCCAGAAATAACGTCTGCCAAATTGTCGCCAACGATTTAGAATACCGATCACGAGTTTATAATCCGCCGGAGCCCATTATGCGCGATAGCCGTCCACAATTATTAGATGTCCTGTTCGACGACGCGTCTGCCGGCAGCAAAGGGCCGCTGCATAACGTCCAGCAACGCGCGGTGGCGCTGCTCAAGCTTAACCGTGCAGTGAAGGGCCTGTTGCCCGCTCCCCTGCATCCCTGGTGCCGCGTCGCGAATTTCCGACAGGGTATTTTAGTGCTCGAAACGGCAAATGCCAGTTGGATGATGCGCTTGCGCTACGAACAACCCGCTTTGCTGTCTGCACTACGAGCGCAAATTCTACCATCATTGTCGTCGATCGACATCAGGATTAATCCGGCCTTGATGGCGAAAGGCAGCCACCAGGTGCAAAACGCAGAGAAAGCGCCGGAAAAACCGGTGCCGATGCGGCATTTGAGTCTGGAAAGTGCGGAAGAACTGAGAGGATTGGCGAGCCGTAGCCCGGAAAAACTGCGCAAGATATTGGAACGGCTGGCTGCATTGGCCGGAGAGGGTACCAACACAACCAGTCGTGATAAGTAATCAGCGACACAACTGCAAAACATCAGACCGCATCACGAGCCTGAATTCTCAGGCTCTCAGAGGATGCACCTGCCGTTATTCGCAGCGGGCGAGGAATTCAGACCTTACGCCAATACGGTGGACGGTGCCTTGAATGCCAACGGCATTTCGGCTTCGTCCTGGAAGGTCACGTATTCCCACGCTTCCTGCTTGGCCAGTACAGCCTGCAGCAGTTTGTTGTTCAGCGCGTGGCCAGACTTGTACGCGGTAAACGCGCCAATGATGTTGTGGCCGCACATGAACAGGTCGCCGATGGCGTCCAGCATTTTGTGACGTACGAATTCGTCTTCGAAACGCAGGCCGTCTTCGTTCAGCACGCGGTAGTCATCCACCACGATGGCGCAGTCGAAGCTGCCGCCCAGGGCCAGGCCGCGGGACTGCAGGTATTCGATGTCACGCATGAACCCGAAGGTGCGCGCGCGGCTGATTTGACGCACGAACGACTCAGCCGAGAAATCAAGACGATAGCGCTGAGAGCTGGCGTCGATAGCCGGGTGGTTGAAGTCGATGGTGAAGTCCAGGCGGAACCCGTTATGCGGGGACAGCTCGGCCCATTTGTCGCCATCTTCAACACGCACGGTCTCTTTCAGACGCAGGAATTTCTTCGCCGAGTTCAGCTCTTCGATGCCGGCATCCAGCAGCAAGAACACGAACGGACTGGCGCTGCCGTCCATGATTGGGATTTCAGCGGCGTCGACTTCGATAACGATGTTGTCGATGCCCAACCCAGCCAGCGCGGCGTTGAGGTGCTCAACGGTCGAAATACGCACGTCATGCTCATTCACCAGGCAAGTACAGAGCATGGTATCACGCACGGATTTTGCATCAGCCGGAAAATCAACCGGTGGATTCAAGTCAGTGCGACGATAGATGACCCCGGTATTAGCCGGCGCTGGGCGCATTGTCAGCGTGACTTTCTTGCCGGTATGCAAACCGACGCCAGTCGCCTGAACAATACGTTTTAATGTCCTTTGTTTGATCATCGTTTTATCTCGCAATGTTATCCATCCTACCAGCCAAGCATACAGCATGGCCGGCGGGACAGTTTAGCACAAAGAGCGGAGATTCCAAATTCTCAGGATATTCTTAGTCTGCCTGTTTACGCAGGAAGGCTGGAATATCAAGATAGTCGGGCTCTTTATTCGGTTGCGCAGCTTGGTCGTTGACCACCTTGGCGGCAGGTTTCACTTCCTGCGGCAGAGGCGACATGCCGTGCTGCTGATAACGGTGATCCATCACCGGCTGGCTGGCCTGTTTATTGGTCACCAGGGTGATTTCAGGACGCTTGTCCATACCGATACCGGTTGCAACCACGGTAACGCGCAGTTCGTCGTTCATTTCAGGATCCAGCGAGGTACCGATAACCACGGTCGCGTTGTCGGAAGCGAACGCACGGATGGTGTTACCCACGGTTTCGAACTCATCCAGACGCAGGTCGAAGCCGGCGGTAATGTTGACCAGCACGCCGCGCGCGCCGGACAGGTCGATGTCTTCCAGCAGTGGGCTGGAGATCGCCATTTCGGCCGCTTCTTCGGCACGGTCTTCACCGCAAGCCACGCCGGAACCCATCATCGCGTAGCCCATTTCGGACATCACGGTGCGCACGTCGGCGAAGTCGACGTTCATCAGGCCCGGACGGGTGATCAGCTCGGCGATACCCTGCACCGCGCCTTTCAGCACGTCGTTGGCCGCGCCGAACGCGTCCAGCAGAGAGATGCCGCGCCCCAGAACTTTCAGCAATTTGTCGTTCGGGATGGTGATCAGCGAGTCCACGTGTTTGGACAGCTCAGCGATACCCTGCTCCGCGAATGCCATGCGCTTCTTGCCTTCGAAGTTGAAAGGCTTGGTCACCACGGCCACGGTCAGAATACCCAAATCTTTAGCCACTTCAGCCACCACTGGCGCCGCACCGGTACCGGTACCGCCGCCCATGCCGGCCGCGATGAAGACCATGTCTGCGCCGTCCAGCGCTGCGCGCAGGGCTTCGCGGTCTTCTTCCGCTGAATTGCGACCCACTTCCGGGTTCGCGCCCGCACCCAGACCTTTGGTAATACCGCTACCGATCTGGATGGTTTGGCCAACCGCCGTTTTGCGGAGCGCCTGGGCGTCCGTGTTCACAGCGAAGAATTCAACACCTTCGATGCGCTCGCGCACCATGTGTTCAACGGCGTTGCCACCGCCGCCGCCGACGCCGATGACTTTAATCACCGCGTCATTGGTTAGTTCCATTGGTTCAAACATAGTTTCTCTCCGTTTTGTGCCTGTCGCTGCGAGATCATAAAAAGATTACTCAGCATGATCTCTTTGTTGAAACATTAAAACTCTTTTCTCAGCCAGCTATTGATGCGTTTAAACCAATTGCCCACCGAGGCGCGTTTTTCTACTTCCGTCTCACCGCTCAGGTGAGACTCTTTTCCATAGTGCAGCAGACCTACCGCCGTCGAGTAGTAAGGCTCCTGCGCATAATCCGTCAGACCCGTGATGTTCAAGGGTTGGCCGATGCGTACCTGAGTGTGGAACACCCGTTGCGCACAGGCTGCCAGGCCATCAATCTGGGCGGCGCCACCGGTCAGCACGATACCTGCCGCCAGATGATGCTTCACCCCTTGCTGACGCAGTTGCTCCTGCAATTGCAAAATTTCATCGTTAACCAGATTCAACAGTTCGGTGTAGCGTGGCTCAATGACTTCAGCCAGCGTCTGTCTTTGCAGACTGCGCGGAGGACGTCCCCCGACGCTAGGCACCTCTACATTCTCATCCTTGCTAACAATCGACCCAAGCGCACAGCCGTGTCGAACTTTAATCGCTTCCGCGTCGGTCGGCGGCGTGCCGAAGGCGTAGGCGATATCGCTGGTGACCACGTTCCCGGCATAAGGGATCACTTTGGTGTGGCGCAGCGCACCGCCGGTGTACACCGCCATATCCATGGTGCCGCCGCCGATATCCACCACGCAAACGCCGAGTTCGCGTTCATCTTCGGTCAGCACCGCGTAGCTCGCGGCCAGACCGGCGAAAATAAGTTGGTCAACTTTCAGGCCGCAACGTTCCACGGCCTTGACGATGTTCTTCGCCATATCGTTATGGCAGGTAATCAGATGCACCTTGGCCTGCATGCGCACGCCGGACAGCCCAACCGGGTTTTTGATGCCTTCCTGATAATCGATGGCGTATTCCTGAGGAATCACGTGCAGGATGCGGTGTTCGTCGCGCACGCGCACCGATTTGGCGGTGTGCACCACGTTCTCCACGTCGTCCTGCGTCACTTCCTCTTCCGAAATCGGCACCATGCCGATTTCGTTCTGGCAGCTGATGTGTTTGCCCGACAGCGCCAGATACACCGAGGAGATCTGGCAGTCCGCCATCAGCTCGGCCTGATCGATGGCGCGCTGTACGCACTTCACCACCGACTCCAGGTCGTTTACGCCACCCTTATCCATACCGCGAGACGGGCAGCTGCCCACCCCGATAATGTTGACCATGCCATCGGGCAGAACTTCCCCTACCAACGCGGAGACTTTTGCAGTACCGATCTCCAGTCCAACTACCAGTTTTCTGTCCGTCGACTTGATCATTGTTGTTTTGCCTGTGCCTGATTCTGTTGCTGATTACTGTTTTGCTGACCGCCAAGCGCCTGCGGATCGACCAACACCGGAGCCCACCCTACCGAAGCGCCGGACTCGTAGCGCAGATCGACATAGCTGACACGCTTGCTCTCCGCCTGGCCCTGCTGCTGCAATACCGGGTAAAGCTCGATAAACCGCTGCAAACGCCCATTGCGGTCATCGCGCCCCAGCTCAAGCCGGACATCGTTGTCCAGCGCCAGCTGCCAGGAATGGCGCGCGGTCATCGCCGCCATTTTCAGCGTATATTTGCTGGCCGCCAACGAAGCGCTCATCGCCCGATAGCCTTCCAGCACATCCTGCTCGCTCCCTTCCGGCCCGTAGAGCAGCGGCAACTTCTGTTTGCCCGCCCGCTCCGCCGGCACGCTGAACGCTTTGCCTTCGGCGTCCACCATGTGCAAATCGTTCCAGCGCGCCACCGGGACGTACTCCACCAGATGGATCTTCAGCTCATCCGGCCATTGTTTGCGCACGCTGGCCTGCTTGATCCACGGCAGACGCTCGATCTGCTGCTGGATAACGTCCACATCCTGCGTCATAAAGGTGCCGGGCGCGCCCAGCGCCAGGATCGCCTGACGAATATCATCGTTGGTGGTGTAGTGGCGTTCGCCGGTCACCACCAGCCTTGAGAGCGGCAGGCGACTGGCGTCTTTCATCCAGCCAAGCACCGCCCAACCGCTCCACACGACCGTTCCCAACACCATCAGCAGGAAAATCATTCCCGCCAACTGGGTTCCATTGCTGCGGCGCGGGCCGTTATCCACCTCGCGATCGCGCGCATTCAGGGCAGCTTGCGACATATCAGTCGGCCAACTCCAAAATTCTCGCCACCAACTGCGAGAAGCTTAATCCAAACTGGCGCGCCGCCATCGGCACCAGGCTATGACTGGTCATGCCCGGAGAGGTGTTCACCTCAAGCAGATAGAAGCTGCCATCGCTGTCTTGCATCACGTCGACGCGGCCCCAGCCGCTGCAGTCCAGGCCGCGATAGGCGCGCAGCGCCAACGCCGCCATCTCGGCTTCCTGCTCGGCGCTCAAACCGCTCGGGCAGAAGTACTGCGTGTCGTCCGAAATGTACTTGGCCTGGTAGTCGTAAAACACGCCGGCCGGCTGGATGCGGATCGACGGCAGCACCTGGTCGCCCAGCATCGCTACGGTGTATTCCGGGCCGCTCAGCCACTTCTCCACCAGCACATCGTCGTCATGACGGAAGGCCTCTTCCAGCGCGGCTTCCAACGCGGCGCTCTCGGTGACCTTGCTCATGCCGACGCTGGAGCCTTCTCGGCTCGGCTTGACGATCAGCGGCAGGCCGAGATCCGCCACGCGCTCCAGCAGCGCTGCTTTTTCAGCGCCGAGATACAGCTGGCGATTCAGCGCCACGTAAGGCGCCACCGGCAAGCCCATCGACTGCCACACCATCTTGGTGCGCCATTTGTCCATGGTCAGCGCCGAGGCCATCACGCCGCTGCCGGTATAAGGCAGTTCGAGGAACTCCAGCAGCCCCTGCAGGGTGCCGTCCTCGCCGCCGCGCCCGTGCAGCGCGATAAACACCTTGGTGAACCCCTGCTCTTTCAGCTGGGTCACCGGGAAATCGCGGGTATCGACGCCGTGCGCATCGATACCGGCTTCGCGCAACCCGGCCAGCACCGCGGCGCCGGATTGCAGGGAGACTTCACGTTCAGCGGAGGTGCCGCCCAGCAGAACTGCAACTTTATCAGCCATGGTGCTCCTCCTCTTTCTTCGGCGGCTGCAGCTTCAGCTCGGCCAGTTTACGGGCGATTTTGCCCACGTTGCCGGCGCCTTGCACCAGCACCAGGTCTTCATCCTGCAGCAGCTGCGCCAGGGTTTCCGGCACGGTATCGGCATCGGAAACCAGGATCGGATCCAGCTTGCCGCGGCTGCGGATGGTGCGGCACAGCGAACGGCTGTCCGCGCCCGGGATCGGCGCTTCGCCGGCGGCGTACACGTCGAGCATCAGCAGCACATCCACCTGCGACAGCACGTTGGCGAAATCGTCGTACAGATCGCGGGTGCGCGTATAACGGTGCGGCTGGAAGATCATCACCAGACGCTTGTCCGGCCAGCCGGCGCGCGCCGCTTTCAGCGTGGCGTCCACCTCGGTCGGATGGTGGCCGTAGTCGTCCACCAGCATCGCGCTGCCCGCTTTGCCGTTGACCGGCTCCAGCGGGAACTCGCCGAGGAAATCGAAGCGGCGCCCGGTGCCCTGGAAGCCCGCCAGCGCGCGCAGGATATCTTCGTCGTCGATGCCTTCTTCGGTCGCTACCGCTACCGCCGCTGCGGCGTTCAACGCATTGTGGCGGCCCGGCGCGTTCAGCGTCACCGTCAGCAACGGCTTGTCCTGACGGCTCAGGGTAAAGTGCCCCTGCGGCCCAATCTGCCGGTAGTCTTCGATGCGCACATCGGCATCTTCACTGAAGCCATAGGTGGTGATGTGGCGACCCACGCGCGGCAACAGCTCGCGCACTACCGGATCGTCGATGCACATCACCGCGCGGCCGTAGAACGGCAGGTTGTGCAAGAAATTGATAAACGTCTGCTTCAGGTTCTCAAAGTCGCCCTGGTAGGTGTCCATGTGGTCGGCTTCGATGTTGGTGACCACGGCCACCATCGGCTGCAGATGCAGGAACGACGCATCGCTCTCATCCGCTTCCGCGATCAGATAACGGCTGGACCCCAGTCGCGCGTGGGTGCCCGCCGCCTTCACCAGCCCGCCGTTGACAAAGGTCGGGTCCAGGCGGGCTTCGGCGTAAATGCTCGAAACCATCGCCGTGGTGGTGGTTTTGCCGTGCGTGCCGGCGATAGCGATGCCGTGGCGAAAACGCATCAGCTCCGCCAGCATCTCTGCGCGGCGGATCACCGGGATGCGCGCTTCACGGGCGGCGACGATCTCCGGGTTGTCGGCGGAGATGGCGGTAGACACCACCACCACGCTCGCATCCAGCACGTTTTCCGGACGGTGATTGAAGTAAATCGTCGCCCCGAGCGCGCTCAACTGTTGGGTGACCGGATTCGGCGCCAGGTCGGAGCCGCTGATCTGATACCCTTCGTTTGCCAACACTTCGGCGATACCACCCATGCCGGCACCACCGATGCCGACAAAGTGAATGTGCCGGACGCGACGCATCTCGGGCACGATAGTACGTAGTTTCGCCAGTTGTTGTGTATTCATCACTCTCTCTAATCCGGATCCGGTACCCCGGCCCTACATCACATTGCTTTTATTCAGGTTCAGCGCACCGAACCCCTGCACTCGTTACTTGGCGAGCCGCACCAGCTCCGCCGCCACGCGCTCGGTGGCGTCCGGAATGGCGACCGCACGCGCTTTCTCGGCCATGGCCAGCAGCGTCTTGCGATCCCAGCTCGCCAGCAGTTCGGCCACCACATCGGCGTTGAACTGCGGCTGTTCGATAATCTTCGCCGCGCCGGCTTCTTCCAGCGGACGCGCGTTCCAGTACTGCTGACGGTCCTTGTGCATGAACGGCACGAAGATCGCCGGCAGCCCCGCCGCCGCGATTTCGCTGACGGTCAACGCGCCGGAGCGGCAGACCACCACGTCGGCCCAGGCGTAGGCGGCGGCCATGTCGTCGATGAACTCGGTCACCTTGTGCTGCGTCTGCCCTCCCCTTTCGTAGTCGCGCAGCACCGTTTCCAGCGCGCCCTTGCCAACCTGATGCCAGAGCGTAATTCTATCGCCCAAACGCGCCGCGACTTCAGGAACTGTCTGATTCAGCACGCGCGCGCCCTGACTTCCGCCAATCACCAGCACGCGGATCGGGCCTTCGCGCCCCTGCAACCGCTCCGCCGGCAGCGGCAGCGCCAACACGTCGGTGCGCACCGGGTTGCCCACCACCTCGGCGTTCGGGAACGCGCCAGGGAAGGCCTGCATCACTTTGGCGGCGATGCGCGCCAGCCAGCGGTTGGTCAAGCCGGCGATGCCGTTCTGCTCGTGCAGCACCACCGGGATGCCGCACTGCCAAGCCGCCAGGCCGCCGGGGCCGGAAACGTAACCGCCCATCCCCAGCACCACATCCGGCTGATAGCTGCGCATGATGGCTTTCGCCTGGCGCACCGCCTGCCAGATCCGCAGCGGCGCAGTCAGCTGGGCCTTCAGGCCTTTGCCGCGCAGGCCGGAGATGCGGATAAAATCAATCTCGATCCCGTGCTTCGGCACCAGATCGGCTTCCATTCGGTCTGCGGTTCCGAGCCAGCGCACCTGCCAGCCCTGCGCCATCAGATGATGCGCGACCGCCAGCCCCGGGAACACGTGCCCGCCGGTACCGCCTGCCATCACCATTAAACGCTTAGGTTTCCCGCTCATCCCTTACCTCTTCACAAACGCCTGAGCCTTGGTCAGGCGCGTTTCATAATCAATTCGCAGCAACAGCACGATGGCCGTCGACATAATCAGCAAACTTGAACCGCCGTAACTGATCAGCGGCAGCGTCAGACCTTTGGTCGGCAGCATGCCCGCCGCGGCGCCGACGTTAACCAGCGCCTGGAAGCTGAACCATACGCCGATCGCGCAGGCCAGGAAGCCGGAGAAGCGTTGGTCGATCTCCAGCGCGCGGCGCCCGATGGACATCGCGCGAAAAGCGACGAAGAATACCATTAACAGGGCTAAAACCACACCGATATAGCCCAGTTCTTCACCCAAAATGGAGAAGATGAAGTCGGTGTGCGCTTCCGGCAAATACTCGAGTTTCTGCACCGAGTTGCCGAGCCCCTGCCCCCAGAACTCGCCGCGGCCAAACGCCATCAGCGACTGGGTCAGCTGGTAGCCGCTGCCGAACGGGTCGGCCCACGGGTTCCAGAACGAGGTCACGCGGCGCATACGGTACGGTTCCGCGATGATCAGCAGCACCACGGCGAACACGCCGGAGCCGATGATCGCCAGGAACTGCCACATTTTCGCGCCGGCCAGGAACAGCATCGCCAGCGTGGTGATGAACAGCACCACCACGGTACCGAGGTCCGGCTGCGCCAGCAGCAGCACCGCCAGCACCACCATCACGCCCATCGGCTTGCAGAAGCCCCAGAAGTTGCTGCGCACCTCTTCCACCTTGCGCACCAGATAGCTCGCCAGGTAGCAGAACAGCGACAGCTTGGACAGCTCCGCCGGCTGAATACGCAGCGGGCCGAGCGCGATCCAGCGCGAGGCCCCGTTTACCGAGCTTCCCACCACCAGCACGATCAGCAGCATCACTATCGACATCAGCAGCATCACGTTGCTGTAACGCTGCCAAACTTCCATCGGGATACGCAGCGTCACCAGCGACAGACCGAACGCCAGGCCGAGGTACAGCGCGTCACGTTTGGCGAACAGGAACGGATCGTCCGCCAGGCGTTGGCCGATCGGCATCGACGCCGAGGTCACCATCACGAAGCCGATGATCGCCAACCCGAAGGTCAGCCACAGCAGGGTGCGATCGTACAGCACCATGTTGACCGCATCGTTGTCGCGCGCGCCGGTCACCCAGTCTTTCATCCGTTCTGTCAGCCCGAAGTTCGGCAAGCGTAGTTTCATCCGCCAAGCTCCTGCGCCAGGCGGGCGAACTCATCGCCGCGCACTTCAAAATTACGGAACTGATCGAGGCTGGCGCAGGCCGGCGACAGCAATACCATGTCGCCGGGCTGTACGCGGCCGGCGATGGTGCGCATCGCCTGCTCCATGGTCTCGGTCAGCGTCGCCACCTCCGGCCGCAGCTGTGCCAGTTGGGCGCCGTCGCGGCCAAAGCAGTACAGCCGCACATTGTCGCCCTGCAGATAGCGCGCCAGCGGCGAGAAATCGGCGGACTTGCCGTCGCCGCCCAGCAGCAGATGCAGCGTGCCGTCCACCTGCAGGCCGTTCAGCGCCGCTTCGGTGCTGCCGACGTTGGTGGCTTTGGAATCGTTGATCCAACGCACGCCGTTGTTCTCCCAGGCCAGCTGGAAGCGGTGCGCCAGGCCGGTGAAGGTGGTCAGCGCCTTCAGGCTGGATGCGCGCGGAATATTGACCGCATCCGCCAACGCCAGCGCTGCCAGGGCGTTGGTGTAATTGTGGCGGCCGGTCAGCTTCATCTCGCGCGTATTCAGCACCTTCTCACCGCGCACCCGCAGCCAGGTTTCCCCCTGCTGACGGTTCAGGTGATAGTCGCCCACGTCGGCGCCGAAGCTGACGCAGCGCTCGTCGGCGCCGCGCACCGGCATGGTCAGCGCATCGTCGGCGTTCACCACGCACACCGCGGCGTTTTCATACACGCGCAGCTTGGCGCCGCGATACTGCTGCAGGCCGAACGGATAGCGATCCATATGATCTTCGGTCACGTTCAGGATGGTCGCCGCCGCCGCCCGCAGGCTATACGTCGTTTCCAGCTGGAAGCTGGACAACTCCAGCACGTAAAGCTGGCATTCCTGGCGCAGCAGGCTCAGCGCCGGCAGGCCGATATTGCCGCCCACGCCCACCGCCCAACCGGCGGCTTTCGCCATCTCGCCCACCAGGGTGGTGACGGTGCTTTTACCGTTAGAGCCGGTGATCGCCACGATCGGCGCCTGCGCTTCACGGCAGAACAGTTCGACGTCACCGACGATTTCCACGCCGGCGTCCGCCGCGGCGCTCAATGCCGGGGTCGCCAGCGCGACGCCCGGACTGGCGACGATCAGATCCGCCGCCAGCAGCCAGTCCTGATTCAGATCGCCCAGATGGCGCTCCACGCTTTCAGGCAGTTTGTCCAACCCTGGCGGCGCGATACGGGTATCCATCACGCGCGGCGTCACGCCGCGCGCCATGAAGAAATCGACACAGGACAGGCCAGTGAGGCCCAACCCGATGATGACGACTTTTCTACCCTGATAGTCTGCCATGATTAACGCACCTTCAGCGTTGCCAGGCCAATCAGCACCAGCATCAGCGAAATGATCCAGAAGCGCACGATAACGCGCGGCTCCGGCCAGCCTTTCAATTCATAGTGGTGGTGAATCGGCGCCATGCGGAAAATGCGTTGCCCGCGCAGCTTGAACGATCCCACCTGCAGGATCACCGACAGCGTCTCTACCACGAATACGCCGCCCATGATCACCAACAAGAACTCCTGACGCAGCAGCACCGCGATGGTGCCCAGCGCGCCGCCCAGCGCCAACGAACCGACGTCGCCCATAAATACCTGGGCCGGGTAAGTGTTGAACCACAGGAACCCGAGGCCGGCGCCGACGATGGCGGTACACACGATCACCAGCTCACCGGCATGACGCAGATACGGAATATGCAGGTAGTTGGCGAAGTTCATGTTACCGGTCGCCCAGGCCACCAGCGCGAAGCCGGCCGCCACGAATACCGTCGGCATGATCGCCAGGCCGTCCAGGCCATCGGTCAGGTTGACCGCGTTGCTGGTGCCGACGATGACGAAATAGGCCAGCAGGATATACAGCAGGCCCAGCTGCGGCATCACGTCCTTAAAGAACGGCACAACCAGCTCGGTGGCTGGCGTGTCTTTTCCTACGGCGTACATGGCGAATGCGACAATCAGCGCAATCACCGACTGCCAGAAATACTTCCAGCGGGCGATCAGCCCTTTGGTGTCCTTACGCACCACCTTGCGGTAGTCGTCGACGAAGCCGACGATGCCGTACCCCACCAGCACGAACAGCACGCACCAGACATACGGGTTGGACGGGTAAGCCCACATCAGCACCGAAATGGTGATGGAGGTCAGGATCATGATGCCGCCCATGGTCGGCGTGCCGCGCTTGCTGAAGTGCGACTCGGGGCCGTCGTTACGCACCACCTGGCCGAAGGACATTTCTTGCAGGCGCTTGATCACCCGCGGGCCCATCCACAGCGACAGGAACAGCGCGGTCAGCAGGCTGACAATGGCTCGGAACGTCAGATAAGAAAAGACGTTGAAGCCTGAGTAATACTTGACCAAATGCTCGGCCAGCCAAACTAACATGGTGCTTTCTCCTGTAACGCGCGTACTACCTGCTCCATTGCGGCACTACGTGAACCTTTGATTAACACGGTAATGACCGCATGTTCCGACAGTAATTCCGCCACGCGCGCGATCACTGCTGTCTTGTCCTGATAATGTTCGCCGTTGCCGGAGGCTTCGCTCAGCACGCGGCTCAAACCGCCGACGCTGATCACTTTGTCGACCCCGGCCAGACGGGCGGCTTCGCCCACCTGACGGTGACACTCTTCCGCTTCCGCACCCAGCTCGGCCATATCGCCGACCACCATCACGCGGTAGCCCGGCATCTCTGCCAGCACCTGCGCCGCCGCGGTCATCGACCCGACGTTGGCGTTATAGCTGTCGTCCAGCAGCAGCTTGCCTTCGGCCAGCGCCACCGGGAACAGACGCCCCGGCACCGCCTGCAGCTGTTTCAGCCCCTGACGCACCGCTTCGAGGGTGGCGCCCACCGACATCGCCAGCGCCGTCGCCGCCAGCGCATTGGCCACGTTGTGGCGCCCCGGCAGCGGCAGCGCGATCTCGGCGGTGCCGAACGGGCTGTGCAGCGTGAACTGCGTGCCCGCGCCGTTTACCCGCACGTCGTCCGCGAAGAAGTCCACGCCTGCGGCGGCCTGCGGCGAGAAGCGCCAGACGGTTTTGCCGCCCAGCATGTTCTGCCAGTGCGGCCAGTCGTTGTTATCGGCGTTGATGATCGCCACGCCGTCGGCCGGCAGGCCGGTAAAGATTTCACCTTTCGCCTGGGCGACGCCGGCCAGCGAGCCAAAGCCTTCCAGGTGAGCCGCCGCCAGGTTGTTCACCAAAGCGGTCTGCGGCCGCGTCAATGCGGTGGTGTAAGCAATTTCGCCAATGTGGTTAGCGCCCAGCTCAATCACGGCAAAATCATGCTGCGGTTCCAGACGCAGCAACGTCAGCGGCACGCCGATGTCGTTATTGAAGTTGCCGGCGGTATACAGCACTTCGCCGCATTCGCGCAGAATGGCGGCGGTCATTTCTTTCACCGATGTCTTGCCCGAGGAGCCGGTCAGCGCCACCACGCGCGCCGGCACCTGCTGACGCACCCAGGCGCCAAGCTGCCCCAGCGCCAGACGGGTGTCTTGCACCACCAGCTGCGGCACGTCCACCAATAAGCGCTTACTGACCAGCAACGCCCCGGCGCCTGCGGCTACGGCATCCGCCGCGAAGTCGTGAGCGTCGAAACGCTCGCCTTTCAGCGCCACAAACAGGCAACCGGCGGTCACCTTGCGGGTGTCTGTCGTCACCTCGACAATTTGGCAATCGGCGCCAATCAGCTCAGCGCTCAATACCTCAGCCAGTGTCTGAAGAGAGACAGGGATCATGCCAGCACCCCCAGCAGTCGGGCGACCGTCGTGCGGTCGGAGTAATCCAGGCGGCGGTTGCCCACCAGCTGATAATCTTCGTGGCCTTTGCCCGCCACCAACACCACGTCCTGTTCCTGCGCCTGCATGATGGCGCTGGTTACCGCTTCGGCGCGGCCGTGGATCACCAGCGCCTGCCCGGCGTCCAGCAATCCGGTCAGGATATCGTTGATAATCGCGCGCGGCTCTTCGGTACGCGGGTTGTCATCGGTGATCACCACGCGATCGGCGAACTGTTCGGCGATGCCGCCCATCAGCGGACGCTTGCCCTTGTCGCGATCGCCGCCGCAGCCGAACACGCACCACAGCTGCCCCTGGCAGTGCAGGCGCGCGGCTTCCAGCGCTTTTTCCAGCGCATCCGGCGTGTGGGCGTAATCCACCACCACCGTCGGTTTGCCCGGCGCGTTAAACACTTCCATGCGGCCGCAGACCGGCTGCAGACGGCTGCCGGTTTCCACCAGCGCCTCCAGCGGATAGCCCAGCGACAGCAGCGTCGCCAAGGCCAACAGCAGGTTGCTGACGTTGAACGCGCCCATCAGGCGGCTTTCGATCTCGCCGTCGCCCCAGCTGGAGCTGAAGCGAACCGTGGCGCCGTTGTCGTGATAGTCGACCGCCGTGGTTTTCAGCCAGCGGCCGTGGCCGCCCGGCTGCAGGTTGCCCTGCATCGTCACCGCCACCGCATCCGGCAGCTTCCTCAGCCAGCGCTGACCGACTTCATCGTCGGCGTTGATGATCGCCTGCCCCACGCTGTGGGCGGCGAACAGCGACCATTTGGCCGCCTCGTAATTGGCCATATCACCGTGGTAATCCAGGTGATCGCGGCTCAGGTTGGTGAAGACCGCCGCGGCGAACGGCAGCGCCGCCACCCGGTGTTGCACCAGACCGTGGGAAGAAACTTCCATGGCGGCGAAGGTCGCGCCCTGTTCCGCCAGCTCGTTTAATACGTGTTGAACATCCACCGCAGAACCGGTGGTATTCTCGGTCGGGCACACCTGGCCCAGCAGGCCGTTGCCGACGGTGCCCATCACCGCGCTGGTTTCGCCCAGCAGTTGGCTCCACTGCGCCAGCAGCTGCGTAGTGGTGGTTTTGCCGTTGGTGCCGGTCACGCCGACCAAACGCAGACGCTCGCCCGGCTGGTGGTAAAAACGCCCGGCCAGCGCGGAAAGGCGCTGGTTCAGTTGGCTCAGGTAGATCACCGGCACGCCGTGCATTTCAACGATGGCGCCGTCTTCGGCCTGACCGTCAGCTTCGGCGATCACGGCGGCGACGCCCTGCGCGATGGCCTGCGGAATATAGCGGCGTCCATCCGTTTGATGGCCGACAACGGCGACAAACAGATCCCCGGCAGCCGCCACACGGCTGTCTAATGTCATTTCCCGCAGCGCGCGCCCGGGTGCCGTCGGCACCCACGGGGCGAGTAAGTCGCGCAAATTACGATCTGCCACCTGAACCCTCTTTCTTGTTAATCACTAATTCGCTTTTGTCACCGGTAGGCAACGCGTCAGGCTCGACGTTCATGGTGCGCAATACGCCGCCCATGATGGCGCCGAACACCGGCGCGGAGATTGCGCCACCATAGTATTTCCCACCCTGCGGGTCATTGATGACGACCACCAGGGCAAAACGGGGGTTACTTGCCGGCGCGACGCCGGCGGTATAAGCGATGTATCGGTTGACGTATTTGCCGTCCGGGCCCACTTTTTTCGCGGTACCGGTTTTGATGGCGATACGGTATCCCTTGATGGCGGCTTTCACGCCGCCGCCGCCCGGCAGGGCCACGCTTTCCATCATGTGCACCACGGTGCGCACCAGAGCTTCAGGGAAAACGCGCTCGCCGGCGACCGGAGGGTCAACCTTGGTGATCGACAATGGGCGATATACGCCCAGGCTGCCGATCGTTGCATAGACTCGCGCCAACTGTAACGGAGTTACCATCAGCCCGTAGCCGAAAGAGAAGGTGGCCCTCTCTATGTCAGACCACCGTTGTTTTTTTGGGTATATGCCACTGCTTTCTCCGACCAGCCCCAAATTGGTCGCTTTTCCCAGCCCAAAACGAGAGTAAGTATCTACTAACGCTGAGGACGGCATCGCTAACGCCAGCTTTGAAACACCGACGTTACTCGACTTCTGCAAGATCCCGGTCAATGACAGCTCCGAGTACCGCGCCACGTCTTTGATCTCGTGGCCCTGAATGCGGTACGGGATGGTGTTCAGCACGCTGTTTTCTCTCACCACGCCGTTTTGCAGCGCGGTCATCACCACCATCGGCTTCACGGTTGAACCGGGTTCAAAAATATCGGTGATAGCACGGTTACGCATGGTCTCTTTCGGCGTACCGGCCATGTTGTTCGGGTTGTAAGACGGGCTGTTGGCCATCGCCAGCACTTCGCCGGTGTTCACGTCGATCAGCACCGCAGTGCCCGACTCGGCCTTGTTGAACGCCACCGCGTTGTTCAGCTCGCGATACACCAGCGCCTGCAGGCGTTCATCGACGCTCAGCACCAGGTTGTGCGCCGCCTGGCTGTCGACGGAGGAAATATCTTCGATCACCCGGCCGAAGCGGTCCTTACGCACCGTTCTCTCGCCCGGTTGCCCGGTCAGCCAGCGGTCGAAGCTCTTCTCGACGCCTTCGATGCCTTGCCCGTCGATATTGGTCACGCCGATGATATGCGACGTCACCTGCCCCGCCGGATAGTAACGGCGCGACTCCTGCCGCAGGTAGATCCCCGGCAGCTTGAGTTTGTGGATGTAGTCGCCGATCGCCGGGTTCACCTGGCGCGCCAGATAAACGAAGCGCCCTTTCGGGTTAGCGTTGATGCGGTTTGAGAGTTGGTCCAGCGGGATGTTCAGCGCATCGGAAAGCGCTTTCCAACGGCTGTCCAGCGTGATGCCGCCGCGCTCGTTCAGCTCTTTCGGATCCGCCCACACCGCATTGACCGGCACGCTGACCGCCAACGGCCGGCCGGCGCGATCGCTGATCATGCCGCGCGCGGTCGGCACTTCCTGCACGCGCAGCGAACGCATGTCGCCTTCTTTCACCAGACGATCGGGGTTGATGACCTGCAGGTACGCGACGCGCAGCATCAAGCCGACCATCGCCAGCAAAATGCAGCCGCACAGCAACGCAAAACGCCAGCTGACAAAGCTGGCCTGATCTTCCTGGCGTCTCAACTTACCGGGGCGCGCTGCTTTCATGCGTTTCCTTTCTACTCCGTGTCATTATTCCGGTTAAACCATTCATTGTTTAACGATGATATTTTCCTGCGATGGATCAACGTGTTGCATCTGCAGTTTTTCTGTCGCGATACGTTCAACCCGGCTGTGATCGCCGAGGGCGTTCTCTTCTAAAATCAGGTTGCGCCACTCGATATCCAGCGCATCGCGCTCCAGCACCAGCTGTTCGCGCTCGGCGGTCAGCAGGCGGGTGCGGTGCGCGGTGGTCACCACGAAAACCGCGGAGACCAGTGACGCAATCAGTAAAATCAGGGGGATCTTGGCATTGCGCAGCAGATCGCCGCCAATCACCCCGACCAGGCCGTGACGTTCGTTGCCGATCACGCGGGCATCCTCTCAGCAATACGCAGCACCGAGCTGCGCGCACGCGGGTTGTCCGCCACTTCCGCTTCCGACGGCATCATTTTGCCCAGCGCTTTCAGCGTTCGCCCGCCCATGCTGCGCAGTTGCTCTTCGGTCAACGGAATGCCCGCCGGCACCTGGGCGCCGCGGCTGTGGTGACGCATAAAGCGTTTGACGATGCGGTCTTCCAGCGAGTGGAAGCTGATGATCGACAAACGGCCCCGTGGGGCCAGCACTTCCAGCGCGCCGTCGAGCGCACGCTCGATCTCTTCCAGCTCGCTGTTGATATAGATGCGGATCGCCTGGAAGCTGCGCGTCGCCGGATGCTTGTGCTTTTCACGGAACGGGCTGGCATCGGCAATCAGATCCGCCAACGCTTTGGTGCGCGTCATCGGCTCCACGCGGTTTCTTTCCACGATGGCGCGCGCGATGCGCTTGGCGAAACGCTCTTCGCCAAAGGTTTTCAGCACCCAGGCGATGTCGTCCGCTTCGGCCTTCATCAGCCACTCTGCGGCGGACAGGCCGGTGGAGGGATCCATGCGCATGTCCAGCGGGCCATCGCGCATAAAGGAAAACCCGCGCTCTGCGTCGTCAAGCTGCGGCGAAGAAACGCCCAGATCGAGCAGAACGCCGTCGATCTTGCCCACCAATTCACGTTCCCGCACGTAGTGCGACAACTCGGAGAATGGGCCGTGTACGATGGTAAAACGAGGATCTTCAATAGATTTGGCGGCTGCAATCGCCTGAGGGTCACGGTCAATCGCCAACAAGCGTCCTTCCGGCCCCAGTTGGGACAGAATCAGACGAGAATGGCCACCGCGACCAAAAGTACCGTCGATATATATGCCGTTGCTGCGGATGTTGAGGCCGTTGACGGCTTCGTCCAGCAGGACGGTGGTGTGTTTATAGTTTTCCAACATGCTTATAGCGACAAGTCCTGTAGCCGCTCAGACAACGGTTCCTGAGTCGACTGTTCAGCGTCAATATCATCCTTGACTTGTTGATACCAGGTCTGTTCATCCCACAGTTCAAACTTGTTGAACTGACCGACCAGCATCACTTCTTTCGTGAGCCCGGCGTGTTGCCGCAGCGTATTGGCGAGCAGCAAACGACCGGCACTATCCATCTGACACTCACTGGCATGCCCCAGCAACAGGCGCTGAACGCGGCGCTCGGCGGGATTCATGCTCGACAGACGTGATAATTTTTGTTCAATAATTTCCCATTCGGGCAAAGGATAAAGCAGCAGGCAGGGCTGATGGAGGTCAATGGTACAGACCATTTGGCCTTGCGATTCCTCGTTGAGCAATTCCCGATATCGGGTAGGTACGGCGAGCCGCCCTTTGCTGTCGAGGTTGACCATCGTCGCTCCACGGAACATTCCTGAGCTACCCCTTAGTGACCGTTTTCACCACTTTACCCCACAAATTCCCACACAATGGAGTTTACGGAGGGTATGAAAACCTTGTCAAGCCAGAGCGCCAGCGCTTTGGCAATATTTCTCTGGTCATTTTGGGAGCTGACTCGCGAAAGAAACTCTGATTATTCGACGATTAAAAATTAACACCATGATAAACGGAGAGAATTTTCTAAGCGGAAAGAATCTGATTAAAAACCTGACGAACTGGCGATTAATTAACTCATTACTTCCTTCTGCAAGCCATGTCTCATTTTTCAGCTCGGCAATCTCAGTGCGGTAACCGCTGGCGAGCCGCGCCCGCCAAGGCTCGGCGCCTGGCGAATCGATCGCGGAATAAGGCCATAACTCCTTGAGTTAATAACGCTCAATCGTTATTCACCGTAAAACCGGTCGCTATTTTACTTCAATTTGCACTGCCGTGATGAGGCCGCGAAAAAAATAAATGGCTCGGATATTACGAGCAGAAGTAATTTCGATTTAAATCAATTTGGTAAGATTATTCCCAAAATACCTGTTTACAATTATGGTTTCATTTTCTTACACCTTTATTTCCACAATTTCTGCCGGAAAAAATCCTCACTTGAAGCAAAAAGTCGCAACCACATGTTTTTAATGAGTTTATTTTAAAGTGCCGATTTTAATCCCTCCACCCTCACCTCTTCCCCGGTTCCGCGGGACAAAAACCGAACAAATGTTAAAAATAAAAATATAAACCTAGTTAAAAAACATAATGCAGATTAGTACACTATAAAAAACGCAAAAACCCAGACTTAACATCCAAGCATTAATAATTTAACAGCAGGTTAACCAAAGGGGATGACACATGCTTTCGCCCGCCGCTCACTGGCGTAGCGCCGCTGCCGATACGTTCGCACTGGTGGTGTACTGCTTTATCGCCGGCATGGCGATAGAAGTGTTGATCTCCGGCATGAGCTTTCAGCAATCCCTCTCTTCGCGCCTGCTGTCGATTCCGGTCAACATCCTGATCGCCTGGCCCTACGGCCGCTATCGCGATCTGTTTATCCGCACGGCGCGCCGCTGCCCGCGCGGCCAGTTCGTGCTGCGCAACCTCGCCGATCTGCTGGCCTACGTCAGTTTCCAGTCGCCGGTTTATGCCGCCATTCTGTGGAGCGTAGGCGCCGACGGCCCACAAATGCTGGCGGCGGTGACCAGTAATGCGCTGGTCTCCATGGCGATGGGCGTGGTGTATGGCTATTTCCTGGAATATTGCAGGCGGCTGTTCCGGGTGGCGGGCTATGTCTAAACCAGGAGCCCGCCAAAGCGAGCTCCCGTAGAGCGAACTATTTGCGGCTCAGGCTGCCGCGGCGGAACAGATTGCGGCGAATACGCGTCAAACCCGGCTTGGGTTTACGCGGTTCGTCCAGGCTGGCCAACACCAGCTCGAGCACGCGTTCGGCCACGTCGCGATGGCGCTGCGCCACCGCGAGCACCGGGCACTCGAGGAAATCCAACAGTTCATGGTCGCCGAAGGTGGCAATCGCCAGATCGGTAGGCAAACGGCCGCGTTGCTTCAGCGTCACGTCCATCACGCCCTGCAACAGCGAGAATGAGGTGGTGAACAGCGCCTGCGGCATCGGGTGCGTTTTCAGCCATTCGGCGAACAGCGCGCCGGCGGCTTCACGTTCATAGCTGTTGGCGTACAGGTAATCGACATGGCGGGGATCCTCTTGCCAGGCCTGACGGAAGCCCTGCTCGCGCAGGAAGCTCACCGAAAGCTCCGGCAAGGCACCCAGATACAGCACCGATTCCGCCGGGAAGGTGCGCAGCTCCTGCGCCAGCGCAAAGGCGTCTTCCTGATCGGCCCCGACGACGCTGATGAAATGCTCGCGATCCAGCGCGCGGTCCAGCGCGATGATCGGCAGCGGATCGTTGGCCCAGCGTTGATAGAAAGGATGTTCCGGCGGCAAGGCGGTGGAAACGATGATAGCGTCCACCTGGCGCTGCAGCAGGTGCTCGATACAGCGCATTTCGTTGTCCGGCTGATCTTCGGAACAGGCGATCAGCAATTGGTAACCACGCTGGCGCGCCTGGCGCTCCAGGTAGTTGGCGATGCGGGTATAGCTGGTATTTTCCAGATCCGGGATCACCAGACCGATAGAACGGGTACGCCCGGCGCGCAGCCCCGCCGCGACGGCATTCGGGTGATAGTTATGCTCCCTGACCACGGCCATCACTTTCTCGACGGTTTTATCGCTGACACGATACTGCTTCGCCTTGCCGTTGATGACGTAACTGGCCGTCGTGCGCGAAACGCCCGCGAGACGCGCGATTTCATCCAGTTTCACATGAACCCCTTAATGACGCTGAAAATAGAAGTGAAGGCTGTGCTCGGATTAACCATGACATCCCGTGCGGTTATTCAATCCAGCCTCTGCGATCTAACAGCAGAAAACACTGCCTAGCAACCGCTTTTGCCGAAAGGTGCCAGCAATCGGGCAAAAAATACCGAAAAACAAAGGGCGCAGCCACGCCGCGCCCCCGATTATTCGCCGCCAGACCGCGCTCAGCGCATGATTTTGTCGCCGCGCGACACGCCGACCACCCCGGAACGGGCCACTTCCACGATCTCCGCCACTTCACGCACCGCGCTCAGGAAAGCGTCGAGCTTGTCGCTGGTGCCAGCCAGCTGTACCGTGTACAGCGTCGCCGTCACATCCACGATCTGGCCGCGGAAAATGTCGGCGCAGCGCTTCACCTCTTCACGGCCGTAGCCGCTGGCCTGCAGCTTCACCAGCATGATCTCGCGCTCGACGTGGGCGCCCTGCACCAGCTCGCTGACGCGCAGCACGTCCACCAGCTTGTGCAGCTGTTTCTCAATCTGCTCCAGCACTTTCTCGTCGCCGACGGTCTGGATAGTCATGCGCGACAGCGTCGGATCGTCGGTCGGCGCCACCGTCAGGCTCTCGATGTTATAACCGCGCTGGGAGAACAGCCCGACCACGCGCGACAAGGCGCCGGATTCGTTTTCCAGCAAGACAGATAAAATACGGCGCATGATCAGGTCCTCTCCGTTTTGCTAAGCCACATTTCGTCCATGCTTCCGCCGCGGATCTGCATCGGGTAAACATGTTCGGTTTCATCGACGGTCACGTCGACGAACACCAGCCGCTCTTTTTCCGCCAGCGCCTGCGCCAGCTTGCTTTCCAGCTCATCCGGCGTGCGGATGGCGATGCCGACATGGCCGTAAGCCTCGGCCAGCTTGACGAAGTCCGGCAGCGAATCCATGTAGGACTGCGAGTGACGGCCGGAATAAATCATGTCCTGCCACTGCTTTACCATGCCCAGATAGCGGTTGTTGAGGTTCACCACCACCACCGGCAGGTTATATTGCAGCGCGGTGGACAGCTCCTGAATATTCATCTGAATGCTGCCGTCGCCGGTCACGCACACCACGGTTTCCTCCGGCAGCGCCAGCTTGACGCCCAGTGCCGCCGGCAAGCCGAAGCCCATGGTGCCGAGGCCGCCGGAGTTGATCCAGCGGCGCGGTTTATCGAACGGATAATAGAGCGCGGCGAACATTTGGTGCTGGCCGACGTCCGAGGTGACATACGCATCGCCTTTGGTCAGGCGGTGCAAGGTTTCGATCACCGCCTGCGGTTTGATGGTGCCGCTGTGCTTGTCGTAACCCAGGCAGTCGCGGGCACGCCACTGCTCGATAGACTGCCACCAGTCGCGCAGCGCGTCGTGATCCTGCGCTTTCTCGTCCTGTGCCAACAGCTCCAGCATCTGCACCAACACCTGTTTGGCATCGCCGACGATCGGAATATCGGCGTCCACCGTTTTGGAGATCGAGGTCGGATCGATATCGATATGCAGCACGGTGGCGTCCGGGCAGTATTTGGCCAGATTGTTGGTGGTGCGATCGTCGAAACGCACGCCGACGGCGAAGATCACGTCGGCGTGATGCATGGTTTTGTTGGCTTCATAGGTGCCGTGCATGCCGAGCATGCCGACGCTCTGCCGGTGGGTGCCAGGGAAAGCGCCCAACCCCATCAGGCTGCTGGTCACCGGCAGATTCAGCTGCTCCGCCAAGGCCAACAGTTCGGCTTCGCAACTGGCGTTGATCGCGCCGCCGCCGACGTACATCACCGGCTTTTTGGCCGCCAGAATGGTTTGCAGCGCGCGTTTTATCTGCCCGCGGTGCCCCTGCACCGTCGGGTTGTAAGAACGCATGCTCACGTCCTGCGGGTAGGCATAAGGCATCCGCACCGCCGGGCCGACGATATCTTTCGGCAGATCGATCACCACCGGGCCGGGCCGGCCGCTGGAAGCCAGGAAGAACGCCTTCTTCAACACCGCCGGGATGTCTTCGGTGCGTTTTACCAGGAAGCTGTGCTTCACCACCGGGCGCGAAATCCCCACCATATCGCACTCTTGGAAGGCGTCGTAGCCGATCAGCGAGCTGGGCACCTGCCCCGACAGCACCACCATCGGGATCGAGTCCATATAGGCGGTGGCGATACCGGTAATGGCGTTGGTGGCGCCGGGGCCGGAGGTCACCAGCACCACGCCCACTTCACCGGTGGCGCGCGCGTAGCCGTCGGCCATGTGCACCGCCCCCTGCTCGTGGCGCACCAGAATATGATCGATCCCTCCAACCGTATGCAGGGCGTCGTAGATATCGAGCACCGCCCCGCCGGGGTAGCCGAATACATGCTTAACGCCCTGATCGATCAACGATCGGACGACCATCTCGGCTCCTGACAACATCTCCATGGGTTTGCCTCCAGGCTTGCTTATTCTTCTCTGGCGCCGGAACGTGGCGCCTGCTGCGGGGCAATGCCCCAAAGTTTTTATGGGTTGTCGCTATCGAATTAACATAACGTCAGAATTTGGGGCAGGCAAACGACAAAATGGCTTAGCGGAGGCATGGTTATTGCCAAGCGGCTGGATATCATGGCTTTATAAAAACAATGCGCTAGCCGCAGGGTTGTCAGGCTAGGCATTGTTTCGAACAGAGGGAAAATTACAGAACTAAATCAGGTGAAGGATATGCCGCTTTTTTCGCCGGGCACATGGCCCGGCGGCGGCGTCAGGCCTGTTCCTGGTACATTGAATCGATTTCGCGCTGATAGCGCTGCAGGATCACTTTGCGGCGCAGCTTCAGCGTTGGCGTGAGCTCTCCCAACTCCATGGAAAAGGCTGCCGGCAGCAGGGTGAACTTCTTCACCTGTTCGAAGCGCGCCAGCTCCTTTTGCATCTCGCGCAGGCGCTTTTCGAACATCTCGAGGATTTCGCCGTTGCGCAGCAGTTCCAGGCGATCCTGGTATTTCAGGTTGACTGACTTCGCATACTCTTCCAGCGACTCAAAGCACGGCACGATCAGCGCAGAAACGAATTTACGCGCATCGGCGATGATCGCCACCTGCTCGATAAAGCGATCCTGCGCCAGCGTGCCTTCCAGCATCTGCGGCGCGATGTATTTGCCGCCGGAGGTTTTCATCAAATCCTTCAGCCGTTCGGTGATGAACAGGTTGCCCTCTTCATCGATCGCACCGGCGTCGCCGGTTTTCAGCCAGCCGTCCTCGGTAAAGGTCGCGGCGGTTTCCAACGGTTTGTTGAAATAGCCGCGCATCACGATCGGCCCGCGCACCTGGATTTCATTTTCCTCGCCAATGCGCACCTCGACCTCCGGCAGCGGTTTGCCGATAGAGCCGAAGCGGAAATGCCCCTCTTCCCAGCAGGAGACGGTGGCGCAGGTTTCGGTCATGCCGTAACCGTACTTGATGTTGACGCCCATCGCCTGGAAAAACAGGATCACATTGTCGTCCAGCTTGGCGCCCGCCGCCGGCAAAAAGCGCACCCGGCCGCCGAGGATACCGCGCAGCTTGCTCAACACCAGCTTGTCGGCCCAGCGGTGGGTGAAGTCGAACACTTTGCCCAACGGTTTGCCGGCCCGCTCCTGCAGGAACTTGCGCTCGCCGCAGACGATCGCCCAGTGGAACAACGCACGGCGCAGCCAAGGGGCGCGCGCCACTTTTTCATGCACCGCGCTGAAAATCTTCTCGTAGAAACGCGGCACCGCACACATCAGCGTCGGGCGGACCTGCCCCATCGCTTCCCGCACCCAATCGGTATTCGGCAGGAAGACGTTCTGCGCGCCGGAATGCATCACAAAGAAGCTCCAGGCCCGCTCGAACACGTGCGACAGCGGCAGGAAGCTGAGCGACACATCCTCTTCGCCGACCGTCAGCCTTTCATCATGCAGGTAGAGCTGCGCCGCCAGGTTGCGGTAGTCCAGCATCACCCCTTTCGGCTCGCCGGTAGTACCCGAGGTATAAATCAGGGTGAAGAGATCCTGCAGGTCGCACTCTTCAATACGCTGCCGACGTTGAGCGGCAAAAGCCACCGGATCGGCAGCGCGCTCGAAGGCGCTCAGATGCTGTGCGATCTCGCAGCCGCGCAGATCGGCTCCCTCGTCGAAGACGATAATGTGCCGCAGCTGTGGGCAGACGCCGCGCAGCGCGATGGCGGCGTCAAGCTGCGCCTGCTCACCGACGAACAGTATGCGGATGTCGGCGTCGTTGGTGACAAACGCCGCCTGCGCCGGCGTATTGGTGGAATAGAGCGGTACGCTGACGCCACGCAGGTGCAGGATCGCGAGATCGGTCAACGACCAGGCCATTGTGTTATTGGCGAAAATACCGATGCGTTCTTGCACTTCGACGCCCAGCCCCAGCAGCCCGGCGGCGATGCGATCGATGCGGGCGGCGGCCGCACCCCAGGTCAGTTGCAACTCGCCGTTGGGCGACCATTGGCGAAAAGCTGTGCGATCGGCTCGGTGGGTGATTTGATGCTGTATACGATGGATCAGATGGTATTGCAGCAGATTAGTGATCATAGTGCTCTAAGCCTGAAATGAATCATACAGTTAAGCCTGAACGACGCCTTGCGGCCCTCATCTCAGCTTACACGTGTTTACTTTTTTCCGCGCAGTCTACCTACTCTCAGGCAGGGGGAAAAGCGATTTCAGCGTAGAAGTGTGAGCCAAAACTCAGGCCGGCTTTCGCGCTTTCATCAGTTGGACAGAATGGGAAGGAAAAGGTTTGCCGGCGGCAATAAAACGCGGCCCATCCGGGCCGCCGCATCGAGTTAGTTTAAAATACTAGCCGGAAAGTAAAAATCAGAATATTAATTTATATTAATTATTTTTGCTGAACGAACAAACCCACTATGAAAATAAGTTATTTTATCGCCGTAAAACCAAGAAACATCTTAATAAAAACACAGATAGTTCTTAGTTTTTATCATGAGAAAAAAACGCTCAGTTGAATATTATCTTTATATGGCTCCCATTTTTTATCGCTTTACTTTGGGTTACCCGCCTCAATCAGGACGGATTTCATCCACTGGTGCCCTTTATCCCGCTCAGAGGATTCATGCCAGGAAAGATAGCAGGTTGCTTTATTGTGATTGGCGCACAAAGGAACCGCCTTTATTTTCAACGCCTCCGTCTGTTGTCTCACCAGCCAGGCTGGTGCAATCGCCACCATCTCCGTTTGCGACACCATATTCAACACGCTGTAGAGATCCGTGCACTGCTGCGTCACGGCGCGCAGCATCGGTTCCTCTAAATAAAAAGGCTTACTGAACGATCCAAAACTTTCCAGGGATACCGCCGCGTGCTGTTCGGCCAGCATTTGCTCCGGCGTCGCCTCCTCGCCCATTCTCGGGTGCGCCTGCGCGGCCGCCAGCACTAATTCGTCGTCGAACATCGCCAAACTGCGAAACTCTGCCGATTCGAAACGGCTGTAGCCGATGACAAACTCGACGTCCTGATAACGCAATTGATGTTCGATATTATTGTTGATGTATGACTTTATTTGCAGATTAAGCTGCGGCGCGATCTGTTTGACGTGATTGATTATCCCGGCGCCCAGGCGCAAGTCGAGCGGACTGCACAGCGACAAGGAAAACGCTCGCGTGCTGGTCAGCGGCTCGAACTCGGCGCCCGGCAATTCATTCTGCACCAGCTGCAACGCTTGCCGCACCGGGCCAAACAGCTGCCTGGCCCGCATGGTGGGCTGGATCCCGCGCCCGCAGCGCACGAACAGTTCGTCGTTGAACATCACCTTCAGGCGCGCTACCGCGTTGCTCACCGCCGGCTGCGACATCCCTAGCGAATTAGCGGCTCGCGTAATATTTTGCATTTGCATCACGGCGTCAAACACCGTCAGCAAATTAAGATCGACGCTGCGCAAATGAATGTCCGCCGGCTCTTTGACCATAGTGATTTCTGAATCATATTCAGCCATATTTCACTCCACTAAATCCTGTGTAGATAATCTAATCCTTATGCTCGACAAACAATGAAACGCCGCATTGTCATATCTTTGCACGACAAATCCTGCCATTACCGTCATCAACCGATAAAAAACCTCGTGTTATCGACACGATATAAGTCGTATATGGAATACATGTCAGTAGTTTCTCCCGTCAGCGGGAAGAATGCCACCTGGGTAGTACTAATAATTAGGTATCAACAATGATTAATACAACTAAACAACATAGCTGCACTGTATGAGACAAACTATAAAAACACATCATAAGCAATCAAACCATCTAAAAACACCGCTCACTTTGTGTAAAATTACATTATTTTGTTATATTATGACTAAAATAATCAATTAATCATATGAATTCAATTTAAATCATTTGTATAAAAAATGTTATTTTGTTGCCCCCCGTGATTAATCCCTCTTATTTTTTCATCGCAAATCTTAACGCAACGAAATCCAGAAGCAATTAGCGCAGTATATATTCGATTCGTTTATGCTAAGCAGCGCGCAAACTGGCCCCATTTTTTCTCTAAGGCGTCGCTTTTTTGCCGAATGATCCTCTGTTTGGCCAATGGGCTGGTGCATTGTCCCCGCATTCAATCAGGTGTTGACATCGCCAGGCCAATCACGTATCAAATTAGGCAGACACCCAATTTAAGAGAAGCTGAACCCTTATGATCCGTACTCATCGTCTACTAGGCCTACTACTCAACGCATCTTGTTTGCGCGGTATGCCTATGGACGAAGTTCGGAGCTGACTCAGCCGATCACCCATAAGAAACCCGCGCTACTGCGCGGGTTTTTTTTTGCCCGCTTAGCGTGAAATCAACACGATAAGGAATGCACCGATGAGCCAACAAGTCATTATTTTCGATACCACGCTGCGTGATGGCGAACAGGCGTTGCAGGCCAGCCTGAGCGTAAAAGAGAAGATTCAGATTGCGCTGGCGCTGGAAAGAATGGGCGTCGACGTGATGGAGGTCGGCTTCCCGGTCTCTTCGCCGGGCGACTTCGAGTCGGTGCAAACCATCGCGCGCCAGATCAAGAACAGCCGCGTCTGCGGCCTGGCCCGCTGTGTAGACAAAGACATCGACGTGGCCGCCGAAGCGTTGCGCGTCGCCGAAGCATTCCGCATCCACGTATTCCTGGCCACCTCAACCCTGCACATCGAATCGAAACTGAAGCGCTCGTTCGACGAAGTGTTGGAGATGGCGGTGCGCTCGGTCAAACGCGCCCGCAACTACACCGACGACGTAGAGTTCTCCTGTGAAGACGCCGGCCGCACGCCGATCGACAATCTGTGCCGCGTGGTCGAAGCCGCCATCAACGCCGGCGCCACCACCATCAATATTCCGGACACCGTCGGTTACACCACGCCGAACCAGTTCGGCGGCATCATCACCACCTTGTATGACCGCGTGCCGAACATCGACAAAGCCATCATTTCCGTGCACTGCCACGACGATTTGGGCATGGCGGTCGGCAACTCCATCGCCGCGGTTCAGGCCGGCGCCCGTCAGGTGGAAGGCACCCTGAACGGCATCGGTGAGCGCGCCGGCAACTGTTCGCTGGAAGAGGTGATCATGGCGATTAAAGTGCGCCAGGACATCATGAACGTGCACACCAACATCAATCATCAGGAAATCTTCCGTACCAGCCAGATCGTCAGCCAGCTGTGCAACATGCCGATCCCGGCCAACAAGGCGATCGTCGGCTCCAACGCCTTCGCCCACTCCTCCGGCATTCACCAGGACGGCGTGCTGAAAAACCGCGAAAACTACGAAATCATGACCCCGCAGTCGATCGGCCTGAAGGACGTGCAGTTGAACCTGACCTCCCGCTCCGGCCGGGCGGCGGTGAAACACCGCATGGAAGAGATGGGCTACCAGGAGCAGGACTATAACCTGGATACCCTGTACGCCGCCTTCCTGAAGCTGGCCGACAAGAAGGGCCAGGTGTTCGACTATGACCTGGAGGCGCTGGCCTTCATCAACAAACAGCAGGAAGAGCCGGAGCACTTCAGCCTGGGCTACTTCAGCGTGCAGTCCGGCAGCAGCATCATGGCCACCGCCTCGGTGAAACTGATCTGCGGCGGCGAAGAGAAAGCCGAGGCCGCCACCGGCAACGGCCCGGTCGATGCGGTTTATCAGGCAATCAATCGCATCACCGACTACCCGATCGAGCTGGTGAAATACCAGCTGACCGCCAAGGGCCATGGCCGCGACGCGCTGGGCCAGGTGGATATCGTGGTCTCTTACAACGGCCGCCGCTTCCACGGCGTAGGTCTGGCGACCGACATCGTCGAATCTTCCGCCAAGGCGATGGTGCACGTGTTGAACAATATTTGGCGCTCACAGCAGGTAGAAAAAGAAAAGCAGCGCCTGCAGCAAAACAAACATCAAAATAATCAGGAAACGGTGTGAACATGACGAAGACTTATCACATTGCCGTCTTGCCCGGAGACGGCATCGGCCCGGAAGTAATGGCTCAGGCGCGCAAAGTGTTGGACGCGGTGCGTCAACGCTTTGACATTCGCATCACCACTGCCGAATACGACGTCGGCGGCATCGCCATCGATCGCCACGGCAGCCCGCTGCCGCCGGCGACCGTCGCCGGCTGCGAGCAGGCCGACGCCATCCTGTTCGGATCGGTAGGCGGCCCGAAATGGGAACACCTGCCGCCGGCCGAGCAGCCGGAACGCGGCGCGCTGTTGCCGCTGCGCAAGCACTTCAAACTGTTCAGCAACCTGCGCCCGGCGCGCCTGTATCAAGGGCTGGAGGCATTCTGCCCGCTGCGCGCCGACATCGCCGCCCGCGGCTTCGACATTCTGTGCGTGCGCGAACTGACCGGCGGCATCTACTTCGGCCAACCGAAGGGCCGCGAAGGCCAGGGCATGCAGGAGCGCGCTTTCGATACCGAGGTGTATCACCGTTTCGAGATTGAACGCATCGCGCGCATCGCCTTCGAATCCGCCCGCAAGCGCCGCCACAAGGTGACGTCGATCGACAAGGCCAACGTGCTGCAAAGCTCCATCCTGTGGCGTGAAGTGGTCAATCAGGTCGCCAAGGATTACCCGGACGTGTCGCTGTCGCACATGTATATCGACAACGCTACCATGCAGCTGATCAAGGATCCGTCCCAGTTCGACGTGCTGCTGTGCTCCAACCTGTTCGGCGACATCCTGTCCGACGAGTGCGCGATGATCACCGGCTCGATGGGCATGTTGCCGTCCGCCAGCCTGAACGAGCAAGGCTTCGGCCTGTACGAACCGGCGGGCGGTTCCGCGCCGGATATTGCCGGCAAAGGCATCGCCAACCCGATTGCGCAGATCCTGTCCGCCACCCTGCTGCTGCGTTACAGCCTGGGCGCCGATGAAGCGGCCGACGCCGTGGAGCGCGCCATCAACCAGGCGTTGGAACAGGGCTACCGCACCGCCGATCTGGCCGGTGACGGCAAAGCCGTCAGCACCGATGAAATGGGCGACATCATCGCTCGCTTTGTAGCTCAGGGGGCATAACATGGCCAAGACCTTATACCAGAAGCTGTACGACGCCCACGTGGTGCACGAAGCGCCGAACGAAACGCCGTTGCTGTATATCGACCGTCACCTGGTGCACGAAGTCACTTCGCCGCAGGCGTTCGACGGCCTGCGCGCCATGGGCCGCAAGGTGCGCCAGCCCGGCAAAACCTTCGCCACCATGGATCACAACGTGTCGACCCAGACCAAAGACATCAACGCCAGCGGCGAGATGGCGCGCATCCAGATGCAGGAGCTGATCAAGAACTGCGCGGAATTCGGCGTTTCGCTGTATGACCTGAACCACCCGTTCCAGGGCATCGTGCACGTGATCGGGCCTGAGCAAGGCATGACGCTGCCGGGCATGACCATCGTTTGCGGCGACTCGCACACCGCCACCCACGGCGCTTTCGGCTCGCTGGCGTTCGGCATCGGCACCTCCGAAGTGGAACACGTGCTGGCGACCCAGACCCTGAAGCAGGGCCGCGCCAAGACCATGAAGATTGAGGTCACCGGCGACGCCGCCGAGGGCATTACCGCCAAAGACATCGTGCTGGCGGTGATCGGCAAAACCGGCAGCGCCGGCGGCACCGGCCACGTGGTGGAGTTCTGCGGCAAGGCGATCGAAGCGTTGAGCATGGAAGGCCGCATGACCCTGTGCAACATGGCGATCGAAATGGGCGCCAAAGCCGGGTTGGTCGCGCCGGACGACACCACCTTCGCCTACCTGAAGGGGCGTCAGTTCGCGCCAACCGGAGAAAACTGGGAGCAGGCGGTCGCCTATTGGCGCACGCTGAAGTCCGATGCCGAAGCCCAATTCGATACCGTGGTAACGCTGCGCGCCGAAGAAATCGCGCCGCAGGTCACCTGGGGCACCAACCCCGGCCAGGTGATCGCCGTCAATCAGGCGATCCCGGCGCCGGAATCGTTCAGCGATCCGGTCGAGCGCGCCTCCGCGGAAAAAGCCTTGGCCTACATGGACTTGAAACCGGGCATCAAATTGACCGACGTGCCGATCGACAAAGTGTTCATCGGCTCCTGCACCAACTCGCGTATCGAAGATCTGCGCGCGGCGGCGGCGATCGCCAAGGGGCGCAAGGTCGCCAGCGGCGTGCAGGCCATCGTGGTGCCGGGCTCCGGCCCGGTGAAGGCCCAGGCGGAAGCCGAAGGGTTGGACAAAATCTTTATCGAAGCCGGTTTCGAATGGCGTTTGCCGGGCTGCTCGATGTGTCTGGCGATGAACAACGATCGCCTGAATCCGGGCGAACGCTGCGCGTCCACCAGCAACCGTAACTTCGAAGGGCGTCAGGGCCGCGGTGGGCGCACCCACCTGGTCAGCCCGGCGATGGCCGCCGCGGCCGCCGTTGCCGGTCACTTCGCCGACATCCGTGATATTCACTAAGGGGCTAACGTGGCTAAATTTACTCAACATACCGGCTTAGTGGTGCCTTTGGATGCGGCCAACGTCGACACCGACGCCATTATTCCCAAGCAGTTTTTACAGAAGGTCACCCGCACCGGCTTCGGCCAGCACCTGTTCAACGACTGGCGCTTCCTCGACGACGCCGGCCAGCAGCCGAACCCGGAATTCGTGCTGAACAAACCGCGCTATAAAGGCGCCAGCATCCTGTTGGCGCGCGAGAACTTCGGCTGCGGCTCCTCGCGCGAACACGCGCCCTGGGCGCTGACCGATTACGGATTCAAAGTGGTGATCGCGCCGAGCTTCGCCGATATCTTTTACGGCAACTCGTTCAACAACCAGCTGTTGCCGGTGACGCTGAGCGAGCAGCAGGTGGATGAGCTGTTCAAGCTGGTGGACGCCAACGAGGGAACGGAGTTCGTGGTGGATCTGGAGAACCAGACGGTCAACGCCGGCGGCAAAAGCTATCCGTTCGAAATCGACAGCTTCCGCCGCCACTGCATGATCAACGGGCTGGACAGCATCGGCCTGACGCTGCAGCACGAAGCGGACATCTCCCGCTACGAAGCGCAGCAGCCGGCGTTTTTGAATTAATCCCCTTCACCCGCCGCCCGGCGGGTGATTTTTTTTCCTCACCAGTAGCCCAGCAGCTTCCACCATGCTCCGCCGATCACTATCCAGATCAGCAAGTTAACCACGCTCATCACCCATCCCGCTTTCCACCATTCCCCCAGCGTCACGTAGCCGGAGCCGAAGACGATCGGCGCGGTGCCGGTGCCGTAATGCGTCAGCGACATCATCAGCGAGGAAGAGAACGCCAGGATCAGGCCCAGCAGCGCCGGTGGCGCGCCGAGCGCGATGCCGGCGGCGAAGAAGGCGGCGAACATCGCCGTCACGTGCGCGGTGGTGCTGGCGAAGAAATAGTGCGAATACAAATAGATGAGGGTCAGCAAGATCGTGCCGCCCACCCAGCTCATGCCCATATGGTCGATGCCGTTGCCCACGGTTTGCGACAGCCAGCCGATCAGCCCCAGCTTGCCAAGGAAGCTGGCCATCATCACCAGCGCCGAGAACCACACCACGGTGTCCCAGGCACCTTTATGCTTGAGCACATCCTCCCAGCTCAGCACCCCGGTGGCCAGCAGCACCGCCAGGCCGATCAGCGCCGCGGTGGTGGGATTGACCGCCAGCGCCGGGCCGAAGATCATCGCCGGAATGCCGGCCCACAGCACCAGCAACAGCGCGAACACCCCGAGGGTGATTTTCTCCGGCAGCGTTACCGGCCCCAGCGCCTGCAGTTTTTCGCGCGCGAAGCGCGGCGCGTCCGGGGTACTTTTCACCTCCGGCGGATACAGCAGATAGATGACCAGCGGCATCACGATCAGCGAGCACAGTCCCGGCACCAGAGCGGCGACTGCCCACATCGACCAGGACAGCTCGAAGCTGCCGTGTGTGCCTTTGGCGATCAGGCTGACAATCAGCGGGTTAGGCGCGGTAGCGGTGATAAACATCGCCGAGGTGACCGGGTTGATGTTGTAGTTCACCAGCGACAGGTAGCGGCCGATTTTTCCGGAGGTATTGAGCTCGGGTTTGGAGCCGAAGCTGTCGGCGATCGACTTCATGATCGGGTGAATGATGCCGCCGCCGCGCGCGGTGTTGCTCGGCGTCACCGGCGCCAGCGTGGTTTCCGCCAGCGTCAGCGCATAGGCGATGCCCAGCGTTTTTTTGCCGAACAGCGAAATAAAGTAATAGCCGATGCGCGCGCCCAGCCCGGTTTTATTCAGGCTGAGGGAGATCATGATCGAAAAACCGATCAGCCAGATCAGCTGGTTGGAAAAGCCGCTGAGCGCGTCGTCCAGCGCGGCGCCCGGCTTGCCGGGATTGGTGACGCCGGTCACCGCCACCAGGGCGATGGCGATCACCGAGACTGCGCCGATCGGCATCGCCTTGCCGATGATGGCGATGATGGTGCCGATAAACAGCGCCAGCAGCTGCCAAGCATTAGGCGCGACGCCCTCCGGCACGGGAATGAGGAACCAGATAATCAGCGTGGCGGCAAGGGCGCACAGGGAAGGAAGCGGTTTGAGCGGTGTGAGTTTATCCATAACGTTCCCACTGTTCTAAACGACAAGGCGGCATCTCAATAGCGAGATGGGCGTGGGCGCAACGATCGCGCGCCATATGTCTTCAGCTTGGGCGTCCGGTTCAGCCTTCTCAATGACTTGCATCAAGAATGCCGTCGTTTGACCTCACACTTCACGCACTTTGGCGCTCATCCCGAGCGCCGCCAGCGCCAACAGCGCCGCCATCCAATACACCGAGCCATGACCGAAATTCTCCACCAGCGCGCCCTGCAGCACCCCGGCCAGGATCACCCCGGTAGAGATGCTGTTGGTGAACAGCGTGGTGGCGGCGCCCGGCCGGCCCGGCATCAAATCCTGAAAATAGAGCATGCCGATACCGGCGACGATGCCGATAAACACCGCGTTGAGCAACTGCAGCGCGATCAGGGCCGGCTTGCTCTCCAGCACCGTCAGCCCGAGATAAAACAGCACGCCCGCCGCCACCGCCAGCAGCATCATGTTGCGTTTGCCGAAGCGTTGGACGTAATAACCGGCCAACAGCATCGCCGGGATCTCCAACCCGGCGGCGGTGCCCATCAGCACCCCGGCCAGCCCTTCCGGCAGGCCGAGATCGGCGGTGATATACAGCGGCATATCGATGATGTACAAGGTATTGCAGGTCCACATCAGCATCGAGGCGATGAACAGCAGCCGCACATCGCGATTGCGCCAGGCGCTGGCGGGCGCAATCGGCGCGGAAGCGCCTTCCCGCAACCCTTCGCCATCCGCCGCGCGCGGCACCGAAGGCAGCATGAATCCTACCAGCAGCACGCAGACCGCGAAGGTGGCGGCGGCGATCAGGAACATCACGGTGAACCCGTAGCTGAGCGCCAGCGCAAACGACAGCGGCGGGCCAATCACCCACGCCAGCGATAGCTGGGCGCGCATCACCGAGCTGAACATCACCACTTCACGCGCCTCGCTGTCGGCGTATTCCCGCGCCAGCGCGAAAATCTGCGGCATGGCGGTGTTGGCAACGGCGGACATCAGCACCCCGGCGGTGATCAGCGTCAGGTAGTCGCGGTTAAAGGCAAACAGCAGACAGTTGCCGACCGCCATCAGGCAGCACAGCAGGATCAGCCTGCGCCGATCGCCGCGGGTATCGGAGCGTTTGGCCAGCAGAAAACTGACGACGATGCCGGCCACCGCGTTGGCGGTGTAAAACAGCCCGACCCACAGCGGCCGCACCTTGACCTCGGTGGTCAGAAACAGGCTGAGCGTCGGCGTCAGCAACGCGCCGGCGATGCCAGAAAGAAAAGCAATCAGCAGGAATGCGGCAAAGATGGGATTGATGCGCTGTGACAACCGGCTCAGGCGTTGCATATCGTCTTCCCTGACCTCAAAGCAGAAAAAAGAACCTTAGGCCACGGCGAGAAAAATGCAAGCGCATTGCCATGACCACGCATAAAAAAACCAGTGGGTCGCCCCACTGGCTGGTGAAACAGCACCATTACTCAGAAATTGGTTGCCGGAGCCCCTACAGGTGCTCGCGATACTGCTTATCGGTCATCTCTTTGATGTCCCATTGCGTCAGGTGCGCCAGCATCGCCAGCCGCGCCTGCTCGGGCACCACGCTCAGCCAGTCTGCGCGCTGACGGCGCACCGCGCTGAAATAGCGCTGGTAGAACTGTCTGGATAAGAAAGCTTTCATCATTACGCCCTCCCCCTTTCATTGATGAAAATTATCGGCGTAATATAGGGAAAGAAAAATTGACGAGTTGAGGCAGGAGCGTTCCTCTTTTATGTCCACGTCCCGATTGCAGCAGCAGTTCATCCGCCTGTGGCAGCGCTGCCACGGTGAAACCACCGACACCACGCTGCAGGATCTGGCGGAGGTGCTGAGCTGCTCGCGGCGCCACGTACGCTCCCTGCTGAGCGCCATGCAGCGGGAGGGCTGGCTCACCTGGCAGGCGGAGTCGGGGCGCGGCAAACGTTCGCGGCTAACCTTCCACTACACCGGCCTGGCGCTGCAGCAACAGCGGGCCGAGGAGCTGTTGGAACAGGACCGCATCGATCAGTTGGTGCAGCTGGTGGGCGACAAAAACGTGGTGCGCCAGATGCTGCTGTCGCAGCTGGGGCGCAGCTTCCGCCAGGGGAAACACATCCTGCGGGTGCTCTACTACCGGCAGCTGTACAACCTGCTGCCCGGCTCGGCGCTGCGGCGTTCGGAGACCCATTTGGCGCGCCAGATCTTCAACGGCCTGACGCGCATAAATGAGGAAAACGGGGAACTCGAGTCCGATCTGTCCCACCATTGGCAGGCGCTGACGCCGCTGCACTGGCGGTTTTACCTGCGCCCGGCGATCCATTTTCATCACGGCCGCGAGCTGGAGATGGCGGACGTCATCACTTCCCTCTCGCGTCTGACCTCGCAACCGCTGTTCTCGCATATCGAGAGCGTCACCTCGCCGACGCCGTTCGTGATCGACGTGCAGCTGCGCAGCCCCGACCACTGGCTGCCCTGGCTGCTGGGCAGCGTGCAGGCCATGATCCTGCCGCGCGAATGGCGCGAGCTGCCTGATTTCGCCCGCCATCCGGTCGGCACCGGCCCCTACCGCATGGTGCGCAACCATCCCAGCCAGATGAAGATCCACGCCTTCGACGACTATTTCGGCTACCGGGCGCTGATCGACGAGGTGAACATCTGGGTGCTGCCGGAGTTTTCCGAAGAGCTGGTGCACTCCGGCGTACAGCTGCAGGGCGATGAAACCGGCAACAGCGAGCTGGAAAGCCGGCTGGAAGAGGGCTGCTATTTCCTGCTGTTCGATCAGCGCTCCCCGCTGGCTGCCGATCCCGCCATTCGCAGCTGGCTGTGCGAATTGATCAACCCCATTTCGCTGCTGAGCCACGCCGGGCCGCTCTACCAGCGCTATTGGTCGCCGGCATACGGCCTGCTGCCGCGCTGGCACCACAACCGCACGCTGGCGCAGCAGCCCAAGCCCGCGGGCCTGACCGAACTGACGATGACCCACTTCAATGAGCATTCGGAGTTTCACGCCATTCGCCAGGCGATCGAACCGCTGCTGGCGCAGCACGGCATCCGCCTGATTGTGCAAAGCGTGGATTACGCCACCTGGCACCAGGGCGACGCGCGCAGCGATCTGTGGCTCGGCAGCGCCAACTTCTATCTGCCGCTGGAGTTTTCGCTGTTCGCCACGCTGTACGAACTGCCGCTGATGCAGCACTGCATGAACGAAGATCTGGCGCAGGACGCGGCGCTGTGGCGCGCCAACCGCTTGCCGCTGGCGGAGTTCTGCCAGCGTCTGGTCAGCAACCACCAGCTGCATCCGCTGTTCCATCACTGGCTGCAGTTGCACGGCCAGCGCAGCATGCGCGGCGTGCGGATGAACACCCTCGGCTGGTTCGACTTCAAGTCCGCCTGGTTTGCCCCGCCGGAGGCATAAGCGCCTTTCGCCCGGGTCGGTTAATCTTTACAATAGCGCCGTCTCAACGGGGTGCGGTAAGTCGGGCCGCGTGATAAGCCCGATTTTCCGCTGAGAGCACACCCGTCGAACCTGATCCGGTCAATACCGGCGGAGGGATTTGAGCCCAGCGAACCGGCGACGCCGCCTCGCCCCCTCAGATGCCCTTGCCCCCTTATTTTTCAGGAGTGCAACGTGGTCAAAACATATCTGCCCTGCTTATTGCTGCTGTGCGCCGCGCCGGTGTTCGCCAAGCCGACGCTGACGGTTTACACCTACGATTCCTTCGCCGCCGACTGGGGCCCCGGCCCGGCGGTGAAAAAAGCCTTCGAAGCCGAGTGCGACTGTGAATTGAAGTTCGTCGCGCTGGAAGACGGCGTCTCGCTGCTGAACCGCCTGCGCATGGAAGGCAAGAACAGCGCCGCCGACGTGGTGCTGGGGCTGGACAACAACCTGTTGCAGGCGGCGCAGCAAACCGGCCTGTTCGCGCCGAGCGGCGTCGACACCGCCAAACTGACGGTGCCGGGCGGCTGGCAGGACGCGACCTTCGTGCCTTACGACTACGGGTACTTCGCCTTCGTCTACAACAAAGAAAAACTGAAGAACCCGCCGAAAAGCCTGCAGGAGCTGGTCAGCAGCGATCGCAACTGGAAAGTGATCTACGAAGATCCGCGCACCAGCACGCCGGGCCTCGGCCTGCTGCTGTGGATGCAAAAAGTGTATGGCGACAAGGCGCCGGCCGCCTGGCAGCAGTTGGCGAAGAAGACCGTCACCGTCACCAAAGGCTGGAGCGAAGCCTACGGCCTGTTCCTGAAAGGCGAAGGCGATCTGGTGCTCAGCTACACCACCTCTCCCGCCTATCACCTGATCGAAGAGAAAAAAGATCTCTACGCCGCCGCCACGTTCAGCGAAGGCCACTACCTGCAGGTGGAAGTGGCGGGCAAGCTGAAGGCCGCCAAACAGCCTGAGCTGGCGGAGCGCTTCATGCAGTTCATGGTGACGCCGGCGTTCCAGAACACCATCCCGACCGGCAACTGGATGTACCCGGTGATCAACACCCCACTGCCCGTCGGCTTTGAGCAGATGAACGTGCCGCAGACCGCGCTGCAATACAGCGCCGAAGAGGTGGCCAAACAACGCAGCGGCTGGATCCGGGCATGGCAAACCGCCGTCAGCCGCTGATCCCCCGCTGGCTCTGGCCGGGGCTGCTGGCCGCCGGCGTGATCCTGCTGGTCGCCGCGCTGGCGATGGGCTCACTGTGGCGTCACGCGCCGGGCAGCGACTGGCGCGGCCTGTGGCAGGACAGCTACCTGTGGCACGTGGTGCGCTTCACCTTCTGGCAGGCGCTGCTGTCGGCGCTGATTTCGGTGCTGCCCGCCGTTCTGCTGGCACGCGCGCTCTATCGCCGCCGTTTCCCCGGCCGTCAGCTGCTGCTGCGGCTGTGCGCCATGACGCTGGTGCTGCCGGTGCTGGTGGCGGTGTTCGGCCTGCTCAGCGTCTATGGGCGCCAAGGCTGGCTGGCGACGCTGTGCGGCTGGCTGGGCGTCGAGTATGGCTTTTCGCCCTACGGCCTGCAGGGCATTCTGCTGGCGCACCTGTTCTTTAACCTGCCGCTGGCCACCCGCCTGTTGCTGCAGGCGCTGGAGAACATTCCGGTGGAGCAGCGCCAGCTGGCCGCCCAGTTGGGCATGAACGGCTGGCAGCAGTTCCGCTTCGTCGAATGGCCGGCGCTGCGCCGCCAGATCCTGCCGAGCGGCGCGTTGATCTTCATGCTGTGCTTCGCCAGCTTCGCCACCGTGCTGTCGCTGGGCGGCGGGCCGCAGGCCACCACCATCGAACTGGCGATCTACCAGGCGCTGAGTTACGACTACGATCTGGGCCGCGCCGCCATGCTGGCGCTGATCCAGTTAAGCTGTTGTCTGGGGCTGGTGTTGATCAGCCAGCGGCTGAGCCAGGCGCTGCCGGTGGGCCATACCCACGCCCAGCGCTGGCGCAACCCGGAAGACAGCCTGTGGCGGCGCGTCGGCGATTTTCTGCTGATCGCCGCCGCGCTGTTGCTGTTATTGCCGCCTCTGCTGGCGGTGATCGCCGACGGCGCCAATCAGGCTATCGTCAGCGTGCTGCGCCAGCCGGTGCTGTGGCAGGCGCTGTTCACGTCGCTGCGCATCGCCCTCGGCGCCGGGCTGCTGTGCGTGGCGCTCACGATGATGCTGCTGTGGAGCAGCCGCGAGCTGAAGCTGCGGCAGCATCTGCGCGGCGGCCAGGCGCTGGAGCTGAGCGGCATGGTGATCCTGGCGATGCCGGGTATCGTGCTGGCCACCGGCTTCTTCCTGCTGCTGAGCGATACGATCGGGCTGCCGCAGTCACCCTATGCGCTGGTGATCCTCACCAATGCGCTGATGGCGGTGCCCTATGCGCTGAAGGTGTTGGAGAACCCGATGCGCGACCTCGCCGAACGCTACAACCCACTGTGCCTGTCGCTGGATATCCACGGCTGGCAACGGCTGCGGCTGATCGAACTGCGCGCGCTGCGCCGCCCGCTGGCGCAGGCGCTGGCCTTCGCCTGCGTGCTGTCGATCGGCGATTTCGGCGTAGTCGCCTTGTTTGGCAACGAGCATTTCCGTACCCTGCCTTTTTACCTGTATCAGCAGATTGGCGCCTACCGCAGCAACGACGGGGCTGTGACCGCGCTGCTGTTGCTGCTGTTGTGCTTCCTGTTGTTTACCCTGATCGAACGCTTACCGGGGCGCCATGCTGACGCTTGAAAAACTGACCTATCTGTATGAACACCTGCCGATGCGCTTTGATCTGCGCATCCAGCCGGGCGAGCGCGTCGCGGTGCTCGGCCCCAGCGGCGCCGGTAAAAGCACCCTGCTGAGCCTGATCGCCGGTTTTCTGCCGGCGGCCAGCGGCCGGCTGCTGCTGAACGGCGAAGACCACACCGCCACACCGCCGGCCAAACGGCCGGTGTCGATGCTGTTTCAGGAGAACAACCTGTTCGCGCACCTGACGGTAGCGCAGAACATCGGGCTGGGGTTGGATCCCGGTCTGCGCTTGACTGAGCAGCAGCGCCAACAGCGGGCGCATATCGCTCGTCAGGTCGGCCTGGAAGAGCACCTGGAGCGCCTGCCGTCGCAGCTTTCCGGCGGCCAGCGTCAGCGCGCCGCGCTGGCGCGCTGTTTGATTCGCCAACGGCCGATCCTGCTGCTCGACGAGCCCTTCTCGGCGCTCGATCCGGCGCTGCGCAACGAGATGCTGCAGCTGCTGCAGACGGTGTGCGAACAGCGCAACCTGACGCTGCTGATGGTGTCGCACAACCTCGACGACGCCGCGCGCATCGCCCCGCGCACGCTGCTGGTGGTAGACGGCCGCATCTATTACGACGGCCCGACGCAGGCGCTGCTGGACGGCAGCGCGCCCGAAGCGCGCGTGCTGGGCATTTCGGGTAAAGCGTGATCTGACGCGCGTTTTTTATGCTGCGCCAATAAACCTGTTGTGCGAATTTTGCGCCTGTGTTTTTATAAAAACCTGACTCTTTTTACTGATGATAAGGTTCCCTGTGATCGCATCCTCGCTGACTTCGACCCTACTAGTTACCGCGCTACCAGCCGCGGTGGTCGTCGTGCGTGTGGTGGTGGTCGTCGGCAATGCGCCGTAGGGTCCGAATCAACGCATCGATTCCCAAACCCCGCCGGCGCAAACCGGGCGGGGTTTCTTGTTTTAGCACCCTGCCCAGCAAAGCTCACCGGCCTTGAGAAAGGACAGGAACATGGCAACTTCGGGCACGCCTCAACCGGGCACCAGCTTCACCGGCGCACAATTGATCGTTCATCTGCTGGAGCGGCAGGGTATCACCACCGTCGCCGGCATCCCCGGCGGCGCCGCGCTGCCGCTGTATGACGCGCTGAGCCAAAGCACCCGCATTCACCACGTGCTGGCGCGCCACGAACAGGGCGCGGGCTTTATGGCGCAGGGCATGGCGCGCGCCAACGGCAAAGCGGCGGTGTGCATCGCCTCCAGCGGGCCGGGCGCCACCAACCTGGTCACCGCCATCGCCGACGCCAAGCTCGACTCCATTCCGCTGGTGTGCATCACCGGTCAGGTGCCCTCCTCAATGATCGGCACCGACGCCTTCCAGGAGGTGGACACCTACGGCATTTCCATTCCGATCACTAAGCACAACCATCTGGTGCGCGATATCCGCGAGCTGCCGCAGGTGATCGGCGACGCGTTCCGCATCGCCGAATCCGGCCGCCCCGGCCCGGTCTGGATCGATGTGCCGAAAGATGTGCAAACCGCCACCATCACCCTGGAAGAGCTGCCGCCGATCGCCGTGCCGGACGCCGCCCCAACCTTCGATCCGGCGCTAGTTGCGCAGGCCGCCGCGATGATCAACCAGGCGAAACGCCCGATCCTCTACCTGGGCGGCGGTATCATCTGCGCCGACGCTCACCGGCAGGCGCTGGAACTGGCCGAGCGCGCCGGTCTGCCCACCACCATGACGCTGATGGCGCTGGGGGCGATGCCGGTGGAACACCCGCTGTCGCTGGGCATGTTGGGCATGCACGCGGCGCGCAGCACCAACTTCATTCTGCAGGAGGCCGATCTGCTGATCGTGCTGGGCGCGCGCTTCGACGATCGGGCAATCGGCAAAACCGAGCAGTTCTGCCCTAACGCCGCCATCATTCACGTGGATATCGACCGCGCCGAGCTGGGCAAGGTCAAGCAGGCCAACGTGGCGATCCATGCCGACGTCGGCCAGGTACTGCAACAGCTGCTGCCGCAGATCGACACGCAGCCGCGCAGCGCGTGGCTGAGCACCGTCAACGACCTGAAGCGCGAGTTCCCGTTCAACATGCCAAACGCCGACGATCCGCTGAGCCATTACGGCCTGGTGCTGGCCGCCGCGCGCTGCGTGGACGACAGCGCCATTATCACCACCGACGTGGGCCAGCATCAGATGTGGGTGGCGCAGGCCTATCCGCTGAGCCGGCCGCGCCAGTGGCTGACGTCGGGCGGCCTGGGCACCATGGGCTTCGGTCTGCCGGCGGCGATCGGTGCGGCGCTGGCGGAGCCCGCGCGTAAAGTGCTGTGCTTCTCCGGCGACGGCAGCCTGATGATGAACATTCAGGAAATGGCCACCGCGGTCGAGCACGATTTGGACGTGAAAATCATTTTGATGAACAACCAGGCGCTGGGGCTGGTGCACCAGCAGCAAACCCTGTTCTACCAGCAGCGCATCTTCGCCGCCGCCTATCCGAAGCGCACCGACTTCCTGAAGATCGCCGCCGGATTCGGGCTGGATACCTGCGATTTGAACGCCGCGGAAGATCCGCAGGCGGCGCTGGCCGAAGCGATCCAACGCCCGGGTCCCTGCCTGATCCACGCGCTGATCGATATCAACGAAAAAGTGTTCCCGATGGTGCCGCCGGGCGCCGCCAACATCGACATGATTGGAGAATAAGCCATGCTGCAACCACAAGATAAACCCCAGGTGATCCTGGAGCTGGCCGTGCGCAACCATCCCGGCGTCATGTCGCACGTTTGCGGGCTGTTCGCTCGCCGCGCGTTCAACGTAGAAGGCATTTTGTGTCTGCCGCTGAAGGACGGCCAGCAGAGCCGCATTTGGCTATTGGTCGCCGACGATCAGCGGCTGGAGCAAATGATCAGCCAGGTGGAAAAGCTGGAAGACGTGCTGCAGGTGAAGCGCCACAGCGAAGACGTGCGGGTATTTGAACAGCTGGAAGCGTTCTTCCAGTAATACGAAGGGGGCTTACGCCCCCGCAATCATTGCCCGGACAGCACCTGCCACAGCAGGTGCCGATACACCGGCATCAAGGGCTGCTGGCTCAGCAGATAACCGACCGCCAGCGCCGCCAGCCAGCTCAATCCGCAAACCACGCGCAGCCGCAGCGGCGTCAGCCAACGGCTCAGCCGATCGGCGCTGCGCTTATCCTCACGCCACCAGCGCCAGCTCAGCCACACCGCCAGCCAGATCGTGAGCGCCGCGGCGAGCAGCAGCCACTTGAACATCGCGCTGTTGGCGCCGGCGGGAATGTCGATCGCCACGCCCGCCAGGATACCGGGGAAGAAATAGACCGGCGGCCAGGTCAGGCAACCGATGATGTTCGGCAAGGCAAACTTGTACGGCGGCAGATCGAGCATGCCGGCCACCATCGGCACCAGCGGGCGCGTCGGGCCAACGAAGCGGCCGATCAGAATGGTCGCCATGCTGTGCTGGTGCAAGGCGTGTTCGGTTTTGTCGAGCAGCGCTTTGTTCTTCTTCAGGAACGACCAGCGGTGCAAGGGCCCCTTGAAGGCGCGGCCGACGAAATAAGAGATCCAGTCGCCGAGCAGGCAGCCGACGATCCCCGCCGCCCAGGCGTAGTAGAAGTCCACCTTGCCGCTGCCGATCAGGGCGCCGATGCTGGCCATCATCACCGTGCCGGGCAGCAGCAGCCCCACCAGCGCCAGCGACTCGAGAAAAGCGACCAGCAGGACGACCATCAGGGTGAAAGCCAGCGACTGGGTGATCAAATCTTGTAAATAGGCTTCCATTACACCTCTGCGGATTATTCGGCCAAACGGGGCCGAGGATTTTCCAGCGCCGCCGCTGGCGAGTCAATCGATGAATTGTATGCGTATTTGGCAGCGCCGAACGCCGATGGACAATGACTGTATAAAAACACATACTATAATTTATCTATATTAGCGCCAAAACCGACATCTCGCTGAATGTCGCGCACGCCGCCCGGCGGAAGACGAAGGGGTTATGACAGCACTGCAACAGGGTTTCCTGCTCACTCGCCACTGGCGCGACACGCCCGCCGGCACCGAGGTCGAATTTTGGCTGGCGACCGACGCAGGCCCGCGTCAGCTGCGCTTGCCGCCGCAAACCTCGGTGGCGTTTATCCCCGCCGAACAAAAGCCGCGCGCGGAACTGCTGCTGCGCGAAGAACGGCAGGTGGAACTGAAACCGCTGGCACTGACGGATTTTCATCACCGCCCGATGCTGGGGCTGTACTGCCGCCAGCACCGTCAGCTCATCAAGCTGGAAAAACTGCTGCGGGAAGGCGGCGTTACGGTCTACGAGGCCGACATTCGCCCGCCCGAACGCTATCTGATGGAGCGCTTCATCACCGCGCCGGTGTGGTTCAACGGCCAGGCCAACGGCGGCGGGCCGTTGCTCAATGGCCAGATGAAGCCGGCGCCGGACTACCGCCCGACGCTCAGGCTGGTGTCGCTGGATATCGAAACCACCGCCCACGGCGAGCTTTACTCCATCGCGCTGGAAGGCTGCGGCCAGCGGCAGGTCTACATGCTGGGGCCGGCCAACGGCGGCGATGCGCCGCTGGATTTCGATCTGGAATACTGCGCCAGCCGCCCCCAACTGCTGGAACGACTCAACGCGTGGCTGGAGCGCCACGATCCCGACGCCATCATCGGCTGGAACCTGGTGCAGTTCGATCTGCGGGTGCTGCAAAAGCACGCCGAACGCTACCAAATCCCGCTGCGGCTGGGGCGCGGCGGCAACCTGTTGGAGTGGCGCGAGCACGGCTTCAAGCAGAACCACTTTTTCGCCGCCGCCGCCGGCCGTCTGATCATCGACGGCATCGAAGCGCTGAAGTCCGCCACCTGGAACTTTCCCTCCTTCAGCCTGGAGTACGTTTCGCAGGAACTGCTGGGTGAAGGCAAGGCGATCGACAACCCTTATCAACGCATGGCGGAGATCGACCGGCGCTTCGCCGAAGACAAGCCGGCGCTGGCCCGCTACAACCTGAAGGACTGCGAGCTGGTGACGCGCATCTTCGCCAAGGCCGATCTGCTCAACTTCCTGCTGGAACGCGCCACCGTCACCGGGCTGGCGGCCGATCGCAGCGGCGGATCGGTGGCGGCCTTCAGCCACCTTTATATGCCACGCATGCACCGCCTGGGCTTTGTCGCCCCCAACCTCGGCGAACAGCCGGAGGAACACAGCCCCGGCGGCTTCGTGATGGACTCCCGGCCAGGCCTGTACGATTCGGTGCTGGTGCTGGACTATAAAAGCCTGTACCCGTCGATCATCCGCACCTTCCTGATCGATCCGGTCGGGTTGGTGGAAGGCATGCGCCACCCAAACGACGCCGATTCGGTGCCCGGCTTTCGCAACGCCCGCTTCTCGCGCAGCAAACACTGCCTGCCGGCGATCGTCGAGCAGATCTGGCAAGGGCGCGAGGCCGCCAAGCGCCAACACAACAAGCCCCTGTCGCAGGCGCTGAAGATCATCATGAACGCGCTGTACGGCGTGCTGGGATCGAGCGGCTGTCGCTTCTTCGATCCGCGGCTGGCGTCGTCGATCACCCTGCGCGGCCACGAGATCATGCGTCAAACCCGCGAGCTGATCGAAGCCGAAGGCTATCAGGTGATTTACGGCGATACCGACTCCACCTTCGTGTGGCTGAAACAGCCGCATGACGAGCAGCAGGCGGCGCAGATCGGCCGGGCGCTGGTGCAGCGGGTCAACGCCTGGTGGCAGCAGCATCTGCAGCAGCAGTTCGGGCTGGAGAACGCGCTGGAGCTGGAGTTCGAAACCCACTATTCCCGCTTCCTGATGCCGACCATTCGCGGCGCCGAACAGGGCAGCAAGAAGCGTTACGCCGGCCTGATCGCGCGCGCCGACGGCGAGGAAGAGATGGTGTACAAAGGCCTGGAAACGGTGCGCACCGACTGGACGCCGCTGGCGCAGCAGTTCCAGCAGCAGCTCTATCAGCGCATCTTCAAACGGCAACCCTACCAGGACTATGTGCGCGACTACGTCGGCAAAACACTGAACGGCGACTTCGACGATCAGCTGGTGTACCGCAAGCGCCTGCGCAGGAAACTCGACGACTATCAGCGCAACGTGCCGCCGCACGCCCGCGCCGCGCGCATCGCCGACGATTACAACCGCAGCCAGGGGCGGCCGCTGCAGTATCAGAACGGCGGCTGGATCAGCTACGTGATGACCGTCGCCGGGCCGGAACCGCTGGAAACGCGCCATTCGCCCATCGACTATCAGCATTACCTCGAACGCCAGCTGCAACCGGTGGCAGACGCTATACTCCCTTTCTTGCACGACGATTTCACCACGCTGGTCACCGGGCAGATGGGGCTGTTTTGAGATTGCGCCAGGTTAAGAAAAATCATCCGGTTTTGCAGGTGACGAACGCGCCGCCTTCCATTACCATAGCGCCCTTCCCAAAACTGAACCACGCTTAGCCCTGCCGTCTCGCGACGTCTGCATGGCGTGAATGGCTATTGCCCGTCAAATTTAAAACAAACCGGGATAGCAGACGTTCAGTACAGGTGCCGCGGCCCTTCCCGCCCGGTAACAAGACTTACTTACAAAGAATCGAGCCGACAATATATGCCTTTTACTCTTGGTCAACGCTGGATCAGCGACACGGAAAGCGAATTAGGACTGGGCACCGTCGTGGCGCTGGACGCGCGCATGATTACCCTGCTTTTCCCCGCCACCGGTGAAAACCGCCTCTATGCCAGAAACGATTCGCCGATCACCCGCGTGATGTTCAACCCGGGCGATACCGTCAGCAGCCACGAAGGATGGCAGCTGCAGGTGGAAGAGGTGAAAGAGGAAAACGGTCTGTTGACCTATATCGGCACCCGCCAGGACACCCAGGAGAGCGGCGTGGCGATGCGCGAAGTCCTGCTGGACAGCAAGCTGACCTTCAGCAAGCCGCAGGATCGCCTGTTCGCCGGCCAAATTGACCGCATGGACCGTTTCGCGCTGCGTTTTCGCGCGCGCAAGTACCAGAGCGAGCAGTATCGCCTGCCGTTCGCCGGCCTGCGCGGCATGCGCGCCAGCCTGATCCCGCACCAGCTGCACATCGCCCATGAAGTCGGCCAGCGCCATGCGCCGCGCGTGCTGCTGGCGGACGAAGTCGGCCTCGGCAAAACCATCGAAGCCGGCATGATCATCCACCAGCAGCTGCTGGCGGGCCGCGCCGAGCGCGTGCTGATCGTGGTGCCGGAAACGTTGCAGCACCAGTGGCTGGTGGAGATGATGCGCCGCTTCAACCTCTACTTCTCGCTGTTCGACGACAGCCGCTACGCCGAAGCCAAGCTCGACAGCAGCAACCCGTTCGAAACCGAACAGCTGGTGATCTGCTCGCTGGACTTCGTGCGCCGCAACAAGCAGCGCCTGGAAGAGCTGGCGGACGCCCAGTGGGATCTGCTGGTGGTCGACGAAGCGCACCACCTGGCCTGGAGCGAAGAAGCGCCGAGCCGCGAATATCAGGTGATCGAGCAGTTGGCCGAGCATATCCCCGGCGTGCTGCTGCTGACCGCCACCCCGGAACAGCTGGGCCAACAGAGCCACTTCGCGCGCCTGCGCCTGCTCGATCCAAACCGTTTCCACGACTACGGCGAGTTCGTCGCCGAGCAGCAGAAATACCGCCCGGTGGCCGACGCCGTCACCCTGCTGCTGAGCGGTAAACGCCTGGCCGACGACAAATTGAATCTGCTGGGCGAGCTGATCGACGAGCAGGACATCGAACCGCTGCTCAAAGCCGCCAACAGCGAAGGCGACAACGCCGAGCAGGCGCGCCAGGAGCTGGTTTCCATGCTGATGGATCGCCACGGCACCAGCCGCGTGCTGTTCCGCAACACCCGTAACGGCGTGAAGGGCTTCCCGCACCGCAACCTGCACCAGATCAAGCTGCCGTTGCCGACCCAGTATCAGACCGCGATCAAAGTGTCCGGTATCATGGGCGCCAAGAAGTCCGTCGAAGCGCGCGCGCGCGACATGCTGTACCCGGAGCAGATCTACCAGGAATTCGAGGGCGAAAACGCCACCTGGTGGAACTTCGACCCGCGCGTCGAGTGGCTGCTGGACTACCTGCTGGCCAACCGCAACGAAAAAGTGCTGGTGATCTGCGCCAAGGCCGACACCGCGCTGCAGCTGGAGCAGGTGCTGCGCGAGCGTGAAGCGATCCGCGCCGCGGTGTTCCACGAAGGGCTGTCGATTATCGAGCGCGACCGCGCCGCCGCCTACTTCGCCTCCGAAGAGGAAGGCGCGCAGGTGCTGCTGTGTTCCGAGATCGGCTCCGAAGGCCGCAACTTCCAGTTCGCCAGCCAGCTGGTGATGTTCGATCTGCCGTTCAACCCGGACCTGCTGGAACAGCGTATCGGCCGTCTGGACCGTATCGGCCAGATGCACGATATCCAAATCATGGTGCCTTACCTGGAGCACACCGCGCAGGCGGTGCTGGGCCGCTGGTTCCACGAGGGGCTGGACGCCTTCGAACACACCTGCCCGACCGGCCGCACCATCTACGACAGCTGCTACGAGCAGTTGATCGGTTATCTGGCCGCGCCGACCGAACAGGAAGGCTTTGACGAATTCATCCACGCCTGCCGCCAGCAGCACGATCAGTTGAAAGCGCAGCTGGAACAGGGCCGCGACCGCCTGCTGGAGATGCACTCCAACGGCGGCGACAAAGCCCAGGCGCTGGCTGCCGCCATCGCCGAGCAGGATAACGACGTCAATCTGGTGGGCTTCGCGCTCAACCTGTTCGACATCGTCGGCATCAACCAGGAAGACCGCAGCGACAACCTGATCGTGCTGACGCCGTCCGACCATATGCTGGTGCCGGACTTCCCGGGCCTGCCGCAGGACGGCTGCACCGTCACCTTCGATCGCGATCGGGCGCTGTCGCGCGAAGACGCGCAGTTCGTCAGTTGGGAACACCCGATCATCCGCAACGGCCTGGATCTGATCCTGTCCGGCGATACCGGCAGCTGCGCGGTGTCCCTGTTGAAAAACAAAGCGTTGCCGGTCGGCACCCTGTTGGTTGAGCTGGTGTACGTGGTGGAGGCTCAGGCGCCGAAGCACCTGCAGCTGACCCGCTTCCTGCCGCCGACGCCGATCCGCATGCTGATGGATCGCAAGGGCACCAATCTGGCGGCGCAGGTCGAGTTCGAAAGCTTCAACCGCCAGCTGAACGCGGTCAACCGCCACACCTCCAGCAAGCTGGTCAACGCCGTGCAGCAAGACGTGCACGCCATGCTGCAGCAGGCGGAAAGCCTGGTGGAAGCGCAGGCGCGCACGCTTATCGAACAGGCGAAGCAAGAGGCGGACGACAAGCTCAGCGCCGAGCTGGCGCGTCTGGAAGCGCTGAAGGCGGTCAACCCGAACATCCGCGACGACGAAGTCGAAGCGCTGGAGTTCAACCGCCGTCAGGTGCTGGCCAACCTTAATGAAGCCGGCTGGCGTCTCGACGCCATTCGTCTGGTGGTGGTCACCCACCAGTAACCGGCGCGACGCGGGGCGGCAACCGCCTCCCCGTTCGGCCCTTTTCGCGGAGCCAAGATGGAACCCTACAATCCCCCGCAGGACCCGCTGCACATCCTGTATCAGGATGAACACATCATGGTGGTCAACAAGCCCAGCGGCTTGCTGTCGGTGCCCGGCCGCGCGCCGGAAAACAAAGACAGCCTGATGACCCGCATTCAGGCCGATCATCCGGCCGCCGAATCGGTGCACCGGCTGGACATGGCCACCAGCGGGGTGATCGTGGTGGCGCTCAACAAGGCCGCCGAGCGCGAGCTGAAGCGTCAGTTCCGCGAACGCGAACCGAAGAAATCCTATATCGCCCGCGTTTGGGGGCATATGGCGCATGACGAAGGGTTGGTGGACTTGCCGCTGATCTGCGACTGGCCGAACCGGCCGCTGCAAAAGGTGTGTTTTGACACCGGCAAAGCGGCGCAGACGGAGTATCAGGTGCTGTCACGCGACGCCGACGGCAGCACGCGCGTAAAGCTGACGCCGATCACCGGCCGCTCGCACCAGCTGCGGGTGCACATGCTGGCGCTGGGGCATCCGATCCTCGGCGACGGTTTCTACGCCCCGCCGGAGGCCAAGGCGATGGCGCCGCGGCTGCAGCTGCATGCGCAAGAGCTGCGCATCACCCACCCCGCCTTCCAGACGCCGATGCACTTTCGCGCCGAACCGGATTTCTGAGGCTAATCTCAGGGATACCCTAAATAATTCGAGTTGCAGGAAGGCGGCAACTAAGCGCTGCCCCGGGAGCGTACAAAAAGTACGTAACCGGGGTAAGCGCAGGCAGCCAACACACCTGCAGCTCGAAGTATGACGGGTATCGTTATTTGAAGCCTTTCTCGCGTTTGATCAGATCGTACGCCGCCTGAATTTCCTGCGCTTTCTGCTTGGCCATTTCCATCATCTGCGGCGGCAAGCCCTTCGCCACCAGCTTATCCGGATGGTGTTCGCTCATCAATTTGCGGTAGGCGCGTTTGATGGTGGCGGCATCGTCGCTGCTGCGCACGCCGAGCACCTTGCACGCATCGTCGAGCGTCGGGCCGCGCTGAGCCTGCTGATAGCCGCCCTGCGAATACCCGCCCTGCTGACCGCCGCCGAACTGACGCCCGCCCTCCATCATGCTGAGAAACTGATCGAACTGCGCATGCGAAATGCCCAGCTCTTCGGCGATGACATACAGCACCTGGCGTTCATTCGGGTGCAGCGAGCCGTCGGCGAACGCCGCCTGAATCTGAATTTCCAGAAACATCCGAATCAAATCGAAGCGGCCAAAACAGATGCTGCGGAACTGCTGCAGCGTCTCACGCAGCGGGAACTGGCTCTGTTTCCCCTCGCGGAACGCCTGCTGCGCCGCGGTGCGCGCTTCGCCGTGCAGCTGCAGGCGATCCATGAACAGGCTGGCGATCTGGATATCTGCCTCGGTAACGCGTCCTTTGGATTTGGTCAGGTGGCCCATCACCTGAAAAGTGGTGCGGAAAAACAGCGTTTGCCGCGTTTGCTGGTCGGTGAAGAAACCCCGGCTGCGCTTATTGCTGCGCGCCGTATCGATCATATGACCGATAATCAGCCCCAGAACTACACCCCAGAATCCCGCGCCAGACCAAATGGCGACGATGACGCCGAGCAGTTTTCCCCAATACTGCATATACTCCTCAATTATCATGCCGAAAGCCGCCCGCCCCCTTCGCTTCAGGAAAGGGCGCAGGCGATTTTTCCCAGAATTTGGATTATCATACCTGTCATTTATCTTTGCGCCTAACGACGACGCAAGTAAACGGCTGGATTTAGCACTAGCGCAACGCAGATGAGTAATATAGTCTCTGACCGTTTGCCGGACATGACGCCTCTGATGACGGAACACCAAAACCGCGTATGAAAAAAAGTTTCCCAACACTGCTGGCCACGATGATTTGGACGGCACTCTACAGTCAGCACGCGCTGGCTGATCTGGCCGAGCAATGCATGCTTGGCGTTCCCGTTTACGACAAACCTTTGGTCAGCGGCGATCCGAACAGCCTGCCGGTCACCATCAATGCCGATGACTCGCGCGCCGACTATCCGAAAAGCGCCCTGTTCAGCGGTAACGTGCATATCGAGCAGGGCAACAGCACCCTGACCGCCAAAGAAGTCGAGCTGAACCAGACGCAAAACCCTGGCCAGGCGGAGCCGGTGCGCACCGTTACCGCCACCGGCGACGTGCACTACAGCGACAATCAGATCAAACTGAAAGGCCCGAAGGCCTGGTCGAACCTGAACACCAAAGATACCGACGTCTATGAAGGCGACTACCAAATGGTAGGCCGTCAGGGGCGTGGCGACGCCGACAAGATGAAAATGCGCGGCGCCAACCGTTACACCATTCTGGAAAACGGCACCTTTACCTCCTGTCTGCCGGGCGACGACAGCTGGAGCGTGGTCGGCTCCGAAGTGATCCACGATCGCGAAGAGCAGGTGGCGGAAGTGTGGAACGCCCGCTTCCGCATCGGCGGCGTGCCGGTGTTCTACAGCCCGTACCTGCAATTGCCGGTCGGCGACAAGCGCCGTTCCGGCTTCCTGATCCCGAACGCCAAGTACGGCAGCAACAACGGCTTCGAGTTCATGTTGCCGTACTACTGGAACATCGCGCCGAACTACGACGCCACCATCACGCCGCATTATATGTCCAAGCGCGGCCTGCAGTGGCAGACCGAGTTCCGCTATCTGGTGCAGCCGGGCCTCGGCCTGATGGAGTTCGACTGGTTGCCGGACGACAAGGAATACGGCAAAGATCATGACGACAGCAAGCGCTGGCTGTTCTACTGGAACCACAACGGCGTCATGGATCAGGTGTGGCGCTTCAACGTCGACTACACCAAGGTCAGCGATTCCAAATACTTCACCGATCTGGACTCCAAGTACGGTTCCACCACCGACGGCTATGCCACGCAGAAATTCAGCCTCGGCTACGCCAACGAGAACTGGAACGCCACGCTGAGTTCCAAGCAGTTCCAGATTTACGACGATACCGATCGCTCGCAGTCGGAATCGTATAAAGTTCAGCCGCAGCTGGATCTGAACTACTACAAAAACGACCTCGGCCCGTTCGATTTCCATATTTACGGCCAGGCGGCCAAGTTCACCAGCGTCAACCCATACAGCCCGGACGCCACCCGTCTGCATATGGAGCCGACGCTCAACCTGCCGCTGACCAACGGCTGGGCCAGCCTGAACACCGAAGCCAAGGTGATGGCGACCCACTACCAGCAGGATATTCCTGACGGTTTCGCCGCCAACTACCAGAGCCGCAAAGGCGCCGTTGCACCGGAGCTTGATGATTCGGTCAACCGCGTATTGCCGCAGTTCAAGGTCGACGGCAAGCTGGTGTTCGAACGCCCGATGATCTGGGCCGAAGGCGCCACCCAGACGCTGGAGCCGCGCGTACAGTACCTGTACGTGCCGTACCGCGACCAGAGCAACATCTACACCTACGACACCACGCTGCTGCAGACCGACTACTCCGGCCTGTTCCGCGACCGCACCTACAGCGGCCTGGATCGCATCGCTTCGCAGAACCGCGTCTCCACCGGTTTGACCACCCGCATTTATGATGACGCGCTGGTTGAACGTTTTAACGCTTCCGTGGGTCAAATCTACTACTTCAGCCGTTCGCGCACCGGCGATCAGGTAACCGGGTACGACAACAACGACGATACCGGCAGCGTGGCCTGGGCCGGCGATACCTATTGGAAAATCGACGATCGTTGGGGCCTGCGCGGCGGCCTGCAGTACGACACCCGCCTGAACAGCGTCTCGCTGGGCAACGGCGTGGTGGAATACCGCCAGGACGCCGAGCGCGTGGTGCAGTTGAACTACCGTTACGCCACGCCGGAATACATCCAGACGGCGTTGAACACCAAAACGGTTCCGGCCTTCCAGGACGGCATCTCGCAGGTGGGCATCACCGGCAGCTGGCCGATCGCCGATCGTTGGGCGGTGGTCGGGGCGTATTACTACGACACCCGCGCCAAGCAATCCGCCGATCAGCTGGTGGGGCTGAAGTACAACACCTGCTGCTGGGCGGTGACCCTGGGCTATGAGCGCAAGATCACCGCTTGGAACAACAGCAACAATACCAGCGTTTACGACAACAGAGTTTCGTTCAACGTCGAACTGCGCGGCCTGAGCAGCGATCATAGTCTCGGCTCCGCAGAAATGCTGCGCTCCGGCATTCTGCCGTATCAGCGCGCATTCTGACGCTTTGCAACACTTTGAAAACGAGAACTTTCACCCGCATTTGCGGATTACATAATGGGAAATGTATGAAGAACTGGAGAACGCTTATTCTCGGATTGGTGGTTTGCGCCAATGCCGCGTTCGCAGCACCCCAAGAAGTGGATAAAGTCGCCGCCGTCGTGGATAACGGCGTGGTACTCGAAAGCGACGTCAACGGTCTGTTGCAGTCAGTGAAGCTCAACGCCCAGCAGGCCGGCCAGCAATTGCCGGACGACAAGACGCTGCGCCATCAGATCATCGAACGCCTGATCATGGATAACATCCAGCTGCAGATGGCCAAGAAAATGGGCATCACCGTGTCCGACGCCGATCTGGACAAGGCGATCGCCAACATCGCCGCGCAAAACAAGATGAGCGTCGATCAGCTGCGCAGCCGCCTGTCGTACGAAGGGTTGAACTACAACACCTACCGTTCGCAGATCCGCAAAGAGATGCTGATCTCCGAAGTGCGTAACAACGAAGTGCGCCGTCGCGTCACCATCCTGCCGCAGGAAGTGGACGCGCTGGCCAAGCAGGTGGGCGCGCAGAACGGCAGCGACACCGAAATGAACATCAGCCACATCCTGATCCCGCTGCCGGAGAATCCGTCGCAGCAGCAGGTCGACAAAGCCGAAGAGCTGGCCAAACGCCTGGTGGGTGAGATCAACAGCGGCGCCGACTTCGGCAAGCTGGCGATCACCTACTCCGCCGATTCTCAGGCGCTGAAAGGCGGCAACATGGGCTGGGGCAAGCTGCAAGAGATCCCGACCCTGTTCGCGGAACGTCTGGTGAGCGCCAAGAAAGGCGACGTCGTCGGCCCAATCCGTTCCGGCGTCGGCTTCCACATCCTGAAAGTGAACGACATCCGCGGCGCCAGCCAGTCGGTGTCGGTTACCGAAGTGCACGCCCGTCACATCCTGCTGAAACCTTCGGTGGTGCTGACCGACGATCAGGCGCGCGCCAAGCTGCAATCCGTGGCGGAAGCGATCAAGAGCGGCCGCGCCAAGTTTGCCGACGAAGCCAAACAGCTGTCGCAGGATCCGGGTTCTGCCATGCAGGGCGGCGATCTGGGCTGGGCTTCCCCGGACATCTACGATCCGGCCTTCCGCGATGCGTTGCTGAAGCTGAGCAAGGGTGAAATCAGCGCGCCGGTCCACTCTTCCTTCGGCTGGCACCTGATTCAGCTGCTGGACACTCGTCAGGTGGATAAGACCGACGCCGCGCAGAAAGATCGCGCTTACCGCATGCTGTTCAACCGTAAATTCGCCGAAGAAGCGCAGACCTGGATGCAGGAACAGCGCGCCCAGGCTTACGTGAAGATCCTCGATGGCAGCGATGCACAGCAATAAACGCGTCGTCATTACCCCCGGCGAACCCGCCGGGGTAGGGCCGGATTTGGTGGCAGCGCTGGCGCAACAGGATTGGCCTGTTGAGCTGGTGGTGTGCGCCGATCCGGCCCTGCTGCTTGAACGCGCCAAGCGTTTGGGCCTGCCGCTGACGCTGCGCGACTACCAGCCGCAGCAACCGGCCGAAGCGCAACGCGCCGGCACGCTGACCGTGCTGCCGGTGCCGCTCGCTCAGCCGGTCACCGCCGGGGAGCTGAACGTCGGCAACAGTGCCTACGTGGTGGAAACCCTGGCGCGCGCCTGCGACGGCTGCCTGAACGGCGAATTCGCCGCGCTGATCACTGGCCCGGTGAACAAGGGCGTGATCAACGACGCCGGCGTGCCGTTTATCGGCCATACCGAATTCTTTGCCGATCGCAGCCGCTGCGATCGCGTGGTGATGATGCTCGCGACCGAAGAGCTGCGCGTGGCGCTGGCGACCACCCACCTGCCGCTGCTGGCGGTGCCGGGCGCCATCACGCAACAGAGCCTGTTCGAAGTCATCCGCATCCTCGACCACGATCTGAAAACCAAATTTGGCATCGCCCGGCCGCACATTTACGTCTGCGGCCTGAACCCCCACGCCGGGGAAGGCGGCCATATGGGGCACGAAGAGATAGACACCATCATCCCGGCGCTCGACGCGCTGCGCGCTGAGGGCATCCATCTTGTCGGCCCGCTGCCGGCGGACACCCTGTTCCAGCCCAAATATCTGCAAGATGCCGATGCGGTGCTGGCGATGTATCACGATCAGGGGCTGCCGGTGCTAAAATACCAAGGGTTCGGCCGCGCGGTGAATATCACCCTCGGTTTGCCTTTCATACGCACCTCGGTCGACCACGGTACCGCTCTGGAACTGGCCGGCACCGGCACCGCCGATGTCGGCAGTTTCCAAACGGCCCTGAATCTCGCCATTAAAATGATAATTAATTGTAATGAATAACAGAGTCCACCAAGGGCACTTTGCCCGCAAACGCTTTGGACAAAACTTTTTAACCGATCAGTTTGTCATCGATAGCATTGTCTCCGCCATTCACCCGCAGCCGGGCGAAGCGGTGGTCGAGATCGGCCCCGGCCTCGGCGCCTTGACCGAGCCGGTCGGCGCGCGCATGGACCGCATGACGGTGATCGAACTGGACCGCGATCTGGCCACCCGGCTGGAAAACCACCCGCGGCTGAAAGACAAGCTGACCATCCACCAGCAGGACGCCATGACGGTGAATTTCGCCGAACTGGCCGAGGAAGCTGGCCAACCGCTGCGCGTATTTGGTAACCTGCCGTACAATATTTCGACGCCGCTGATGTTCCACCTTTTCAGCTATACTCAGGCAATCCGCGACATGCACTTTATGTTGCAAAAAGAGGTGGTCAACCGTCTGGTGGCCGGCCCGAACAGCAAGGCCTACGGGCGTTTGACCGTAATGGCGCAGTACTACTGCAACGTCATTCCGGTGCTGGAAGTGCCGCCGACCGCGTTCGCGCCGCCGCCGAAGGTCGATTCCGCCGTGGTGCGTCTGGTGCCGCACAGCGTGCTGCCGAATCCGGTGGGCGACGTGCGCATGCTGAGCCGCATCACCACGCAGGCGTTCAACCAGCGGCGGAAAACCATCCGCAACAGCCTGGGCGACCTGTTCACGCCGGAGCAGCTGACGGAGCTGGGCGTCGATCCTTCGCTCAGAGCAGAAAATATTTCTGTGGCGCAGTACTGCAAGCTGGCGAACTGGCTGTCAGCCAATCCGGCGCCGCAGCAATAAGGAGTTGTTGTCATGATTGATTCGCCCCGCGTGTGTATTCAGGTTCAGAGCATCTATGTGGAATCACAGTCGATCCCTGAAGAAGAGCGTTACGTCTTCGCCTATACCATCACCATCCGCAATCTGGGGCGGACCGACGTGCAACTGCTGGGCCGTTACTGGCTGATCACCAACAGCAACGGCCGCCAAACCGAAGTTCAGGGCGAAGGCGTGATCGGCGAACAGCCCGTCATTCCGCCCGGCGGAGAGTTTCAGTACACCAGCGGCGCCATTCTGGAAACGCCGCTGGGCACCATGGAAGGCCATTACGAAATGGTTGACCACCAGGGTCAGCCGTTCCGCACCGCTATTCCCGTGTTTCGCTTAGCCATTCCAACGCTGATCCATTAATTATGTCGACATACCTTATCGGCGACGTTCACGGCTGTTTCGATGAACTGAAGTCGCTGCTGGCTCAGGTTGCGTTCGATCCCGAGCGCGATCAACTGTGGCTGACCGGCGATCTGGTGGCGCGCGGCCCCGCCTCGCTGGACGTGCTGCGCTTCGTGCGCTCGCTCGGCCCGGCGGTGCGCATGGTGCTGGGCAACCACGATCTGCACCTGCTGGCGGTTTACGCCGGCATCAGCCGCAACAAACCCAAAGATCGCATCACCCCGCTGCTGGAGGCGCCGGACGCCGACGAGCTGATCAACTGGCTGCGCCGCCAACCGGTGCTGCAGGTGGACGATGAGCAAAAGCTGGTGATGGCGCACGCCGGCATCACCCCGCAGTGGGATATCGACACCGCGAAAATGTGCGCGCGCGAAGTGGAAGCGGTATTAAGCAGCGACAGCTACCCGCTGTTCCTCGACGCCATGTACGGCGATATGCCGAACAACTGGACGCCGGAGCTGAGCGGCCTGGCGCGTCTGCGTTTCAGCACCAATGCGCTGACGCGCATGCGTTATTGCTTCCCCAACGGCCAGCTCGACATGATCTGCAAAGATGCGCCGGGCACCGCACCCGCGCCGCTGAAACCGTGGTTCGAGCTGCCGCGCCTGGTGGATCCGGAATACACCATCGTCTTCGGCCACTGGGCCTCGCTGGAAGGCAAGGGCACGCCGGAAGGCGTGATCGGGCTGGACACAGGCTGCTGCTGGGGCGGCGATCTGACGATGCTACGCTGGGAAGACCGCCGTTACTTCACGCAGCCCGCTAATCGCGGCGAGGCGCCCGACCACGCCGGCAGGCTGGCCGCGTTCTGAAAACATCAAGGCGGCCCCAGGCCGCCTTTGCTCTCTTTAGCGCCTTACGCCCCAATCACCCCGCCATCTTCACGCGTGATCATCAACACCGATGAACGCGGGCGCGGGCTGTTGTTTGGGAAGTGCGAATCGCCCTCTTCTCCCGGATGCTGCACGTTGACGAACATCGTCTTGTAGTCCGGGGTGAAGGTGATGCCGGTCAGTTCGCAGGACTTCGGCCCCACCATGAAACGGCGAATTTCGCCGCTGATCGGATCGCCCACCAGCATCTGGTTGTTGCCCTGCCCGGCGTAATCGCCCTTGTTGCTGTACTTGCCGTCGGTGAGGATCCACAGGCGGCCGGCGCGATCGAAGCCCAGCCCATCCGGGCTGTTGAAGGTATTTTCCGCCGTGATGTTCGGCGTGCCACGGTTGACGCCTTCCGGGTGGGCGATCGGGTTGCCGCACAGCGCATAGATGTCCCAGGCGAAGGTGCCGGCGGTGGCGTCGCCGCCCTCGTCCCAGCGAATGATCTGGCCATAGATATTGTTCGGCCGCGGGTTGGCGGCGTTCAGCGGCATCCCTTCCTCGCCGCGCTTGCTGTTGTTGGTCAACGTGCAGTACGCACGGCCGTCATGCGGGTTCACCGCGATCCACTCCGGGCGATCCATTTTGGTGGCGCCGACCTGCTGCGCCGCCTTGCGGGCGAAGATCAGCACTTCGGCCTCGTCGCGGAAACCGTTCTCCGGCGTCAGGCCGTTCTTGCCGAACTCGAGCGCAATCCAGCGCCCTTTGCCCTTCAGCGGCGTGCCGGCCTCATCGCCGTCGAACTGCGCCACGTACAGCGTCCCTTCGTCCAGCAGCGTGCGATTGTTGGCCGGATTGGCGGCGTCGACCACGCCTTTGGAAACGTACTTATAGATATGTTCGCCGCGTTCGTCGTCACCCATGTACACCACCAAACGGCCATCTTTGGCCACGGTCACCGCCGCGTTCTCGTGCTTGAAGCGGCCCAGCGCGGTGTGCTTGATGGGCGTCGAGGTCGGATTCAGCGGATCGATCTCGACGATCCAGCCGTGGCGGTTGAATTCGTTGGGGTTCTTCGCCACGTCGAAGCGCTCGTCATAGTCCGGCCAGTTGCGCTCCGGTTCGCTGGCCTTCAGCGTGTAGCGCTTCTGTTCCGGCGTGGTTTTGTAATCAGCCTGATGAGTGCCGAAGTAGGTATCGAAGTTTTCTTCGCAGGTCAGGTAGGTGCCCCACGGCGTCTTGCCGTTGGCGCAGTTGCCGAAAGTGCCCAGCACCTTGCGCCCGCTCGGATCGGCGGCGGTCTGCAGCAACGGGTGCCCGGCGGCCGGGCCGCTGAACTGCATTTCGGTATTGGCGGTGATGCGGCGGTTATAGCGCGACGGGCGCTCCACCTCCCAGCGCTGGCCGTCGCCGACGCGCTTTACCGCCACGATGGAGACGCCGTGCGCCGCCTGCGATTTACGCACCTCTTCCAGGCTGGTAGCCTTGGCGCCGCCGTGAGCGAACAGGTACTGCTCGTTAACGTATTCGTTATTGATGGCCATCACGCCGTGATTGTCATCGATCGGGAAGAAGCTCATGCCGTCGTTATTGTCGCCGAACTGTTTTTCCTGATCGGCGGCGCTGTTGTTGCCCTGCGGATCGAAGGCCGGCGCGCCGTCCACCAGCGGCTCGCCCCAGGAGATCAGCACCTCGGCGCGGTAGCCCGGCGCGATGGTCACCTCATCGGCGGTAGACGCGGCGATACCCTGAAAGCCCAACAGCTTGTTCGGCGGCAGATCCTCGGCCAACGCCTCACTGGAGACCGACCAGATGCCGCCGCCGAGAAAACCGGCCAGGCCGACGGCGCCGGCGCTGCCGAGCAGCAGTTTGCGGCGAGTGGGATCGATCAGGCGGTCGGCGTCTAATTGCTCAATTTGCTTGGTCATAGCGTGGTTACCTTTTTAGTTATGGCGCCGCAGTCAAGATTCACCAGAGTTGCCGTGGCGCTCGGAGTTGGGCTTCATACTAATCAGGTAATGTGACGGAAAGGTTACAAACGACGGGCGCAAAAAGGCCGGGGGCGCAATTGCTTGCGCCCCCGGGGAGAGTTGGCTAACGCGCTTAAATCAGCGGCGCTGCAGGATTTCGAAGCAGTAGCTGTGCGAGTTCAGATCGTCGGCGTCGTGGAATTCGCTGAACGTGGTTTCCCACTCGTCCGGCTCGTAATCCGGGAAGTGGGTATCGCCACCGACTTCGGCGTCGATGTGCGTCAGGTACAGGCGATCGGCGCGCGGCAGCAGCTGGGTATAGATGCGCCCACCGCCGATCACCATCACTTCTTCCACCTCGCCCGCGGCGGCCAGCGCTTCATCCAGCGAGGTCACCCAGGTCACCCCGGCGGCATTGCCCGGGCGGCTGCTCAAAACGATATTGTGGCGGCCCGGCAGCGGGCGGCCGATGGACTCGAAGGTCTTGCGGCCCATAATAACCGGCTTATTCAACGTGTTGCGTTTAAACCACGCAAGGTCCGCCGGCAGGTGCCACGGCATGGCGTTTTCCATGCCAATAACGCGATCCGCCGCCAAGGCAGCGATCAGGCTGATAATCATTGTTTAACCCTGTGTAGGCAGCAAAATTGGTGACACTATACGTAAAGGCCTGAGTGCCGTCGATAGGCTAATCAAGCAAGATGAATATATAAGATAGCTCTTATCAGTATATCTAATAACCAACGATCTCCCGCCAGGTCATTTCACACGCTGGGGCGTTTGCGGTACAGCCACAGGCCCGGCAACGACAGGCCGATCGACAATGCGCCAACGATAAAACTGGCCTTGAGGAAGTTGGTGATCATGGTCTCCATCAGGGCTTCGCTGTAGCCCAGATGCGAGATCTCCACCACCGTTATCATCGCGGTATAGGCGGAAATGCCGGGGAACATCGGGATCACCGCCGCCACGGTGAACACCTTCGGGTGCGCCAGCAGCCAGCGCGACCAGTAGATGCCGATGATACCGATCAGGATCGCCGCCAGCAGCGAGGCCCACTCGATGTTCATGCCGCCATACATCATCAGCATGCGCGAGCCGCGCCCGATAGCCCCGAGCAACGCGCAATAGCGCAGCGCGCGCAGCGGCACGTTGAACACCATGGCGAAGCCCAGCGCCGGCACCGCCGCCAACAGCATCTCCTGCAACAAGGCCCACAGCAGACTCATGACCACCCCCGCAGATCCCACAGCGACATCGCCATCACTACCCCGATGCAGGTCGCCAGCGTCAGCAGGCTGGCCATCGCCCAACGCGCCAGCCCGGTATTGACGTGCCCCTTGAACATGTCTGCCACCGCGTTGATCAGCGGGAAGCCCGGCACCAGCAACAGCACGCTGGCGGCCATCGCCACGCTCGAGGTGTCTTTAAACGCCGGCAGGCGCAGCAGCAGTCCGGAGATCGACGTAGCGACAAACGCCGTCAGGCAAAAATTGATCAGCGGATTCATATGGCGGGCGGTGAGGATTTGACGCACCAGCATCGCCGCGCCGCTGGCGATAAAGGTCACCAGGAAAGCATCGCCGCCGCCGCCGTTGAGCATGCTGAAACACCCGCAGGACAACCCCACCATCAGCACCACCAGCCAGCGCGGGTAACGCAGCGGCCGGATCCTGTCAAAGCGGCGCGCCACGTCGTGCGCATCCGCCAGGCGATGCTCGGCGAGGATCACGATATGCTGCACTTCGGTCACCACCTGCATATTGATGCCGCGATCGACGTTCTTGCGGGTGGTGGTCAGACAGGCACCGTGGCTGAGAGTGGTCAACACCACCGCATTGGCGGAGATCGAGCTTTCCACGCTGTCCATCCCCAGCGCCAGCCCCAGGCGGGTCGACAGCTGTTCCACCACCGTGCTCTCGGCGCCGTGCTGCAACAGCAGCAGCGCGCATTGAATGCACAGGCGGGTAATTTCACGCTGTTGCCGGTGCGGCTCCGGCCGGTCTGTGGCGTTAGTCTGCTGCATGGTGCTCCGTTGCTGGCGGTAGATGAATTATTATCATAGAGCCTAACAATACCTCATTGGGTTGATGCGCATCAGAGGAAGCGGCGTTATTATCGCCAGAACTCTGTCTTTTGCGCGAGACGCTCCCATGCTTGAAACTTCGCTGTTCGTCGCCGGCATTGCCGCCCTCGGCATGCTCTCCCCCGGCCCGGATTTTTTCCTGGTGATCAAAAACGCCGCCCGCTATCCGCGGCTGGCCGCCATGATGACCGCCTTCGGTGTGATCTGCGGCGTCGCCACCCACATGTCCTACTGCGTCGCCGGGCTGGCGGTGGTGATCACCACCACGCCGTGGCTGTTTAACCTGCTGAAATACGCCGGGGCGGTCTATCTGGTGTGGATCGGCATCCAGGCGCTGCTGTCGCGCGGCGGCGGCAAGATGAACGTCAGCAATCTGCCGCAGCAGCAGGTCAGCCTGAAGAGCGCCTTTGCGCAAGGCTACCTGTGCAACCTGCTGAACCCGAAGGCCACCCTGTTCTTCCTGGCGGTGTTCACCCAGGTGCTGCAGATCGATTCCGGTCTGGGCGACAAGCTGTGGTACGCGGGGATTATTCTCGGCCTGTCGGTTATCTGGTGGCCGCTGCTGGTGTTCCTGATCCAGAGCGGGCCGGTGCGCCGCGGGTTGGAAAAGACCCAGAAGATCGTCGACAAGCTGCTGGGCGGCATGCTGATCGCCTTGGGCATCAAGGTCGCGCTGAGCTAAGCAAAAGAAGAGGCGCCGATCTGGCGCCCCTACTCTTATCCTTTGGCTTCCACCACCTCGTCCTCCGGCGCCTTGCCGTCGATACTGCCGCGCCAGCCGGTCTGCTGCACCCGCGCCAGCCGATTCTGATCCTGCTCGATGGCCGCGCTGAGCATCTCCTTGGCCCGCTGCAGGCTGGCGATGCGGAACTCGGTGTCCTGATAATTCTCCAGCGTGTCTTCCAGCATCTTCAGGTTATAGCGGCGGAACGTGTCCGCCTTCTCGCGCGCCTCATAGGCGTCCAGCCCCAGCAGCTCCAGCGTTTCACGGCCGACGCGCAGCGAGCTTTCGAAGGTTTCGCGCTCCGGTTTTTCCACCCCCAGCTGCCGCAGCTGATACCAGTGATCGACGTCGCGCGCCCGCGCCACCACCTTCAGATGCGGGAAGTGCTGCCTGGCCAGCTCGGTTAGCGCCAGGCTGTCTTCCACGTCATCGATGGCGTTGATCAGCACCTTGGCCTGGGCGGCGCCGGCGGCCTCCAGCAGATCGGCGCGCGTGGCGTCGCCGTAGAACACCTTGGTGTCGAATTTGCGCAGCGTTTCGATATGGTCCGGATCGTGATCCAGCACCACGGTGTGTACGCCGTTGGCCAGCAGCAAGCGGCCGGCGATCTGGCCGAAACGGCCGAAGCCGGCGATGATCACGCTGGCATTTTCGTCGTCGATGACGTCCGCCGGGCGCTCCTCTTTCGGCGCATTTTTCTCCAGCTGCGCGGCGATCACCAACAGCAGCGGCGTGGCCGCCATCGACAGCGCCACCGCCAGCGTCAGCGACTTGGCCCATTCGACCGGCAGTACGCCGGCCAGCTGCGCGGCGCTGAAGATCACGAAGGCGAATTCACTGCCCTGCCCCAGCAGAATGGCAAACAGGCCGCGCTGGCGCTTCGGCACGCCGAGCAGCGGCCCAATCAGCCACAGCAGCGCCGCCTTGATCAGCATAAAGCCCAGCAACAGCGAGGCGATCAGCAGCGGGTGATGGAACAGCGTGCCGAAGTCGATCGACATGCCGACGCCGATAAAGAACAGCCCCAGCAGCAGCCCTTTGAACGGCTGAATATCGCTCTCCAGCGCGTGGCGGTATTCCGAGCTCGCCAGCAGCACCCCGGCGAGGAACGCCCCCATCGCCATCGACAGCCCGGCCATCTCCAGCAGGATGCCGAAGCCGAACACCAGGAACAGCGCCACGGCGCTGAACACCTCGCGCATGCCCGAACGGGCGACGAAGTGCAGCAGCGGGCGGGTGACGTAGCGGCCGAGCAGCACCACCATCGTCAACGCGCCCACCACCTTGGCCGCCGACAGCACGAAAGCGCCCAGCGTGGTGGTGGCGCCGCTGCTGGCCAGCAGCGGGATCATCGCCACCAGCGGGATCGCCGCGATATCCTGGAACAGCAGCACCGCAAACGCGCTGCGGCCGATCGGCGACGGCGTCAAATTACGTTCGCTCATCGCCTGCATGGCGATGGCGGTGGATGAGAGCGCCAGCGTCAAACCTATCAGCAGCGCCACCTTCCAGTTGAGGCCGAGGAAGTAACAGAAGGCGCTCAGCGCCAGGCCGCAGCCCACCATCTGAATGCTGCCGCCGCCGAATACCGAGGCGCGCAGCGTCCACAGCCGCTTGGGATCCAGCTCCAGGCCGATGATAAACAGCATCAGCACCACGCCGATCTCGGCGAAGGTCAGGATCGATTCGGCGTCCGACACCAGCTTCAGTCCCCAGGGGCCAATGATGCAGCCGGCGATCAGGTAGCCGAGCACCGAGCCCAGCCCCAGACGCACCGCGATCGGCACGAACAGCGCGGCGGAGCCGAGGTAGATCAGCCCCTCGATCATCATGTGGTGATTATCCATGGCTGGCCTCCCGAGTTTCCGCTTCGGCATGTTCCATCAGATAGTCGACCAACCGCTGCCGGTAGGCTTCGCCGGCGGCGAGCAGCGCCGGTTCGTTGCAGGTAAAAGTATTATGTACGGCAAAATAGGGTTGCCAGTTCATGCCGCAGTAGATCGCCGTGGCCTGCAGCGGCTGCGCCAGCGCAGCGAAGTTGGGAAAGTCGCCCAGCTCGAAGTGGTGCTCGTCGCCGCCGCTGGTCACCGCCCACAGGCAGTCTTTACCCACCAGCGCGTTGCCGTCGTGGCCGTAGGCCCAGCCGTGCTCCAGCACTTTGTCGATCCACAGCTTCAACAGCGGCGGGAAGCTGTACCACTGCATCGGATGCTGCAGCACCACCAGGTCGGCGCGCTCCAGCGCCCGCTGCTCGGCGTTGATATCGATATTGAAATCGGGGTACAGCTCATACAGTGAGCGCACCTCTACCTCGGGGAGATCCCTCACCGCCTGCAGCAGGCGCTGATTGGCATGCGAATGCCGGGGATACGGGTGAGCGTAAATTATCAGAATCATTGTTATCGTCGTTCCTTCGTTCCTTGCCAATACACCAAGCATATACCAATCACACAGGGTGACAGTTTGGCCACTGATTGATAGCGGAAATTTTTAACGCCTGCCGACAAATTCGCTGAATAAAAAAAGGGCGCTGCATTGAACTGCAGCGCCCCTGGCGTAGCGTTATCGCGCGGTTACTTGCCGATGCGCGCGTGCATTTCCTGCACCGACGTCACCTGCTCGGTCGGATCCGCTTTCAGCGCCATCGCGGTGGCGAAGCCGCCGTTCAACGTGGTGTCGTAGTGCACCTTGTACTGCAGGGCGCTGCGGCGAATCAGCTTGGAGTCCTCAATCGCCTGACGGCCGGCCGTGGTGTTGACGATGTAGGTGTACTCACCGTTCTTGATACGATCCTGAATGTGTGGACGCCCTTCGTGCACCTTGTTGACCAGGCGCGGGTTGATGCCCGCTTCGCCCAGCACCACCGCGGTGCCGTGGGTGGCGTCCAGCTCAAAGCCTTGCTTCAGCAGGCTGGCGGCCAAATCGACCACGCGAGCCTTGTCGCCTTCACGCACCGACAGCAGCGCGCGGCCCTGTTTCTTCATGCCCGAGTTGCTGCCCAGCATCGCTTTGGAGAAGGCTTCCGCAAAGGTGCGGCCCACGCCCATCACTTCCCCGGTAGAGCGCATTTCCGGCCCCAGAATCGGGTCGACGCCCGGGAATTTGTTGAACGGCAGCACCACTTCTTTCACCGAGTAGTACGGCGGGATAATTTCTTCGGTCACGCCCTGCTCGACCAGCGTTTTGCCCGCCATCACGCGCGCGGCCACCTTGGCCAACGGCACGCCGGTCGCTTTGGAGACGAACGGCACGGTGCGCGCGGCGCGCGGGTTGACTTCAATCAGGTAGACTTCGTTGTCTTTCACCGCGAACTGCACGTTCATCAGGCCGCGTACCTGCAGCTCGAACGCCAGTTTTTCCACCTGGCGACGCATCACGTCCTGAATTTCCTGGCTCAGGGTGTACGCCGGCAGCGAACACGCGGAGTCGCCGGAGTGCACGCCCGCCTGCTCGATGTGCTCCATGATGCCGCCAATCAGCACGCGCTCGCCGTCGCAGATGGCGTCGACGTCCACTTCCACCGCGTCGTCCAGGAAGCGGTCCAGCAGCACCGGCGCATCGTTGGACACGCTGACCGCAGTCTGGAAGTAACGGCGCAGGTCGGTTTCGTCATAGACGATTTCCATCGCCCGGCCGCCCAGCACGTAGGAAGGGCGCACCACCAGCGGATAGCCGATGCCCGCCGCCTTCTCCACCGCCTGCTCAATGGCAGTGACGGTGGCGTTGGCCGGCTGCTTCAGGCCCAGGCGGTTGACCGCCTGCTGGAAGCGCTCGCGGTCTTCGGCGCGGTCGATGGCGTCCGGGCTGGTGCCGATGATCGGCACGCCCGCGGCTTCCAGCTCACGCGCCAGCTTCAGCGGGGTCTGGCCGCCGTACTGCACGATCACGCCCTTCGGCTTCTCGATGCGCACGATTTCCAGCACGTCTTCCAGCGTTACCGGCTCGAAGTACAGGCGGTCGGAGGTGTCGTAGTCGGTGGAGACGGTTTCCGGGTTGCAGTTGACCATGATGGTCTCGTAGCCGTCTTCGCGCAGCGCCAGCGAGGCGTGCACGCAGCAGTAGTCGAACTCGATGCCCTGGCCGATACGGTTCGGCCCGCCGCCCAGCACCATCACTTTCGGCCGGTCGTTGGTCGGGTTGGACTCGCACTCTTCTTCATAGGTGGAGTACATGTAGGCGGTGTCGGTGGCGAATTCCGCCGCGCAGGTATCCACGCGCTTGTACACCGGATGCAGGCCGTGGCTGTGGCGCAGCTTGCGAATTTCGCTTTCGGCGACGCCGGCCAGCTTGGCCAGACGCGCATCGGCGAAGCCCTTGCGCTTCAGGGTGCGCAGGAACGCTTTGTTCAGGCCGTTGATGCCCGCTTCGGCCACCTGCTCTTCCAGGCGCACCAGCTCTTCAATCTGCACCAGGAACCAGCGGTCGACGTTGGTCAGGTTGAAGACGCCGTCAACCGACAGACCGGCGCGGAAGGCGTCGGCGATGTACCAGATGCGGTCAGAGCCGGCGTCTTTCAGCTCGCGGCGGATTTTGGTCAGCGCTTCCGGATCGTCCAGGCTCACTTTCGGGTCGAAGCCGGTGGCGCCCACTTCCAGGCCGCGCAGCGCTTTTTGCAGCGACTCCTGCTGGGTGCGGCCGATGGCCATCACTTCGCCGACCGATTTCATCTGGGTGGTCAGGCGGTCGTTGGCGCCGGCGAACTTCTCGAAGTTGAAGCGCGGGATCTTGGTCACGACGTAGTCGATGGACGGTTCGAACGATGCCGGGGTGCGGCCGCCGGTGATGTCGTTCATCAGCTCATCGAGGGTGTAGCCCACCGCCAGCTTGGCGGCGATCTTGGCGATAGGGAAGCCGGTGGCTTTCGACGCCAGCGCCGAAGAGCGCGACACGCGCGGGTTCATTTCGATAACGATCAGGCGGCCGGTTTTCGGGTTGACCGAGAACTGCACGTTGGAGCCGCCGGTTTCCACGCCGATCTCACGCAGCACCGCCATCGAGGCGTTGCGCATGATTTGGTATTCCTTGTCGGTCAGGGTCTGCGCCGGTGCGACGGTGATCGAGTCGCCGGTGTGGATGCCCATGGCGTCGAAGTTTTCGATGGAGCAGACGATGATGCAGTTGTCGTTCTTATCGCGCACCACCTCCATCTCGTACTCTTTCCAACCGATCAGCGATTCATCGATCAGCAGCTCGTTGGTCGGCGACAGATCCAGACCGCGTTCGCAGATCTCTTCGAACTCTTCGCGGTTGTAGGCGATGCCGCCGCCGGTGCCGCCCATGGTAAAGGAAGGGCGGATGATGCACGGGAAGCCGACGTCAGCGGCGACCGCCAGCGCTTCTTCCATGGTGTGCGCAATGCCGGAACGCGCGGTGTCCAGACCGATTTTCTTCATCGCCACGTCGAAACGGCGACGGTCTTCGGCCTTGTCGATCGCATCGGCGGTGGCGCCGATCATGGTCACGCCGAACTCGGCCAGCACGCCCTGACGCTCCAGCTCCAGCGCGCAGTTCAGCGCCGTCTGGCCGCCCATGGTCGGCAGCACCGCATCCGGGCGCTCTTTTTCGATGATCTTGCGCACCACTTCCCAGTGGATCGGCTCGATGTAGGTCGCGTCGGCCATTTCCGGGTCGGTCATGATGGTCGCCGGGTTGGAGTTGACCAGAATGACGCGGTAACCCTCTTCGCGCAGCGCTTTACACGCCTGGGCACCCGAGTAGTCGAACTCACACGCCTGGCCGATAACGATCGGGCCAGCGCCGAGGATCAGGATGCTTTTTATGTCTGTACGTTTTGGCATTTTTTTACTGCTCCTGATTATTTGGCGTTAGAACGGTAAGTCTCAATCAGTTCGATAAAGTGATCGAACAGCGGCGCGGCATCGTGCGGGCCTGGGCTGGCTTCCGGGTGACCCTGGAAGCTGAACGCCGCCTTGTCGGTGCGGTGAATGCCCTGCACCGTGTGGTCGAACAGCGATTTGTGCGTGACGCGCAGGTTCGCCGGCAGGTTGTTTTCATCGACGGCGAAGCCGTGGTTCTGCGCGGTGATCATCACGGTGTTGTTGTCCAGATCCTTCACCGGGTGGTTGCCGCCGTGGTGGCCGAGCTTCATCTTCATGGTTTTCGCCCCGCTGGCCAGCGCCAGCAGCTGGTGGCCCAGGCAGATGCCGAACACCGGAATGTCGGTTTCCAGGAACTGTTTGATGGCGGCGATGGCGTAGTCGCATGGCTCCGGGTCGCCCGGGCCGTTGGACAGGAAGATGCCGTCCGGATTCATTTTCAGCACCTCGTCGGCCGGGGTCTGCGCCGGCACCACGGTCAGGCGGCAGCCGCGATCCACCAGCATGCGCAGGATGTTGCGCTTGGCGCCGTAGTCGTAAGCCACCACGTGGAACGGCAGCTCCGCGGCGGTTTTGGCTTCGGGCAGGTCGCCTTCAAGCGTCCAGCTGCCTTGCTGCCAGCTGTAAGCCTCTTGGGTGGTGACCTCTTTCGCCAGATCCATGCCCTTCAACCCCGGGAAACCTTGCGCCTTGGCCAGGGCCAGCGCGGCGTCCGGCGAGTCGGCGGCGATGATGCAGCCGTTCTGGGCGCCCTTCTCGCGCAGCAGGCGGGTTAATTTACGGGTATCGATATCGGCGATCGCCACGATGTTGTGACGCTTGAGGTAGTCGGACAGGCTTTCTTCGTTGCGGTAGTTGCTGGCGATCAGCGGGAGGTCACGAATGACGAGGCCTTGGGCGTGTACTGCGGAGGATTCTTCGTCGGAAGCATTGGTGCCGACATTGCCGATATGAGGATAAGTAAGAGTAACGATCTGGCGGGAATAGGAAGGATCAGTGAGGATTTCTTGATAACCGGTCATCGACGTATTGAAGACCACTTCCCCCACTGCCGTTCCCTCTGCCCCGATGGCCCGACCGTGGAATTGGGTTCCGTCTTCCAGAACCAATAGCGCTGACTTTATCAAAACATCCTCCGAGGAATAATCAATCACAATATTTGCATATTAATTCAGATATCGCGATCTAAATCAATGCAAAAACCGTCCGCGAGGCCAATTTTTGGCAAATTGGGCGCATTTTAATGATGAGTGCCCGGCTTGTCTACCCAAACTGCCGTTTTTTGTTTTATTTTTGCAGTTCTCGGCGCTCATGCGGCTTGAGCGTCGATAAAAACACAGAAAACCGAGGCTGGAAAACGGTTGCGAAGCTGAATGACGGAAAATGGCGCCAGAATGGGCTTAAAAAGACGCTGAAATGGGATCTGGTGGATGAAAACGGGGTGATTAGCGAGATAATCATCGATAAATAACAATCACGACAACAAAAACACACCAACATTTCATTTTTCATGTTAAAAAAAAGGACAATAAATTTATTGTCCGATTATCATAGCATTATGATCAATACAACCACATCACGATGGTATGCAAATCAATTATAATTGGTCCAAATTCAACACATCGCGCATATCAAACAGACCTTTATCACGGTTATGTAACCAGGAAGCCGCGCGCACCGCGCCGCTGGCAAAAGTCATACGGCTAGAGGCTTTATGGGTGATTTCCACCCGTTCACCGATGTCGGCGAACATCGCGGTGTGCTCGCCGACGATGTCGCCGGCGCGAATGGTGGCAAAGCCGATGCTTTTCGGATCGCGCTCGCCGGTATGGCCTTCGCGCGCATAGACCGCGCAGCTTTTCAGATCGCGCCCCAGCGCGCCGGCGATCGCTTCGCCCATGGCCAACGCAGTGCCCGACGGCGCGTCCACTTTGTGGCGGTGGTGCGCCTCAACGATTTCGATATCGGTATAGTCGCCCATCACCTGCGCGGCCTTCTCCAGCAGTTTCAGCACCAGGTTGACGCCGACGCTGAAGTTGGCGGCGAACACGATGCCGATATGCTGCGCCGCATCGCGGATCGCCTGCTTGCCGGCGTCATCGAAGCCGGTAGTGCCAATCACCATCGCCTTGTGGTGCGCCACGCAAAAATCCAGGTAGCCCCGGGTGCTTTCCGGGCGGGTGAAGTCGATCAAAATATCGAACTCGTTCGCCACCTTCTCCAGACTGTCGCTCACCTTGACACCCAGCGCGCCAATGCCCGCCAGCTCACCGGCGTCGACGCCGATCAGGCTGGAACCCGGGCGCGACAGCGCCGCCCCCAATACCACGCCTTCCGCCTGCTGCACCGCCTGGATCAACTGACGGCCCATCCGGCCGCCGGCGCCCGCAATCGCAATGCGGATTTGTGTATCACTCATGCTTGCTCTCTTCTTGATTTGACGCCTATCCCATTAGGCTATCGATTCAGGGTAACCGCCCCGCTTCAGCGTCGCCAGAGGATTCATTTCATAATTAGAAAATTATGATATTCCCCCGCTTTCATCAGCGGCGCTGTCGTGAGATTAACATTCAACCGATTTGGCGGCCTGCGACGATTGTACATAATCATGCAGTTTCCATGGCAAAAAAATGCGGGATAAAGGCGCCGAAAACGGCGCCTGGGGAAGGGAGAACGGCGAGGTCAGGCGGTGATAGCGGCCACTTCGTTGGCGATCGCCGTCAGCGCGTCGTGGCGGGCATAGTCCTCACGCACCAGCGCCGCACGTTGCCGATAGATCGGCTGCTGTAGAATGCGCGTCGCCGCCGCCAGGATCTGTTCGGCGCTCGGCGTGCTGGTGTGCAGGCTGATGCCGCAGCCGGCGGCCACCACGCGCGCGGCCGCCTCCAGCTTGTCCTCGCCGGTGCCGGCGACGATCAGCGGCACGCCGCTGTCCAGCGCATAGTTGATCGAGCCGTAACCGCCGTTGGTGATCAGCAGCGCCGTCTCCGGCAGCCAGCGTTCGAAGGAGATAAACTCCCGCACTCTGGCATTGCCCGGCAGCGCGTCCATCAGCCCTTCCGTCGCCCTTCCGCCGGTGGTGGCCAGCACCCGCACCGGCAGATGCGCCAGCGCTTGCAGCGTCGGCACGATCAGCTGATGCAGATCGACATTGGCCAGCGTGCCCTGTGTCACAATCACCAGCGGCCGACGATCGTCCGCCTCCCACAGCGTCTCTTCCGCCGCCGGCTGGCCGCCGCTGCGCAGCGGGCCAACGAATCGCACGCCGCTCGGCAGATCGTCACGCTCATATTCCAGCGCCGTGGTAGCCAGCTGCAGGAAACGCTCGCAGCCACCGATCAGCGCGTCGGTGAACGGGCGATCCAGCGCCCGCCCGCCCGCCTGCAGCAGCGCCGCATCGAAGCTCTGCTGCACGTCATCGATCAGCACGCGCGTTTCCTCATCCACCAACTGCTCACGGGTCAACGCCTGCGGCAGCAGCGCCGGCGGGATACGCGGGCCATAAAAAATAGCATCGCGCGAAGAATACGACAGCGGCGTAACGCCGATACCGAAGACCGGCGGCCGCTCGGCGGACTGCAGCAGCGGCAGCACGCCGTAGAAACAGTTCTCCACCATCAGCAGATCGGTCTTTTCGGCGGCGATGGCCGCACGCAGCTGCCGATCCAGCAACGGGATCGGCGCGGCGAAGAAATCCTTCAGCGCCAGCGCCATCTGCGCATTGCCCGGCGGCAGCGCGGCGCGCTCGGGGAAGTGCTCTTCCAGGTGGCGGTAATCGAAATCCACCTGCGCGTCGAACGGCACGAAGCTCGCGCCCGCCGCCTCGGCGCGTTCGCGAAACAGCGCGCCGGTCATCACCCGCACCTGATGCCCTTGGGCAATCAGGTGGCGAGCGATGGCTAACATCGGGTAGACGTGCCCCGGAGTGGCGACCGCCGCCATCAGTATCCTTGCCATAATGCTCCTTTACGCTTCTGCGTTGGCCGGCTTCAGCGCCAGATTGGCGCACACCGGGTTGCTCTGAATATGCACGCGCTGCAAATGACGCGCGGAACGGGCGGTAAAGCCCTCACGGCCGTGCAGCAGCGAGAAGTTGTCCGCCACCACCACGTCGCCCTGTTGCCATTGGTGGGCATAATAGTGACGCGGATCGTACAGATGCTGCTGCAGAGTGTGGTGGAACTGTTCCTGCTGGTGTTCCGGCACGCCGTGGTATTCCAGCGCATGTTGATTGAGGAATTTTTTTCCTTCCGTCGGCGGTTCATTGTAGCGCATGATCAAGCCCCTGCCGTTCGGGTGCTGCACCACCAGCGGCGAACAGACTTCGCCGCCGTAATGCACCACCTGCTTGATGCGGTAGGTGATCGAGACCGACAGCCACTGATCCAGCAGCGCTTCGTCCGCATTGGCCAACAGCCGCGTGGTGTCGACGAAGGTGGTGCATCCGCCTTCGTCCGGCGACGGCGCCGCCACGCAGTGGAACAGCTGGAACTCGGGGATGGTCGGCTTATACATGCCATCCCAGTGCAGCGGGACGTAGCTGCTGTCGAAGATATGATCCTTGGCGTCCGGATGCTCCTTCACGTCCAGCACCGCGCCGAACGGCCACATCATGATCTCGCCCCACTGCTCAGCGTAGCGAGTCAGAACTTCCGCCTCGCTGAAACCCGAGTCGAATCCGCGCAGCACCAGCAAGTGGTGTTCCTGCGCCAGCGCCCGCAGCGCCGCCACCGGCAGCTCGCCGATCTTTTGCCCCGGATGCTGCGGCGTCAGGATCGCGCCAAACGGGGTATTCGGTTGAATATGGCAATTAAGCGGTTGGTTGTTCATCGGTGATTCTCCTTGCATCGAATGTGCTGCTCACACGGCAACGTGCCGTCAAAAACGCGCCCGCCAGGATTCCGGGCGCAAAAGCCCGCCACGGCCTCAGGCCATCTGCGGTTGTTCGATCAGGTAATGGCTCGGCGTGCCGCGGATCTCCACCAGTTCGCCGTCCAGGCTCTGCGCGTCTTTACGCTTCATCAGCACGAACTGGCCGTTCACGTTGGCCGCCACGCCGTGCCACGGCGTTAGCCAGTCGTCTTTGGTCGGCATCATGTGGATGCCCATTTTCAGGCTGTCGGCCGGCTGCGGGTGAATCGACAGGCGGATCGCCGCCGGGAAATGCTGCGCCAGCAGGTTGCCCCAGGCCCAGCTGCGCTGGATCACGCCGCAGGCGCGTTGTTTGGCGTCTTTCTGCAGCGCGGCGTTGGAACCGCTGTAGCCCGGCAGCTGGCTGTCTTCATACAGGAATCGCGTGATGGCGCGGTACAGCAAGAGGCCCTGTTCGTCCTGCATCAGCTGTTGCTTGATCGCCTCTTCCGATTCGGCATAGCCCTCCACCAACAGCCGGCGCAGCAGATCGTAATCATCGGTATGTTCCGCCAGGCCTTTGACGTCGCCGAGGTTGAACACGCTCAGGTGCGTCGCGCCCACTTCATGCAGCAGGCTTTCAATCTCACGCTGATAGTGGTTGATCGCTTCATCGCTGACGCGGATCAGATCGCCGAACACGTGGCCGTCGGAGCAGATAACGATATGCGCCCCCGGCGGGTAATAGAGTTGAATGCGCTGGCACAGCGAGTTGAGGAAGATCAGCGACAGCCGCTCCGCCATGTCCGGCACCGCGCCGATCACCTTGTTGGTGTTGGGCGACTTGGTGGGAAAGGCCGGCAGCACGAATTCGATACGTTGCTCGTTTTCAATGAATGCCCGAATGCGCGGCAATTGCACCTGAGTGACCCGCCGTTCTTCTTCGGCAATCGAGGTATCGTCGCCGGGGAAGCGGCGGCGGTATTGCAATAATTCACGTAGGATTTTTAACGATATTTCTTCTTTCTGAGCGCTGTCCACAATGAGCTCCTATTGCGATGTGGCGCGGGTGCATTATTGATAAGCGCAATAAGATTTATCAAAAAGAGAAAAAACTCTGCGAAATAATAATCAGCCCGGCGTTTATGTGCTTCAGGCAATATAGAAGAGATAGTGCTATATTATTAGCCCGTATAATTCACAATCTTGGTTAAGTTGTGCTTAACAAACTATGAGCAATATTTTAAAACGCATGGCCATTTTCTCAAAAGTGGTCGATTGCGGCGCATTCAGCATGGCGGCAAAAGAATTGGGCATGACGACTTCCGCCGTCAGCCAGCATATTCGCCAGTTGGAGGAACATCTGGGTATTCAATTACTGCTGCGATCGACGCGTTCATTGAGTCTGACCGAAGCCGGATTGTGCTTTTATGAAGATTGCCTGCTGATGATCCACGCCGCCGAACGTGGCCAACAACGGATCGCCGCGCTGCGCGGCGAACTGGTCGGTGAGCTGCGCGTCGCCACCTCCACCGAATTCGCCACTCACTACCTGGTGCCGGCGCTGCAAAGTTTTCTCGACGAACATCCTCGTCTCACGCTGCGGCTGGAAATCCACGATGAGAAGATAGATCTCATCACGCAGCGCATCGATCTGGCGATACGCGGCGGCGTGCTGGCCGACTCCAGCTACGTTTCCACGCGGCTGGCGTGCTGCCGCGAAGTGCTGTGCGCCTCGCCGGCTTACCTGGCGCATCACGGCGTGCCGGATTCGCCACAGGCGCTGACGCACCACCAATGGGTCACCTTTACGCCACTCGGCAACCCGCAGTTTGTCCGTCTGATCCATCGTAACGGCGGTGAACACCGCATGCGTATGACCGGGCGCTTGTTCACCAACAGCGGTATGGCGATGAAGGAGTTGGCGCTGACCGGCAAGGGTATCATTCGCAATTTCTTCGCCAACGTTGAACGTGAATTGCGCAGCGGCGAGCTGATTGAAATATTGCCCGATTGGCGGTTACCGGAAATTAATTGCTACGCCATTATGCCGCGCAGGGAGAGCCAGCCATTAAAAGTCAGACGATTGCTGGAGCATATGAAACTCTATTTGCAGGAGAAGGGATTAAGCGCCGTAGAACATATCCGTCAGGAATAAAATAAGAAACATCTGCAATATCTATTATTGTAATTATTGTAATCACCTTACCAACACCGGGTCCTATTTAGATTGCAGCCTAATGATATCTTTATTAATAACTTTTCGCCAGCCTATATAATTAATCACACCGACGTTATTTCAAATACTCAGAATAAATTTGGCTTTAGTTAGCAGAAAATTTGAATATGCATGGAATATTATTTTTTACGCGGCGCGCTTTCCAAAAAAAACGGGAAGCCTAAGCTCCCCGTTGTCATCCGCCGGCGCATGTCAATCGATCTGACGAACGTCCACGCGCAGCTCTTTAGGCACTTCAAACACGATGTTCTCTTCACGCCCGCTGATTTCATGCACGTCCAGGCCACCCAGCGCTTTCAGGCGAGAGATCACCTCCTGCACCAGCACGTCCGGTGCCGAGGCGCCGGCGGTAACGCCGATATTGCGCGCTTCGCTCAGCCAGCTTTCCTGAATATCCGCCGCCGAGTCGATCAGATAAGCCGGTTTGCCGACGCGCTGCGCCAGTTCCGCCAGACGGTTGGAGTTGGAGGAGTTCTTCGACCCCACCACCAGCACCACGTCCGCATCGCCGGCCAGGTTGCGCACCGCTTCCTGACGGTTGGTAGTGGCGTAGCAGATATCATCCTTACGTGGCCCGATAATTTTCGGGAAACGCTGACGCAAGGCGTCGATCACGTCCGAGGTATCATCCACCGACAGCGTGGTCTGCGTCATGAAGCACAGGTTGTTTTCGTCTTTCACCTGCAGCTTCCACACGTCTTCCGGCGATTCGACCAGGTACATGCCACCCTGCGGGTTGCTGTACTGGCCCATGGTGCCTTCCACCTCCGGGTGCCCGGCGTGGCCGATCAGGATCGCTTCGGTGCCGCGGCGGCTGGCGCGCGCTACTTCCATATGCACCTTGGTCACCAGCGGGCAAGTGGCGTCGAACAGCATGGTCAGATCGCGCGCCTTGGCTTCGGCGCGCACCGCCTGAGAAACGCCGTGCGCCGAGAAGATCAGGATAGAGCCGTCCGGCACTTCGGCTATCTCTTCGATAAACACCGCGCCGCGCTCACGCAGGCTGTCGACCACGTAGCGGTTGTGCACCACTTCATGCCGCACGTAGATCGGCGCGCCATACAGTTCCAGCGCGCGTTCCACGATGCTGATCGCACGATCAACCCCGGCGCAGAAGCCGCGCGGGTTAGCCAGCAATATTTGCATGCATCTCCTCCTGCTGCGGATCGATCTCCAGCACTTCGATATCGAAGGTCACCGGATGGCCCGCCAGCGGATGGTTGAAATCGACGGTGATCGAATCTTCCGCCACCGCGCGCACCACGCCCGGCATTTCACTGCCGTCGATGGCGGTAAACAGCATGATGGTGCCCACGTCCGGCACGCCGGTTTCCGCGAAGTCGCGGCGCGAGAAAAACTGAACCAGATCCGGGTTCTCCGCGCCGAACGCCGCTTCCGGCTGCAGGGTAAAGGCGCATTTGTCGCCCGCGCGCAGGCCGAGCAGCTGCGCCTCCAGCGGCGCCGACAGGCTGCCGTCACCCAGGCGGAACAGCGCCGGCTTGCCGCTGCTGCGGGTGGATTCGGCGGTCGAACCGTCTTCCAGTTTCAGCGTAAAGTGAACCAGCACCGCGCTGTCACTGATAACCTGAGCCGTCATATTACTCACCTTTACTCTTTGCGCTTTTGTTCGCCGGCGACAGGAAACCTTCCAGCACGATCATCGCCGCGCCCACGCAGATAAAGCTGTCCGCCAGGTTGAAGGTCGGGTAGTGCCAGTCGCCGACGTAGAAGTCGATGAAATCGACCACGAAACCGTGCCACAGGCGGTCGAACAGATTGCCCAGCGCCCCGCCGATGATAAAGGCGTAGGCGATGTTGTTCAGCTTCTGCTGCGCCGCACTGCGGTACATCATCACCAGCAGCACCGCAACGATGGCGATGGCGATGCCGGCGAAGAACCAGCGCTGCCAGCCGCCGTGATCGGCGAGGAAGCTGAACGCGGCGCCGTAGTTGCGCGCGTAAAACAGGTTGAACGACGGGATCAATGGCTGGGACTGGCCCAGCGTAAAGTTAGCGAGGATCCACTGCTTGCTGCCGAAATCCAGCGCCAGCACCGCCACCACAACCCACAGCCAACGCAGGCCGGTCGAACAAATTGATTTACTCATCAGGCGCGAGTTCTCAGGCAAAGTTACGCTTCTCGCCGTCACCGGCGACGTTGCTTACACAGCGGCCGCAGATGTCTGCGTGCTCCGCCACCAGGCCGATATCGGTGGTGTAATGCCAGCAGCGCGGGCACTTCTCACCCGGCGCCGTGCTGAAGGCGATCTTCAGCCCTTTCAGCAGCTCGGAAGCCTGCGCGTCGGCCGGCGCATCCGCCAATGGCGCAACGCTTGCCGCAGAGGTCAGCAGCACGAAGCGCAGCTCATCCTGCAGGCTGTTCAGGCGCGCCGCCAGCTCGCTGTCGGCATACAGCGTTACCGCCGCTTCCAGCGAACCGCCGAGGCGTTTGTCGGCACGCGCCTGCTCCAGCACCTTGTTCACTTCGCCGCGCACTTTCAGCAGCTCGGCCCAGAAAGCGTCGTTCATCGGCTCGCCTTCCGCCAGCCCGAACAGGCCGTCGTACCACTCTTCGGTGAACACGTACTGCGCGCGCTTGCCCGGCATGAAGCCCCAGATCTCGTCCGCAGTGAACGACATGATCGGCGCCATCCAGCGCACCAGCGCTTCCACGATGTGATACAGCGCGGTCTGGCAGCTGCGGCGGGCGACGCTGTCGCTCTTCGCGGTGTACTGACGATCCTTGATGATATCCAGGTAGAAGGAGCCCATCTCGACCGAGCAGAACTGCATCAGACGCTGCACCACTTCATGGAAATCGTAGTTGGCGTAAGCCTGCTCGATATCCTGCTGCGCCGCCAGCGCACGGCCGACCGCCCAGCGATCCAGCACCACCATGTCTTCCGGCGCCACGCAATCGGTGCTCGGCTCGAACCCGTTCAGGTTGGCCAGCAGGAAGCGCGCGGTGTTGCGGATGCGGCGATAAGAGTCGGCGGAACGCTTGAGGATCTCGTCGGACACCGCAATCTCGCCGGTGTAATCGGTCGACGCCACCCACAGACGCAGAATGTCGCCGCCCAGCTTGTTCATCACGTCCTGCGGGCTGACGGTGTTGCCGATCGACTTGGACATCTTGCGGCCCTGGCCGTCAACGGTGAAGCCGTGGGTCAGCACTTCTTTATAAGGCGCCTTGCCTTTCATCGCGGTGGAGATCATCAGCGATGACATGAACCAGCCGCGGTGTTGGTCGGAGCCTTCCAGATACATGTCGGCGCTGTGGCCGTGGAACTCAGGACGCACGTCGACCACCGAAGCGTGGGTGGAACCGGAGTCGAACCACACGTCCAGCGTATCCGGCACTTTCACGTAGTCGGCGGCGTCCGCGCCGAGGATGTCGGCCGCGTCCAGATCCCACCAGGCCTGAATGCCGTCTTGCTCGACGCGCTTGGCCACTTCTTCCATCAGCTCAACGCTGCGCGGGTGCAGCTGCTCGGTTTCTTTATGCACGAACAGCGACATCGGCACGCCCCAGGTGCGCTGACGCGAGATGCACCAGTCCGGGCGGTTGGCCACCATCATTTCGATGCGCGCCTGGCCCCAATCCGGGATCCACTGCACGCCTTTGATCTCTTCCAGCGACTGCTGACGCAGGCCTTTCTGATCCATGCTGATGAACCATTGCGGCGTGGCGCGGAAGATGATCGGCGTCTTGTGGCGCCAGCAGCACGGGTAGCTGTGCAGGAACTTCTCGACGTGCAGCAGCGCACCTTTCTCACGCAGCAGGTCGACGATCAGATCGTTGGCCTTGAAGACGAACTTGCCGTCCAGCAGCGGATGGGTACCGGTCAGGTAGCAGCCGTTCGGCCCTACCGGGTTGGCGATCTCCAGACCGTATTTTTGGCTGATGACGAAGTCATCCGGACCGTGGCCACCTGCGGTATGCACCGCACCGGTACCGGCGTCCAGCGTCACGTGCTCGCCCATAATGGCCGGCACGTCGAAGCCCATAAACGGGTGTTTGAAGCGCAGCAGCTCCAGATCGGCGCCTTTGCAGCTGCCCAGCACCGCCCATTCGGTGATGCCGGCGCGTTTCATCACGCTTTCCACCAGCTCGGCCGCCAGGATCAGGCACTGGCCGTCAACCTGCACCAGCTGATAGGTGAAGTCCGGGTGCAGCGAGATCGCGCGGTTGGCCGGCAGTGTCCACGGGGTGGTGGTCCAGATAACCAGGGAGATGGCGCCGCTGAAGTTGCTCACGCCGAACTTGGCCGCCACGGCAGCCGCGTCGGCCGCATGGAAAGTCACGTCGATCGACGGCGAAGTCTTGTCGTAATACTCCACTTCCGCTTCCGCCAGCGACGATCCGCAGTCGGTGCACCAGTGAACCGGCTTGGCGCCTTTCAGCAGGTGGCCGTTGCTGATGATCTTGCCCAGCGCGCGGATGATGTTGGCTTCGGTTTTGAAGTCCATGGTCAGGTACGGACGATCCCAGTCGCCCAGCACGCCCAGGCGGATGAAGTCCTTTTTCTGGCCTTCAACCTGCTCGGCCGCGTACTCGCGGCACTTCTGGCGGAACTCGGCCGCCGTCAGCTTCTCGCCCGGTTTGCCGTACAGCTGTTCAACCTTCAGTTCGATCGGCAGGCCGTGGCAGTCCCAACCCGGCACATAAGGCGAGTCGAAGCCGGCCATCCCTTTCGACTTGATGATAATGTCTTTGAGAATCTTGTTAACCGAGTGACCAATGTGAATGCTGCCGTTCGCATACGGAGGGCCGTCATGCAAAATGAAGGTTTTTTTGCCCTTTTTGGCAGTACGAATAATCCCGTACAGATCCTGTTCATACCAACGTTGCAGCATGCCAGGTTCGCGCTTGGCGAGATCGCCGCGCATCGGGAACCCTGTTTCCGGCAAGTTCAGGGTATTCTTGTAGTCACTCATTAGATTCTCGGTTCCGTTTTCGGCTATAGAGATTAAACCGGTGTCTGTAGCCCGAAGAACTTCCGGGCCGTCACCACATCATTGGCGATTTGCTGCTTCAGGGCATCGAGCGAAGCAAACCGCTGTTCATTGCGCAATTTTGCGCGGAGCACCACCTCAATATGGCGCCCGTAAAGATCCATTGTGACATCCAGCAGATGCACTTCCAGCTGCTGGCGCACGCCGGCGACGGTCGGGCGCGTACCGATATTGGCCACGCCCGGCAGCGGCTGCGGCCCCAGGCCGTACACTTCCACCGCATACACCCCTTTCACCGGCGCCACCAGGCGCTTGAGCGGCAGGTTGGCGGTCGGGAAGCCGATGGTGCGGCCCAGCTCGTCGCCATGCACCACGCGCCCGGAGATGCTGTACGGGTGGCCCAGCAGGGTCTCCGCCAGCGGCAGATCGTCCTCGCTCAGCGCGGTGCGGATCGCGGTGCTGCTGATGCGCCGATCGCCTTCGCGGAAGGTCGGGGTGCTGACCACCTCGAAGCCGTACTCTTTTCCGGCCTGCTGCAATAGCGGAAAATCGCCCTGGCGCCCGGCGCCAAAGCGAAAATCATCCCCCACCATCAGGAATTTGACGCCCAGCTTTTCCACCAGCAGCTCGGCGACGAACGCCTGCGCGGTGTTGGCGGCAAAACGCGGATCGAACTTGACGCACAGCAGGTAATCGACGCCCGCCTGCGCCAGGTAGTTGGCCTTGTCGCGCAGGCGCGTCAAGCGGGCCGGCGCCTTGTCTGCGGCGAACATCTCCAGCGGCTGCGGCTCAAAGATCATGACCATCACCGGCAGCCCGAGGCGTTGCCCTTGTTGCTTCAACTGCTCCAGCAACGCCTGATGACCGCGATGCACGCCGTCAAAGTTGCCGATGGTGAGCACGCAACCATGGTGGCGCGCCCGGATATTGTGAATGCCGCGAATTAGCTCCATAGCTGGCTCAAAACAGTGGAAATCGGCGGATTATACCTTGTACAGCCGGTAAGGTTAACCCGCGATTGGTGCCTTTATGTAATAGACACACCATACCGGAGATAATCTGCGCGTGAAACGGCTTCGCCGCAGTTTATCCGGCGCCGCCGGGCCGATTCTCGACCGCAGCCAACGGCTTGCGCCCGCCGCGGCAAAACATTGGCGAATTTTCTCGCGAAACACTGTATTCCCAAGAGCGAAGCTGGTAAAATCCTGCGCCATCACAACGTAGCGAGTGCCGCCTGTACAAACGGCGCTTATTTGCACAAATCCATTGACAAACGAAGGCTAAAAGGGCATATTCCTCGGCCTTTGAATTGTCCTCAATAGAATATATTTGGGAGTTGGACCTTGGCTAATATCAAATCAGCTAAGAAACGCGCCGTACAGTCTGAGAAACGCCGCAAGCATAACGCAAGCCGTCGCTCAATGGTGCGTACCTTCATCAAGAAGGTAGACGCAGCTATCGCAGCTGGCGACAAAGAAGCAGCACAAAATGCATTCCTGGTAATGCAGCCACTGGTGGACCGTCAGGCAGCTAAAGGCCTGATCCACAAAAACAAAGCAGCGCGTCATAAGTCAAACCTGACTGCACGCATCAACGCAATGCAATAAGCATTTCGTTATCTGCTTGATAAAAAAACCGGCTCAGGCCGGTTTTTTTACATCCTGCGTTCAGTGAACCGCTAGCAGGAAAACAGCGCAGAAAAATCTTTGTTGCACACGCGCTGCACCGCCGGATGCTGGATCATGCGCTCGGCGAAGATGATGTAATACTCCTCCTGCACGCTGTCGATGCGCCCAATCTCCACCACGTTGTCATCGTTGTAGGTATCCTGCGCATACAGCGTCGGCGCCACGAAAATCGCATTGTGATACATGCCGAAGGCCTTCATCAGCGCCGCATCGTCGAACTCGCCCAGGATCTCCACCTGAATGCCCTGCGTATTGAACCAGTTGAGCAGCTTGCGCCCCAGCATCGAGCGGCGGCCGGGGATCAGCAGTTTGCGCTGCTCCAGACAAGCCGGGAACGGCAGCTCCGGCGCCGGCTGGCGGCAGAAGAAGCTGATGCCGCACTCGCCCAGCTTCAGCGAGAACAGCCCTTCCTGCTGGCTGGAGTCCACCGGACAATCCGACAGGATCATATCCAGCTTGTGCTGGCTGAGCTGCTCCAGCAGCATCTCGTGCGTCGATTCAAAGCAACGCAGGTGGATCTGTTCGTTGTCCACCACCACCGCCGTTTCCAATACCTGGCTGACCAGGCGCTTCGACAGCGCATCGGCCACGCCGACGTCGAACAGCAGATTCGACTCTTTGCGGTAGTTGACGATATCCAGCATTTCCTGGCTGAGCATAAACATCTTGTCGGCATAACGAAACACCAGTTGCCCCAGCTCCGAAGGCACCAACCCGCGCCCCTGGCGTTTGAACAGCTTGCCGTCCAACCGCTCTTCCAGCGCTTTGATCTGGCCGGTGATGGTCTGCGGCGTCAGAAACAACGCTTCGGCGGCACCGACCACGGAACCGGCCTTGCAGACCTGCCAGAAATAGTAAAGGTGATTAAAGTTGATATGCGACATCCTCACGAGCGGCTCTCCTTAACAACGTTTCGCAGCGGCAAACGGTGTGCCGTGACGAGCGACAAATTTCCTTTCCCTGCTTCAGACAACGTATAGCCCCATTAGTCCCAACGAACAACGGCCGAAGCTGCACATATTTTATACCGTGCAGCTCCGACCAGCCATTTTATTATGTGCCCTTACCGGGCACATTCAGGATTAACGTACGCGCGGCAACGCCAGACGCAGCAATCCATACCCTACCACCGCCGCAGCGGTGGAGCCCAACAAGATCCCCAGGCGGGAATAGGTGCTGAGCGCCGCATCCGCATCGCCGAACGCCAGCGAGGCGATAAAAATCGACATGGTGAAACCAATGCCGCAGAGCACCGAAACGGCAAACACCTGTTTGAAGCCGATGCCTTCAGGCAAACGGGCGATGCCCATTTTCACCGCCAGCAGGCTGAAGAGGAAAATCCCCAGCGGCTTACCGATAAACAGGCCGGCCGCAATCCCAACCGGCAGCAGCGACGTCAATCCTTCCAGCGATACGCCCTGCAAAGAAACCCCGGCGTTGGCGAAAGCGAACAGCGGCAGGATCATAAACGCAACCCAGGGGTGCAGCTCATGTTCCAGCGTTTCCGACGGCGACGGCCCCTTCTTGACGTTCAGCGGGATCATAAAGCCGACGATCACCCCGGCCAGCGTCGCGTGCACCCCGGACTTGAGGATCGCGACCCACAACACCAGGCCGACCATCATATACAGCGAGGTTTTACCCACGCCGCGCCAGTTCATCACCGCCAGCAGCACCGTCGCCGCCGCCGCCACGCCCAGCGCCACCATCGACACTTCGTGGGTGTAGAACAGCGCGATGATGATAATCACGCCCAGGTCATCGATGATCGCCAACGCCAACAGGAACACTTTCAGGCTGGTCGGCACGCGGTTGCCCAGCAGCGCCATTACGCCCAGCGCGAAGGCGATATCGGTCGCGGCCGGGATCGCCCAGCCCTGGCGGGTGACTTCATCCGCGCCGTTGAACAGCAGGTAAATCAGCGCCGGCGCCAGCATGCCCCCCAGCGCGGCGATCGCCGGAAACACCGCCTTGTCGCGCCCGGACAGCGAGCCTTGCATCAACTCGCGCTTGACCTCCAGCCCCACCACCAGGAAGAAGATGGCCATCAGGCCGTCGTTGATCCACAGCAGCAGCGGTTTGGCGATCTCCAGCGAAGCAATCTTCACCATCACCGGCAGGTTAAGGAATGCCTGATAGATCCCCTGCGCCGGGGTGTTGGCCATGATCAGGGCGACGATTGCCGCCGCGATCAGAATGATGCCGCCCGCAGCTTCCTGACGTAAAAATTGACGAATGATATTGGTCACAGTACGTCTCTCCAAATCTGTGCAGGGCGTAACGCCCTGCAAACCACAGTCATGAAGTGAGTATAGAGGGCGTTTTAGTTCGAAAAAATAAGTTTATAAATGCTAAATAACTCGATAAAACCGATCTAAAGCACGAATAAGTCACATTATTTATAGGGGATTAGGGGTATGGCGTGCAAATAAAAACCCCGGGACAAACGCCCGGGGTTAGAACATAAACCAACAGAAACAGCAGGTTAGCGAGTCAGATCGTCAAAGAACTTTTTCACCCCGTCGAAGAAGCTCTTCGAACGCGGGCTGTTCTTGTCACCGGACGGGCCACCCAGGCTCTCTTCCAGCTCACGCAGCAGCTGCTTCTGCTTGTCGTTCAGATTGACCGGGGTTTCCACCACCACGCGGCACAGCAGGTCGCCCTGGCTGCCGCCACGCACCGATTTCACACCCTTGCCGCGCATGCGGAACAGCTTGCCGGTTTGGGTCTCCGAAGGCACCTTCAGTTTCACCCGGCCGTCCAGCGTCGGCACTTCAATCTCGCCGCCCAGCGCCGCCATGGCGAAGTTGATCGGCACTTCACAGTACAGGTTATTGCCTTCACGCTCGAAGATCGGGTGCGCCTTCACCTGCACCTGAACGTACAGATCGCCCGCCGGTGCGCCGTGCTCGCCGGCTTCGCCTTCACCCGCCAGGCGGATGCGGTCGCCGGTATCGACGCCGGCCGGAATTTTCACCGACAGCGTTTTGGATTTCTCTACCCGGCCGTGGCCGTGGCACTTGTTGCACGGATCTTTGATGATCTGACCGCGGCCATGGCAGTGCGGACACGCCTGCTGCACGGTGAAGAAGCCCTGGCGCATCTGCACCTGGCCCTGGCCGTGACAGGTTGGGCAGGTCACCGGCGAGCTGCCCGGCTTGGCGCCGCTGCCGTGGCAGACGTCGCACTCTTCCAGCGTCGGGATGCGGATCTCTTTGGTGACGCCACGTACCGCTTCCTCGAGGGTCAGCTCCATGTTATAGCGCAGATCGGAACCGCGGCTGGCGCGCTGACGGCGGCCTCCGCCGAAGATGTCGCCAAACACGTCGCCAAAGATATCGCTGAAGTCGGCACCGCCGCCAAAGCCGCCGCCGCCCATGCCGCCCTGCTCAAAGGCCGCGTGCCCATACTGGTCGTAGGCCGCGCGTTTCTGGTCGTCGGTCAGGACTTCGTAAGCTTCTTTAACTTCTTTAAACTTGATTTCGGCGTCTTGTTCCTGGTTGCGGTCAGGATGGTATTTCATCGCCAGGCGTTTGTACGCCTTTTTGATCTCACGTTCATCCGCCGTCTTGCTGACGCCGAGAATCTCGTAATAGTCTTTCTTCGCCATTCTTTTGCTTACCCTTAACATGCGTGCACGGGCGCAGAGTTGCCTCGACGCCCGTGCTGGTTTCCGGGAACGGCACCTCGGCCGCCCCGTGCCCGCTTAAGGGCGATTATTTTTTGTCTTTAACTTCTTCGAACTCAGCGTCAACCACGTCGTCGTCTTTCTGCGCCGCGTTGTCCGCGCCGGCGTCAGCACCCTGCTGAGCCTGCTGCGCCTGAGCCATTTCCAGCAGTTTGCCGGAAACCTGCACCAGAGCCTGAGTCTTCGCTTCGATCTCGGCTTTGTCTTCGCCTTTCACCGCCGCTTCCAGATCTTTCAGCGCCGCTTCGATCGCCGTTTTGTCTTCCGCCGGCAGTTTGTCGCCCGCTTCTTCCAGCTGCTTGCGCGTGCCGTGGATCAGGTGATCCGCCTGGTTACGCGTCTGCACCAGCTCTTCGAACTTGCGGTCGGCTTCAGCGTTCAGCTCGGCGTCGCGCACCATTTTCTGGATTTCGTCTTCGTTCAGGCCAGAAGATGCCTTGATGGTGATCTTCTGCTCACGGCCGGTGTTCTTGTCTTTGGCAGACACGTGCAGGATGCCGTCGGCATCGATATCGAAGGTCACTTCGATCTGCGCCATGCCGCGCGGTGCCGCCTGGATGCCGTCCAGGTTGAACTGGCCCAGAGATTTGTTATCGCTGGCGCGCTTACGCTCACCCTGCAGCACGTGGATGGTTACCGCAGACTGGTTGTCTTCAGCGGTAGAGAACACCTGGCTGTGCTTGGTCGGGATCGTGGTGTTTTTGGTGATCAGCGGCGTCATCACGCTGCCCATGGTTTCGATACCCAGCGACAGCGGGGTCACGTCCAGCAGCAGAACGTCCTTCACATCACCGGCCAACACGCCGCCCTGTACCGCCGCGCCCACGGCAACCGCTTCGTCCGGGTTCACGTCTTTACGCGGTTCTTTGCCGAAGAAGTCTGCGACTTTCTTCTGCACCATTGGCATACGGGTCTGGCCGCCCACCAGGATCACGTCCTGAATGTCGGAAACCGACAGGCCTGCGTCTTTCAGCGCCACTTTCAGCGGCTCGATAGAGCGCGCAACCAGATCTTCAACCAGCGACTCGAGTTTGGCGCGAGTCACTTTGATGTTCATGTGTTTTGGACCGGTCGCGTCTGCAGTGATGTACGGCAGGTTAACGTCGGTCTGCTGAGCGGAAGACAGTTCGATCTTCGCTTTCTCAGCGGCTTCTTTCAGGCGCTGCATCGCCAGCGGATCGTTGCGCAGATCGATACCCTGATCTTTCTTGAACTCTTCCACCAGGTAGTTGATCAGACGGCTGTCGAAGTCTTCGCCACCCAGGTGGGTGTCACCGTTGGTCGCCAGCACTTCGAAGGTTTTTTCGCCGTCAACGTCGTCGATTTCGATGATGGAGATATCGAAAGTACCGCCGCCCAGGTCATAAACCGCGATGGTGCGGTTGCCGACTTCTTTGTCCAGGCCGTAGGCCAGGGCCGCAGCGGTCGGTTCGTTGATGATGCGTTTTACTTCCAGACCCGCGATGCGGCCGGCGTCTTTGGTCGCCTGACGCTGGGCGTCGTTGAAGTAAGCCGGTACGGTGATAACCGCTTCAGTTACCGGTTCGCCCAAGTAATCTTCCGCCGTTTTCTTCATTTTTTTCAGCACTTCCGCAGAGATCTGCGGCGGAGCCATTTTCTGGCCTTTCACTTCCAGCCAGGCGTCGCCGTTGTCGGCTTCGACGATTTTGTACGGCATGATCGCTTTGTCGCGCTGCGCTTCTTCATCCTGGAAGCGGCGACCGATCAGGCGCTTGATGGCGAACAGGGTGTTTTCAGGGTTGGTCACTGCCTGACGCTTAGCCGGCTGGCCAACCAGAGTTTCACCGTCCTGGGTATATGCGATAATAGAAGGAGTGGTGCGGTCGCCCTCGGCGTTTTCCAGCACGCGTGCCTTGGCACCATCCATAATTGCTACGCAAGAGTTGGTAGTACCCAGGTCGATACCAATAATTTTGCCCATCTAAACGTCTCCACTAAAAAATTCATAATCAGTCAGGTTGCTAACCTATATGCGGGCGATTTTTTGCTTTTCAACTGCCCGATATCTCAGTGCGACCCGCGGTTAGCAGCTGCGGTTGCAAATAAGATGGGGCCATCCAATCCGGCATCAAGGGGCAAGGCGAAAAAAATTTCTTTTTTTTATCGTCATTCAGATCATTGTTTCCGGCTGCGGGGATCATTATGATGCGCGCGCTCTGGTGGAAAACTTCGATTTTTTGGCCATTCAGACCATTTATTATTTTACTTCGCTGTTTCCGTTAATTTTCTGTTATCGCAGAGGACTTATGCACACCAACAAGTTGGCGAATCCCGGCCCTCTCGGCCTGATGGGCTTCGGGATGACCACCGTCTTGCTGAACCTGCACAACGCGGGCTTTTTCCCACTGAACTCCGCCATCATCAGCATGGGGATTTTCTTCGGTGGCCTGGCCCAGATCCTGGCCGGTCTGCTGGAATACAAGAAGGGCAACACCTTCGGCATGACCGCCTTCACCGCCTACGGCAGCTTCTGGCTGAGCCTGGTCGGCCTGCTGCTGCTGCCGCGTCTGGGCCTGGCTGAGGCTACCGAGGCGCACGTGCTGGGCATCTACCTGGCGCTGTGGGGCGTCTTCACCCTGTTCATGTTCTTCGGCACCCTGGGCGCCAACCGCGTACTGCAGTTCGTGTTCGCCAGCCTCACGCTGCTGTTCGCCCTGCTGGCCGTCGGCAACATCACCGGCAACCACGCGCTGCTGACCTTCGCCGGTTATGAAGGCATCATCTGCGGCGCCAGCGCCATTTACCTGGCGATGGCCGAAGTGCTCAACGAGCAATACGGCCGCACCGTGCTGCCGATTGGCGAACCGGCCCCGGCCCGCGTCGCGACCTCACCGGTCACCGCATAATCGCCCTTCCCTGACGAAAAAGCCCTGCATTGCAGGGCTTTTTTTTAGCTGTAGGAATCGGCTTGCCGCTCCCCGGCTTCGCTGTTCAGGTCGCGATGCAGGTAGACGCCGAGCAGCAGCCCGATGAGCGACAGCGCCAGCACGTAGTAAGCGGGTGCTAACGGGGTTAATTTCATGATCAGCGTCACAAAAATAGGGGTTAGACCGCCAAAAATAGCGTACGAGACGTTATATGAGAACGAGATACCGGTAAACCGCACTTCCGCCGGGAAAGCCCGCACCATCACGTACGGCACGGCCCCCACCACGCCTACGCTGAACCCCACCAGGGCATAGCAGGCGAACAGCATTTCCGGGCGCACGCCCACCGTTTGATAGAACAGCCAACTGCAGCCGGCCAGCAGCACGCTGCCGACCACCAGCGTTTTGCTGGCGCCGAAGCGATCGGCCGACAAACCGGCGACGATGCAGCCGGCGATCAGCATGATGGTGGCGATGCTGTTGGCCTGCAGCGTCAAGGCCGGCGCGATGCCGAACTGCTTTTGCAGATAGGTCGGGGTCATCAGGATCACCACCACGATGCCGGCGGAGAGCAGCCAGGTCAGCAGCATCGATACCGCCACCTCCCGTTTGTGGTTGAGCACCACCGACTTCAGCGGCAGCTCTTCGGCCAGCGCTTTACGCGCCTGCATCTCGATGAAGATCGGCGTTTCCTGCAGCCAGCGGCGCAGGTACATCGCCACCAGGCCGAACATGCCGCCCAACAGGAAAGGAATGCGCCAGCCGCCGCCGGCAATGCTCTGCGGGCTGAGCGTGGTGTTGATCACCGTCGCCACCACCGAGCCCAGCAGGATGCCCACCGTCAGCCCGGCGGTCAGCGTGCCGCAGGCGAAGCCGATGCGCCGACGCGGCACGTGTTCGGCGACGAAGACCCAGGCGCCCGGCACCTCACCGCCGATCGCCGCCCCCTGCAGCACGCGCATCAACAGCAGCAGCAGCGGCGCAGCGATGCCGATGCTGGCGTAGGTCGGCAGCAGGCCCATCGCCAGCGTCGGCAACGCCATCAGCAGAATGCTCAGGGTAAACATCTTTTTGCGGCCGACCAGATCGCCAAAGTGCGCCATCACGATGCCGCCCAGCGGACGGGCCAGATAGCCGGCGGCGAAGATGCCGAAGGTTTGCACCAGCCGCAGCCATTCCGGCATGTCCGCCGGGAAGAACAGATCGCCGACCACGGCGGCGAAGAACACGAAGATGATGAAGTCGTAAAACTCCAGCGCGCCGCCCAACGCGGCCAACGTCAGCGTTTTGTAGTCTTGCCGGTTCAGCCGGCGATTATTGTCGTGAGGCATAGGGCACCGTCGGTAAAGGCTGTAAAAATAAAAGCCGCAGGCTTTCTGTAAAAGAATCCTTACTATAGCGGCAAATTATTTTCACACCAGACGGGCTGAAGCCGATCTCGCAGAACGCTGAAATTTAGAGGTTTATCTCGCGACGCGCGCTCTTTGGCCGAAATGCTGCTACCACCGCGGCGTGCGTTTCGACGTAAGGCCCGTCGAGCAGTTGAATGCAATAAGGCACGCTGGCGAAGATGCCGTGCACCACCGCATTGCCCTGCTCATCTTTTACCCCTTCCAGCGTTTCCTTGATCGACTTCGGCTGGCCGGGCAGGTTGATGATCAGCGCCTGCTTGCGGATCGCCCCCACCTGGCGAGAAAGAATTGCCGTTGGCACATAGTGTAGGCTGATCTGACGCATTTGCTCGCCGAAGCCGGGCATCACGCGATCGGCGATCGCCAGCGTGGCGTCGGGGGTGACGTCGCGGCGCGCCGGCCCGGTGCCGCCGGTGGTCAGCACCAGATGGCAACCCATTTCGTCCACCAGCTCGCACAGCGTCTGTTCAATTTGCGTCTGCTCATCGGGGATCAGCCGGGTTTCCAGCTTGAACGGCGTCGCCAGCGCGCCGCTCAGCCATTCCTCCAACGCCGGAATGCCTTTATCCTGATAAACGCCGCCGGAAGCGCGGTCGGAAACGGAAACCAAACCAATACGTAAAATATCCATGCGTAACCTCTACAGCCTGATGGGGTCCGAACGGGTTCGTCCCCGTTCTGTTGTCATTGCCGAGAGTATAAGGGCTTCCCTCGCCAGCGGGTGCGTCGGGCATAAAAAAAGGTGGCCTGAGCCACCTTTTTACTGCGGGATCTGCCGGAATTACAGCAGGTCGGCGATCATTTTTTCCAGTTTGCCCTGGTCTACGGCGAACTTGCGGATGCCGTCGGTCAGTTTCTCAACCGCCATCGGATCCTGGTTGTGCTGCCAGTAGAACTCAGGTTCGGTCAGTGCGGCAGGACGCGCCTTCACTTCACCGGTGTAAGACAGTTTGCGCTCCAGCGCGCCTTCGCTCTCCGCCAGCTCTTTCAGCAGCGCAGGGGCGATGGTCAGACGGTCACAGCCGGCCAGTTCGATGATTTCGCCGACGTTACGGAAGCTGGCGCCCATCACCACGGTGTTGTAACCGTGCTGTTTGTAGTACTGGTAAATCTCGGTCACGGAGATCACGCCCGGATCTTCATGCGGGGCGAACTCTTTCTTGTCGCCGTTGGCTTTGTACCAGTCGAGGATACGGCCGACGAACGGCGAGATCAGGTAAACGCCGGCTTCGGCACAGGCGCGAGCCTGAGCGAAGGAGAACAGCAGCGTCAGGTTACAGTTGATGCCTTCTTTCTCCAGCTGCTCCGCCGCACGGATGCCCTGCCAGGTCGAGGCCAGTTTGATCAGAATGCGATCGTTGCTGATGCCGGCTTCGTTGTACAGCTTGATCAGGCGCTTGGCCTTGGCCACGCTGGCATCGGTGTCGTAAGACAGACGTGCATCCACTTCGGTGGAGATGCGGCCCGGAACCAGTTTGAGGATCTCCAGACCGATATTGACCGCCAGCTTGTCGGCGGCGTCGGCGATCTGCTGCTCGCGATCGCTGCTCTGGCCGCGCGCCCAGGCGATGGCTTCGTCAATCAGTTTACGGTATTCAGGAATTTGGGCTGCATTGAGGATCAGCGAAGGGTTGGTTGTGGCGTCCTGCGGTTGATACAGCTTCATTGCCGCGATATCACCCGTATCTGCAACCACCGTGGTCAGCTGGCGCAGGGAAGTTAATTTGTCGGTCATGTTGGCATTATCTCATCGTTTGTGCATGAACTTTTGGCATTGTTCAACCATGCCCTGCCCTGATAATAACATGCGCCAAGCCCGGTGCAAGGCTGGAAAACCGCGGCGCGCAGGCATCTGTTTTATCCTTGGGCGAGCAACCGTTTACGCCGATATCTTTCGCCATTACCGAGCGGATGGAAAGGCAATAACGTGCTATTGTCCGAATAAATTATGTTAAATTCGAAAAAATTGATGCAATTCGTCCGCTAATCTGCGAAAAATCTTAATCGACTGACGCCGGACAGATTCCAGCTAAGCTCTTGTAAAAAATAGGCCAATGTTTTTCACCTGCGGTGGATGCTGCAAGGTGCGCACTAAATTTCGATAAAAGGAGGGATCCCTTGACGGACCTGATGAATTTTATAAACAACATTTTGTGGGGGTCGGTGCTGATTTATCTGCTGCTCGGCACCGGCATCTACTTCACGTTGCGCACCCGCTTTATCCAGCTCCGCCACTTCAGCCACATGTTCTCGGTGTTGAAAAACAGCAATAAGAGCGACAGCGCCGGCATCTCCTCTTTCCAGGCGCTGTGCACCACGCTGGCGGCGCGCGTCGGCACCGGCAACCTGACCGGCGTCGCCATCGCCCTGACCGCCGGCGGCCCCGGCGCCATCTTCTGGATGTGGGTGGTGGCGTTTATCGGCATGGCCACCTCCTTTGTGGAAAGCTCGCTGGCGCAGCTCTACAAAACCAAAGACGATAACGGCAACTACCGCGGCGGCCCGGCCTACTACATGGAAAAGGGTCTCGGCATGCGCTGGATGGGCGTGCTGTTCTCCATCTTCCTGATCATCGCGTTCGGCCTGGTGTTCAACGCCGTGCAGGCCAACTCCATCGCGCAGGCCTCCGCCGTCGCCTTCCATTTGCAGCCGCTGCACGTCGGCATCGGCCTGGTGCTGCTGAGCGGCGTGGTGATCTTCGGCGGCATCCGCTCCATCGCCAAAGTGGCCGAGCTGGTGGTGCCGCTGATGGCCGGCGCCTACCTGTTGCTGGCCCTCTGGGTGATTGGCCATAACATCGAACACATGCCGGCGATCCTGACGCTGATCTTCAAAAGCGCCTTCGGCCTGCAGGAAGCCGCGGCCGGCGCCGTCGGTTACGGCATCTCCCAGGCGATGACCCAGGGCGTGCAGCGCGGCCTGTTCTCCAACGAAGCCGGCATGGGCTCGGCGCCCAACGCGGCGGCGTCCGCTTCACCTTATCCGCCGCATCCGGCCTCACAGGGCTATGTGCAAATGCTCGGGGTGTTTATCGATACCATCGTCATCTGCAGCGCCACCGCGGCGATCATCCTCTCCTCCGGCATTCTCGATCAGCCGACCGACAGCATCAGCGGCATCGATCTGACCCAGCGCGCGCTGTCGACCGCCGTCGGCAGCTGGGGGGCGCCGTTCGTCGCCATCGCCATTTTCTTCTTCGCCTTCACCTCGATCATCGCCAACTACGCCTATGCCGAGAGCAACCTGGTGTTCCTCGAGCACAACCATCCGGGCGGCCTGCTGATTTTCCGCTGCGTGGCGTTGGGCATGGTGATGTTCGGCGCGCTGGCGGAGCTGCCGCTGGTGTGGAAAATGGCGGATACCTCCATGGCGCTGATGGCCATCACCAACCTGACGGCAATCCTGCTGCTGTCACGGGTGGCGCTTAAGCTGGCCGACGACTACCATCGCCAACGCCGTCTGGGCAAGCTGCCGACCTTCGACGCCAACCGTTATCCGGAGCTGAAGTCGCAGCTGGAGCCGGGCGTGTGGGACGACCAAAAGCCGCCGCGCTGAGTTTTCCGGGGCGCGTGCGGTGCGCGCCCCTGCCTATTGGACCGATTGCCCCTTTTTCCCGCGCTTTTTGCTACAGTATCCGCACTTGGATAAACAGGATCTGGCCATGCTCGTTATTATTTCCCCTGCAAAAACTCTCGATTACGACAGCCCGCTGGCAACAGAACGCTTCACACAGCCCGAAATGCTGGACAAGTCGAAACAGCTGATCAAAATTTGCCGCGAGCTGACGCCGGCGCAAATCGCCAGCCTGATGAGCATCAGCGACAAGCTGGCCGGGCTGAACGCCGCGCGCTTTAGCGAGTGGCAGCCGAAATTTACCCCGGACAACGCCCGTCAGGCGCTGCTGGCGTTCAAGGGCGACGTTTACACCGGCCTGCAGGCGCAGGATTTCAGCGAAGCCGATTTCGACTTCGCCCAGCAGCATCTGCGCATGCTGTCCGGCCTGTATGGCGTGCTGCGCCCGCTCGATCTGATGATGCCGTACCGGCTGGAGATGGGCATCAAGCTGGAAAACCCGAAAGGCAAAGACCTATACAGCTTCTGGGGCGATAAAATCACCCAAAAACTCAACGAAGCGCTGGAGCAGCAGGGCGACGACGTGGTGGTCAACCTGGCGTCCGACGAGTATTTCAAGGCGGTGAAGCCGGCCAAACTGCACGGCGCGCTGATCAAACCGGTGTTCCTCGACGAGAAGAACGGCAAGTTCAAGGTCATCAGCTTCTACGCCAAGAAAGCGCGCGGGTTGATGAGTCGCTTTATCATCAAGAACCGCCTGACGCGCAGCGAGCAGCTGGTGGACTTCAACCTGGAAGGCTACGCCTTCGACGAAGCCGCCTCGCAGGGCAATGAACTGGTGTTCAAACGCCCGGAGCAGGCATAAAAAAAGCCGTCGCAAGACGGCTTTTCGCATTCTAGCCTGCCGAACTTCAGGCCGGCAGCGCCATCAGGAATTTGCGCAGTTCGGCAAAGCCGGCCGGCAGCGTGTGCGACAGCAGCGGCAGATCGGCCCGCAGCGCCAGCGCTTTCGGCAACGGCAGCTCCTGGCCGAGGATCGCTTCCACGCTCTCTTTAAACTTGGCCGGGTGCGCCGTGCCGAGGAACAGACCGAACTCCCCTTCCTGCAGCCTATCGCGCAGCGCGCGATAGGCAATGGCCGCGTGCGGTTCTGAGATATAACCCAGCTCGGCCAGTTCACGCATCGTTTCCTTAGTGGTCTCATCACTGACCGCCGCGTGGCCCAGCTCTTTCAGCTGCCAGACCTTACGACGGAACAGCTCTTCCACGCGCGGCCAGTTGTTCGGCTGGCTGACGTCCATGGCGTTGGACAGCGTCGCGACCGTGGCGTGCGGCTGCCACTGGCCACTGGTCAGGAAGCGCGGCACGGTGTCGTTGGCGTTGGTGGCGGCAATAAAGCGCTTCACCGGCAGGCCCAGCGACTTGGCCAGCAGCCCGGCGGTCAGATCGCCGAAGTTGCCGCTCGGCACCGAAATCACCAGCTGATTGCGTGCTTCCTGCGGCAGCTGCGCCACCGCTTCGAAGTAGTAGCAGATCTGCGCCAGCAAGCGGCTGATGTTGATCGAGTTGGCCGAGTTCAGGTGCAGCGCGTCCTTCAATTCCTGATCGTCGAACGCCTGCTTCACCAGCGCCTGGCAAGCATCGAAGTCGCCGTCGATCGCTACGGTGTGAATGTTGCCGCCCAGAGTACAGAACAGCTTCTCCTGCAGCGGACTGATTTTGCCCTGCGGATAGAGGATCACCACCCGGACGTTTTTCAGGCCGTAGAAGGCGTGCGCCACGGCGGCGCCGGTGTCGCCGGAGGTGGCGGTCAAAATGGTCACCGGCTGATCGCCGGCCACTTCCGCCAGCATCTGCGCCATAAAGCGGCCGCCGAAGTCTTTGAACGCCAGCGTCGGGCCGTGGAACAGCTCCAGGCAGGAGACGTCTTCGGTCACTTTCGCCACCGGCGCCGGGAACTCAAAAGCGGCCTGCACGCGCTTCTTCAGCGCCGCTTCCGGTACCTCTTCGCCGATAAAGGCCGACAGAATACGGCTGCTGCGGGTGACAAAGTCCTGCTCCAGCAGTTGGTCTATCTCGGTCAGTTCGAACTCCGGCAGCTCCAGCGGGAAGAACAGCCCCTGCTGCTTGCCCAGGCCTTGTTTGATCGCCTGCGCGAAGCTGACCTGCTCGTTGTGATCCTTAAGGTTGTACAGTTTCATGCGTTATCCCAGTAGTCGAGCGCCTGCGGTATCCAGACGGCAAATATGAACAAAACCTTCGTCGTTTTGCAGATAGTGTTGTTGCAGCCAGGCGGCCATGCGCTGCGCGGTGGCGCCGTCGTTGCAGACGGCGAACAGCGTCGGGCCGGAGCCGGAGATGCCGCAGGCCAGCGCGCCGATCTCCTGCGCCGCCTTGCGCGCTTCGGCGAAGCCCGGCAGCAGCCGGGTGCGGTACGGTTCGGCGATCACGTCCTGCATCAATTTGGCGGCCAGCTGCGGCTGCCGGGTGTGGCAGGCATGGATAAAGCCGGCCAGATAGCGGCCGTGGCTGATGCAATCCTGGCGACGGTATTGCGCGGGTAAAATGGCGCGCGCTTCGGCGGTGGAGACCTTGATGCCCGGATAGGCCATGACCCACAGCCAATCGTCGAAGCACGGCACCTCCTGGCTGATGATGCCTTCTTCTTCCAGCATCAGCTGCAGGCCGCCAAGGTAGCATGGCGCCACGTTATCGTAATGCACGCTGCCGGAAATGCGGCCTTCCAGCTCGCCCATCAGGCCGAGCAGCGTCGTCTCATCCAGCGGCCGATCGCAGAATTCGTTCATCGCCATCAGCCCGGCCACCACCGAACAGGCGCTGGAGCCCAGCCCCGATCCGATCGGCATGTTCTTTTCCAACCGCATCGCCACCGGCACTTCGCGGCCGATCTCCTGGCAGAAGCGCTCCCAGCATTGATAAACGATGTTCTCTTTCGGCTCGGCCGGCAGCTTGCTGACGAAGCGCCCGGCATTCTGCAAACTGAACGTCTCGGCGGCTTCTACGCTGACGCAGTCGCCCAGCAGCGTGCCGTCGATCGGCGAAACCGCCGCGCCCAGCACATCGAAACCGACGCTGACGTTACCGATCGAGGCCGGTGCATACACCTTAACCATATTAAACTCCCAACTTCCATGACAGTGTGCGCAGCAGATCGGCGAACACGCCCGCTGCGGTCACATCGTTACCGGCGCCGTAGCCGCGCAGCACCAGCGGCAGCGGCTGATAGTAGCGGCTGTAGAAGGCCAGCGCGTTCTCGCCGTTCTTCACTTTATACAACGGATCGTTGCCGTCCACCGCCTCGATGCGCACCTTGCAGCGGCCTTCGTCGATCAGGCCGACATAGCGCAGCACCTTGCCTTGCTCGGCGGCGTTGGCCACGTTGCGCGCGAACTCTTTATCCAGCTCCGGCAGGCGCGCCAGGAAATGCTCCACGTCGCCCGACGCGTCGAAGGACGGCGGCAGCACCGACTCGACCTCGATATCGCTCAGCTCCAGCTTGTAACCGGCCTCGCGCGCCAGGATCAGCAGCTTGCGCGCCACGTCCATACCGGACAGATCGTCGCGCGGATCCGGCTCGGTGTAGCCGTTGGCCCGGGCCTGCAGGGTCGCCGCCGACAGCGACAGCCCTTCATCCAGCTTGCCGAAGATAAAGGACAGCGAGCCGGACAGGATGCCGGAGAAGCGTACCAGCTCATCGCCGGCGTTCAGCAGGTTTTGCAGGTTCTCAATCACCGGCAAACCGGCGCCGACGTTGGTGTCGTAGAGAAACTTGCGGTGCGAACCGGCGGCCGCCGCGCGCAGTTGCTGATAATAGTTCATCGACGAGGTGTTGGCCTTTTTGTTCGGCGTCACCACGTGGAAACCGTCCGCCAGGAAGTCCACATACTGATCGGCCACCGCCTGGCTGGAAGTGCAGTCGACGATCACCGGGTTCAGCAGGTGATACTCCTTCACCAGCCGGATCAGGCGGCCGAGATTGAACGGCTCCTGCGCGCCGGCCAGTTCGTCGCGCCAGCTGTCCAGCGCGATACCGTGCACGTTGGTCAGCATCACGCGCGAGTTGGCGATGCCGCACACCCGCAGGTCGATATGCTTTTGCTTCAGCCACGGCTGCTGGCGGTAAATCTGTTCGATCAGCGCTCCGCCGACGCCGCCGACGCCGATGACGAACACTTCGATCACCTGATCGGTGTTGAACAGCATCTGGTGACTGACGCGCACGCCGGTGGTGGCGGATTCATTGCTGACCACCACCGAGATTGAACGCTCGGAAGAGCCCTGGGCGATGGCGACGATATTGATGTTGGCGCGCGCCAGCGCGGAGAAGAAGCGCGCGGAGATGCCGCGCAGGGTGCGCATGCCGTCGCCGACTACCGAGATGATCGCCAGGCGTTCCATCACGTCCAGCGGATCCAGCACGCCGTCTTTCAACTCCAGATAGAACTCCTCCTCCAGCGCGCGGCGCGCGCGCAGCAGTTCGCCCTGCGGCACGCAGAAGCTGATGCTGTATTCGGAAGAGGATTGGGTGATCAGCACCACCGAAATGCCGGCGCGCGACATCACGGCGAACACTCGCGCGGCCATGCCGACCATGCCTTTCATGCCCGGGCCGGAGACGTTGATCATCGCCATGTTGTTCAGGTTGGTGATGCCTTTCACCGGCATCCCGTCATCGGTGCTGTCTTTGCCGATCAGCGTGCCGGGGGCCTGCGGGTTGGAGGTGTTTTTAATCAGGCAAGGGATTTGGAATTGGGCAATCGGCGTGATGGTACGAGGGTGCAGCACTTTGGCGCCGAAATAAGAGAGTTCCATCGCCTCCTGATACGACATCGACTTCAGCAGCCTGGCGTCCGGCACGGTGCGCGGATCGCAGGTATACACGCCGTCGACGTCGGTCCAGATCTCGCAGCAGTCGGCGCGCAGGCAGGCGGCCAGCACGGCGGCGGAATAGTCGGAGCCGTTGCGGCCCAGCACCACCAGCTCGCCCTTGTCGTTACCGGCGGTGAAACCAGCCATCAGCACGATGTGGTCAGCCGGGATCGCCGCCGCGGCGATGCGCAGCGTGGACTCGGCGATGTCCACGGTGGACTCCAGGTAGTGGCCCTGCGCCAGCAGTTTCTCCACCGGGTTGATCACCGTGACCGGGTAGCCCTTGGCGCGGAACACCCCTTCCATGATGGCGATGGAGAGCTTTTCGCCGCGGCAGATGATCGCCGCGTTTACGCTGTCCGGGCACTGCCCCAGCAGCGAAACGCCGTGCAGCACCTGTTTGAGCTGCGCGAACTCCTGATCGACCACGCCTTTCAAGCGATCGTATTCAAAGCCCGGCAGCGCCTGCGCCAGGCCGCTCAGCAGATCGGCAAAGATCCGCTCGGCGTCGCTGATATTCGGCAGAATGTCCTGGCCCGCCACCGTTTTGTCGATCATCGCCACCAGATGGTTGGTGATCTTTGCAGGGGCGGACAAGACCGTGGCTACCTGTCCCTGACGCGCATTACTCTCCATGATGTCGGCAACGCGCAGAAAACGTTCTGCATTCGCCACCGAGGTTCCGCCAAATTTCAGCACTCGCATGTGTGATCTCTCCGAATTTAAGCCGAAAAAAAAGCCCGCACTGATTAGGTGCGGGCTTTTTTCTGTGTTTCCTGTGCGCGTCAGCCCGCCCCGTTACCTGTGGTATCGGTGGTGGTAATAATTGTGGTTTTCAGGCTGATGTTGCGCATGTTGTCTGTCTGTCTCATGAAATACTCTGTCCCCTCTATTGGTTAAAGCAATCGCTATCCCAAGTCAAACTATTTCTTTTTTTTGCTTATTTTCCGTTCAGCGGCGGTAATGCGCGATGCAACAGGTGAAAAGCAAAACGACAGAACAAAAAAACAACTTAAAGCCGATTTACCAGTGGATCACGCTGGGTAACCGTCTGATGGAGCCGCTATCACTTGGCGAGTTTTTTTTCGATGTCGTGCAGCAGCGTATGCAACATCGCCGTATCTCGCTGTTGCAGCGCGCCGAGCCGCTGGTGCAGCCAGTCGCGCAATTTTTGGTCATCGCCGACATCCAATGCGTTCAACAAGGCATCGGCGCGGCGGCGCAGCGCCTTGAGCTGCCCTTCCGACGCCGCCGTTTCCTGCGGCGTGCTGACGCCCATCAGGCTCGCCAGCTGGTAGCAGTAAACCATCACCGCCTGGCCCAGGTTAAGCGACGGATAATCCGCCTGCATCGGCACGCCGGTCAGCAAATCCGCCAGCGCCAGCTCTTCGTTGGTCAGGCCGGAATCTTCGCGGCCGAACACCAGCGCGGCCTGGCCGACCCACTGCTTGCGCTCGCTCAGCTGTTCCAGCAGCTCGGGCGGCGTGCAGTAATAGTGAAAACGCGCGCGGCTGCGGGCGGTGGTGGCGACGGTGAAATCCACGTCCGCCAGCGCCAGTTCCAGCGTGGCGAACGTTTGCACGCCGTCGAGGATCTCGCCGGCTCCGTGCGCCACCCAGCGCGCCGCCGGCTGCAGGTGCGCCTCGCTGTCGACGATGCGCAACGACGTGAAGCCCATGGTTTTCATCGCGCGCGCCGCCGCGCCGACATTTTCCGGCCGCGCCGGAGCCACTAAAACAATATGAAGCTGCATCACTCTTCCACCGAAGGCAGGCCTGCGCTTTTGACGATGGCGCAGCACCCGCTTATATTTACAATTGCGTAACAATAAACGCGTTAATAGCAACAAACAAGATTAAACGGCTCGTTGAGCTAATAAACCCGTCGTAATAGTCATTATTCGTGCTTATGTTTTACTGCATTTATTTATCAATGAGTTAAAACAAAGCGATGATCAATAAACGAATAATTGTATCCTATCGGGCCGGATAATGCTGAATCGTTCACAGAATTTGAGGTTCTGTGACTTAAACTGGCATTTCTGTAAGTGTTTTTCACAAATCTGTTAACGTGCTACAATTGAATTTGATATATGTCAACAAAGCGTAGTTTTGTTGGGTGATGAATTCGGCACGCGCTGTTATATTGCTGTTAATGGGGTTAGGATATGCGCCAATTTGGCACCCCAGGGGTTGTAGGGAACAGCATCCCCACCAGGCTAGCGATCTTGTTGACATGAGATGGAAAGTGCATCAAGAACGAGTTTACGTACTTTAGTCATTTGCTGAGAGGGAACGTGGCGCTATCTCTGCCCTCCTCTAAGAAAACAAAGACTTCTGTACTTCCTATTTTCTATTTTGTTGGCAATTTTAGGTAGCAAATATGCAGACCCCGCACATTCTGATTGTCGAAGACGAGTTAGTCACTCGTAACACCCTGAAGAGCATTTTCGAGGCGGAAGGCTACATTGTTCATGAAGCCAATGATGGTGCAGAGATGCACAATATCCTGTCTGAAAATGATATCAATCTGGTCATCATGGACATCAACCTGCCAGGCAAAAACGGCCTGCTGTTGGCGCGCGAACTGCGTGAACAGGCCAGCGTCGCCTTGATGTTCCTGACCGGTCGCGATAACGAAGTGGACAAAATCCTCGGCCTGGAAATCGGCGCCGACGATTACATCACCAAGCCGTTCAACCCGCGTGAGCTGACCATCCGCGCGCGCAACCTGCTGTCGCGCACCATGAACCTGGGCAGCCTCGGCGAAGAGCGCCGCCTGGTCGAGAGCTACAAGTTCAACGGTTGGGAGCTGGACATCAACAGCCGCTCGCTGATCAGCCCGGCCGGCGAACAGTACAAGCTGCCGCGCAGCGAATTCCGCGCCATGCTGCACTTCTGCGAAAACCCGGGCAAGATCCAGTCCCGCGGCGAACTGCTGAAGAAAATGACCGGCCGCGAGCTGAAGCCGCATGACCGCACCGTGGACGTCACCATCCGTCGCATTCGCAAACACTTCGAATCGACGCCGGACACGCCGGAAATCATCGCCACCATTCACGGCGAAGGCTACCGCTTCTGCGGCGATCTGGAAGAGTAATTCCGGCCTGCCGTCATGAAAACGGGGTTCAGCATGCTGAACCCCGTTTTTTTATTTCGTCTCAGCCCACGGCATGATCGGCACCGCGCTCAGCGCGTTCTTCGGCGAACCGTCGATCACCTTGTCGGAGTAGCTCAGGTAAATCAGCGAATTGCGCTTGGCGTCGTAGAAGCGCACCACCTGCAGCTTCTTGAACACCAGCGAGGTGCGTTTCTGGAATACCACCTCACCTTCCGACTTGCCGTTTTTGATCTTGTCGCTCAGCTCGATAGGCCCCACCTGCTGGCAGGAAATGGCCGCGTCGGCGGTGTCTTCCGCCAGCCCCAGGCCGCCTTTGATGCCGCCGGTTTTGGCGCGGCTGATATAACAAGTTACATTTTTAACATCCGGATCGTCGAATGCTTCCACCACGATTTTGTGGTCCGGCCCCAACAATTTAAACACGGTATCAACGGAGCCCACCTGCTCCGCCTGCGCGCTGCCAACGGTTGCGCAAACCAAACCGAATAAAAATATCCAGCCTTTTTTCATTTACTTAACTCCGATATAACCTTGCCGCAAAAATAGGTTCGGCGATCGCCATTATTTATGTCTAAGCTCACGGAATCGGTTTTTTACGGGTCCGCACCGTCCGTTTTAGCACAGAGCGTGACAAAAATCTTTGAGAGTCGCGGAGTAAAAAAATTGCTATGATGCGGCGTCGTTATTTCTTTGCGCCCACTACGGTGTACCCCAATCCAACTCTGGCGCGGCAAGCGCAGCAGAGGCAAAGAGTGCAACGCATAATGGCTCATGGATCGGTCTGATAGCGCAGCACCAGCGTGACGAATCAACAGTTCGGGTTCCTACCCCCAAGCTTTACGAGGAAGATCTATGGATCAAGCCGGTATCATTCGTGATCTGCTTAGCTGGCTGGAAAGCCATTTGGACCAACCCTTGTCGCTGGATAACGTGGCGGCCAAGGCCGGCTATTCCAAATGGCACCTGCAACGGATGTTCAAAGATATTACCGGTAACGCCATCGGTGCTTACATCCGGGCAAGGAGGCTGTCCAAAGCCGCCGTCGCGCTGCGTTTGACCAGCCGGCCGATTTTGGATATCGCCCTGCAGTATCGCTTCGACTCGCAGCAGACCTTCACCCGCGCCTTCAAAAAACAGTTTGCGCAAACGCCGGCGCTGTACCGCCGCGCCGAGGACTGGAACGCATTCGGCATCTGCCCGCCGATCCGTCTGGGGGCTTTCACCCTGCCGCAGCCGGAATTCGTCTCGCTGCCGGACAAGCGCCTGGTCGGCCTGACCCAAAGCTACTCCTGTACGCTGGAACAGATCACCACCGTGCGCACCGAGCTGCGCTCGCAGTTCTGGCGCCAGTTCCTCGGTGACGTCGAAACCCTGCCGCCGGTACTGTACGGGCTGCACCACTCGCGGCCGAGCCAGGAGAAGGACGACGAACAGGAAGTGCTGTACACCACGGCGCTGGAGCCGGATCAGGTGCCTGACAAGGCGCAGGAAGGCCAGCCGCTGGTGTTGCCGGGCGGTGAGTTTGCGATGTTCAGCTACGAAGGGCCCACTGAGGGCCTGCAAGACTTTATTCTGACGGTCTACGGCACCTGCCTGCCGGCGCTCCAACTGACGCGCCGCAAAGGGCACGACATCGAACGCTTCTACCCGAAAGGCGAGCGCCGTCCGCATCAGGCACCTATCGAGATCAAGTGCGATTACCTGATCCCGATTCGGCGTTAACGCTGCAGTTCGTCCAACGCGGGCATGTCCAGATGCGTGACATCGCCCGCCGTCTCCACGATCCAGCCGGAAGCCAGCCACGGGCTCTGCTGGTGATCGACGCGCGACAGTGAACAGTTGCGCAAGCGCAAACGGCGTTCCGCATAGGCCGGTAACCCCAGCACCGTACTGATCAAACACCCCAACGCGATGCCATGGCTGACGAGCAGCGGCTTGCTGCCTTCCGGCAGCATCAGGCAACTCTCCAGCGCGGCGCGCATGCGCTCGCCCAGCTCCTCCATGGATTCGCCTTGAGGGATACGGCCGTCAGGAGTACCATCGACCATCTGTTTGCGCCACTGCTCTTCCTGCGGCGTCAAACTGTCGATCAGGCGTTCTTCCAGAACCCCCATGTGCAGCTCACGCAAACGCGGATCGCCTATCACTTCGCAGCCACAGGCTTCGGCGATGATCTGCGCGGTGCGGCGCGTGCGCCCCAGATCGCTGGTAATGATGTGCGTAATGCCTTCCTTACTGACGCGCCTGGCGACCAGACGGGCCTGGTGTTCACCCATGGCGGTTAACGGGCTGTCGGACTGACCCTGGATGCGGCGAGCCGCGTTCCATTCCGTTTCGCCATGGCGAACGAGGTATACCTGTAACATTTTTGTTTTCCGTTATACTGCGTGAAATTTGCGTTTATCCCCGGCCCGGCGGCGCTTTTGCCGCTGCCCGGCGTATCGGCCAGAAGGATATCAAACCCGTTATGTACCATGTTGTCGCTGCAACTACCAACCCGGCAAAGATCAAGGCTATTCAACTGGCCTTCGATGACGTCTTTGGCGCGAACCAATACCGCATTGAATCCGTTGACGTCGCCAGCGGCGTCTCGCTGCAGCCGATAGGCAACCACGAAACCCGCACCGGCTCGCGTCAACGCGTCATGGAAGCGCGCCAGGTCAGGCCCGAGGCCGATTTTTGGGTCGGCGTGGAAGCCGGGATTGAAGAGAATATGACCTTCGCCTGGATGACCATCGAGAACCCGCACATCCGCGGCGAATCCCGCTCGGCGAGCCTGATGCTGCCGGAAGTCATCTTACAAGGTATTCGCGCCGGTCGCGAATTGGGCAGCGAAATGGCGGCGATCACCGGCAATGCCGAGGTGAAGCGCCAGGGCGGCGCCATCGGCGTCTTCACCGACGGCCGGCTGAGCCGCACCAGCGTTTACCACCAGGCGCTGCTGCTGGCGCTGGTGCCGTTTCACAACGCCATCTATCAGCAATAGCACCGAGCCCGCTAGGGCGCGTCGTGCAACAGCTGCTGCTCAAGCCACTGTTTCAGCTCGGGTGAAGCCGCTTTCAGGCTGTTCGAGCCGCGGGTGATGGTGGCGATCCCCGCGCCCAGTTCATTTTTCAGCTCGCGCTGGCTCATCTCGCCGCGCATCAGTTCCTGAATGATCCGCACCCGGGTGCCCAGCGCGGTGCGCTCGTCCGGCGTCAGCATCAGCTGCAGCAGCGGTTGATGCAGCTCTTGCGCAAACGAATTCTGCAGCAGCGCGACGAAGCGCAGCCAATCCTCATTGCCTTGTTCTGAAAGAGCGGGGTCGTTTAACGATAATTGCGTCATGGCAGCCACCATACTATTTAACTAGTACAGCAGCATACCATAGGGCCGTCAAAATCAATAACGTCTCTGCCACTCGGCGTCGGTCAACACCTTGGCCGGCCGGTGCGTCAGATAACGGTAAAACGCATCGTAGGCAAGCACATTCTTGACGTAGCCGCGGGTTTCCGAGAACGGAATGCTTTCGATGAACGCCACCGGGTCGATACGCCCCGCGCTGTTGCCCAGCCAGGTGTTCACCCGTGACGGGCCGGCGTTATAGGCGGCGCTCGACAGGATCCGGTTGCGGCCGAACTGCTGATAGACCGACTCCAGATAGCTGGTGCCGATGGTGATGTTGGTCTGCGGATCGAACAGCTGGCTCGGGCCGACGTAGCCGGGAATATTGAACATCTGCACCGTATGCTGCGCGGTGCGCGGCATCACCTGCATCAGGCCGGAAGCGCCAACCGGCGACTGCGCCTTCGGATTCCAGGCGCTCTCCTGGCGCGCTATCGCCATCGCGTAGCTGGTGGTGATCCCCTTGTCATCGGTGGCGCGGCGGAACTCCTGCGGCCAGGCGACCGGGAAGCGCTCCTCCAGATGATCCCACAGCTTGCCGACGATGGTCGCCTGCACGCTCAGATCGGCCCATTTTTGCTCAAAGGCGTAGCGCGCCAGCGCCTCTTGTTCCGGTCGGCTGCGGCTGGCGACGTAGGAGCCCCACTCGCTGCGGGCCAGGTTGTCCATGTTCCAGTACATCAGCTCGCGCACCCGGGCAACCTCCGGCCCGTCGACCAGCGACGCGCGCGGCTTGGCCGCCACCGCCACCATCACCGGATAAGTGGCGTTCAGCTTCTGCGCCGCCGCCATCGGATAGAAGCCGCGTTCGGTCATCAGGTTACGCAATATCTCCTCGCCTTCGGCGCGTTTGCCTTCGTCCATCAACTGACTGGCGCGCCAGTAGCGCCACTCATCCTTGTTGCGCGACGCCTCCGGCAGGCGGGCCAGCCAGGTCGCCACGCCCTGCCGATCGCCGTTGCCCAACGCCATGCGCACCCGGCGCTCCAGCAGCGAAGGCGAACGGCTACGCAGAATCACCCGATCGCGCCACTGCGCCTGTTCATAGGTGGCATCGCTGCCCATCAGGCGCCAGGCCACCGCCTCTTCCAGCCCCAGCCGCTCGTCGTCGCTCATTTTCTGCAGCCGCGCGAGCGTCGGGATCATCGCCCGCGCGTTTTCCACATCCTGCCGCGCCAGGCGCTCAAAGGCGATGCCGGTGGCGGCGCGGGTAAAGTCGGTCGGCCCCACGCTGCGGGCGAAGGCTTCCACGGTGGTCGGATCGTTTTGCAAGCGCACCAGGGCGTTGCCCATGGTCTGGTAGTCGGCCGGCAGCTGGCTGTAGAGGTTGCTGACCAGCGAACTGTTGCCCTCCTTCAACGCCAGCTTCATGCGCGCCAGAATATCCAGCGGCGTCTGCTTGCCTGCGCCGCGCCAGACGCTGAACAGCCGATCGCAGGCGCCCGGCAGCGTTTTGCCGTTCAGCCACAGTTCGTCGGCGCCGCTCCAGGCCGCCTGCTGATCGCCGGTGGCCCACTTGGCGTAGTAATAATTGCAGCGCGCCGCCACCGGTTTGGGCGGCTGCGGGCTGAAGGCCAACAGGGTGCGCCAGTCTTCGCGCCGCGCCAGCTCATTGACGAAGCGCGGGGCCAGTGATTTCGCCGGCGGCAGCGTCGGGTTGCGTTTGATAAAGTCGTTCACCTCGGAGAACCCCGCCTGGCTCAGATCCTGTGTCAGCTCGCGGTATTCCAGGTAAGGATAAAGCGGATAATCGCGCAGCGTCGGCATCAGCTGCGCCACCACGCCCATCTGATTGCCGTCCCATGCCTGTTTGATCTGCTGGTAGCGCTGACGTTGCGCATCCAGAGAATCCGCCAGCGCCGCGCCTGAAAACGCCGTCAGGCACAGGCCCATTGCCAACAGCCGTCGCTTGTCCACCTTGACCATCCTCGCTCTTTCCTCACTGGTTGGACCGCAGGAGCCGCCCAGCTCCCCGGTGACCGCCGCACCACGACGCAGCGGGACAAAATAAAGCCGGGCGCACGGCCCGGACGCAGATATCTACCATAGACAGCGCAATCGCTTATCCATTCAATACTGTAGAAGAAGAAGTGTATCGCCATGACGGGAGCCAGGTAAAAAACGTTTACTTTGGCTGACAAATCAGGCCGACGGGATAGGGATATTTCCAGCCACCGGATTTTTATTAGCCGCCCCGGCATTTATAAGAGAAGTAAAATAATTTTTAATTATTAGCTATGACATTATTGCACTTGCGAGATGACGCCGCCGTTGCGCAAATCGCCTGACAGCTGGCCAAACGCGCCAACTTTGCAGAAAAGCGGTGGCAAACCTGGGTAGGCATTTTTATACTATCAAAAATAAGTAGGATAATTCCGAGAAAACAGCACATAAAGCGCCCAACGAAGACATCTTATAATACAATCCGCGCCAATTATGGGTGAGATAGTGTTCATTAGGCAGTGCGACTGACAGCTTTCAGCAAAACGATTGTCCCTTCAAGCGGGCCGAACTTTTCCTTGTCAGGCCACGGCCTGCGGGCGGTGGATCAGACCGGAATGGCGGGTGAAGATGGCGAGTAAGACCGCGATAGCGATGCGTTGCGCAAAAAGCCCCGTGCCGGGCTTCCTTGACGCACGTCTGAATATCGGTCGCCTGCTGCTGATCGTGTTGTTGGTGCTGCTGACGTTGTCCGGGCCTGCGCGCGCCGCCGATGATCCCTATCAAAAACGCACGCACGCCGTGACGACCGTGGTGGTAGGCATCATCAGCTACGCCCGCTGGTCGCGTGAACCCAATCCGATCCGCTTGTGCGTGACCGCCCCCACCCAGTATGCCGAAGGGCTGTTCGATCCGATCCTGCTGAGCGCCCCGCGTCCGATTAAAGCCGAGCGTGTGCCGTTCGACAGCCCAACGCTGAGTACCGGCTGCGATGTCATCTACTTAGGGAACATCACCGCCGCGCAGAGACAAAATTTCATGCAGCGCATTTCCGGCAACTCCATTCTCAGCATCAGCGAGAACGATAGCGAATGCTCCGCCGGCAGCGCATTTTGCCTGCAGATCGATGGGGATCAGGCCAGTTTCAAGGTCAACCTGGACGCTCTGGCGCGCAGCGGCGTGCGCGTTCACCCCAACGTGCTGCAGCTGGCACGCAAACAGGCGCCGCCGCTATGAGGCTGTTGCACAGAAACCGCGCCGGCAATGCGCGCCCGACGCTGGGCCGAGTGCTGCAGCGGGTGCATCTTGGGCTGGCGCTGATCGCCGTCGGCACCGCCGGCATCTTTTTGACGCTGGTGGCGCTGTTTGCGCTGCGCGCCTATGCCGACCACAACCTGCACCTGATCGCGCGCTCCATCAGCTATACCGTCGAGGCCGCCGTGGTGTTTGAAGACGGCGTCGCCGCGCGTGAGGCGCTGATGCTGATCGCCTCCAACGAAGAGATCCTGGAGGCACGCATTCTGGATAATAAAGGCAAGATGCTGGCCAGCTGGCGCCATCCCTCCGACAGCCCGCTGCACGGTCTGGAGCAGATGGTTGCGCACTGGGCGCTGCCCGAGCCGGTCATCCTGCCTATTTCTCACGGGGGCAAACAGGTTGGCCAGGTCTGGTTGAGCGGCAACGGCGGCAGCCTGTTGCGTTTCCTGTTGCGCGGCCTGGTCGGCATGATCGCCTGCATGGTGCTCAGCACCCTGTGCGCTCTGGTGTTGTCGCGCCGTATGCTGGTCGGCATCGTCAGTTCGCTGGACGACATCGCCAACGTGGCGCACGCGGTGCGCCGCGATCGCACCTTCGGCCTGCGGGTGCCGTCGGCGCCGATCGCCGAGCTGCATGAGCTCAGCAACGATTTCAACGGCTTGCTCGACGAGCTGGAGGCCTGGCAGGCCCATCTGAAGCAGGAGAACGACTCGCTGGCTCACCGGGCGACGCACGACAGCCTGACCGGCTTGCCGAACCGCGCCTTCTTCGAAGGGCGGCTGAGCCGGGCGCTGGGCGATATCGAACCGCCGGCGAAATTGGCGGTGCTGTTTATCGACGGCGATCGCTTCAAGGAGGTGAACGACAGTTACGGCCACGCCGCAGGCGATGCGGTGCTGACCACCATTGCCGGGCGCATTCGCGCGCAGCTGCGCGAGACCGATCTGGTCGCGCGTCTGGGCGGGGATGAATTCGCCGTGCTGCTGGCGCCGGTACACGGCACGGAAGATGTCCTGCAGATCGCTGACAACATCATCGACTGCATGACGCAACCGGTCATTTTGCCGAACGACGAGGCGGTCATTACCTCTCTGAGTATCGGTATTGCGCTGTACCCTGATCACGCGTCGACGCCTCAGGGTCTTTTGCACGAAGCTGACGATGCGATGTATCAGGCAAAGCATCGTTATAACGGAGGCTGGCGGCTGGCTATACATAAATAAGAGCCCCGGCTATAACACTTGAACTAGGGATTTTGACTATGATACAGCAACTGTTTAAAGGTCGTTTTTCACTGCTGACGATGGTGTTCGTCGCCCTGCTGGCGCTCGCCGGCTGCCAGAGCAAACCGCAGGGCCTGACGCCCGAGCAGATCGCGCTGCTGCAATCGCAGGGCTTCAAGCTGACCGATAACGGCTGGGAGTTCGGCCTGTCGGATAAAGTGCTGTTCGGCAATAACATCGGCAAGCTGAACCCGGAAAGCACCGAGACGGTGCAGAAGATGGGCCGTGCGCTGCTGAGCGTCGGCATCACCAAGTTCCGCCTGGACGGCCATACCGACAACTACGGTGAAGACAGCTATAACGACCAGCTCTCCCTGCGCCGCGCCGATGCGGTGGCCGATCTGCTGGCCAGCGTCGGCATTCCGCGCGCCAATATCGAAACCCGCGGCATGGGCAAGCGCGATCCCGTTGCCGATAACCGCACCTCCAGCGGCCGCGCGGAAAACCGCCGCGTCGCGATCGTCGTCACGCCATAAGCCACCAATATGCGCCTTTATCGGCGCATAAACGGTTATACTTAGCGATCGCTGAGCGATGTCTGGGATCCGAGATCGAAACGGGCTACACTCATGCCGCCAGACATCCTATAAATACTGATATAGAGAGGCTTAGAGCAACGTGGCTCAATACGTCTATACCATGCACCGCGTCGGCAAGGTGGTACCGCCGAAGCGTCATATTTTGAAAAACATCTCCCTGAGCTTCTTCCCCGGGGCCAAAATCGGCGTACTGGGCCTGAACGGCGCCGGTAAGTCCACCCTGCTGCGCATCATGGCCGGCATCGATACCGATATCGAAGGGGAAGCGCGCCCGCAGCCGGGCATCAAGATCGGTTACCTGCCGCAGGAGCCGCAGCTTAACCTCGAACACACCGTGCGTGAGTCGGTGGAAGAAGCGCTGGCGGAAGTGGTCGGCGCGCTGAAACGCCTGGACGAAGTGTACGCGCTGTACGCCGAAGAAGGCGCAGACTTCGACAAGCTGGCCGCCGAACAGGGCCGCCTGGAAGAGATCATTCAGGCGCACGACGGTCACAACCTCAACGCCCAGCTGGAACGCGCCGCCGACGCGCTGCGCCTGCCGGACTGGGACGCCAAAATCGCCCACCTGTCCGGGGGTGAACGCCGCCGCGTCGCGCTGTGCCGCCTGCTGCTGGAAAAACCGGACATGCTGCTGCTGGACGAACCGACCAACCACCTGGACGCCGAGTCCGTGGCCTGGCTGGAACGCTTCCTGCACGACTTCGAAGGCACCGTGGTGGCGATTACCCACGACCGTTACTTCCTGGATAACGTGGCCGGCTGGATCCTCGAACTGGACCGCGGCGAGGGCATCCCGTGGGAAGGCAACTACTCTTCCTGGCTGGAGCAGAAAGACGCGCGTCTGGCGCAGGAAGCGTCCGCCGAAGCCGCTCGCCGCAAGTCGATCGAGAAAGAGCTGGAGTGGGTGCGTCAGGGCGCCAAAGGCCGTCAGTCCAAAGGCAAGGCCCGTTTGGCCCGCTTCGAAGAGCTGAACAACACCGAATACCAGAAACGTAACGAAACCAACGAACTGTTCATTCCACCTGGCGCACGCCTGGGCGACAAAGTGGTCGAAGTCAGCAACCTGCGCAAGTCCTACGGCGACCGCCTGCTGATCGACGACCTGTCGTTCTCGGTGCCGAAAGGGGCAATCGTCGGCATCATCGGCCCGAACGGCGCGGGTAAATCCACGCTGTTCCGCATGATGTCCGGCCAGGAACAGCCGGATTCCGGCAGCATCGTGCTGGGCGACACCGTCAAGCTGGCGTCCGTCGATCAGTTCCGCGACAGCATGGACGGTTCGAAAACCGTGTGGGAAGAAGTCTCCGGCGGGCAGGACATCATGCGCATCGGCAACACCGAGATGCCGAGCCGCGCCTATGTCGGCCGCTTCAACTTCAAGGGCGTCGATCAGGGCAAACGCGTGGGCGAGCTGTCCGGCGGTGAGCGTGGCCGTCTGCACCTGGCCAAGCTGCTGCAGGTTGGCGGCAACGTGCTGCTGCTCGATGAACCGACCAACGACCTGGATATCGAAACCCTCCGCGCGCTGGAAAACGCCCTGCTGGAATTCCCTGGCTGCGCCATGGTGATCTCGCACGACCGTTGGTTCCTCGACCGTATCGCCACCCACATCCTGGACTACCAGGATGAAGGCAAGGTGGAATTCTTCGAAGGCAACTTCACCGAGTACGAAGAGTACAAGAAGCGTACGCTGGGCGCCGACGCGCTCGAGCCGCACCGCATCAAGTACAAGAAGATCGCCAAGTAATACCCCAGGCGCCGCATGCGGCGCCTTTTTTACGCCTGCGCCCGGCGATAGTCGCGCGGTGAGCACGCCATCACGCGTTTGAACGCGTGGCTGAAAGCGCTGTCGGAATCGTACCCCAAACGCTGCGCGATAGCGGAGATCGGTTCGCCGCCGGTACGCAGCGCCCGCGCCGCCAGCAGCATGCGCCAGCGCGACACGTACTCGAGCGGCGCCATGCCGGCTTTCTGCTTGAAGCGCAGCGCCAACGTCGAACGGGAAACGCTCGCCGCGTCGGCCAACGCCGCCACCGTCCAGCGCCGGGCCGGATCGGCATGTACCGCCTGCATCGCGGCGCCGATGCGCGGATCGAACAAAGCGGGTAGCCAGCCGGACGCCGCACTCTCCTCCCCCATCAGGTAAATCCGCAGCGCCTGGGTCAACATGATTTGCCCCAGATGATGCGCCATCAACGTACTGCCCGGCGAAGGCCTCACCAGCTCATCCGCCAGCCGCTGCAGCGCCCATTGCAGCACGGCCGCCTCTTCCGTGCCCCCGCGGATCACCATCAACGCGGGCAGGCTGCCGAACAGCCGCTCCACCTCCTCGCCAAAGCTAAAACGGCCGCCGATAAACAGGCACGTTTCCCCCTCGCCGCAGCGCGCCACGCCGTTTTGCGCCTGCAGATAAAGCGCTTCGGCGTCGAGCGCCGGAAGAGACAAGTCGCTGCCGACGGTCAGCGGCAGGCTGCGAGTCAGCAGTAAACAGTCGCCGGCCGCCAGCCACAGCGGTTCTGCCAGCCCTTCCGCCGCCAACCAACAGCCGCCGCGCACCACCGCGTTGAACTTCCCGCCTTGCGGAGCGGGAAAATGAACGGCCCAGTCGCCGCCGGCCTTCAGGCCGCCGAAAAACGCATTCTGGCTGTTCAGTGGCGCCAGCACTTCCGATAAAGGATCCATATCCTCTCCCCATAAAGATCTTGCAAGAGCATAACCCGCGCGATGCGCTGGTCGAAGGCTTTAGGACGATGGCGACAGAAATTAGGTTTTTGTTGCATTCATCCGCCGGATAGCGCCGATTTACACTCCCTGTGTCACAGCCAACCACAGCGAGGAATCCCCAATGAACAAACAAACGCCCATCGGCTCTGGCTTCAACGCCACCACCACCGCCGCCGACGTGCTCAAAGATCGTCAACTGGCCGGCATGACGGCGCTGGTCACCGGCGGCCATTCCGGCCTGGGGTTGGAAACGACTCGCGCATTGACGCAGGCGGGAGCACAGGTGATTGTCGCCGCCCGCGATCCCGTCATCGCCCGCACTCGTCTGGCCCTCGCCGGTATCAGCAACGTCGACATTTATGAGCTTGATTTGGCCGATCTGAACAACATCAGAGAGTTCACGCAACATCTTCTGGCGACCGGCGTCCACCTCGATATGGTGATCTGCGGCGCCGGCATCATGGCCTGTCCTGAAACCCGCATCGGCCCAGGCTGGGAGGCACAATTCGCGATCAACCACCTGGGGCATTACGCGCTGGTGAACCACCTCTGGCCGGCTTTGGCGGGCGGCGCCCGCGTTGTCGTCATCTCCTCTTCCGGCCACCATGCCAGCGCCATACGCTGGAATGACGTGCAGTTTCACAGCGGCTATGACAAGTGGCGGGCCTACGGCCAGTCGAAAACCGCTAATGCGTTATTCGCCGTGCACCTCGACAAACGAGGACGAGCCGCCGGTGTACGCGCCTTCACGCTGCATCCCGGCATGATCCCCACGCCACTGCAGCGTTACCTCTCGCAGGAAGAGATGCTCGCATTGGACTGGATCGACGCCGACGGCAAACCCGCCCACCCGGAAATGCTGAAAACGCCGCAACAGGGTGCGGCAACCCAGGTGTGGGCGGCGACATCGCCTCAACTCAATGGCCTTGGCGGATTGTATTGCGAAGACTGCGATATCGCCCGGCGCAACGATGACGAGGGCCTTTCCTTCAGCGGCGTAAAAAGCTACGCCGTCGATCCTGAACAGGCCCAACGCCTGTGGGAATTGTCGGCGCAACTCACCGGCATCGACATCTTCGGCAAGATTTAAACAGGAGCCCCTATGCAGAATCGCCAAATCATCCTCGGCAAACTCCCACAGGGAAAGCTGACCGTCGATTGTTTTCAGACTCGCGAGACCCCGATGCCGATCCCCGGCCCCGGAGAGGTTCTGTTGCGCACGCTTTACGTGCCTTTGGATGCGGCCAGCAGAGCCTGGATGCAGGGCGTCACCTATCGTTCCGGATTGCAGCCAGGAGACATCATGGCCGCGACGACGCTGGCCGAAGTCGTCACGTCGCGCTCTCCCCTGCTGGCCGCCGGCGATATCGTGTTGGCGGAAACCGGCTGGCAAACCTTCACGGCCCTGCCGGCGGCTGAGGCGCTCAAACAGCCGGACATCGTTCCGCATACGCACTTGCTCAGCGTTTACGGCGTGCCCGGACTCACCGCTTACTTCGGCCTGCTGGAATGCGGACGCCCCAAGGCCGGTGAAACCGTCGTCATTTCCGCCGCCGCAGGGGCGGTAGGCATGTTCGCCGGACAAATCGCCCGGCTCCACGGCTGCCGCACGGTGGGCATTGCCGGCGGCGCCGCCAAAACGGCTCTGCTGACGGACAGGCTGGGTTTCGACGCGGCGATAGATTATAAGGCGGGGAATCTGCATGACGGCCTGCGCCGCTCGTGCCCCAACGGCATTGACGTGCTGTTCGACAACGTCGGCGGCGATATTTTGGCGGCCTGCCTGCCGCACATGGCGAAACAGGGGCGCATTGTTTGCTGCGGCGCGGTGTCGCAGTACGATACGGCCTCCCCACCGGCCGCGCCGGCCGGGATCCCCGGTTTGCTGATCGTCAACAGCTTGACGATGCGGGGGTTCCTGTTGGCCGACTTCCTTCACCGACAAGAACAGGCGCTGACGGCGCTCACGGCCTGGGTCGCGGAGGAGAAATTAGCGGTCATCGAAGATCTGATCGCCGGTTTTGAGCTGCTGCCCGCGGCCTTGGTTGGCCTGCTGGCGGGGAAGAACACAGGAAAACGCATCGTGCAAGTGACGTAATATCTTGTTTAACCCAGGAGCGGCCTGGGCTTCCTTGGTTCTTATTCCCGCGGCAGCTCGCGGGCGTAGTCGTCGAACGCCGGATGCTGCAGCACCACATCGATGAAGCAGGCCAGCGCCGGGGAATTCAGTTTGCGGCTCGGGTAAACCAGATACAGCTCGTTGCCCTCCGCGCGCCACGCCGGCAAGACTTCCACCAACAGCTTCTGCGCCACCACCTCGCGGCTGAGAAACGCCGGCAACAGCGTGATCCCCGCGCCGGCGATAGCGCATTCACGCGCATACAGCAGGTTGTCGGTGGTGTGCGCCAGCGGCAGCTGCCAACGGTAGTAGTCGTCGCCGCAGCGCAGGTTCCAGGCCGTCCAGGCGCGGTGGGCAATGCAGCGATGCTGTTGCAGTTGTTGCGGGTGTTCGATCGGCGGATGCTGCGCCAGATAGGACGGCGCCGCCAACAGATAGCGCGGCGCATACCCGAGACGGCGACCGATCAGCGAAGAATCCTGCGGCTTGCCGGTGCGCAGCGCGGCGTCGAAGCCTTCCTGCACCAGATCCACCATGGCGTCGGACACCGACACCTCCAGCGAAACGTCCGGGTATTGGCGCTGAAAATCCGCCGCCAGCCGCGCCACCAGGGTCGCCCCCAGCCCGGCGGGCGTTGAAATGCGCAGGCGGCCGCTCGGGTTATCGCGCAGCCGCTGCAACGCCAGATCGGCGCGTTCCGCGGCGGACATCATCGCCTGACAATGTTCCAGATAGCGCTCACCGGCGAAGGTCAGGTTCAGCTGGCGCGTGGTGCGATTGAGCAAGCGCAGCCCCAGCGTCTGTTCGAGCTGGCTGATGCGCTGGCTGACGCTGGACTTCGGCAACCCGACGCGCTGCGCGGCGACGGTGAAGCTGCCGCACTCCGCCACCAGCGCGAACAGCGCCATGTCCTGCAGCTGTTTGAATTCCATTGTTCACCTTAAACGAACACTCCGTTAGATATTGTCCATCTTATCACCCCACTGCCGCGGGTCTACACTGGGGGCATCATTTAAAAGGAGCACAATCATGTCGATAAAAGCCATTGCCGTAGACCCGCAGAACCCCGCCGGTTTCATCGAAATCTCACCGGAAATGCCGGTTCCAGGCCAGTACGATCTGCTGGTGGCAGTGAAAGCGGCGTCGGTCAACCCGGTGGACACCAAAGTGCACACCGGTCTGCAAAAGAGCGGCCTGCAGCAGCCGCGCATCCTCGGCTGGGACGCCAGCGGCGTGGTGGTAGACGTGGGCAGCGGCGTCAGCGGCTTCAAGCCCGGCGATGAAGTGTGGTACGCCGGCGACATCACCCGCCCCGGCAGCAACAGCAGCCACCAGCTGATCGACTCACGCATCGCCGCGCACAAGCCGCGCAGCCTGAACTGGGCCGAGTCCGCCGCCCTGCCGCTCACCGCCCTCACCGCCTGGGAAGCGCTGTTCGAACACCTGAACATTCAGGACGCGCCGGAGCACAAGACGCTGCTGATCATCGGCGGCGCCGGCGGCGTCGGCTCGCTGGCCATTCCGCTGGCCGCGCTGCGCAGCAAGGTGAAAGTGATCGCCACCGCCTCAAGGCCGGAATCCGCCGCCTGGTGCCGTGAGCGCGGCGCCGATCTGGTGGTGGACTACCGCGATCTGAAGGGCGAGCTGGCGCAGTACGGCATCGAGCAGGTGGATTACATCCTGTGCCTGAACGATACCGACGGCCACTGGCCGGCGATGGCCGAGCTGGTCGCGCCGCTGGGCCATATCTGCACCATCGTCGAGAACGCGCAGCCGTTGGATCAAAACGCGCTGAAGCTGAAGAGCGCCGCGCTGCACTGGGAATTCATGTTCACCCGCAGCATGTTCACCACCCCGGACATCGCGCAGCAGGGCCAGATCCTCCAACAGGTGGCGCAGCTGCTGGACGAGGGCAAGCTGAGCACCACGCTGAGCGAAACTCTGCACGGGCTGTCGGTAGAAACGCTGACCGCCGCGCATCAACGGCTGCTCGGCGGCCATATGCAAGGCAAGCTGGTTATCGCTTACTAAGCCTGAATCGCGGCGGCGTTTTGCGCCGCCGTTACTGCGGACGAACGAAGCCAACGCACAGCGCTTGCTCGTCGGCATGCGGATCGGCGCGGAACGTCAGCGTCTGCTGCCAATCGAGGCGCATCTTCGGCCAGTGGGCCAGCTCGCCGCCGAAGTCGCTGTGCGCGCAGTCTTCACCCAACCGCCCGAACAGGGCGACACCGTGCTGCGCAATCTGCGGATAGCTGATGTTGACGTTGTAGATATTCGGGCGCGTATGATTGGACCAGCGCGTAATGGTCTGCGGCCGGGAGCCGGCGTACACCGTCATCCACTGCGACAGGTATTCGCCGCCGACGTAGCGCAGGCTGACGCCATACCGCTCCTGCCACAGCCGCTCCACTCCGACGCTGAACGCCTTGATACCCACCATTTTCTGGCCGGCGTTGCGCACGTTGCCCAGCATCACCGCGGCATACCCCAGATAGACCGCCAGCGCCGCGCACATCAGCCCGATGGTCGCCGCGCGCAGCGAACGCACCGGCGGCTGGCGCACGCAGCCAACCAGCAGCGCGGGCGCCAGCATGAAGAACGGCTGCAGCCACTCGGTCAGCCGGCCGCCGACGTTGAAAGAGAACCAGAAGGTAATGATGCCGAGCGGCAACAGGTAGACCCACAGCAACACCCGCATCGGCAACGCCGCTGGCCAAGCCATCACCGCCCCGCTGCGCCGCAGGATCACCCACAGCGCGAGCGACGGATAGAACACCAGCAGCAGCGACTGCAGCATATCGAGGTTGAGCTGCATCTTGATCTGCGAATCCACCCACTTGAAGGCGGCGAAGTCGTGGTTCCACAGCCAGAACAGGTTCGGCAGCACCAGCGCCAACCAGATCGCCACCGCCAGATAGAACTGCGGCTGGCGATAGCAGCAGCGGATCTGCGGTACGAACAGCGTCGACAGCGCCGCGAAATAGACGAAGGCGAAGGTCGAGTATTTCGCCATCATCGCCAGACCGGCCACCAATGCGAAAGCCGGCCACCAGTTGGCCGAACGCGAGATCGCCAAGTGGAAGAACAGCGCCATCCACGGCCACAGCATCACCAACAGGTAATTGTCGTTGTAGGGAATGATGTCGAAATTGATGATGCCGGACAGGTTGAGCGTCAGCAGCGCCATCCAGGCCAGCGAGGTGCTGCCGCTCAGGCGGCGCGCCAATAGCCAGACGCCCAACATGCCGATGGCGATGGCGATGAAGTGCCCGCCATACCAGTACAGGTTCAGCGGCAGCCACGGGAGCCAGATCGCCGGCTGCATCGCCGCACCGACCAGCCAAGGATTTTTCGGTGAGCCCCACTCGGCGTTGAGGCCCCAGTTGAGCGCCTCGACGGCGTCGTAAGGCAGGGTGGGATCGAGATGAACGGTCAGCAGCGTCCAGGCTGCGGCATAGCAGATCAACCAGAGAGCGAGTAAGCGATAAGACATGTCTTCTTCTGAGCGTTATTGTAAAGAAAATCTTAACCTAGTCGCTACCGAATGAACCATGTTTAAACAAGCCGTTAAATGTGCGCCACAGAGGCGTTTCTGCCGCCGCGACCGCACATTCCGCTAATTTTCTCAGCCTGCGGCGTGGCGATGGGCGGGCGCATTCGCCAACCGGCCGGCGTCCGCCGCCAGCAGCTGCTGCACCAGCTCGACGCAGCGCAGGAAACGCTCTTCGTAATCGCTGGACTCGACGTGCACATACTCGATGTTGTTGGCGCACAACATTTCCTCCAGCAAATGCTGGAACGCCAGGCGATCGGCGGCGCTGCCAAGGCTGCGCAGGCCGTCCGCCACCCACGGCGTGTTGTTTTCCAACAGGATCACCAGATCGAAACGGTATTCGTCGATCAGCGCCTGCACGAAGGGGTGTTCACGCCCCTCATACTTTTTGCAAAACGCCTGGGTGGTAACGAAATCGGTATCGATAAACGCCACCTTGTTGGCGTACTTGACCGCGAAATCCACGTATTGCGCCTGCCCGAGAGCGATTTTGTCGTAGTCGGAGTACTGCAGCGCCATCTCGTCGCCACCCAGGTGCGAAAACACGTAATCGCGGCCATATTCCCAGGCGCTGGTGGTGTTGAAGATGTTGGCCAGCTTGTTGACCAGCGTCGACTTGCCGCTCGACTCGCCGCCGAGGATCGCCACGGTGCGCACGAAGAACGGCTTCACCTCGGTCGGGATGTAGTCCCAATAGCGGAACGGATCCTGGCGGATCTGATTGCCGCTGATGTTCATGAACGAACGCTCGGGATCGACCAAGATGGTTTCGATGCCCAGATGCTCGCGGTAGCGCGGCGCATCCTGCGCTTCGCTGGAATAGATGAAGCTCGGCACGATACCCTTCTGTTCCATAAAGGCCTTCATGCCGTCGCTCCACACGTTCCAGCCGTGCGGATAGGGTTCGATGCCCTGCTCGTCGAACGAGTGGATATGGATGTTTTTCTGGTACTTGAAGGTCTGCAGCAGCCAGCGCAGGCGATCGCTGACCGTTGGCTGTTGCGACATCGAACTGTTCTCGAACAGCTCGCGGTCGCGCGGTTCATCGTGGCACAAGATAACGTGAAGTTCGTCCACCTGGCTGCAGGCGCGCTGGATCAGATAGATGTGGCCGGTGTGCAGCGGGTAAAATTTACCAAACACCACGCCGACTTTGACCTCTTTACGCGGGAACTCCAGCCCGAGAAAACGGTGCAGCGCCTCGAGCTTTTGCGCGCTCGGGCTTTTGATTTTGTCGTTCAACAGCTGGCTCAGATAGCCCTTGGTCATGCCGCTGGCATCCGCCACCTGCTGCAAAGTACAGCCCTTTTGCTTAATGGACGTCTTCAGGTAATCAAATTGCGGCATGGCCACCTCCGTTTAGTATGCTAAACAAAATAGCATATCTTACTCGCCGTCGGCGACATTAATAAAACTCTTCCAGCACGTCGAGCGCGTCCGCCAGCTTCTTGACCCCAAACACCTGCATGTTGGCCGGCGGCTTCTTCGGCATGTTGCCGTGCGGCACGATGGCGCGCTTGAAACCGTGCTTGGCCGCTTCGGAGATGCGCTCCTGGCCGCTCGGCACCGGACGGATTTCTCCCGCCAGCCCCACTTCGCCGAACACCACCAGATCGTTCGGCAGCGGCCGATCGCGCAGGCTCGACACCAGCGACATCAGCAGCGCCAGATCGGCGCTGGTCTCGCTGACCTTCACCCCGCCGACCACGTTGACGAACACGTCCTGATCCGACATCTGCAGCCCGCCGTGCCGGTGCAGCACCGCCAGCAGGATCGCCAACCGGTTCTGCTCCAGGCCCACCGCCACGCGGCGCGGGTTGGACATCATCGAGTGATCCACCAGCGCCTGGATCTCCACCAGCAGCGGCCGGGTGCCTTCCCACACCACCATCACCGAACTGCCGGAAGTGACTTCATCGCCGCGGCTGAGGAAGATCGCCGAAGGGTTGCTGACTTCGCGCAGCCCCTGTTCGGTCATGGCGAACACCCCCAGCTCGTTGACCGCGCCGAAGCGGTTCTTGTGGCTGCGCAGGGTGCGGAAGCGGGAATCGGCGTCGCCGTCCAGCAGCACCGAACAGTCGATGCAGTGTTCCAGCACTTTCGGCCCGGCCAGCGAGCCGTCTTTGGTGACGTGGCCGACCATGACGATCGCCACGCCGCGCGTCTTGGCGAAGCGCGTCAGATAGGCGGCGGTTTCCCGCACCTGCGCCACGCTGCCCGGCGAAGACTGAATGTCCGCCATGTGCATCACCTGGATCGAGTCGATCACCATCAGCTTCGGCTGTTCCTGCTCGGCGATCAGGCAGATCTGCTCGATGCTGGTTTCCGACAGCATGTTCAGGCCGCCGGTCGGCAGCCCCAGCCGATGAGCGTGCATCGCCACCTGCTGCAGCGACTCCTCGCCGGTGACGTACAGGGTTTTCATCTGCTCGGACAGTTTGCACAGCACCTGCAGCAACAGGGTGCTCTTGCCGGCGCCGGGGTTGCCGCCGATCAGAATGGCGCTGCCGGGCACCACGCCGCCGCCCAGCACGCGATCGAACTCGAGAAAGCCGGTGGTGAAGCGCGGCAGCGCCTCGAGGCTGATTTCCGACAGCTTCTGCACCTTGCTGACGCCGGCGTCGCCGGCATAGCCGCTGAGGCGATCGTTGCGCGCCGCTGCGGGCGACGCGGCCAAACGCACTTCCGTGATGGTGTTCCAGGCATGGCAGGCGCTGCACTGCCCCTGCCAACGCGGATAGTCCGCCCCGCACTCATTGCACACAAATGCCCGTTTTGCCGCTTTTGCCACGTCTTACCTCAATCTTTCGTTATCGCACTTCGTGTTTCAGGCTGCCGGTGAGAATGCACAGCACGCCCATCAGATCCGCATGCCGGATCGCCACCTGCGCTTTTTCATACACTTTCGGCTTGGCGTGGTAGGCGATGCCCAACCCCGCCGCCTGCATCATTTTCAAATCGTTGGCGCCGTCGCCGATGGCCACGGTCTGCGCCAGCGGGATCTCCAGCTTCTCCGCCAGCCGCAGCAGCGTATCGGCTTTGAACTGCGCGTCCACCACCGGCCCCAGCACTTCGCCGGTCAGCTTGCCGTCGCGGATCTCCAGCTCATTGGCCGCCGCCGCCACCAGCCGCAGCCGGTTGCGCAGGTATTCGGCGTAGTAGGTGAAGCCGCCGGAGGCGATCGCCACATGCCAGCCCATCGCCTGCAGCTTGCCCACCAGGCTGGTCAGCCCCGGCATCAGCGGCAGCTCGTCGCGCACCTGCTTGAGGATGTTGGCGTCGGCTCCTTTCAGCGTGCAGACGCGCTGGCGCAGGCTGGCGGTAAAGTCCAGCTCGCCGCGCATCGCGCGTTCGGTGACTTCCGCCACCTGTTCGCCGACGCCCGCCAGTTTGGCGATCTCGTCGATGCACTCGATCTCGATCGCCGTCGAATCCATGTCCATCACCAGCAGCCCCGGCGTGCGCAGGTGCGGGATCTTGCCGAGCGGCGCCACGTCCAGCCCGCTCTCCGCCGCCAGCAGCTTGGCGCGCGGCGTCAAGGTGCCTGCCAGGCGCACCACCTGATAGTCGTCCACGCCCCAGGCGGTGACGATCACCATCGCCGCGCCCAGCTTGCGTTGGAATTGTGTAATGCGCGCCTTGTCCAGCTTTCTGCCGTATAACAGCCACCCGGTATTGCCCGCCCGGTAGTCCAGCGGCATCACTTCGTCGCCGCTGAGCGAAAGGGGAAGACCCGGCCATTGAGAGATCTCCGCCGGAAGATCGCAATAGGTCAGACTGTTTGACATCATTGACTCCTGAATGGACAAAAACGCTGCATGATAAAACGACGCATCAAGCTATCCTATCGCCAGCGGTTCTGGCAACATAAAGTGTCCCCGATGCCCAAGGAACCTGCATGGCTCGCGCTAAACTGAAATTTCGCCTGCACCGTACCGCTATTATCCTGATTTGCCTGGCTTTGCTGGTGCTGCTGATGCAGGGTGCCTCTTATTTTAGCCTGAGTCACCAAATGGCGCGATCCGAACAGGTCGAAGAGCTGGCGCAGACGCTGACCAAACAGGTCGCCTACAGCCTGGCGCCGCTGCTGGACGACGACGGCAACAACCCGCGCATCGACGCCATCCTCAAGCAGCTCACCGATCACAGCCGCATTCTCGACGTCAGCGTGTATCAGTTGGACGGCACGCTGGTCTCCCACGCCGGGGAGCAGATAAGTATACGCGATCGGCTGTCGCTCGACGGCAAGCGCGCCGGCAGCTACTTCAACCACCAGTTGGTCGAATCCATTCGGGGCAAAGACGGCCCGATCGGCTTTATCCGCATCACCCTCGACACCCACGTGCTGGCGACCGAGTCCAAGCAGGTGGACAACACCACCAACCTGCTGCGCCTGATGATCCTGCTGGCGCTGGCGATCGGCATCATTCTGGCGCGCACCCTGCTGCAACACCGCCGCAGCCGCTGGCAGCAGTCGCCGTACCTGTTGACCGCCAACACGCCGTTGGCAGAAGGCAATACGGTGGAAGACGACGAAGAGGATGCGCCTGAGGCAAAACAGGAAGCGCCGAAGAAGGGGTAACTCAGGCCAGGCGCTGAATGTGATCGTGCAGCTTCTGCAGTTGCACCAACATTTGCTCGGCAATCGCCCGGAACGCCTCGCTGATGTCGTCATGTTGCGCCGTTCGCCGCCAGAACTCGAGAGCCAATAGCTCCGCTTGCCGCCAGACGGCGCCGCTCACCTCGTTGCTCAAACGGATCTCCAGCGCGTCGTGGCGCAGATTACCGCTGCTTGCCGGGGCAAAAGCCATCGGCAACATATCATACAAAGGCGCCAACATGACCGGCCGCTGGGTTATCCGCAAGAACGACAGGTTGCCTTGGTGCATATCGCTGTTGGCGATCAACCGGCCAAAGGCCCAATACAGGGCAACCCGTTGGTAGACTGAGTGATCGATCACCCCTAGCTGCAATAACCGCTCGGCGGCCACGACCCAGTTGGCGTGGCCGCTGCCGCTGAACTCGGCATCCAGCGCCTCCAGCGACACCATCGCTACCCTCCCTTCTTCACCGATGCGATCAAAGCGCTCGATCTCTAAAAAGCATTGTCGGTCAGCACCGAACAGGATTTGCGCCGATGCGGCAGGCAATCCCGCAGCGGCGATCGTCTGCAACGCCAGCGACTCGGCGATCAGCAAATCGCTCCAGCGCTGTGCAATGACATGCGTCGGCGCCAGGCTGAACTTCACCAACACATGCGCGCGGCGCCCAGGCGCCAGCTCAGCATAAGCGGCAAATTTGGGTTGCTCGCCACCGGCGGAAGAGCCCACCAGTTCCCCGGCCAGCGCCTGGACAGACAATGCGGCGTAACGCTCGGTTTTATCTTCCACCGTGATGGCGACGGCAGTATCCCGCATTAACCAACGCTGATAGCTGTCGGCACCAGGCAGCAGATCGCCGGTTATGTCCTCGCCATAACGGCAGAGCGCCAACAAGCGTTGACCTTCATCCCATCGCCGCACATCCTCCGGCAAATTCAACTCGCGCGCCGCTGCTTTTCCCCAGGCTCGCCCGAGAAAGCCAATCGGCCGCAGGTCGTTCAAATACCATGGCATGCCGTCATAAAGCTGCCACTCTCCGCTGCGCTCATCGCACACCGCACAGTTATCGGCAGGATACAGCGGGCAAAGTGTGGCAAACAGGTGCGCCTTACCCCGTTCATCAACCCGATATAGCGGAAACTGCCTCTCACCGCCGATCCCGCGCCGCAACGCATAGCGCGTCGCCTTACCTTTACCGAGGATCAATACGGCGCCCGCCAGTTCACGGAGACGGCGCGATAGCGTCGGCTGGCTGATGCCTAACGCTTCTGTCAGTTGACGAGCCGTAGCCGGCCCATGACGCAAAACTTGTTCAACGGTGAGCATCGGATGAATAGATTGGTGAATAGATTGATAAAGAAAGTAATAGCGTTAAATGGCAGAAAGGTAAAGCGTTAGCCAAAACTGGCCAAGCGGAATGAATAGATTGACGGGCGGACGCCATGATGACGCCCGCCGGGGTATTATGCTTTGTCGCCCAGCAGCACGGATTCCAGCGCGATAACGATCATGTCGTTAAAGGTGGTCTGGCGTTCCGCCGCCGTGGTCGCTTCGTGACGCAGGATGTGGTCGGACACGGTGCAGATGGTCAGCGCCTTGCAGCCGAACTCTTCGTACAGCTCTGCCGCCACGCCGTAGATGCCGGCCGCTTCCATTTCCACGCCCAGGATGCCGTACTTCTTCATCACCTGGAACATGTCCGGATCCGGGGTGTAGAACAGATCGGCGGAGAAGATGTTGCCCACGCGCGCCGGGATGCCCTGCGCCGCCGCCGCGTCGACCGCGTTGCGCACCATGTCGAAGTCGGCGATCGCCGCGTAGTCGTTGTCCTTGAAGCGCAGACGGTTCACCTTGGAGTCGGTGCACGCGCCCATGCCGATCACCACGTCACGCAGTTTGATATCGTCACGCACCGCGCCGCAAGAGCCCACGCGAATGATCTTCTTCACGCCGAATTCTGCGATCAGCTCGCGCGCATAGATGGAGCAGGACGGGATGCCCATGCCGTGGCCCATTACGGAGATGCGGCGGCCTTTGTAGGTGCCGGTGAAGCCCAACATGCCGCGCACGTTGTTCACTTCCACCGCGCCTTCCAGGAAGGTTTCGGCGATGTATTTTGCACGCAGCGGATCGCCCGGCATCAGTACTACGTCAGCGAAATCACCCATCTCAGCATTAATGTGCGGCGTAGCCATAATTCTCTTCCTTTAAATCGTATTAAATAGTGTTAAACGTATAAGCCGTGGCATGTCAGACGGCGGCCAACTGCGCCGCCGCCTTAAACTCACGGATTAAAACATGCTCTTACCGTAATCCATCGGCGACAGGCCAAAATAATTGGCGACGGTCTGGCCGATGTCGGCGAAGGTCTCGCGGTGGCCCAGCGAGCCCGGTTTCACTTTCGGGCCGTAAACCAGCACCGGGATGTGCTCGCGGGTGTGGTCGGTGCCCGGCCAGGTCGGGTCGCAGCCGTGGTCAGCGGTGAAGATGATGATGTCTTCGTCTTTCACCAGCTTCAGCAGCTCCGGCAGGCGGCGGTCGAACAGCTCCAGCGCGGCGGCGTAGCCCGCCACGTCGCGGCGGTGGCCATAGGAGGAATCGAAGTCCACGAAGTTGGTGAACACGATGGTGTTGTCGCCGGCCTTTTCCATTTCGATCAGGGTCGCGTCGAACAGCGCGTCGATGCCGGTCGCCTTCACCTTCTTGGTGATGCCGACGTTGGCGTAGATGTCGGCGATTTTACCGATCGACACCACTTCGCCGCCCTTCTCGTCCACCAGCTTTTTCAGCACGGTCGGCGCCGGCGGCTCTACCGCCAGATCGTGACGGTTGCCGGTACGCTGGAAGTTGCCCGGCTTGTCGCCGACGAACGGACGCGCGATCACGCGGCCGATGTTATACCCGCCTTCGGTCAGCTCTTCACGCGCGATTTCGCACAGCTCGTACAGGCGATCCAGGCCGAAGGTTTCTTCATGGCAGGCGATCTGGAATACCGAGTCGGCGGAGGTGTAGAAAATCGGCTTGCCGGTTTTCATGTGCTCTTCACCCAGCTGATCGAGGATCACGGTGCCGGATGAGTGGCAGTTGCCCAGGTAGCCCGGCAGCTTGGCGCGTTCGACCAGTTTGTCCAGCAGTGCCTGCGGGAAGCTGTTGTGCTCGTCCTTGAAATAGCCCCAGTCGAACAGCACCGGCACGCCGGCGATTTCCCAGTGGCCCGATGGCGTGTCTTTACCGGAAGAGAGTTCGCTGGCGTAAGCGTAAGCGCCGATGATGTCGGCGTTGCGATCCAGCCCCTGCGGGAAGTTGCCGGTGGACTCTTCCGCCGCTTTGCCGAGACCCAGACGGCTCAGGTTAGGCAGCGTCAGCGGGCCCTGGCGGCCCACGTTGGCCTCACCGCGCGCGCAAACCTCGGCGATGTGGCCCAGGGTGTCGGAACCCTGATCGCCAAAACGTTCGGCGTCTTCGCTGGCGCCGATGCCGAAGGAGTCCAATACCATAATAAATGTGCGTTTCATCTGTGCTCTCCTGCGTGTTCTCACGCTTTGGACGGCCGCGAAAAAGCCGCGACCGTTCCTGATTCTTGGGTTATTCCGTGATGCGCTTATACACCACCGGCGTCGCTTCCGGCGCCTTGTCGCTCAGCGTCATCGCGCTGCGCACCGCATCGGCCGCCTGCTGCCAGCTCTCTTCATCGTTGGCGTGGATCATCGCCAGCGGCTGCTGGGCATCCACTTTCTCGCCCAGGCGCGCCACCTCGGTCAGGCCAACGCTGTAATCGATGGCGTCGCTCGCCCGGCGACGGCCGCCGCCCAGCGAAACCACCGCCATGCCCAGCGCGCGGGTATCCATGGCGCTGACGATGCCCGGTTTTTCAGCATACACCGGCTTGCTCAGCGTTGCCGCCGGCAGATAGCTATCGTAGCGTTCGACGAAGTCTATCGGCCCCTGCTGCGCCGCCACCATGCAGCCAAACACCTCCGCCGCCTTGCCGTTGTCCAGCACCGCCTGCAGTTTGGCGCGCGCGTCGGCCTCGTCTTGCGCCAGGCCGCCGGACAGCAGCATTTCCACGCACAGCGCCAGCGTCACTTCCAGCAGGCGCGGGTTGCGGTATTCGCCGGTCAGGAAACGCACCGCTTCGCGCACTTCCACCGCGTTGCCGGCGCTGGAGGCCAGCACCTGGTTCATGTCGGTCAGCAGGGCGGTGGTCTTGCAGCCCGCGCCGTTGGCCACGCCGACGATCGCCTGCGCCAAATCTTGCGACAGCGCATAGGTCGGCATAAAGGCGCCGGAGCCGACCTTCACGTCCATCACCAGCGCATCCAGCCCTTCCGCCAGCTTCTTGGCCAGAATGGAGGCGGTGATCAGCGGGATCGAATCCACGGTGGCGGTGATGTCGCGGGTGGCGTAAAAACGTTTGTCCGCCGGCGCCAGCGAGCTGGTCTGGCCGATGATCGCCACGCCGACGTCCTGAATGATTTTGCGGAAGGCGTTATCGTCCGGGAAAATATTGAAGCCCGGAATGGCTTCCAGCTTGTCCAGCGTGCCGCCGGTATGCCCCAGGCCGCGGCCGGAGATCATCGGCACATAGCCGCCGCAGGCCGCCACCATCGGGCCGAGCATCAGCGAGGTCACGTCGCCCACGCCGCCGGTCGAATGCTTGTCGACGATCGGGCCGTTCAGCGCCAGGCTTTTCCAGTCCAGCACGGTGCCGGAATCGCGCATCGCCATGGTGAGCGCCACGCGCTCCGGCATGCTCATGTCATGGAAATAAATGGTCATCGCCAGCGCGGCGATCTGCCCTTCCGACACCACGTTGTCGCGAATGCCGTTGATGAAAAAGCGGATTTCCGCTTCGCTTAACGGCTGGCCGTCGCGTTTCTTACGAATAATTTCTTGAGCCAGGAACAAGGCATCCCCCTGTGTCGCCGAGAGTCGGTGCAGACGGGCGCGCCTGGCGCCCGCCAACGAAATCGATCAGTAGCCGCCGCCGGCGGTCTGGGTCTGGTGGCCCAGCGCGGCCAGCAAGCTGGCCAGCAGGCTGGAAGCGCCAAAGCGGAAATGCCGCGCATCGGCCCAGCCTTCGCCCAGAATACGATCGGCAAGCTGCAGATAATGCAGCGCGTCTTCCGCGGTGCGCACGCCGCCGGCCGGCTTGAAGCCCACCGTCTTCGCCACGCCCATATCGCGGATCACCGACATCATCAGCTCGGCGCTTTCCAGCGTGGCGTTGACCGGCACCTTACCGGTGGAGGTCTTGATAAAGTCCGCCCCGGCCTTGATGGCGATCTCGGACGCCTTGCGGATCAGATCGGCCTGCTTCAGCTCACCGGTTTCGATGATCACTTTCAGCAGCACGTTGGCCGCCTGGCAAGCCTGCTTGCACTGTTTCACCAGCTCGAAGCCGACCTGTTCGTTGCCGGCGATCAGCGCGCGGTAAGGGAACACCACGTCCACTTCATCCGCGCCATAGGCGATGGCCGCGCGGGTTTCCGCCAGCGCGATGCCGATATCGTCGTTGCCATGCGGGAAGTTGGTCACGGTGGCGATGCGGATGTCCGGCGTGCCTTGCTCGCGCAGCGCCTTACGCGCCACCGGGATAAAACGCGGGTAGATGCAGATGGCCGCCGTGTGGCCGGCCGGGCTGTTGGCCTGACGACAGAGCGCGATCACTTTCTCGTCGGTGTCATCATCATTCAGCGTGGTTAAATCCATCAAATTCAGCGCACGTTGCGCTGCTGCGGTTAATTCGGTCATAAAACTCTCCAACTGAGTACCTGGGTGTTGGCGAGCGGACTTGGTTCCATGAAGATAGCGCTGGGGAACGGCGTTCCCGCGGCGGCAACTGAGATCCTTCTCACCGCACATGGCCACCCGCCTTGCGGCCGGCCAGTAATAGCTATTTGAACACGAATGCCGGAGGCGATTCGCGTTCATCGTCACACTATATGAAATAGCACTGTAACAGATCGGAATTATATGTGAAGAACATCACAAAATAACGCGATATCGTTCACAAATTCGCTAAAGAAGCGGCTGAAGATCGCGGGTGCGGCACGCACCCGCGTTGCTTAGAGTATAGGCGGAGTCCCGCGATCGGTCGCGCCGTCGCGGGACTCGGGATGGCTTACAGCGCCAGGAAGAAGCCGGCGATGGTGGCGCTCATCAGGTTGGACAGCGTGCCCGCCGCCACGGCCTTCAGACCGAAGCGCGCGATGTCGTGGCGACGATTGGGCGCCATGCTGCCCAGACCGCCCAGCAGGATCGCCACCGAGGAAAGGTTGGCGAAGCCGCACAGCGCGAAGGAGATGATCGCCTTGGTATGGGCCGACAGCACCTGCAGGCCTTCCGCCGCCACTACGTCGTCCGGACGCAGATAGGCGCCGAAGTTCATGTAGGCGACGAACTCGTTGACGATGATCTTCTGACCGATGAACGAACCGGCGGTCATCGCCTCGCTCCACGGCACGCCGATCAGGAAGGCGATCGGCGAGAACACCCAGCCGAGGATCAGTTCAAGCGACAGCTGCGGATAATCGAACCAGCCGCCGATGCCGCCGAGAATGCCGTTAAGCAAGGCGATCAGCGCGATAAACGCCAGCAGCATCGCACCGACGTTCAGCGCCAGCTGCATGCCGGAGGCCGCGCCGGAAGCCGCCGCGTCGATCACGTTGGCCGGACGATCCTCTTCGGCGATCAGCTTCATCGCATCGTCTTTATCGTGGGTCTGCTCGGTTTCCGGCACCATCAGCTTGGCGAACAGCAGCCCGCCCGGCGCGGCCATGAAGGACGCGGCGATCAGGTATTCCAGCGGCACGCCCATCTGCGCGTACCCTGCCAGCACCGAACCGGCTACCGAGGCCAGGCCGCCGCACATCACCGCGAACAGTTCTGATTGGCTCATGGTGGCGATATACGGACGCACCACCAGCGGCGCTTCGGTCTGACCAACGAAAATGTTGGCGGTCGCCGACAGCGATTCGGTGCGCGAGGTGCCCAACAGCTTTTGCAGCCCGCCGCCCAGCACGCGGATCACCAACTGCATGATGCCGAGGTAGTACAGCACCGCAATCAGCGAGGAGAAGAACACGATCACCGGCAGGACGCGCAGCGCGAACACGAAGCCGCCGCCGCCGAACACCTCGAACATCTTGTCGGACACCAGCCCGCCGAAAATGAACGAAATGCCCTGATTGCCGTAGGCGATAACGTTTGCCACGCCGTTCGACATACTGCCGAGGATGCTGCGGCCCAGCGGCACATACAGCACCAGCGCGCCGATGCCGACCTGAATGATGAACGCCCACGCGACGGTGCGCAGTTTGATGGCCCGGCGGTTGCTGGAGAGCAGCACCGCAATGGCGATCAGCACCGCCATGCCGACTAGGCTCATGATGAGTTGCATGCAAAGTTTCCCTGTTGCAAAAAATAAAATACATCCCTGCTCATAAAGAGAGGTCTGCTATTGGAGAGTTTCGGGGGGATTATACTGAGCGAGGTCACTCTCGCACCGATTTATGTCACAAATGCATACAACGAGACGCAAATGAAAATCTTATAACGTGACGCAGGTCACGTTATCACCTCATCAATCCGGCATGGCAAACAGCGCCTGAGCATTGCGCTGCAGATGGGCGGCGATCTCGTCGGCCGGTTCCGGCCGCAGCTCGCACAGCGTTTGAAACACCTCGGCGGCGCGTTCGGGGCGATTCGGCTGCCCCTGATAGCCCGCCAGCGGCATGTCCGGCGCATCGGTCTCCAGCAGCAGCGCCTCGAGCGGCAGCTGCGCCATCACGCCGCGCGTTTTCTGCGCCCGCTCATAGGTGATGGTGCCGCCCACGCCGATGTAATAGCCGAGGCGGATAAACGCCTGCGCCTGCGACAGGCTGCCGGCGAAGCCATGCACCACGCCGCGACGCGGCAGCTGCACGCGCCGCAGGGCTGCAGCCAGCTGATCGTGGGTGCGGCGCGAATGGAGGATCACCGGCAGGTCATGCTGTTTCGCCAGCCGCAGCTGGGCCAGCAGCACGCTTTGCTGGCGCTCGAACTGCGGGTTGTCCATATACAGATCGAGCCCGACCTCCCCCACCGCTACCAGCTTGCGCGGCCGTTCGGCCAGCAGCGCCGCCAGTTGCTCCAACTGCGGCTCATGATGCTGCGCGATATACAGCGGATGCAGCCCCAGCGCGGCGAACAGCGGCGCGTGATCCTGCGCCAGCCGCAGCACCCGCGCGAAGCGATCGGCGGTGACCGTCGGGACGATGATGCGCGTGACGCCGGCGCTTGCCGCTCGCACCAGGCTCTCGCCCTCATGCCCGGTAAAGGGAGGGAAATCGAAATGGCAGTGGGTGTCGGTAAAGGCATAACTCACAGCGCGCCCCCTTCACCCGGCGGCAGATCGCCCGGTAGAATGATCTTCGGCGCCACCACCGCGGCCTCCGGCTGCGCGCCAAGATCGGACGGCATGACGATGTCGGTCACGATCGGCGAAGGCATTCTGACGTTCTCCGGCTGGATCAGGCGGCGCGACAGCGCTTTTTTCACCCTCATGCCGTCCGGCTCCGGCTGCGCCATCCACTGGCCGACGGTGGCCAGGAAATAGCGGCCGCAGCGGCGCCCCAGGTGATAATCCTGATTGAGCGACCCCAGTCGGCTGCCCAGCGCATTGCTGGCCAGCGGCTTCGGCGGGAAGATCTCGAAGATGCGCAGCTTGCCCGGCGGCTTCTCGATAAAGCGCTGGATGCGGTGATAGCTTTGCTCGTGATGCTGCAGGATACGCACCATCTGCTGCAGGCTGCTGTCGCTCAGCCAGTGCTCCATGCGCTTCATCCACTGCGGGGTGTAGTACATCTGCGAAGGCACGGTGCGGATCACTACGATGGTGTCGGCGCCGCGGCGATAGGCCTCTTCCACCGGGATCGCATCGCTGATGCCGCCGTCCTGATAGCTGATGCCGTCCAGCTCCACGCCCTGGCGATAGAAGCCGGGAATGGCGCTGGACGCCTTGATGGCTGGCAGCCAGCGCTCGCGCTGCGCCGGCAGATAGGTCGGTTCGAAATCGTCGCTGCGGCAGGCACACAGCAGAAACTCGCGCCCGTCGGTAAAGTGCCGTTCCGCTACGTCCATCGCCAGCGGCATCTGCGCCGCTGCCGTATCAACCAGCCAATCGAGATCGATCAGATGCCCGCCGCGCACGAAGCGCAGCGGATTGAAGAATTGAGCCGAGGTGGTGTAACGGGTGATCACCCGGCGCGCGTAGCCCACCTGTCCGCAAATGTAGGCAGACAGATTCTGGGCGCCGGCCGACGTGCCGATCAGCAGGTCGAATGGGTTAAAGCCCGCGCGCTGAAACTCGTCCAGCACGCCGGCGGTGAAAATGCCGCGCTGGCCTCCGCCTTCGCAGACCAGCGCCATCTTGCCTGGCCGAAAGGGCTTAGACGCCAGCGGTTCTATATTGCCGAGCGTGATGGGTATTCTGTATCCCAACTTGGCATCCTCAGTGAGACGTTTTCTCCGAGGATACCGCGTCTCGCTCTCTTCCGTAATCCTCTTGCAGCACGCCGGCGAGGAAATCATTGCTGCCGGCCAGCCAGACGCAATCGCTGCCGGACCATTCGGCCAATGCCTGCCATACCTGGCCTTTCAGCTGTTTCCAGCGCCCGACGATGATGTCGCTGTTCATGGCCGGCCCTCCCCGACGTGAGAAAAGGAATTAAGCTTTGTTACAGTTTGCAGGAAAATACCGGCCGGCTAAGGGCGCCGGCGGCCGGTGAACAGGCTGACCAGGAACAGGATAATGCCGACGACAAACACGATTTTAGCCGCCCAGGCGGCGGTGCCCGCCAGCGAACCGAACCCCAGTGCCGCAGCGATAAGCGCGATGACTAAAAAGATAATGCCCCAACGAAACATAAGCTTCTCCTTACCATTGTGAAAAAATTCGCTGCTGTCTACCGCCCCGACAACGGGGCGTCGACGGCAAATCAGTTTCTTTTTTTGGTGGTACATGTCGGGCCGCCTTCACGGCCCGACCGATGCGGCTTGTTGTCACTTGTTACGGGCGCCTGGCGGGATTACGGCTTGACCACCAGGTCGTTTTTCACGCTTTTCACGCCGTCGATGGCCTTGGCGATGCTTTCCGCACGCTCAGACTGCGCCTGCGTTTTCACCTCACCGGAAAGCTGCACCACGCCATCGGTGGTTTCCACTTTCACATTGCGCGACGGCACGATGTCATCGGCCAGCAGCTTGGCTTTCAGCTCGCTGGTGGTGGCGGTGTCGCCGGCATACGATTTGATCGACTGGTTGGCTTCATCTTTCACGTGCAGCTTGTCGCTGACGGTCTTGACGCCTTCCACCTTGCCGGCGACAGCGACCGCATGCTCCGCCTGCGCCTGGCTGCCGACGAACCCGCTCAGGGTCACGGCGCCTTTTTCGGTTTTCACCGAAATGTCGGAACTTTTGATGGTTTTATCTTCCACCAACGCACTTTTAACTTTAGCCGTTATCGCGCTGTCATCCATGTAACCGTCAACTTTTTTCATGGAGCTATCGATTTTGGCACCGGCACTGTCCGCGGCGTTAGACGCCTTGTTGAGCAGACTCTCTTCGGCCAGCGCACTGCCGCTGACCAACACAGAACCCAATACAACAGCCATCAGCGAGTGTGCAAATTTGGTCTTTTTCATCGATCTCTTCCTTTTGTTGGGGGCTCACAACGCCAGAGCGCCGGAACCCTGCGGCCACCTTCACGCGGCCTTCTCGGTAAATACTTCATCATCGCTATACGATTAAGCGTTCACGACAGGAATATTGCAACGGCCGTGCCAACTCAAAAAAAACCTTAAAAATCAAAGAAAATAAATCAGACGTTGGATTTTTAGCCAAAAAACTGTCGCCTATTGACGACAGGCTAAGTCACACAAAACTGAAATATAGTTATCTCATTGATATTTAAAGATACTGACTGTCTCCTATCGGCAACACATCAGAATAACTCACCAAACAAACAACATATTACAGTGATTTACTCTCAAGCAATGTGCGGACATCCCGTTAAAGATAGACCATTAGACGGAAAATGCAGGCCGAACGAACATCGCCTGGTGTCCTAGGTTCGCAAGAAAAATATGAGGGAGGTTTATTAATTAGCGCAGTGGGAATAGGAGAGGCGTGCAGGGCGCACTGGGCGCCCTGCCGATTGATCAGTGTTCGCGCGTCTTGCGGAAGGTCACGTCAGGATAACGTTCCTGCGTCAGGTTGAGGTTCACCATGGTCGGCGCGATATAGGACAGGTTGTCCCCGCCGTCCAGCGCCAGGTTGATCTCGTTCTTGCGCTTGAACTCTTCGAACTTCTTCACGTCGTCGCACTCGACCCAGCGCGCGGTCGACACGTTGACCGACTCGTACAGCGCTTCCACGTTGTACTCGCTCTTCAAGCGCGCTACCACCACGTCGAACTGCAGCACACCGACCGCACCGACGATCAGATCGTTGTTGGCGATCGGACGGAACACCTGCACCGCGCCCTCTTCGGACAGCTGCACCAGCCCCTTCAGCAGCTGTTTCTGCTTCAGCGGATCGCGCAGGCGAATGCGGCGGAACAGTTCCGGCGCGAAGTTCGGGATGCCGGTGAACTTCATGTCTTCACCCTGGGTGAAGGTATCGCCGATCTGAATGGTGCCGTGGTTGTGCAGGCCGATGATGTCGCCCGGATAGGCTTCTTCCACGTGCGAACGGTCGCCGGCCATAAAGGTCAGCGCGTCGGAGATCACCACGTCTTTGCCGGTGCGCACCTGGCGCAGCTTCATGCCCTTCTCGTAGCGGCCGGAAACCACGCGCATAAAGGCCACGCGGTCGCGGTGTTTCGGATCCATGTTGGCCTGGATCTTGAACACGAAGCCGGTGAATTTCTCTTCCGCCGCCGTCACTTCGCGGGTGTCGGTTTTGCGCGGCATCGGCGCCGGCGCCCAGGCCACCAGGCCGTCCAGCATGTGATCCACGCCGAAGTTGCCCAATGCGGTCCCGAAGAACACCGGGGTCAGCTCGCCGCTCAGGAAGGCTTCCTGATCGAATTCGTGGGAAGCGCCCTGCACCAGCTCCAGCTCATCGCGCAGCTGCGCCGCCAGATCTTCACCCACCGCCGCATCCAGCTCCGGGTTGTTCAGACCCTTGACGATGCGCACTTCCTGAATGGTGTGGCCTTTACCGGTCTGGTACAGGTAGGTTTCATCCTTGTACAGGTGGTAAACGCCCTTGAACAGCTTGCCACAGCCGATTGGCCAGGTGATGGGCGAGCAGGCGATCTTCAGTTCGCGCTCGACTTCATCCATCACTTCCATCGGATCGCGGATATCGCGGTCCAGTTTGTTCATGAAGGTCAGGATCGGCGTGTCGCGCAGACGGGTCACTTCCATCAGCTTGCGGGTGCGATCCTCAACGCCCTTGGCGGCGTCGATCACCATCAGACAGCAGTCGACGGCGGTCAGAGTACGGTAAGTATCTTCGGAGAAGTCTTCGTGCCCCGGGGTATCCAGCAGGTTGACCAGGCTGTCGCGGTACGGGAACTGCATCACCGAGGTGGTGATCGAGATCCCACGCTGCTTTTCCATTTCCATCCAGTCGGATTTGGCGTGCTGGCTGGAGCCGCGGCCTTTTACCGTACCGGCGGTCTGGATCGCCTGTCCGAACAGCAGCACTTTTTCGGTAATGGTGGTTTTACCGGCATCGGGGTGCGAGATGATGGCGAAAGTTCTTCTTTTGGAGACTTCGCGGGCAAATTCACTAGGAGACATGGTTTTCAGGTTCTACGGTTAGTCCGCCCTGCGACATCATCAGAACGCGCCGATCGCGGCGCCGGGCAAAGCGGTGAATAAAAGATAACAGCCGGGCATTTTCGCCGATTTGCCAACCGGTGACAATCAATGCTTTTACCGGCCGGGCGGATTACGCCAGCGGCAGCGCCATCACGATCGCGTCTTCGCGGCCGTGGGCGCTCGGGTAATAATTGCGGCGCACGGTGACCTCGTTGAAACCGAGATCTTCATACAGCGCGATCGCCGCCTGGTTGGAGGCGCGCACTTCCAGCCACAGCGTGACCACGCCGCGGCTCTCCAGCCGTTCAATCAACGCGTTGAGCAGCAGGCGGCCAAAGCCACGGCGCTGGTACTGCGGATGAATGGCGATGTTGAACAGCGTGGCTTCGTCCAGCACGATCTGCGTGATGGCGAACCCCGCCATCTCCCCGTCGGCGCTCAGCTTCAGGTTAAGGTAGCGATCGCCCTGATTGCTGGCGAAGGTGGTTTCCGTCCAGGGAAAAGCGTGGCTGGCTTGCTCAATGGTGAAGGCCGTGGCCAGGTCGGCCGCCGTCAGGGTAGAAATCGTGTTCATGATGACAAATCTGCTGCCAGAGGGCGCGTTTGGCCCCCGCGTCTTGGGAAAGCTCGGCCAGCGCCGGGCTGTGTAGCTGCGCACCGGCGACCGCAAGCGGTTCCGCCACGCCCAGCCGCCAACTGTTGCATGCGGTCTCTTCAGGCAGCATCGCCGCCTGTTCCGGCGTCAGGCTGTAAGTTTGCGCCGGCGTCAGCCCCAGGCTGCGCAGCACGTCGCAAAACAGCGGATCGTCCGGTGCGGGCAGCGTCTGCGCCACCACCAGCAGGCGCGCCTCGGGTGGCAGACTGACCGCCACTTCGCCCTGCAACACGCCCGGGCGGCGCAATGTCCACTGCGTAATACCCAGTTGTTGTAACAGCCAGTCGCGTTTTGATGCCATGCCGATTCCTACCCGTTGTGGTGCGCCATGCCTGCCATGCGCCGCGCTATGCTAACAAACCCGCGCAGCCCGCGCCAACAAACCCGTCGAACATATCGCCACAAAGCTCTATAATCCCCGGTCTCATTTCCAGGAGCCAATATCTGATGTCTGCATTAACCCCCGCCAGTGAAGTCATGCTGCGCCACAGTGATGAATTTATCGAACGCCGCGTGCTGTTTGCCGGCGACCTGCAGGACAGCCTGCCGGCCCAATTCGAGGCCGCGGACGTGCGCGTCCACACTCAGCAATACCATCACTGGCAGTTACTGAACCGGACGATGGGCGATAACGTGCAGTTCGGTTTGACCGTCGATCCCGCTTTCGTCGCCGACTGCGACACGCTGGTTTACTACTGGCCAAAGAGTAAGCAGGAAGCGCAATTCCAGCTGTGCAACATCCTGGCGCTGCTGCCGGTGGGCGCGGACGTGTTCGTGGTCGGTGAAAACCGCAGCGGCGTGCGCAGCGCCGAGCCAACGCTGGAAGGCCACGCCACGCTGGTGAAAATCGACAGCGCGCGCCGCTGCGGCCTGTATCACGGCCGCCTGGACGCACAGACCGAGTTCAGCCTGGACGACTGGTGGGACAGCTATCAGCTGCACGATCTGGAAGTGAAAACGCTGCCGGGCGTGTTCAGCCGCGACGGCCTGGACGTCGGCAGCTCGCTGCTGCTGTCGACGCTGGAAAAACACATGAAAGGCAAGGTGCTGGACATCGGCTGCGGCGCCGGCGTGATGGCCTCGGTGATGGCCAAGCTGTCGCCGAAGGTGAAACTGACCCTCAGCGACGTCAACGCCGCCGCGGTGGAGTCCAGCCGCGCGACGCTGGCCGCCAACGGCATCGAAGGCGAAGTGATCGTCAGCAACGTTTACTCCGACATCACCGGCCGTTTCGACATGATCATCTCCAACCCGCCGTTCCACGACGGGCTGCAGACCAGCCTGACCGCCGCCGAAACCCTGATCCGCGGCGCGGTGAAACACCTGCCGATCGGCGGCCGGCTGCGCATCGTCGCCAACGCCTTCCTGCCGTACCCGGACATTCTGGACGCCACCTTTGGCAGCCACGAAGTGCTGGCGCAGAACGGCCGCTTCAAGGTGTATCAGGCCACCGTCGGCCGCCCGCCGCGCGCGCCGAAGAAGAAATAATTCGCCGTTGGCGGAAAACGACAGAGCGCGGCCTGAGGCCGCGCTTTTTTTTAACCGTTGATGTAAGTCATCGACTCCGCGCCGTAGCGATCGCCGGCCGCCGCACTCAGCGGAAACACCGCGTCGATCGTCGCCAGTTCGGCCGCGCTCAGCGTTATCTCCGCCGCCGCGACGTTCTCTTCGAGGTAGCGACGGCGTTTGGTGCCGGGGATCGGCACGATGTGCTCGCCCTGCGCCAACACCCAGGCCAGCGCCAGCTGTGAAGGCTTGACGCCCTTCTGTGCCGCCAGCTCCCCCACCTTCTCCACCAGCGCCAGGTTGCGGGCGAAGTTTTCCCCCTGGAAGCGCGGGTTGCCGCGGCGGAAATCGTCCTCGGCCAGATCCTCCGGCCGCCGGATAGCGCCGGTGAGGAAACCGCGCCCTAACGGGCTGTAAGGCACAAAGCCGATGCCAAGGCGCTCACAGGCCGCCAGCACGCCCTGTTCGGCATCGCGCGTCCACAGCGAATACTCGGTCTGCAGTGCGGTGATCGGATGCACCTTGTGCGCCCGCTCCAGCGTGGCGACCGACGCCTCGCTCAGGCCGATATGGCGGATCTTGCCTTCGCGGATCAGATCCGCCATCGTGCCCACGACGTCTTCGATCGGCACCTGCGGATCGACCCGATGCTGATAATAAAGATCGATCTCTTCTACGCCCAAGCGCCGCAGGCTGCCTTCCACCGAGCGCCGGATATACTCGGGCCGGCTGCTGACGCCGCGCGCCGAAGGATCCGCCGGATCGCGCAGGATGCCGAACTTGGTGGCCAGGAACACCTGTTGCCGTTTGCCCTTGATCGCTTCCCCCACCAATTCCTCGTTGGTGTGCGGGCCATACATGTCGGCGGTGTCGAGCAGCGTGACGCCCAGCTCCAGCGCCCGGTGCAGCGTGGCGATGGCTTCCTGCCGATCGGCGCCGGTGGAGTAGAAGTCGCTCATGCCCATGCATCCCAACCCCAGGGCGGAGACGAGGGGGCCGTGAGAACCCAGTTTACGTTGTTGCATTGTGCTGCCCTCATGCGATGAACGGATAACGCAGCAAAGTCTGGTTGTTTACGCTACAAAGATAAATAATGCAGATTGCACATCACTGTTCAAAAATCACCAACAATCCGGAGTGGACATGGATCAGGTTCAAGCCATGCGCATTTTTACCCGCATCGTCGAACTGGGCAGCTTCAGCCGGGCGGCCGAGCGCCTGCAGCTGCCGCGCGCCACGGTCAGCAACGCGTTGAAACGGCTGGAGCAGCGGCTGGGCGTGCGCCTGCTGATCCGCACCACCCGCCAGGTGCAGGTGACCAGCGAAGGCAGCCTCTACTATCAACGCTGCGTACAGTTGCTGGGGGCGCTGGAGGAGGCGGACACGCTGTTCAGCCACCATAAGCTGCAACCGTCCGGCAAAGTGCGCATCGATATGCCCCATTCGCTGGCGCGCCAGATTGTCATTCCGGCGCTGGACGACTTTTACCGGCGCTATCCCGACATCACGCTGGCGCTGGGCGCCAACGACACCCACGTCGATCTGTTGCGCGAAGGCGTGGACTGCGTGCTGCGCGCCTGGGAAACCGAAGACGACAGCCTGGTGGCGCGGCGCATCGCCCAATTGCCGCAGGTCACCTGCGCTTCCCCCGCTTACCTGCAGGCCTGCGGCACGCCGCTCGACATCGATAGCCTGGCGTCGCACCGCGCGGTGGGGTATTTTTCCCTGGCCAGCAACCGCGATTACCCGCTGGAATTCTGCCGCGGCGGCAAAGTGGAACTGCGCGAACTCCCCGCCCGGCTGAGCGTCAGCGGCGCCGACGCCTACATCGCCGGCGCGCGGGCCGGCATGGGGTTGATTCAGGCGGCGCGCTATTCGCTTGCCCCCTGGCTGGAACGGGGCGAACTGGTGGAAGTGCTGGCGGACACGCCGCCGCCGCCGATGCCGATTTACATCATGTATCCGCCCGGCCGTTTCCTGGCGCCACGGGTCAGGGTGTTGATTGATTGGCTGATTTGGCTGTTTGACCAGCGGAAAAGCGGCGATATGGCTGTTTTTCCAGCAAACGCCTGCAATGCGGGGAAATAACTGTTGACGTGCCCGCCAAAATCTCTAGAATTCGCCTCCGTGGTAACGTTACTCCGGTAATGTTTCTGGTACGCGAAGGTGGCGGAATTGGTAGACGCGCTAGCTTCAGGTGTTAGTGTCCTTACGGACGTGAGGGTTCAAGTCCCTCTCTTCGCACCAAATAACCACATGATTTATATTGCACTCAGCATCGATGCGAAGGTGGCGGAATTGGTAGACGCGCTAGCTTCAGGTGTTAGTGTTCTTACGGACGTGAGGGTTCAAGTCCCTCTCTTCGCACCAAGCTGGCGACGTAATATAAATCAAAGCAACAACATCGACTGTGCGAAGGTGGCGGAATTGGTAGACGCGCTAGCTTCAGGTGTTAGTGTCCTTACGGACGTGAGGGTTCAAGTCCCTCTCTTCGCACCAATTGATGATCTCTCCGGCAGTCCCTTCGAAAAAATCCCAACGCATTGATGAAAAACACGCCTAAGCGTGGTTTTGCCGTTTCCGGCGTTTTACCCGAAGCTGAAGTTGAGGCTGACCGCCGCCAGGCCGCCCGCCAGCGCCATGCAGGAAGGCAGCAGCAGATAATGACGCAGCCGGCTGTTGAACAGCATCACCAGCGTCGCCAACATCGCTATCACGATCAGGCTGCGCAGCTGCATCATATCGAGATCGATCAAGGCCAGCAGCGGCATCAGCGCGCATGGCAGCAAAACGCCCCAGGCGCTGGCCAGGCGATCGCCGAGGCACCAGCTGACGCCCCATAGCCCGCATGCGGCAATCATGGCAGTGAGCATGACAACCCCCTCAAGTGATAATGATAACCAATATCATATAACACTTTTTTGGCCGCCGCATCATTTTCGCTGCGATGACCAAACCCAGATGACACCAGCAGGAAAAAATGATAATTTGACATAAGAAAATTCCTAGTCCTGTTTGCATGATAATAATCACAACGGTCAACCATGCAATTCAAGTGGATATTTCGCGCCAAGGGAATGCTTCTCAACCTTAATTATTCGACAGTACGACTTTGCAAAGAGTGACCTCCGTATGAACGCCCGTTCTTATCAGGAATTACTGAACAGCAAGCAGCGCCTGGCATTATTTCTTTTTCTAATGATGAATGCCGCCTCTTCCATATTTACGTTATTGTTCCCTTTTAGGGATGTCCCTTCTTTTACTCTGCCTTTATTATGCATCCCGTTATTTTGTCTGGCGGCAGCGCTATTTTCTCTGCATACGCCGCGGCAATACCTGTACAAACTCAACCTGTTCGCCAGCGTGCTCGGCCTGCTGTGGGCTGCACATATCTACGTTAAAAGTCAATATTGCCTGCCGAATAACCAAGATTTTTTATTAATTAGTTTGTTCAGCATCTTTTTTATCAGCGCTATTTCTCTGACGGACAACTTTACCGCCTTTTGTTTACACGCCGTGCCTTCCGCAATGATGATCCTGGCTTTAGACGGTATGCATAATACCCTGCGGATATTATTCACCACGCTATTGCCTATTATTGCTTTTTCCATTCATCACCTGATGTTGAAACGCAGTGAAATCTTTACCCACGCGCTGGTGGCCAACCTGTATAACGAGCGGGACAAATTCAATAATTTGAGCATGCTCGATCCCCTGACCGGCCTTTATAACCGTCGCGGGCTGGAGAATAAGATCAACATGCTGCTGGAACCGCAAACCGGCCGCCACTACGTGCTGCTGCTGGATATCGACCACTTCAAGGTCTACAACGACAGCTACGGCCACGCCATGGGAGACCGGGCGCTGGTGCAGGTGGCGATCGCCATCCGCGATGCGGTGCGTTCGCGCGACATCGTGGTGCGCTACGGCGGGGAAGAGTTTTTGGTGCTGCTGACCAACGTGCACGAAGGCTACGCGGCGCAGCTGGCCGAACGGGTGCGCCAACGGGTGGCGGAACTGAATATCCCGCACGGCGCCAGCTCGCAGCACAGCGGTACGCTGACGCTCAGCGCCGGCATCTCGGCATTGGAAAAACTGGACGTCGAATCGGCGATCGGCGCGGCCGACGCCGCGCTCTATCTGGCGAAGCACAGCGGCCGCAACAATATTCAGCTGGCGCAAAACGTCCAGCCCGCCCTGCTGCTGCCGCAGGAGTAAATACCCTGCCCGGTTAAGCGGCCGTTGGCCGCAAGCCGTTCAGCAATAGCGACAAACCGGCCAACGCCTGCTCCAAAGCGGTTTTCTCATCCGGCTGGTGCGCGATCCAAAGCGCGGCATCCATCAGGCCGCCGTTGATCAAATGCGCCAGCGATTCCGGCTCGGCGACAGCGATGCGCCCCTGCGCCATCAACGCCTGCAATGCGCCCGTCATCCAGACAATGCATTGCAGCTTACTGGCCTGCAAATATTCAGCCCCCAGCACCGAAGGTGAGTCGCGCAGCAGAATGCGCTGCGCTTGCGGCTCCGTCATCATGATCAAATAACCGCGACAACGCGCCGCAAACGCCTCCCAGTCATCCGCCGTACGCGCGGTAATGTCGGCAAGACGCGCATCCATTTCAGCGTCAATCGCCTTCACAACCGCCAGGAACAACCCCTTTTTATCGCCAAAATGGTGATAGAGCGCACCGCGCGTCATGCCGGCTTGCGCGGTGAGTTCATCCATCACCGTCTCGGCATACCCCACGCTGCCGAACTGCTGACGGGCGGCCGCCACCAGTTTTTGTCGGGTTTCTTCAATCATTTCTGCGCGCGCTTTACGTGCCATGGGTCCACTCCCGCCTCGTTATTGATGAACGTTATAATTGACATACGCCATGTATGTCAATTAACGTAACATACGTGGCGTATGTCAATGATGGCCATTGAGCGAATACTGAGCCGCCAACTTCTGGAGCCCTTTCCATGGCAAATCCTTATTTCAACCTGTTCAACGCCCCGGGCAGCAAGGCGTTTTCCTCTGCCGGGCTGATCGCGCGCCTGCCGGTCTCGATGACCGGTATCGGCATCATCACCATGCTCTCACAGGTACGCGGCTCTTATTGGTTGGCGGGCGCGGTGGCGGCGACGTTCGCCTTTTCCATGGCGCTGCTTGCGCCGCAAATCGCGCGCGCGGCGGATCGTCACGGCCAAAGCCGCGTGCTGCCGTATGCCACCGGGATCAGTACGCTCGCCCTGCTACTGCTGTTGCTCTGCACCCACTATCGGGCGCCGGACTGGACGCTGTTCGTCTTCGCCGCGCTTGCGGGCGGCATGCCCAGCATCTCCGCGATGGTCCGAGCCCGCTGGAGCGAAATTTATCGCGGCACGCCACAGCTGCACACGGCATTTTCATTCGAGTCCGTGTTAGATGAAGTGGCCTTTATCGTCGGCCCACCGATCGCCGTGGGGCTTAGCGTTTCACTCTTCCCAGAAGCCGGTCCTCTGGTGGCCGCGCTGCTTCTGGTGGCGGGCGTTGCGGCATTCGCCTCCCAAAAAAGCACTCAGCCCCCGGTCTACACCCGCAATAACCAGCGGCAGCGCGCCATCCTGGCCATGCCGTCAATGCAGATCCTGCTGCTGGCGCTGATCGCCCTGGGCACCATCGTCGGCACCGTGGACGTCATCAGCGTGGCCTTCGCCGAGCAGCAAGGACAGCCGGCCGCCGCCAGCATCGTGCTGTCGGTTTACGCGTTCGGCTCCTGCCTGGCCGGGCTGATTTTCGGCGCAATGAAGATCCCCGTCCCCTTGCCTCGCCTGTTCTTATACGCGGCGTTTGCCACCGCCTTCACCACCCTGCCGCTGCTGTGGGTGCACAATGTCTTGACGCTGGCGGCGGCGATGTTTGTTGCCGGATTGTTTTTTGCGCCGACCATGATCATTGCCATGGGGCTGGTTGAAAACATCGTGCCGCCCTCCCGGCTGACGGAGGGGTTGACCTGGATGGTCACCGGCCTGGGGATAGGCGTGGCGCTCGGCGCCGCATTGGCGGGCCTGGCGATCGATGCCGCCGGGATAGCGGCCGGCTTCGGCGTCACGCTCACCGCCGGGCTGATCGTGCTGCTGGTGGCGGCCGGCGGCTACCGCTTAATGCGGCGAACGCTGGCCTTGAAAGCGGCGTGAATCGCTCGCGCTAAGCGGTTTCCCAAATCGCCTTGCCCTGCCAGCGCCGTTCGATCGCCGCCAGGAACAGTTTCACCTTGGGGGAGAGATGGCGCCGGCTGGGATAGACGGCGCAGATCGGCGGCCCCGGGCGGCAATAGCGCTCCAGCACCGGCACCAGCGTGCCGGCCGCAATCTGCTCGCCGACCAGAAACGCCCCCACCTGGCACAGGCCGGCTCCGGCGACGGCCGCATCCCTCAAGGCCTCGACGTTGTTGAAACGCATCCGGCCGCGCACCGGCTGTTCGTGCAGTTGGCCGTTGACCAAATAGCGCCAGGGCGCCGGCAGCCCCTGATGGCTGAAGACCAGCGTCTCGTGATCGCCCAACGCCTCCGGTTTTGCAGGCGTGCCGTGCCGCGCCAGATAATCCGGCGCCGCGCAGGTGATCAGGCGATGTGGCGCGAGCACCCGCCGCACCAGCCGGCTGTCGTCGTTGCCGCCGACGCGGACAGCCACGTCGATGCCGTCGCGCACCAGATCGCTGTAATCGTCGGAGAAGCTGACGTCGGCGTCCACCTCCGGCCACTGCGCCAAAAACTCCCGCAGAATCGGCAGGATATGCAACCGCCCCAACGAGACCGGCAGATCCAGCCGCAGCCGCCCGCGTGGGGTTTGCCGCCGCGTATTGAGCGCCGTTTCCGCCTCTTCGGCCTGCGACAGGATGCGCTGCGCATACTCGTAAAACACCGCGCCGTCTTCGGTCAGGCTGACGCTGCGCGTGGTGCGCTGCAGCAACCGGGTGGCTAATCGCTCCTCCAATCGGATCACGCATTTGCCCGCCGCCGAGCGGGAGATGCCCAGCCTCTCGGCCGCCAGCGTGAAGCTACAGGCGTCGGCGACGCGAATGAACACCAGCAGGTCGGTCAGGTTATCCAACGGCATAGACGGTAAATTAGCCATGATTTGTCCCCAATGTTGCGCATTCAGGCCAGTTTATCAGCCATTTTGGCGCGGATACACTGAGGCTCTTCATCTGTTGGGAGAGTCATTATGAGTGCCTTACACGCCGGCGGCGGCGCAAAACCCTGGCTGGCGACCTTCGCCATCGGCCTATCCACCTTTACCGTCGTCACGGCAGAAATGCTGCCCGTCGGGCTGCTGACCCCGATAGTCAGCACCTTGAACGCATCGATAGGCCGCGCCGGGCTGCTGATTTCCCTGCCTGCCCTGTTCGCCGCGCTGTTCGCCCCGCTGGTGGTGCTGGGCGCACGGCGCACGGATCGCCGCAGCCTGCTGATCGTCTTTCTGCTGCTGCTGATCGCCGCCAACCTGCTGGCCGCCGCCGCTACCTCCATGGCGCTGCTGTTCGCTGCGCGCATCCTGCTGGGCTTTTGCATCGGCGGTATCTGGGCCATCGCCGGCGGATTGGCGGAACGTCTGGTGCCGCCGGCCTCCGTCGGATTGGCGCTGTCCGTCATCTTCGGCGGCGTAGCGGCGGCCTCGGTGCTCGGCGTGCCGCTCGGGGTGTTCCTCGGCGAAGCGCTGGGCTGGCGCATGGCGTTTCTGGCCGTCGCCGTCCTGGCGGCGCTGACCCTGCTCCTGCTGCTGTGCGTGCTGCCGCCGCTGCCGGTCACGCAGGCGGTGAGCTGGCGGTCGTTCACCGCGCAGCGCGCGAATCGCCGGTTGCTCCTCGGGCTGCTGCTGACGTTTCTGCTGGTCGCCGGCCACTTTATGGCCTACACCTTTGTCCGCCCGCTGCTGCAGACGGTCGCCGGCATCGAGAGCCGCTGGGTGGGGCCGCTGCTGTTCGCCTACGGCGCCGCCGGTATCGTCGGGAATTTCATCGCCGGCCAGGCCGCCGCCAAACGGCTGCGCCGCACCCTGGCGCTGATCGCCTTCGGGCTGGCGCTCGCCGTCCTGCTGCTGCCGCTGCTGGGCCGCGCGCCGCTGAGCGGCGGTGCCTTCCTCCTGCTGTGGGGCATCGCCTACGGCGGCGTTTCCGTGTCGCTGATGGCGTGGATGCTCAAGGCGGCGCCCAATGCGGTCGAGGTCGCCTCTTCGCTGTATATCGCGCTGTTTAATCTGGCGATTTCCTGCGGCTCGCTGGCGGGCGGGCTGGTGGTGGACGCCGGAGGCTTAACGATAAACGGCGTGCTGTCCGGCATCGTGCTGCTGCTGGCGCTGGCGATCCTGATGCGAACGCGCCCACAGGCGCTGACAACGGCGGCGAAGGCCGATTCGCCGCCGGGGTGAATCAGGCGCGGCGCTGCCGGAGGCCGTAAACCAGCACCACCGCGAAGCACAGCAGCGGCAACAGATAAGAGAGCGCGGTGCTGTAACGGTCGGCCAGCGCCCCCATAAAGTACGGCATGATGGCGCCGCCGACGATCGCCATGATCATAAAGGAGCTGGCGCGCTTGGTGTGTTTACCCAGGTTTTTCACCCCCAGGGCGAAAATGGTCGGGAACATGATCGACATAAAGAAGAACACCGCGATCAGCGCCACCACCGACACCCCGTCGACGCTCAGCATCACCACGCCGCACAGCGCGATGTTGATCAGCGCATAGGCCGCCAGCAGCGTCGCCGGTTTGACTCGCCCCATCAGCCAGGTGCTGAAGAAGCGCCCGACCATAAAGCAGATCATAGCGATCGACAGCAGGTAAGAGGCGCTCTGGTTAGACACCTCGCGCCAGTGTTCGGTGGCGTAGTTGATGAAGAACGCCCCCACGCCCACCTGCGCCGCCACGTAGAAGAACTGCGTGATCACCCCGCCGACGAAATGCGGATGCTGCCATAATCCCTGCGCTATCACGCCGTGCACCGGTTTTTCCTCTTCGCGGATCGCCGGCAGCCGGGTGCGGCTGAACAACAGCGCGATCAGCAGCACCAGCACGGCGATCGCCACATAGGTCATCTTCACCGCGCTCTGATCGCCGCCGCCGGCGGACTGGCTGGCGGAGAAGAACAGCGTGCCGCCGATCAATGGGCCGATAAACTGCCCGAGGCCGTTGAACGACTGGGCCAGGTTGAGCCGCCGTTCGGCGCCCTGCGCGTCGCCCAGCACCGTGGCGTACGGGTTGGCGGCCGTTTCCAGGCAGCCCAAACCGCTGGCGATAACGAACAGCGCGAACAGGAACACGCCGAAGCTGTTGGCCGACGCCGCCGGCACGAACAGCAGCGCTCCCAGCGCATACAGGCACAGCCCGACCAGAATGCCCGCCTTATAGCCCTTGCGGTCCATAAAGTACCCGGCGGGCAGCGCCACCAGGAAATAGGCGCCGAAATAGGCCGCCTGCAGCAGCCCCGATTGCGCCTTGGTGACATGCAACGTCTCCTGAAAATGTTTGTTCAATACGTCCAGCAGGCCATAGGACAGCCCCCACATGAAGAACAGGCTGGTGACCAGGATAAAGGCCCAGCGCAGATTGGCGGTCACGGAGACGCCCGGCTGCGCGGAGGCCGCGCTTTTTTCAGCAAGCATGGTGATACCCTCGTATCGTCTGGCGATGATGATGTTGGCGTTATTGCTGTTGCAGAGAAAATATCCGCGCCATTTCCACCCATTTTTCGCCCTGCGGCGTCCAGGGGGTGGCGGCCTGGTAGTGCCACATCAGCGCTTCCCATCGCTGTACTTCGGGGTTGTTCAGGCTAGCGGCGTCAAAGCGCGCAGCGTCGAAATCGGCGCTGACCTCCACGATCATGAAAAGCCGGGTGCCCAACCGGTAAATCTCCATGTCCAGAATGCCGTGCTCGCGCAAATGCGCGGCGATGCCCGGCCAGATGCGCTGATGATGCTGCAGGTACTCCGCAATCAGCGCCGGTGAGTCAATCAGATCGAGCGCCTGGCAGAAACGGCGCCGCCCTGCCGCCGCGCCGCTCACGTCAGCGCCCGATCGAAATGCAGGTAGCCGCCGTCCACCGACAGCCACTGCCCGGTGGTATGCGATGACCGCGACGACAGCAGAAACGCCACGGTATCGGCGATCTCCTGCGGCGTGGTCATGCGCTGCCCGAGCGGAATGCGCGCGGTGATTTTCGCCATCTGCCGCTGCGGCTCGGCGAAGGTGTTGAGCCAGCGCTGGTACTGCGGGGTGATCACCTCTGCCGGCACCACCGCGTTCACCCGCACGCCGTCATGGCGCAGCGACACCGCCCATTCACGCGTCAGCGCCAGCACCGCGCCCTTGGCGGCGGTGTAACCGCTGGTGCCGCCCTGGCCGCTGAGCGCGGTCTTGGAGGCGATGTTGACGATAGCGCCCCGGCTCTCCTGCAGCGCCGCCTGGCACAGGTGCGCCATCAGGTAGTAGTGCACCAGGTTCTTTTCCAACGAGCCGACGAAGGCTTCGCGCCCCGCCTCCAGCCCGACGCCGTCGTTGACCCCGGCGTTGTTCACCAGCCCGTCGATGCGGCCGAAGGCCGCCAGCGTCTGGCTGACCGCGCGGCGGCAGGCCGCCTCGTCGCACAGTTCGGTGAGGATCACCTCGGTGCGCGGCTGCAGCCGCTGCAAATCGGCCAGCAGCGCCGCCTCCGGCGCGGCGTTGGTGACCAGCACCGGGATCGCGCCTTCTTCGGCCAGCACATGAGCAATCGCCGCGCCGATGCCGGCACCGCCGCCGGTGACCAGCACCACCTTATCTTGCAGATACAGATCCATAACCAGACTCCGTTAAACCGTAAATTCGCCAGGCGGTGTCGCCCCAAATCGCCGCCTGCTCGGCGGCCCCCAGCGTCGACAGCGCCCGTTCGCACAGTTGCACCACCTGGCGGTAATCGCCGGCCAGCAGGCACACCGGCCAGTCGGAGCCGAACATCAGCCGCTGCGGGCCGAACGCCTCCAGCGCGGCGTCGAAGAACGGCAGCAGTTCTTCCGCCCGCCACCGGCCACCCGGCGCCTCGGTGATCAGCCCCGACAGCTTGCAGGCCACGTGCGGCAGCGCCGCCAGCGGCCGAATTTGCTGCGCCCAGTGCCGCGCGCCGCGCGCGATATCCGGCTTGCCGAGATGATCCAACACCAACCAGTGCTCATCGTGGCGGGCGGCGAACGCCGCCGCGGCCGCCAGATGCCGGTGCGTCACCAGGATCTCGTACACATACCCGGCGCGCTGCAGCGTTTGCATGCCGTGCCCCACTTCCGGCCGCGCCAGCCAGGCCGCCGGATCCGCTTCGTCCTGCACCTGATGGCGCACCCCGCGCAGCGCGCTATAAGGCCGCAAGGCCTCCAGACGCTGCGCCAGCTGTGGCGAAGCGATATCCAGCCAGCCCACTACGCCGCATACGCCCTCGCCCTGCTCAGCCAGCGCCAGCAGGGCCAGCGTCTCTTCCTCGCTGGGGCGCGCCTGCACCGCCAGCGCGCCGTCGAACCCCTGTTCCTGCAACAGCGGCTGCAGCCGGGGCGGATCGAAATCCTGCCGCAGCACGCTCATCCGCTCGTCGATCCACGGGTAGTGCCGTGGCTGATAGCGCCAGAAGTGCTGATGAGCGTCGATGCGCGGCATGCGATCCTCCCGCCTCACCCGCGGAACCGATACTGCTCGATCGACGACGAATGCATCTCGATCGAATAGCCGGGGCGGCTCGGCGGCATGTAGGCCGCGCCGTTGATCACGCAGGGATCGACAAAGTGTTCATGCAGATGATCGACGTACTCGATCACTCGGCCTTCGTGGGTGCCGGCAATGCACAGGTAGTCGATCATCGACAGGTGCTGCACGTACTCGCACAGCCCGACGCCGCCGGCGTGCGGGCAGACCGGCAGCTGGTATTTGGCCGCCATCAGCATCACCGCCAGCACTTCGTTGACGCCGCCGAGACGGCAGGCATCGATCTGCACCACGTCTACCGCGCCGCGCATGATGAACTGCTTGAACATGATGCGGTTCTGGCACATCTCGCCGGTGGCCACCTTGACCGGCGCCACCCCTTCGCGGATGCGGCGGTGCCCTTCCACGTCGTCCGGGCTGGTCGGCTCTTCGATAAACCAGGGTTTGGCGAACGCCAGATGCTTCACCCACGGAATGGCTTCGTCCACCTCCCACACCTGGTTGGCGTCGATCATCAGCCGGCGATCCGGGCCGATCACCTCGCGGGCGATGCGCACCCGGCGGATGTCATCTTCCAGATCGCGCCCGACTTTCAGCTTCAGGTAGGAGAAACCGGCGTCGACCGCTTCCTGGCACAGGCGACGCAGCTTGTCGTCCGGATAACCCAGCCAACCGGCGGAGGTGGTGTAGCAGGGATACCCCTCCTGCAGCAGCCGCGCCAGGCGCTCTTCTTTGCCCTCGGCACGCTGTTTCAGCAGCGCCAGCGCTTCCTGCGGCGTGATGCAGTCGGTGATGTAACGGAAGTCGATGCAGCGCACCAGCTCCTCCGGCGTCATCTCCGCCACCAGCCGCCACACCGGCTTGCCGACCGATTTGGCCCACAGATCCCACACCGCGTTGACCACCGCACCGGTCGCCAGGTGAATGGCCCCCTTGTCCGGCCCAATCCAGCGCAGCTGGCTGTCGCTGGTGAAGCGCCGCCAGAAGGCGCCCATGTCGGCGGCGATATCTTCCAGCCGCTCGCCGACGATCTGATGCTCCAGCGCGCGGATCGCCGCGCAGCAGATCTCGTTGCCGCGGCCGATGGTGAACGTCAGCCCGTGGCCGCTGAGATCCGCGCGATCGGTCTCCAGGATCACGTAGGCGGCGGAATAGTCGGGATCCGGATTCATGGCGTCGGATCCGTCCAGCCCCAGCGACGTGGGGAAACGAATGTCTTCAACCCGCAGTGCGGTAATGGTGGTCATGGCGGCGCTCCCGATTAGGCCTGTACGGTTTGCTGGCGCTGTTCGCCCAGCCCTTCGATGCCCAGACGCATCGTCTGGCCCGCCCGCAGGTAGATGGGCTGCGGTTTCTGCCCCATGCCGACGCCCGGCGGCGTGCCGGTGGAGATCACGTCGCCCGGCTGCAGGCTCATAAAGCGGCTGAGGTAGCTGACGATCTGCGGAATGCGGAAGATCATGGTGCTGGTGTTGCCGTCCTGATAGCGCTTGCCGTCCACCTCCAGCCACAGGTTCAGGCTGTGTGGATCGGCGATCTCATCGGCGGTGACCAGCCAGGGGCCGATCGGCCCGAAGGTGTCGCAGCCTTTGCCCTTGTCCCAGGTGCCGCCGCGTTCAATTTGATATTCGCGTTCTGAAACGTCGTTGATCACGCAGTAACCGGCGACGTGGCGCATGGCGTCAGCTTCGCTGATGTAGCGCCCGCCCTGGCCGATCACCACGCCCAGCTCCACTTCCCAGTCGGTTTTCTGCGAGCCGCGCGGGATCTCCACCTGGTCATAGGGGCCGACCACCGCGCTGGTCCATTTGTTGAACACCACCGGTTCTTCAGGAATGGCCGCGCCGGTTTCCGCCGCGTGATCGGCGTAGTTCAGGCCGATGCAGATAAACTTGCCGATGCCGCCGACGCAGGCGCCGAGGCGCGGCTGCCCTTCGACCAGCGGCAGCGCGGCGCTGTCCAGCGCGCGCAGTTTGGCGAGCGACGCCGGCAATAACGCGGCGCCCCCCACGTCGGCGATATGCTGCGACAGATCGCGCAGGCGGCCCTGCGCATCCAACATGCCGGGGCGCTCTTGCCCGGGTTGCCCGTAACGTAAAAGTTTCATGCGTTCCTCTCTCAAAAATGGCGACTCAGTTGCTCCAGCCGCCGTCGATGATCTGCACCGTGCCGGTGGTGTACGAACTGGCGTCGGAGGCCAGATACAGCGCCAGTTGGGCGATTTCCTCGGTGGTGCCGATGCGCCCGATCGGTTGACGGGCGACGAACGCCTGATACACCTCTTGCTCGCTGCGCCCCTGCTCGCGCGCCTGCTCGGCAATGCGCTGGCGCAGCGACGGCGACTCCACCGTGCCGGGGCAGATGGCGTTGCAGCGGATGCCCTGCGTGACGTAGTCCGCCGCCACCGAGCGCGTCAGGCCGATCACCGCCGCCTTGCTGGCGCTGTAAGCGAAGCGGGTCGGCACCCCTTTCACGCTCGAGGCCACCGAGGACATGTTGATGATCGAGCCTTTGCCGCGCGCCAACATGCCCGGCAGGAAGGCGCGGATCATGCGGAACATCGCGGTAACGTTGAGATCGAGCGCGAACGCCCACTGATCTTCGCTGCAATCGAGGATCGATCCGCTGTGCACCACGCCGGCGCAGTTGAACAGCACGTCGATCGGGCCGATCGCTTCCGCCGCCGCCGCGATGGCGGCCGGATCGGTGACGTTCAGCGTCAGTGCGCGGATCCCGGCGCAGCCCTGCAGGCGCTCGAGGTTGATGTCGCTGGCGATCACCTCGGCACCGGCGGCGGCGAACAGCCTGGCGGTGGTAAAACCGATCCCTTGCCCGGCGGCGGTGATCAGTACGCGTTTCCCGGTTAAATCCATCTTGACTCCTCGGCCTAAAGGTCTAATGGTCAGGCCACTAAAGGCGGTTAAAGGTCAGGCCTCTAACATGACAAAAGACGCTTTACGCGTTATCGTTGGGGGAAGAAGTTAATAAAACAGCCTTGAAACCGCATTTCAATTAACCATTTTTTTACACTTGAATAACGATTACTCAAGCGCCTTGTCGCATAATTGTGCGCCAAATCACTGAACGCCGAATCGTCAAAGGTCAAAAATGCCGATTACCCGACTGGAAAACCCAAGAATTTACAGACAGATAGCAGACCAGCTCAAACGTCTGATCGAAAATAACGAATTTCCGCCGGGCAGCCGCCTGCCCTCGGAGCGCGATCTCGCCCAGCAGTTGCAGGTCAGCCGCGCGTCGGTGCGCGAAGCGCTGATCGCGCTGGAAGTGATCGGCCTGGTGGACGTCAAGGTCGGCAACGGGGTGATCGTGCGCTCGCAAACGCCGCTGGCGCCGTCGCAGGAGCCGGTGATGGCGCAGGCCGGCCGCAACCAATGGGCGGAGATCGACGACGAACTGAATATCGAACTGGATTTCAACGCCGAGCTGCCGCCGTTTTCACTGCTGCAAACCCGCCTGTTGATCGAACCGGAGACCGCCGCGCTGGCCGCGCGCCACGCCACCGACGAAGAGCTGGCGGGCATCCGCGCCGCCTACGAGCAGAACTGCCGCGATAACCGCGCCGGCTCCGCCACTCACCCCGGCGATCGGCTGTTCCACATCCGCATCGCCCAGGCCAGCGGCAACCCGGCCTATGCGTTCATTATCGGCCACCTGCTCGGCCACCGTTACGGCAGCATGTTTCGCGTGCTGCAGCGCCACTATACGCCGGACGACATGCCGCACCGTTCCGAGCTGGAACACCGGGCGATCCTGGCGGCGATCGAAGCGCGCGACGTGCGCGGCGCCCGCAAGGCGATGAAGGCGCACCTCGATGAAGTGATCGCCATTTTCGCCCGCGCGCAGTAGGCCGCCGGCGGTCAAAAAATTTATCGTCACCGCTCTTTTTTCTACATGCAGCCAGGGCCTGAGCGCATTACACTGGGCGACGAATAACGCCCTTTCCCGCTGCATTGTTAAATGGATAACGACCGTTGAAGAACTCTGTCTCCGCTTTATTGCTGGCGCTGGGCCTGTGCGCCGCGCCGCTGGCCGCGCTGGCCGCCCCCCCGCAGCTGGCTTCGCAAATCGTCGACCAGTATGCCGAACATATTTTCTACAACAGCGGTGCCACCGGCATGGCGCTGGTGGTGATCGACGGCAATCAGGTGGTTAACCGCAGCTTTGGCGATACCAAACCCGGCAACAACCTGCGCCCGCGCCCGGATTCGCTGATCCGCATCGCGTCGATCACCAAGCTGATGACCAGCGAAGTGATGGTGAAAATGGCGGCGGCAGGCCAGGTCAAACTGACTGACCCGCTGCGCAAGTACGCCCCCAAAGGTGCCTATGTGCCGGCTTACAACGCCGGCCAACCGATCACCCTGCTGAACCTGGCGACGCACACCAGCGCGCTCCCGCGCGAGCAGCCGGGCAAGAAGCCGCCGAAGACGCCGGTGTTCACCTGGCCGACCAAGGCCCAGCGCTGGCAGTGGCTGGCGCATGCCAACGTTACGGTGCCGCCGGGCGTACGCGCCGCCTACTCCAACCTGGCGTATGACCTGCTGGCCGACGCGCTGTCGCGCGCCGCGGGCAAGCCTTACAACGCGCTGCTGAAAGAGAAAATCACCGCGCCGCTCGGCATGGTCGACACCACGCTGACGCCGAGCCCCGAACAGTGCTCGCGCCTGATGGTGGCGGCGGCCGGCCCGAGCGCCTGCCGCGACACCACCGCCGCGGCTGGCAGCGGCGGCGTCTACTCCACCCCGCGCGACATGCAGCGCTGGATGCAACAATTCCTCTCCTCCAGCGCCAGCGGCCCGCGCAAAGCCACCGCCGCCAGCGAGCAAACCATGTACTTCCAGCGCCACGATCTGGTGTCGCTGAAGGGCATGGACGTGCCGGGGCAAGCGGATGCGCTGGGGTTGGGCTGGGTGTATATGGCGCCGAAGGACGGGCTGCCGGGCATCATTCAGAAGACCGGCGGCGGCGGCGGGTTCATTACCTACATGGCGATGATCCCGGCGAAAAACGTCGGGGTGTTCGTGGTGGTGACCCGCTCTGAGCTGAGCAAGTTCACCAACATGAGCGATCCGGTCAACCGCCTGGTGAGCGATCTGGCGGCCAACAAGAGTTGAAACGCGGGGCGCAGCGGGCTGCGCCCCAACGCCTCAGGCCGGCACCGCCATCGGGTGGATCACCGAATGGAAATTGCGCTTGAAGTAGATCAGCCCGTTGCCGGCTTCGCTCAGCGCGATCTGCTTGATCTGCACCAGGTACATCTGGTGGGTGCCGATGCTCTGGATCTGCTCGATCTCCCCTTCCAGGCTGGCCAGGGTATTGCGCAGCACCGGCTGCCCCAGCGCGCCGAGCTGCCACTCTTCCAGCCGGAAACGATCTTCCATGCTGACGCCGGTCATGCCGGCGAAGTGGCGCGCCATCAGCTCCTGCTCGTGGTTGAGCACGTTGACGCACAGCCTGCGGTTTTCCTGAAACACCGGGTTCATCGCGCTGTTGCGGTTGATGCACACCAGCAGCGTCGGCGGCGTATCGGTTACCGAGCACACCGCCGTGGCGGTGATGCCGCAGCGCCCCGCCGGGCCGTCGGTGGTGACGATATTCACCGCCGCCGACAGGCTGGCCATGGCGTCGCGAAAGCGCAGGCGCTGTTCATTTTCCTGAGACATACAACCTCCTCCTGAATTACTTCAGCAGATTATCCAACTGATTAATATCGTCATTGTTCCGCAGGTGCGGCACCTTCCAGCCGTGCTGATCGTAATCGGCCAGGCACTTGTCGACCATCTGCATCATGCGATCCATGTTGCCGGATCCCTGCGCGTGGCGCAGGCACTGCAGGCGGATCTCATCCTGGCTGCCGGCGTAGTTGATCTCATACAGCTCGTGGCGGCCGCCGAATTCGCTGCCGATCGCATCCCACATCAGCTTGAGGATCTTGATGCGTTCGACGTGATCCATACCGTCCGATCCGCGCACGTAGCGCGCCAGGTACTTGTCGATCTCCGGGTTGTTCATGTCGCGCACGCTGGACGGCAGGTAGATCAGGCCGCTGGTGACGTTCTTCTCGATGATGTGTTTCACCTTGGTGTAGGCCATCGGCGCCATCACGCGGTAGGTTTGCAGCGCGGCGGAATCCGGCAGGTAGGCGCCGTTTTCCCATTTTGTGGCTTCGGCGCACATCGCGTCGCTCAGCGACCAGAACAGGTTGCGCCAGGCCACCACTTCGCCCAGATCGGCCTGCACGCCGCGGAACTCCAGCACGCCGGTGCAAGAGAGGCTCTTTTGCAGCAGCGCGGTGATGAAGTCCATCTTCACCGCCAGGCGCACGCAGGCCTGCAGCGGGAACAGCCGGGCGAAACCGCCCTGGGTGCTCCAGCGGCGGCAGCGGTCGAAATCGCGGTAGATCAGCACGTTTTCCCACGGGATCAGCACATGATCCATGATCAGGATCGCGTCGTTCTCGTCGAAGCGGCTGGAAAGCGGGTAGTCGAACGGCGATCCGGTGGCGCCGGCCACCAGCTCGTAGGAGGCGCGCGAAATCAGCTTCACCCCTTCGGCGTCCATCGGCGCCACAAACATCAGCGCGAAGTCCGGGTTATCGCCCATCACCTGCGCCGAACCGAAGCCGATGAAGTTGTAGTGGGTCAACGCCGAGTTGGTCGCCACCACTTTGGCGCCGCTGACCACGATGCCGGCGTCGGTCTCTTTCTCCACCTGAATGTAAACGTCCTTCACCTCGTTGACCGGCTTGTGGCGGTCGATCGGCGGGTTGACGATGGCGTGGTTGAAATAGAGCCCGGTTTCCTGAATGCGTTTGTACCAGTGGCGCGCGTTGTCGGCGAACTGGCCGTAGAACTCCGGATAAGCGCCCAGCGCGCAGCCGAAGGCCGCCTTGTAGTCCGGCGTGCGACCCATCCAGCCGTAGCTTTGGCGCGACCAGTCGGCGATGGCGTCGCGCTGCTGGCGCATCTCTTCCGGGCTGCGGGCATAGCGGAAGAATTTATGGGTATAGCCGCCGTTGCCGGTGTCGGTATTCCAGCACAGGCGATCCTGGCTGGCCGGATCGTGCAGCGCGTCATACAGCTGGCCGACAGACGCCGCCGCGTTGCGGAACGCCGGGTGGGTGGTGACGTCTTTCACACGCTCGCCGTAAATGTAGATTTCGCGGCTGTCCTGCAAACTTTTCAGGTATTCGGCGCCGGTGAACGGGCGTTTGCTGTCGGCACGAAAGTCTTCTGGTTTCATCGGGTCTTCCTCGTCATCGGCATTTTTCAGGCCGTGGATCCGGCCATTTGTTAAAATAATGTTTTCTTTTGGTTGCTTAATTGAAGCTGCCAAAGCCGGTTTCGAGAAGAGACTTTTGCGGCAATCGCCGGTACTTTTCAGGTCAGTTTGCCGCTTTCGCGGCAAACTGTGATCGCGGTTACGAAAGGGCGTGTTGCGCCGCGCGGTAGGTCGAGGGGGAACAGCCTTCCAGCCGATTGAAAAAACGGGCGAAATAGGCCGGATCCTTGAAGCCGAGGCTGTAGGCGGTTTCATGCACCGTGCAGGCGCTGAACAGCAGCATGCGTTTGGCCTCGCGCAGCAGCCGATCGAAGATCAGCCGCTTGGGCGGCCGGTTGGCGAAGCGCCGGCACAGGTCGTTGAGCCGCGATTCGGTCACCCCCAGCGCCTGCGCATACTCCGGCACCGGCAGATGCTCGCGAAAACGCTCGTCCACCATCTTGTTGAACCGCTGAAACAGCTGCAGTTCGCCACGCACGCCGCTGTTGGCGTTGTCTTCCAGCGCGGTGTTGCGCAGCAGCAGCGTGAACACCGCCTGCGCCAGCAGCGCCAGCGTCTGTTCGCGCCCGGCCAGGTTCTGGCCGAACTCGCGGCGGATCAGCGCCCAGTAGTGGCTGAGCGCCCAGCTCCTGCGGCGCATCGGCCAGCGACAGGCAGATGCCCGGCATGTCCAGCGCCAGGTTGCTGCCGGGATACAGGCGCTCCAGCAGCGGCCAAATCAGCTCCTGGCGCACCGTCAGCACGTGGCCGTCGCTGTCCGGTTCGGTGAAGAACGCATGCGGCACCGACGGCGGCGTAAGGATGAACAGCGGCGCCTGCACCGAATAGTGCTGATCGTCGAGCTGCAGCTCTATCTTGCCGGTTTCCAGGAAATGCACCTGAAAGAAGCAGTCGTGCCAGTGCACCTGCATGTCGCGGCCGAAGAATGCCGCCAGCCCGGCGAAGGTTTCGTAGTGCACCTCGTCGGCGGCGTAGCGCGCGTCATACTCTTTGCAAATATCGATGTTGGCGATAAAGCCGGTACTTTTCCGCACCTCATGACCTCCTGCAATCATGCCCACTTGCGCATCAAGGCGTCGCCCTCGGGCGCGAATCCTTCATCGGGATGCGCCACACCAGCACGGCGCCGACGATCAGCAGCGCCGAGACGAAATACAGCCCGGAGTTGAAGCTGCCGGTCAGATCCTTGAACCAGCCGATCAACAGCGGGCTGAGCGCCGATCCGATATTGCCGGTGGCGTTGATCACCGCGATCCCCACCGCGCGCGCTTCCAGGCTGATCGACTGATCCGGCGTGGTCCAGAAGATCGCCATGGCGGTAAAGGAGCCGACCGAGGCCATCACGATCCCCAGCAGCTGGATCAGGCTGTGATCGGTGGCAGACGCCAGCAGCCAGCCGGCGGCGGCGAACAGGTATGGCAGCGCGGTGTGATGCTTGCGCTCCTGCAGCCTGTCGGATCGTTTGCTCCACCACACCATGCCGGCGATGGTGCAGATCTGCGGGATCGCCGCCAGAATGCCGATCGTCACGTTGCTGCTGCCCTGGTTGAAGCTTTGCAGGATCTGCGGCGTCCAGATGTTGATCGCGCTCAGGGTGTTGGTCAGGCAGAAATAGGCCAGCGTGTACATCAGCACGATCGGCGTGAAAATCTCGCGCCACAGGCTGCGTTGCTGCAGCGCGCGGTGGCTGCTCGGCCCGTTGGGCTGCACCAGCTGCAGCTTGTCGGCCTCCATCATCGCCTGCAGGCTGGATTTTTCCTCGTCGGTCAGCCACTTGGCCTTGGCCGGCGTATCGTCGAGGTAAAACCACACCACCACGCCCAGCAGCACCGACGGAATGCCTTCCAGCAGAAACAGCCACTGCCAGCCCTTCAGGTTCATCACCCCGTCCAGCGCCAGGATATAGCCGGAGACCAGCGAGCCGATCGCCATGGTCACCGGCATGGCGATCATGAACAAGGCGTTGGCGCGGGCGCGGTAGAACGCCGGGAACCAGTAGGTGAGGTACACCAGAATGCCCGGCAGGAAACCGGCCTCGGTGATGCCGACGATCATGCGCAGCACGTAAAGGCTGGTCGGCCCGGTGGCGAACATGGTGCAGGTGGAGGCGATGCCCCACAGCACCATGATGGTGGCGATCCAGCGCCGCGCGCCGACCCGGCTCAGCATCATGTTGCTCGGAATGCCGAAGATCACGTAGGTGACATAGAACAACGTCGCCGCCAGCCCGAACATGGTCGAGCTGAGGCCGAGATCTTTGCCCATCGTCAGCCCGGCGAAGCCGATGTTGATACGGTCGAGGAAAGAGAAAACAAACAACACGAACAGGAAAATGATCAGGCGCCGAAACAACTTTTTAATCACCGATTGCTCGGCGGCGGTTAACGCTTTATGTTGCTGCGCCGGGTTGGCCGGCGGCAGCGAATCGACGTGGTTCATGGTTCAGTAAACTCCCGATGAAGGCGCTTGCACCCCGCCCTGTTTGAACTCGTCAGCCAGGGCTTCCGCCGCCCGCGCCAGCAGGGTGGTGTCCACCCCCACCGCGACGAACAGCGCGCCGGCTTCCAGATAGCGCTGCGCCAATGCCTTGTTGGCCATCAAAATGCCGGGCGCCTTGCCGGCGGCGCGGATGCGCGCAATCGCGTCGTCGATGGTGCGCTGCACCTCCGGGTGCTGCGGATTGCCGGCGAAGCCCATATCGGCGCTGAGATCCGCCGGGCCGATAAACACGCCGTCCACCCCTTCCACCTGCAAAATGGCGTCGAGGTTTTTCACCGCTTCGCGGGTTTCAATCTGCACCAGCACGCACATCTGCTCGTCGGCCTGCTGCAGGTAATCGGGCACCCGGTTCCAGCGCGAAGCGCGCGCCAGGGCGCTGCCGACGCCGCGTACGCCGTGCGGCGGATAGCGCGTGGCGCGCACCGCATCGCGCGCCTGTTCGGCGTTTTGAATCATCGGGATAAGCAAGGTTTGCGCGCCGACGTCCAGCAGTTGCTTGATGATCACCGCGTCGTTCCACGGCGGCCGCACCACCGGCCGGCTCGGGTAAGGCGCGACCGCCTGCAGCTGCCCCAGCACCGTTTGCACGTTGTTGGGCGCATGTTCGCCGTCGATCAGCAGCCAGTCGAAACCGGCGCCGGCCAGCAGCTCGGCGCTGTAGCTGCTGCACAGCCCGAGCCACAGCCCGATCTGCGGGCGTTTTTCCTGCAGCGCACGCTTGAAGTGGTTGGTTAACATCGCATTCTCCCTGACAAGCGGGCGTAGCGCATGGCTCCCCGCCCGGTTTATTGCGGCCCGGTTCGCCGAGCCTGCTTATTAGACAAAGCGGCAGCTGATGCAGCCCATCGGGCCGTAGTCGACGTGGAAGGTGTCGCCGCGCCGCGCCGGCACCGGCCGGGTGAAGGAGCCGCCGAGGATCACCTGCCCCGCTTCCAGCTCCACCTCATACGGCGCCAGCTTGTTGGCCAGCCAGGCCACACCGTTGGCCGGGTGGTTGAGCACCGCCGCCGCCACGCCGGACTCTTCAATCACGCCGTTGCGGTACAGCAGCGCGGCGATCCAGCGCAGATCCAGCGCATCCGGCTTGATCGGCCGCCCGCCCATTACCACCCCGGCGTTGGCGGCGTTGTCGGAGATGGTGTCGAACACCTTGCGCGGCCGCTGCGTCTCGGGATCGACGTTGTGGCTGCGCGCGTCGATGATCTCCAGCGCCGGAATGACGTAGTCGGTGGCGTTGTAGACGTCGAACAGCGTGCAGTTCGGCCCGCGCAGCGGCTTGGCCAGCACGAACGCCAGCTCCACCTCCACCCGCGGCACGATAAAGCGATCGATCGGAATGTCGCTGCCGTCATTGAAGAACATGTCGTCCAGCAGCGCGCCGTAGTCCGGCTCGGTGATCTGCGAGCTCACCTGCATGGCGCGCGAGGTCAGGCCGATCTTGTGGCCCTTGAGCTTGCGCCCCTCGGCGATCTTCAGCTCCACCCACTGCCGCTGAATGGCGTAGGCGTCCTCGATGGTGATCTCGGGATGATCGAGCGACAGCGCGCGGATCTGTTCACGACTCTTTTCCGCCTGATGCAGGCGCTGTACGGCGCGGTTAACCTGCTCTTTATCCAGCATTTACGACCCCTTATTCACGCCTTGTTGAACAGCGCGTGGACATTGTTCTGTTTGTAATTCAGCACCGGATCCAGCTCTTCCATAGTGAAAGAGAGCGCCAGGTAACGCTGCGCCATCAGCGCGGCGAAGTGTTCCTTGATCAGCGCAAACAGCATCTCGCCCACCTGCTGCCGGCTTTCCAGGCTGCGGCCGTGGCCGATCTTCAGCGTCATGTGCACGAAGGCGTAGTCCTGCTTGCCGTCGGCCATCTGCCAGGTGTCGAGCCAGATGGCGCGGCTGCGTACGCCGGCCAGCGGAAAGATGCCGGTCGCCGCCAGCGCTTCGTTGACCTTGGCGAACAGGGTGGGCAAATCCGCCTCGCGGCGGATGTTGTCGGTACATTCAGCGTAAAAATGGGGCATAGCGTTCTCCAGACGGCGCATAGGCGCGGGCGCGGCCCGCGCAGCGGCATTTACAGCGTATTGCCAAGTTTGAAACCTTTTTCCGTATCGCCCTCACGGGTGTAGGAAAAACCGTCTGCGCCGATGGTGACGGCCATTTCGCTGGGCGCGCTGCGTTCGATGACCGGCTGCGGCTGCCCATCGAGATCCAGCACCAGCGATCCTTCGGTATACCAGCTCGGCACCACCGGATTGCCCCACCAGTCGCGGCGCTGGTTGTCATGCACGTCCCAGGTCACGGTCGGGTTGTCCGGATCGCCGGTGTAGTAATCCTGCGTGTAGATCTCCACGCGGTGGCCATCGGGATCGCGCAGGTAGAGGTAGAACGCGTTGGAGACACCGTGACGGCCGGGGCCGCGTTCGATCAAATCGGATTTGCGCAGCGCGCCGAGCTTGTCGCAGATGGCCAAAATATTGTGCTTTTCATGGGTGGCGAAGGCGATGTGGTGCATGCGCGGCCCGGCGCCGCCGGTCATCGCGGTATCGTGCACCGTCGCCTTGCGGCGCATCCAAGCGGCGTAAACCACGCCGTCTTCATCGCGGATGTCTTCCGTCACGCGGAAGCCCAGCCCCTGGATGTATTCCACGGCGCGCGGCACGTCAGGGGTGATTTGGTTAAAGTGATCGAGGCGCACCAGCGCGCCCGGTGTATACAGATCGTAGCGCCAGGCCAGACGCTCGACGTGCTGCACGTCGTAGAAAAACTCATACGGGAAGCCGAGCGGATCCTCGACCCGCACCGCATCGCCGATGCCTTTGGCGAACCCGTTCACCCGCCGCTCGGTGCGGCAGCCAAGCGCCTTGAAATACGCTTCGGCGCGATCGACGTCTTCCGGCGTGCGCACGCGGAAAGCAAACGCCGCAACGGCGGCGACCGGGCCTTCGCGCAGCACCAAGTTATGGTGAATGAACTCCTCCATCGAACGCAGGTAGAGGGTTTTGTCATCCTCGGCGGTCACGACCAGGCCGAGGATATCGACGTAAAATTCGCGTGCGGCTTTAAGGTTCGTGACCTGAATTTCCATGTAGGCACAGCGCACGACGTCGGGAGCAGGGACAGCATTAGTGGTAAGTTTTGTCGTCATTGTTCTCATCTCTTTCGTTATTATTGTGGCCCGAGGCTTAGACGCCCCATTTCGGGATCGGGTGGTCGCCCATGGAAATGCACACGTTCTTCATTTCGGCGAACACTTCGAAGCTGTATTCGCCGCCTTCGCGGCCGGTGCCGGAGGCTTTCACGCCGCCGAACGGTTGGCGCAGATCGCGTACGTTTTGGGTGTTGACGAAAACCATGCCCGCTTCGATGCCGCGGGCCAGGCGCAGAACCTTGCTCACATCCTGCGTCCAGATGTACGACGCCAGGCCGTATTCCACGTCGTTGGCCATGCGCAGGCCGTCTTCTTCCGACTTGAACGGCAGCAGGCAGGCCACCGGCCCGAAGATCTCTTCCTGCGCCACGCGCATCCGGTTGTCGACATCCGCCAGCACCGTCGGGCGCAGGAAGTTGCCGTGGCTCAAACCGGCCGGTTTATCCGGGCCGCCGGCCAACAGGGTCGCCCCTTCTTCCACCCCGAGGCGGATATAGCCGGAGACTTTTTCCCAGTGCTGCGGGCTGATCAGCGCCCCCACCTGGGTGTTGGGATCTTGCGGATCGCCCACGCGCAGACGGTTGGCGCGCTCGGCGAAGCGTTTGACGAATTCCGGGTAGATGCTCTCCTGAATGAAGATGCGCGAACCGGCGGTGCAGCGTTCGCCGTTGATCGAGAAGATGGTGAACAGCGCGGCGTCGAGCGCCCGCTCGATGTCAGCGTCTTCAAAGATCAGCACCGGCGACTTGCCGCCCAGTTCCATGGAGAATTTCTTCAGCCCGGCGCTTTCGATGATGCGGCGGCCGGTGGCGGTGCCGCCGGTGAAGGAGACCGCGCGCACGTCTTTATGGCGCACCAATGCGTCGCCTGCGGTGGCGCCGTAGCCCTGCACCACGTTCAGCACCCCGGCCGGGATGCCGGCCTCCAGCGCCAGCTCGCCCAGGCGATCGGCGGTCAGCGGCGACAGTTCGGACATCTTCAGCACCGCGGTGTTGCCCAGCGCCAGGCAAGGCGCGGTTTTCCAGGTGGCGGTCATGAACGGCACGTTCCACGGCGACACCAGCGCGCATACCCCCACCGGCTGCACCAGCGTGTAGTTGAGCATCTTGTCGTCCACCGGGTAGGTCTTGCCGTTCATCTGCTGGCACACCTCGGCGAAGAACTCGAAGTTGTGCGAAGCGCGCGGGATCAGCACGTTTTTGGTCTGGTGGATCGGCAGGCCGGTGTCGGCGGTTTCCAGTTCGGCGATCTGCGGCACGTTCTGGTCGATCAGCTCGCCCAGGCGGCGCATCAGGCGCGCGCGCTCTTTCATCGGCGTATTCGCCCACTTGGGGAACGCCTCTTTCGCCGCCGCCACCGCCTGGTCTATCTCCAGCTGGCCGCCGGAGGCCACTTCCGCCAGCACCTCGCCGTTCGCCGGGTTGGTGGTGGTGAAATACTCTTTGCTGGCGACGTTCTTGCCGTTGATCCAATGGTTGATGGTTTTCATCGCAGGCTCTCCTCGTAATCTTTTTCACTGATAATGTGGTTAACCAGACGGCCGATGCCCTCGATCTCCACCACCACTTCGTCGCCCGGCTGCACGTCGGCCAGCCCTTTCGGCGTGCCGGTGGCGATCATGTCGCCCGGCTGCAGCGTCATGAATTCACTCAGGTAGGCGACCAGGAACGGAATGTCGAAAATCATGTCGGCGGTGCTGCCGCGCTGGCGCAGCTCGCCGTTGACGTAGGTGCTGAGCGCCAGCCGGTGCGGATCGGCGACGTCGTCGCGATCGACGATGTACGGTCCGATCGGCGTCAGGGTGTCGCGGCTCTTCACCCGCAGATTCGGCCGGTAGTAGTTTTCCAGGTAATCGCGGATGGCGTAGTCGTTGCACAGGGTGTAACCCGCCACGTACTCCATGGCGTGCTCGCGGCTGACGTTGCGCGCGGTCTTGCCGATCACCGCCACCAGCTCGGCTTCGTAATGCATGTACTCCACGCCGGCCGGGCGCACCGACACCTGGCGGTGCCCGGTCAGGGTGTTCGGCGCCTTGAGGAACACCAGCGGTTCCTCCGGCGCCTTGAATTCCAGCTCGCTGGCATGGTCGGCATAGTTCAGCCCGAGGGCGAACACCGTGCCCTGCGCCGGCGGCAGCCATTCCACTTCGCGCTCCTGCAGCACCTCGCCGTTCGGCAGCGTGACGCGCAGCTGGTCGTCCACCTGGACGTTGACGGCCTGGCCATGATGGCGAATACGGGCATGTTTCATGATGCGGCTCCTGCTTGGGTGACGCGGTTGGTCAGCGTGGGCAGGCCGGCGGCGCGCACCGTCACCTCATCCCCCGGTTTGATCTCCACCCGCTGGTGCGGGGTGCCGATCAGCACCGCATCGCCCGGCTGCAGGGTGATAAAGTCGCTGATGGCGGCGATCAGCTCCGGCACCGAGCGCACCAGATCGGCGGTGGACCAGCGATCCTGCTCCACGCCGTTGATCTCGGTGACGATCTCCAGCCGATCGGCAGCCTCCAGCTGGCCGATCTCCCCCAGCGGGCAGAACCCGTCGCGGCATTTGGCCTTGATTGCCGGGCGATAGAAGCTGCTTTCCGGCAGGCTGACGTCGTTGGCCAACGCGTAGCCGGCCAGATAACGGCTCACCTGCTCAACCGGCACCTTGCGCGCGGTATCGCCGATGATCACCGCCAGCGTGCCGCCGCTCTGCACGGTTTCACCGGCCGGAAACGGGATCGCCCCGCCGTTGGCGAGGTGGGTGTTGCGCGGTTTGATAAACCACACCGGGGTTTTGGGCGGGCTCTGATACGGTGGCTGGTGAAACGCCTGATCCCAGGCGTCCAGTTAGCTGCGGTGGTTCAGCGCAACGGAAAATACGGTGCCTTTCATGCGAACTCCTCCAATGGCAAAACATGACAACCGGCATTCATTAATATATTAATGATTACTTTTATACGCTGTGCAGCTTTTACGCAACGCGCTTGGAGTGATTTGTGATCGTGATAACAAAATATTCACAAATAACGAACATTAGCGTGATTATTCAACGTATTAATCATTTTTCTCGCCATTTTTCGCTGCGGCACGCATTTTTGCTTTATCCCTACGGGTAACTTTGGCTACTATTAAGTTATTAACAAAATCGGGCTTTGCGGGGCGGGCGCCCCCATAACGAGCGCCGTAACAACGAACACCTTGATAGCTAAGGCCAAACTTATGCATGAATCGTTAACCATCGCCCTGCTGCAGGCGCGTGAAACCGCCATGGGGTTCTTCCGCCCGATCCTGAAAAGCCACAATTTGACCGAACAGCAGTGGCGCATCATCCGCGTGCTGGCCAACAGCCGCTCGATCGAATTCCACGAGCTGGCGGCGGAAACCTGCATCCTGCGCCCCAGCCTGACCGGCATTCTCTCGCGCATGGAGCGTGACAAGCTGATCTTCCGCCTCAAGCCGGTCAACGATCAGCGCAAGCTGTACGTGTCGCTGACCCAGCAGGGCCAGGATCTGTATGAAGTGGCGCGCCACCAGGTGGAACAGGGCTACGCCGAGATTGAAGCCGCCTTTTCGCGGCAGAAAATGGACCAGCTGATGGCGCTGCTGGACGAGCTGATCACCCTGGGCGACAGCCTGCCCGCCAACGTCACCGCGCATCCCACTAAGAAGTGATTTAACCAACCGGAATTCTCAAATTAATTGGCGTTGCAGCCAACAACGCTGCAGCGTCAGGTAAGCAGAGAATTCGTTTCCGGCAGCAGCGCGCCGCCGTCCACCACCAGCGTCTGCCCGGTGATGTAGGCCGCCGCCGGCGAGGCGAGAAACACCATCGCCGCGGCGATGTCTTCCGGTTCCCCCAGCCGCCCGAGCGGCACCGAGGCGGCGATCGCCTGATTCACCTGCGCGTCGCCCAGGTTGGCCATCGCCGGCGTGCGGATCATCCCCGGCTCCACGCCGTTGACGCGAATTTTCTCCGCCGCCAGCTCCAGCGCCGCCGCGCGAATAAACCCGTTCACCCCGGCCTTGGAGGCAGCGTAGTGCGCCAGCCCCGGGTAGGCCACCCGCGGGCCGGTCACCGACGAAGTCACCAGAAGGCAGCCGCCGCCCCGGCGGCGCATCCACGGCAGCGCCGCCTGCGCCAGAAAGAACGGCGCCATCAGATTGACGCTCAGCGTGCGTTGCAGCAGGGCCGCGTCGATAGCGGCGAACGGCGTCAGCGGAAAGTAAGCGGCGTTGTGGATCACCACGTCCAGCCGTTGATGCCGCTCGCCCACCATCGCCACCAGCTCGGCGACCTGCCCCGGTTCGGCCAGATCGCAGGCCAGCGCCTGCACGCTCAGCCCTTCGTCCCGCAGCGCCTGCGCCGCCGCCTGCGCCTGCGGCAGCTGCACGTCCGCGATCGTCACCTCGGCGCCCAGGCGGGCAAAGGCGCTGACGATCGCCAGCCCAATGCCCTGCGCGCCGCCGGTCACCAGCACCGCCTGCCCCGCGAAGGCGTCGGCCGCATAGGTTGCGCTCATCGCCCTATCCTCGCGGGTGGCGCGTGGTGTTCAGCACCTGCGCATGGGCACCGACCGCAAAGTTGCTCAGCGCACTGAAATCGCTGCCCTGATAACCGAGGATCTTGCCGTCGGTGCGCATGCCCTGCAGATCGATCATCACCACGCCCAGCGTCGGGATGATCTTCTCGCGCCAGACGAACAGATAAAGCTGCTCAGCCACCTTCACGTAGTGGCAGCGATCGACGTCCGCCAGCCCTTTCTCCACCCCGTCCAGACACTGCCAGGCGTAGAAGTTATCGTTCAGGTAGATGTGCTCGTACCGCTCGGTCGGGCTGTAGGTGTACATGTTGCGCATGCCGATCAGCTCATCGGTAAAGCCCGGCGGCGCCACGTCGGCGTCGTCCAGCGTACCGAAGCGGAATTCGGCCCCGACCGCGGTCAGCGGCAGCCCCTGCTCCACCCGGCTGAAGGCATCGAGCCGCGCCTGCGCTTCGTCCGGCAGCTGGCCGTATACCGCGGTGAAGTTGCCCTGATTGCGGTCGCATACCAGCGTAATGCTGGCGTTGGCGCGGGCGGGATCGAGAAAATCGATAAACAGCACGCCGGGGCGAATGCTGGTGGCGCGATAGGCGACGCCGCGCCGTTCGCCCCACTCCAGTGTCTGCTCGTCGGTAAACCGGCAGCGCTGCGTCGCGCCGTCGCTAAAGCGCAGCGTCAGCGTGGCGCCCGCCAACCCGTGCTGCCGTTCCAGCGTATTGCTGTGCGGCGCAAAGCCTTCCGCCAGCGCGCCAACCTGAATGAATACCGCTTCTGAACTCATGGAAATGCTCCTTACAGGGAAGTGAAAGCCAGGGTCGGCACGTCAACGATGGTGGAGCCGCCGTCGGCCACCAGCGCCGCGCCGGTAATGATTGAAGCTTCGCTGGAACACAGGAAACGGCAGACGCGGGCGATCTCCTCGGCGCTGGCCGGGCGGCGCAGCGGCACGTCGCGGCAGACCATCTGGTAAGCCTGCTCCAGCGAAATCTGATGGGCGTCCATCAGCAGTTGCATCTCTTCGTCCGCCATCGGCGTGGTCACCCAGCCGGGGCATACCGCGTTGGCGCGCACGCCCAGCGGGCCATAGTCGCGGGCGATGGAGCGCATCAGCCCGATCAGCGCGTGCTTGGCGGTGACGTAGCCGCAGACCTCCGGCCCGGCGGCCAGCGAGGCGATCGAGGCCACGAACAGCAGGTTTCCGCCGCTTTTAATCAGCTCCGGCAGGCAGGCGCGCGCGCTGGCGAAGGCGCTGTTGAGGTTGCTGTCCATCGCCCCTTGCCACTGCGCGTCGGTCATCTCGGTGATGCGCTTGAAGCCCATGCCGCCGGCGCTGCCGATCAGGCAGTCGATGCGCCCGGCGTCGCGCAGAATGGCCGGCAGCAGCGCGTGGTTCCAGCTCTCGCCGCTGGCGGCATCGCCCACCAGCGCCTGCGCGCCGATCTCTTGCGCCAGCGCCGCCAGCGGTTCCGGGCGGCGGCCGATGATGAACACCCGATCGCCCTGCGCCGCCAGCAGACGGGCGCAGGCGGCGCCGACGCCGGTGCCGCCGCCGGTAATCACAACCACTCTATTCATGATTCAGCTTCTCCATCAGTTGGCCGATCATCAGCAGGCTGCTCAACAGCAGCCGCCGCTGTTCGGCATCCAGCCGCAGGTAGCGGCGGCCGGCCGGCAAACGGCTGACCACCTCCGACGCGGCAAAATGCTCGATATCCACCTGCCAGCGCCCGTCGTTCACCGTCAGCCGCACGCGGCGAAAATCCAGCTGCGCCAGCGTCTCGCCGATCTGCGGGTAGCGCTGCAGGCCGTCCAGTACCCGCTGCGCGGCCGCGTGGCGCTGGCGCAGCAGATAACGCACCCCGCGCCGCCGCAGCCAGCCGCCGGTCACCACGTCCAGCGTCAACGGAAGCTGCATCGCGCACGCGCCCTGCAACCGAAAGCGGTGGCTGACGATATGCGCCATAAACAGCCCCTGGACCTGTTCGCCGATCTCGATCTGCGGCCCCTGCGGCAGCGTCAGCCGCAGCAGGCCCGGTGCCAGGCGTTCGCACGCGTAGGGTTCCAGGTTGCGCGCCAGACGATCCAGCGCGGCGCCCGGCCGATAGCCCGACGGCGCTCGCCGCCAGGCGCGATTAAGTGAGGGAAGTAAGCCGATCAAACTGCGCCTCCTCGTTTTCACCTTTGGCGAACGCGTTCTCCAGCACCTGCTCTACCGGCACCGGCTTGAACGGATTCACTTTTTGCACGCACAGCGTCCAGAACAGCGCATAGGCGGCGGTCAGGCCGATCATCCAGCCAAAGGGAATGTAGATGTCGCTCGGGTTCATTCCCGGCGGCGTGATGTAAACGATGGCCAGCACGATGCCGACGCTGGAAACGATCTGCGGCAGCGGGAACCACGGCGATTTATAGGCGCGCGGCAGATCGGGGCGGCGCACGCGCAGGATCACCACCGAGCAGGTCACCAGCAGGTAGGCCACGCCCCAGGCGCACACCGCCGCCAGCACCAGCGGAATGATCCTGTCGAGGTTGCCCTGAATGGCGAAGGCGTGTACGCAGGGGATCAACACCGCCACCAGAATGCCGACCACCGGCGTCTTAAAACGCGGGTGCAGATAGGCGAACATGCGCGGCAGCGCGCCGTCCAGCGCCATGCCGTACAGAATGCGCGGCACCGCCGCCATCAGCGTATTGATGGTCGCCGCGCCGGCCAACAGCAGGCCGACGCCGAGCCAATATTTGCCGAACTGGCCCATCACCTGGCCGGCGAACGCCGGGATGGCCATCGGCGTTTCCAGCAGGCGCGCGCCGCTGGCGGCGTCGATCACCACGTTTTCCACCTGGTGGCTGAGCGCCGCGCCATACAGCGCCATGCACACCGCCACGCCGCACAGCCCCAGCGCCATCGCGCGCGGGATCACCCGATCGCAGCGTTTGATCTCCGGCGCCATCGGCGTCACCAGCTCACAGCCGACGAACATGAACATCGCCATGCCGATCAGGCTGAATACCGCGAAGGGATCGTTCAGGCTCAGCGTGCTGCCGAACCAGCCCTCGAGCGGCACCGCATGCGGCGACAGCAGCCCGACGATGCCGAAAATCACCAGCGTGCTCCACATGGCGAAGGTCAGCACGATCTCCGCCTTGCCGAAGGCCTCGATGCCGAACGCGTTGAGCAGGCCGAACACGATGACCAGCCCGACGCCGACCATCCAGGAGGCGTTGTGGCTTTCCATCAGGGTGTTGAGGTGCTCGAAGTTCACCAGCGCCATGATGCCGGAGAGAATGGTCTCGGCGGTGCCGGCGAAGATGTGCACGATCAGGTAGGCCGACAGCGCGCCGGTGATGGCGAAAAAGCGTCCCATGCCGCAGGAGATGTAGTCGTAAACCGAACCGGAGGTCGGCAGCAGCGCCGCCGCTTCGGAGAAGGTGGTGAGCTGCGCCTGCATCATGATGAAGGCGATCAGCATCGCCAGCGCGAAGGTGTCGCCGCCGATGCCGAAGCCGCTGGTGACCGTCAGGATCACCGGGCTGGCCATGATCACCCCGACCGAACTGGCCAGGGTGGTGGGAAAGCCGACCTTGCCTCGAGCCAGGTGGGCGTGCAACCGCGACGACAGGTTCATGGTTATTTCCTCTTATAGTTTTGGCCTGATGCATGCAGGTGCTTGCAGGTTTTTCACCGCCAGCGGCGGTCATCTCACTATAGAGAGGAAAGGAAAATGCTGACTATCGTCCTTAAGGACGAGACGCTTTCAACCTGCGGCCGCGCTCACGGCGGCGCGCCACCGCATCGCTCCCTGCGGGCTGCGCGGGTAGGCACGCAGCGGCGCCAGCAGCGCGGAAAAGAAGGCGTAATAGCCGGCGCACAGCCGGTTGTAACGATCTTCGCCCACATGCGCCGGGCAGCCGCCCTGGCAGACGCTTTTCACGCTGCAGCGTTGGCACTCGCGGCGCAGGCTCTTGTTTTTACCGAACGGCATCTCCGCCGCCCTTGCCGCCAGGGTGGCGAGCGGCGTGTGGCGATCGGCATGGCCGAGCAGGTGCTGCGCGTTGATCAGATGATCGCAGGCGTAAAGCCGCCCGTCCGGCTCCATCACCAGATTGCCGCCGCAGCGTTCGGCGTGTACGCAGCTGGGGCTGACGTGGGTGAAATACTGCGCGTAGACCTGTTCGATGTTCATCACAAACACCTGGCCGACGTGCCCGCGGCTGCGCCAGCGGCGGTATACCGCCAGCATGAAGCGCCCCCAGTTGGCGGCGCTCAGCCCATAGCCGGCGGTGGGCGCATCCCCTTCCAGCATCAGCGGCTGGAACTGCAGATAGCGCGCCCCGATCGCCACCGCATGATCGTAGATCGCCTCGGCGCGATCCGCGACGCCGTCGTGCACCACCATCAGCAGGTTGAAATCGATCTGATGGCGCTGCAACAGCTTAATGCCGCACAGCGCCGCGTCATAGCTGGCGCCGCCGCGCTTGTCCGGCCGGTGGGCGTCCTGCACCTCGCGATCGCCGTCCAGGCTGACGCCGAGGATAAAGTGATGCTGCCGGAACAGCCGGCACCAGGCGTCGTTCAGCAGGGTGCCGTTGGTCTGCAGGCTGTTGCTGATCCGCACGCCCGGCGGCGCGTAGCGGCGTTGCAACGCCAGCGCCCGCTTGTAAAAACCGATCCCCGCCAGCAGCGGCTCACCGCCCTGCCAGACGAAGTTGATCTCGCGGCTGTAACGCGGCTGGGCGGCGATGTAGCCGCGGATAAATTCCGCCAGCAGGTCGTCGTCCATCTTGCGCGTCCGCTCCTGCTGGCGCTGCGGATAGTAGCAGTAGCGGCAGCCCAGGTTGCAGCCGGCGCCGATCGGCTTCACCAACAGATGAAAAGGCGCCGCCGCGCGCGGTTCGCTCTCTACCGGGATCTGCTGCGCGCGCAGCTGGGCCAGGTTCATGGCGCCGCCTGCGGCAACGGTTTGTGAGTCAACGGATCCAGGCCGATGTAGTCGCCGGTGCTGGCGTCGACGCCGAGGTAGTCGATCGCTGCGCCTTTGGCTTCAATGACCATGCCCTGCTGCGCAAAGCGGCGATACGCCTCGCTCAGCCGTTTGACTCTCTCCGGGTTGGCGGCGGCCAGATCGCGCGTTTCCAGCGGATCGTCATGCAGGTTGAACAGCCCCCACGGCGCCATCTGCGCCGTCGGCCCGGCCTTCACCAACCGCCGCAGCTTCCAGACGCCGTCCACATAGGCGGCCTGGTTATGCAGCTCCACGCCGTAGGTCGCGCGCGGCACGCGGTCAGCCTCGCCGCTGAAATAGCGTTTGAAGCTGACGCCGACCATCGGCAGCGTCGGTTTGGCCTTCAGCGGTTTGTTGGCGTCGATGCCGGCATAGTCATACAGCGTCGGTGCGATGTCATACACCGCCATCGGCGTGCGGTCGATGCCGCCGCGCCCCTTCAGCCGCGGCGCGGAGATGATGAAATCGGTATTGATGCCGCCCTGCGCGCTGGTGGTTTTGTGGTAATTGGCGTACGGCGCGTTACTGACGTTGGCCCAGTGCGGCCCGTAGGAGATGAACGAGCCCTTGCGGCCGAGGTTGGCGTAGCTGTTGTCGAACTGCCGCCAATACTCCGGCTTCGAGCCGTAGTAAAAGCCGCTGGCGGGGTTGGCGCCGTTGTCGGTGGCGAACACGATCACCGTATTTTGGTCGCGGCCGGTCTGCTTCAGGGTGTTCAGCACCGCGCCGACCTGATCGTCCATGTAAGCGATCATCGCCGCGTACACCTGCATGGTCTTGGCTTCATATTTTTGCTGCTCGGGCGTCAGCGCGTTCCAGGCCTTATCCAGCGCCAGCGTCGGCATCGGCGTACGCTCGGAAATCAGCCCCAGCGCTTTCAGGCGCTGAATGCGCTGCTGATAGGCCTGCTGGTAACCGGCGTCGTATTTGCCGTCGAATTTGGCGATCCAGTCATCCGGCGCCTGCAATGGATCGTGCGGCGCGGTGAACGCCAGATAGGCGAAGACGGGCTTATTCTGCGGCGTATCGCGGATCCACTGTTCCAGCTGATCGGCATAGGCCTTGCTGGAGTAGAAATCTTTAGGCAACGACACGCGTTTGCCGTTCAGGGTGTAGAAGGTGTGGAACGCCTCCACGGTGCCCAGCGGTTTCGCATCGTCGAAATGGCTGGTGCCGCCGCCCATAAAGGCGAAGGCGCGCTCGAAGCCGCGATCGGTCGGTTTGGCGCCGTCGACATAGCCCAGGTGCCATTTGCCCGCCATCATGGTGGCGTAACCCGCGTCGCGAAAACGCTCCGGCAGCGTGGTCACGCGGTCGGTCAGGCGCATTTCATAGCCCGGCTGCGCGGCGGTGCTCTCATACCACCACATGCCGCCCATGCCGGCCTGCTGATTGGTGTTGCCGGTCATCAGCATCGACCGTGCCGGCGCCGACATCGGCGAGGTGTAGTACTGGCTCATGCGCACGCCCCGTTCGGCCAACGCCTGCAAGTTGGGCGTCGGTATCTCACCGCCGAACGGGCTGATGTCGGAGTAGCCCATGTCGTCCACCAGAATGATCAGCACATTGGGGCGATCGGCGTCTGCCCCCTGCGCCAGGCCCGATAAGGCGCCGCTCAACGCCACCGCCAACGTTTTTTTCTGCATCGTTCGTTCCCCGTATGGTCATGCGGACTGAACAACCCGACGCCTCAGCCCGAGAAAGGTCATCATTTTTTCGTCTTATACGTTTGGCGCCGCCTGGCGCTATCTTCAATTCGCAGTGTAGGAAGCGGCGGAAAAACCTGGCTATCGTTCTTAAGAACGAGGGACGACGGCGACGGCATCGGCTGTAGCACGCGCAGGGCGGCGAGGGCTTCGTCCGGGCAAACATTGAAAAGCGCTGTAAATTCAGCGGGAAAAGCGGTGAATTATTTCATTAACCTATTAATGAAAATCGCGATAAATCCGAACCGAAAAGCCCTGATTAACGCAGTGTCATCTTGTTATTTATGTGTTTTATTGCAATCGGCCTCACGTTGTTAATATGTTTTTATTGTGTTGCCAAATTGCTACAACTATGCTTGTATCGTTCATATATTGACCGCCAACCTTCTCCAGATTGAACGATAAAGGGAGGAACACGAATCATGCACAGCACAGCATCCGATGCCTTTATCAACAGTTGTTTGGCGACCATCACGCACCTGATCCCGGTGTCCGCCGGGGTGTTTTATCTGGTCGATCGCGACCTGCGGCCGGATCACTACATCCTGTATGGCATGCCCGATAAAACGCATCAGCAGTATCTGAACCACTTCCAACAGATAGACCCGCTGCAGCCGGCCAATTTCCATCGCCAGGACATCACCATGGTCGGCATGAGCCCGGCGGCGATCGCCGGCAACCGCCGCTATTACCACGACTTTATGCTGCCGAACGACATGCGCGACATGACGGAGATCTTCATCCGCCAGCGCAAGCGCATCGTCGCCGGGGTATCGCTGATCCGCGATACGCCGTTTACCGAAGTGGAGCGCGGCCGCCTGCGCGCGGTGCTGCCGCTGATCGAGCTGGCGACGCGCGATCTGCTGCCCGACGGCGAGGCGCAGATGCTGACCGCCAAAGAGCAAGAGATCGTCAACCTGGTGCGCGAAGGCGCCAGCAATAAGCGCATCGCCCTGAAGCTGGGCATTTCGCTGTCCACGGTGAAAACCCATATGCGCAATATATTCGCCAAAACCGACGTGGTGAACCGCACCGAGCTGGTCGCCGGCGGCTTTCTCGCCCACGGTTAACGCCCGATAACGGCCGCCGCTGCCGACGGCCGGAAAATAACGCCAAAACGTATTCGCCATTTATGGCGCGGCCTCCCCCTGCCCGCAATCGGGCCGGGCGGGATATTTCATCGTCACTTAACGCTTGGGGAATAAGGTTTATGTCCAGTGATTCGGTTTCCGCGCCCGCCGTCGGCGCGGCGCTCCCCTGCCCGCCGCGGCTGCTGACCGCCATTATCGTCTTCGCCGCCATCGCGCCGGGCATTCTGATGACCGCCCCCGCCGTGGCCGCCCAGCTCGCCGCGCAGTGGCAGCTCGGCCCGGCGCAGATCGGCCACCTGTTCTCCACCGAACTCGGCGCCATGAGCCTGGCCACGCTGCCGGCGTGGTGGTGGATCGGGCGCATCAACTGGCGGCGGGTCGCTACGCTGTCGGCGCTGGTGTTTATCGCCGGCAACCTGGCTTCGGCGCTGGCGCAGGATTTTACCCTGCTGCTGCCGCTGCGCTTTATCGCCTCGCTGGCGGGCGGCACCCTGATGATCCTGTGCATCACCTGCGCCGCCGGCACCGCCAATCCAAGCCGGGTCTATGCCTTCTGGGTGCTCGGCCAGCTGGTGCTGGGCGCGGTCGGGCTGCTGGTGCTGCCGCCGCTGTTCGCGCACTTCGGCCTGATGGCGGTCTACCTGATTCTGGCGGCCATCATGCTGTGCTGCCTGCCGCTCATCCCGGCGTTCCCCAACGGTTTCACCGCTGCCCGCGCCGCCCGCAGCGGCCCCGCCGCCTCGCTGGCGCGCAAGCTGTGCGCCGTGCTGGCGGTGCTGACCTTTTACATCAGCCTGAGCGCGGTCTGGACCTTTATCGGCGGCATCGCCGCCGGCGCCGGGCTGTCGCCGGCCCACAGCGGCCAGGTGCTGGCCGTCGCCACCTTGCTCGGCATCGTCGGCGCGGGGGCCGCGGCGCTGATCGGCGCACGCTTCGGCGGCGGGCGCCCGATCGTACTGGGGTACGCCCTGCTGCTGGCCAGCGTGGCGCTGCTGACGGGCCAGCCCCTGCTGCTGCGCTTCGCCCTGGCGGCCCTGCTGTTCAAATTCACCTGGACCTTCGTGCTGCCGTTCATTCTGGCGCGCGTCGCCGGGTTGGATAACGACGGCAAGCTGATGAACGGCATCAACCTGGTGATCGGCGGCGGCATGGCCATCGGCCCGACGCTGGCCGGCTCTCTGATCGAATCTTCCGGCGGTTTCAACGCCTTGCTGTTCGGCGCGCTGGGCTGCGCGCTGCTGTCGCTGCTGTTGATTTCGCTGGCTTCACCGCGCGCACCGCGCCGTATAACAGGAGGAGAAAGGTGAAAAGAACAACCGGTTTCTTGTTTGATGAACGCTGTTTCTGGCACAGCACCGGCCTGCACGCCACCACCCTGCCGGTCGGCGGCTGGGTACAACCGCCCTCGGGCGCCGGCCACGCCGAGTCGCCGGAAACCAAACGGCGCATGAAGAACCTGATGGACGTGTCCGGCCTGTCGCGCCAGCTCACCCTGCTGAGCGCCGAACCGGCGACGGAAGAAGACCTGCTGCGCATTCACCCCGCCCACTACCTGCAGCGTTTCAAACAGGTGAGCGACAGCGGCGGCGGCCTGCTGGGGGAGGAAGCGCCGCTGGGGCCGGGCAGCTATGAAATTGCCAAACTCTCCGCCGGGCTGGCCTGCGCGGCGGTGGAGGCGGTGCTGCAGGGCGAGCTGGATAACGCCTATGCGCTGTCGCGCCCGCCGGGCCACCACTGCCTGCCGGATCAATCGATGGGTTTCTGCTTCCTGGCCAATATTCCCATCGCCATCGAGCGCGCCAAGGCCCGCTACGGCCTCGGCAAGGTGGCGGTACTCGACTGGGACGTGCACCACGGCAACGGCACCCAGCACATCTATTGGCAGCGCGGCGACGTGCTGACGCTGTCGCTGCATCAGGACGGCTGCTTCCCGGCGGGCTATTCCGGCGAACGGGATCGCGGCGAAGGCGCCGGGGCGGGCTGCAACGTTAACGTGCCGATGCTGGCCGGCGCCGGCGACGACGGCTACCTGCACGCCATGCGGCGCATCATCATCCCGGCACTGGAAAAATTCGAGCCGGAGCTGATCATCGTCGCCTGCGGTTACGACGCCAACGCCCTCGATCCGCTGGCGCGCATGCAGCTGCACAGCGACAGCTTCCGCGCCATGACCGCGCTGGTGCAGGACGCCGCCGACCGGCTGTGCGGCGGTAAACTGGTGATGGTGCACGAAGGCGGCTACGCCGAATCCTACGTGCCGTTCTGCGGGCTGGCGGTAATGGAACAGCTGAGCGGCGTGCGCACTGAAGTGCAGGATCCGTTGCTGGCGTTCATCCAGCAACAGCAGCCGCGCGACGCCTTTAATCGCTTCCAGCGCGAAGCGCTCGACGAACTGGCGCGCCAGTTCGGCCTGTAATCCCCTCTCTGCGGGCGCCGCACCCGGCGCCCCTGACAACTTCGTCGCCAGCCGCTACGCTGAAGGGCAACCCTACCACCATGAGAACAATAAGATGCCCGAACAAACCGTCAGCTTTATCAAAGGCCGTCACGGCGACATCGCCGTGCATGATTGGGGAAATGACCAGCCGCGCTATCTGGCGCTGCTGATACACGGCTACGGCGAGCATCTCGGCCGTTACCAATACGTGGCACGCACGCTGCAGGCGCAGGGCGCGCGGGTGTTTGGCCCCGACCATCTCGGCCACGGCCTGTCGCAGGGCGAACGCGTGCTGATCGAGGATTATGACGCCGTGGTCGACGACGTGCAGCGCGTGGTCAGCCATTTCCGGCAGCAATACCCCACCTTGCCGCTGGTGGTGATCGGCCACTCGATGGGCGGTATGATCGCTACCCGCTACGTGCAGCGCTATGGCGAGGAGGTGCGCGCGCTGGTGCTGTCCGGCCCGCTGCTTGGCGACAGAACGGCGATCTCCGATCTGGCCGAACTGCCGACGATCCCCGACGCGCCGCTGGATACCGCTACCCTGGCGCGCGATCCGGCGGTTGGCGCGGCGTATCAGGAAGATCCGCTGGTGTGGCACGGGCCGTTCAAGCGCCCCACCCTGCGCGCCATGCAGCGGATCCTCGCCGCCATCAACGCCGGGCCGGGCTTCGGCGCGCTGCCCACGCTGTGGATCCACGGCGACGATGATCGGCTGGTGCTGATGAGCGAAACGCAAACCGCGCTCGATCGTCTGCGCGGCGACGATTTCGAACGGATGATCAATGCGGGCGGGCGGCACGAGAGCTTTAACGAAACCAATAAGGATCGGATCCTCAAGCGGGTGACCGATTTTATTGCGCGGGCGTTAGGCTAAGGCGCTCCCCCTCAGCGGGCCGAGGGGGGCATGACGGCGTCAGCCCTCGACGATGGCGAGGTAGTGTTTGACGAAGCGATCCGAGGTGATGTCCCAGCGCACCGGGGTGCCTTTCTCAACGAACCAGGAATCGCCGGCCTGATACTGCACCGATTCGCCGGTGCGTTCGTTGGTCAGGGTCGCGCTGCCTTCCCACACCGTGGCGTGCTCGGCGAACGGATACTCCATCACGAAGCTGCCGCGGGTGCAGCTGAACACGCCGCAGTTCAGGTTGTCGGTCGGCTCGCCGAAGATGCTGGCCACGCCGACGGTCGGCGTGCCGGCGATCACCGTGGCGCCCAGGTTGCTGACGCTGCCGATCTCCAGCAGTTCCGGCAGCGGTTGTTTAAGCAGTAACGGTTTCATGTCATTCTCCTCTGAGGGTTAACGGCGGCCTTTCCAGTAGCCGGATGTCTGGTGCCAAACCTTACCGGCGGTGGTCATCACCCGCCGCAGCTTGTCCTTGCCGAAGATGTTGACGTGCGGGATCGAGCTCATCAGATCGTAGCGATCGGATCCTTCGCTCATACCTTCCGCCAGCACCTTGCACACGATGTGGCTCGGCGTCACGCCGAAGCCGGAGTAGCCCTGCACGTAAAACACGTTGTCGCGATCCGGCAGCGTGCCGATCTGCGGGAACAGGTTGGCGCTGCAGCACAGTGGGCCGCCCCAGGCCAGATCGATCTTCACGTCTTTCAGGTACGGGAACACTTTCAGCATCAGGTTGCGGTTCCAGGCCTTGAGATCCGACGGGAAATATTCGATCAGGCGGGTGGCGCTGCCGAACAGCAGCCGGTTTTCGTTGGTCACCCGGTAATAGTCGATCACCGGGCGGATGTCGCTGTAGGCGCCGCGGATCGGGCTGATCTGGCGGATCAGATCGTCAGACAGCGGCTCGGTGGCCAGCTGGAAGGCGTAGGTATTGATGGTCTTGCGATAAATCTGCGGCTCCATGCCGTTGAGGAAGCCGTTGCAGGCCCACAGCATCTTGTTGGCGCGCACCGAGCCCATGGCGGTGCGCACCGTGATGCGCGGGCCATACTCCACGTTGAGCACGCTGCTGTTCTCGAAGATTTTCACCCCGTAGCCGCTCAGCGCCTTGGCCTCGCCCAGCAGCAGGTTGAGCGAATGCACGTGGCCGCCGCCCATGTGTTTCAGCGCGCAGCTGTAAGCGTCGGAGCCCACCACCTGCTTCACCTCCGCCCCGGTATAGAGCTCAATTTCCTCCTGCGGCGCTACCGCCCTGAACTCCTTCAGCCAGCCGCGCAGGGTCTTCTCCTGGCGCGCATTGCTGCCGAGGTAGCCGTAGCCGAAGCAGAAGTCGGCGTCGATGTCATATTTCTTGATGCGCTCGCGGATGATGCCGGCGCCGAGGTTGCTGATTTTGAAGATGGTTTCCAGCCCGGCCGGGCCAACGTGGCGCTTGATCTTCTCCAGATCGTGGCCGATGCCGGCCATCACCTGGCCGCCGTTGCGCCCGGTGCCGCCGTAACCCAGATAGCGGCCTTCGAGAATGGCGATGTTGGTGATGCCCTTCTCCGCCAGCTCCAGCGCAGTGTTGATGCCGGAGAAGCCGCCGCCGATGATCACCACGTCGACGTCCAGATCCTCTTCCAGCGTCGGGAAGCGCAGATCGTATTTTTTGGTCGCCGCGTAGTAGGTTAAGGACTCGATTTCGTTGTTCACTGCCGCACTCCCGATTGCCTATGCCATGACATCGGATTATCGGGAGGCGGCAGCCGTGCCGCTATGTCCCCTTAGGGACATTCGTCCCCTTCATCTTTCAAACTACAGCGTTGTTGGCTGCTGACGTTCACCCCAGTCACTTACCTAAGTAAGCTCCTGGGGACGCTCGTCCTGGCCGCCTAGCTGTAGCTTGAAAGCTATAGGGGATAGATCGATACATTCACGCGCTGCGGCGCTGCGGGGCGGTCAGCAACAGGCTGAACAGTTCGGCCTGCGAGCCGATGTTCAGCTTGCCGTAGATGTTCTTGCGGTGATTTTTTACCGTGCCGAGGCTGATGAACAGCCGGTCGGCAATCTGCTGCGAACCGCAGCCGGCGAGGATCAGATCGACAATCTCGCGCTCGCGCGGCGTCAGCAGATAGCGCGCCTGCGCGCCATCGTCGTTCCCCGTATCGGCCTCGGCCGGCGCCGCCACCACTTCGCCGTGCAGCCGCGCCACGCTTTTCACCAGCGTCAGCGCGCTGCGCAGATCCGCCCGCTGCGGGTAGCGCACCGCCACCGTGCGGCGCGCCGAGCCGAAGAACACCCCCAGCCCGCGCTCCGGCGTCAGCTGCAGCAGCACGCCGGCCTCGTCGTGCCAGCCGGTCTTGCGATAAAAATTACGGTAATAGTCGCTGTGATAAAACCCGCAGGGCGCCAGCTGGCGCAGCGTGAGTACCTCGCCTGCGCCGCCGTCGTTCAGCGCACGGTAAAACGGATCCTGCAGATAGGCGCCCTGTTGGTAGATCTGGTTGACCGCATCGCTGTTTTCCCGCTCGGTTTTGATCAGGCAGCGCGGCGGCCGGCCGCGTTCGAAGGCATAAACGATGGCGTTGTCGAAGGCGAAAAACCCTTCCAGCCAGTTCAACAGGCTGGGATAAAAGCGCGGGCTGGCCACCGCATCGATCACCGCAGACAAGCGTTCAACCTGAATATCCATACCCGCCTCGCCATTATTAATACATTAACAATCTACCGATTTCGGATGGGGTTGGCCGCATGACGGCCGGTACTGTTAAAAAAAGCATCAGGCGCGCCGAAATGCAAGAACGCGATCGTTTACATGTTAAACAACTCACAAGTTGCCGCAGCGGGGAAAGCGGTGGCCGCTCTGCGCCCGCTGGCTTATGCTGTGGCATCGCGCCCTGCAACGCCGTCAAGGAGACCTCATGTCCGTCAGCCACATCATCGCCAACCGCCAGACCTGGTTCGGCCACGGCAGCATCCGGCAACTGCCGCCGCTGCTGCTTGCCGATCCGCAGCCAACGCTGCTGTTCAGCTGCCGATCTTTTCTCAACGGCCCGGTATACGCCGGCCTGCGCGAATCGCTGGCGCCACTGTTCATCGGCACCGAGATCGTCAGCCACGAGGCGTCACCGCAGGAAATTGACGCCTGGGTGGCGCGCTGGCGCGGCCAGGCGCGGCGCGTGGTGGCCATCGGCGGCGGCAGCGTGCTGGACGCCGCCAAGGCGTTCTCCGCGCTGGTGGAGCATCCGCTGCCGACGCTGCGCTATATGGAAAAGGTGGGCGACAGCAAAATCAGCGGCGCCACCCTGCCGCTGATCGCCATTCCCACCACCGCCGGCACCGGCAGCGAGGTGACGCAGAACGCGGTGATCACCGACACTCAGGTCAGCAAAGTGAAGGCCTCGCTGCGCCACAATAACTTCGTGCCGCACACCGCCATTCTCGATCCGCAGCTGCTGGCGGGCGCGCCGGACAAGGTGCTGGCCTACTGCGCCATCGACGCCTTCACCCACCTGTTCGAGGCCTATCTGTCGAAAACCGCCAGCGCCATGACGCGCGACATGTCGCTGAGCGGCATCCGCCACTTCCTTGCGGCCTGGCCGGCGCTCAACCGCAGCGATGCGGCGCGCGAAGCGATTATGCAGGCTTCCTACCTCGGGGGACTGACGCTGAGCGCCGCCGGGCTGGGGGTGATCCACGGCATCGCCGGCGAGATCGGCGCGCTGCGCGACTACCACCACGGCCAGGTCTGCGGCCGCCTGCTGCTGCCGTTCCTCGCCCTGCTGGAAAGCAGCGAACAGCCGCAGCAACGCGCGCTGATGGCCGAGCTGGCCGCGCGCCTGTACCCGCACTGGCAGGGCAGCCCGGAGAGCTACCTGACCGATTTCATCACCCGCCACGCCATCGCGCCGTTCTGGCAGGACGATTTGCCGATTTCCGGCCAGGAACTGGCGGTGGCGCTGGAGAAATCCAACAGCAAGAATTCCTGGATCGACTATGCGCCGGCGCAGCGGCAACGGATGATCGAAAAGGCATTTCGCGTCGAATGATGATATCTACCCTAAATAGTTGGAGCTGCATCCCGGCGGCAAGAGGCGGCTCGCCAGAGCTTACTCAAGTCAGTGACTGGCGTACGCACTCGCAGCCAACACAGATGCAGTTTCAAGTATGACGGGTATAATCAGATCAACGCACTAGCAGGAGTAAGGAAATGGGCATCATCGGCTGGATCTTCGCCGGCATCGCGGTCGGCATCCTGGTCGGCGCGCTGATCAAAATCTTCGGCAAGAAGAAAGAGCAGTAAGCGTCACGCTGTTCCGTGGGCCGCCAGCAGGCACTCATGGAACAGCTTCACCACCCGCTGCGGCACCGGCGAGCGGCGCAGCACGCTGGAGTATTCGCAGTGATAGCGGAACAGCGCCGGTTTGATCGCCCGCATCAGGTTCTGCGCCACGAAAAACGCCGCGTAGTGATCCGGCAAAAAGCCGACGTATTTGCCGGAGAGGATCAGCGTGGCGATCGACTCCTGCGCGAACCCCGTCGCCTTGCGATGCAAATGTTGCTGCAGGCTCAGTTCCATATTCGGCGAATGGTAGCCTAATCCCGCGAAGGCATAATTGTGCAGCAGATCCCAATTTAATGTTTCATGGGGGGCGGAAAATAATTCATGCTGCGCGCCGCAATATAAGAACATCCTCTCACTGAATAACGAATGATAAGATAAACTTTCCGCGCTGCGGTGCATGGGAATAACGCCAACCTGAAATTGCCCGTCAATTACGCCGCGTTCAATGGTATTAATCGGCTCCACGTACATTTGCAAAGAAACCTCCGGCGCGCGCTCGCTGAATAACGCGATGGCTCGGCCGATCTGCGCCTGCGGATTGCTGACCGTATGGTCGAATATCGCCACGTGCAGCTGCCCGCCCAGGCGCTGGTGTACCTCGTCCACCCCGCGCCGGAACGCCTCGGTGGCCGCCAGCAGGTTGACCGTTTCCTGGTAGATCAACAGCCCCTCGTCGGTGACCGCAAAGCCCTCGCGCCCGCGCTGGCACAGCGTCAGACCCAGCCGCTGTTCCAGATCCTTGATGTGTTTGCTGATGGTCGACAGGCTGATGTTCAGCTCCAGTTCGGCGGCGCTCATGCCGCCGCAGTCGACCACGGCCTTGAATACCCGCAACAAACGCAGATCCATATCCGACAATTGCCCTAACAGCGCGCGCTTTTTTACTTGCATAAAACCTTAAGTAAGTTTCGACATATGATTATTCACAGTAGAGAACAAGCGGTACATAGTCAATTTCGCACAACAATTCGTTAACAACTCGGTTTATTTCATTAATCGCTCTTATTTTCCTGTTCGGAGGAAAACATGGCCGCTGAAAATCACCCGCTAAATAGTCTCGATGCCGAAGGGTTAGAGGCCCATTGGATGCCTTTTACCGGCAACCGTAATTTTAAAGCGCAGCCGCGCATCATTACTCAGGCCGCGGGGGCGTATTACACCAGCCATGACGGCAGAAAGATTTTCGACGGTCTGTCCGGATTATGGTGTTGCGGATTGGGGCACGGCCGGCAGGAAATCACCGACGCCGCCCAGCGCCAGCTGGCGACGCTGGATTATTCGCCGGCGTTTCAGTTCGGCCACCCGCTGTCGTTCGAACTGGCCAACAAGATCAAGGCACTGACGCCGGCGGGGCTGGATTACGTGTTCTTCACCGGCTCCGGCTCCGAAGCGGCAGACACCTCGCTGAAAATGGCGCGCGCTTACTGGCGCGCCAAAGGCCAGGCAGGCAAAACCTGCTTTATCGGCCGGGAAAAGGGCTATCACGGCGTTAACTTCGGCGGTATCTCGGTCGGTGGCATCGCCGGCAACCGCAAGACGTTCGGCGCCGGCGCCGAGGCGGACCACCTGCCGCACACCCTGCTGGCCGGCAACGCCTTTTCGCGCGGCATGCCGCAACAGGGGGCGGAGCTGGCGGAAGAGCTCAGCCGCATCATCGCGCTGCGCGACGCCTCGACGATCGCCGCAGTGATCGTCGAACCCTTCTCCGGCTCCGCCGGGGTGATCGTGCCGCCGGTCGGCTACCTGCAGCGCCTGCGCGAAATCTGTACTCAGCATGACATCCTGCTGATCTTCGACGAAGTGATCACCGCCTTCGGCCGCTGCGGCGCGATGACCGGCGCCGAGGCGTTCGGCGTCACGCCGGACATCATGAACATCGCCAAACAGGTGACCAACGGCGCGCAACCGATGGGCGCAGTGGTGGTGCGGCCGGAGATCTACCACACCTTCATGAACGGCGGCGAGCCGGACTACCAGCTCGAATTCCCGCACGGCTACACCTACTCCGCCCACCCGGTCAGCTGTGCGGTCGCGCTGGCGACGCTGGACATCCTGCAGCGCGAACAGATGGTGGAGCGCGTACAGGCGCTGGCGCCCTATTTCGAGCGCGCGGTGCACAGCCTGCAGGGAGCCAAACACGTCGCCGACATTCGCAACATCGGCCTGGCGGCCGGCATTACGCTGGCGGCGCGGCCGGGCGAACCGGCGCGGCGCCCCTTCGAGGCGGCGATGCGCTGCTGGGAAAGCGGATTTTACGTGCGCTACGGCGGCGACACCCTGCAGCTGGCGCCGCCGTTCATCAGCAGCGAAGCGCAGATCGATGCGCTGATCAACGCCGTCGGCGACGCCCTCAACGCCACCGAATAAGGAGAGAGCCATGACCATTACCCATTGGATCAACGGCGAGCCCGCCGCCGGCGGCGAACGCAGCCAGCCGGTTTACGACCCGGCCACCGGCCAATCGGCGCAGGAGGTGCAGCTGGCCGACCGCGCCACGGTGGAGCGCGCCATCGCCGCCGCCGAACAGGCCTATCCCGCCTGGCGCGACACCCCGCCGCTGAAGCGCGCGCGCATCATGATGAAGCTCAAGGATCTGCTGGAGCAGCACGCCGACGCCATCTGCCAACTGATCACCGCCGAGCACGGCAAGGTGCTCAGCGATGCCCTGGGCGAACTGCAGCGCGGCATCGAGAATATCGAATATGCCGGCTATGTGCCGGAACTGCTGAAGGGCGAACACAGCAAAGAGGCCGGCCCGGGCATCGACAGCTGGAGCGAATTTCAACCGCTGGGGGTGGTGGCGGGCATCACGCCGTTCAACTTCCCGGCGATGGTGCCGCTGTGGATGTGGCCGATGGCGGTGGCGTGCGGCAACACTTTCGTGCTGAAGCCTTCCGAGCGCGTGCCTTCTGCCGCGCTGTATATCGCGAGGCTGGCGACGGAGGCCGGGCTGCCGCCGGGGGTGCTCAACGTGGTCAACGGCGATCGCGAAGCGGTGGAGACGCTGCTGCATGACGGGCGCGTGAAGGCGATCAGTTTCGTCGGTTCGACGCCGGTGGCGGAGCACATCTATCACACCGGCTGCGCGCAGAACAAACGGGTGCAGGCGCTGGGCGGCGCCAAGAACCACGCGGTGGTGCTGCCGGACGCCGATATCCCTGGTGCGGTCGGCGCGCTGATGGGCGCGGCCTTCGGCTCCTGCGGCCAGCGTTGCATGGCCATCCCGCTGGTGGTGGCGGTGGGCGACGGCACCGCCGAAGCGCTGATCGCCGGGCTGCGGCAACAGATGGCCGCCATGCGCGTCGGCCCCGGCAGCGACAACCGCAACGACATGGGGCCGCTGGTGACCCAACAGCATTATCAGAAGGTGAAAGGCTATATCGATCAGGGCGTAGCCGAAGGCGCCGAGCTGCTGGTGGACGGCCGCGAACTGAGCGTGACCGGCGCCGACGGCCGCCCCAGCCAGGGCTATTTCCTCGGCCCGACGCTGTTCGATCGCGTGACGCCCGGCATGCGCATCTATCAGGAGGAGATCTTCGGCCCGGTGCTCGGCGTGGTGCGCGCGGCGTCGCTGCCGGAGGCGATGGCCTTGATCGACGCCCACGAATACGGCAACGGCACCTGTCTGTTCACCCGCGACGGCGAGGCGGCGCGCTACTTCTCCAGCCGCATTCAGGTCGGCATGGTGGGGATCAACGTGGCGCTGCCGGTGCCGGTGGCCTACCACTCGTTCGGCGGCTGGAAGCGCTCGCTGTTCGGCGATCTGCACGCCTACGGCCCGGACGCCGTCAGGTTCTACACCAAACGCAAGACCGTGACCCAGCGCTGGCCGGCCTCCGGCGATGCCCGGAGCGCCAGCTTCAGCTTCCCATCGGGATAAAAATAACAAACTTATCCCCAACGAATTTCAAGTTGCAGCCAGGCGGCAAAGTCATTCGTCTCCAGGAGCTTACTTAAGTAAGTGACTGGTGCGAATGATCTGCTGCCAACAACGCTGCGGCTTGAAAGGCGCAGGGGATTTTCCGCGCGCTCCATTTGATTCCTGCGTACAGCCTGTGCAGCAAAACAATAATTCACTCACACGTTAATGGAGTCGTTATCCCATGAAAGAGTCCGCCCCTGAACACACCTTCAAAGGCAATCTCAGCGTCCTCGACGTGGTGATGATCACCGCGTCCGGCGTGACGCCGGCCAGTTCGATCTTCGTCATCGCCCCGCTGGCGATCGCCAACGCCGGCAGCGGCGCCTTTCTGTCGTTTCTGATCGCCGCCTGCGTCGCCGCCGCCATCGCGCTGTGCTATGCCGAACTCGGCGCCGCACACCCCAGCGCAGGCGGCGAATACAGCATCATCAAGCGCCTGTTCGGCACCCTGTGCGGGTTGCAGACCTATCTGTTTATCCTCAGCGCCTCGCTGTTCGTGCCGGCGGTGCTGGCCACCGGCGCGGTGCCCTACCTGAACACCGCGCTGGGCACCCAGTTCGACGCCTCGACCGCCGGCATGCTCACCGTGCTGGTCGGCGGCATCTGCGCCATTTTCAACATCAAGGCCAACGCCCTGCTGACCGGCGCCTTTCTGGTGGTGGAAGTGGCGGTGCTGGCGCTGATCGCCTGGCTCGGCTTCAGCCACCCGCATCAGAGCACGGAGATCCTCACCGCGCCGGTGATGCTGGACGCGCAGGGCAGCCTGGCGCCGGTGTCGCTGCCGCTGATCGTCGCCATGGTCGGGGTCGCGCTGTTCTCCTACAACGGCTACGGCGCGGCGGTGTACATGGCGGAAGACATGCGCGAACAGGGCAGACCGATGGCGATCGCGATCATGCTGACGCTGTTCATCGTGGTGCTGGTGGAGCTGGTGCCGTTCACCGCCCTGCTGATCGGCTCGCCGTCGTTGACGGAGATGGCCAAACAGGCCGATCCGGTCGGCTATGTGGTCACCCAGCTCGGCGGCCCGACGCTGGCGCGGGTGGTAAGCGGCGCGATTTATCTGTCGGTGTTCAACGCCATCATCGCCATCGTGGCGCAGTTCAGCCGCATGATGTTTGCCAGCGGGCGTGACGGTTTCTGGCTGCCGGCGTTTAACCGGGCGCTGAAAATCATCCACCCGCGCTTCGGCACTCCCTGGATCGCCACCCTGCTGTTCGGCGTGCCGTCGGCGCTGCTGGCGTTTTGCTCCGATCTCGAATCGCTGACCTCGTTCACCGTGATCCTGCTGCTGCTGGTGTACATCATCATGGCGGTGGCGGCGCTGATCAGCCGCCGTCGCCGCCACTTCCACCACCCGTACCTGATGCCGCTGTGGCCGCTGCCGGTGGTGGTGGCGCTGCTGTGCTGCCTGTACGTGCTGTGGACGATTTTGATCGCCAGCAGCCTGAAAGACTTTATTATCATTGCCGGCATCATCGGCTTCGGGCTGGCGCTGAACCATCTGCGCGGCCGCCAACCGGCGCCCCTCGCCGCCCCCTCAATAGAAGGAGAATAACCATGACGCAGCGCGCTCAGGATCTGGGCATTATCATCGGACAGGGCACGCCCGGCCCGCTGAACGCCATCACCGACGTGCCCGGCGTGCGCGTCGGCCATGCCAGCATCCATGCCGATTTGGCGGACGGACGCAGCGTGCACACCGGCGTGACGGTGATCGAACCGCGCCCCGGTTCCGCCCGCCACGCCCCCTGCTTTGCCGGGGTGCACGTGCTGAACGGCAACGGCGACGCCACCGGCCTGGAATGGGTGCGCGAAGCGGGCCTGCTGACCAGCCCGATCGCCTTCACCAACACCCACAGCGTGGGCGTGGTGCGCGATGCGCTGATCGCGCTGGAGCGTGAAACGCTGCCCGCGGGCGACAACGCGGTGTATTGGAATATGCCGGTGGTGATGGAAACCTTCGACGGCCTGCTCAACGACATCAACGGCTTTCACGTCAAGGCCGAGCACGTGCGCCAGGCGCAGCAGGCGGCCCGGGGCGGCTTGCCGCAGGAGGGCGCGGTCGGCGGCGGCAGCGGCATGATCTGCCATGAATTCAAAGGCGGCAGCGGCACCGCGTCGCGCCGCTTGCCCGCCGATCAGGGCGGCTGGACGGTGGGCGCCATCGTGCAGGCCAACCACGGCAAGCGCGAGTCGCTGCTGGTCGGCGGTTACCCGGTAGGCCGGCATCTGGGGCATCTCCCCTCGCCGTTCACGCCGCAGTTGCCGCATCCCGGCATGGGCTCCATCGTGGTGGCGCTGGCGACCGACGCGCCGCTGCTGCCGCACCAGTGTGCGCGGCTGGCGCAGCGCGCCAGCATCGGCATCGCCCGCACCGGCGGCGGCACCGAGGATTCGAGCGGCGACATTTTCATCGCCTTCGCCACCGGCAACGACGGCCTGCCGCCCGCCGACTACGCCAATAAAGGCGCCTTCACCACGCCGCTGCGCATGGTGAACAACGACTATATTTCGGCGCTGTTCGCCGCCGCGGCGGAAGCGGTGGAAGAAGCGATCGTGAATGCGTTGCTGGCGGCCAATACCGTCAGCGGCAACGGCCACCGGGCGGAAGGGTTGAGCGCCGAGCAGCTGGTGACGGCGCTGGAGAAGGCCGGCTGGCGGCGCTAAAAAACACAGGGCGCGGAGGTGAACCGCGCCCTGCTCATCAGGATTCTCCGCCCGGCTTGGGCGGCGGGTAGTCGTAATCCAGCCGCAACGGTTCGGCGTAGACGCTGTTCCACAGCTGTTGGTACAGCTTGTCCAACCGCCCGCTCATCGCCGCGCTGTGCATCACCAGCTCCAGATTGCGCGAGTTGTCCAGATAGCCGCCGGTCCAGTTGCTGGTGCCCACCCAGGCAATCTCATCGTCGATGGTCATCAGCTTGCTGTGGATGACGCGGGCGAACGGAATGAAGCCGCTGCTGGCCGGCGGAATGGTCACCACCTTGATCTGCACATTCGGCACCAGCGCCAGGCTCTTCAGCCAGGCAATATCCGGCTTTTTGGTGTTCCAGTTGGCCACCATCAGCTCGATCTGCACCCCACGCGCCGCCGCGCTGCGCAGCGCGTTGTCGATCACCGCATAGAAGGGGCGGCTGCGTTCCGGGCCGAACGACAGCGGCGCGTAATCCATCACCTGCACCCGCACCCGCCGCTTGGCGCCGGCCAGCAGGCGCGGCAGCTCGGCCTGCGAATCAATCACCCCCGCCGGGTTGTAGGCGCGCGGGCTGGCCGCCAGATAGTTGCCCTGCGGCTGCGCCGTCGGCGGCGAATCGGGCAGCGCCGGCACCGGCTTATCCTGCGCCAGCAGCGCCTGCGCCTGCCAATCCTGCTCGAAGATCGCCTGGATCTGCCCCACCACCTTGGCGTCGCTGATGCGCAGCCCGGTTTCGTGAATGTGTTCCAGCGCGCGCCAGTCGAAGTTCTGGCTGCCGACGAACGCCTGCTCGCCGTCCACCAGCAGATATTTGGCGTGCAGAATGCCGCCGCTCAGCTTCTGGTAAGAAATGATGCGCAGCTCCAGATTGGGGATCGCCTTCAGCTGTTCCAGCGTCTCGGCGGTAGACATGCGAAGGCCCTTCTCTTCCAGCAAAAAGCGGATTTTCACCCCGCGTTCGCCGGCCGCCTTCAGGTGCTGCAGCACGCCGTCCAGCAGCGAACCGTCCTGATTCGCCACGTAAAACTGCCCCAGATCGATGCGGGTTTTCGCCGCGTCGAACATCTCGCGCCACACCTCGGCGGTGTTGCGCAGATCGTCGGCCTGCAGCGCGGTTTCCACCGGTGCGGTGTACACCAGCTCATAGCCGGGAATAGCAAAACGCGCCGCGGCGCTCTGGCTCAACATCAACAAACATCCGCCCCACAATGCCGTATAAAGGCGGCCGAGCGGCCGCCGTACTGGATGGCCATTAGGCATAGCGCGGCGCCCCGCTGTCAACCCATTGTTCGCCGCTGCCGCTCTCCGGGCGGCTGGCCGGTTGGCCGGCGCGGATCAGCAGCACCTTCAGCAGTTCGTTGATGCGCTCCATGCGGCTCTGCAGAAAGTTGTTGGCCACCAGGCACAGCAGCGCGATGGCGATGCCGAGGCCGGTGGCGTACAGCGCGGTGCCCATCCCGGCCGACACCAGGCTCGGCTCGGACACCCCCGAGGCGGCCAGCGCCTTGAAGGTTTCGATGATCCCCATCACCGTGCCCAGCAACCCCAGCAGCGGCGCGGCGGTGACCACGGTTTCCAGCAGCCACAGGCCGCGCGCCATCGGCGGCTTGCTCAGCAGGTACTGGGCGTCGATCAGATCGCCGATCGCCTCGCGGTCGCCGGCGTGGTGTTTCTGCGCCAGTACCGGCGCGATCACCGTCATCGGCAGGCTGTTGCGCTGGGTCAGCTCGTCCGGCAGATCGGCGGCGCGGCGCACGTCCGGCGTCAGCGCCTGCTCCAGCCGGCGCGCCTGACGCTGGGTGTAGGCGAAGTACAGCGTGCGTTCGATGATGATCACCAGCGCAATCGCCAGCGCGGCGTACATCACGTAGAAAATAATGTCGTGCAACAGATTGGCGTCCATACAGGGCTCCTCTTCCCCGCCGCCCGGCAGGCGGCGGGGCATTCAGTTAAAAGGTGGCTTCCAGCGAGACGCTGAAGGTGCGTTCTTCGCCGACGTTGTAATACGGCGTGCTGGCCCTCACGCCGCCGTAAGGCGCCGCGTTGAAGGTGGTGGTGCGCACCGAGGTCAGGTATTCCTTGTCAAACAGGTTGCTGATGCCAAAGCGCAGCGCGGCGCTTTTGACAATTTTCTTGTCCACCGGCAGATGCACGCCCGCCGCCAGATCGAACACCGTGCGGCCACCGATCTTCTCGTCGTTGGTCAGATCGCCGTAGAACGCACTGACGTACTTGCCGCTGACGCTGCCGTAATACAGCCCGTCGTCATAACCCAGCGTCATGTTCAGCAGGTTTTTCGGCACGTTCGGCACCTCTTTGCCGGAGGTCGGCAGCGGCAGCCCGCCGTTGCTGACGATGTCGTTCTTCTGCTTCGATTCGGTGTAGGTATACGAGGTGTAGTAGTTGAAGTTATGCGGCAACTGGCCGCTCCACTCCAGCTCCAGCCCTTTGTTCTCCACGTTACCGATGTTCATCATCTCGTAGTCGCCGGCCGCGTTGGTGGTGGAGATCTGGCGATCGCTGTAGCGCATGTAGAACAGCGTGGCGCTCAGCAGCATGTCCTCTTGCTGGAAACGCCAGCCCAGTTCGTGGTTCCAGCTTAGCTCAGGCTTAGTGCTGAGCGAGTCGCCGACGTTGTACAGCACGTAGTTGGGCGGCGTGCGCATGTTGCGCGTCAGGTTGTAGAACACCTGGTTTTCCTGGTTCACCTTGTAGCTGGCGCTGAAGTTCGGCAGGAATTCATGATAGGTGGCTTTGCGCTTCTCCGGCACGTTGTACAGGCTGCCGCGGTTGTCCCCTTTGCGCTCCACATACTGATAGGCCAGGCCGCCGACGAAGGTCCAGTCCGGCGTGGCGAACCAGGTATCCTGCAACCACACCTTCTGCGCCGGGGTGATGGTGTACTGGTTGCGCCCCTGCACCGTATTGCCGTTGGCATCCTTCACCTGATCGGAGCCGCCAGGTTTTCCCCAAATCTGCGCCGGGTTGCCGTCGTCCTTGATGCTGATGAACGGCTGGGTTTGCAGCTGGCGCGCACGCTCATACCAGTAGCCGATATCCAGGCTGTGCTGCTCGTTGATGTCCCACTTCAGCTTGGTGGTGATGCCCGGCCGCCAGGTTTGGGTCCACGACGGGCGGTAATAGGTGTTGGACTGCAGGTTGCTGAGGTCATACTGCCCGGCCCTGTCCGACGTGCTGGACAATACCGATGCCGTCTGGCCGTTGAAACTGCCGCCATTGCCCCAGTAGTAATACGGCTGCAGGGTCAGCGACAGGTCGTCGCGCAGCTGCAGTTTCTGGGTGAACGATAGCGTGAAGTTCTCGAACGGGTTGCGTTCGATCTTGTAATACTTGTTCAACTGCCCTTTGCTGTTGTACTCCGGCGTGGTGGCGTAATCGGTACCACGCCCATCGTTTTGGAACTGCGCCTTGCTCAGGGTGTTGTAGTTGGTGTTGTTCTGGCGGTTGTACTTCATCACCAGATTGCTGCTGTTGCCGTTGCCGTCTTCATACAGCGAGTTCATCTCGAACTTGTCGGAGTACAGGCGCCCTTCGCCGCGCCACTTCTTCGCCTCGGTGTGCGAATAAGATATCCAGTTGCTGAAACCGTTGTATTCGCCGGTCTCCAGGCGGGCAAAGGTTTTGCTCAGATTATTGCTGCCCAGCGTCTGCTTGAGGAAACCGCCGAAGTCTTTCGCCGGGCGGCGCGTCACCAGGCCGATGTTGCCGCCGCTCGAGCCGATGTGCGGGCCGTCCGCTTCGGAGGAGCCCTGGGTGACGAACACCTCTTCCAGGTTCTCCGCATCGCCCAGCAGGTTCGGGTATACCGCGTAGTTGCCGGAGTCGTTGATCGGGATGCCGTCCATCGACAGGCCGATCTGATCCGAGTTCATGCCGCGCATGGTGTAGTCCACGCCGCTCAGGCCGCTGGCGTCGTTGCTGTTGACGTTCAGGCCCGGCGTGTATTTCAGCTTATCGATGGCGTTGGCCGCCGACGGCATTTTGTCCATCGCTTCTTTGGTGACGGTGGAGCGCGCCTTGGCGCTGTCATCCTGCACCATCATGCCGCCGCCGAGCGACTGCCCCTTGACGCTGATGGTGCCGACATCGGTGGCGTCGGCCGCCAGCGCGGCGCCCGGCAGCATTGCCGACATCACCGCCAGATAGATCCCAGAACGATTAAACGATTTCATTGTGTGCATCCCATAAAAATCAAACGATTAACCCTTGCGCTAAGGCGCCTGATAATTGAACGTCGCGGTAAATCTTTTGGTTGTTTGCCCGGCGAACGCCTCGCTCGGGAACGGCTTTACTGAACTGATGCTTTGCAGGCTGCTCATCGCCGCGCGGTTCAGCAACATGCTGGCGGCTTTGTTGGCGATGCCGGAAGAGAGCACCCGCCCGCTGCGATCGACCTCCAGCCACACTTCGACGTTGCCCTGCGGGCGCTCGAGCGAGGCCTGGCGCCCGCTTGGGTAGCGCTTGCGCTGTTCCAGCTCGCGGCGCAAGGCCAGCAGATAGCCGTTTTCAATCGCCTGCGCATTCACCTTCGGCGCGGCCGGGGCGGTCGGTGCGGGCTGCGCCGCCGGTTTGCTGACCAGCGCGCGCGGGGCGGCGGGCGCCGGCGTCGGTTTAGGCTTCTCTACCGGTTTGGCTTTCTCTTTCACCGGTTTGGGTTTGGGCTTCGGCTGCGGTTTCGGCACCGGCTTGGCTTCCACGATCGGCTCCGGCGCCGGCACTACCGGTTCGGGGATCGGCTCCGGCTCGGGCGGCGGCGGTTCTGGCTGGGGCTCCGGCGGCGTTTCCGGTTGAGGTTCAGGCGCCGGTTCAGGCTCCACCAGCGCCAGTTCGATGGCGGTTTCGTCGTAGCGCGGCTGGATCTTCAGCGCCGCCTGCTGGCTGGCGAACAGCAGGCAACCGGCGACAATCAGCGCCGGCAACCAGCTGAAAAGATGACGTGAGCGATAGAGCAGATACATGTCACAGCTTCCGTGTCGCGATGGAGACGGAGAAGAAACCGCCCTGGCGCAGGTTGTCCATCACCGCCACCAGCCGCTCGACCGCCACGCCCTTGTCGCTGTTGACGATGATGGTGGTGGTCTGGTTGGCCTGCTGCTGTTGCTTCAGCGTGTTGACCAGCGCGTCGAGCGCGATCGGCTGGCCATCCAGCTGCAGCTGTTCGTCGGCCCCCAGCGTGATGATCGCTTTCTTCTGCGGCTTCAGCTGCTGCGCGCTGCCGGCGGACGGCAGCTGCGTTTTCAGCCCGAGCGCAGGAATGACGTTCAGGCTAATCAAGACGAAAAACACCAATAAAAACATCATCACGTCGATCATCGGGATCAGTTCGATGTGCGCTTTGTTCTTTTTCGGTTCGTTCCAGTTACGCATGACACTCCCTCCCAAAAGCGAAGCAGCCAATATAGGAGGGGTTTGTTTACCTTTTGTTACGCTTGTGTGATCTTATTTTCACAGTGTGGATTTTTTGCGAGAATTTTTTCACTGGCAGGCGATAACGGAAGAGATATAACTTATTAATTAGCGATAGTTTTTATTGGAATAATTGCGAGGTGGGTATATTGACCTGGCAACAACAGAGAGAGCAATGTGAGAATAGTGACATCAACAATCATTGCGCCCCTCAAAATGACATGCCGCCATTCCTCAACGCTTGTGAGCCTTCCAGGCCTTTATACCTTCGAGCAACGGGATATTTCACAGAGAGTAAAAGAATAAGACTCCCCTCTATACACTTCTTTCTCAAAATATTCGTACCATTCAAAAAACCACGCTAAATGCAGCGTTGAAACAGAGTAAGACAATCATTATTGTCCTATCTGGCAATGTATTAACCCATGAGCACCACTTTTAATAACCAAGAAAAATGAATCAAGACCAACCAATAATTTTTAAATAAGAACAAACGTCCTATAAACATAAAATATAAGCACTGGCGCAAAATCCATTAATATATATTCACTAGGGAAATAAGATGAAAAGGAATCGTCGTATCGCCATGTGTCTTACGCTATTGTTTTCTTGCCACTCAGCAAAATCAGAAGAGGAAAACATTCTCGTTATTGAGCAAAGAAGTACGCATATCAATGAAACGTCCACCGCAACCCGAACCATGACGCCATTAAAGCTGATACCGCAAACTGTCGACAGCGTTTATGTTGACCAGGCCACCGCCTTTGGCCAGCCAACATTAAGCGAAGCTTTGAGTGGCGTTCCCGGCGTTAACGCCAGTGGAGACACCCGTTTTGACAACGTCAAAATTCGCGGTTTTTCCGCCGGTAATGACTTACTGTTGGACGGGTTTCGTGATGATATGCAATATACGCGCGATCTGAGCAATATTGAGCGTATCGATGTGCTGAAAGGGCCGGCCGCCGTATTATATGGACGAGGAAGCAGTGGCGGAATTATTAATCGCATCAGTAAGAAACCGCAGAAAGGTAAAGGTTCGAAAGTCACTACGCAAATAGGAGAATACGGTTTTAAACGCCTGCACGCCGACATCAACCACGATCTCGATGAAAGCACAATTTTTCGCTTTAATGTCGCTCAGGAGAAGGCAAATAGCTTTCGCCACGGCGTCTCACGCGACAAAATCTTACTGGCTCCTTCAGGACTATGGAAAATCACGCCGCGGCTTAATGGGTTGTTGCAATACGATTATCAAAGTAGCAAACGTACGCCCGATCGCGGCATTCCAGCGGTAAACGGTCGCCCCGCTAACGTCGCCATCGGCAGTGTATACAGCGATACCGAAAACGACTATATCCATGACCGATTCCACTCGTTACGTTCGCGCCTGAATTATGAACTGAACCTCCAGTGGCAATTGCGTCACCTGCTCATGTTCAGCTCGCTCAATAGCCAGTTCGATAACACCTACGTCACTGGCGTTAGCGGAGATAACGTCAGGCGCGCACGATGGCAACAAGACCTGCACGCCAAAAATATCAGCAGCAATCTTGAAGTCGAAGGGCTGGTACATGCTGGGGCATTCGAACACCAACTTCTGATCGGCATTGAACAAAGCTGGCAAAATCGCAACCCAAAACTCTACCGCAATAATCGCCCCTTCCCTATCAAAAATCTATTCGCGCCAGAAAAATTACGACAACAGCATGACGGTAATATGCTGCTGGCCAGTCACAGCCGCCATCAGGTTCGAAATAACGCATTCTACCTGCAGAACCAGATGGCAATAGATGACTGGCACCTCGTCGCCAGCCTGCGCGGCGATCGCTTCCACGTCACCAGCAATCGGTACGATAGAAACCTTCAGGAGTCCAGAAACAACAACAACATCAGCCCCAGGCTGGGCGTGGTATGGCAACCCGTTGCGGCACACGCTCTGTACACGTCTTTCAGCAAAACCTATGCTCCCGTCGGCGGCGGATTGATCGGCATAACGCCAGAGAATAAAAATAACCGCCTGTCGCCGGAATATACCCGTCAATTTGAAACCGGCGTAAAAAGCGATTGGTTGGAGCAGCAAGTCACCACTACGCTTTCCCTCTACCGGCTTGAAATGTATAACCGCCGCACCCGAGATCCGGAGAATCCAGACATATTGCAACTGACGGGCCAGCAACGTACCGATGGCTTGGAACTGAGCATGAACGCCAACCTCACAGCAAACCTTTATCTGCGCGGCGGTATGGCGTTGCAAAATGCCTCGTTTCTCAAAGCAGAGGAACAATTCCAGGGCAAGCGCCCCAATAATGTGTCGCGGCGCAACGGTGAGTTGTATATAGGCTATAGAGACAAGTTAGGCTGGTTCAGTGAGGCCGGTGTAACAGCAGTAAGTAAGCGTTTCGCCGACAATCAAAACACCACTGCGTTACCCGGCTATCAGAGGTATGACGTGCGTATCGGTTATGGCGGGAAACGCTGGGATCTGCAGTTAAGTGCCGAAAACGTGTTGGATAATAGGTATTACCTCAGTGCAACCAGCGCCGCACAAATCCAGCCTGGTTCGCCGCGTCAAATAAATCTCTCCGCATCCTATCGCTTCTAGTCCACCGTCGAAACAGCAGCCCGAAAACGGGTTCATTCGATGTAAAAAAAGGTCCAAACTGAGTTTGGACCTTAGTCTCTGACACGAGACCCGTGATGACGGGCCAGAGGCTTTTACGCCGCGATCAGTTCACTTTCACCGGCATACCGGAACGGGCCTTGATCGCCGCGTCCACTTCGCTCTGGTTGACGCCGGCGTCCATCAGTACTTTGCCGACCGGCGCGGAGATGGTCAGCGGCACCGGATCTTTGGATTGCAGCTGCTCTTCGTTGGCCGACAGCGGGTTGTGCACTTCCACGTAGCGCGAGCCGTCCGGTTCGACGGTGGCTTTCATCGGTTCGTTGATGAACTGCACGCGGGTGCCGACCGGCACGTTCTCGAACAGGTACTTGATGTCGTCGGCGCGCAGACGCACGCAGCCGTGGCTCACGCGCAGGCCGATGCCGAAGTTGGCGTTGGTGCCGTGGATGGCGTACAGGCGGCCAACATACAGCGCATACAGCCCCATCGGGTTGTCCGGGCCGGCCGGGAACACCGCAGGCAGGATCTCGCCGTCGGCTGCGTATTCGGCGCGCATCTTGGCGGTCGGCGTCCAGGTCGGGCCGTCTTTCTTGCGCTGCACGGTGGTGGTCCAGTTCAGCGGGGTGTCTTTACCCAACTGGCCGATACCGATCGGCAGCACCACCACGGTGTTGGACCCTTTCGGGTAGTAGTACAGACGCATCTCGGCGCTGTTGATGATGATGCCTTCACGCGGCGCGTCCGGCAGGATCAGCTGCTGCGGGATGGTCAGGGTGCTGCCGGCCTTCGGCAGGAACGGATCCACGCCCGGGTTGGCTTCCAGCATGTTGCTCAGCCCCATCTGATACTGGGCGGCGAAGCTTTCCAGCGGCAGTTTGCTGTCTTCCGGTACGGTGATTTGGATATTTTCGCCCACCAAACGGCTGTCTTTTGGCGGCAGCGGGTAAACGACGGCGAAGGCAGCCTGGCTGAATGCAACCAGTGCCGTAAACAGGGTTAATAACGCGCGAATGCTCATTTTCATCTTCGTGTTGGTCAAGGCCACTGGCGATTAGGGGGATCGGTTTCTACGGCCACTTTTACCCCGATGGGTTTCAGCCGGCAGCCAAGCGCTGCGGCCTGAAAAACAGGGGGGATTTGACCGGATGCGCATTATATGTGCACATCAATCAAAGTGTGAACCATTACCGATGTAATATCGCAATTTTTTGTAACCTGAAGCGCCACGAAGGCGAATTTTTGCGAGAACCGCCGCCTAACCGGCGGCGGCCAACGCTTCTACCCGCCGGATCGGGATCAGATATTCGCAGCGGATCGCCGCGCCGCCAAGCGGGCAGCGGCCCTCCTGCGCCGGGTAGAAAAGCTCGATATCCTGCCCCGGCCGACGGATGGCGTTCATCTGCGGCATCGCGGTGTCATACAATCGGACGATAAAGTTTTGTAACCCTTCCTCCTGCCCTTGATAGGTGAAGCGGGCATACTCACCCTGTTCGATAGTCACCCGCTCCCCCATCGCCCCTTCGTCCGGCAAAGCGGCGGTGTAGGCCATGCGCGGGTTACCCCGGCGTTGCCGGTCGACCTCCAGGCTGGTGAGGCCGTATACCACCTCCGGCAGCGCCTGCGGCGGCAGCAGCTGCCGCCAGGCGTGGCGGCGCAGCTCGCACTTGGAGGCCGCCAGCTGCCCCAGCGTAAAGCTGCGGCGCTGGGTATGGCCCACCAGCTGCATGGCGGGCAGCGTCACGATATCGGCCTGCGGCAACGGTGTTTCGGTCAGCCGCAGCGGCGGCTGCAGGCCATAGCTCGACCAATCCTGGCTGCGGCGATAGCTGGCCGGCGGCAGACCGAACTGCTTGCGGAAGCAACGGGTGAAGGTCTGCTGCGAATCGAACTGGTAAGTGTCGGCGATGCAGGCCACGCTGGTGCCGGTCAGGCGCAGTTCGCGCGCGGCGGCGGTCAGCCTTCTGCGGCGCGCGTACGTGCCGAGAATATGGCCGGTATGCTGCTTGAACATCCGCTGCAAATGCCACTTGGAGTAGCCGGACTTGGCGGCAATGTCGTCCAGCGTCAGCGGCTGATCCAGGCTCTGCTCGATCCAGGCCAGCAGCTGTTCAATCACCTGTTGCTGGTGCATGGTATTCCCCTTATTTTAACAATAACGTCTGCGCCAATACCCGGCCTGCGGCTTCATCGGCGGCCACCAGCACCGGATAGCCCCAGAACTTGGCGCCGTATTCGGCGAACTCTTCCGCCGCCGCGCGTTTGGCGTCGTCCGGCTCCAGCATGATCATGCCTTTCACCCACAGCTTCAGCGCCTCGCGGTTATCGCGCTTCCACAGCGCGACCTGGGTGCGGGCATCGCGATCGTGTTCTTCACCTTCATCGCCGACGCTGCGGTCGGTCATCAGGACAAAAGGCTCGGCGCGCGCCAGCAGCGCGCTGAATTCGGCCAGCTCGGCCTGGGTATCGCGCCCGTTTTGGCGCATCCATACCAGCGGAAAATCGGCGGTATCCAATGACATAATCAGTTTCCTCAGGAAATGGTTTAGGACTGGCGCTTACTTTATCGGCACCGGCGCTAGACCGCATTGCGCAATCAGGACATAATACTTTTCAATTCCGCCAAATTGAGAATTGTTCTCATGAAAGTACAGATCCCCCGCCGCTGTCTGGATATCGATCAGGTGCCGCGCCCGCTGTTTGCCCTGCAAGGTTCGACCCTCGAGCAGGATTGGGAAGTCGAGCCGCACCGCCACCAGAAGGCGCAGCTGATTTACACCGTGCGCGGCATGATCCGCTGCGAAGTGGAGAATGGGCTGTGGCTGGTGCCGCCGCAGTGCGCACTGTGGATGCCGGGCAACGTGTTGCACAACGCCCAGGGCGCCGGCTCCACCGAGGCCTACTGCCTGTTCGTCGATCAACATGCCGCCGCCGGTCTGCCGCAAAACTGCTGCACGCTGTCGGTCTCGCCGCTGCTGCGCGAACTGCTGCTGCAGGCCACCACCTTCGAACCGCTCTACGACGAACAGGGAGCCGAAGGGCGCCTGACGGCGGTGTTGCTGGATCAGCTGGTAGCCGCGCCGATCGAAAATCTGCACCTGCCGGTATCCGACGACGCGCGCATCCGGCAGTTGACCGAAGGCATGCTGAGCTGCCCGGCGGACAAATCCACCCTCGGGCAGTGGGCGCAGCGCATCGGCATGAGCGAGCGCTCCCTCAGCCGCACCTTGCAACAACAGATGGGCATGAGCTTCGGCCACTGGCGGCGCCAGCTGCACGTGATGCTGGCGCTGCAGCGCTTGACGCAGGGCGAGAGCGTGCAGACGGTGGCGCTGGATCTGGGCTACGAGAGCGCCAGCGGCTTCGTCACCATGTTCAGAAAGGCAGTGGGCAAACCGCCGGCGCGCTACCTGGCGGAGCGCAACGCCTCTGGAGAAACCCTGGGCGGCGCAATTACCATGTGAAAAAGCCGGCGCAGGCGCCGGCTTGGAGCAGGTGAAAATCAGAAGTCGTAGAACACCGTAATCCAGGTGGAGTCCGGCTCGTTGTCGCTGCTGTTGGCCAGCGTGCGCTCCACGTACACCGACAGTCCGTAACCGATGGTGGTACCCGCGCCGAGGTAAACGTGGTTGGCGTGATACGCCTCGTCCCCCTTCAGCCGCAGCGAGTCCGCCGCCACGTAAGGCTGGATCGATTTGAGGAACGGCTTGTCGATATTGAAGGTGTAACCGACAAAGCCTTCCAGCCCGTAGCCGTCACCGGCGAAGAAGTGCGACAGCGTGCGCTGGCGGGTGCTCGGCACATAGTCTTTGTAGTAGCTGGCGGTGCCGACGATGTACCAGTTGTTCGGCTGCCAGGTCAACGCGGTGCCGGACAGCTGCTGGTGATAATCCTTTTCGTTGTACAGATTGTCTTTGATCTTCGCGTCGGTATAACTGTAGGCCGCGCTGAAGGTGAAATCCTTCGTCACCTTGTAATCGAAGCCCAGCCCGCCCCCGCCCTTGCGGCGATAAATCAGGTTATCCGCGGTGTGCAGATCGTCTTCCGGCAATAAATAGTTGGCGTACAGCGTTACCGGCCCGAAATCATTGGTGTACTTGATGCTGTTTTTCGGTTTATTGCCGCCGTCGTAGTCGCCGGAAATACCGATGCCGGTGCCGCCCGCGTGGCCATCGTTATCCCAGACGTCGCTTTTGATGCCGACCACCGAATAATAGATGCCGTATTGATGGCCGTAGGTCAGGGTGCCGTAACGATCGTCTTTGAAACCGGCGTACAGCTGGCGCTGATAGTCGCGCTTGCCGTCTTCGTTATAGTGCCCGTCCCAGCTGAGCGCGTGCGCCAGATCGACGCCCCACTCGTAATAGCCGATGATCGAGGTGTCCTGCGTCAGCGCATAGTCGCCGCTGAAGCGAAAACGCGTGCCGCCGTCGTGGCCGTTTTTGTCATAGCCCGGCTCCGGGCCGTTATTGAAGATCCACTCGGGGCGAATGCTGCCGCCCACCTTTAAACTGAGCGGTGCCAGCAACACATTGCTCTGCGGGTTTTTATCCAGAATGGTGATCTCGGCCTGTGCGCCGGCGGATAACGCCGACAGCAAGACGCCGCCAATGAATATTGGCGTTGTATTTTTTCTCATTATTACCCCTGCCCGAAAAAAATTATTGTTATAAACACGGTGGTCTTAAGCCACGCGGAAATAATTACCCGATGTGAACAGCGCACGCAAGATATAAAAATTCACGCCATAACCTGCCATTATTTCAGGTTGGATTTAATTTCAGCAAAAACGTGTTCATCTGTAACGCAGAGAAAAATAATGTAATAACCGCAGCACGAAATAAACCAATCCGCACGTTTCACCCAAAATAAACCGGCGTGATTATCTGGGAATAAAGATAGCAAATAACAAATAAATATTATTGCCGCAGGTAAACCGTCACGCAGGGGAATTAACTCATGGTGGGAAATAACGACGGAGCGCGTTGCGCGCTCCGGGAAAGAGAATTCACTACTGCGCCAGCCAGCCGCCGTCCATGTTCCAGGCGGCGCCGCGCACCTGCGCCGCCGCATCGCTGCACAGGAACAGCGCCAGCTCGCCGAGCTGCTCTGGCGTGACGAACTCTTGCGACGGCTGCTTCTCCGCCAACAGCTCATCGCGCGCCCGCTGCGGGTCGGTCCCGGCGGCAATGCGCTTGTCGATCTGCTGCTGCACCAGCGGCGTCAGCACCCAGCCGGGGCAAATGGCGTTGCAGGTGACGGGCGTGCGCGCGGTCTCCAGCGCCAGCGTCTTGGTCAGCCCCACCACGCCGTGCTTGGCCGCCACATAGGCCGACTTGTCTCTCGACGCCACCAGCCCGTGCACCGACGCCACGTTGATGATGCGCCCCCAGTTGCGCTCGCGCATCCCCGGCAGCGCCAATCGGCAGGTGTGGAACACCGCCGACAGGTTGATGGCGAGGATGGCGTTCCATTTCTCCACCGGGAACTGATCCAGCGGCGCCACGTGCTGAATGCCGGCGTTGTTCACCAGAATGTCCACGCCGCCGAACTCGCGTTCGGCATACTCCATCATGTCCGCTATCTGGGCCGCATCGCCGAGATCGGCGCCGTGATAGCCCGGCGCGGCGCCCAGCTGCGCGACCTGCGCTTGCGCCTGCGCCACGTCGCCGAAGCCGTTGAGGATCACGCGCGCGCCGGCGGCGGCCAACACGGATGCTATCCCGAGGCCGATGCCGCTGGTCGAGCCGGTCACCAGCGCGGTTTTGCCTTGTACACTCATGGTATCGCTCCTTTAAACAATGCCGGTCAGGTAGAACACGCCGATCACGAACAGCACCGCGGCGCTCTTGATCAGGGTGATGGCGAAGATGCCACCATAGGCCTGCCGGTGGCTGAGGCCGGTGATCGCCAGCAGGGTGATCACCGCGCCGTTGTGCGGCAAGGTGTCCATGCCGCCGCTGGCCATCGAGGCCACCCGGTGCAGCACTTCCAGCGGGATATGCGCGGCGTGGGCGGCGGCCACGAAATTATCGGCCATCGCCGCCAGCGCGATGCTCATGCCGCCGGAGGCCGACCCGGTGATGCCGGCCAGCAGGGTGACGCTGATCGCTTCGTTCAGCAGCGGATTGGGGATCGCCGACAGCGCCTGCGACAGCACCAAAAAGCCCGGCAGCGCGGCGATCACCGCGCCGAAGCCGTATTCGGAGGCGGTGTTCATCGCCGCCAGGATCGCGCCGCCGACCGCCGTCTTGCTGCCTTCCGCCAGCCGGCCGCGAATATTGCGAAAGCCGAACACCACCACCAGCAGAATACCCGACACCAGCGCCGCTTCCACCGCCCAGATGGCGGTGATTTTCGCCACGTCGGTGGTGATCGGTTTGGCCAGCCCCGGCAGCGTCAGCTCGTGGCTGGCGCCGTACCACTGCGGGATCCAATGGGTGAAGCCAAGGTTGAATACCCCGACCAAAATCAGCGGCAGGATGGCGATCAGCGGGTTCGGCAGGTTGATGTCGTCCGGGGTTTCCGGCTCGTTCAGCAGATCGGTGCCGTACCCTTCTCCCTTCAGCTGCGCCTTGCGCCGCTGGCGTTCAAGATACAGCAGACCGACCGCGATGATGAACAGCGAGCCGATCAGCCCCAACCAGGGCGCGGCCCAGGCATTGGTGCCGAAGAAGCTGGTCGGGATGATGTTTTGGATCTGCGGCGTGCCCGGCAGGGCGTCCATGGTGAAGGAGAAAGCACCGAGCGCCACGGTGGCCGGGATCAGCCGCTTGGGGATACCGCTCTGGCGGAACAGCTCGGCGGCGAACGGATAGACCGCGAACGCCACCACGAACAGCGACACCCCGCCGTAGGTCAGCAGCGCGCACACCAGCACGATCACCGGAATGGCGTGACGCCGGCCGAGAATGCGGATCGCCGCCGCGACGATCGAACGGGAGAAGCCGGACAGCTCGATCAGCTTGCCGAACACTGCCCCCAGCAGGAACACCGGGAAGTAGAGCTTCACGAAGCCGACCATCTTCTCCATAAACAGCCCGGTGAAGGTCGGCGCCACCGCGCCGGGATCGGTCAACAGCACCGCGCCCAGCGCGGCGATCGGGGCGAACAAAATCACGCTGTAGCCGCGGTAGGCGGCCAGCATCAGTAATCCCAGTGCTGCCAGGGCAATCAAAACGCTCATCGGTCACCTCTTTCCCCTGCGTCTTTCGTGCCGCAGCGTTGTTGCCTGCGTGCGTTCTCCCCAGTCACTTACTTAAGTAATCTCCTGGGAATTCACGCGCTTGCCGCCTGGCTGCAACCCGAAATCCATTGGGGTGGTTGTTGTTATTGTCAGGTACGGAGTGCGAAATTACGGTTTCAGCGCAAAGCGCAGCTGATGCGCCCGTCGCCGTTGAATGCGTTCCCTGCGTGCGTCATCCCAAAGATAAAATCCCCGGCCGCTGCGCTGGCCGGTATCGCCGCGCTGCAGCCGCTGTTCCACCAGCGCCATCATCTCGTCGCCGGTCGCCAGTTCCGGGAACAGGTGGTGGGCGATGTCCGCCACCGTCGGCAGCCCGGTCATGTCGGCGGCCTCCAGCGGGCCGACCATGGCGTAGCGCCGCCCCAGCGAAGCGCGCATCACCTGATCCACCACCTCGGCGCTGGCGATGCCGCTGTGGACGATGTGCAGCGCCTCGCGCAGCACCGCAAACTGCAGCCGGTTGCCGACAAACCCCGGCGCGGCGCGCTCCAGCAGCACCGCCTCCAGCGCCATCCCGCCGAGCAGCGCCTGCACCGCCGCCAGATGGCGCGGATCGGTGGCGCGGCCGGGTACGATCTCCACCAGCGGGATCAGGTGCGGCGGGTGCCAGAAGTGAGCGATCAGCAGGCGCTGCGGATGGGTCATGCGCGCCGCCAGCTCGTCCGGCGGCAGGCCGCTGGTGTTGCTGGCAATCACCGCGTCGTCGGCGATCAGCCCTTCCAACTGCTCATACAGCGCGTGCTTCAGCTCGAGCCGTTCCGGGATCGCCTCGATAAGCAGCCGGGCGCGCGCCACGTCGTTCAGATCGCCGGTCACGCGCAGCCGCGCCAGCGCCGCGTCGCGCTCATCGTTATCAAACTGCCCGACGTCGCTCAGCTCGGCCAGAATGCCGCTCGCCACCGCCGGCGCCTCCGCCAGGCGCTGCGGATCCGGGTCATACAGCAGCACCTCATGGCCGTGGCGAATAAAGTGGGTGGCGATGCCCACCCCCATCAATCCGGCGCCCAGTACCGCATAGTCAGATGACTGCATCGTGCCCTCCTCGGTTGTTTACGGGCGCTCTACCGCCAGCGCCACGCCCTGCCCGCCGCCGATGCACAGCATCGCCAGCCCCTTGTTCACCCCGCGGCGCTGCATTTCGTACAGCAGCGACACCAAAATGCGGCAGCCGGACGCGCCGATCGGATGCCCCAGCGCGATCGCCCCGCCGTTGACGTTGACCCGCTCCGCCTCCCAGCCCAGTTCTTTGCCCACCGCCAGCGCCTGCGCGGCGAAGGCTTCGTTGGCTTCGATCAGATCGACCTCCTCCAGCCGCCAGCCGGCTTTCTCCAGGCAGCGGCGCGCGGCCGGCGCCGGGCCGATGCCCATGATCGCCGGATCCACGCCCGACGGGGCGTAACCGGCGATGCGCGCCAGCACCGGCAAACGCAATTCAGCGGCTTTTTCCGCGCTCATCAGCAACACCACGGCGGCGCCGTCGTTGAGCGAAGAGGCGTTGCCGGCGGTCACCGTGCCCTCCTTGCGAAACGCCGGACGCAGCCGCGCCAGCGCCTCCAGGCTGGTGTCGCGCGGCTGCTCGTCGTGCTTAACAAGCAGCGCTTCGCCCTTCGGCTTCGGCACCGTCACCGGCGTGATCTCCTGCGCGAAACGCCCGGCCTGCTGCGCCGCCTGCGCCTTCTGCTGCGAGCGCAGCGCAAAGCTGTCCTGCTCGGCGCGGCTGATGGCGTATTTCTCCGCCAGGTTCTCGGCGGTGATGCCCATGTGGTAGTCGTTGAACGCGTCCCACAGGCCATCGTGGATCACGCTGTCCACCATCTGCGCGTGGCCGAGGCGCAGACCGGCGCGCGCGCCGGCCATCAGGTAAGGCGACTGGCTCATGCTCTCCTGGCCGCCGGCGATCACCGCGTCGGCGTCGCCGCTGCGGATCGCCTGCACCGCCAGATGCACCGCCTTCAAACCAGAGCCGCACACCTTGTTGATAGTCAGCGCCGGCGTCGTAACGGGCAGCCCGGCATTCAGCGCGGTCTGGCGCGCCGGATTCTGCCCGCAGCCGGCGGTCAGCACCTGGCCGAGGATCACTTCATCAATTTGCTGCGGCGCCACCCCGCTTTGCGCCAGCAGCCCTTGCACCGCCGCCGTGCCCAGTTCCACCGCCGTCAACGGCGCCAGCGCGCCGTGAAAACTGCCGACCGGCGTGCGCGTTGCCGCCACGATCACCACTTCACGTTGTTGCACATTCACCTCCGTCTCAGAAACGCATTTCAGGCACTTGATCCGGCACGATCAGCCGGCCGGCGGTTTTGGCGACAATCTCCGCCACGCTGACGCCGGGCGCGCGTTCGCGCAGCACGAAGGCGCCGTCTTCAATTTCCAGGTAGGCCAGATCGGTCAATACCTTGCGGATGCAGCGGGCGCCGGTCAGCGGCAGCGTGCAGCGCGGCAGCAGCTTGGACTCGCCGCTCTTCGAGGCGTGGGTCATCACCACGATGATGTTCTCCGCCCCCGCCACCAGATCCATCGCGCCGCCCATACCCTTGACCATCTTGCCGGGGATCATCCACGAGGCGATGTTGCCCTCGACGTCCACTTCAAACGCCCCCAGCACGGTCAGATCGACGTGGCCGCCGCGGATCATGGCGAACGACTGCGCCGAATCGAAGATCGACGCGCCGAGGCGCGCGGTGACCGTCTGCTTGCCGGCGTTGATCATGTCGGCGTCCAGCTGCTGCTCGGTCGGGAACTCGCCCATCCCCAGCAGGCCGTTTTCCGACTGCAGCATCACGTCCATGCCCGCCGGCACGTAGTTGGCCACCAGCGTCGGGATGCCGATGCCCAGGTTGACGTAGTAACCATCCCTCAGCTCTTGCGCCACGCGCTGCGCCATTTGTTCACGGGTAAGCATGCGAATTCTCCTTATGCCCGCAGGGTGCGTTGTTCGATACGCTTCTCGAAGGTGCCCTGGATCAGCCGATCGACGTAGATGCCGGGGGTGTGGATCGCCGCCGGATCCAGCTCGCCCGGCGCCACGATCTCTTCCACTTCCACCACCGTGATGCGCCCGGCGGTCGCCATCAGCGGATTGAAGTTCTGTGCGGTGTGGCGGTAGATGACGTTACCGAAGTGATCGGCCTTCCAGCCTTTAACGATGGCGAAATCGCCGGTGATGGCGGTTTCCATGATGTAAGGGCGGCCGTTGAACTCGCGCACCTCTTTGCCTTCGGCGATCGGCGTGCCGTAACCGGTGGCGGTGAAGAACGCCGGGATACCGGCGCCGCCGGCGCGGATCTTCTCCGCCAGCGTGCCCTGCGGCGTGAGATCCACCTCCAGCTCGCCGCTGAGCGCCTGCTGCTCGAACAGCGCGTTTTCGCCGACGTAAGATCCCACCACCTTGCGGATCTGATGGGTTTCCAGCAGCCGCCCGAGGCCGAACCCGTCGACGCCGCAGTTGTTGGAGACCACCGTCAACCCGCGCACACCGCGCCGGCGGATCTCTTCGATCAGATTTTCCGGGATGCCGCACAGGCCAAAGCCGCCCGCCAGCACCGTCATGTTGTCCGTCAGGCCTGCCAGCGCTTCCTGGTAGCTGCCGACGCGTTTGTCGAGCCCTGCCATATCGTTGCCCCTGCATGTTGCGGCGCAGGGCGAAATGCCCTGGCTTGCGTGAGGGCATCTTCAGGTCACAAAAATGATTTGTTAATTTTGTTTTTATGCCGCATTCATTTAGAATTTTTATTAATCACACGTTAACCGACAATTAACAAAGAGTTAACGCAAACCAAAATGAAAATGAGCATCAAACAGTTACGCGCGTTTTTAGCGGTAGCTCACACTCTGAACTTCGCCCAGGCCAGCGAGCGGCTGAATATTTCTCAGCCGGCGCTCAGCCTGGCGATCCGTGGGCTGGAAGACGCGCTGGGCGGGCCGCTGCTGCTGCGCACCACCCGCCGGGTGACGCTGACGCCGGAGGGGGAAACCTTCTTTCCGATGGCGCGCCAGCTGCTGGCGGACTGGGACAACGCGGAAGAGGCGATGCGCCAGCGCTTCACCCTGCAGATGGGCAAGGTGGCGATCGCCGCCATGCCGTCGTTCGCCGGCAACCCGCTGCCGCCGATCCTCAAGGCGTTTCGCGATCGTTACGCCGGCATCAACGTGGCGGTGCACGACGTCATCAACGAGCAGGTGTTTGAAATGATCCGCGAAGGGCGGGTGGAGATGGGCATCGCCTTCGAGCCGGAGCCGAGCGACACCCTGCACTTCACCCCGCTGTGCCGAGATCGCTTTCTGGCGGTGGTGCCAAAGGATTCGGCGCTGGCGCGCAAGGCGCAGGTAAGCTGGAAGGAGCTGCTGACGCTGGATTTCATCACCCTGCAGCGGCCATCGGCGGTGCGGCTGCTGCTGGAGCAGGAACTGGCCCGCAGCGGGCGAACGCTGGAGGTGGCGTTTGAAAGCCACCAGCTGGTGACGGTCGGGCGCATGGTGGCCAACGGCCTCGGCGCCAGCGCGGTGCCGGCGCTGTGCGAGCAACAGATGGATGAGCTGGGGGCGGTCTGCGTGCCGCTGATCGGCCCGATCATCGAACGGCGCGTGGGCCTGATCCGCCTGGCGCAGCACCAACTCTCTTCCGCCGCGCAGGCGCTGGCGACCGTGATCGAACGGGAAATGGCGGAGAGTGGCGCGCAGCCCGCGCTTAGACCGTAAACCCGACGTGCTTGCAGTTCGGCAGCTCGAAAAAGAAGGTGGTTATCGTCTTGCGACTTGAACATGGGATGCAACGAGATACGGGAACAGCGACATCAGCATCGGACAGAGAAGAAAACGTGCGGATTTGGCGAGGTAATAAAGCACGCAACCCGGCTTTTTATTAATGAATGAATATAAAAATAACAAAATCATTCTCTATATCAATCAATGAATTGAATCCAAAACTCCTTTACCTTTCCGTCTTGTGAGCGAACGCAAAAGATTGCGACAAAGTGGGTTAATCATGTCTGAACTTTCGCTATGGTGTTTTTTCATGTTTTAACGGATTAAAACCATGGCCACAACTCACAGAAACGCCAGAAAACTTACGGCCGGTGAACACCGATTTTATCTCTCTTTGCTATGCGCACTGCTACTGAATGGCTGTCAATCCACTCACCCCTGGTACCATCCGTTGGATGTCTCGCTAAAAGACAACCAACCTTGCTTTGCCGTGCCTATCAACAGTGTTCGCAGCGGCGACAGCCTGCAAAACCGGGGAATGCTCGTCTCACGACAGGAACAACAGCAATGGCATATCGTCTGGACCTCACCAGAAGTCACTCCGTTGCCTGACCTGAAACCAGGGCAATGCGTCACTTATCCGCAGGTAAACTGGGCTGAGGGGGAATACTCCGTCTTGCTCGGCGTCTCGATGAATAACGATACGGAAAGGCGTAAATACATGAAAGAATTCAACTTAAGAATTAATCCCAAAGGAGAAATACAGCTACAGTAAGGAGACTGGGATTATTTATTCCCCCTCCACCGCCTGCACCGCCGCCTTCTGCGTGGCGCGCTGATATAAGCACAGCTCCCTGCCCGGCTTATTTTTCATAAACGGCTGCGGGTAGCGCCCGCCGATAAACAGCGCCGAATAGCCGACGTCATCACCGTAGTGAACGATCGCCCCTTCCACCCTGGCGTTTTTTAGCCCGCTGGCTTTCAGGCAGGCGGCGCGCATCGCCCGTTCGCTCTCGGCCCACGCGTGTGGGGAAGACGCGGTGGCGTTGAACGCGGCCAGCGCGACGATAAGCAGCCCTATTCTCTTCATCGTTATCTCTCCTTCAACGGCCCGTCTCGCCAGTATAGACCGTGCCGGCGCGGCCAACCCGCCAACGCCGCCACGCTCTTTACGGCATTTTTATTCCGCGCCCCGTTAACGTTACGGCGTTTTTACAGACAGTTTTTGCCGCCGCAGATACCCTTTTCACATCGCCGCTATGGCCTCACAAGAGAGTTGTCCCATGCGTTTATCCCTGCCTCTGGCCGTGACCGGTCGTCGTTCTGGAGCACGCCATGCATGCTAATATCATCGGCTTCAATCCGCTGCTGGCGGAGCTGCCCGCTTCGCCAACGCGCGCCTTCCACAAAGAGCTGGAACACTACCTGCAGCGCTATCCGCAGACCGAGCAGCTGGATATTTATCTGCACGATCTGAACGGCCAGCTGCGCGGCAAGCGGCTGCCGATCGCCGAAGCCTTTGGGCTGGAGAAAGGCTGCTACTTCCCGCTGTCGATCTACGCCCTGGATCTGCACGGCCGGGTGATTGAAGAAAGCGGGCTGGGGCAGCGGGCGGGCGAGCCGGACCGTCTGTGCCTGCCGGTGCCCGGCACGCTGCGCCCCTGCGCGCGCGATCCTGAACGCCACGCCCAGCTGCTGCTGACGATGCAAAACGCCGACGGCGGCGCCTGCGAGCTGGAGCCGCGCGTGGTGTTGCAACGGGTGCTGAAGCGCCTGCACGAGCGCAACTGCTTCCCGGTGGTGGCGGCCGAGCTGGAGTTCTACCTGCAGGATCCGCAGCACCCCGCCGCGGCGGAAACCTGCCCAACGCAGAGCTTTGCGGTGGATGCGCCCGAGCGCCACCATGCGCTGCTGAGCGACATCGAACGGCACGCCCGCCTGCAAAACCTGCCGTTGACCGGCGTGGTGGCCGAAGCCGCCTCCGGCCAGTACGAGCTGAACCTGCATCACAGCCGGCGCGTGCTGGAAGCCTGCGACCAGATCATGGCGCTAAAGCGCCTGACGCGGCAGATTGCCGAGCAACATCACCAGCACGCCTGCTTTATGGCCAAGCCCTGCGCCCACGCCGCCGGCAGCGGGCTGCATTTCCACATCAGCCTGCAGAACGAGCATGGCGAGAACCTGCTGACCGGCGCGCCGGGCGAACTGAGCGACAACATGCAGCAGGCGATGGCGGGCATGCTGGCGCTGATGCCGGCGTCGATGGCGATCCTGGCGCCCAACATCAACGCGTTTCGCCGCTTCCGCCCCGGCATGCACGTGCCGCTGCGCGCCTCCTGGGGCCACAACAACCGCACGGTGGCGCTGCGCCTGCCCTGCGCCGACAGCGCCAACCAGCGCATCGAATACCGCCTGGCCGGCGCCGACGCCAACCCTTATCTGGCGCTGGCGGTGATGCTCGGCGGCCTGCTGCACGGGCTGGAACAGCCGCTGCCGCTGCCGCCCGCCGCCAACGGCTGCGAGAGCGACAACGCCGCGCCCTTGCCGCTCGGCCAACAGGAGGCGCTGGCGCTGTTCCGCCACAGCGATCCGCTGCGTGAGCTGCTCGGCCCGGCGTTCTGCACCCTGTGGCACACCTGCAAAAGCGCCGAACTGCGCCGCTTCGAGGAACAGGTCACCGCCGCCGAACTCGGCTGGATGCTGTAACCCCCCGGTTCATTAACCTAAGGATAATCATGAATATGCAACCGCAACGAGCGCCCGTGCAGCCGCTGCTCTGCTGGCGTAAAGGCGTTTTTCATATCAGCACCGATCGGCAATTGTTGGATATCGAGGCGATCCAACGTTTTCTCAGCCTGCCGGATCGGGCGGCGGCCGAGCGCCTGGTGTACCACGGCCTGTGCTTTGGCCTGTACCGCAAGCGCCACCTGCTCGGCTTCGCCCGCATGGTGACCGATTACGCCACCTTCGCCTCGGTGAGCGAACTGTTCGTCAGCGCCGAATACCGCGGCGTCGGGTTGGGAAGCTGGCTGACGCGCTGCTGCCTGGCGCATCCGGCCTTGCGCGGCCTGCGCGTCACGCTGCCCGCCCTGCAAGCACCCTGGCGCGCCGATGGTTCGGCACACGCCCTGCGCGCCCTTCACTGATGAGGAGACCCCCATGTCTCGTTTGGTGCTGATTTCCAACAAGCAGTGCGACGGTAAGGATCTGGCCTGCGCCGGCCAGACGCTGGCGGCCGATGCCGAACCGGGGCTGTGGCTCGGCTGGAACGGCGACGTGCAGAATTTCGCGCAGCGCCCGATCAGCTGCCGGCAGCGCGCCGGTTACGATCAGGTGACCTTTCCGCTGTCGATCGAGGAGTTTCGCCGCCACTATCAGGGCTATTACCACGACGGCCTGTGGCCGGTGTTCCACAACCAGCCGGAGAAGGCACACTTCACGCCGGAAAACTACCGCGCCTATCGGCAGCTGAACCGCCGGTTTGCCGATATCGCCTGCGAGCACCTGTGCCCCGGCGATACCGTCTGCATCGACGACTACCAGCTGCTGCCCTGCGCCCAAGCGCTGAAGGAGCAAGGGCTGCTTAACGCCTGCGCGTTTTTCTTCCACCTGCCGTTCCCGTCGGCGGCGCTGCTGCGGCGCATCCCGGAACATCGCCAGCTGATCGCGTCGCTGCTGTTCTACGATCTGATTGGCTTTACCACCACCGACGATCGCAATGCCTTTCTCAGCTGCCTGGCGGCCGAGTTCCCGCTGGAGATGCTGCCCGGCGACCAGATCCAGGCCAACGGGCATATTTTCGCCACCGGCATTTTCCCCGCTGGCATCAACGGCAGACAGGTTTATTGATTTACGGCGGCGCGCACCCTTCAGGCGCGCCGTTTTATTTCGCCGCGATTTATTTTTCCCGTCTTTATCGCCACCACAATGCGTTATTTTATTTTCCGGATATAGCAATTAAAAAATGAATATTTATCCTGTTACACATCAACCGTAAAAACCGCGCGGCGCCAATTGCTTTTTATTGGCGAAAAACATTACCCTCTCCCTGCCATATTTAAACCGAGGAGGGCCCCATGGGCGATGAAAGTTTTAGTTTTACGCTAATGCTATTGGGCGTCTTTCAGTAATGCCATCCGCGTTGCATTCTGAAAGACACGGAATGCGGCAACCGTTCCCCTTCTGACGGCCTTTCCCACTCTGCCGGCCCACCCATCGCCCCGCTGCGAAAACAACGTCTGTCTCACCGCTACAGCGGTATTTATCTGGTGTCGCCGGGCATATTCCCCGAGCGCCGACGGATTTCTTATGGGAAAAATAAGGTATTGCGTTATGCAAAATAACCGGGGTACATCTGTTTTCAGAAAGTCTTATTTAAATGACTTTATCGTTATCGCCATCGGTGTTTTTTTCATTGCCTTTTTTATTCGTGCCTGGGGTGACATGCACGGTGACTTCAATGAACAAAACGTCTCTGCCATTAGTCTTGATGCCTGGAACCTGCTTTATTATTCGCTCAGAACCAGCATGCGCTTTCTCCTCGGCATGGCCTGGTCGCTGCTGTTTTCTGTGGTATTCGCCGTGCTGGCCGCGCGCTATACGCCACTGCGCCGGGTGATCCTGCCCTTCGTCAACTTTATGGAGTCGGTGCCGCTGGTAGGGTTCCTGACCTTCACGACCGTGTATTTTCTCAACCTCTACCCGCACAGCGTGATGGGGCTGGAGTGCACCGCCATCTTCGCGGTGTTTACCGGCCAGGCCTGGAACATGATGCTGACGCTGTATCAGACGCTGCGCATCGTGCCCAAGGAGCTGGATGAAGCCGCCCGCAGCTTCAATTACAACCCGTGGCAACGCTTCTGGCGGCTGGAGTTCATCTATTCGGTGCCGGGCCTGCTGTGGAACGCTATGGTGTCGCAATCCGCCGCCTGGTTCGCCCTGGTGGCCTCCGAGGCCATTCCGGTCGGCGATCGCTCGGTCGAACTGCCCGGCGTCGGCTCCTATATCGCCGAAGCGCTGGCGCAGCAGAACGTGCCGGCGATCCTGTATGCGATCGTCGCGCTGGCCGCCAACATCGTGCTGCTCGATCAGCTGGTTTTCCGCCCGCTGGTGCGCTACACCGCGCGCTTCAAATACGAAGACGTCACCGCCAGCCGGCCGCTCGGCAATCCGTGGTTCTACAACAGTCTGGCCTTTTCGCACGTCGGTGCGGCACTGGGCCACACGCTGCGCGCGCTGGCTGACCTGTGGCTGTTCAAGCTGCCGCGGCTGTGGTACGCCCTCGGCCTGCACCGCCTGTTCAGGCTCGCCGCCAAGGGAAACTGGCTGTGGCGCAGCCTGTGGTATCTCGGCGTGGTACTGGCCTGCGTCTGGTTCGGTTACCGGCTGTGGGAATACTTCCCCAAACAGTACTTCGCCATGCTGCTCAGCGTGGCGATCTTCACGCCGCTGGGGGTGTGGATCGGCATGAATCCGCGGCTGGTGAAGATCTTCCAGCCGATCATCCAGATCCTGGCGGCCATTCCGCCCAACATTTTCTACCCGCTGATCGCCGCCTTCATCGCCATTTATCATCAGGATCTCGGCTGGTGGGCCATCCCGATGATCATGCTGGGCACCCAGTGGTACGTGTTGTTTAACGTGATCGCCGGCGTATCCGCCATTCCAACGCAGATCACCGAGGTCAGTGAAACCTTCGGGCTGCGCCGCTTCCGCTGGTGGCGCTACTACATGCTGCCGGCGATTTTCCCCTACATCGTGACGGGCATCATCTCCGCAGCCGGTGGCGCCTGGAACAGCGCCATCGCCGCCGAGGTGATCCAGTGGGGCAGCACCACCCTCAGCGCCACCGGGCTGGGCGCGTTCATTTCCGTGGTCACCGACGCCGGCAAGAACCCGGAGTCCGCGCTGGGCTGCGCCGCCATGTGCGCGCTGGTGGCGCTGTGCATCATCTTCGTCTGGCAACCGCTGTATCGCATCGCGGAAACCAAATTCAAATATGACTGATCAAGGGGGAACAACATGCTGACTCAAGACGTGATTATCAGCGCCCGCCGGCTGAACAAGACGTTTATCGGCGAAAACAAGCGCCCCAAACCCGTGCTGCGCGACGTGACGCTGACCGTGCACGCCGGCGAGTTCGTCACCATTCTGGGGCAATCCGGCTCGGGCAAGTCCACGCTGCTGCGCATGCTGGCCGGGCTGATCCCACCGGACAGCGGCACGCTCACGCTGGCGGGCAAACCGGTCGACGGCCCGAGCGCCAACGTCGGCATGGTGTTTCAGTCCTACGCGCTCTATCCCTGGCTGACGGTGTACGACAACATCGCCTTCGGCCTGCTGGCGCAACGGCTGCCGCCGCAGACGATCGCCGAGCGGCTGGGAGCGCTGCTGCGTCTGGTGGGCCTGACCGGCTATGAGCACGCCTGGCCGCGCGAGCTCTCGGGCGGCATGCGTCAACGGGTGGGCTTCGCCCGGGCGTTGGCGGTAGAGCCCGACCTCTTGCTGCTGGACGAACCCTTCTCCGCCCTCGATATCTTTACCGCGCAAAAACTGCGGGGCGACCTGCTGGCGCTGTGGGGAGACAACCGGCTGCGCACGCGCGCCATGGTGATGGTGACACACGACGTCGAAGAAGCGGTGCTGATGTCCGATCGGGTGTTGATCCTGGACGCGACCAGCAAACGGATCGACGACGAGTTCAGCGTCAATATCCCGCGTGCGGCGCGCAACCGGGACAGCCTGCGGCACCTCACCGATCGGATCCGCAGCTGCCTGTACAAAAAAATCGCGCAAGCGCAATCGGCCGGTTAACGGCCCTGTTTTCATTCACTTGGGGAACTGAAATGAACCATAAAAGCGTGCTGATGACGCTGGTCATCCTGCTGCCGGCCGCCGCCAGCGGCGCAGAAATCGTCAATAAAGACGGCAATAAACTGGATCTGTACGGCCAACTGAACGGCGTGCATTACTTCAGCAGCGACGCCGACAATAACGGCGACCGCTCCTATACCCGCTTCGGCTTCAAAGGCGAGACGCAGATCGGCGACGCGCTGACGGGGTATGGCCAATGGGAATATCAGGCAGGGCTCGATCAGCCGGAAAGCGCCGGGCCGGGCGACAGCTATACCCGCCTGGGCTTTGCCGGATTGACGTTCGGCCACTGGGGCAGCCTGGATTACGGCCGCAACTACGGCCTGCTGTATGACGTGGCCGGCTGGACGGACGTGCTGCCTGAATTCGGCAACGACAGCTACGAAGCGGCCGACAACTTTATGACCGGCCGCGCCAACGGCCTGCTGACCTACCACAGCCGCAGCCTGGGTGGTCTGGTCGACGGCCTGGATCTCGGCCTGCAATATCAGGGGAAGAATCGGGGAGACGACGCTCAACGGGCGAAGGATATCCAGACGCAAAACGGCGATGGCTACGCCTTTTCCGCCACCTACGACACCGGCGTGGGGCTCAACGTTGGCGCCGCTTACGCCAACTCTGCGCGCACCGTGGCGCAACAGCGCTTCGGCCTGGCTGACGGCGATCGCGCCCGGGCCTGGACCCTGGGGCTGAAATACGACCAGGACAACCTCTACCTGGCGGCAAGCTACGCGCGCACCGAGAACATGACCTACGTCGACGGCGATCGCTACGCCGGCTTCGCCCCGCGCGCAGACGCTATTGAGGCGGTCGCGCAGTATCACTTCGATTCCGGCGTCACGCCCTCGGTGGCCTACCTGCAAACGCGCGGCCGCAACCTGCCCGGCATCGGCGACGCCGATCTGGTCAAATACCTGGATCTGGCGCTGAATTACAGCTTCAACGCCAACATGTCGACCTACGTAGAGTACAAACTCAACCTGCTGCAACGGCAGAACGCCGTCGGCGCCGGCGCCGACGACATCGTCGAAACCGGCATCATGTATCAGTTCTGATCCTCATCCCGGCCGGAGGATGCTCTCCGGCCGGTTCATTATGTGACTTTCCGCTGGCCTCTTATTCTCTCGTTTAATTCAGGTTTATATTTCCATAAAATGATGCCTATATTCATTCTCGCGCCTTCCGTTTACGCCCCGTTTAATGAATAAAGAAAATCTTTCCCGCATTCATATTAAATTACATTTTGCCGCCATAATTCGGCGTAACCACATTGAATAACAGGCTATGGCACGCGTATTATGGCCACACGAAAAATAACGGGAGAATGATATGGACGGCGACAGTTGGTTGTTTATTTTATTGTTGGAATCGCTGAGGTCACAGGAGCAATAGTCATCCCATTGCATCCTGAAAGTGTCAGGATATGAGTCAGTTATAGCATCCCTTCGCTTTACCCTTCAGCCTCTGGCCTCCGCGCATGCCGCACCGGCACGCCCGATGGGCTAACCCCTCCAGCATAAGCGTATTAACAGTCCGATAACGGTCAGGCTTATTTGCACCCGCATTTACTTTACGCCTGCCCGGCGATAAATATCGGCCCTTTTTCCATGCTCATATTTTTAATTGGGTGGAGACAGATCATGTTGGTAAAAAAAACCACGCTGCTGACGGTCAATAACGTCAGCAAAAGCGTTCAGCCTACCGGTAAAGAAAAACGTCTGGTGCTGAATGAAATCAATTTGCGCCTTTACGACAACGAGGTCGTCAGCATTTTGGGGCAGTCCGGCTCGGGTAAATCCACCCTGCTGCGCATTCTTTCCGGCCTGATCGCGCCGGATCTGGGCACCGTGATGCTGGGGGATAAAAAAGTCTCGGGGCCGAATCCGCAGATCAACATGGTGTTCCAGACCTTCGCCATTTTCCCGTGGCTGAACGTCTACCAAAATATCGCCTTCGGGCTGCAGGCGCAGGATCTGCCGCCGCAGGTGGTCGAAGCCCAGACGCTGAAAATGCTCGATCTGGTCGGGCTCTCGCCCTACCGCGACGCCTACCCGCGCGAGCTTTCCGGCGGCATGCGCCAGCGGGTCGGCTTCGCGCGCGCACTGGCGGTAGAACCGATGCTGCTGTTGCTGGACGAGCCCTTTTCCGCGCTGGACGTCTATACCGGCGAACACCTGCGCAGCGATCTGCTGCGTATCTGGAGCACGCGCCAAATCAAAACCCGCTCCATCGTGCTGGTCACCCACAGCGTAGAGGAGGCGGTGATGATGTCTGACCGCGTCCTCCTGCTGGGCGCCGGCACCCTCGACGGCTGCTATCACATCACGCAGCGCCGCGAGGCGCGCACCCGCGAGGGGATGCAGCCGCTGACGGACAAAATCAGCGAGACGCTCAGCCGGCAGATCGCCGCCGCGCACTGAGCGCCGCCCTGGCCTGGCGGGACGGAACCCCGCCAACTTAACTACCTGTTTATCAAGAGTTACCCCGCCACGGGTGGCTCATGATAAGCGGATAATACATCGAGTTATTATCATGCATTTCATTCATACACTGCTGACGCTGCTGACCGCGTCCGTCCTGGGCGCCGCCATCGGCTACGAAAGACAGTTCCGCCAGCGCACCGCCGGGCTGCGCACCAACACGCTGGTGGCCACCAGCGCGGCGATCTTCGTCCATCTGGCCATGACCATCGACGGCAGCGGCGGCGCGGTGCGCGTCATCTCCTACGTGGTCTCCGGCGTCGGCTTTCTCGGCGCCGGGGCCATCATGAAGGAAGGGATGAACATCCGCGGCCTGAACACCGCCGCCACGCTCTGGGGCTCCGCGGCGGTCGGCGCCTGCGCCGGCTGCGGCCTGTACGGTGATGCGCTGGCCGCCACGCTGTTCGTTCTCGCCGCCAACACCCTGTTGCGCCCGCTGGTCAATATGGTCAACAAACAGCCCTTCAATGACGTTAACGGCGAGTCTACCTACCAGATTTGCGTCATTGCCTTCGAGCATGAGCAGCGTGAGGCGCTGGCCAAATTCAAACAGGTGCTGCAAGGGGAAAACTGCTTTATCTCGCATCTGGATATCGAACCCTTCGGCGACGACGACGTGGAGATCACCGCCACCTTGATGCCGGCCTCCGTCACCACGCCGGTGCTCGACCAAACCATCAATAAATTGCTGAACGACAGCATGATGAAGCAGGCCTATTACAGCCGCATCGCCGGCTCCGGCTGATGCCTTTCACTTCCAGGGAGATCAACCATGAAAACCATGCCAAAGCTGGCTCATCTGACGATGTTCAAAGACATTGTCCACTGTGGAAGCTTGCACGAGGCCGCGAAAAAGCTGGCCATCTCGCAGCCGACGCTCAGCCGGGTGCTGAAAGAGCTGGAAATGACCATCGGTGCGCGGCTGCTGGAGCGCAGCAACCGCGGCGTGCGCCTGACGGCGGTCGGCGAGCTGTTTTACCGGCGAATAGACGCCGCCACCAATCAGTTGCTCAACGCGTTTGACGAGCTGCGCGGCCTGAGCGCTGACGGCGAGAAGCGCCTGCGGGTGGGGATGAGCGTCGATCCGCTGCTATGCTACCTGCCTCAGGTGCTCGAAGGCTTCAACCGCCGCTACCCGCATACCCGGGTGACGGTGGTGGAGGACGGCCCGGAAGGCCTGCTGGCCCGGCTGCGAAACTGCGAGCTGGATTTGGCGGTCAGCAGCCTGAACGGCGCGGCGGGCGGCGCCGATCTGGCCATGCAGGCGCTGAAAAGCGAGCGCTTCTCGCTCTATCAGGGAGGCGATCTAACCGCAGCCGGGCAGCCGCCGGCCGAGGCCAAATGGGTGGTGCCGCGCTCCTGCTCGGTGGGGCATGCCGCCATCCGCGAGATCGCCGAACGCTACACGCCACACGGCCAGATCGTCGAGACCGACTCCTTTCTGGCGACCTGGTGCCTGGTCAGGCAGCAGGGCTATATCGCGCTGCTGAGCGATCGGGTGGTCGCGCACTACGCCCCGCAGCTGCACCTGCAGAAAATCCCGACGCAGGAGATAGACATCAGCGCGCGCTTTTACGTCTTTACCCGCCATGAGCCGGCGACGCCGCCGCTCAGCGCCGCGTTTATCCACCTGCTGCAGGCCATGCAGACGGCCTGAGGAGACAGGCCGTCGCCCGCCGGCGGCCGAATCTCTTCTCCAGGCCGCCAACCGCTTACCCCGCCAATCCAACCGTTCACCCGGCGAATCTGACCGCTGACCGAAATACGCCTGTCTTCCCCCCTTACCCCCGGCGATGATGAGCTGTTCCTAAACCCGCCTTACCTCGGGAAAGACGCTACGGCTCACCGCGCCACTCTGACATCTCTTACAAGCGGATGAGTTCATTCATATTTTGCAGACTGGAATTAAGGATACCTCATGAAACGAGAGGGGATTTTAAAGCACATTCCGTGGATGCTGCTGGGGATACTCGGCGCAGCCTGCCTCGGCGTGGTGGCGCTGCGCCGCGGCGAACACATCAGCGCGCTGTGGATCGTCGTCGCTTCGGTGGCGGTGTATCTGGTGGCCTACCGCTACTACAGCCTGTACATCGCCACCAAAGTGATGAAGCTGGACGCCGGCCGCGCCACCCCGGCGGTGGTCAACAACGACGGCCTGAACTACGTGCCGACCAACAAGAACGTGCTGTTCGGCCACCACTTCGCCGCCATCGCCGGCGCCGGGCCGCTGGTGGGGCCGGTGCTGGCCGCGCAGGTCGGCTACCTGCCCGGCACGCTGTGGCTGCTGGGCGGCGTGGTGCTGGCGGGGGCGGTGCAGGACTTTATGGTGCTATTCATCTCCTCGCGCCGCAACGGCGCCTCGCTCGGTGAGATCATCAAAAAAGAGATGGGGCCGATACCGGGCACCATCGCGCTGTTCGGCTGCTTCCTGATCATGATCATCATCCTGGCGGTGCTGGCGCTGATCGTGGTGAAAGCGCTGGCGGAAAGCCCGTGGGGCGTGTTCACCGTCTGCTCCACCGTGCCGATCGCGCTGTTTATGGGTATCTACATGCGCTACCTGCGCCCCGGCCGCGTGGGTGAAGTGTCAATCATCGGCATCGTGCTGCTGGTGGCCGCCATCTGGTTCGGCGGCGTGGTGGCGCACGACCCGTACTGGGGCCCGGCGCTGACCTTTAAAGACACCACCATCACCTTCACGCTGATCGGCTACGCCTTTGTCTCCGCCCTGCTGCCGGTGTGGCTGATCCTGGCGCCGCGCGACTACCTGGCGACCTTCCTGAAAATCGGCGTGATCGTCGGGCTGGCGATCGGCATCGTGATCCTCAACCCTGAGCTGAAAATGCCGGCGGTTACCCAGTTCGTCGACGGCACCGGCCCGGTGTGGAAAGGTACCCTGTTCCCGTTCCTGTTCATCACCATCGCCTGCGGCGCGGTCTCCGGCTTCCATGCGCTGATCGCCTCCGGCACCACGCCGAAGCTGTTGGCCAATGAGACCGACGCGCGCTTTATCGGCTACGGCGCGATGCTGATGGAGTCCTTCGTCGCCATCATGGCGCTGGTGGCGGCTTCTATCATCGAGCCGGGCCTGTACTTCGCCATGAACACCCCGCCGGCGGCGCTGGGCATCACCATGCCGGATCTGCACCGCTTAGGCACCGAAGACGCGCCGATGATCATGGCTTCGCTGAAGGACGTCACCGTGCATGCGGCGGCGGCGGTCAGTTCCTGGGGCTTCGTCATCAGCCCGGAACAGATCCTGCAGACCGCCACCGACATCGGCGAACCTTCGGTGCTGAACCGCGCCGGCGGCGCGCCAACGCTGGCGGTGGGCATCGCCCACGTGTTCCATCAGATCATTCCGGGCGCCAACATGGGCTTCTGGTACCACTTCGGCATTCTGTTCGAGGCGCTGTTCATCCTGACCGCGCTGGACGCCGGCACCCGCTCCGGGCGCTTTATGCTGCAGGATCTGCTGGGCAACTTCGTGCCGTTCCTGAAGAAAACCGACTCGCTGGTGGCCGGCATCGTCGGCACCGCCGGCTGCGTCGGGCTGTGGGGCTACCTGCTGTATCAGGGCGTGGTGGATCCGCTCGGCGGCGTGAAGAGCCTGTGGCCGCTGTTCGGCATCTCCAACCAGATGCTGGCCGCCGTGGCGCTGGTGCTGGGCACCGTGGTGCTGATTAAGATGAAGCGCACCCAATACATCTGGGTGACCGTGCTGCCGGCGGTGTGGCTGCTGATCTGCACCACCTACGCGCTGGGGCTGAAGCTGTTCAGCGACAACCCGCAGTTGGAAGGCTTCTTCTTCCTGGCCGGCGAGTACAAACGCAAGATCGCCGAAGGCGGCGCCGAGCTGAGCGCCCAGCAGATCGCCAACATGAACCACATCGTGGTGAACAACTACACCAACGCCGGGCTGAGCATTCTGTTCCTGCTGGTGGTGTACAGCATCATCTTCTACGGGGTGAAAACCGCAATGGCGGCGCACAAGAACCCGAAACGCACCGACCAGGAAACGCCTTACGTGCCGGTGCCGCAGGCCGCGCCCGCCGACGGCGTAACTGAGGGGGAGGTCAAAGTTTCGACCCAGCATTGATGTGATTTAACGGATACCCTGCATAATAAACGTTAAGTAGTACCCAAAGCCGCACGGCCTGCGTATCGCAAGATGCCAGGCGTGCGGCGCGATGCAATCGAGATACCCGGGGCGACCCGGAGGTGGGGCATCCCTGCGGGAACCCCATCCCCCGGCTTCCCCTAATATCAGGCTTAAGCAAGCGCTGTAGTGATGCAGGGTAAAGTTGGAGAAGGCTTATGTTCGGAAATCTCGGCCAGGCGGGGAAGTACCTCGGGCAGGCGGCGCGCATGTTGGTGGGCGTGCCTGACTACGATACCTACGTCCAGCACATGAAAGACAACCACCCGGACAAGCCGGTGATGACCTATAAAGAATTTTTCCGCGAGCGCCAGCAAGCGCGCTACGGCGGCGACGGCAAAGGCGGCATGCGCTGCTGTTAACCTGCAGTCACAAGGATCCGTATGAAACCCATTGCAGTCACCATCCTGACCGGCTTTTTGGGCGCCGGCAAAACCACCCTGCTGCGCCACATCCTGAACGCCGAACACGGCTATAAAATCGCGGTCATCGAGAACGAGTTCGGCGAAGTGCCGATCGACGATGCGCTGATCGGCGATCGCGCCAGCCGTATCACCACGTTGAGCAACGGCTGCATCTGCTGCAGCAAGTCCAACGAACTGGCGGACGCGCTGCTGGATCTGCTGGACGGCGCCGACAGCGGCCAGCTGGCGTTCGACCGGCTGATCATCGAATGCACCGGCATGGCCGATCCCGGCCCGATTACCCAGACCTTTTTCTCGCACGAGATCCTGTGCGAGCGCTTCCTGCTGGACGGCATCATCACCCTGGTGGACGCGGCGCACGCCGAGCAGCAGCTGAGCCAGTTCAGCATCGCCCAGGCGCAGGTGGGCTACGCCGACCGCATCCTGCTGACCAAAACCGACGTAGCGCCGGACTGCGAAGCGCTGATCCAGCGGCTGCAGCGGATGAACGCCCGCGCGCCGGTCTACAAGGTGACGCACGGCGATATCGATCTGAGCGTGCTGTTCGACATCGAAGGCTTTACGCTGAACGACAAGCTCAACCTGACGCCGCCCGCCCCGCTGTTCCGCCGCATCCCGCAGCCGCAGAGCGACATCCGCTCAATTGTGGTGACGCTGGAACGGCCGCTGCCGCTGATGCAAATCTCCGACGTGATGGAAGGCCTGCTGCTGGAATACGCCGACAACCTGCTGCGCTACAAAGGCATTCTGTCTATCGAAGACGAGCCGCGCCGCCTGCTGTTCCAGGGCGTGCAGCGGCTGTATAACGCCGACTGGGATCGGGAGTGGCTGCCTGAGGAAGAGCGCAAGAGTACGCTGGTGTTTATCGGCGTGGATCTGCCGGAGGAAGAGATTCGGGGAAGGATTGGGGCGTTGGGGTAAGATAAACCATTCCCCAGACCAACGCGGCCCCTATCCGACAAACTCAAGGATGAACGATGGCAAACAACGTGATGCTAGTAGCATTAAAGGCGCTTAACCTGTGCGCGAGCACTTATATCGTCATCAAACTGAGCACGGTATTAGCCATCGGCATCATGTTCCTTATTGTCTCTTACGCCGGCGTGGGGGACGTTGGGCTGTCCAATCTCCTCGCCGGGGCGCTCATCATCCTGCCGCTGTTGGTCGTCGTCGGCGGAACACTTATCGTCTGCGCCGTCGCCGCCTATCTCAACCTTAAGGCGCCCTATCGTAAAAAAGCGCTGTTCTTTAGCCTGCTGCTGGGCAGCATCTCTGCGGCTGGCCTGCTGTTGCCCTACACGCGCGAGTTCGCGCTATCCACGGCAGCCGCCAGCGCCCTGGCGTTGGGCAGCGCGCTGGGGATTTTTGCTTTGTCGAAGGGACGGGTTCAAGCGTTGTAGCACCTGAAAAAGGCGGGTACGCGATTATGTCTTTCCCCAATACGGCCCCGCCGCCACCGACTCGCGCTCGATCAGGCTGGCCGGGAAGCTGGGGCGCTTGCTCAGCTCGCCGCAGTTAAACATCGATAGCTGGTTTAACCGGCCCCAACTATCTCCTCTACTCTTCTTGCCGCCGCACCGCCGCAGGGTGCCGGTTGCTGGCCAGATTGATGCCCAGCAGCAGCACGGCCAAAGCGGCCGCCAACGCGAAGGAAAAACGGTAGCCCAGGCTGGCGGTCATCCCCACCATCAGCATATTGCTGACCATTTCCCCGATATCGCGCGAGCTTTGCACCATGGTCATGTCTGTGCCCGCCTGATCGCCCTGCGCAGCGAACTGCATGCCGGCAGTCATGATAGCGACCGAGGTCACTCCGGAAGCCAGCGCGCCTCCCATCACCGCGGCGATCACGCCGCCGGATTGCAGACCCCAGTTGGCCATCGCCAGCCAGCACAGCGAGGCGCACAGCGCACAACCCAGGCCAACCGCGAACGCCTTCCACACCCCGAGCCGGCTCACCAGCCAGGCGCCGCCACCGCACCCGAGCACCAGCGTCACCATGCCGCCGGCCATGCCGATCTGGCCGACCTGCGCCGGCGTCCAACCGTGATCGGTTAAAAACAGCTTGGCCAACCCGAAGCCGGATACCGCGGTCACCGCCGACAGCAGCGTGAGCGTCAGCAACCGCGCCGCGCCGCGACGGCGCAGCGTGCGCAGCAGGCTGGCCGGACGCGAATCGGCGCGTTCGGGCGGCAGATCGGCGTGTTGTCGGAAGCGGCCAATCGCCAGCAGGCTGACGGCAGGGAAGATCGCCATCGCCAGCAGCGCACCCTGCACGCCTACCCGGGCACTCAGCATCATCATGCCCGCCCCGCCGACGAAGAAGCCGCTCATCACCCCGGCGATTTGAATGGCATTGACGCGCGACAGCAACTCACCGCTGACGTGTTCCGCCGCCATGCCATCAGTGGCGATATCCTGCGTAGCGCTGGCCAGCGACGCGACGGCCAGCAGCGCGACGCACAGCCCTGCCGCCGCCGCGGAAATGCCGACCGCGCTGAGCAGGATCAGGCACATCGTCACCACGCACTGCAGCGGAATAATCCAACTGCGGCGGCGTCCGAAGCGTGGCGACCAGTGATTATCCACCAGCGGCGCCCAAAGAAACTTCACCACCCAGGGCAACCCCACCAGCGGCAAAAACGCCAGCGCCTGCAGGCTGGCGCCGTCATGGCGCAGCAGGGTCGGCAACGCATCCATGGCGATGCCGATCGGGATGCCCTGGCTAAAATAGAGCAGCCCCAGGGTCAGCACCAGATGCCGATGTTGCAATAGTTGTCGCATGTTTTACTCCAATTGGCGCGGCCAGGCACCGCGCGATTGCCATAACAAGGAGCCGGCGGCGAACAGAGCCGCGCTGACTAACAGTAAAGCGCTGTCCAGCCAGTACAGGCCGGGGCCGGCGCTGAGCATATGGCCGAGCGCCGCCACCAGCAGCGCCGTACCGCTGGCCATTCCGCTGAGGAACAATAACCACCCCGGCCAAACTCGCCACGCCAACAGCGCCACCGCGCCCCACATTCCCCAAAACAGCCAGGCGGCAGGGAACGCCGCCAGCGGCCGGGCGGCCAACAGCAGACTTCCCGCCACCGTCAGACCACAGCAGACGCCGGTGATAAAGCGCGCGGCACGGCGCTGCGGCTGCCGTAGGCACCACAATCCCAGCCCGCTCAGCGCCAGCGTCGCCGCGCCGAACCCGGCCAAAAAATGCAGCGCGCTCACCGCCGCCGCCGCCCGCGGCAACCAGGCGTATTGGCCATAGTGCAGCGGCTGAACGGCGATGAACGCGCGCGTCCATGGCCCCTGATGAGCGGCGCTGCGCCGCATCAGCGCCGGCTGCTCGCCGCTGCCGAAACGAAATTGCTCGAACAGCGCGCTGCTGGGAATACCGCGAGTGACGCCGCCCACCGCCAGCAATGCACCATCCGGCGCGCGCTGCAGGGTTTGCGGCGTAAATTCCGGTGCCTGGCGCCGCAGCGCCGCCATCGTCTGCGCAAGAGTACGCCCGGCGTCAGGCAAGGGCGGTGCAGGTTGCGCACCGCCCATCAGCTGCGCCATCACCCGCTGCGGCGCACCGGGGCTGACGCGGTCGGCCAGCAGCACAGTACCGAGCGCGCCGAGGCCGGATAACGCGCCGGTCAAAGCGAACATCACCAGCCACGGATAGCACCAAAGCCCCAACAGATTGTGCAGATCGAACAGCAGCACCCGCAGCCCCTGACGCCGCCGCAGCTGCAACAGCTGGCGCAGCCGTCGACCATGCAGCGCAATCCCGCTGATCAGCAGCAAAGCGAACGCGATGCCGAACAAACTGAGAAACACCCGACCGGGAAAGCCGAGAAACAGGTTCTTGTGCAGCGTCACCAACAGCGTGGTAGGTGCCGTCAGGCTGACCAGCCGCCCGCTGACGGCGCTCAGCGCGAGGGCGCAGTCGTCCGGGGCGCGGCAAAAGCGAATCACCGGATAACGCGCGCTCGGCAGCATGACGTAAGGCGCCGCGCCGTCTTCACCGTAGGCTTTCGCGTCGTCCAGCAGCTGCGCCAACGGCCGTTGCTCGCCGCTCATCGTCACGCCGTTCCACCACAGCGTGAAGCTGTCGCCAGCCAGGCTCCAGCAGCCGGTGAACAGGACCACGAACAGCGCGCAGCCGAACAACGCGCCGCAGCCCCGATGCAGCGACGCCAAAGCCCGTCGCGCGACGGCGTTCATCGCCACGCCTCCAGCAGCGCCAGCGGCAGCGGCCACCACAACCAGGCGCGCAGCAGCGTGCGACGCCAGTCCGGCGCCAGCAGGCTATACGTCAGCAACGCGATGCCGCCGAACAACGCCAGAAACAGCGCGCCGTAAAGCCGATCGAGCGGGTCGGCCGAGGGATAGCCGCGCGCCAACAGCAGCGCCAGGGTAACGCCCCCCATGGCGCTGCCGAGGCACGCCGCCCATACGCGCATATTCATCAAAACTCGGCCTTGACGGTGAACATCAGGTTGCGCGGTTCACCGTAACGGTTGTTCCACTGCGGCGAGAAAAGCCCGGCGTAGTAGCGGCGATCGAACAGATTGTTGACGTTGAGCGCCGCCGACCAGGTCTCGTCGATGCGATACCCCAGCCGTGCGTTGACCAGCGCATAGCCGCCCTGGCGCAGCGTCGTCGCGCCATTGGCGCTGCTGAACGCGCTCTGCGCCTGGATGCCGCCGCCGATGCTCCACTTGCGCTGATCCCACGGCAGGTCGTAATCGCTCCACAGCCGCAGCATATGACGCGGCGTCAGGCTGTTGTAGGCGCGCCCCTGGTTGCCGGCGTCGCGGGTGTAGCGCGTGTCGGTATAGGTGTAGCCGAGCGTGACGTCCCACCATGGCGTGAGGTATCCGCGCCCTTCCAGCTCGAGGCCTTCACTGCGAGCCTTGCCGCCGCTGATATACCAGGTATCGAAACCGCCGCCCGGGTGATCGGGATCCACCTGCGGGTTGTTCTCCAGATCGATGCGGAACGCCGCGGCCGAGAGGTTGAGCGCGCCATTCATCAGCGACGCCTTCACCCCGCTTTCCAGCGTGCGGCCCTCCACCGGCTTAAGCATCTGCCCGCTCCAGGTTTTGCCGCTCTGCGGCTGAAACACCGTGGCGTAGCTGGCATACCACGACCAGTCTTTGGCGAAATCCCAGATCAGGCCGCCGTAGGGGGTCAGACGCGCGTTCTCTTCCAGAGTGTCGCTGGGCGAACGCAGTTGCCACCAGCTTTCGCGCGCGCCGGCCACCAGCGTCAGCGGCTCCGCCAGTTTAATGCGGCCCATGCCGTACACCCCGCGCTGAACGGTTTTGGTCGACCCCGGCGAGCTGTAAGCGCCGATCGCTGGCTTCGGCACGCCGTGCGGATCCCAGCGGTAGACGTTCACCGGCACCTGAAACACAGAATCAAACCGTGCGGTGAACTGTTCTTCTTCGGCATGGGTGTAGCTGGCGCCGACGACCAACTCGTGCCGCAACCCCCAGGCGTCGATCTTGCCGTTCAGGCTGGCGTCCAGCCCCAGCTGCTGATTGCGAAAACGATAGGCGCCGCCCATCAGCGCCGCGCCGTCGCCGGTGGCCGGATCGACGTTGCCCCAGGCGCCGGCATACAGCAGGCGAGACTTGGCGTGCAGATAGTCGCCGCTCAGCTTGGCCTGCCAGTCGTCGTTCAGCCGATGCTCCACCGCAGCGAACAGCCGCGTGGTGTCCCATTTGAAGCGATCCCAGTCCACGTCCAGATAGGTGCTGCGCGGCAGGTGCAGATCGCTGCCGTCTTTCCCCATCGGCACCCCGGCCATATTGGTGACGGAATCGATGGTTTGGTACTGCGCGCCGACACGCAGCAGGGTATCCGGCGTCAGATCGGCGTCGACGGTGGCATACAGCAAACGGGTTTTCTGATCCGAGACGCGATAGAAATAATCGCGATCTTCCCATGCCATCACCGCACGGCCGCGCACGCTGCCCGACGCGTTCAGCGGGCCGCCCACGTCCGCTTCGCCGCGATACTGATTCCAGCTCCCGGCGCTGGCGGTAAACTGCGCGCGGTTTTGCGCCAGTCCGTGCTTGCGCACCATGTTGACCGTGGCCGCCGGGTTGCCGAGCCCGTGCAGCAGGCCGTTGGAGCCGCGCAGGATCTCCACCCGCTCATACACCGCCATGTCCTGCGGCGAGCTGGCGGTATTGCCCAGCAGCGTCGGCACGCCGTCCAGTTCGAACGAATCGATCTTGAAGCCGCGCGCATACCACGCGGTGGTCAGCAACACGAAGGGGGCGCTGGTGACGCCGGTGGCGCGCGTCATCACCGCATCCAGCGATGTGAGATTCTGCTGCTCCATCTGCTGGCGATCGATCACGCTGACCGACTGGGCCACTTCACGCGGTTTCAGCGGGATTTTCCCCAGCGTGGTGACGCCGGGAGCCACATAGTCATCCCGCGCCGCCGCGCCGGCGGTCACGGTGAGGGTATCTTCTTTTACGTCCGTTTTGGCCGGCGCATCCTGCGCCAGCGCCCCGGTGCCGCACAGCGCGCACAGCAACGCGCCGCGGCGCATCGCGGCCGCCACTGGTGAGAGGTGAATGAGTCGCATGTTTTTCCCTGATTGTTATTGTTAAATGATAATCGTTATCAATCTAACAAAACGGCCGCCGCGACTTTTTCGATTGCCGGAGTTTCTCTATCGATCGCCGGTCATTTTCGCCTGGCAGAAACGGGCGAACCAGCCCCCCGCCTCGCGCAGCGCATCCGGGCTGCCCGCCGCCGTCAGCCGCCCGCCTTCCAGCACCCACACTCGATCCGCCCGACAGGCCAACGCGGGATCGTGGGTGACGACGACCCGCGTGCCGGGCCAGCCGGCCAGCAGGGCCGCCACGCGCTCGGCGTTGCGCAGATCCAGACTGGCGCCCGGTTCGTCCAACAACAATCGTGGCGCCCCCTGCAGCAGCGTGCGCGCCAGGCACAGCCGTTGCTTCTGCCCGCCGGAGAAACGATCGCCGTCGCTGCCGACCTCTTCTTCCAGCACGTCGGGCGGCAGATCCAGCGCCGCCAACAGCGCCAGCAGACGCTCATCGCCGATATCCGTTCGCCCCTGGGTCAGATTCCAGCGCACGCTGCCGCGCAGCAGGCGATTGTCTTGCCACATCACGCCGCGACCGCCCGCCAATTGCCGCGCCGACAGCGCGCGCACGTCACGGCCGCCGTAGAACACCCGCCCCGCCGTCGGATCCTGCGTGCGCGCCATCAGGCTCAGCAGGCTGCTTTTGCCGGCGCCCGAAGGGCCGACGATCGCCAACATCTCTCCGGCGGCGCAGGCTCCGCCTATTTCCCGCAGCCGCCAGCCGCCGTGCGCCGCCGCCAGGCTCAGCGCCTCAAGCGCGATGCCGTCGTCCTGCGGCGCGGCGCCGTCCCGTTCCGGCAGCGGCAACGCGGGCGACGCCAGCGCCTGCCGCAGTTGCGCCCACGCGCTCTTCAACTGACGCAGCGCCTGATCGAGGTGAGAAAGCTGAAGCAACGGCTCCAACAAGCGGGCCAGGACAATCATCAGCGCCAGCCATTGGGCGACGTTCAGGCGCTGCGCCAGCACCTCATGGGCACCGAACCACAATGCCGCCAACAGCGTCAGCTGCAGCCCGGCGCTGAACAACAGGTGATATGGCAAGCTTTGGCGCAGCAGCGCGGCGTGCGCCCGATGATGGTCATCCAACCGTTGCGTCAACGCCTCGGCGGCGGCCGCCTGCCCGTAGCCGAAGCGCAGCAATGCCTGATGACGGGCAAACTGCATCAGCGCCCCTTCAATACTCTGATTGGCCTCCCCAAGCTCTCGCTCTCGCCGGTGCAGCCGGGCCGCCGAACCGCGCAACACCAGCATCAACAGCACGCAGGCCGCCAGCAGCATCAGCGCCACTCCCGGGCTCAGGCAGGCCAGCCCGGCGATCAGCGCCAGCGGCGTGACGACCGCGCCAACCAACGGCGCCAGCAGGTGCGCGGGTGCCGACATCGTCTGACCGATGGCCCCGGCCAACAGACCCGGTGCCTGCTCCTGCGGCGACAGCGCGCGCGGCAGACGGCGGAACAGCGCCCGCAGCAACGAGCTCATCACCGCGCCGCCGGCGAAGAAACCGCGGGAGGCCGCCGCATACTGCACCGCCAGCAAGAGAGGCGTAGCCAGCGCCAGCAGCCCTAGCCAATGGCCGGGATTTTGCTGCCAGTTCGCCACCGCTGCCGCCAGCAGCAAGGCGCAGACGCCATCCAACGCGGCGGCCAGCGCCATCAGCAACAGCGCCGGGGCCAACGCTTTCACCAACTCAAACTTCATCGTCCGCCTCCTGGCGCTCGGCCAACGCCGCCAACAATGCCGGATGATCCGCCATCTCGGCGGGCGTGCCGACCGCCAGCAACCGCCCCTCCGCCAGCACCGCCACCCGATCGGCGCGGCGGCACAGTTCCGCGTCGTGCGTTGCCACCAGCCGGGTGGCGGGCAGCTGCGCCAGCGCCGTCAGAATGCGTTCGCGATTTTGCTGATCCTGCGCCGAAGTCGGTTCGTCGGCCAACAGCAGCGGCCGCCGCGCCAGCAACGCCCGGGCGATGGCGAGACGCTGCGCCTCCCCGCCGGAAAGCGAAGGCGTATCGTCCAACCTATCCTGCAAACGCGCCGCCAGCCCCAGCGCGGCCAGCACGCGCCGCAGCTGCGCATCGTCGGCCCCGTCGACGAACAGCGTCAGGTTGTCGCGCAGCGACATCGCCGGCGGTGTATTCTCCTGCGGCACCACGGCCACCATCTGATTGAATGCCTGCGCCGAGAACGCGTCGGCGAGCACGCCGTCGAGCGATACCGTTCCGCTATCCGGCTCGCTATAACGGGCGATCAACCGCAGCAGCGTGCTTTTACCGCTGCCCGACGCCCCGACAATCGCCAGCCATTCCCCCGGTTCGACGGCCAGATTGACGCCCTGCAGCAACCAGCGTTCGTCCTGCCGGCAACCGAGATCGCTCAGCTGCAGCGCCGCCCCCTGCGGCGCCGAAGCGATCGTCGAGCGCCCTCCCCAGCGTATTTCGGGATGCGCCAGCAGCGCCCGAATGCGGCCGGCGGCCAGCGTCGCCGCGCGCAATGCATCGCCGCCGTGCCCCATCGCCATCACCGGTTGCGCCACGCTGCGCAACAGCAACACGAACAGCGCCAGCTCCGCCAGCGTGAGATTGGGCGCCAGCCAGCGGGCGCCGAGCAACAGCCAACCGGCCGACAGCGCGGCGCTGAGCAGTAATTGGGTCACGGCGCCGAGCGCGCCGATACGCCGCAGCCAACGGTGAAAGGCGGCGAGAAAGCCCCGCAGGCTCTGCCGCGCACGCGCTTCGATGCCCGCACCGGGAAACTGGCGCGCCAACAGCGGATGCGCCGCCAGCTGCCGATAATCGTCGTTCAACTGCCGAAACGCCCGATCGCGTTGTTCAAACGCCGGCCGCAGTCGCGGCGAACGGATGACGCGAAACAGCAGCGCGGCCGCCAGCAAAGGTATCAGCGCGAACAGCAGCAGCGGCCACTGCACCGCCGCCAGCAGCGCCAGCGCGCAGCCGGGTACCACGGCCAGCTGCACCAACTCCGCCGGCGCATGGGCCACCAGCTGATGCAGCGCCTGAATGTCCTGCGACAGCGCCCGGGCGGCGCCGCTCTCGCCCTGCCGCACAAACCAGTTCAGCGGCAGACGCACCAGCTTGGCGGCCAATTGGCTGCGCAGCCGATGACACAAACGCGCGTCGAGCAGATGAGTGAGGTGCAGCGCCAGCGTTTGGGCGAACAGCCACAGCGCAAGGCCACCGGCGGCGACGCCAAGCCAGAAGGAATAGGCCGCCGGATCGGCGTCCACCAGCCGGGCTATCGCCAACCAGGGAAACAGCGAACTGACGCCGGCCAGCGCCTGCAGCGCCAGCGCGGAATACAGCATGATGCGGAAAGGACGCGTCAGCGCCCGCAGGTCACTCAGCATGAGATCCTCCACAGCAAAGGCGCTTACTGTAGCCAAAAGCGGCGGACGTCCTCATCCGTAAAGGCTTTCGCCGGCGAGACTTTTTCTTTCGATTGCGTGGCTAACGCTTTTTGACGTCGCAGGGCATGACGCCGAAACGCTTGCGGAAGGCGACGGAGAAGTGCGCCGGCGTATAACCCACCTGCCAGGCGACGGTGGAAACGTGCAGATCCTGCTCGCTCAGCAAGCGCCAAGCGGTTTGCAGCCGGTGCTCCTGCAGCAGGCCGAATACGCTGGCGCCAAACAGCTGGCGGAACCCTTGCGTGAGTTTGCGGGTGTTCAACCCGGCGCGCTGAGCCAGTTGATCCAGGCTCGGCGGCTGCTCCATCTCCGCCAACAGGATTTCGCGCGCCAGCTGCAGGCGCGCCACATCGCGCGCGGCTAGGTGCACGCCAACAGACGGCGCGGCAGCGCTGCGGTTCCAGCATTGATGCAGGCAATGCGCCGCCAGCTCGTTGGCCCTGGCGCTGAACCACAGCCCGCGCTGCGACTCGTGCAGCGGGCAGGCGAACAGTTGCCGGGCCTGGCCGATCAGCGCTGTCGGCGCCGCCAGCGGCACCAACTGCGCATGCCGCCGCCCATCGAGGCCGGGCGGCAGGCGGACATCGTTCTGCTCCAGCCAGGCGGCTGAGAACTGCAGCAGGGTATAATCGAGCGGTTCGCCGGCCTGGAACAGGTTGTTCAACACGAAGTCGTCCCGCCCGGCGGCCAGCAACAGCGAAGGGCCGTTCAGCTCCACCTGCGGCCCCGTTCCGCTTTCACAGCGCAGACGCCCGCGGCGGATCACCACGATCTTCAGCCCCGCGCGGTGGGGTTCATCCAGCTCGATGTCGACATCGGCGGCCAACACGCCGCGCCGCGCACGCAGCATGTCCGACAGCGCATAGTCCTGCGCTTGCTGATGATATTCCTGCAGTAACCGCTGGGGGGACGTAGACATGTTCGCCCTGCCTGTGAATGATGACGCCGACCGTCGGCGAGGTTTTTGATAGTGATTCTCATTAGCAATATAAGGCCGGCCGTCGGGTTTGTCTATTGAGGCGCGGATGGATCAGTTACCACCCCAATACGGCCCCGCCGCCACCGACTCGCGCTCGATCAGGCTGGCCGGGAAGCTGGGGCGCTTGCTCAGCTCGCCGCCGTCCAGCATCGACAGCAGGCGGTTGATGGTCTCCTGGATCATCTCGGTGACCGGCATCTTCATGCTCGACAGCGACGGCACGGTATAGGGCGCCAGCGGGATGTCGTCGAAGCCGATGACCGATACCGCCTCCGGCACCGCCACGCCACGCTCTGCCAGCCGCTTCATCGCGCCGATGGCCATCTCGTCGTTGCCGGCGACGATGGCGCTGAACGGCTGCCCGCCGGCCAGCAGCGCATCGACCGCCGCCACGCCGCTTTGCGCGTGCCATTTCCCCTCGACGATCAACGCCTCGTTAACCGCGATGCCCTGCTGCGCTAGCGCGGATTTGTAGCCGGAAAGCCGCTCCAGCCCGGTGGGGGAATCGAGCGAGCCGGTGATAAAGGCGATGTCGCGATGCCCGCGCGCGATCAGGTGCGCCACCGCCGCCGCGCCGGCGGCGTGCTGATCGCTGAAGATGCAGTAGCTGTCGTTCAGCCGCAGCCGCCGGTTGATCACCAGAATCGGCTGGCGGTGCTGGGAGACGATCTCGTCCATTTCCGCGATCGACAGAAAACGCGGATAGATGATCACCCCGTCGCAGCGCAGATCCAGCAAAAACTGAATGGCGGCCCGCTCCTCTTCGGCGGTGTGCTTGCCGTCCGCCAGGATCAGCTGGCGGCCGTTCGCCTCCATGATGCGCGCCGACTGCGCCATCAGTTCGCTGAAATAGTTGCCGCTGTAGAGGGTGTTGGTGACCACCAGGCCGAGGGTTTGGGTGGTGTTGGTCGCCAGGCTGCGCGCCAGCAGGTTGGGCCGATAGCCGGTTTCTGCGATGGCTTTATCCACCAACGCGCGTTTCTCCTCGCTGACATAGCCGCTGCCGGACAACACGCGCGACACCGTCGCCTTTGAAACGCCGGCCTTTTTCGCCACCTCGAGTATCGTTGCCATCTGTGCGCCGCCAAAATCCATGGGTTCAGCGCAGTCTACCCAAGACGCCCGGCGTTTGGAACGCTTTCGCCCCCCTGTGCGTCGGTGCGCACTTATCCCTGACGATCCAGATCACGAAAACGAAACGCCAAAAATCATAGTTCTTGCCAACAATAAAACACCAATACATGATTTTGTGAAACCGGTTTCTTATGGGCGTTTCATACGGATGGAACGACGGATCGCCCAGGCAGTAAATATTCGCCTTTAGGCTATCCGAATTGCTATCTGAGAGACGACACGCCATGCCGAAGAACTACGCAGAGATCTCGCACGCCATCGTGGCCGCCCTGGGCGGCGCGGGCAATATCGAGGCCGTGACCCATTGCATGACCCGCCTGAGATTCGTGGTGAAAGACAAAACGCGGATCGACACCCCGGCGCTGAAAGCTATCGACGGCGTGCTGGGCGTGGTGCACAGCGGCGAGCAGTGCCAGGTGATCATCGGCAACGAGGTGGCCAAGGCCTATCAGGCGGTGCTGGCGCTCGGCATGCCGGGCGCGGCGGCCCCCGCCACCCCGGTGAAACGCCAACTCACCCTGAAGGGCATCGTCGCCGGCATTCTCGACGCGCTGGTGGGCACCATGTCGCCCCTGATCCCCGCCATCATCGGCGGCTCGATGGTGAAGCTGCTGGCGATGATCCTGGACATGGCCGGGGTATTCGAAAAAGGCTCCTCGACCCTCGTCATCCTCAACGTGATCGGCGACGGCGCATTCTTCTTCCTGCCGGTGATGGTCGCCGCTTCGGCGGCGCTGAAGTTCAAAACCAACATGTCGTTGGCGATCGCCATCGCCGGGGTGTTGGTGCATCCCAACTTTATCGATCTGATGGCCAAGGCGGCACAGGGCCAGGCGGTGGAATTCGCCTTCATCCCGGTGACGGCGGTGAAATACACCTACACGGTGATCCCGGCGCTGGTGATGACCTGGATCCTGTCGCACATCGAACGCGGGGTGGATCGCATCACCCCGGCGGTGACCAAGAACTTCCTCAAACCGATGCTGATCGTGCTGATCGCCGCGCCGATCGCCATTCTGCTTATCGGGCCGCTCGGCATCTGGATCGGCAGCGGCATCTCTGCGCTGGTCTACACCGTGCACGGCTATTTGGGCTGGCTCTCCGTGGCCATCATGGGGGCGATTTGGCCGCTGCTGGTGATCACGGGCATGCACCGGGTGTTTACCCCGACCATCATCCAGACCATCGCCGAGACCGGCAAAGAGGGCATGGTGATGCCTTCGGAGATCGGCGCCAACCTGTCGCTGGGCGGCGCTTCGCTGGCGGTGGCGCTGAAAACCAAGAACCGCGAGCTGCGCCAGACCGCGCTGGCCGCCGCCGCCTCCGCCATCGTGGCGGGGATTTCCGAACCGGCACTGTACGGCGTGGCGGTGCGCCTGAAACGGCCGCTGGTCGCCAGCCTGATCAGCGGCTTCGTCTGCGGCGCGGTCGCCGGCATCGGCGGGCTGGCCAGCCATTCGATGGCCTCGCCCGGGCTGTTCACCAGCGTGCAGTTCTTCGATCCGGCCAACCCGATGAGCATCGTGTGGGTGGTGGCGGTGATGGCGCTCTCGGTGGTGCTATCGTTCGCGCTCACGCTAATGCTGGGCTTCGAGGATCTGCCGGAAAACGCCGCCGCACCCGGCCAAACCGCACCGGCGGCGAACGCCGCCAGCGCAACGCATTGAGACACCAGAGGATTGCATGTCTGACTCAACATTCCCTAAAGGGTTTTTATGGGGCGGCGCTTTAGCCGCCAACCAGGCGGAAGGCGGCTATCGCGAGGGCGGCAAAGGGCTGACCACCGTCGATATGATCCCGCACGGCCCGCACCGCATGGCGGTCAAACTCGGGCTGGAGAAGCGCTTTAGCCTGCGCGACGACGAATTTTATCCCAGCCACGACGCCATCGATTTCTACCACCGCTACCGCGACGACATCGCGCTGATGGCGGAGATGGGCTTTACCGTGTTTCGCACCTCCATCGCCTGGAGCCGTATTTACCCCAACGGCGACGAGCTGACGCCCAACCCCGAAGGCATCGCCTTCTACCGCAGCCTGTTCGAAGAGTGCCGCCAATACGGCATCGAGCCGCTGGTGACCCTGTGCCATTTCGACGTGCCGATGCATCTGGTGACCGAATACGGTTCCTGGCGCAGCCGCAGGATGGTGGAGTTTTTCACCCGCTACGCCCGCACCTGCTTCGAAGCCTTCGACGGGCTGGTGAAATACTGGCTGACCTTCAACGAGATCAACATCCTGCTGCACAGCCCGTTCTCCGGCGCGGGGTTGGTGTTTGAAGCGGACGAAAACCCCGAACAGGTGAAATACCAGGCCGCGCACCACGAACTGGTGGCCAGCGCGCTGGCGACGCGCATCGCCCACGAAGTGAACCCCGCCAACCAGGTGGGCTGCATGCTGGCCGGCGGCAACTTCTACCCGTGGTCCAGCAAGCCGGAAGACGTGTGGGCCGCGCTGGAGAAAGACCGCGAGAACCTGTTCTTTATCGACGTGCAGGCGCGCGGCGCTTACCCCTCCTACGCCGCCCGCGTCTTCCGCGAGAAAGGCGTGAGCGTCGCGATGGCGCCGGAAGACGCCGACATCCTGAAGCACACCGTCGACTTCGTCTCCTTCAGCTACTACGCCTCGCGCTGCGCCTCCGCCGACATGAACGACAACAACAGCAGCGCCGCCAACGTGGTGAAATCGCTGGCGAACCCGCACGTGCCGCGCAGCGACTGGGGCTGGGGCATCGATCCGCTGGGGCTGCGCATCACCATGAACATGATGTACGACCGCTACCAAAAACCGCTGTTTCTGGTGGAAAACGGCCTGGGCGCGCACGACGAGTTCAATGCAGCAGGCGAGATTGAGGACGACTACCGCATCAGCTACCTGCGCGAACACATCCGCGCCATGGCCGACGCCATCGCCGACGGCGTGCCGGTGCTGGGTTACACCACCTGGGGCTGCATCGACCTGGTGGCCGCCTCAACCGGCGAAATGAGCAAGCGCTACGGCTTTGTCTACGTCGACCGCGACGACCAGGGCAACGGCACCCTCGCCCGCACCCGCAAGAAATCGTTCTGGTGGTATAAGAAAGTGATCGCCAGCAATGGGGGGGATTTGGGGTAGGTTGGGGCGGAGG
>NZ_JBEOQT010000003.1:0-388919 GCF_040280225.1 Serratia sp. SM04 | reverse complement strand
GTAAATGCTCATCAACTGCCCCATTCGCACCAGCGCCGACAATACGGCGATCACAAACACGTCGATCATTGACCAGCGGCCAACGAATTCGACCACTTCATAAATCAGATGCATGCGCTCGCTGTCGACGCGCGGTTTCTTCCTGCCGTTGGCGTCCCAGCACAGCCAGCCGATCGCCAGCATTTTCAGCGACGGCACCATGATGCTGGCGATGAAAATCACCATCGCCACCGGGTAAGAGCCACTTCCCCACAGCAGGATCACCCCCGCCATGATGGTGGAGTTCATCTTGTTGCCCAGCGCCTCGGTCACCATGATCGGCATCAGGTTGGCCGGTATATACAGCATGACGGAGGTCACCAGCAGCGCCAGCGTCCACTGCAGGCTGTGGCGGCGGCGCACATAGCCGGGGGTGTGGCAACGCGGGCAGCGCACCTGATTGGCCGGCAGGATCGCCGTGCAGCAGGCGCAGGAGCGCACGCCCTGGCGCATGCCGGTGCGCCCCACCGTCAGCGGACGATCGAGACGCGGTGCCGGTTCGATGTCCTGCCACAGCCAGCGTCGATCCACGCACTGGAAGGCGCGCACCTGCAGCAAGCAGAACAGGCAATAAGGCACGAAGCTGCTGCCGATGCCGATATCGCCGTAGGCCATCAGCTTGACGAAGCTGACCAGCACCCCGGCGAGGAAAATTTCCACCATGCACCAGGTTTTGAACTGGAACAGCACCCGGGCCATCCACGCTTTCAGCCCCAGCGGCAAGCGCACTTTGGCGCACAGCAGAACGATCGCCACCATGCAAAACGCCGGGATCAGCTGCACGAACACCATAAACAAGGTGGCCATACTGGCGTAATCTTCCGCCACCATGACCTCCGGAATTTGAATCAGCCGGATTTCGTTGCCGAGGCCGGCGACGCGCATGTTGATAAACGGGAAAATGTTGGCCAGCACCAGCATGAACAAGGCACTGAGCGCGTAACCGATCGGCCGCTTGCGCGGTTCGTCCCAGCGGACGCTGAGCGTGGTTTTGCAGCGCGGGCATACCGCTTTGCTGCCATAGGCCAGCGGCGGTAGCGCCACCAGCATGTCGCACTGCGGGCAAAGCGTCTTATCGTGTGACGACGCGTCGATGTGCTGTAGCGCTGGCCGACAGAAGGATGGCAACTGGTTTTCCCTGCAATTGGGGGGCAATGTACGGGGTATTTGACTCAAAAAACGGTCCCAAGAATGATCATGATAGTTTCATTAAGCGATTTTCGCGCAGAGGTTAGTCGTATTAAGCGTACGCACTTGCTCTGCTATATCGTCTATAATCTGAAAACGTCGGCGATACTCCGCCCGCTTTTTACTGGGGATATGTTCCAAAGATTTTCTTTCAAACGTCAATGGCAGCTGCCAGCGCCACGAACTCTGTTTTACCCCACCTATCAACGACCAGAAATCGTCGTAGCTGGCATGTAAATGCCGACCTTTGCTCATTCGATACCTCATTGAGCGAAAAACGTGTCCATTATCGCTGACACCATAAATAGCACGCACCTCGGTGAAATTAGCGAAGTGGCTAATAAACTCCATCAAAACACGTTTGGGGAAAATGCCAGACAGAGCACGTGTAGCATCTTTGATGGCTTCGTGCGGTATGTGCCGTCCGGGGCCTTGTAGGCCGCCAATGATGAGATTCCATTCAGCCCCTTCGGATACGACCGAAAAGGTCACGCTGGCAAGTAACTCTTTATTGTCGCCACGCAACCATAGTGTTGATTCGCCTTCTCGTTCGGCTTTGTGCGCACAAGAGGCCGAAATGGTAAAACGAGCCTCCTCTCTGCCGGTGAATTCCGCCAAGATCGTTTCTTCTCGAGATATCAGCGCGTTGGACAGTGCTTTGTTACTGAGAGATGACACATACCGATAATGGCTGACAATTGCCGATGCACGTTGTTTGGCATTGAGGTTGCGCATCAGGTATTGCCGGTGCGTTTTACAAGGGAATGTGTTTTGATGATATAATATCGATTTTAAATCACTCTGTTGAGTTAAAATGGATAGTGCCTTTTTAGTCGGTGAATAGTATAAAATAAGTCGAAGTAAGAACTTTGCACGGAAGCTCTTTTTTCTCCATGCCGGGCCAGGGACAGTCTGTCCCGAGAGTAATTCGAAGATAATGTTTCTTTTCAAGATTTTCATCCTATAAGTGCGTTTTTTATTTTGATTTTTCGTTTATTAATTGATGGCGTTCTTGATATTTTAATGGGTGATTCTTAATTTATTATTCATGTTCTATCAAGATTTGATGGAGAAGACGCTTTTAACCGGACAGCATGTCGCCCTGAATCTGCTTCGGCCGGCCTTTTGCGCATGCGGTTCAGGTTGTTCACCTGGCTGGTGAGCAGTGCTACTTGCGGAGAATGTAGCTGCAACTTTAATCAATATATTGAAGTGACATGGTAAGGTTGGAAATAGTGCATAGGGTGAACGGTTTTCCGATAAATATTTTCTTAATAGGACAATTATTGGTGACGCCTTCCTTGTAAGAAAAATGCGGTGCCGGCGTCAAATACCTATTTGTGGGAGAGGTATCTGTTTAGTGTATTTGTTTGATTGTTCACACAACCAGCAAGCGTCGTAAGCAGAATAATCTGTTGCTACGGTTGAACCTCACCGTCTTTTCTCTCATCTGGGGAAAGACATTACCGCCAATGTTAAATCACAGGCTTATTTATAAAGTGAGGTTGTTATGTGTGGATGTTTGATTTCAAGAACGAAGGACTTTAGCTTTAATGGTCAGCGTTATAGGGTTTTTATTGCTCATGACAAGCAAGCGCATGGCGATTTAAAAGCGCTTTACTTTCTCGATGCCAATACTCAATTCTCCCAGCTGACCGAACGCCATCGGCGCAGAAGTAACGACAATATTCTTTATGTCGGCATCGGCTATCAGGATGGGGTGGATATACTAAAAGCAAGAACCCGCGACTATACGGTTCCCTCTGATGATAAAGAGTTTATTGACGGTGGCGGAGCGCCGGCATTTTATCAGTTTATCACCACATGCGTTAAGCCCTGGGTTGAGTCACGCTACTCAATCAATACAGACAAACAAACGCTGGCAGGTCATTCACATGGCGGGCATTTTGTACTTTATACGCTGCTTAATCATCCTGACGCGTTTCAAAATTATCTGGCGGCCAGTCCATCGATCTGGTGGGGGAATGGGGCGTTGCTTCCTGATGGCAAGTTAACAATCGCTGAAAGCGTTAATAAAATAACCCTGATGATTGGCGAATATGAAGAAAAGGTTCATCCGCAAAGTAATGAAACTGAAAGAGGGCGGGTGACCAGAATTAATGCAACACCCAAATTACGAGTCAGGCATCTGGCAAAAAAACTGATCGAAGATGAGCAACGCTGTGATTTTATTTTCTGCTCAGGGCGTCGTCACGCGGGGGTCATCAAGGATTATGCCCTGATGGCGAATGCGATCGCGGCGCATAATATTCAACGTGATGGGCTTTAGCGTCGTGATATAATCATTTTTTGAATACCTGCAAGTGAGCCGCTTTTAGCTGCCTGCAGGCATTCACCAGGGAAACTAAAAATTATAACGATATGCCGATATCAGGCAATGAAAATCTGTTTTAACCTTATCTCTTAAAATGACGGCTGCGGGATAATGTTCGTTCATCTATTATGCCGACGAGATCCTGCGAGCGTGCGTGTTTTTTTGAGCCGAAACCGAGTATCTGTAGCCTCACTTTCCATGCTTCCCCCTGCTTCCCCCTGCTTATCCTTTCGCCGGTTAAACAACCGTTTAATTAATTACTGTTATAATTACCCCCGTTGAGCCTTGCAGGAGTGAATGTTTTTCTCCGTAAGCATTGCGATGCGGCGCTCTCTGGAGCGGCATCCGTTTTTAGGCATGCCGGTGGTTCGGTGAGAAGTAAGGAGAAGTGTACTATGAGCAGAAAAGACAAGCTCGCGGCGGCCCTGCTGGCCATCTTCCTGGGTGGGCTGGGCATTCACAAGTTTTACTTAGGGATGAAGTGGTGGGGGCTGTTCTACCTGCTGTTCTGCTGGACGGGGATCCCGGCGATTGTCGGCTTTATCGAAGGCATTATTTATCTGTTCCAATCGGAAGAGAAATTCAACCAGAAATACAATCCTGGTCTGATTTAATGCTTTGCTGACGGCGCTTCCTGTTAAGGGAAGCGCCGTTTTTCGTTCCGTTACTGTTTCTTCATCTTGCCGCGCATTTCTTCGCTCATCATTTTATTCGAGCTGGAAATTACGCAGTTATATTGCTTGCCTTGGTTAATGACCATAAAGGTGCTGACCGGATTTTTAAAATCCTTGTCGATGGTGAAATAAATATACGCCTGCGGCAGCGCGGCCGGTTTAAAGGCGCCGAAGGCATACACATCCTCCAGGCCCAACGCGGAGAGATCGACCGTCAGCTCCATGGGTTTCATGGAATCCGGCGATGGGAACATCGATTTAGCCGACATCATCATGGTGCTGCTGTTGATGGTGTAATCGGTTTTAACCTTCATGCCCATATATTTCGATTCCGGCATGGAAAGTTCTTTTTTGCAGGCTGCGTCGTGCTGCGGCGCCGGGCTGCCGTTTTCCATCACGGCGTGCACGTGTTCCAGCGTCACTTCCGCGTTGCCGGTGGTAGGCTGCGCATCGGCCGCGTAAGCCGCGCCGCTGAAGGCGGCCACAGAGGTAAGGATAATGCCTGTAACGATTTTCATTGTCGCTCTCCGGAATGCTAATAATGATATTAATTGCGGTGTGTAGCCTATTGGCCTGATAAAACGCAAAGTTACCCGTTCCGTGAAGATCAAATATCCTCGGAATTTTTATAGTAAAGAGTGTTTCACCCACGCGGTGCGCGAGGTTGGTTTAATTATCTTGAGGGCCTTGCTCTTTTGTCTTTCAGTATGTTTACCTGCATATAAAGAGTATGTCTAAACATAGTCAATGTTTAGAATATGCACAAATTATTGCGATTTTTTCCCGCTTTAATTCTTCGCCTTTTAATACGGGTTTAAATATTGCATTGAGATACAGAGAGTTATCTTTTCTACGTTAAAATCACTCAGTGAAGCGTTATTTATGTGATCTTTATAGTCACAGAAATAACGCTGAAATTATTGCCTTTCTATTTAACGGCTAATTATTCATGACATAGGCTTCAACCCCGCTAACCGCCTGCGCTAGAATCAGGCGGTTTGCTCTTGAAAAAGGATATCGCCATGACCGCCTGGGCCTTTTTGATCGTCGGTTGGCTGTTGATTTGGCGGGATTACCCGATTTTCGGCGCGTTGTGCATCACGCTGTTCGCCGTGCTGCAATGGGCCAAATACGCCGCAAAAGGCGTGCAAAACCCCGAAGAGGCCGCAGAGTGGCGCAAGACCGACTGGCGTTCGCAGCCGATTGAAATGACGCACGCCGGCGACAGCGACCGGCAGATTGGCGGCGTGGGGGAGCTGGGCATGGGCGGCCCCAGTTTTTGGACGCTGCTGCTGCGCGACGGAGCGATTGTGCATGGCGCCTGTGCGGCGCCGCAGGACGTGGACGGCGGCAGGTTGCGCCTGATCCCGACCCGCAGCCGCGAGGGTGAGGGGCTGACGGTCTACGAACCTGCCGCCCGGGCGATGTACGCGCTGCCTGCGCTGACCGATCGCGAGCTGGAAGCAGTGGCCGGCGGTTCCGCCGAGGCGCTGGCGCGGCTGCGGGCGAGCTGTCGGCAGGCGGTGGCCACGCCGCTGCGTCAGGTGCGCGGTCTGTGGGTGCCGCAGTGGGCAGAGGATCCGGCGGATCGTCTGGAGATCGCCTTGCCCAGTGGCCGCGCGCTGGCGGCGCGCTCGACGTTACCGGCGGATTTGCGCCATGCGGACGATCCTGCCGCGCTGCTGCACGCGCCGCCTTATGAGCTGTTGCTGGATAACCGGCCGACCGATCGCTTGGTGTGCGATCTCGAACGCGTGGCGGAAGCGCCGACGGGCGACGGCTTGAGCGTCGGCGGCTGCCAGTTCCGCGGCGAGCATATCGTCGACGGTCTGTACCATCTGTACTTCGCCGGCGAGTGGTTCAGCCTGCTTTCCTACGCGCACAAGCCGGCGGGCGGGCGCGGTTCGGACACCACCTTTTTTGTCGAGCGGGTCGAGCCGCAAGACGGCGGCGTATTCGTGATTGAATGGGATGCCTACAGCGTGGGGCTCGACGGGCGTGCGCCGCGCGTAGCGGCGCCGCCGGTATTGGTTATCGCGGTAAGCTGGCAGGACGCGCCGCTGCGGCTGCCCACGGCCAATAATCGCGTGACCGTGCGCTTGCCCAACGCCACGGCGTAAGGCTTAAGGCAGCACCCTGACTTCGCCGTTGTGCAAGGTCAGCACGGCGATCGGGCTGCCGGGGAAGCACTCCCTAAAGATCCAGTCGCTGGGCCGAAACGCCGCCGCAGGCAGCCCGGCCTGCCACTCTTCCCACTGCGGGGCCGGCTTATCCGGCGGTAAAGAGAAAGAGACCAGCCAACCCGCTTCGCAGCGCACCCTTTGGCCGCTCGGGCGGGTGAAGGTGTGCGCGCTCGCCAGCTCCATTACCGGCGGTAAAACCTCGAAGGCAATGATCGGCACGCCGGCCACGCTCTGCGGCCGAGGAAAACGCACGGCGGTCACGCCGTCCATCGTGATGGGGCTGTTTTCGGTGCCGGGCAGGCGCGGTTCCTGCCGGTTTACCCAGCTGCCTTTCGTCAGCGTGATTTCACCGAACGGTTTGGCTTCGTCGAGCGTCAGGTAGCTGCGCCGATTCCAGCGTTCTTCCGCCCGTTGGCTCTTGAGATCCTGGATGGCGATGTCGATCAGCATCAGCACGAACGCCACCGGGTAGATCGCCAGCGCCGAGGCCAGCAGATAGCCGCCCCAGGAAAGCGGCGGGTGTGGGCGGCCGCAGCGGGCAGAAGCGTAGCGCCAGCCCCACCAGGCGAGCAGGATGCCGGCGAGCAGCAGCGCCAACAACAGCGCCACCAGCCCTGCAACGCCGGCGCCATAACCTAACAGCATGGCAAGTTCCTCATGTTCACGGCGTGGTGGAACGATAGCGAACGAAGTAGGGCAGCGCCGGGGGCTCCCCGTCATCGCCATAGTGGCTTTCCGGTTCGATCACGGTTTGGCGTGCGTCGTCGCGCCCGTTGTAGCGATACTCCAACGGCTGGCGGTAGCGCACGTCGGATGAGCGCAGATCGAAAATCAGCGAAAGGCGCGCATCGCCGTTATCCGTTTGGGTGACCAGCTTGTCGTTGCCTGCCCACAGCTGATACAGCGATTTATCGCCGGTCTCCAGCAGCACCTTCAACTGCCCGTCGGATTGATAATGCAGGAGCTGATACAGCCCTCTTTCCAGCGTCTGTGCGATCAGGTAGATGCCGCCATCCGGGGCCTGCGCGCTTTCCGTCACGCGCACCGTGAGCCAATGCGGTTCGGCCACCTCGCCGGTTTTGCCGTTAACGGCGATGTGCAAGGCGCCGGAGCCGAGCACCGGATTCATCCAGAACAGCACGCGATCGCCGTCAACGGCGGTAAAGATCTCGGGTATGGATTTGCGCTTGCCGGAGGCGTAAGCCGTCGGTGAGTCCTCCTCGCCGCGCTCAAAACCCAGCAGCTGTCGCGCTTCCAACAGCGCCGGCAGATTCAGCGTTTGCCGCCAATGGGCGCCAAAGTCCGGGCTGTAGAATACGCCTTCGGTGCTGATGAGATACAGCGCGCGTTTACCCGGCAGCGCCACCAGTTTGCCGCCGATAAAGGAAGGCCGGTTGTCGTCGCCCTCCGGCCAAGGGATCAGCGCTCCGATGGTGCCCTGTTTCACATCGACCAGCCGGCGCCCCTTGGACAGAAAAAGCACGCACTCTTGCCCGCCGCAAACCGCATTGTGGATAGACTCGTCGAGTTCCCCCAGCATCTGCAATCCCTGCGGGCCGCTGAACAACACCTGGCTGAGATAGTTGGCCGCCCAGCCGTAAAAGCTATTGTAGGCCCCGCGCTCACTCCTTTTGCTGATGAGCAGCAGGGCGCCGTCCTGCGCCGGGTAGCTGTCGATGAGATCGTAATGGGCTATCGTCGGCAATGCTTCGTCGCTCTGGGTCCATTGCCACTGCGCATAGCGTTGTTCAGGGGCGAGGAAATAGACGCCCAGCGCGCTGGCCAAAAACAGCGTCAGGATAATAAGGGGTCTTTTATAAAGCGCTAACGTCATCATTTCAGCTCCGTCACCTGATCCTGCCGCCATAACCTGCGGCGCAGATTGCGCAGGTATTTAAACGTTTTAAACGTGCGGTGCTGGTCAAAAGAGTAAAGGCGGCAGATCTGGGCGAAGCCCTCGATCAACAGCGCGAGGCCGCTGACCATCAGCATCATTAAGAGAAGAATCGGTGGCAATTCGCTGCCGAGACGCTGCAGGGTCCAGGCATCCAGGTAAAAGCCCGCCGGGGTATCGGCGTTATCCGCCACCGCCAGGCCGAGCACAAAGCACGTCACGATCGCGCCGAGAATGAAGACAACGCGCGCGCACAGGTTAAGGCCGGATTCGGTGAAGTAGCGGCGGCCGCCGATGAGGTAGGTCTGGCGATCGCGGTGGTTGATGATCCCACGCACCGTAGGCAACTCGGGGACGGTGTCGTTCTCGCAATACAGCACCTGCAGCGGATCGCCTTTGGCGATGAAAAGCGGATGTTGCCGACGAAATACCGGATGCAGTTTGGTATTGGGGACGTTGAGCGCACGGGTCGTCAACGCGAAGTGCGTCTCCTTCTGGCGCCACGCATAGGTGTCCAAATACTGCACCTGCCGCGGGATCTCATAGTGGCGGAGTTCGTAGCTCAGGGCGTTGACCGTCTCGATGCCGGAGGTCTCGACGCCGTCGGGGAGGGGGACGTCGGTTTGCTGCGCTGCGGGCACTGACGTGGCGTCTGCACTGACGGCCCGGTATTTGATGCCGGGGATTTTCAGGCTGAGCGATCCGGGCGGCGTGACGTCTTGCCCCTGCAGCACGCGATCCAGCGCCTTGAGCAGGCGCCTGCGGCCGCGATGCCCGATCAGCAGCAGCTCCGAACCGACGAACAGCACCATGCCGATGCCGACAAGGCCGGCGATGATGGCGATAAAGAACAGAACGATGGTCAACCAGGAATCTTCCCCGTCCATGATGAAAAAGGCTGCCGGAAAACCGCCGGCCAGCGCCGCGCCCAGCACCAGCAGGGCGAAGTATTTCAGCTTGTATTTCAGCGTTCTGTCGGGCTCCAGCCGGCCTTTTGTCTCGTGCAGCAGCCAGTGCAGCCAGTAGCTGCCGTCCTGCAGGCGATGGGCGCCAATCTTCACCCGATCGCCGGCAGCGAGCGTGGCCAGCAGATTTTCGCTGTCGCTGAAGTCGTCACGGTAAAAAAAGAACGTTTGGCCGGCGGCGATGATCCTCACCAGGTTGTCGGGTGCCGTCTGTTGGCAGGCACATTGTTCGACGGTCACATTAAAAAATTGGGTTTGCATGTCATTCCCTGTCGGCGGGCGTGGCCCGAAAATTCATCCCTGGCGCCAAATTATTCAGCGCTTTTTCATCAACGGCAGCATGCGCACCAGCGCATTGTCCTTGACGATGTAGTGGTGAAACAGCGCGGCGGCGGCATGCAGGCCGATCAGCCAGTAGCCGAACGACGCCAGCGTTTTGTGCCAGCCGATAATCATCCGCGCCTGCGGCCGATCGGCCACGTCGGCGAACGGCATCGGCAGGCCGAACAGATACCACTCCTTGCCGCCCAGATAGCGCGAGTACACCCCCAGCACCGGCAGCGTCAACAGCAGCAGGTAAATCAGGGTGTGCGTCAGGTGCGCCAGGCCGGTTTGCCACTTAGGCGGTTTGGGCGCGATGGCGGGAGAAGGGTGGCGCCAGCGCAGGAACAGGCGGGCGATCATCAGCGCAAACACCGTTACGCCGCAGCTGAAGTGGGTGACAACCAGCACGTACCAGGGGGCGCTGCCCGGTTCGGCAAAGCCGCGTAGCTCGATAGTGACGCAGGTGATGACCAGCAGGATCGCCACCAGCCAGTGCAGGCGAATTTGCCACGGCATGTAGGTGTTCTGCACCGAGTTGCCTTTTGATGTTAGAGGGTCTGTGCGCCGATGGTAACGAAATGTTACAGGTGAGGAAAGCGCCCGTGTGCAGTTTAAGCAAAATGCCAGGGGTTAAACCGCTTGTTAAGCTATGAATTTAGTGGGTTAAGTGCCTGGCGGCAGGAGAGGCAGTTAGCATCGTAAGTTGTGAAGCTAATGGACGATAGATTCAGAGGCTGGCAGCTTAATAAGTAGCGAAGCAAATAGCGCCGCAGCCCTCGCTGCGGCGCCCGGGATCAGTTCAATTTGGCCTTGGCGAAATCGCTGCCGTTCACGTCCACCACATAGCCGCTCAGGTTGCTGCGGGTGGCGTAGAACACTTTGCCGGTGGCCAGCGGCAGCCACGGCGCCTGTTTGGCGAAGATCACCTGTGCCTGTTGATACAGCTTGGCGCGCGCCTGTGGTTGATTCTCCTGGATCGCCTGCTGGATCAGCCGGTCATAATCCTTATCGCACCAGCGCGCCACGTTGGCGCCGCTCTGCACCCCGGCGCAGCCGAGCAGGGTGGCGAAGTTGTCCGGATCGCCGTTGTCCGACACCCAGCCGTACAGCGCGCTCTGCTGCTCGCCTTTGCGCAGCCCGGCCAGATACTGGCCCCACTCCCAGGTGACGATCTTGGCTTTCACACCCACCTTCGCCCAGTCGCTCTGGATCATCTCGGCGATGCGCTTCGAGTTCGGGTTGTAGGGGCGCTGCACCGGCATCGACCAGATGTCGGTCTCAAAGCCCTGCTCCAGCCCGGCCTGCTTCAGCAGCTCGCGCGCCTTCTGCGGATCGTAGGCGTATTCCGGCAGTTGATCGTTGTAGCCCAGCATGCCCGGCGGCAGCAGCGAGTTGGCCGGCGTGCCGCTGTCTTTGAACACCGCGGCGACGATCGCTTTCTTGTCCACCGCATAGCTCAGCGCCTGGCGCACCAGCAGGTTGTCGAACGGCTTTTTCTGGGTGTTGAACGCCAGATAGCCGACGTTCAGCCCGGTGATGTCGTGCAGCTGCAGGTTGCCGTCGGCCTTGATGGCGGCGAACTGTTCCGGCAGCGGCGCGGGGATAATCTGGCATTCATTGGTTTTCAGTTTGGCCAGCCGGGTTTGCGGATCAGGCGTAATCGAGAAGATCAGGTGCTTGCTGGCCACTTCGCCCTGCCAGTAGTGCGGATTGGCGATGTAGCGGATCAGCGAATCCTGTTTGTACTGCTGCAGCGCGAACGGCCCGGTGCCGATCGGCCAGTTGTCGACGTATTCCGGCGTGCCCTTTTTCAGCATCGCGTCGGCGTACTCGGCGGACAGGATCGAGGCGAAATCCATCGCCCAGTCGGCGACGAAGGCGGCGTTGGGCTGGCTCAGCGTGAAGCGCACGTGATGCTCGTCCACCGCCTCCACCTTGGCGATCAGCTTGTTCAGGCCCATGTCGGTGAAGTATTCATAGTTGCCGCCGGAGACCTTGTGATACGGATTAGCGGGGTCTTTCTGCCGCATCACGGTGAACACCACGTCTTCGGCGTTGAAGTCGCGCGTTGGGGTGAAGTATTTGTTGCTGTTGAATTTCACGCCCTGGCGCAGGGTAAAGGTGTAGATCTTGCCGTCCGGGCTGACGCTCCACTCGGTGGCCAGCGAAGGGGCGGGGGTTTTATCGCTTTCGCGCAGCGTCACCAAGCGGTTGTATAGCACCTGCGAGGTGGCGATAAAGGTCGGCCCGGAGCTGGCGAGCTGCGGGTTGAACGATTCCGGCGAGGCGACGGTGCAGTACACCAGCGCATCGGAAGCGGCCAGCGCGCCGCCCGCCGACAGCAGGCCGCAGCCGGCCAGCACCAATCCGGCGATAGGGTGTTTTAAAAACGTCAAGGCAAGATCCTCAGGTGGAGTGGGCCGTTAGCGGCGAATTGATTTAACTATAGATAACGGATGGCGCGACGGGGAACAAGCGTCTCAGCTGCGCATTCTGTGCGCCCCGCGTTGCCAGGCAAACCGCTTTAATCGGCCGCGCGCTTGCGGTCTGCATCATAGCGCTCGCGGGCGGCGTCCAACTCGGGGAAATGGTATTCCGCCCATCGGTCGAGCGCCGTCAGCGTCTCGACCAGCGAGCAGGCGACGGCGCTGAGCCGGTATTCCACATGCGCCTGATTCCTTTCACTTAAATCCAAGCGTTCGAGCAGCCCGTTGCGTTCCAACTGGCGCAGCGTTTGCGTCAGCACCTTCTGTGAAATGCCGTCGATGCGGCGCAGCAGTTCGCCGTTGCGCATCGGCCGCTGCGCCAGCGCGGGCAGGATCAGCATCACCCACTTGCCGGAAATCAGCGCCAGCGCATCGCGCGCGGAGCATTTACTCGAATAGACGTCGCCGGGATAGGCCATGGGGGGTTACCTTCAGGTGCGTAATTGCCAAGGGTGCGATAAAGCCACAGCATAGCAGCACCACCTTACAGCGGGAGACACAGGATGAACGTGCTGATTGTGCTGGCTCACCCCGAGCCGCATTCTTTCAATGCCCATTTGGCCGAACAGGCGCGGCAGGCCTGGCTGGCGCAGGGGCATCAGGTGAAAACGGTCGATCTGTATCAGGAGGGGTTTGATCCGCGTGAAGGCGCAGACCATTACCCCAGCAGAAAGCAGGCGGACAGATTTGATGCGATGCGGGAACAGCGCCATCACTGGACGACTCAGGCGCTGCCGGCGGAGATCCGGCGGCATATCGAGCTGCTGCACTGGGCGGATACGCTGGTGCTGCAGTTCCCTTTCTGGTGGTTCGGCGCGCCGGCCATCATCAAGGGCTGGATGGATCGGGTATTCGTTTACGGCGGGATCTACGACAGTCGCCACCGCCATGAGAACGGCGTGATGCGCGGCAAACGGGCGCTGCTGACCGTCACCGCCGGCGCCTCCGCTCAGGCCTGCGCGCCGAACGGGCGCGACGGCGATATGCGGCTGATGCTGTGGCCGATCATGCATGCGCTGCACTATATCGGCTTTAGCGTGCTGGAGCCGTTCCTGGTTTATGGCGTGCGCGGCGGGTTGACGGGCGAGGCACTGCAGGCGCAGAACGCCGCTTTGGCGCAGGTGACGCAGGCGTATCGGGCTGGCTTAGGCGATCTTGCCGCCTGGCCGGCGGTGCGGTTCAACCGCAATGACGATTTTGACGCCGATCTGGCGCTGAAGCCCGGTGCGCCGGTCTATAGCCCGTTCGTGCGCCACCGCGATCCGGTTTAGAAACCGGCCTTCAGCAGTTCCTCGCGCAGGTCGTCGATAATCGCCGGTTCGATGTCGGGGAACTGCTGCTGAATATCGGCGATGGCTTCGGCCACGCTCGGGCCGGCAAAGGTGCCGGAGAAGGGCAGCAGCGGCAGATTGGCGTCGCTGTCCGGCAGTTCGCCGCGGATAGTGCCGGTGATCATGCCCGCTTTTTTTTCCGCCGTGAGGTCGTACTCCCCCACGTTTTTGTCGATCGGTTTCATTGGCCGCCTCGCTGTCGGTGAGTGTTTACCCTGTTCGGTTAAAGCATAGTGTTTCAGGCAATGAATACCAATAAATGTATATAATATTAATATAAAACAATGTGATGCGTATTTTGTCGTTTGACGTTTACCGGGGGCCGGCGCTATGCTCTTGGCGCTAAAGGAACCTTCCTCACTGACAGGGACAGACGACATGAAAAGACTGAAAAGCGCGGCGCTGTTGTTGCCGCTGTTGGCGCTCAGCGCCTGCACCCACCACCTCAGCAGCGCGGAGCGGCATGCCAAGCACTACGTTTATCAAACGCGCGACGACTTCGACCCGCAATTCCGCACCGATGTGAACGGCAGCATTAAAAACGCCGTGCCGATGTTCGAACAGTTCTACCAGCAGGGGAAAAAGGATCGCGCGGCGGGCGTGGCGCGCAGCGAGGCGCAGAAAAAGGCCGATTATCTGGCCAGCCCGGAATTCCAGCAGAACATGGAACACAAAACCATTTTCATCAATCGCGCCTACAGCGGCTCCGACAATCCTAAACGCCGTCAGGTGCTGTCGCAGGAAGCGGTGGGCGCCTACTGGGACGGTTACGAAGGCCGCTGACTGAATCCCACATAAACAGAAGGTAATAAAAACTGGCCTTCTGCCGGTTATTTGATTATAAAAACCGCCGCTAAGGACGATGTTCATAATCGAAACCAGGAGTGTTTATGTTGGCAAACGTTAAGCGTTCGTTCGCCGCCGCCGTCGTATTGATGTTGGCGCTGCCCGCGGTTCAGGCCGCGGATTACCGTGCGGGCGAGCAATACACCCGGCTGGATAAGCCGGTAGCCGCCGCGCCTGCGGTGGTGGAGTTCTTCTCCTTCTACTGCGGCCCTTGCTATCAGTTCGCCGAGACCTACCGGGTAGGCAGCACCGTGGCGCAGGCGCTGCCCGCCGGTGAGAAAGTCACCAAGTATCACGTCAGCCTGATGGGCAAATTGGGCAATGAGCTGACCGAAGCCTGGGCGGTGGCGACGGTGCTGGGCGTGGAAGACAAGATTGAAGGGGCGATGTTTGACGCGGTGCAGAAACAGCGCGCCGTCAATAGCGCCGAAGATATTCAGCGGGTGTTCACGGCGGCCGGCATCGATGCCGCCACCTATGAAAACGCGCGCCACAGCCTGCTGGTCAAAGGGTTGATCGCCAAGCAGAACGAAGCGGTGAAGGCGTTCGAGGTGCGCGGCACCCCGTCGTTCTACGTAGCCGGTAAATACAAGATAGACAATGCCGGCATGGCCAGCACCAGCGTTGAAGGCTACGCCAAAGAGTACGCGGCGGTGGTGCGGCATCTGTTGGATACGCAGCCTTAAGGCGATTCCTCCTCCGGCGCCCGATGATCTGTGATCGCGGCGCCAAATCCCCGGCTCGCCATTGATTGTGTGTTAACGGATTGTTATGGTGGTTTTCTGTTCAACGGCGCAGCACCGCTGCTGTTTGAAGGGAGAGATCATGACGGCATTGGCAACGCTCCGGGACGTCGGCTTCGAAGAGTGGCTGGGCAAAATCAACACCGCCTGCGGCAGATTCTGCGCAAAAACGCTGGGGCCGGGCTTCAGCGGGGCGATGCAGGAATTCCGCGCCCATGCGCTGCGCCTGAGCGTGGTCGACGTGTCTCAAGCCCGGCTGTACCGCACGCCGCGCGAGATCGCCCGCAGCGACGGCGCGCACTTTTTTACCGTCTTCCAGCTGCGCGGCAGCGCGTTGATGGAGCAGGGCGAGAGCCAGACGGTGCTCTCTCCCGGCGACATCACGCTGATCGACGCCTCACGGCCCAGCAGCTTTACCTTCCAGCGCGATTCGCGCCAAATCTCCCTGCTGTTGCCGCGCGGCTGCCTGCCGGTGCCGCCGCCTTGCGCCCAGCGTCTCGGAGCAGAGCTCAGCGCGGTGCGCCTCAGCCGCCAACTGGTGCTGAGCAGCATGCAGGATCCTCAGCTTGCCGCGGCGGAAAGCGAGGCGGTGCTGAATGCGCTGGCGGCGCTGCTGCGCCCGGCGCTGGCGCTCGAACAGGCGCGCCCGGAGGGGCAACAGCCGGTTTTCGACAAGGCGCTGGCGTTGATCGACAGGCATATTCAGTCGCCGCAGCTGCGCCCGGAATGGGTGGCGGCCGAGTTGGGGGTGTCACTGCGCAGCCTGTATCGGCTGTTTGCCCGTCAGGGGCTGGTGGTGGCCCAGTACATCAGGAACCGCCGGCTGGATCTGTGCGCGCAGGCGCTGCGCAGCGCCGCCGGGCAGGAGAAGCTGGCCGGAGTCGGCCTCGACTGGGGGTTTGCCGATCACAGCCATTTCTCGACCGCTTTCAAGCAGCGTTTCGGCATGTCGCCGAGCGAGTACCGTCGGCAGTATCAGTAAGCCAGGGCGCGGGCCAGGCCCGCGCCGCTTCACTCAATAGCGGATGCAGACCGATTTCGACTCGGTGTAAGCGTCCAGCCAATCCGGGCCGAAATCACGGCCGCTGCCCGACTGTTTGAACCCGCCGAACGGCATGTTAGGGTCGATCAGCGTATGGGTGTTGACCCACACGGTGCCGGCCTGAATGCGCGGCGTCAGCGCCATCGCCTGCTGCAGGCTGGTGGTCCACAGGCTGGCAGTCAGCCCGAAGTCGGTGTCGTTGGCCTTGCTCAGCGCCTCCTCGGCGCTCGCCACCCGAATCAGGTTGACCACCGGGCCGAACACTTCCTCGCGCGTCAGGTTCAGCCGATCGTCCGGGTTGATCACCAGCGTTGGCGGAATGTAGAAGCCGTTGGCATCCGGCCCGGCCGCGCCGCCGATAAGCTCGGCGTTTTTCGCCCGGGCGTCGTCCAGGTAGGCCGCCACCTTGTCGCGGTGCGCGAGCGACACCAGCGGGTTGATTTGCGCGCCGGTATCCATCCCCGGCCCGACCGACAGCGATTTCACCGCCTGTTCGAAACCGGCCACCAGCTGGTCATAAATCGGTGCTTCGATATAAATCCGCGAGCTGGCGGCGCACACCTGCCCCTGATTGAGGAAGCTGCCGAGCATCAGGCCTTCGATCACCTGCTGCGGATCGGCATCTTTCAGCACGATGGCCGGGTTTTTGCCGCCCAGCTCCAGCGTCACGCGGGTCAGGCGATCCGCCGCCGCGCGCGCGATGCTTTTGCCCACCGGCGTGGAGCCGGTAAAGCTGACTTTGGCGATCAGCGGATGTTCGGTCAGCGCCTTGCCGCACACGGTGCCGCGGCCGGTGACCACGTTGAACACGCCCGGCGGCACGCCGGCTTCGCTCGCCAGTTCGGCGATGCGCAGCAGGGTGAGCGGGGTGGTTTCCGACGGCTTGATGACGATGGAGCAGCCCGCCGCCAGCGCCGGCATCACTTTCCACATGCCGATCATCAGCGGGAAGTTCCAGGGCACGATGCCGGCGACCACGCCGATCGGCTCTTTACGGGTATAAACCTGATATTTGGCGCCCGGCGGCATCGGAATGGAGACGTCCAGCGTCTGGCCGGTGATTTTGGTCGCCAGCCCGGCGGTGTAGCGCATCCAGTTCAGGGTGCTGCCGACTTCGAAAGCGCGGGCGATGTTGATGGATTTGCCTTGCTCCAGGGTTTCCAGCTGCGCCAGCTCCTCGGCGTGCTGTTCCACCAGATCGGCGAAGCGCAGCAGGATGCGTTCTCGTTCTACCGGCAGACGCTGCGCCCAGACGCCTTCGCTGAAGGCTTTGTGGGCGGACTGCACCGCCAGCGCGACGTCGTGTTCGTTGGCGTCGGCGGTGGTGGCGATCTGCTGCCCATTGGCGGGGTTATACACCGCCAGGCGGCCTTCCGCGGCGGACGCGCGCCACTGGCCGTCGATATACAGCCCATGCTGACGATCGAGAAAACGCGACACGCTATCCAGCACGGCTACGGTATTGTCAGACATACATCCTCCGATCAGGCTCATCAGGTTATCGTTAACCCTGCAAGTCTAGATCAGCGGAAAAGCGGCGGCTTTGGTCTGCCTGACATTCGGTTTGCCCTGCGTGTCATTTTGCCGTGACGGAAGGGTAAACTGCGGCCGGCGGGCGCCGGCCGGGAGGGATCACGAGCTCAGGGTTGCCAGACGGGTGGCGAAGCCGAGGAACAGCAGGCCGATGAGGCCGTTGCCGAGCTTCGCCAGGCCTTTCTTGTGGTTGAAGAAATGCGCCAGCATCGCGCCGGAGAAGATCAGCGTGCTCATGTAGATAAAGCTGACGGCTTCGAGGATCAGCGCCAAAATGGTGAACGACAGCCCGGTGTGCGCGTAGTTGAAGTCGATGAACTGCACGAAGAACGACACGTAAAACAAGATAGCTTTCGGGTTGGTCAGGCTCAGCGTCAGCGATTTGCGCAGAATGCTGTGGCCGCCTTCAATCTGCTGCTGTTGCGCCTGCGCCTTCTGCACGAGGGTGGCGTAGAGGATTTTTGCGCCGAGGAACAGCAGGTAAATCGCGCCGAGAAAACGCACCAGGGTAAACAGGAACGGCGTGGTGCGGATCAGCGAAGCCACGCCGATATAGGCGCAGAAGATCAGGATCGCATCGCCGATGAACACGCCGAGCGCCGCGGTGTAGCCGGCGCGCACGCCGCGCGATACGCCGGTTTTCAGTACGTACAGCGTATTCGGCCCCGGCAGAATGATAATGAAGACCACCCCGGCCAAATAGGTCCATAAATTCAGGACGCCAAAACTCTCTAACACAATAACCTCTCCATGCGCGCAACTAACAGGCAAAAACACTGGCCACGCCCGTGACCGGCCGCGATCCTAACGCTGTGCAACCGGGTTGGCAACGTAATAAACTTCATGTTGTTGGTTAAAAATTGTCGAAACATTGCTGAAAAGGTCGGCGCCGAATTAAAAAGCAAGAGTCGGCGTGTTTCGCCAACGGCCCGTCACTATGCTGGTTAACATCGAAACCGCAGTGAGGAACGGATGATGAAAAACGTAATCGACAGCGCCGACCCGCGCTGGCTGGCGATCGTCAGCCGCGATAAACACGCCGACGGCCGCTTTATCTATGCGGTGAAAACCACCGGCGTGTATTGCTCGCCTTCTTGCCCGTCACGCCAGCCGAACCGGCAAAACGTGGAACTGTTCGACGATGCCGAGCAGGCGGAGGCGGCGGGTTATCGGCCCTGCAAACGCTGCCGCCAGGGGCTGACGCCGTTGACAGAGCAGCATGCGCGGCAGATAGCCGAGGCCTGCCGCTATATCGAACGGGCGGAGAAAGCGCCGTCGCTGCAGGCGCTGGCGCGTCACGTCGGGTTGAGCCAATACCATTTCCACCGGCTGTTCAAAGCGATCACCGGCCTGACGCCGAAAGGCTATGCCGACGCGCAGCGCAGCCAGCGCTTGCGCACCGGTCTTACGCAGCAGGAGACGGTGACCGACGCGATTTTCGACGCCGGCTATGGCGCCAACGGCCGCTTCTACCGGCAAGCCAACGCTGCGCTCGGCATGACGCCGAAGGCCTACCGGGCGGGCGGCAAAGGCATGCGCATCCATTTCGCCGTCGGGCGCTGTTCGCTGGGTGAGATCCTGGCGGCGCAGAGCGAGGTGGGCATCTGCGCCATTCTGCTGGGGGACGATGCGCAGCGGTTGGTGCAGGATCTGCAGGACAAGTTCCCTAATGCCGAGCTGATCGGCGGCGATGCGCAGTATGAAGCGCTGATGGCGCAGGTGGTGGGGTTGATTGAAGCGCCGGAGAACGGGTTGGCGCTGCCGCTGGATATTCGCGGCACCGCGTTTCAACAGCGGGTCTGGCAAGCGCTGCAGACGATACCGGTCGGCGAAACTGTCAGCTATGCCGACATCGCCCGGCGCATCGGCGCGCCCAAAGCGGTGCGCGCGGTGGCCGGCGCCTGCGCCGCCAACGTGCTGGCGGTGGCGATCCCCTGTCACCGGGTGGTGCGCAACGACGGCGCTTTGTCCGGCTATCGCTGGGGCGTCGAGCGCAAGAAAGCCTTGCTGGAAAAAGAGGCGCAGCGATGAGCCGCTCGCTGGCGGCGCGGCTGGCCGAATTGGACTGGGCGGCGATTGAACGCGAACTCGATGCGCAGGGCTGTGCGCGGTTGCCTGGCGTGCTCAGCCAAGACCTGTGCCGCGAGCTGGCGGCGCTCTACCCGCACGATGCGCACTTCCGCAGCCGCATCGTGATGGCGCAGCACGGTTTTGGCCGCGGCGAGTACCGGTACTTCGCCTATCCGCTGCCGCTTCCGGTGGCCGAGGCGCGCAGCCTGATGTATGCGCGGCTGGCACCGGTGGCCAACCGCTGGAACGCCTTGTTGAGCCTGACGGCGCGCTATCCCGCCGAACACGAGGCCTACCTGGCCGAATGCCACCGGGCCGGCCAACGGCGGCCGACGCCGCTGCTGTTGCGTTACGAAGCGGGGGATTACAACTGCCTGCATCAGGATCTGTACGGCGAGCGGGTGTTTCCGCTGCAAGTGGCGTTTTTGCTCTCCGCACCCGAACGGGACTTCACCGGCGGCGAATTCGTGTTGACCGAACAGCGGCCGCGGATGCAGAGCCGGCCGGAGGTGGTGCCGCTACAGCAGGGCGACGCGGTGGTGTTCGCCGTGCATCATCGCCCTGTGGCGGGGGCTAAAGGCTATTATCGGGTCAATCTGCGCCACGGCGTCAGCCGGGTACGTTCCGGCCAACGCCACACGCTGGGGGTGATCTTTCACGACGCGCTATAGCTTGCGCGCCAGCAGGGTGGCGAAGCGCAGCGAGATGCGGTTGCCGGCGGCGTCGGTCTTGTGCAACTGGCCGACGTCCTCGTTGTATTTGAGGATCTCCCAGTCGCGATAATAATGCTGCAGTTCACCCGGGCTAAAAGTGAACGGGAACGGCAGCGGGCAGGGATAATCCTCGGTATCCATCGCCGCCACGATCAGGTTATGGCCGCCGCGAACGGTGCTGTCCTGCATGTTTTGCACGATAGGCGGAATTTGCTGGCGCTCGAGGAACATCATCACCACGGTGGACAGGATGAAGTCGTATTCGCCGCTGAAGCGGTGGGTATTGAGATCCTGCACTCCGGCGCTCAGGCGGGTCAGCTGCTCGGCGTCGATGATCCGATTGAGGCGGTCTATCGACGGCGCGTGCTTGTCCCAGGCGGTGACGTCGAAACCCTTCAGATTGAGATAGAGCGAATTGCGGCCGCCGCCGCAGCCCAGATCCAGCGCCTTGCCCGGCGCGATGCGCGCCGCCGCCTCGATCACTTCGGAGTGGGTGCGCGTCAGTTCGTATTTCTTGTGGTAGTAATCTTCCGCCGTGCAGTAAAACGCCAGCCGGCAGGTCATGTCGTCCGAGAAGGAAACGATGCGATGCCACTGCTGCGGTGCGATAAACGGCGGCTGGCTTTCGGGGCTGAACTGCCAGGTCTCGGTGGTGGCGCCGTCCTCGGTCATCATGGCGAACGTCAGGCTGCCGCTCAGCACGGTGAGCTTCGCCCAGGTGCCGCTCTGGGTGTTGTGGCGCTGGCGGAAGGCCTCCGGCAGCGTGTCGCTGTTCCATTCCGGCAGGGTTTTATAGCAAAGCAGCTGCTGCTCCATAAGGGGCTCCTCTGGCTGGGCAAGCAAAGTGATTTATATGATGTATATAAAATACATCTTTATCGAGCGTTTGAACATAGCGGCCTGACGGAAAGGCGTGGCATATCTTTATACTGGATTGTGCGCGGCGGCTGGGCTAATTTCAGTGCTGTTCATGTCATCACGTTCAGGGAAAAGATGCCGATACCTCGTTTATTCCACCCGATATCCTTCCGTTTGCTGAGCCTGGCCGCGCTGCTGGCGTTGGCGGGTTGTACCAGCAAAACCACCACCACGGCGCCGACGGCGCGCCCCGCCGATGTCAAAGCCCGGCTGCTGACGCTGATCCCGGCCAACGCCGGCGATCGTCAGGGCTGGGCCACCGATATTACCGCCGCCTTCGCCGCGCAGGGCATCGAGCCGAGCGATGAGAACCTGTGTTCGGTGCTGGCGGTGACCGAACAGGAGTCGACGTTCCGGGCTAACCCGCAGGTGCCGGGGCTGCCGAAGATCGCCTGGAAGGAGATCGACCGCCGCGCCGATCAGATGCACATCCCGAACTTTTTGGTACACACCGCGTTGAAGATCTCGTCGTCGAACGGCCAGAGCTACAGCGAGCGGCTCGATAAGGTGCGCACCGAGAAGGATCTGAGCGATATCTTCGATGACATGATCGACCGCGTGCCGATGGGGCAGAAGCTGTTCGGCCATTTAAACCCGGTACATACCGGCGGCCCGATGCAGGTGAGTATCGCCTTCGCCGAGGCGCACGCCAAAGGGTACCCTTATCCGGTCGACGGCTCGATTCGCCGCGAAGTCTTCAGCCGGCGCGGCGGCATGTACTTCGGCATTATGCATTTGCTGGGATATCCGGCCGATTACAGCCGGCCGATTTATCGCTTTGCCGACTTCAACGCCGGCTGGTACGCCAGCCGCAACGCGGCGTTCCAAAACGCGGTCAGCCGGGCGAGCGCCATTCCGCTGGCGCTGGACGGCGATCTTATCGACTTCGGCAGCGACAAGCCCGGCTCGACCGAGCTGGCGGTGCGCACGCTCGGCAAGCGCCTGAATATGAGCGACAGCGCCATTCGCCGGGCGCTCGAGAAAGGCGAGACGGCCGACTTTGCCGGCACCGATCTGTATAAGAAGGTCTTTGCGCTGGCGGGCGGCAAGCTGCCGCGCGAGATGCTACCGGGCATCCAGCTGGAAAGCCCGAAAATCACCCGCAAGCTGACCACCGCCTGGTTCGCCAAACGGGTGGATGAACGCCGCCAGCGCTGCATGGCGCGCGCCGGCGGGTAACCCAAAAGAAAACGCCGCCGGTGGCCTGAAACCATCGGCGGCGCGATCGCGCATCAGGCGCTGCGGCGCGGGTTGGTCAGGCCGAAGTTAAAGCTGTTGCAGCGGTTGCAGAACTCTTTCATCACCGGCGGCGTGTCCATCATCGGCACTTTCACCTCGATAAACGCCAGCCGATCCTGCCGTGAGGCGTGTTCCAGGGCCATTTCCAGCTGCTGCGTGGTTTCCACCGCCACGCTGAACGGCTGCGCCTGGGTATTCAATACCGCCGGCAGTTTGGCGTAGTCCCACGGGCCGATGTCGTTGTAGGACGAGTTTTCGCCGAGGATATAACGCTCGATGGTGTAGCCGTCGTTGTTGATCAGGAAGATGATCGGCTTTTGCTCGCAGCGCAGCAGGGTAGACACTTCCTGCGCGGTGAGCTGGAAGGAGCCGTCGCCGATGAACAGCAGGTGACGGCGCTCAGGCGCCGCCATCAGGGTGCCGAGCAGCGCCGGCAGGGTATAGCCGATCGAGCCCCAGATCGGTTGGTTGACCACCTTGACGCCGCCGGGCATGCGCATGCCGCCGATGGCGGCGCCCGAGGTGCCGTTTTCCACCACCACCACGTCATCCGCCCGGATAAATCGTTGGATCCGTTGCCACAGATAGGCCTGGTCGATGGGGGCGTCGCTCGGCGTCGCCAGCTTTTCACGCGGATCGGGCAGCGGCGCCAGGGGCTGTACCGGCGCGTCTTCGCTCAGATCCAGCAGCGCCTGCAGCAGATCCGCCGTCGCCACCGCCGGATAGGAGGTGTTGTCCAGCTTCAGCGAGAACGGCTGGATATCTACCTGAGCGGCGGCGGGAATTTGCTGCGAGAAATAGCCGGTGGTGGAGTCCACCAGACGCACGCCGAAGCTCAGCACGCAGTCCGAGTGCGCCATGCGTTCATACAGTTCGGGGCGCGACAGATTGCCGCTGTAGCCACCCATCCAACCGGCGGTATCTTCCGGAATGATGCATTTGGCGGTCGGCATATTGGTCAGCGGAATGGCAAAGCGGTGAGCGACCTCGATCACCAACCGCTGCAGCTGATAGCGATCCACCATTTGGTCGACCAACATGATCGGGCGCTGCGCGCGTTTTATTTTGGTTAACAGCGCCATCGCCGCTAATTGCACATTATATTTATCGCTGGCCGGCAACTGCGGCGCCGCTGTGGCTGCGGTGATTTCAATTTCGACGTCGCAAATATCGGAAGGCAGCTGTAAATACACCGGTTTCTTCTCTATCCAGGCGCGGGAAATAACGCGCGGAATTTCCTGCGCGGCATTTTCCGGCGTAATCAAGGCTTGAGCAACGGTGAATTGTTTAAAACAGTTCATGACGTTGTCGAAATTGCCGTCGCCCAGAGTATGGTGCAATAGCTGATGATTCTTCATTGCGTGCAGCGGCGGCGTGCCGGCAATGCAGACCACCGGCGAGGATTCGGCATAGGCACCGGCGATGCCGGACAGCGCGGCCAGATCGCCGACGCCGTAGGTGACGATCAGCGCGCCGGCGCCCTTCATTCGGGCATAGCCGTCGGCGGCGTAGGCGGCGTTCAATTCATTGCAGTTGCCGATAAACGCCAGCCGGTCATCGCTTTCCAGCAGCTCCAGCAGGCTGAGGTTATAGTCGCCGGGCACGCCGTAAATACGATCGACGTTCAGGGCGTGAAGCTGTTGCAGAATGAATGACCCGATGGTTATTTTCATTGATTGCTCCGGATTATTTATCTTTATTTTGTCAGGCGAAAATCAGCAAAAATAAATTGCTGGCGATGTTGTGTCGTTAGCATTAACAGTTATTTAAAGCGTCGGCTTGTTCAAGAGAACGTGGGCAGGCGGTAAATAGGCGGTTTGTATTCGGCGCTTTACGCGATTGGGAAATACATAAAAAGTAGGGTTATCGTGTATTGGGAGGAGGCGGTATTTTTCCTTGATGGAATATCAGCAGAGAAACGGCGCCGCGTTGGCATTTATCATGATGCAGGGCGAATCATCCGGTACTTTTGACGCCGCGTTAAATCCCATTGAGCGACACAACGCTTTTTGCCTGGGAAAGAAAAACCGAAGCTGACGTGAAGGGGGATTTTGGTGATCCGCCGCACGCTTATTTCATGAAACCATCCAGTAACCAATGAAAAACAAAAAACTAACAACTTGAGTTTTTTGTTCGCCCGTTTTCGTCAGCTTTGCTTTACGGGGGCGGCGGTGCGCGCCACGTCGGGCCGGCGTTAAAATACACCGTTGCGGGCGCTAAGATAACGTGGTGGCCATCACATTCCATGGGAAGCGATACGTAAACTTTTCTCTACGTGTGCGTAGATGGCGTATACCTACCAGAGGGGATGATGTCCCTGTGGTGCTGGTCTGTGAGGGGGTTACGCGATGAAAAGCTATCGACATATTCTGGTACTGATTCACGATGAGCGCGATGGGCTGCCGTTGCTGCGTCAAACGGTGGCGATGGTGCGCGGGCTGCCGATCGCCATCACCGTCGGCCACCTTAACGCCGACTATGCGGAGCTGGAGTACGGCAGCGATGCGCTGGTCAAAGATCGCCAGGCGCAGGAGGTGATCGCCGCCAAGGCGATGCTGAGCCGGTTGGTGAGCGCCGTCGATGCGCCGGTTGCGATCAAGGAAATCGTCACCATCCGGCGCTTTAAGGACGTCAACGATTTCATTCATCAGGCCGGCATCGATCTGGTGGTGGTCGGGCACCAAAACCGCCTGTTCGGCCTCTATTCCTCATATTCTCTGGAATTTGTGAACCGTCTCGATGTCGATGTGTTGGTCAAGCATCTTGCCCGCGAGTAGCGTGCGACAAAGCGGACTTTTCCCACGGCTTTGCCGCCTTAAAGGCGATAGCATGCGGATATCGGTACAATTTGTTATGAATTATTGGGCATTTTCCGGCGCTAAACTTAACCAAAGCACAACGGGCGTTGGATAAATTAGATACAGCTTGATCTTGCCTGGGCTATCGGTAAAAATCTGCGGCCGTATTTTTACAGGAGCTTTACGATGTTTCTCAAACGGACTCTTTTGGCATGTTCTCTGGCGTTGATATTTCCTGCACTGCCTTCTTACGCTGAGGTTGGTACAGAAAGTGGCAATACCGCGCAGGCTGAAAAACCGGGTCTATGGCAGCGTTTTACCGATAACGTGGCGGAGACCTGGAACAACTCGCCTAACCACGATCTCTATATCCCGGCCATTACCTGGCACAACCGTTGGACTTACGATGATGAACATATCGATAAGTACAACGAACGCCCGTGGGGCGCCGGTTACGGCATCTCCCGCTACGACAGCGACGGCGACTGGCACGGCATCTACATCATGGCGTTCAAGGACTCCTTCAACAAGTGGGAGCCGATCGGCGGCTACGCCTACGAGAAGATCTGGCGCCCGCTGGATGACAAGGATTTCCGCCTGGGGCTGGGCTTTACCGCCAGCGTCACCGCGCGTGACAACTGGAAATACATTCCCATCCCGGCGCCGCTGCCGCTGGCTTCTATCGGCTATCAGCGGCTGACGTTCCAGGCGACCTACATTCCCGGCACCTATAACAACGGCAACGTGTTCTTCGCCTGGCTGCGCTGGCAGTTCTAAACTTCCTGAATTCCGAAAAACGGCGCGGCGGCGAGATTAAAGGAACTTGTCGCCGCCAGCGGCGTCGGAAGGGTATCCCGGCGCGCTGCGCCGATTGCATGCCGTTATTACAGGAGTTTCACCACTATGATCACCAAACATCGTTTACTGCTGGCTTTGGCGCTGTCCGCTACCCTGGCCAGCGGCGCCACCCAGGCCGCTGGGCTGATGGATTCCCTCAGCAGCGCGGCGGGCGAACTGAGTAAGTCGGGCGGCGACAGCAGCGGCGGCATGTCGCTCTCCTCGTTGACCGGCCTGCTGAACGGTGGCGACAAGGCGTTGAGCTCCAGCAGCATGACCAATGCCGCCGGCATCCTGCAGTACTGCGTGAAAAACAACGTGCTGTCGGCTAACGGCGCCGAAGGGGTGAAAGATCAACTGCTCAGCAAGCTGGGCATCACCAGCACCGAAAACGCCAAGAGCCAGGATTATCAGCAGGGCCTGGGCGGCTTGCTGCAGACCGGCGAAGGCAAGAGCCTGGATCTGAACAGCCTGGGCACCTCGCAGATCACCGAGAAGGTGAAGCAAAAAGCCTGCGATCTGGTGCTGAAACAGGGCAAATCCTTTATTTCATGATAAGCGAACGGCGGAGCGCTCCGCCGTTCTTTTTTGCATAAGCTGGAAAAATGAAAAAAACGTTGATGCTTTCCCTGCTGGCAGGGATGACGATGTTGCAGGGGTGTTCCGTGAAATCCAACGATGCGCCACCGCCGCCGCAGGTGAAACCGATCGGCATGGCGAACCCGGCCGACGTGTACTGCACCCAAATCGGCGGCAAGCTGAACGCCAAAGAGAATGCGGCAGGCCAGTATTCCACCTGTACCTTGCCGAGTGGGCAGGAAATTGAAAGCTGGGAGCTGTTCCGCCGCGATCATCCGGTGAAAAAGTAACCCTATGCGGCGCCGGTTCCGGCGCCCGATCAGAATTGGCGATCCCCTATCGACTGCAGCTGCAGGCTGCCGTCCTTTTGTAGCGTCAGCGGCATGCGCCAATCGCGCTGTTTATCCAGGTTGAACGGCCGGGAGCGGAACATGCAGCCGGTCTTGATGTTCTTGATTTTCATCACATGTTCCGCGTCCGCATTGATTTTCACCTCGAAGCTGCCGGCGGGCGGAATAAAGACTTCCGCCAGCTGCTGCGGCGCCGTCGGCGTTTCCAGCTTGACCAGCACCGCAAAATCGTTGCCCTGATTATCCAGCGTCAGCCGATGCAGACCGGCCGTGGGCAGCCGCGTCGGCTGATGCAGATAACCCGCTGAGGCGGGCCACGGCTGCCCGGCATTGTCATGCAGCGGCCCGCCGCACTGTTCACGCGCCTCGCGCAGCGGCATTTCGCGCTTTATTGCGCGGTTGTAATCGGCGGGGGCGGCGAGGCTGAACTCGTCGTCATATTGGTGGGCGCGCAGATAGCGCTTGGCGCCGAGCACCCCAACGGCGACCAGCATGAAGAATAAAAATATCCTCAGGCGATTTTTGAAAATCAGCCCGAACAGCTTCCCGGGGAGTTGAAACAGCCACCTTGCGATCGTCAATAACATCGTTTTCCCTTAGCGTCCAAGCCGTTACGTCTGCGGTAACTTCGCTTGCCTCAGTATAGCCAACATCCCGCAGGCGAAAATCCTGCCCGGCGATTTTTCTTTCGCTCACGGTTGTACGTTTATGTTTGTTTGTGTACATTTGTGATCACTTTAGCGTCACCGGATTGACACGATGTCCAAACTGCTACCGAATGAGCGCCACCAGGCCATTCTCGACACGCTTCGCCAACAGGGGCGGGTGCTGGCGCTGGAGATGGCGCAGCGGCTGAATACCACCGAAGCCACCATCCGCCGCGATCTGCGCCAGCTGGCGGCGCAGAATCTGTGCAAACGCATCTATGGCGGCGCGCTGGCGCCGACGCCGGCCGAGGGGCCCGTTGCGGCGCGCATGGCGCTCAGCGGCGATGAGAAGCTGGCGCTGGCGCAGACCGCGCTGGGGTTGATCGGTGAAGAGCAGCTGATTTTCCTCGACGCCGGCAGCACCCACCTGTATCTGGCGGATCTGTTGCCGCGCGATCGGCGTTTGACGGTGGTGACCAATGCGTTGAGCATCGCCGGCAAAATGCTGGAACGGCCGGGGCTCCGCACCATTCTGATCGGCGGCGAGCTGGATGCGCAGGTTGGCGGCTGCGTGGACGCCAAAGCCGCGGAAGAGATAGACGGTTTCCATTTCGATCTGGTGTTCACCGGCATCTGCGCCTACGACCCGGACAGCGGCTTTTCCGCGCTGAGCTACCAGGATGCCACGTTCAAAAAGCGGCTGCTGACGCGCGCCGGCAGCGTGGCGGTGCTGTGTACCCGCGATAAGCTCAATACCTACGCCCCTTACCCCTTCCTGCCCGCCGGGCGGGTGGATCATCTGGTGACGGCGCGCGGCGCGCACCCGCAGCTCGAGCTGCAGGTGGCGCAGGGCGGTGGCCAGGTTTGGCACAGCGATTTACCGACCGGAGAATGATGATGAAAATAGCCCATGTAGCCCTGTGGACCCGCGACATCGACGCGCAGTTGGCGTTCTGGCAGCGCTATTTCAACGCTGAGGCGGGCGAGGAGTACGTCAGCCGCAACCGGCCGGGGTTTGTTTCCCGCTTCGTCAGCCTGGCGGCCGGGCCGACGCTGGAGATCATGCGCGTGCCGACGCTGTTGCCGGCGCAGGCCCAGGAAGAGCGGGTGGGCTGGGCGCACATCGCGCTGTCGCTGGGGGATGAGCGGCAGGTCGATCGGTTGGCGCAGCGCGCGCAGCAGGAGGCTATCCTGCAGTCCGCGCCGCGCTGGACCGGCGACGGCTTCTACGAGGCCGTCATCCGCGATCCGGACGGCAACGCGATTGAAATCACCGCCTGATCACTCCTCTTCGATGCTGGTGAACTGCTCGCCCAGATAATCGAGCAGCAGCCTTACCGCCGGCAGCAGCCCGCGGCGCGACGGGTAAACCGCATGCACCACGCCGCCCTGCGGCTGCCAGCCGGGCAGCAGCTGGACCAGTTCGCCGCGCAGCATGTCGTCGCGCATCATCATCGCCGGCAGCTGAACGATGCCGGCGCCGGCGATGGCGGCGGTGCGCAGCATCAGCATGTCGTCGGTGACCAGCCGCGGCGTGTGTTCCCACTCCACCCGTTCACCCTGCGGGCCGGTCAGCCGCCATTGGTGCTGAGCGCGCGCGGGGCCGAGATCGAGCGTCGGGTATTTACGCAGGTCTTCCGGCGCGTGCGCCGGCCCGAGGGTGCGCACCAGCGCCGGGCTGGCGGCGACGCACCAGGTGCGCTGCGCCAGGATCTTCAGCACCAGATCGCTGTCTTCCAGCGGCGGCGGCCGCACGCGGATCGCCAGATCCAACCCTTCCCCCACCACGTCCACCCGGCGGTTGGTCGCTTCCAGATGCACCGTCACCTTCGGATAGTCGGCCATAAAGGCCGCCACCATGCTGCCGACGCGGGTGTGCAGGATCGCCACCGGGCAGGACATGCGCACCGTGCCGCAGGGCTCGGCGCGCGTCTGTTCGATCGCCTGCTGCGCCGCTTCCGCTTCCACCAGCATCGCCTTGCAGTGCGCGTAATAGTTTTGGCCGACCTCGGTCACCGAGAAACGCCGCGTCGAGCGCTGGATCAGGCGCACGCCCAGGCGCTCTTCCAGCAGCGCCACGCGGCGGCTGAGCTTGGATTTGGGAATGCCCAACGCCCGGCCGGCGGGGGCGAATCCCTGGTGATCGACCACGCTGGCGAAGAAAAACAGATCGTTCAGATCGGTCAGCATCCTATCCCTTATCGTTCTACCAGTAGAACGCTGAGTGTACATCTTGCCTACTACTGCAGCAAACCCCGACGGATTAAACTTCTGCCATCAACTTAAGGCCGTGAGGCCTGAAACGGGAGTTCAAGATGAAAAAAATCCTCGGTATTCACAACAGCCCGGAAGCACATTGGGTCGGTAACGGTTTCCTGGTGAATTCGCTGTTCTCTTATAACGATTTGGGGGCGGAAATGAGCCCGTTCCTGCTGCTGGATCACGCGGCGCCAACCAAATTCCGCTCTGCCTCCGGCACCCGCGGCGTGGGTCAGCATCCGCATCGCGGTTTTGAAACGGTGACCATCGTCTATCAGGGCGAAGTGGAACACCGCGACTCGACCGGCAGCGGCGGGGTGATTGGCCCCGGCGACGTCCAGTGGATGACCGCCGCCTCTGGCATTCTGCATGAAGAGTTCCATTCGCGGGAGTTCTCGCGCAAGGGCGGCACCATGGAAATGGTGCAGCTGTGGGTCAACCTGCCGGCCAAGGACAAAATGGCCGAGCCGGGTTACCAGACGCTGCTGAACGCCGATATTCCGGTGGTTCCGCTGGCGGACGGCGCCGGGCAGGTGCGGGTGATCGCCGGGGACTTCGGCGGCCACGCCGGCCCGGCACGCACCTTTAGCCCGCTCAACGTGTGGGATATGAAGCTGAATGCCGGCCACACCACCACGCTGACGGTGAAAGAAGGCCATACGCTGGCGTTGGTGATGCTGCACGGCGCGATCCTGGTCAACGGCGAAGAGGTGGTGCGCGAAACCCAAATGGTGCGTTTCGACCGGGCGGGGGATGCGATCACTATCGAAGCCAACAACGACGTCGCGCTGCTGGTGCTGAGCGGCGAACCGATCGATGAGCCTATCGTCGGCTACGGCCCGTTCGTCATGAACAGCGACGCGGAAATCCAGCAGGCGTTCCGCGACTTCAACAGCGGCAAGTTCGGCAGCATGAACGCCGAAGCGAGCGCCGGCTGACCGCAGGCGCCCGAGCCGGGAAGCGTTCCCCGGCTCAGGCGCTACACTTAGACCTCTGCGCCCCGTCCCAGCGGCGGGGCGCTTCATCCGCAACATCAACCCCCACGGGAGTAAAACCATGACTGCAAACTACAAACGCCTCGACAAGGATCAGGCCGCCGTATTGCTGGTGGATCATCAGGCAGGGCTGCTTTCGCTGGTGCGCGATATCGATCCCGATCGGTTTAAAAACAACGTGCTGGCGCTGGGTGATTTAGCGAAGTACTTCAATCTGCCGACCATTCTGACCACCAGTTTCGAAAACGGCCCCAACGGCCCGCTGGTGCCGGAACTGAAGGCCCAATTCCCCGATGCCCCGTTCATTCCCCGCCCCGGCCAAATCAACGCCTGGGACAACGACGACTTCGTCAACGCAGTGAAAGCCACCGGCCGCAAGCAGCTGATCATCGCCGGCGTGGTGACCGAAGTGTGCGTGGCATTCCCGGCGCTGTCGGCGCTCAATGAAGGCTTTGAGGTCTTTGTGGTGACCGACGCCTCCGGCACCTTCAATGAGCTGACGCGTCAGTCGGCCTGGAGCCGTATGGAAGCCGCCGGCGCGCAGCTGATGACCTGGTTCGGCGTCGCCTGCGAGCTGCACCGCGACTGGCGCAACGACATCGAAGGTCTGGGCACGCTGTTCTCCAACCATATCCCGGACTACCGCAATCTGATGACCAGCTATAACACGCTGACAAACGGTAAGTAACGCGATAGATGGGCAGTATTCCCTGCCCATCATTTGTCGCTGGATTCTGTATAAGTACCAATAATGGTTCACTCGCTATAAATTCCCATCTGTTAATACTTATCTCTTTTTTATTGTGATCGGCTGTAGGTCTTCGTGTTCCTATTTTGATTAAGGCTATTTGTTCTGCTATATAACTAATAATTAATGCTAATTCTATTAAATATTGACGGAGTTCTATTTAAGAACACCGCTTTGTTGCAAGAAAAGCACTTTTGAACGTGTGATTTAAGACTACAGCGATTTAACACAGCAGAGGGATGGTTGATGAATGCATTCAGAGATAAGCTTAAGGCCCATGTTCTTCATGTGGCCTCTGTTGGCCAGCATTGCAATACTGAGGAAACGACTAAGCAGGCATTAATTTTGCCGTTATTAGAAACCTTAGGCTTTCATCCGTATGACCCCACTAAGGTGAAGGCAGAGTATGGTGCTGATTTTCCAGGTGTTAAAGTGGGTGAGCGCGTTGATTACGCCCTTTTTTGCCATGCGGTTCCCGTCATGTTCATCGAGGCGAAGTCTTTCAATCAAAATCTGTCAAACCATAGTCCCCAGCTATCTCGCTATTTTAATGCGACACCAGAGGTCACGGTTTCTGCAATAACTAATGGAAAAGAATGGCGATTTTTCACCGATCTGAAAGATAAGAACATCATGGATGATTCGCCATTCCTGAAAATAGATTTTAATAATCTAAACGATTCTGATATTGATCAGCTTTATAGATTTAGACACGACCAATTTCAGCCTGAAGCGCTGCGAACGTTAGCTGAAGAAAGTATCTATCTGACTTCATTTACAAAAACTATCAGCGCCAGCCTTCGAGACGTTGATTCAGATTTTGTTCGTTATGTGGCAAGTCGCTCTAACGTTCAGCGTCAGCTAAACCAACGTTTTTTGGACACAATAACGCCATTGGTTCGTTTGGCTGTTGAAAAAGCAGTGAGTGCGATGGTCGTTTCTGGCCTGTCAGTGACGTCGGAAAATGTTGTAGCGTCTGAATCCTCAGATGAAGGTGAAACGCAAAACAGACCCGACCCGCTTGCCCCGATCGTTGACCCCGAGAATAGTAAAATAGTGACTACATTTGCAGAAAGGTGCCTGTTTGACAATGTGGCGATGATCTTGGGCACTGAGGCAGAGCTGGTTGCGAAAGATACCGAAAGCTATTACAGCATCCTCTTTCAAGGGAAGACGACGCGTTGGATTCTGCGTTATTTCGACAATAAGCAACGCCCAACCATTTTGCTTCCGCTTGAGATAGACGATGCCAGGCAGGCTGAGATAACTCGCGCCGGCCTGGAGTTGGCAGCAGGGGGGCATATCATTATCGACCGCCCGGAAAATATTTTGCGGCTAACGGGGTTGATCGTTGATTCTTACCAATATTGTATTAATGACGAAAACTTTAGGCAGAAGAGAAAAGATAAGCAGGAAAGCTAGCCTGTATCCCCATTAAGTGGTTGATTGGAAAATTAAAGCCTTCCACACAGGGTTGTATGCGCCGTGTGGAAGGATGGAAAAATCGGAGTGCTTCCAAATCTTCTGTTTTCATTAAGTTAGACGCGGGATGTAAGCAAAACGTAGCGGGGCGAAAAGGTAGCGAAAAGCGGCTTTCTCATTAGCCGGGAGCGGGGTAGCGTAATCCCGAACCCGGCAAATGAGGCTAATTCAATGAAACAAGCAATCAAGATCCTGGCGCTGCCCTGCATGGGCATGGCGCTGTTGTTCAGCGCGAGCGCGATATCTGCCCCCGAGGCGCCTGCGGCCAAAGCGGTGCCGCCCGCGGCGGATGAGCCGATGCGCATGCCGCCTTTCCCGGGCGGGCACCCGCCCAAGCCGGGGTTCTGCCACGGCGGCGAACTGTTCTGCGCCACCTCGGCCAGCGACAATCCGGTGGAAACCATCAATAAACTGACGGCGGTGATCCCGGCGGGCAGCGCCAAACATTACGAGGTGCGCGTTGCGGTGGTCGCCGTGCCGGACGCCCCGCCTGCGCGTTAACGGATCGTCATTCCGCACTGGTTCGCACGCTCAAGGCGCGTTAGGCTAAGGCGTACGTTTATCGGGAGGCGGGATGACCCCTTTATCACCATTGCCTTATCTCCAGCCCGGCGATCGCGCGCTGTTGTTCGACGGCGAATGCAATCTGTGTTACGGGCTGGTGAGGTATCTTATTCGCGCCGATCGGCAGCGGTGCATTCTGTTGGCGACGGTGCAATCGGTCGAAGGGCAGGCGATCCTGCAGGCGTTGGGGCTGCCGACCGATCGTTTCGATTCCGTGGTCTATGTTGAGCAGGGGCGCTATTGGCTGCGTTCGGCTGCGCTGTTCCAGGCGCTGCGCCAATTGGGGTGGCCGTACCGCGTGCTGGCGCTGGCGCGTTACCTGCCGCCGCGGCTGGCGGACAAGGTCTACGACGCGGTCGCCGGCAATCGCTACCGGCTGTTTGGCCGCAACGACGGCACCGGCCTGCCGGGCGCCGATCAGCCCGGGCGCTATCTGCCTCGGCGGCGGGAACCGCCGGCCTGAGCTTTACGCTTCTTTACCATCCAACTGCTTGAAATATCAACATTCCAGCCCCATATAATGGAACGTTCAGCCAACAAGGAGCGCGTATGGGAATCAGTGAAGAAGAGCACATCCGCCGTTTGACCCAGGAGAAGAACGACATGGGCAATACGGCGAAGTGGGTGGCGATCGTTTCCGCCGTATACTTTGCCTTGATGGTGTTTTACGGCCACCCGATCGGCGTGTTGGCGATGTCGGGCGCGGTGTTCATCGTCTCTACCACCACCTGGCTGAAAAAGCGTCAGAAGGTCAAATCTTACCGCATGGCGTTGGCTAAAATCAGCGACGATCAGCCCTGATAGTCGCCGCGCTTTAGCGTATACACCAGGCTCGGCGCCGCGCCGGGCACGTCATCCAGCGTATCCACACGCTGCATGCCGATCTTTTCCAGCACCCGCCACGAAGCCTGATTCTCCGCGCGCACAATGGCGGAAATCTCACCCATCCCCAGCCCGACAAACCCGTATTGCAGTGAAGCCCACGCCATCTCGGTGGCCAGCCCCATGCCCCAGACGCGGGTGTCGAAGCGATAGCCGAGGTTCACGGTGCGCTGCGCGCCGAGCGGTTTCCAGGACAACCCGCCAAACCCGATAACCCAATCCGGCCGTTCGCGCAGGGCGAGCGCCCAGGAGCCGTAGCCGTGTTGCCGCCAGCCGGCGAGCCGCTCCTGCAGCGCCGAAGCGGCCTGCGCCTCGCTGGTGAGCGGGCCGGCGGGGTTGAAGCGTTGGGTTTGCGGATCGCCAAAGATGGCGTAGAAACGTTCGAGGTCCGCCATCACCGGCGGCCGCATCTGCAGGCGTTCGCTGAAGTACGGGGCTGAAGGATTAAAGCTCGGCATCGTTTCTCCCGGCCGGATAAATGAACAGCGTTCACTGTAGTCCAGATCGGCGAAACGGGAAATCCCCCTCTGCGGGTGAGAGGGGGAGAGAGGCATTACAGGAAGGAATCGTCGTCGTCGTTGTAATCGTCGTCGGCGTAGTCCTGGTCGTCCTGGTAGTTGGCGTTCTGGAAGCCGTTGTCCTGATTCAGGAAGCTGCCGCCGTCGCCGTTGTTGAAGGTATCAAGGTTGTTGGAGGCGTCGAAATTGCGCATCGCGCTGTCGTCCAGCGGCGCCGGGGTTTCTTCGATAATGTTCACGATTTCCTGCGGCTGCGAATGGCGGAACATGCCGGTCAGCATGTCGGCCAATACCACGCCGCCGGCGACGCCCGCCGCCGTTTGCAAGGCGCCTCCCAGGAAACCGCCGGCGCGTGAAGGCGCCGCCTGCTGCGGTTGGGCGTAGGCTGGCTGCTGCGGCTGCGCGTAGCCCCCCTGCTGCGCGTTGTTCCAGGCCGCCGTATTTTGCTGCTGCGCCTGATACTGTTCACGCGGGCTTGGCGTATTGCGGCTGCCGCCGCCGAACAGGCCGGCCAGGAAACCGCCGCTGCTCTGTTGGCCGTTGGCGGTTTGCTGCAGCTGCGCAACCTGGGCTTCCAGCTCTTTGACCCGCTGGTCCATCTGCTTGAGCGCCGCTTCCTGAATGATCATCGCCTGCGCCATGTAATAAGGGGCGGAAGGCTGCTCGCGAATATGCTGATTGATTTGCTGTTCTGCCTGGAGATCCCGTGGGCCCGTCTTGGTCTCGGCTTCTTTCAGGCGGCCAAACAGACCATCGATAAGGCGTTGTTCTTCGGATTGCATAGGCGTACCTCGGGAGATAAATAACGGTGCTGGATGATCGTTGTCATCGGTAACAATCACCCTAGCGCGTTTACATGAACCAATAAATAAATGACGGGTAAACCTGTCTATGAATTTGTTACCAATTACGGCAGCGGGATCAGCATCACCAGCTTCAGGCCGCCGTGCTCCGCCGGATGGAAGGTGAGCTGGCGATAGCGCAGCGTACCTTGCTGAGGGTGCTCGAACGCGCGCTCGCCGCCTTCGCGCGCCATCACGTCATGCTGTTTCCACCAGTGATTAAAGTCCGCGCTGTTGTGCGTCATGTTGCGCACGAAGGCGCGCATCTCTTCGGTGTTTTGATGGTGGCTGGTTTCGGCGCGGAATTCGGCCACCACGCGGCGAGCGCGCTCTTCCCAATCGCTGACCAGCGTTTTCGCCAGCGGGTGGAAGAACATGAAGTGCAGTAGGTTGGGGCTGTTGGCCACATCCAGCCAGCCGCTGAACAGCGCCGCTGCCTGCGGGTTCCAGGCGACGACGTTCCAGGTCACGTCCAGCAGGTAACAGGGCACCGTCATCTGGTGCACGCTTTGCAGCACCGCGTCATTGGCGGTTTCGCGGTGCGTTTCCTGATCGGGGTCGGCGACGCGCGCCAGGGTAAACAGGTAGTGGCGTTCGGCGGGGCCGAGCCGCAGCGCCTTGGCGATGCGCGCCAGCGTGAAGGGGGAAATGGACACCTCGCGCCCCTGTTCGATCCAGGTATACCAGGTGGCGCTGATGCCGCTGATTTGCGCCAGCTCTTCGCGCCGCAGGCCGCTGGTGCGGCGGCGTGAGGAACTGGGCAGGCCGAGCATTTCCGGCGTGATGCGTTCGCGGTGTGCGCGCAGAAACGCGCCGAGGGCCTTTGGCCCGGATAAGGCTTCTGATGACATAGCGTGGTACCTATTTATACCAGGATAACTGCTCATATTGTACCCGTATAGTAGCCTGATTATAGTAGCCGAAAGTCTTCAGGCACAGGCGCAAGCCGGATAATAACGGGAGCAAACATGAGCATCAGCAACAGCCATAAAAACGCGGTAGACCGGCAGTTCGGCGAGCAGGCCAACGCCTACTTAACCAGCGCGGTACACGCGCAGGGCAAGGATTTGCAGCGCCTTGCACAGTTACTGGAACCGCATGCCGGCGCGCGCCTGCTCGATCTGGGCTGCGGCGCCGGGCATGCCAGCTTCACGGCGGCGGCCAGGGTAGCGCAGGTGGTGGCCTACGATCTGTCGGCGCAGATGCTGGCGGTGGTGGAGCAGGCGGCGGCGGAAAAAGGCCTGAACAACATTCAGCTGCAGCAGGGCGTGGCGGAGTCTTTGCCGTTTGAGGACGCCGGCTTCGATCTGGTCATCAGCCGCTATTCGGCGCACCACTGGCACGACGTCGGCCAGGCGCTGCGTGAGGTCAGGCGGGTACTCAAGCCGGGCGGCAGAGCGATCTTTATGGACGTGGTCTCGCCGGGGCATCCGCTGTTGGATATCTATCTGCAAACCGTGGAAGTGCTGCGCGACACCTCACACGTGCGCAACTATGCGCCGGGCGAGTGGCTGACGTTGCTGACCGAAGCCGGGCTGGTGGTGCGCGAGGTGACGTCGGATCGGTTGATGCTGGAGTTTGGCAGTTGGGTGGCGCGTATGCGCACGCCGGCGCATTTCGTTACCGCGATCCGCGCGCTGCAGCAAAGCGTGTCGCAGGAGGTGGCGGCGCATTTCGCCATTCAGCCGGATGGCACCTTTACCAGCGATATCATGATGTTTGAAGTGACGAAGGGCTGAAAGCAACGGGGCAGCCGATGAAGGCTGCCCCGCGAAACGCTATCGGCTGCGATGCGCTTATTTTTTATCTTCCAGCAGGCAGCGGTAGATAAGGCCGCCGATAATGCCGCCGACCAGCGGCACCAGCCAGAAGACCCACAGCTGCTGCAGCGCCCAGGTGCCCTGGAAGATCGCTACGCCGGTGCTGCGCGCCGGGTTGACGGAGGTGTTGGTCACCGGGATGCTGATCAGGTGGATCAGAGTCAGCGTCAGGCCGATCGCCAGCGGGGCGAATCCTGCCGGCGCGCGTTTGTCGGTCACGCCATGAATAACGATCAGGAAGAAGGCGGTCAGCACCAGCTCAATCACGATTGCTGATTGCAGAGAGTAACCGCCCGGAGAGTGTTCGCCGTAACCGTTGGAGGCGAAACCGCCTGCGGTGGCGTCGAAACCGGCTTTGCCGCTGGCGATCAAATACAGCACCGCCGCTGCGGCGATACCGCCGATCACCTGAGCGATCACGTAAGGGATCACGTCTTTCGCCGCGAAACGGCCGCCGGCGAATAAGCCGACGGTGATCGCCGGGTTAAAGTGCCCGCCGGAAATATGGCCGACGGCATAGGCCATCGTCACCACGGTCAGACCGAAAGCGAGCGCAACGCCGAGGAAACCAATACCCAGCTGTGGGAATGCCGCTGCTAATACTGCGCTACCACAACCACCAAACACCAACCAAAATGTGCCAAAAAATTCGGCAAAAAGTCGCTTTGACATAGATTCCATCCTGCGGAATTGACTAACGGGCGTTAGCACTAAAAACTATAGAACAGCTTTTTCAGTTCATGCAGATATTCTATAGAATTTTCTTAATGCACCTTGAATAACGGCGGTATTAAATCCTCGGCATTTTATTTTGTCTATGAGAAAAACGCCGTTTTTCCCCGTGCCGGCGCGCGTTTGCCGCTTTTTTTATCTTTGCCATAAGAATTTACCCTAAGCGAAATGGCACGCTATTTTCGGGCGGTTTTTTCCAGCGGTTTTCCCCATTCAATACGCTCAGGTTAATTGCTAATTTCTATTTGCCAGCCAACCTTATTACCGATCGTGCATTTGACGAATGGCCTGTTGTCATCTAAGTGTCATGCTAAATTAATATCTTCTTCTGCCTGATAACGCTTCATTCAACCTCGGGTAAAAACCATGAAAATAAAATCGCTCTCCCTGCTGTTGGCTTCACTGTTTCCTGTATTCACCTACGCTGCCGACATTGAGGTGGCGCGTTATGTGGTCGGCTTTCCCGGCGGGGAACGCGTCGCCTATCAGGGGGCGTTCGCCAAGAATTTCCCGCAGGGGCTGCCGGTGGGGATCGGCTCAGGGCTGACGTTCAACAGCAAGCAGGGCGACGATCTGGTGCTGACGACGCTGACCGATCGCGGCCCGAATGCCGATGCCCCTGCGGTGGGCAAGCAAGAAGCCAAGATTTTCGCCAATCCGCAATTCGTGCCCCTGTTGATGGACATTCGTATTGGCGGCGGCAAGGCCGTGGCCGAGAATGCGCGGCCCTTGCATGACGAAAAAGGGCCGATCAGCGGGCTGCCGCTGCCGGGCGAGCTGATTGGTTCCACGAACGAAGTGGCGTTGAATGACGCGCTGCAACCGCTGTCCGGCGATCGCCGCGGGTTGGATACCGAAGGCATCATCGGTGACGGCAACGGCGGCTATTGGCTGTGTGACGAGTACGGCCCGTTTCTGATCCATGTCGACGGCAAAGGCAAAATTCTCGCCAAATACGGCCCAACGCCGCAGGCCGGCGAGCAGGCGGTGGCGAGCGGTTTACCGAACATCCTGAAGTGGCGCCAGCCCAACCGCGGTTTTGAGGGGCTGACCCGAATGCCGGATGGGCGCATTCTGGCGGCGGTGCAGAGTACGCTGGATGTCGAGGGCAAAAGCAAAAACAAGGCGCAGTTTATCCGGCTGGTGAGCTTCGATCCGCGCAGTGGCAAAACCGCCATGTACGGCTATCCCATCGATATCGACAGCTATAAAAAAGCCAAAGACGCCAAGATTGGCGATGTGGTGGCGTTGGACAACCAGCGCGTCCTGTTGATTGAACAGGGAAGCGATAAAGATAAGACGATGATCAACAAGATCTATCTGGTGGATCTCGCGCAGGCCAGCGATCTGAGCGCGTTTGACGACCAGGGGAAAGCGCTGGAGTTCGACGATGCGAAAGAGCTCGCCAAACGCGGCGTGAAGCTGGCGCAGAAACGGGAAGTGGCGGATCTGCGTCAGTTGGGCTGGCGCCAGGAGAAAGCCGAAGGGTTGGCGCTGATCGACGATCGCACGCTGGCGGTGATCAACGACAACGATTTCGGCTTGCAGGCCAAGCTGGTGGATGCGTCGCCAAAGAGCAAGAAAATCGGCGACTACCAGCTGGAGGAAGAAGGGCGGTTGAGCCTCGACGGCGACAAGACCGACGCCCGCATCGAATTGCGCCCGCTGGAGCAGCCGGAGTCGCTGAGCGAGCTCTGGGTGCTCACCTTGCCGCACCCCTTGAAGTGACCGATATCGGGGGCGATAGCGCCCCCTTTTGCTTCAGGCTTCCGCGTGCCGCTGCGGCGTTCTGCCGCGCGAGATGCTCTCCCACATCGCCAAAATCAGCGTAGCTCAGCGCGCCTCGGCGGGTAAAAAATCTTAAATAGCGGCGGCGCGCGTTCTTTCTTTCGTCCTGTCTTTAATTGTTCATCAAATAGGGGTAAGGTGAAGCCTGTAAAGTCATTCCTGCCTGAAAATACATACTCGTTCTCACTTCCTCCTTATTCTCCTCACAATGATTGATGTTCTTTACGTTGCGTGACGTCCGTTTTCATTGGCTAGCGGATAATTAACATCACTGACAACGAGCTAATAAACAAGAACACCTGGAGTCAATCATGAAACTTATCCCAAGCATCGCAGCCGTATTGATCGCCGCCGCTTCCTTCTCCACTTTCGCCGCGCCGCTGTCGTCGGTGAAACAGGTCAACAGCGAGCAGGCCGCCAATCTGCAAAGCGTCGGCGTAGTGTCGGTTTCCGGCATTAGCGGCTCACCGCATGACGCCATCACCGCCCTGAAAGAAAAAGCCGCGGCGGACGGCGCCAGCCATTACCGCATTATCGGTCTGGATACCCCCGGGGATTCCAGCAACTGGCGCGGCAATGCGGAAATTTATCGCTAAGCGTTGGTTTTTTTTCACCCTTTGGCCGCGGCAGTGCGGTCAATAAAATAAACGGTCGTAATAATTATCTGAATAGCCGGGGCATAGCGGCTTATTTTCAGGTCATTATTACGACCGTTTTTCTTTTTCCACCGCGGCAGAGGTTGCATTTTTTTACAACTGTGTCCGCCGCTTTCGGAATCATGTTAATGATTACTTAAGAAATTCGGCTCACATTGAGGGCTTAACCCAAGGAGGCCTCAATGTTAAATGCGACCCGGCTGCAACTGATGAATCACTTCGCTTACCTGCAGCAATTTATGGCTTCGCCGCGCACCGTCGGCACGCTGGCGCCTTCTTCTCCGTGGCTGTGCCAGGCGATGTTGAATCAGATTGAATGGACCCGGGCGTTGTCGATCGCGGAGCTGGGCGCGGCGGACGGCGTACTGACCAAACGCATTCTGGGGCGGATGCGCGCCGATGCGGCGCTGGAGGCTTTCGAGATCCAACCCCATTTCGTACATCGGCTGCGCGGAATAGACGATCGGCGGCTGCAGGTGATGGCCCATTCGGCGACCCGGATGGCCACGGATTACGACGTGGTGTTTTCCTGCCTGCCGCTGCTGTCGATCCCGGTCAGGATCAGCGTGCGCATTCTTCAGCAGGCCCGGCAACGGCTGCTGGCGCGCAACGGCACGCTGGTGCTGTTCCAATACAGTCACCTGTCGGAAAAATTGCTGTCGCGCTATTTTCACTGGAAGCGCCTGCGGGTGGTGCGCAACTTCCCGCCGGCGCTGGTGTATGTCTGTACGCCGCGTTAGCTACAGCGTTTTCTCCATCACCACCACGTCTTCGTCATGCTGCCGGCGGCGCTCAAGGGGATGCCAACCCCAGCCGGCGTACAGCGCTTCCGATTTGTCGGTGATGAGATGCAAGACCGAGTGATGGCGCTGCCGCGCCGCCTCGACGATGGCCATTTCCAGACGGTGGGCGATGCCCTTGCGGCGGTGATCGGGATGCACGAAAACGCCGGCCAGCCACGGGGTGAGATCCTGGCGCTGATGATCGTCGCTGGGCCACAGGCTGGCCATGCCCACCGGGCGATCGCCGTCGATCATCATCAACGTCAGGTGATCGTCGCTCGGCCGGCTGCATTGGGCGAAGCGCAGCTGGGTGCGCTCCAGCGATCCGCCGCGCTGTGAGCCCCACTGGCCGAAGGCCCAGGCGGCGCACACATCGGCAAACTGCGGGCACTCCGACAGCGGAATGATGCGTTGAGTCATGGTGATCTCCCGGTTTTTTGCTGTTTCTCCGTTCTATTTAACCGACTTTTCCGCCATTTTTTTAACTTTTTAAAGCCGCTCTTTCAGCGGTTTCGCGGTGTTTCGGCGCGCGCCCGGCGCCGTTTCCCGGATTTCTTTTGGCAATTGCGGCGCAGGATTGCAAGTGCTAATGAGAGTGATTATCATGCGCACACTATTCCCCGTGTCGGTTCAATCATGCGCAATTCCCTCATTTTACTGCTGCTTTCCCTGTGCTTTGGCGTGTTTTCCGCTCAGGCGAAGACGGTGACCGATATCACTGGCCGCCAGGTCGTGGTGCTGGACAACCCGCAGCGCATCGTGGTGGGGGAGAGCCGCATGCTGTATACGCTGGCGCTGCTGGAGCCGGGCAACCCGGCGCAGCGCATCGTCGGCTGGCCGGCGGATCTGGCGCGGTTCGACGCGCAAAGCTGGCAGCTCTATACGCAGAAGTTCCCGCAGATCGCCGCGATCCCCATTATCAGCGGCAATAATTTCCGCCAGGTCAACATCGAAAGCCTGCTGCAGCTGAAGCCGGATCTGGTGATCCTGGCGCGTTACGCGCGTGAAGACGGCGACAACGATCTGCTGGTTTCCGCGCTGAACAAGGCCGGCGTGGCGGTGATCTACGTCGATCTGCGCATCGATTTGCTGAACAACACCGTGCCGAGCGTGCGGCTGCTGGGCGAAGTGCTCAATCGCCGGCAGCGCGCCGAGCAGTTCATCGCGTTTTATCAGCAGCATATGGCGGTGATCCGGCAACGGCTGGCGGGCTATCAGGGACCGAAGCCCAAAGTGATGCTGCACCTGCATCTGGGGCGGCGCGACACCTGCTGCACTACCGCCGCGCACGGCAATCTCGGCGATCTGCTGACCTTCGCCGGCGGCGACAACATCGCCAACGCCAGCGTCAAAGGGGTGTATGGCGAACTGAACCCGGAAACCATTCTGAGCGCCAATCCCGACGTTTACCTCGCGACCGGCATGGCCGGCCCGCAGGGCAAGCGGCTGTCCGATCTGCGCCTCGGGCCGCAGGTCAGCCAACAGGACGCCGCCGACAGCTTCCGCCGGCTGATCGCCAAACAGCCGATGCTGGCCAGCCTGCAGGCGGTGAAAAACCATCGCGCCTGGAGCGTCTGGCACAATTTTTACCTCAGCCCGTACCACGTGGTGCTGGTCGAGATGTTCGCCAAAGCGTTTTACCCGGATCTGTTCGCCGACATTAACCCGCAGCAGACCTTCCAACAGCTGTATCAGCAGTTTTTGCCGTTACCTTTTTCAGGGACCTATTGGAGTCAGTTAGATAATGAATAACAACAAGCGCGGCTGGTGGTGCGCGTTGCCTTTGGCGGCCTGCGCAACATCGCCGACGTGGGCGGCGGAAAAAGCCGCATCGAAAGAAGAAAGCCTGGTGGTGATTGGCCGCAAAGACGCCGACGGCGTGCAGAGCTATCAGCCGTTGACCAGCGTCACCGGCACCCGCAGCGAAACCAGCCTGCTGAACGTGCCGCAGGCGATCGACGTGGTGCCGCAGCAGGTGATTACCGATCAGGCGGTCAGCAGCCTGGACGAAGCGCTGTACAACGTCAGCGGCATTACCCAGGCCAACACGCTGGGCGGCACCCAGGACGCGGTCATGAAACGCGGCTTCGGCGACAACCGCGACGGCTCCATTCTGCGCGACGGCGTGCGCTCGGTGCAGGCGCGCAACTTCACGCCGACCACCGAGCGGGTGGAGGTGCTCAAGGGGCCGGCCTCGATGCTGTACGGCATGGGCGAGCCGGGCGGGATGATCAACATGATCACCAAAAAGCCCCAGCTGCAGCAGCATACCCACGTGGAAGGCTGGGGCAGCAGCTTCAACGGCGGCGGCGGCCAGCTTGACGTTACCGGGCCGCTCGGCACGTCGGGGTTCGCCTATCGCATGATCGTCGATCACGATGAAACCGATTACTGGCGCAACTTTGGCCGCAACCGCCAGACGGTGATCGCGCCGTCGTTGATGTGGTACGGCGAGAACACCACCGTGCGCTTGGCCTATGAACATATGGAATATCTGGTGCCGTTCGATCGCGGCACCATTATCGATTCGCGCACCGGCAAACCGGTGAATACGCCGCGCGATCGCCGTTTCGACGAAGCCTATAACGCCACCCGCGGCGATCAGGACAGCGTTACCCTGCAGATCGATCAAACGCTCAACGAGCGCTGGAAAAGCTCACTGACCTACGCCTACAGCCGCAACAGCTACAGCGATAACCAGGCGCGCGCCACGGCGCTGAACCCGGAGAGCGGCGTGTTGAGCCGCCAGGCCGACGCGACCGCCAACGCCGTCAGCCACGCCAACGCGGTGCAGTTGACGCTCAATGGCGACGTGGACTGGGGCAGCATCAACCACCAGATGCTGTTCGGCTTCGATTTTGAAGATAACCGTACCTACCGCGGCGACATGATCCGCGGTAAAAAGAACAGCGATTTCAATATATATCATCCGGTATACGGCCTGATGCCGCCGTCAACCGCGGTCAGCGCCAAAGACAGCGACCAGCGGGAAAACCTCACCAGCTACGGCTGGTTTATGCAGGATTCCATCCAGCTGACCGATAAATGGCTGGTGATGGGCGGGCTGCGTTACGACGCTTTCGACGTCTATGCCGGCAAGGGGCGGCCGTTCCAGGCCAATACCGACAGCTCGGACAGCAAGCTGGTGCCGCGCGCCGGGGTGGTCTACAAGCTGACGCCTTATGTGTCGCTGTACAGCAGCTATACCGAGTCGTTCAAGCCGAACTCTTCCATCGCCACCCAAATTGGTTCGCTGCCGCCGGAGCAGGGCAAGTCGTGGGAAGTCGGCGGCAAGCTGGCGCTGCCGAACGGCGTTACCGGCACGCTGGCGCTGTTTGACATCACTAAGCGCAACGTGATGGTCAGTGAGCTGGTGGAGGGCGAAACCGTGACGCGCACCGCCGGGCGCGTGCGTTCGCAGGGCGTGGAGCTGGACGTGGCCGGCAATCTCACCGACTCGCTGAGCCTGATCGGTTCCTATGCGTATACCGACGCGCGGGTGGTGGACGATCCGGACAACAAGGGGAAAGAGATGACCAACGTGGCACGCCACACCGCCTCGTTGTTCCTGACCCAGAATCTGGGCAGCCCGGGCCTGTACAGCGGCGATGAGGTGCGCATCGGCGCCGGCGCGCGTTACGTGGGCCGCCGTCCGGGTGACGCCGCCAACAGTTTCTACTTGGATAATTACGCCGTTGCCGATGCGTTCGCCGCTTACACTATGCCGATCAACGGCTATCGGGTGAAATGGCAGCTGAACGTGAAGAACCTGTTCGATAAAACCTACTACCCGTCCAGCGGCGGCAACCTGCGCGTGGCGGTGGGGGAACCGCGTGAGGTGGTGCTGCGCGGCAGTGTCGATTTCTAAGCCACGGGCGGTGAAATTTGCTTAAATAACCGCCCCAACGTTAAGGAGAACCCATGAGCCTGCAGATTCGTTTGGCGCAGCAGCGGGATATTGTGCACTTGATGGCGGTTGAACGTTCGGCGGCGCAGCTGTTTCGCCAGCAGCCGGAATGGCGCTTTATCGCCGAAGGCGAGGTGATGGCCCCGCAGCAGCACGCCGCATTTATCGCCGAGCACCGTGAATGGCTGGCGCAAAGCGACAACGGCGAGTGCGCCGGTTTTATCGCCGTGCAGGTTCAGGGGGACGATTGGCACATCGCCGAATTGTCGGTCGCCGGCACCTGGCAGCGGCAGGGCGTCGGCCGTCGCCTGATCGGCGCGGTGGCGGAAGAGGCCAAACGGCAGGGCGCGGGCCGCCTGACGCTCACCACCTTCATTGAGGTGCCGTGGAATGCGCCTTACTACCGGCGGCTGGGATTCCGGCCGCTTGACGACGCGCGGCTCACGGCCGCTCTGCGGCGGCACCTGGATGAGGATCTGGCGCACGGCTTTGCCGCAGGCAGTCGCTGTGCCATGGAATTTACACTATCGTAAATATTGAAATACAGAGCGGGCAGGGTATGATGCTGCCACCACGCCATCGCACCCGCTCGGTATTTTGGTATGCAATGCACTCAAGTCACCGCATAAGGGACAACCCGTAATGACACAAACCCTGTTCATGATAGGCGCTCGCGGAGCCGGCAAGACGACGGTAGGCAGCGCATTGGCGCTGGCGTTGGGCTATCAGTTCGTCGATACCGATCTGTTTATGCAGCAGGCGGCGCAGATGAGCGTGGCGGAAATGGTCGAGCGCGAGGGCTGGCTGGGGTTCCGCCGCCGCGAGACCATCGCGTTGCAAACCGTGACCAAGCCGTCAACTATAGTTGCCACCGGCGGCGGGGTGATCCTGGCGGAGGAGAACCGTCAGTTTATGCGCCAGCATGGCACCGTTATCTACCTGCGCGCGCCGGCCAGCGTGTTGGCGCAGCGGTTGGAAGAGTACCCGGAAGATGCGCAGCGCCCGACGCTCACCGGCAGGCCGATCGCCGAGGAGATGCTCGAGGTGCTGGCGGCGCGCGAAGCGCTGTATCAGGACGCCGCGCATTACGTGATAGACGGCGCCGCCGATCCGCAGCGGGTGGTGGAACAAATCCTCGCGGTGTTGCCGCGTGAGACGGTGAAGTAACCCTTTCTTCTCTTCGGGCGCCGGGCGCCCGTTTTCCTATTCCGTTTGCCGAGCCGGCGCAAAGTACGCCCCGGGCGTGACGCCGAAGCGGCGACGAAAGGCGGCGATATAGGCGCTGACGTTGTCATAGCCACAGGCGTCGGCCACCTCGCCGACCGCTTTGCCGCGTGATAATCCCTCCAGTGAACGCAATACCCGCGCCTGCTGGCGCCACAGCGCGAAGCTGATGCCGGTTTCCTGCAGAAAGCGGCGGCTCAGGGTGCGCGGGCTGAGCCCGGCCCAAATGGCCCAGTCGCGCTGGCTGCGCGGGCTGGCGGGATCGTTCAGCAGCGCCCGGGCGATGTTCAGCAACCGGGCGTCCTGCGGTAGCGGCAATTGTAACGGCGCGCGGCTTGCCGCGTGCATTTCGTCCAGCAGCACCTGCAGCAGCCGCCGTTGCGGCGCACTCAGCGGGCCGGCGGGGAACTGCGCGATGCGCTCCACCAGGGCCTGCAACAGCGCAGAGGCCGTGAACAGCTGCGGCTGCGGCGGCATCTCCGGCACGCTTCCCACCGGCAGATACAGATTCCAGCCCGCCACGTCGCCGCAGGCCAGCGCCTGATGGGCGCATCCTGGCGGCAGCCAGCCCAGCGTACCGCCGGTGATCGCCCATTGCCGGCCCGGGAGTTCCATTGCCAGCATGCCGCGCGTCAAGAGATAGATCTGGCCGCCTTCGTGCCGGTGCCAGGGCGTCAGGTGCTTTTTTTCATGCTGAAGGCGTTGGCTGCGGATCTGCGTCATATTGGCCGTTTATCGTTATTGAAAGTCTTGATGTGGTTATTATGCCATCGCCTGGTCGGGATAGGATCGCCGTTCACCCTATTTCGGAGAAACCTGATGACTCAACTTACCCCACTGAACCTGGTGCTCGATACGCTGCAGCAGGTCGTCGCCAGCCCGGAGCACCGGCCAACGCAGCTCGCCGCCCGTTTCAGCGCAGACTACCGCCAGCAGGTGGATGGCAAGGTGCTGAACTTCGAGCAGTTTGAGCAACACATGGCGCTGCTGAAGCGGCAAACCCGGCGCATGACGCTGAGCGTGATCGCGGCGGCGGAGCGGGGCGAGGTGGTGCTGACCCACCATCTGGTCGAGGTGGAAAAGCGCGACGGCTCCTGCAGCCGCGTGCGGGTGCTGGCGCACTTCACCGTGCGTGAGGGCCGCATTTGCGCCTGCGATGAACTGACCGAGCTGCTGGCGGGCGCGCCCGGCGATCGCGATCTTGGCTCGCGCGTGTCGGAATGAGGGCGGCTGCTATACTTGCTACTGTGTGAATCACACGGGAGAACGGCATGCGCGAAAATGATCAACCTGCTTATCCACGGAGCGCCCGCGTCGTAGAGGTGTTTCGGGGCGACCCGAACCTGCATCTGCGCCGTTTTGAAGTGCGCACCGACGACATTGAGCCGAATACGCTGCTCAGTGAACATGAAACCGAGCAGGAAGCGCTTGACGCCAAGCATCGCTATGAGGACGAGGCGTTAGAGCTCTGACCTGCAGCCCAGCGGAAACCGGCGCCAGGCCGGTTTCCCGTTTATCCCCGCCTTAGCACATATTTCCCAGAACAATATTGATAATGATAATCATTTATGTGATTTTTATCGCCCCTATTGGGTGTTTCACTTCTGGGAAAAGAGATGTCCAATTCCGAGTTGCAGGCGCTGTTTCTGCGCCATATGCGGCCGCTGCAAGCCTATTTGAACGCCAAACTGCGCGACCCTCAGCTGGCTGCGGACTTGGCGCAGGAAAGTTTTACCCGCCTGACCGAGCAGTATCCGCAGGGTAATATTCTCGATATCGAGGCCTACCTGTACAAAACCGCCAAAAACCTGATGCTCGACCATCTGCGCCAGCAGCAGCGGCGGCAGACCGAAGCGGTCGAAGACGACGTTCTGGCGCAGTATCCCTCCGGTGAACCGGCGCTTGAACAACTGGCGATCGATAGCCAATTGCTGCAGCTGTTGCAACAGGCGCTGGCGGACATGCCGCCGCGCACGCAGCAGATTTTCCGCCTTAACCGGCTCGATGGCCTGACCCAGGCGCAGGTGGCGGCGCAGCTGGGCGTGTCGCTCAGCACGGTGGAAAAACACTTGGCCAGCGCGCTCGAGCGGCTGATGGCGCGGATGGAAGAACAATAATGGCAATTTTTTTACGGGTTTATCCGCGCTCAGACGTCTTAACCTATAACCAGAAAAAACAGAGGTCTATGCCATTATGAAACCGCTAACCGCACAGGCGCGACAGCAGGCGGCCGCCTGGGCCGTGAGCCTGGCCGAAGGGGCGCTGCCGGCCGATCGGCGGCGAGCGTTGGACGCCTGGCTGGCCGCCGATCCGCAGCATCCGGCGGCGCTGCGTCAGGCTCGCCTGCTGTGGACGACGCTGGGGCAATTGCCGCCAGAGCAGCGGCGGGCGTTACAACCACAGGTGGTGACGCTGAAAACGTCATCCCATCGCAGGTGGCCCCGCTGGGCGGTGGCGGCGGCGGTGGCGATCGCCGTTTCCTTCGGCGTTTATCGCGGGCCGGATCTATGGATTGGCCTGCAGGCGGATTATCAAACCGTTCGCGGCGAGGTGCGCGAAGTTGCGTTGCCGGACGGCAGCCGGGTGGCGCTGGACAGCGGCAGCGCGATCGCGCTGGCGTATTCCGCAGGCGAACGCAAGGTACGGCTGCTGAGCGGCGGCGCCTATTTTATCGTCGCGCCGTTGGGCGGGACGGAAAGCCGCCCGTTCAGGGTGGAGGCGGAAAACGGTGTCACCCAGGCGTTGGGCACCGAGTTCAGCGTGGCGCGCACCGAACGGGGCGTCGACGTCAGCGTACATCAGCACAGCGTGCGGGTAACGCTTGAACGCGGTGAGCGCTCGTTGGTGGTCACGCAACGCCAGGCGGCGCATTACCGCAACGGGCAGCTGCAGCTGACGCGGCAAACGGCCGGTGATGACGCCTGGCGACGCGGCTGGCTGGTGATCGACCGTCAACCGCTGACGCAGGCGCTCGCGCAGCTCAACCGCTATCGCGAGACCCGCATCGTGGCGGTCAATCCCGCGCTAAGAGCGCGCACGGTGAGCGGCGTGTTCGCGCTCAATAAACTCGACGACGGCGTCGGCGCCATTCGTCAGGAACTCTCCGCCCGCCAGCTGAATCTCCCCGGCATCACGCTGCTTTATTGAGCGGCGCAGGCGGGCCGGGATGCCCGTTTCGCCGCTATTTTCACTTTCTGTAAAAAATCTTTACGGGTTTTTGCCTCCCGGAACGTCCTTATGTTTAAACGAGATTGATTTCCATTATCACTTGGTTTGACATTCTTTCGGGTGGAACACACACGCATGCTTATTCACAAGGGAACCACGCCGGCCGGCCGATTGGCCACGGCGGTACGCGCCGCGCTGGCGGCGATGATGTTGACTCAGCCGGCTGTGGCGCTCGCTGCCCAACCTGAGGCGAACGGCGCGCAGGCTGTACAGCAAAAGCATTTCAACGTTGCGGCGCAGCCGCTGCAAAGCGCCATGTTGCGCTTCGCCGAGCAGGCCGGCATGCAGGTATTTTTTGACGAGGTGAAGCTCGACGGCATGCAGGCGGCGGCGCTGAACGGCAGCATGAGCGTTGAACAGGGCCTGCGGCGCTTGATCGGCGGCAATCCGGTGGCTTTCCGCCTGCAGCCGCAGGGGCAGATCGTATTGAGCCGGCTGCCGACGGCGAACGGCGACGGCGACGGCGGCGCGCTGGCGCTGGACAGCCTGACGGTGCTGGGCGCCGGCGGCATCAACGCTAACGATTGGGTTTACGACGAACCGCGCTCGGTCAGCGTCATCAGCCGCGAACAGATGGACAATCGCCCGGCGCGACACGCGGCCGATATTCTGGAGCAGACGACGGGGGCCTATTCCAGCGTCAGCCAGCAAGATCCGGCGCTGTCGGTCAACATCCGCGGCATACAAGACTACGGCCGGGTGAACATGAACATCGACGGCATGCGGCAGAATTTTCAAAAGAGCGGCCATGGCCAGCGTAACGGCACCATGTACATCGATTCCGAACTGCTGTCCGGCGTAACCATCGACAAGGGCACCACCGGCGGTATGGGCAGCGCCGGCACGCTCGGCGGCATCGCCACCTTCAATACCGTCAGCGCGAGCGATTTCCTGGCGCCGGGCAAAGAGCTGGGCGGCAAGCTGCACGCCAGCACCGGCGATAACGGCACCCACTTCATCGGCAGCGGCATACTGGCATTGGGCAACGAAACCGGCGATATCCTGCTGGCCGCCAGCGAACGCCACCTCGGCGACTATTGGCCCGGCAACAAGGGCGACATCGGCAACATTCGCATCAATAACGACACCGGCAATTACGATCGCTACGCCGAGAGCATCAAGAACAACAAAATCCCCGACACTAATTACCGCATGCACTCGCGGCTGGCCAAGGTGGGCTGGAACCTGCCCGCCAATCAGCGCCTGCAGCTGAGCTATCTGCAGACCCAGACCACGTCGCCGATCGCCGGCACCTTGACCAACCTGGGCACCCGGCCGCCTTATGAACTGGGCTGGAAGCGCACCGGTTACAGCGACGTGATGGCGCGCAACGCGGCGTTCGACTACAGCCTGGCACCGGAAGGCGTCGACTGGCTCGATTTTCAGGCCAAGCTGTATTACGTCGATACTCAGGACGACAGCGACACCTACAGCACCAGCTCGCTGCTGGACAACGGCTACGCGACGCGCACCCGCCTGCGCACCTATGGCGCGCAGGCGCAAAACACCTCGCGCTTCAGCCTGGCGCCGGGGCATGACTTCCGCGCCAACTACGGGCTGGAGTTCTATTACGACAAAGCGACCAGCGACTCTTCCCGTGAGGGTATGGAAGGGGTGACGCCGGCCGGCAACCGTTCGGTCGGCAGCCTGTTCGCCAACCTGACCTACGACTACGACGGCTGGCTGACGCTGGAGGGCGGGCTGCGTTACGACCGCTATCGCCTGCGCGGCCAGACCGGCCTGAGCTATCCGGATTTGGCCAAGGATGGGCAACGCTACACGATTGACAATCCTTGCAAAGCGTTGCGTCTGACCGGCTGTTCAACCACGACCCGCGAAGATTGGGACGTGGATCGCGATCAGGGCAAGCTGTCGCCGACGCTGGCGGTGGCGGTGCGCCCCGGCGTGGAGTGGCTTGAGCTGTATACCACCTACGGCAAATCCTGGCGGCCGCCGGCGATCACCGAAACGCTGACTAACGGCAGCGCACACAGTTCTTCCACGCAATACCCCAACCCGTTCCTGCAGCCCGAGCGCTCGCGCGCCTGGGAAGTCGGGTTCAACGTGCAGCAGCCGGATCTGTGGTTTGAGGGCGATCGGTTGGTGGCCAAGGTGGCCTACTTCGACACCAAAGTGGATAACTACATCAACCTGGCGATAGACCGCAATAAACCGGGGCTGGTGCAGCCGAGCATCGGCAATGCCGCTTACGTCAACAACCTGTCTAAAACCCGCTTCCGCGGGCTGGAGTACCAGCTCAACTATGACGCCGGGGTGTTCTACGCCGACCTGACCTATACCCACATGATCGGCAAAAACGAGTTCTGCTCGAACAAGGCCTGGTTGGGAGGGCGTCTGCGCTACGGCGACGGATCGCGCCGCGGCAACTTCTATGTTGAGCCGGATGCCGCTTCCAATGACTTCGTCACGTGTGACGGGGGGACGCAGTTCGGCTCCGCCGCCTACCTGCCGGGCGATCGCGGCTCGGTGACGCTGGGCGGCCGCGCCTTCGATCGCAAGCTGGACGCCGGGGTGACCGTGCGCTTTGCGCCGGGCTATCAGGACAGCTCGGTGCCATCCAACTATCCGTACCTGGCCGACTGGCCGAAGTACACCCTGTTCGATCTGTACGCCAGCTACAAGCTGACCGACAGCCTGACGTTGCGCGGCTCGGTGGAGAACCTAACCAACCGCGCCTACGTCGTCAGCTATGGGGAGACGCTGGCCAATACCCTGGGGCGCGGCCGCACCGTGCAGGGCGGGGTGGAATACCGTTTTTAAGCAGTAAAAGGGCGTTGCTCATCCTTGAGCACAAGGGCTGCCTCGCAAGGGGCGCCGTTCATCAATGGAGATAGAGAAATGGCATTTTCAGTTAACTATGACAGCAGCTTTGGCGGTTACAGCATTCATGACTATCTGGGCCAATGGGCTTCGACATTCGGTGATATCAACCATACCAACGGCAATGTCGTCGAAGGCTCAAACAGCGGTGGCTTCTACGGCGGCCGGTTGTCCGGTAGCCAATACGCCGTGACCAGTACGGACAACCATGTCACGTCGGTCGTGGCGGGTGGCAACCTGACCTACACGCTGTTCAATGAACCGGCGCATACCCTGTACGGCCAGCTGGATTCCCTGTCGTTCGGCGACGGTTTGAGCGGTGGTGATACATCACCGTACAGCATTCAGGTGCCTGACGTCAGCTTCGGCGGCCTGAACCTCAGTAGCCTGCAGGCGCAGGGCCACGATGGCGTGGTGCACCAGGTGGTGTACGGCCTGATGTCCGGCGATACCGGCGCGCTGGAAACCGCGCTGAACGGCATCCTCGACGACTACGGCCTGAGCGTCAACTCCACCTTCGATCAGGTGGCGGCGGCGACGGCGGTGGGCGTGCAGCACGCCGACAGCCCGGAACTGTTGGCGGCCTGATCGCGGCCGTTTGCCCGCCGGCGCCGCGCGCCCCGGCGGGCATTTTCTCGTTTTTAGCCGATGGAAAACGCCATGAAAAACGCCGTCAGGCGCGGAGAAGTGATGAGCGTGCTGGCCGCATACCGGCGCGGATTTTGGGGCATCGCGCTGTTTACCGCGGTGATCAACCTGCTGATGCTGGCACCGGCGCTGTACATGCTGCAGGTCTACGATCGTGTGTTGCCGTCGGGCAACCGCATGACGCTGGCAATGCTGACCCTGATGGTGGTCGGCCTTTACCTGTTTATGGGGCTGCTGGAGTGGGTGCGCAGCCAGGTGGTGATCCGCCTCGGCGCCCAGATGGATATGCGCCTGAATCAGCGGGTCTACGACGCCGCCTTCGAAACCAATCTGAAAACCGGCAACCCGCTGGCGGGGCAGGCGCTGAACGATCTGACCAACCTGCGCCAATTTGCCACCGGCAATGCGCTGTTCGCCTTTTTCGATGCGCCCTGGTTCCCGGTTTATCTGCTGGTGGTTTTTCTGCTCCACCCCTGGCTTGGCGCGCTGGCCAGCGCCGGGGTGATCGTGCTGGTGCTGCTGGCCTGGCTCAACCAACGGGTGTCGCAGGCGCCGCTCGCGGAGGCCGGCCGGGTCGCGCTGAGCGCCACGCAGCAGGCCAACGGCAACCTGCGCAATGCGGAGGCCATCGCCGCCATGGGGATGCTGACCGACTTGCGCCTGCGCTGGCTGCGGCAGCATCAGCAGTTCCTGCTGTTGCAGAACCGCGCCAGCGAGAAAATCGCCGCCGTCACCGCCTGGTCGAAAACCGTGCGGCTGGCGCTGCAGTCGCTGATGTTGGGCTGCGGCGCGCTGCTGGCGGTCAACGGCGACATTACGCCGGGCATGATGATCGCCGGATCGATCCTGATCGGCAGGGTGCTGGGGCCGATCGATCAGCTGATCGGCGCCTGGAAGCAGTGGTCGTCGGCGCGCCAGTCCCTGCAGCGGCTGGAGGTGATGCTGGCCGCCAACCCGCCGCAGGCGGCGAGCCTGCCGCTGCCTGCGCCCAATGGCACATTGACCGTAAATCAGCTGGCCGCCAGCGCGCCGGGCGGGAGCGCGCCGGTGTTGCACGGCGTCAGTTTTCGTCTGGAAGCCGGGGAGGTGCTGGGCGTCATTGGCGCGTCCGGCTCCGGCAAAACGCTGCTGATGCGCCAACTGGTCGGCGCGCTGACGCCGCTCAGCGGCGACGTGCGGCTGGACGGTGCGGATCTTCGGCAGTGGGACAAACAGCAACTGGGGCCGCATATCGGCTACTTGCCGCAGGATATCCAGCTGTTCGCCGGCACCCTGACGGAAAATATCGCCCGCTTTGGCCAGGTTGACGCCGAGAAGGTGGTGGCCGCCGCCGCGCTGGCCGGCGTGCACCAACTGATCCTGCATTTGCCCAAAGGGTATGAAACCGAGCTGGGCGAGGGTGGCAGCGGCCTGTCCGGCGGCCAGCGTCAGCGGGTGGCGCTGGCGCGCGCGCTGTATGGCTCTCCGGCGTTGGTGGTATTGGACGAACCGAACGCCAACCTCGATCGCGAAGGGGAAGAGGCGCTGCAGCGGGCGATCGAAGCGCTGAAAAAGCGCGGCACCACCATCGTGTTGGTGACCCACAAACCGGCGATCCTGGCGACGACCGACAGATTGCTGGTGCTGGCCGCCGGCCAGGTGCAGCACTTCGGCCCCAGCGACGCCATTCTGAAAAAACTGCCTGGTTTTACGCCCGCGGCCGTACCGGCCAACGCCGGCCGCAGCAGCGGCGGCGGTTTCAACGTCAACTACGCCAATTTTGCCAAAACGGCCAGCGGTGAACGAAAAGTATGAGCAATCAGAGTGTGATCCCCGGCGATATCGACGCGCTTTCCCGGCAGTTCGACGAAGGGCGCCACCTGCGGCTCGGTGGTTGGCTGGTGCTGTTGGGGTTTGGCGGTTTCCTGCTGTGGGGGCTGTTGGCGCCGCTGGATAAGGGCGTGCCGGTCTCCGGCAGCGTGGTGGTGGCCGGCAACCGCAAGGCGGTACAGCACCCGAGCGGCGGCGTGGTGTCGCAAATTCAGGTGCATGAGGGCGACCGGGTCAGCGCCGGGCAGGTGCTGCTGCTGATGGATACCGTCGACAGCCGCACCCAGCGCGATGCGCTGCGCAGCCAGCAGTTGAGCAACGCCGCACAGCGGGCGCGGCTGCAGGCCGAGCGCGACGGCCTGCAGGCGATCGCTTTCCCGGCATTGCTGCAGGCGCGGCGGGAGGAGCCGGAGGTGATGTCGTTGATGCTGCTGCAACAGCAGCTTTTCACCAGCCGCCGCGCGGCGTTGCAGAGCGAGCTGGCGGCGATCGCGGAGAGCATCGCCGGATCGCAGGCGATGCTGGAAGGGATCCGGCAGTCTTACGCCAGCAAGCAGCGGCAAAAGGCCATGTTGCAGGAGCAGCTGAGCGGCATGCGCAAGCTGGCGGCGCAAGGGTATGTAGCGCGCAATCGGCTGCTGGATCTGGAAGGGCAGTATGCGCAGATCGACGGCCAGGCGTCCGAAGACACCGGCAATATCGGCCGCCTGGGGCGCCAGATCCTGGAGCTGAAGCTGCGGGCGATCCAGCGGCGGGAAGAGTATCAAAAAGAGGTCAGCAGCCAATTGGCCGAGGTGCGGATGAAGTTGGACGAGCTGGATAACCGCCTGGCCAAGGCGGAGGCCGATCTGGGTCATACGCAGGTGAAAGCGCCGGTGGCGGGCACCGTGGTGGGGCTGAGCGTGTTCACCGAAGGCGGCGTGATCGGCGCCGGTCAGCAGCTGATGGAGATCGTGCCCAGCGATCGGGGGCTGCAGGTGGAGGCGCGTATTCCGGTCGAGCTGATCGACAAGGTGCAGGTGGGCTTGCCGGTCGAGCTGTTGTTCTCGGCGTTTAACCAAAGCACCACGCCGCGCGTCGAGGGTGAAGTGACGCTGGTCGGGGCCGATCGCCTGACCGACGAGAAAAGCGGCGCGCCCTATTACAGCGTGCGCGCCAAGGTCAGCGAAGAAGGATTGCAACGTTTGAACGGGTTGGAAATTCGCCCGGGGATGCCGGTCGAAGGGTTCATCCGCACCGGCGAGCGTTCGATGATGAACTACCTGTTCAAACCGCTGACCGATCGCCTTCATCTGGCCTTGACGGAAGAGTGAGCATGTCGGTTTCGCCGCTGCCTTTCGCCGCGCCCGGCGCTGCCATGCCCTGGCGCCGTTATCTGGTACTGGTGCTGGCGCTGCACCTGCTGGCCGCGGCGCTGCTCTGGCCCTGGCGAGACAAGGCCGCGCCGGCGTGGGTGCCGCCGCCGGCGGTCATGGTGGTGATGGCCGCCGCACCGCAGGCTCCGGCCGAGGTAAAACAACCGCCGGGGCAAAGGACGCCGCCGCCTCAGGTTGAACCGCCGGCGCCGCCGGAACCCTTGCCGGCGGTGAAGGTGCCTGAAGCCGTACGGCCGAACATCGCCGTACCGCCGAAGCAGAAAAAATCGCCCAAGCCGGTGAAGAAAATCCCCCTGCCGCGCACGCCGCCGCAGGAGAAAACGATCGCGCCGCCGAGAATTCAGGAGCAAAGCGTCGGCGCGCCGCCGCCGGGCCGGGCGGATAAAGCGGCCGCGCCGCAAACCCGCCTGACGCCCTATGCACAGGCGGGGGAAGATAGCTGGCGCAGCCGCATCAACGGCCGCCTTAATCGCTTTAAGCGTTATCCCAAAGACGCCTTGCGGCTGAAGCGCCAGGGCGTCGGGCAGGTGCGTTTCACCTTGGACAGGCAGGGCCATGTGTTGGCGGTGACGCTGGTCAGCAGCGCCGGGTTGCCGTCGCTGGATCGCGAAATCCAGGCGCTGGTCAAGCGCGCTTCGCCGTTGCCTACGCCGCCGGCGGACGCCTACGTCAACGGCACGGTGGAATTGACGTTGCCGATCGATTTCAGTTTGCGCGCCGCAAGTTTTTGAGCCGCGACAATATCTCTCCCTGATAAAATCATTTTTCAGCAGCTTGTCCTGCCATTCATTATTTTCAAAGCGTATCGTTATTTTATTTGGCGCGACGGAGTTGGCGTTCTGCGCGATATTTTCGTTTAAAAAGCACGAATGCCTTTTATTTTGCGGCTGACAAAAAATAAACAGCTTGACGCTGCGGAGTTCGGGTTTTAGTTTTTAATTATAAAATAGGAACTGAGTTCCATATAGTGGAACAAGGCGGATCATGACAACGCTGGAAAATGCCGCTGCGGTATTAAAACTCTTTTCTCAACAACGCGTGATGCATGGCCAACCGGGCATTGCATTCAGCGACGTGGTAGATCAATTGGCGCTGCCGAAAAGCACGGTATCGCGCCTGCTGCAGAGCATGGAAAATCAGGGCATGCTGGAGCGCGATCCCGATAGCCGGCGTTACCGCATCGGCGCGCTGTTGCTGGCGGCATCCAGCCACTACCTGTCGATGCCGCTGGTGGACAACCTGGCGGCCAGCATGGCGCAGCTGTGCCGCCAGACGGCGTGTACCGGCTACCTCTCGGTGCTGGAGGGGCAGGAGATCATGGTGATGCGCATGTTCCCCGGCCGCCACTTTTTGCAGGTGGTCACCCCGGCGGGCTACCGTTCACCGGCGGCGGAAACCTCGGTTGGTCGGGCGATACTGGCGCGTGAAAGCGACGAGCAGGTTCGGGCGCGTTACGCCGGCGGTTACCGGGCGGCTTCGCCCAATGCGCCGCAAACGCTGGATGCGCTGCTGCAGAAGTTGCAGCAGGTGAGGCGCCAGGGCTGGTCGCTGGCGCGCAATGAAACCTTGAACGGCATCAGTTCGCTGGCGACCGCGCTGGTGAACAAGCACGGCAGCGAGACGGTGGGGCTGTGTCTGTCCTTCCCTTCGCAGGGCGAGGAACAGCCGTTTGTACCGGAAGTTCTGGCCGAATTAACCGCAGTCAGCCGCCAACTGGCGGAAAAATATGGCGATGATAATTGGCAGCAGATCAACTAACGCGCCGGAGCTATAACGTTTCATCATCATTAACGAGCGCCGACACCAGGGAACTCATTAATTATATTTCACCGTATTTTATTGGTGAGAAATAGACGGGCTAAATAAGAAAATAATCACGTTATGACGCCGGCAGTTCCAAATAATGGAACTGTCGCGGCGAACTATCGTCGGGCGTTATTTCCGGCATGCGGCAGGAAATATTCAGGGATACCAAGCATGAAATCAAATAATCCGCTAAAAGAGGCCGGCACGCTGTTGGTCATGGCGCTGCTTTCGGTGGTGGGGGCGATCATCGGCGTTCAGCTGATCACCACGCTGGGCGTGACGCCCAACACCTCGATCATCGGTGCGCTGATCGCCATGCTGCTGGCGCGCATTCCGCTGCAAATGTTTCAACGCTACCGCTCGGTGCACACCCAGAACCTGGCGCAGACGGTGATCTCCTCAGCCACCTTCGGCGCGGCCAACTGCCTGCTGATGCCGATTGCGGTGCCTTACGTGATGGGACAACCGCAGCTTATTCTGCCGATGTTCTGCGGCGTGGCGGCGGCGATGCTGCTCGACGCCTATCTGCTTTATCGCCTGTTCGATACCAAAGTGTTCCCCGCCGCCAATGCCTGGCCGCCGGGCGTCGCCGCCGCGGAGGCGATTAAAGCCGGCGATCGCGGCGGCAAGCAGGCCTGGCTTTTGGTGGTGGGCGTAGGGGTGGGCATCGCCGGATCAATGCTCAAGATCCCCATGGCGGCCTTCGGCACCGCCTTTATCGGCAATATCTGGGCGCTGAGCATGTTCGGCGTCGGGCTATTGCTGCGGGCCTACGCCGAGCCGGTGGCCGGTTTCGATATCAATGCCCATTTTATTCCGCACGGCGTGATGGTCGGCGCCGGCCTGGTGGCGCTGATCCAGGTCGCGCAGGTGATCCGCAGCCGCCGCGCCGATAGCGCCGGTTATACCCAACCGGACAGCGCGGTAAGCAAAGCGCTCGGCCTGGGGGCGGTCGGCTACATCGCCATCGCCGCGTTTTTGGCTCTGGTCGGCGGGCTGTTTAGCGAGATGTCGCTGCCGATGCTGGCGCTGTTCGTGATTTACGCGGCGTTCGCCGCTTTCGTTCATGAGCTGATCGTCGGTATCGCCGCCATGCACTCCGGCTGGTTTCCGGCGTTCGCGGTGGCGTTGATCACCCTGATCGTCGGTATCCTGATCGGTTTCCCACCGCTGGCGCTGTGCATCCTGACCGGCTTTACCGCCGCTACCGGGCCGGCCTTCGCCGACATGGGCTTTGACTTGAAAGCCGGCTTCATCCTGCGCGGCTACGGCGAGGATCTGCGGCAGGAACTGCTGGGGCGCCGCATTCAGCTGTTTGCGGCGCTGATCGCCTTCCTCATCGCCATTCCGGTGGTTTACCTCTCTTACCACAGCTATTTCCTGCAGGACCTGATCCCGCCGGTCGCGCGCGTTTACGCCAAGACCATCGAGGCCGGTGCGCAGCCGGGCATCGCCTGGAGCCTTTTGATCTGGGCGATCCCCGGCGCCGTGGTGCAGCTGATCGGCGGCCCCAAGCGCCAGCTCGGCGTGCTGCTGGCAACCGGCCTGCTGATCAACAACGCCTTGGCTGGGTGGGCGGTGCTGGTGGGCATCGCGTTGCGCGTGGCGATCCTGCGCCGTTGGGGCGATCGCGGCCGCACGCCGATGGAGATCATGGCGGCCGGGTTTATCGCCGGCGACGCGCTCTACAACTTCTTCAGCTCGATTTTTTCCAGCAAGGGCAAATAGCCCCTACCGATGACATTGGTGAGGTAAAACGACCATGAGTTTGCAACAAACGCTGCAGGTTTTTGAATTGATTGATAGCGCATTCGTCAGCGGCCAGGACGTCGTCGATCTGTTTGCGCCTTACCCGGCGATCCGCGCCAGCACCCTGCGCGCCGAGGGGCCGAAGGGCGGCACCGATTTCGTGCGCATCGAGATCCCCGGCAGCGCAGGCAAATTCGCTGGCGGTGCGGCGCCGACGCTGGGCATTATCGGCCGCCTGGGCGGCATCGGCGCGCGGCCGACGCGTATCGGGCTGGTGTCCGACGGCGACGGCGCGATCGCCGCCATTGCCGCCGCGCTGAAGCTGGCGGAGATGCAGCGCAAGGGCGACACGCTGCCGGGGGATGTGATCGTCACCACCCATATTTGCCCGAACGCACCGACCCGGCCGCACGATCCGGTCGATTTTATGGATTCGCCGATCGATGACGTGACGATGAACGATAATGAAGTGGTGCCGGAGGCTGACGCCATCCTGTCGATCGACACCACCAAAGGCAACCGCATCATCAACCACAAAGGCTATGCGCTATCGCCGACGGTGAAAGAGGGCTACATCCTGCGGGTGGCGGAAGATCTGCTGCGCATCATGGAGATGACCAGCGGCCGCCCGGCGGTGACCTTCCCGATCACCACGCAGGACATCACCCCTTACGGCAACGGCGTGCATCACCTCAACAGCATCCTGCAGCCCTCGACCGCTACTGCGGCGCCGGTGGTCGGCGTGGCGATCTGCAGCGAATCGGTGGTGCCGGGCTGCGGCACCGGCGCCAGCCACGAAACGGATATCGCGCTGGCGGTCAAATTCGCGGTGGAAGTCGCCAAAGAATTCGGCCGCGGCACCTGCCGGTTCTACGATGCCGCCGAATATGGCCAGCTGCTGGCGCTGTACGGCAGTCTGAGTCACCTGCAAAAAAGGAGATAGCCCCATGACGGCTTCATTCGCCACGCTGACCATCGGTCAGGCGCCGCGCAGCGATATCATGCCGCTGCTGTCTGCTTATCTGCCGGCGGAGCGGGTGAGGCACGTCGGTTTGCTGGACGGCCTGGATGCTGGGCAGATCGCCGAGCGTTATGCGCCGCAATGGGGCGATAAGCTGCTGGTGTCGCGCCTGTTGGACGGCACGCAGGTGACGCTCTGTGCCGCTCGCGTCGAAAGCGGGTTGCAGCAGAAGATCCGCGAGCTGGAGGCGGCGGGATGCCAGGTGATCCTGCTGCTGTGCACCGGCGAATTCGGCCGATTGCAGGCGGAGCAGGCGCTGTTGCTGGAGCCGGATCGCATCATCCCGCCGTTGATCTCCGCGATCGTCGGCGAACACCGCGTCGGCATCGTGGTGCCGGTGGCGGAACAGGTTGGGCAGCAGGCGCGCAAATGGCGGCAGCTGGCGACGCCGCCGAGCTATGCCGTCGCCAGTCCTTATCTGGCGGATGACGCCGCGCTGGAGCAGGCGGCTTGCGCACTGCTGCGGCAGGGGGCGGAGGTGGTGGTGCTCGATTGCATCGGTTATCACCAGCGCCACCGCGCTTTTTTGCAGGCGCGTCTGTCGGTGCCGGTGCTGCTGTCGAACGTTCTGGTCGCCAAGCTGGCCGCAGAGTTAATCGGCTGATTCAAATAGCCATAAATCACCGCCCGGCGCGGCCTCGGGCGCTTTGCGCTCGCGGGTATCCCCGGGTTTCAGCAGCCCTGACTGCCGTAGAGAGGCCCGGCGGCGTTTTCCTCTGCGCCGCGATCGCATTTCGCGCGAAAAACCAGTGACAGATCAACCGCAATCCCCCAATATGGATTTTCCATCAAGATGATTACGCGGGTGCCAGTCTATGCTGAAAGTGAATGAGTATTTTGCCGGAAAAGTGAAGTCTATCGGTTTTGACAGTAGCAGCATCGGTCTTACCAGCGTGGGCGTGATGGAAGAGGGGGAATACACCTTCTCCACCGCGCAGCCGGAAGAAATGACGGTGATCACCGGGGCGCTGAAAGTGCTGCTGCCGGGGGCGCCGGACTGGCAGGTGTTTACGCCGGGCGAGAAGTTCTTCGTGCCGGGGCACAGCGAGTTCAACCTGCAGGTGGCCGACGCGACCGCCTATCTGTGCCGTTACCTGAGCAAATAAATTTTGTTCGTTAGGGAAACGCAGGGCTCAGCGGATGCTGGGCCCTGGTCATTTCTGCGGCGGGATTAACGCTGGGCTTCGCCGCCGAGCGCTTCGATGGTGTTTTTGATCAACGCCGCCAGCTCGCTGGTCATCAGGATAAAGTCGGCGTCAAAGCGCTGGGCGAAGTCATCGCGATCGATATCGTCGTTCTGTTCGCGCAGCGTGTCGGCGAATTTCAGGCGCTTGAGCGAGCCGTCGTCCGACAGCATCAGCTGAATGCGCTCCTGCCAATCCACCGCCAGCTTGGTCACCAGCTTGCCGGCTTCGATATGCACCGCGATTTCGTCGCTGATCAGATTCTGTTTCTTGCAGCGGATCACGCCGCCTTCTTCCAGAATCGCTTTCAGTTCCGCTTCATCCTGAATGGCGAAACCAGCCGGCATCTCGCCGGAACGCACCCATTCGGTCAGCGTCAGTTCGATCGGGCTTTCCATGGTCAGCGGCACCACCGGCAGCGAGCCGAGGCTTTTGCGCAGCAGCGCCAGCGTATCTTCGGCGCGTTTGGCGCTGGCGGCATCGACCATGATCAGATCGTTGACGGTGTCGATCCACATGAAGGTCTGGTTGAAGCGGCTGAAGGCGCGCGGCAGCAGGCTGTGCAGCACTTCGTCCTTCAGCGCGTCTTTCTCGGTTTTCTTCAGTTTGCGATGTTGTTCCGCCTCCAGGCGCTCAATTTTGGCCTGCAGCTCTTGCTTGATGACCGGCGACGGCAGGATTTTCTCTTCCTTGCGCGCGCAGATGACGATTTGGCCGTTGACCGCGTGCGTCAGCGCATCGCTGTGCGAGCCCATCGGGGAGACCCAGCCGGTCTTGGCCATGTCCTGGCTGCCGCACGGCGTGAAGGCGAACGCGCTGAGTTGTTTTTCCATTTCATCCGCGTTTAACGCCACTTCGCGGCTCAAACGGTAAACCATCAAATTCTTAAACCACAGCATAATGTTATCCCTGGCTGGGCGTGCGCTTGGCACGCTGATTCGTCAAAAGCAGGGCGGCATGATAACGAATTGACGCTGAAAAATCGCCCCATTCTCTCCGAATTGCGTCGCCGACCGCAGCGGAAAAGGCCGGGCGGGGGAGAGGGAAACAGGTGATTCATCCGCGCACTTACATTAGGCTGTGGCAACGCTGCGCGGCATCGAGGAGAAAAATACATGCGCATTGGCATCGATTTGGGCGGGACAAAAATTGAAGTGATTGCGTTGGCGGACGACGGCCGGGAGCTGTTTCGCCATCGCATCGCCACGCCGCGCCATGACTATGGGCAAACCCTGGCGGCGATCGCCGGGCTGGTGAAACTGGCGGAAGATTATACCGGCGAGCGGGGATCGGTCGGGATCGGCATTCCCGGCACGCTGTCGCCGTTTACCGGGCGGGTGAAAAACGCCAACTCGGTATGGCTCAACGGCCAACCGCTGGACAAGGATCTCTCAGCGCTGTTGGCGCGCGAGGTGCGTATCGCCAACGACGCCAACTGCCTGGCGGTGTCGGAAGCCACCGACGGCGCAGGCGCCGGCGCGCAAACCGTGTTTGCGGTCATTGTCGGCACCGGCTGCGGCGCCGGCGTGGCGCTGAATGGGCAGGCGCATTCCGGCGGCAACGGCATCGCCGGCGAGTGGGGCCACAATCCGCTGCCGTGGCAGGATGACGATGAGCTGCGCTACGCCCGCGAAGTGCCGTGCTACTGCGGCAAACCGGGCTGCATCGAAACCTTTATTTCCGGCACCGGTTTCGCCACCGACTATGCGCGCCTGGGCGGCAACGCGCTGCAAGGGCACGAGATCGTGGCGCTGAGCGAGCGGGGCGATGCGCTGGCGGAGCAGGCGATCGTGCGCTACGAAATGCGGCTGGCGAAAGCGTTGGCGCACGTGATCAACATTCTGGATCCGGACGTGGTGGTGCTCGGCGGCGGCATGAGCAATGTGGATCGCCTGTACCGCACGGTGCCGCAGCGGGTGAAAGATTGGGTGTTCGGCGGCGAGTGTGAAACGCCGATCCGCAAGGCGGTGCACGGCGACTCCAGCGGCGTACGCGGCGCAGCCTGGTTATGGCCGCAACAGCAGCGCTAAGCGTTGCAGCAAAGCGCGAGGCTGCTCGCGCTTTAAACCCTTCCCTGTACAAAAACTGGACGGCGCTTTATGCTTTAGCTAACTTAGCTAAGGAGGACGCGTATGCCGATTCAGGCCAATATGCACGAAGCCAAATCCAATCTGAGCCAGCTGGCGGACAGAGCCGCGGAGGGAGAAACCGTGATTATTGCAAAAGCAGGGAAGCCGTACGTACAGCTGGTCGCCATCCAGGGCGAAGCGCGCCGGCCCGGCGCCGCCAAGGGCAAGTTTACCGTGCCGGCGGATTTCAACGCGGGGGATGCGGCCATTGCGGCGCTGTTTGAGGGCGATGCATGAAGCGCCTGCTGCTGGATACCCACGCGTTGCTGTGGTGGCTGATTGATGACGCCTGCCTGGGCGCGAACGCCAAAAGGCAGATCGCCGATCCGGGCAATGCGGTGTACGTCAGCGCGGCCAGCATTTGGGAGATCTCGATCAAGCAGGCGCTGGGCAAGCTGGCGCTGCCGGAAGACATCTTTGCGATCATAGAGGCCGAAGATTTTCTGGCGCTGCCGATGGACGCCTTTCATTGCCAACAGGCCGGGCAGCTGCCGCCCTATCATCAGGATCCTTTCGATCGCATGCTGATCGCACAGGCGCAGGCCGAGGGGCTGACGCTGATCTCCGCCGACGCGGTGTTTCCGCAATACGGCGTGCGGGTGGCGGACGCCCGCCGTTAAGCCGGTTTCTCCTCGCTTTCGCTGCGCACCCGTTCGATATGAATGGTCAGGAACATCATCTCTTCCGTGGTGAGCTGGTGCTGATAATGCTTTTCGATGTGGCGGTTGATCTTGCCGGCGCAGGCGAATGACTCACGGTATTTCTCTTTCACCACCTGATACAGCGAGTCGTCGTCGCTGTCGACGTAGTTTTTCCCCAGCAGGCGCTGGGCAAAGAATTTCAAATGGGTGACGAAACGATGGTAGCTCAGGGCTTCCTCGTTGTAATCAAAGCGGAAGTGGTATTTGACCAGGTTGAGGATCTCTTGCATTACGCGGGTGATGTGCAGCGTGTTGTGCATCTCGTCGTTAAGCTGGGCGTTGACCAGGTGCAGGGCGATAAATCCGGCCTCGTCTTCCGGCAGCGCGGTATTCAGCCGCTCGGCGATCAAGGCCAGCGCCTCCAGCCCGACGGCGAACTCGGCCTGATAGAGCTTTTTAATCTCCCACAGCAACGCATTTTTGATATCCAACCCTTCCGCATGGCGCTGCAGAGCGAAATGGATGTGGTCGGTCAGCGTGATGTAGACGATGTTATGCAACTTGCCCGGTAGCCGTTCGCGGGCGAGGGTAATAATCTTGTCGGCGGTGGTGACGCAGGCCAGCGGGATCTCGGAGAGCAGCTCTTTATAGCGCTCGGCGATTTCGCCGCCGTTATGGGTGAACACCTTTTCGATCAGGCTTTCGTCCAGCGTGTCGCCGGGCTTCTTTTTAAAGCCAATTCCTTTTCCCATTACCACCGTCTCTTCCTGACGGTCGTCCAGCGTAATCACCACGTTATTATTGAGTATTTTAGCGATTTTCATGGTCTTTCCCGGTGTTTCAGCATCCTGAAAACGAAAAAACCTGACGCCCGGAAGCGATCCCGGGCGTCAGGTTTTGCCTGTATTTTATGTTTCTGTCCTGCGGCCTGAGCGGCGGAGGGGATACAGTAACAATCCTGTTATGCCTGCATAATAACCCGTGTTCGCCGCGGCTCAACGCTTTTCACCGCGGAGTGCCGCCGCGGTCACACTTCTGCGCCGCGCGCCGCGGGATCACTCCAGCCTGAAGTGCGCCTCCAGCCGGCTGACGCCGAGTCCGTTGACCTTTTTCACCTTGATCTGCACCGGAATACGCTCTTTCATCGCCTCGACGTGGCTGATCACGCCAATGGTTTTGCCGGAGGCGTTCAGGCTGTCCAGCGCGTCCAGCGCGGTATCGAGGGTTTCGGCGTCCAGCGTGCCGAAGCCTTCGTCGAGGAACAGCGAGTCGATGCTGGTTTTGTGGCTGACCAGATCGGACAACGCCAGCGCCAGCGCCAGGCTGACCAGGAAGCTCTCGCCGCCGGACAGGGTGCGGGTATCGCGCAGCGCGTCGGCCTGCCAGGTGTCCACCACCTGCAGCTCCAGCGCGTCGCTGGTTTTGCGCTGCAGCAGGTAGCGCCCGTGCAGCCGGCCGAGTTGCTGGTTGGCCAGATAAACCAGATGATCGAGCGTCAGCCCTTGAGCGAAGCGGCGGAACTTGTCGCCTTCTTTCGAGCCGATCAGCTGGTTGAGGTAGCTCCAGTCGTCGTAGTCTTGCTGGCTGCGGGCGATTTGCTCGAACAGCGCCTGTTGATTGAGGCGGCGGGCGGCGTCGCTTTCCAGCTGGTTGCGCAGTTCACCCTGGCGCAACTGCAACGTTTTCAACTGCTGTGCCAGCTCGGCCAGCGATTGGGTGAGTGCGTCGAGATCCGCGTTGGCCTCATCCACCCCTTCCGGGCGGCTTTGCCGATGCTGCTCCAGCGTTTGCGTCGCCTGAGCCAGCAGAGCCGCAGCCTCTACCTGCCGCTGTTGCAGCTGCTCTTTGCGCTGCTGCAATTCGCGGCGCAGGGCGTCGTCCAGCAGCGCGGCGGCGAAGGCGGTTTCATCGGCGAATTCGCTGTCGGCCAGCGCCTGCTGCCACTGCTGCTGCGCCTGCTGCAGCCGTTCCTGCATTTGGGTGTGCTGTTGTTGCAATCCGGCCTGCTGGCCGGCCAGGCGCTCGCGCAGTTCCTGCGCTTTTTGCCACTGCTCGGCGGCCTGCAAGCTGGCCTGTTCACAGGCGGTTTGTTTGGCGCGCAGCTGTTCGCGCACCTCGGCGACCTGCTGTTCGCCGAACAGCGCCAGCCGCTGTGCGCGCCGTTCGGCGAGGGTCTTCTCGCCTTCTTGCCAGCGTTGTTGCAGGTCTTGCTGCTGTTGCAGGCTGTCGGCATGGGTTTTCTGCAGCAGCGTAAAGCGCTCTTCGAGCAGCGCCTGCCGTTGCTGCGCCTGCTGCTGTTGCGTTTGCAGAGCGGCGAGCGCGTCTTTCGCCTGCTGTACCGCCTGCGCCGCCTGTTCATGCTGCTGCAGCGCGTGTTGCCCGCGCCGCTCTTCATCGTCGCAGCCGCTTAGCCAGGCGCTGAGCCGCTCGCCCTCGGCCAACGTAAAGTCGAATGCCAGCGGCGCGCTGAGCTGCTGCCACTGCTGCTGTTGGGCAGCCAGCTGCTGCTCATCCTGCGCGATAGCCTGCTGTTGGCGTTGCAATTGCTGTTGCAGGTTGTCGTAACGGGCTCGCAGCTCGACGCCTTGTTTTTGCAATGCTTCGGTCTGGACTTTCATTTGCTCCAGACGTTGCGCAGTTTCTGACAGTTTTACCTCTTGGTATTGTTCTACCGCCGGGTGCTCGCATGAGCCGCACAGCGGGCAGGGGGCGCCGGGTTGCAAACGGGCGCGCTCGACTTCCAGACCCACGATCCGTTGTTCCAGCGCATAGGTTTTTTCAACATCGGCCTGGTGGGCTTTCTGCTGCTTAAATTGCTGACGGATGAGCTCTAACTGTGGCTCCAACTGGGTCAGTTCATTTTGACCGATGTTTAGCTCTTGCCGCTGCTGTTCCAGCCGTTTAACAACTTGTTGCGATAAAGAGGCGAGCGTAAATAACTGCTGGCGCGTCGGGCGCAGATCCGCCAGGGCGCTCAGGCGCTGGCGCAGCGGGGCCAGCGGCGTTTGCGCCGCCAGCGCCTGCTGCTGTTGCTGCTGAACGGCCAGCGCTTCGGTCAGCGCGTTCAACCGCTGCTGATGCTGTGCGGCCTGCGCCGTCAGCTGGCTGCGCTCGGCGGTGAGCTGCTCCAGCGTGGTTTTCTGTTTGGCACACTGCTGCGCGGCGGCATCGCCGGCCTGTCGCCGCTCGGCCTGCGTCGACTGCAGTTGGGCTATTTGGTGGTCGAGCGGGGCGACCTGGTCATCGATCAGCTGTTGCTGCTGCCGCATATGCTCGGCATGGGCTTGCTGCGCCAGACGGGCCTTTTCCACCGCCTGCTGCAGTGGCGCCAGCTGCGCCGAGTGCTGTTCCTGTTGCTGCGTCAGCTGGGCTGCCTGCTGTTGTATCGTCTGCAGCTCGGCGCGGCAGCGATCGCGTTCACCGCGCAGCGGCCGCAATTTCTCGGCCGGTTCGCTGAGCGCCAGCCGCTGCAGCTGCGGGGCGGCCTCCGTCTGCTCGCGCTGGGCGGTTTCCAGCCGCCGTTGACCCTCGTTTTGCTGTTGCTGGAGGCGTTGCCATTGCTGCAGCCAGCTCAGTGCCTGTTGCTGTTGCTGAGTTTGCTTACCGAGGGCGCTTTCCTGCGCGCTCAGCGCCGTCAGCTGTTCAGTCAGGGAGTGGCGCTGTTCATCGTTCAGCAGCTCGATGCCGCTGGCGCGCTGGTGCAACCCATCCAGGTCGGTTTTGGCCTGCTTGTGCGATTCGAACACCTGTTCGGACAACCGCCCGTAGATTTCGGTGCCGGTCAGCTCTTCCAACAGCTCAGCGCGATCGTTGGCGTCGGCGTTGAGGAACGCGGCGAACTGCCCCTGAGACAGCATCATCGATTTGGTGAAGCGGCCGAAGTCCAGCCCGGTGATGGCGGCGGTGATCTCCAGCTTGTCGCGCACCTTGTCCGCCAGGATCTTGCCGTCCTCGCGGCGCGCCAGTTCCACCTTCGGCGCCTGCAGGTTGCCGTCCGGCGCGTTTTTGGCGCGGCGCTGGCTCCAGAAGGCGCGATAGCCGACACCCTTGACCTCGAATTCGACCTCCGCCAGCGATTCGGCGGTGTGGCGGGTCATCAGTTCATTCTGGCTCGGCGTGACGTTGAGACGCGGCGTCTGGTGGTACAGCGCCAGGCAGATGGCGTCCAGCAGGGTGGTTTTGCCCGCGCCGGTCGGGCCGGTAATGGCGAACAGGCCGTTGCTGGCGAACGGCTCGGCGGTGAAGTCAATTTTCCACTCGCCCTGCAGCGAGTTGAGGTTTTTTAACCGCAGGCTGAGGATCTTCATGGATTGGTCTCCTCAGGATTGTGCTGCACCGCCTCGACCACCTGGCGGAACAGTTGGTGCATCCGCCGTTGGCGCGCTTCTGGCATGTCGGCCTCCTGCGCCAGGCGCCGTTCGAACACCTCGTTGACGCTCAGTTCGTTGAGCGTTTCCTTATCCTGCTGCGCGATCGCCTGGCGGCGCTGCTCTTTACTGCGCCGCAGCAGCACCACTTCCACCGGCAGCTCATCCGCCATCAGCTGGATGCGGCGCTGGATATCGCTGAGGTAGTCCTGCGTCGCCACTTCGATATCCAGCCACACCGGCAGCTCGCCGGCATAGTCGGCAAATTGCTGCAGCTGCCGTTCGATCTCGGCCAGATCGCCTTTGATCAGCTGCATGGGCTGGAACTGCGGGATCGTTAACGCTTCTACCTGCTGCAGGGCGCCGCCGGCGAAATCGACCAGGAAGACGCTTTTGGCTTTGCCCAGTTCATCGAAGCTGAGCGGAATCGGTGAGCCGCTATAGCGAATATGCTCTGATTTGGCGACGTTCTGCGCGCGGTGAATGTGGCCCAGCGCGATATAGTCGGCGGGCGGGAAGGCCTGCGCCGGGAAGGCGTCGAGGGTGCCGATATAGATGTCGCGCACCGAGTCGGAGGTGGTGACGCCGACGGTGGTCAGGTGGCCGGTGGCGACGATCGGCAGCGGCAGGCCCAGCCGATCGCGGCGTTCGCAGGCCGCCTGATACAGCGCCTGGTAATGTTCGGCGATGGCTTCCTGCAGCGCCTGCTGTTTTTGCGCGCCGGATTCGCCGGCGCGGCTGGTGAGCAGATCGCGCGGCCGCAGGAACGGGATGGCGCACAGCACCGCGCCCGGCTGGCCGTCGCGCCGGTTCAGCACCACGATCTGCTGCTCAAGGGAGCCCTGCGCGCTCGCGATCACCGTGGTGTTCAGGCAGGAGAGCAGCTCACGCGATTCGTTCAGCGTCGCCACCGAGTCGTGGTTGCCGCCCAGCACCACCAGCTGACAGCCGGTGCGCTGCAGCTCCACCACGAAGCGGTTGTACAGCTCGCGGGCGTAGCTGGGCGGCGAGCCGGTATCGAACAGATCCCCGGCGACGATCAGCGCATCCACCTGCTGCTGCTCGATCTGCTCGATCAGCCAGTTCAGAAAAGCCTGGTGCTCGGCGGCGCGGCTTTTGGTGAAAAAGTACTGGCCAAGGTGCCAGTCAGAGGTGTGGATCAGGCGCATGACACTCCCGGATGCAAAGGTAATGGCGATGATTATAAAGGCCGCGGCGGCGGCTGTCCCGGCGCAATGATGATGACAACCGGATGATTTTTCTTTGCGCCGGGAAATAATCGCTATGCTTACTGCCTATAACAGCCGCTTTTTTTCATAAAAGTGTCACAAAACTGACGCATAATGGCGCCCGCAAAGTCGCTAACACATTGGCAGGATTGACGATGGCAAGACGCATACTGGTGGTGGAAGACGAAGCGCCGATCCGTGAGATGGTGTGCTTTGTGTTGGAACAGAATGGTTACCAACCGTTGGAAGCCGAGGATTATGACAGCGCCGTGACGCGCCTGTCTGAGCCGTTCCCTGATTTGGTGTTGCTCGACTGGATGTTGCCCGGCGGTTCCGGCATTCAGTTTATCAAACATATGAAGCGCGAAGCGCTGACCCGCGATATCCCGGTGATGATGCTGACCGCGCGCGGCGAAGAGGAAGACCGGGTGCGCGGCCTGGAAGTGGGGGCGGATGATTACATCACTAAGCCGTTCTCGCCCAAGGAACTGGTGGCGCGCATCAAAGCGGTCATGCGCCGCATTTCACCGATGGCGGTGGAAGAGGTGATTGAAATGCAAGGGCTGAGCCTGGATCCGTCCTCCCACCGCGTGATGGCGAACGATCAGGCGCTGGACATGGGGCCGACCGAGTTCAAGCTGCTGCACTTCTTTATGACCCACCCGGAGCGGGTTTATAGCCGTGAGCAGTTGCTTAATCACGTCTGGGGCACTAACGTTTATGTGGAAGACCGTACCGTTGACGTGCATATCCGTCGGCTCCGCAAGGCGTTAGAAACCAGTGGGCATGATAAAATGGTTCAAACCGTTCGGGGCACCGGCTACCGGTTCTCAACGCGCTACTGATCGCGCTGCGCTGGAGAATATGCCGTGTTAGAACGTCTGTCGTGGAAGAGGCTGGCTCTGGAGCTGGCTCTTTTCTGTTTGCCCGCCTTACTGCTGGGGCTGATTTTCGGTTATCTGCCCTGGTTCCTGCTGGCCTCCGCGCTGGCCGCGCTGGTGTGGAATTTCTACAACCAGCTCAAACTCTCTCATTGGCTGTGGATCGACCGCAGCATGACGCCGCCGCCCGGCCGCTGGAGTTGGGAGCCGTTGTTCTATGGCCTGTATCAGATGCAGCAGCGCAACCGCCGCCGCCGGCGCGAGCTGGCGCTGTTGATCAAGCGCTTTCGCAGCGGGGCCGAATCGCTGCCTGACGCGGTGGTGATGACCACCGTTGAAGGCAACATCTTCTGGTGCAACGGGCTGGCGCAGCATCTGCTCGGCTTCCGCTGGCCGGAAGACAACGGCCAGCACATCCTCAACCTGCTGCGTTATCCGGAATTCAGCCATTACCTGCAACAGCAGGAGTTCTCGCGCCCGCTGACGCTGCAGCTGAACAACGAACACTACGTCGAATTCCGCGTGATGCCCTATTCCGAAGGGCAGTTGCTGATGGTGGCGCGCGACGTCACCCAAATGCGCCAGCTGGAGGGGGCGCGGCGCAACTTCTTCGCCAACGTCAGCCATGAGCTGCGCACGCCGCTGACGGTGCTGCAGGGCTATCTGGAGATGATGGGCGACGAAGAGCAGGACGGTTCGCTGCGCAGCAAGGCGCTCGGCACCATGCAGGAACAGACCCGCCGGATGGACGGGCTGGTCAAGCAGCTGCTGACGCTGTCGCGCATCGAGGCGGCGCCCAATGTCGACATGAACGAGCGGGTGGATATCCCGCTGATGCTGCGGGTGTTGCAGCGCGAGGCGCAATCGCTGAGCGGCGGCAATCACGAGATCACTTTCCGAGTGAACGAACAGCTCAACGTGTTCGGCAATGAAGACCAGTTGCGCAGCGCGGTGTCTAACCTGGTGTACAACGCGGTCAACCACACGCCGAAGGGCACCCATATCGAAGTGAGCTGGCAGCAGACGGCGCACGGCGCGCAGTTCCAGGTCAGCGACAACGGGCCGGGCATCGCCGCCGAACACCTGCCGCGCCTGACCGAGCGTTTTTACCGCGTCGACAAGGCCCGTTCGCGCCAGACCGGCGGCAGCGGGCTGGGGCTGGCGATCGTCAAGCATGCGCTCAGCCATCACGACGCGCGGCTGGAGATCCTCAGCGAGCCGGGGATCGGCACCCGCTTTATCTTTACCTTACCCAACCGGTTGATTGTTCCCGCCGCTTTATCAGAGAATGCGGTGAAAAATTAACGCGAGACACCGGTATGACCCGAATAACCCGAGGGCTGTTGCTTTGCCTGGCGCTGCTGGCCGGACGCGGCGCGCTGGCGCAGCCCGACGGCATGCTGGCGGGCAACCTGTCCAGCGTCGGTTCCGATACTTTGGCGAATCTGATGGCGCTGTGGGCGCAGGATTTCAGCCGGCATTACCCCAACGTTAACCTGCAGATCCAGGCCGCCGGCTCGTCGACCGCGCCGACCGCGTTGGCTGCGGGCGCCGCGCAGCTGGGCCCGATGAGCCGGCCGATGAAGGCGGCCGAGGTTTCGGCGTTCGAACACCGTTACGGCTATGCGCCGCTGGCGGTGCCGGTGGCGGTGGACGCGCTGGTGGTGTTGGTGCATCAGGACAACCCGCTGCGCGGCCTCAATCTGCAGCAGCTCGATCGCATTTTCTCCGCCACCCGGCGCTGCGGTGAAAGCAAGCCGCTGACGCGCTGGGGCGAGCTGGGGCTGAGCGGCGACTGGGCGACGCGCTCGCTGCAGCGCTTCGGCCGCAACTCGGCGTCCGGCACCTACGGCTATTTCAAACTGCGCGCGCTGTGCGGCGGCGATTTTATGCCGCGCGTCAATGAGCTGCCCGGCTCGGCCTCGGTGGTGCAGGCGGTGGCCGGTTCGCTCAACGGCATCGGCTACGCCAGCATCGGTTTTCGCGCCAGCGGCGTGCGGCTGCTGCCGTTGGCGGAATCGGGAGAGGACTATGTCGCGCCTACCGCCGCCAACGTGCGCAACGATCGCTACCCGCTGTCGCGCTATCTCTATATCTACATCAACAAAGCCCCCAATCAACCGCTGGAGCCGCTGACCGCCGCGTTCCTCGATCGCGTGCTGTCGAACGTAGGGCAGAACCTTGTCAATCACGACGGCTATCTGCCGCTGCCGCCGGGCGCCCTGCAGAGGACCCGCCAGGCGCTCGGGCTGCAGCCGCTCGCGGCGGCCACGGTGCAATAAGCGACAAAAAGCGGCGTAATTTTCGCCTTTTTTAACGGCCAAACGGAGCTTATACCACGCGAAAACCGGGCATTTATTGGCGTTTTCGCGCGGTAAAGCGGTATATGTTTCACGTTTCGTGAATCCATTGTTCAAAAATGATACAAATCATGTAGTGTATATTTATTGATAGCCAATATGATCGACTGGTGGCTAAAGTTTATATGGTCGATAGCTCTGCTTTTCGCCGTGCGCCTTGCCTTGAAGCGCTATAAACGTTTACCTTAGCCCTCGTTGTCGGATTAAACCTCCATTTTTATAACTCCTAAAATTTTGCCCATCTTCATGAGCGGCCACTTTCGAATAGGGACATAAACGCCGGATCGACTGCGTTTAGGATGCTTATTTGGCGCTGCGACGATCGGGCATGCCGGCAACCGGTGGGGCGTCACGCCACCACGCTATCGGACAATTTTTTTCATTTGAACAGGCAACACGACATCGTATGAGTCATCGTTTAACGTCAAAAGATATCCTGGCACTGGGCTTCATGACCTTTGCCTTATTCGTTGGGGCTGGGAACATCATCTTCCCGCCGATGGTCGGCTTGCAGTCCGGTGAACACGTCTGGATCGCGGCGCTGGGCTTCCTGATCACCGCCGTCGGTCTGCCGGTCATCACCGTCATCGCGCTGGCGCGCGTCGGCGGCGGCATCGACGCCCTCAGTTCGCCGATCGGCCGCGGCGCCGGCCTGCTGCTGGCGACCGTCTGCTACCTGGCCGTCGGCCCGCTGTTCGCCACGCCGCGCACCGCCACCGTGTCCTTTGAAGTGGGCATCGCCCCGCTGACCGGCGACGGCGCCATGCCGCTGTTCATCTACAGCCTGGTGTACTTCGCGCTGGTGATCGGCATCTCCCTGTATCCGGGCCGCCTGCTCGACACCGTCGGCCATGTGCTGGCGCCGCTGAAGATCGTGGCGTTAGGCGTACTGGGCATCGCCGCGCTGCTGTGGCCTGCCGGCGCGCCGATTCCGGCGACGGCGGCTTACCAGAGCGTGCCTTTCTCTTCCGGCTTCGTTAACGGCTACCTGACCATGGATACGCTGGGCGCGCTGGTATTCGGCATCGTTATCGTCAACGCGGCGCGCTCGCGCGGCGTGAAAGACGCCGGTCTGTTGACCCGCTACACCATTCTGGCCGGTTTGATCGCCGGCGTGGGCCTGACGCTGGTTTACCTGAGCCTGTTCAAGCTGGGCTCCGGCAGCGGCGCGCTGGTGCCGGACGCCACCAACGGCGCGGTGATCCTGCACGCTTACGTTCAGAACACCTTCGGCGGCCTGGGCAGCTTCTTCCTGGCGGCGCTGATCTTCATCGCCTGTATGGTGACCGCGGTAGGCCTGACCTGCGCCTGCGCCGAGTTCTTCGCGCAATACCTGCCGTTCTCGTACAAGACGCTGGTGTTTATCTTGGGTCTGTTCTCGATGGTGGTGTCCAACCTCGGCCTGAGCCACCTGATCCAGATCTCCATTCCGGTGCTGACCGCGATTTACCCGCCGTGCATCGTGCTGGTGGTGCTGAGCTTCACCCTGCGTTGGTGGCACAGCGCGCCGCGCATCATCGCGCCGGTGATGCTTGTCAGCCTGTTGTTTGGTATCCTTGACGCGGTGAAAGCCTCCAGTTTCCAGCAGCTGCTGCCGGCCTGGACCACTCACCTGCCGCTGGCGGAGCAGGGGTTGGCATGGTTGCCGCCTTCGCTGCTGATGCTGGTGCTGGTCGCGATTTATGATCGGGTGTGCACGCGTTCCCAAGTGACCGCGCACTGATAATCCCCCGGCTTAATCCAGGGCCACGGACATGTCCGTGGCTTTTTTACGTTTAAAACTATGGGTCATTTTCATGCAACAACAGTCACCCACCACTGCCCCCGACAATAAGCTGAAACGCGGCCTCAGTACGCGTCATATCCGCTTTATGGCGCTGGGATCGGCCATCGGCACCGGGTTGTTCTACGGCTCGGCGGACGCCATCAAAATGGCCGGCCCGAGCGTGCTGCTGGCTTACCTGATCGGCGGCATCGTGGCCTTTATCATCATGCGCGCCCTGGGGGAGATGTCGGTCAACAACCCGCAGGCCAGCTCGTTTTCCCGCTACGCGCAGGACTACCTCGGCCCGATGGCGGGTTACATCACCGGCTGGACCTACTGCTTTGAAATCCTGATCGTCGCCATCGCCGACGTGACCGCCTTCGGCATCTATATGGGGGTCTGGTTCCCGGAAGTGCCGCACTGGATCTGGGTGCTGAGCGTGGTGCTGATCATCGGCGCTATCAACCTGATGAGCGTCAAGGTGTTCGGCGAGCTGGAGTTTTGGTTCTCGTTCTTCAAAGTCGCCACCATCATCATCATGATCGTGGCCGGCATCGGCATCATCATCTGGGGCATCGGCAACGGCGGGCAACCGACCGGCATTCATAACCTGTGGTCGAACGGCGGCTTCTTCAGCAACGGCTTTATCGGCATGATCCTGTCGCTGCAGCTGGTGATGTTCGCTTACGGCGGCATTGAAATCATCGGCATCACCGCCGGCGAAGCCAAAGATCCGAAAAAATCGATTCCGAAGGCCATCAACTCGGTGCCGTGGCGCATTCTGGTGTTCTACGTCGGCACGCTGTTCGTCATCATGTCTATCTACCCGTGGAATCAGGTGGGCACCAACGGCAGCCCGTTCGTGCTGACCTTCCAGCATATGGGCATCACCGTGGCGGCAGGTATCCTCAACTTCGTGGTGATTACCGCTTCGCTGTCGGCGATCAACAGCGACGTGTTCGGCGTCGGCCGCATGCTGCACGGCATGGCCGAGCAGGGCCATGCGCCGAAGATGTTCAGCAAGGTGTCGAAGCGCGGCATTCCCTGGGTGACGGTGGTGGTGATGATGCTGGCGCTGCTGCTGGCGGTATACCTCAACTACATCATGCCGGAGAGCGTGTTCCTGGTGATCGCCTCCCTGGCGACCTTCGCCACCGTGTGGGTGTGGATCATGATCCTGTTCTCCCAAATCGCCTTCCGCCGCAGCCTGAGCAAAGAACAGGTGAAGCAGCTGGCGTTCCCGCTGCGCGGCGGGGTATTCACTTCGGTGGTGGCGATCGTGTTCCTGGTGTTCATCATCGGCCTGATCGGCTATTTCCCGACCACGCGCGTCTCGCTGTACGCCGGCCTGGTCTGGGTGGTATTGCTGCTGGCGGGATACTGGTTCAAGGTCAACCATCAGAAAAAACGCGCGCCGCTGGCGACGCAGCAAGACTAAATGGAAAAACACCGGCTAAGGCCGGTGTTTTTTTAGGAGCAGGCGTCAAGCGAAGTCCAGCTTGCGCAGTTTGGAAACGTCGATGGACTGCCTGGCCTGCCACAGATCGTAAGCATCCTGCATGCCCATCCAAACCTGTTCGGAACTGCCTATCACGATGGACAGGCGGATGGCCATTTCCGGCGAGATATCGGACTTTCCGCTGATCAGGCGTTGAACCGTGGAGGGCGCGACGTCCAGCGCTTTAGCCAGCGCACGCGCGCTGAGATTCAGCGTTTCCATGGTTTCTTTGATCAACTCGCCAGGATGAGGGGGATTATGCATGCGGTTCATTAGTGATAGTCCTCATAATTCACGATATAAACATCACCCTCGACCAGCTCAAACGTGATACGCCAGTTGCCGGTTACGGTGACGGACCATTGCTCGCTGCGAGCGCCCGTTAGCGGGTGCAAGAAGAAGCCGGGCAGATCTACGTCATCAATCACTTTCGCCAGATCCAGCACGCTCAGCCGCAGCGCGATTTTCTTCGCCTGCTTGGCGTCGATACCCGCCGTTGAACCGGTTTCGAAAAACTTTTTGAGTCCCTTATGCTTGAAGCTTCTTATCATCCTGACGGCTCCATGAGTGTTGCGCTATACGCATCATAGCCAGGTGTTGCGTATGGCGCAACAAAATGGTGCGTTTTTTAACCTATTATGCCGGGCGTTTGTCTTCCGCTTCATCCTCCCCGGCGACGCGCGCTTCGATACGCATGTCGCCGCCGTTAAGGCGTTCCTCCTCTTCCTCGCCGGCGCAGCGCGCCAGCACCTCGCGAATGTCTTGCATATTGCTGCTCAGGGCGCTCAGCGAAGGTTGCAGGTTGCGGGGCATGCGGCTTTCGTCCAGCGAAGCGCTGTGCAGGCAGCCGATAAACAGCAGGGTGGCCATCAGGGTAAACAGCCGGTGACGTAAGCGTTTCAGCAAGGGCTTTCCCTCTCGGTGGTGAAGGTGATGGCGCATTAACGCCGTTTTCACCGGGGAAAAGAAGGGGATGGAGATATCTGCTGGCAATTGAAAGAACATCATTACCAGCAGACACAGTTACGTCAGCCGACGTCAGGAAGCGTTGGCGTTTTGTAGCAGCATGCCGCGCAGGTCATTGCCGGTTGGCGTTTGATGCACGCGCAGGCCGAACTCGTCGATCACCGCCAGAATATGATCGAAAATATCCGCCTGAATGCTTTCATACTCCGCCCAGACCGTGGTGTTGGTGAAGGCGTAGATTTCAAGCGGCAGGCCTTCCGGCGTCGGCGCCAGCTGGCGCACCATCAGCGTCATGTTCTGGTGAATGCGCGGGTGAGCGCGCAGGTAGGCTTCCAGATAGGCGCGCAGCGTGCCGAGGTTGGTCAGGCGGCGGCCGTTGAGCGGCGAGGCCAGATCGATGGCAATCTCCTGATTGTGCCGGCTCAGCTCCTGGGTTTTATCGTTCAGGTAGCTGTGCAGCAGCGGGTTGCGCTGCAGGCGGCGCTGTTCCTCTTCCGACAGGAAGTGCACGCTGCCGGTGTCGATATTCAGGCTGCGCTTGATGCGGCGCCCGCCGGATTCCGACATCGACCGCCAGTTTTTGAACGAGTCGGAGATCAGCGCGTAGGTGGGAATGGTGGTGACGGTGTTGTCCCAGTTACGTACTTTGACCGTGGTCAGGCCGATGTCGGTGACCGCGCCGTCGGCGCCGTATTTCGGCATTTCCAGCCAGTCGCCGATCTTCAGCATATCGTTGGCGGAGAGCTGGATGCCGGCCACCAGGCCGAGGATCGGATCCTTGAACACCAACATCAGGACCGCGGTCATGGCGCCCAGGCCGCTGAGCAGCAGCAGCGGCGATTTGCCCATCAGCAGCGAGACGATCATGATGCCGATCAGGACCGCCGCCACCAGTTTCAGGCCCTGGAAAATGCCGCGCAGCGGCAGCTGATTGGAGATCGGGCTTTGGCGCAGCAGCGCCAGCAGCGTATCCAGCAGCGAGAACAGCGACAGCAGGGTGAAGGCGAGGATCCACACCTGTGCGGCGGTGACGATCACCGCCTGGGTCTGGCTGCCGCTCTGTAACCACAGCGTCGCCTGGATGCTGATGATCACCCCTTGCAGCAGTAGCGCCACGCGCTGGAACAGTTTGTATTGGGTGATGGCCTGTTGCCAGACGCGCTGCGATTGCTGGCCACGGCGCTGAAGGGCGGCCAGCACCACCCGGTGCAGCACCAGGTGGATCGCGACCGAGATCAGGACAATCAACCCCAATACCATCAACAGCGACATCACTCCGCCGAATTCCAAACCAAATTGTTCCAGCCAGCGCGTTATCTGTTGTTGCATTACCGCTCCTTAAAAAATGCGCAAAAAATATCCTGTAAACTTAAAACGCGTTAGCCTAAGGGGTAACGTGCAGGATTTGTGCCTGTTTACCTTTTTTTACATCGGGTTAGCGTTATTTTTCGGTCTCCGCCCCCCGGCTCATCCCCGGGTTTTGCGGCCAGAGAGGAGGGGGAGTTGCACTTAACGTGGCATTGTTCGCTTCTTGAAGAACGCCGTCGATTTCGTTTGGTACAGCAGGAGAACAGTATGCTTAACGCCTGGCATCAACCGGTCCCGCCTTTTGTGGTGAAGCAAGGGCAACGTTTGGATATCACGCTGTGGTTACAGGGGGATGAACTGCCGGAACGGGTGTTTTTGCGCGCCGAACCGGACAACGAAGAGTGGCTGCTGGCGATGAAAGCGCAGCGCCACGAGGGGATGCGGCGCTACCAGGCCAGCCTGACGCTGAATGAGGGCGAGCCGACGCGGCGTTACTGCTTCAAGCTGCTGTGGGCCGATCGCCAGCAGTGGTTCGGGCCGCAGGGCTGGTCGCCAACGCCGCCGGGGCAGCTGGCGCAGTTCGCCGTCGACGAGCCCGACAATGGCCCCGAGTGGGTGGCGGATCAGCTGTTCTATCAGATTTTCCCCGATCGCTTCGCCAGCAGCGGCGGCGAGCACGGCATCCAGAGCGGCAGCTACCGCCATCACGCGGCCGGCGCCGAGGTGATTCGGCGCGACTGGCAGCACCCGCTGGAAGATCGCCACGCCGCCTCGACCTTTTACGGCGGCGATCTGGACGGCATCGGCGCCAAATTGCCGTACCTGCAGCAGCTGGGGGTGACGGCGCTGTACCTGAACCCGATTTTTACCGCACCGAGCGTGCATAAGTACGATACCGAGGACTATTACCAGGTCGACCCACACTTCGGCGGCAACGCGGCGCTGCAGCGTTTGCGAGTGAGCACTCACAAGGTGGGCATGAAACTGGTGCTGGACGGGGTATTCAATCACACCGGCGACTCGCATCCGTGGTTCGACCGCCATCGTCAGGGCGAAAACGGCGCCTGTCACCACCCCGATTCGCCGTATCGCGGCTGGTTCAACTTTTACCCGGACGGCCGCGCGCTCGACTGGAAGGGCAACGCCAGCCTGCCGAAGCTCAACTTTGCCGAGCCGCAGGTGGCGGAAGCGATCTATCGCGGGGAAGGCAGCGTGGTGCGCCACTGGCTGCGCCCGCCGTACAGCATCGACGGTTGGCGGCTGGACGTGGTGCACATGCTGGGGGAGAACGGCGGCGCCACCGGCAACCTGCACCACCTGGCTGGCATCTATCAGGCGGTGAAGCAGGAGAATCCGCAGGCCTACGTATTGGGCGAGCACTTCGGCGACGCGCGCCGCTGGCTGCACGCCGGCGTGGAGGATGCGGCGATGAACTACATGGGCTTCGCGCTGCCGGTGCGGGCGTTCTTGGCGGGGCTGGACGTAGCCTATCACCCGGTGCGGCTGGACGCCGCCGGGTGCGCGCAGTGGATGGACGGCTACCGCGCCGGGTTGCCGCACGGCCGACAGCTGATCCAGTTCAACCAACTGGACAGCCACGATACCGCGCGTTTTCTCACGCTGTTGCAGGGGAACGCGGCGCGCATGCAGATGGCGGCGGTGTGGTTGCTGAGCTGGATAGGCGTGCCTTGCCTCTATTACGGCGATGAGATTGGTCTGGACGGTGGCAACGATCCGTTCTGTCGCAAGCCGTTCCCGTGGGACGTCGGCGACTGGGACCGGCCGCTGCTGGCGCTGTTCCAGCGCATGGCGGCGCTGCGTAAACAGAGCGTGGCATTGCGCCGCGGCGGTTGTCAGGTGCTGTACGCCAGCGGGGAAACGCTGGTGTTCGTGCGCCTGTATCAGCAGGAGCAGGTGTTGGTGGCGCTGCAGCGCGACGGCAGCGGCCAGGCGCAGCTGCCTTACAACCCGCTGTTGGCGCGCGGCCCGTGGCGGCGTGTGGAAGGGCGGGGAGAGTTGAGCGAAACGGCAGGCGGGCTGCGCCTGCAGCTGGCGGAAGAGACGGCCACCGTGTGGCGCTGTGAAGGCTAAAGACACTGCGGGGGCCGAAGGGCCCCCGCGATAAAGGTGAGTAGGCGTTTACATCAGTAACCGACCGCAGAACCTGCCGGGCGACGCACGTCGTTGGCGCCGTACAGATAGCCTTCGCGCACCTTGCCGGAAACCGCCGAGTCGTTGCCGGAGTTGGCCGGGCTGACGCCCGCCGCGCCCGGCAAGCCGACCAGAATCAGTTCGGCGGCGCCCCACGGCGTTTGCTCGATCATCTTATAGCCCATGCCGCTCAGCAGCTTCAGCGTATCGGCGGAAACGCCGCGCTGTTCGTAGTACACCTCATCCGGCAACCATTGGTGATGGATGCGTGGCGCGTCCACCGCTTCCTGCGGCGCCATGCCGTGGTCTATCACGTTCAACGCGGTCTGCAGGGTGATGGTGATGATGCGCGAGCCGCCCGGCGAGCCCAGCACCATAAAGATCTTGTTGTCCTTGGTCACCAGCGTCGGGCTCATCGACGATAGTGGGCGCTTACCGGGGGCAATGCTGTTGGCGGTGCCCTGCACCAGCCCGTACAGGTTTTTCTCGCCCACTTTGACCGTAAAGTCGTCCATCTCGTCGTTGAGGAAGAAGCCGGTGCCCGGTGCGATCACCACGGCGCCGAAGCGGCCGTTGACGGTATAGGTGGTGGAGACGGCGTTGCCGTCGTGATCGACGATCGAATAGTGGGTGGTTTCCGGTTTCTCATGCGGTTCCATGCCGGGCTGCACGTTTTCCGACGGCGTGGCCTTGTCCGCGACGATTTTCTTGCGGATCTGCTCGGCGTAGCTCTTGCTCACCAGCCGGTCGATCGGGTTTTTGATGAATTCCGGGTCGCCGAGGTAGGTGTTGCGATCCATGTAGGCATGGCGCATCGCTTCGGTCATGGTGTGAATGGCCGCCGCCGAGTTGAAGCCCATGCTTTTCAGGTCGTAGCCTTCCACCACGTTGAGGATTTCGCACAGCGTCACGCCGCCGGAGCTGGGAGGCGGCGCCGACACGAACTTGTAGCCGCGATAGCTGCAGGTAATCGGCGGCGTTTCGGTGACCTTGTAATTGGCGAAGTCGGCGGCGGTCAAGATACCGCCGCCCTGTTTGGCCGCCGCCTCCACCGCCTGCGGGATCTTGCCTTTATAGAAGGCATCGGTTCCCCCTTTGGCAATGGCTTCCAGCGTATTGGCCAGATCGGTTTGCACCAGTTTGTCCCCCGGCTGCAGCGGGCTGCCGTCCGGGCGCAGGAAGATTTTGGCCGACTCGGGATCCTGTTTGAAGCGTGCGACGGTGGTGTCGAGAATATCGGTATCGGCGCGGGTCAGCACAAAGCCTTCGCGCGCCAGCCTGATCGCCGGCGCCAGCACCTGTTCACGGCTCAGCTTGCCGTACTTCTCACGCGCGGTTTCCATCCCCAGCACGGTGCCCGGCACGCCCGCCGCCAGATAGCCGTAAAGGCTGGCGTCTTTCTTCACCTTGCCGTCGGCATCCAGATACATGTTGGCGCTGGCCGCCGCCGGCGCGGTTTCACGGAAGTTGATGAAGGTGTCGGTGCCGTCCGCCAGGTGAACGGTCATAAAGCCGCCGCCGCCGATGTTGCCGCAGCAGGGGTTAACCACCGCCTGCGCGTAACCGACCGCCACGGCGGCGTCGATGGCGTTGCCGCCCATCTTCAGGATATCTACGCCGACCTGCGAGGCCAGGTGCTGCGAGGTGACCACCATGCCGTTTTTGGCTTCCACCGCGGGGTTGGATGCCGCATACAGGCTGCCGCTGACCAGCAGCGCCGCCATGGTCAGGGGTTTGCTCCATTTCTGTAAAAACATAGTTATTCCTACCCTGTCAGTTTTTTATTGTGTTGTGTTTGCTTGCCGCTGTTCGCTTGCAAAGCGCGAGCCAGCGTTATTGATAGTAGCCGCAGATGGGCGCACGCGCGGCGAGCAGGGTGGGAAATGTGAGCGGAAACAGGGAAATAAAGCACTGAAGGTGGGCGGTCTGCCCCATAAAGGGGCATAAAAAAACCGGCCGCGTGGGCCGGTTGATTCACTATCAGGCTGAAATTACAGCTTGGCAGCGTTTTCAGACAGGTATTTTGCAACGCCGTCTGGGGAAGCGCCCATACCTGCTTTGCCTTTTTCCCACTGAGCCGGGCACACTTCACCGTGCTCTTCGTGGAATTGCAGCGCGTCAACGGTACGGATCATTTCGTCGATGTTACGGCCGATTGGCAGGTCGTTAACAACCTGAGCACGCACGATGCCGTCTTTGTCGATCAGGAAGGAGCCGCGCAGCGCAACGCCGGCTTCCGGGTGTTCGATGCCGTAAGCTTTCTGAATTTCACGCTTGATGTCAGCAACCATTGCGTATTTCACTTCACCGATGCCGCCTTTGTCGACAGGGGTTTTACGCCATGCGTTGTGAACGAACTCTGAGTCGAAGGAAACGCCAACCACTTCAACGCCACGCTTCTGGAACTCTTCATAGCGGTGATCGAAAGCGATCAGCTCGGAAGGGCATACGAAGGTGAAGTCCATTGGCCAGAAGAACAGCACGGCCGGTTTGCCGTTCAGGTGCTTCTTCAGGTTGAAGTTTTCAACGATTTCGCCGCTACCCAGTACGGCAGCTGCAGTGAAGTCAGGGGCTTGACGAGTTACCAGGACCATAATTACTCCTGTAATAGGTGTTAAAGGGTGGATGTAAAAACAAGGGCCAGTATAGGGGCCGCGACTTGGTGAATAAAGGGTAAAAGACCAATCGATGAGATAGCTTTCACCTATCAAAGTCGTTGATATAATTTAGCGAGCTTTAAAAATAACCTTTTCCCACAAAAGGGCAAGCGGCAAAACGTAAATTCTTGCAAGGCGTTGCAATTTCAATGGCTTGAGCTTGACCTCAGAGCGCTTTGTCCTTCGCCTGCCGCATCATTTGCGGGTAAAACTGCCAGAACTGTGTTTCAAGCTGATGATAATGTTGCTCGACGTCGGCGAACGAACCGGCCAGCGCCTCGAGGCGCGGGCGGCGGCTGGCCATGCCCTGCAGCACCCGGGCGATGAACGGCAATTCGGCGTAGCGCTCCAGCCAGCGTTCCTGCCACAGGTAGCCGTTCAGGTTCTGAAAGCGCGGCGGCGTGAGCGGCAGAAAAGGTTCGATCTGGCTGCGGGCTTCCTGGGTAAACTGGTGCAGGTCGCGCGAAGGCTCGAGCTGCTGCCAGTGGCGCGCCAGAAAATGGTCCCACACCACGTCGAGGGTGATCGGCGCCACGCGGCGGTAGGGGGCGCTGAAATAGTCGCGGCTGGCTTTGACCTGCGGCAGGCTGTCGGTCAGCACGTCGACGCGGCGGTGCATCATGATGCCGGCCACCACCTCGGGCTGGTAGTCGGCGGCGGGGTTGCCGCGCACGAAATCGGCCAGCAGGTTGCCCAGCAGCGAGCTGTCCGCCAGCATGGCCAGGTGAAGATGAGCGAGAAAATTCATCCCTCAACTATACCCGAAGTCAGGCAAATCCTCCTTATTTCTTGCCGCTGACCGCCCCCGGCTTTAGACTAGGCCGCCTGTTTTTTACCAACCAGCCCTAAATTGAAGAAGTGAATACCCATGCGCGTCGCTGATTTTTCGTTTGAACTTCCCGAATCCCTGATTGCCCACTATCCCCAGGCCGAACGCAGCGCATGCCGCCTGCTGCAGCTGGACGGGCCGAGCGGGGCGCTGACGCACGGCGTATTCACCGATCTGCTGGATAAGCTGGAAGCCGGCGACCTGCTGGTGTTCAACAATACCCGCGTGATCCCGGCGCGCATGTTCGGCCGCAAGGTCAGCGGCGGCAAGATTGAGGTGCTGGTGGAGCGCGTGCTGGACGACCATCGCGTGCTGGCGCACGTGCGCGCGTCGAAAGCGCCGAAGCCGGGCGCCGAGCTGCTGTTGGGGGATGACGAGAGCATCGCCGCCACCATGGTGGCGCGCCACGAAACGCTGTTCGAGCTGCGCTTCAACGACGAGCGCGACGTGTTCACTATCCTCAACGCCGCCGGCCACATGCCGCTGCCGCCTTATATCGCCCGCCCGGATGAAGACGCCGACCGCGAGCTGTATCAGACGGTCTACAGCGAGAAGCCCGGCGCGGTTGCCGCGCCGACCGCCGGCCTGCACTTCGACGAACCGCTGCTGGCGGCGCTGCGCGCCAAGGGCGTGGAAATGGCGTTCGTGACGCTGCACGTCGGCGCCGGCACCTTCCAGCCGGTGCGCGTGGAAACCATCGAAGATCACGTGATGCACGCCGAATACGCCGAAGTGCCGCAGGAGGTGGTCGATGCGGTGCTGGCCTGCAAGGCGCGCGGCAAGCGCGTGGTGGCGGTGGGCACCACCTCGGTGCGCTCGCTGGAAAGCGCCGCGGCGGCCAGCAAAGAAGCGCTGATTGCGCCGTTCTTCGGCGATACCAGCATCTTTATCTATCCGGGCTATCACTATCAGGTGATCGACGCGCTGGTGACCAATTTCCACCTGCCGGAATCGACCCTGATCATGCTGGTGTCGGCCTTCGCCGGCTATAAAAATACCATGAACGCCTATCAGCAGGCGGTGGCCGAGCAGTATCGCTTTTTCAGCTACGGCGATGCGATGTTCATCAGCCGTAACCCGCAGGCGGAAAACGAGTCCGTCGGCGGTTAATTTCCCGGGCTGCGCCCACGGCGCGGCCCCGTTTCAACGACATCAGACTGTTTCTCTGATGCTGGAGGTTTTGTGAAGTACGAACTACAAACTACCGATGGCCGCGCGCGTCGCGGCCGCCTGATCTTCGACCGCGGCGTGGTGGAGACCCCGGCCTTTATGCCGGTCGGCACCTACGGCACGGTCAAGGGCATGACGCCGGAAGAAGTGAAAGAAACCGGCGCGCAGATCCTGCTGGGCAACACCTTCCACCTGTGGCTGCGCCCGGGCCAGGAGATCATGAAGCTGCACGGCGACCTGCACGATTTCATGCAGTGGCATGGGCCGATCCTCACCGATTCCGGCGGTTTCCAGGTGTTCAGCCTGGGGGCGATGCGCAAGATCAAAGAGGAAGGCGTGTACTTCCGCAACCCGATCAACGGCGACAAGGTGTTCCTGAGCCCGGAAAAATCGATGGAAATCCAGTACGACCTGGGTTCCGACATCGTGATGATCTTCGATGAATGTACGCCGTACCCGGCCGACTGGGACTACGCCAAGCGTTCGATGGAAATGTCGCTGCGCTGGGCGGAGCGCAGCCGCAAGCGATTCGACGAGCTGGAAAATAAAAATGCGCTGTTCGGCATCATTCAGGGCGGCGTTTACGAAGATTTACGTGATGTTTCAGTCAAAGGGCTGGTGGATATCGGCTTTGACGGGTACGCTGTGGGCGGCTTGGCTGTAGGCGAGCCGAAAGAGGATATGCATCGCATTCTTGAACACGTTTGCCCGCAAATTCCGGAAGATAAGCCACGCTATTTGATGGGCGTCGGCAAGCCGGAAGATTTGGTGGAAGGCGTGCGTCGCGGCATCGACATGTTCGACTGCGTCATGCCGACCCGCAACGCCCGCAACGGCCATCTGTTCGTGACTGACGGTGTGGTAAAAATCCGTAATGCCAAGCACAAGGATGATACTTCTCCGCTGGATAAGGACTGTGATTGCTACACCTGTCGCCATTACAGCCGCGCCTACTTGCACCATCTCGACCGTTGCAACGAAATATTGGGTGCTCGACTGAACACGATTCATAACCTGCGTCACTACCAACGCCTGATGGCGGGTTTACGCCAGGCTATCGAAGAGGGTAAATTAGAGCAGTTTGTTGCGGATTTCTATGGTCGGATCGGCAAGCCGATTCCGCCTTTAAACGCTTGATCTAATAATTGATAACTTAATGAGGGAATTTCAATGAGCTTTTTCATTTCTGACGCCGTCGCATCCGCAGGGGCTCCGGCTCAGGGAAGCCCGTACTCTCTGATCATTATGCTGGTGGTGTTCGGCCTGATCTTCTACTTCATGATCCTGCGCCCACAGCAGAAGCGCGCTAAAGATCACAAGAAGCTGATGGACTCCATCGGTAAAGGCGACGAAGTGCTGACCACCGGCGGCCTGATCGGTCGCGTGACCAAAGTGGCCGACACCGGCATCATCGCCATCGCGCTGAACGACACCACGGAAGTGATGATCAAGCGTGACTTCGTGGCGGCCGTTCTGCCGAAAGGTACCATGAAGGCCCTGTAATCTTTTTTCCCGAAGGGAATTGCCGTGCTAAACCGTTATCCTTTGTGGAAGTATCTGATGTTGATCGTGGTGATCCTCGTCGGTCTGCTTTATGCGCTTCCCAACATCTACGGTGAGGATCCGGCCGTACAAATCACTGGCGCGCGCGGCGTCGCCGCCAGTGAAACTACGCTGGACCAGGTCCGTACCGTATTAGAAAAAGACAACATCGCGAGCAAGTCGATTGCGCTGGAAAATGGCGCCATCCTGGCTCGCTTTAAAGATCCTGACGTTCAGCTGCGCGCCCGCGAAGCGCTGGTGACCGAGCTGGGTGACAAATTCGTCGTGGCGCTGAACCTGGCGCCGGCCACGCCGACCTGGCTGGCCATGCTGGGCGCAGAGCCGATGAAACTCGGCCTGGACCTGCGCGGCGGCGTGCACTTCCTAATGGAAGTGGATATGGACACCGCGTTGAGCAAGCTGCAGGAACAGACCATGGATACCCTGCGCAGCGAGCTGCGCGAGAAGGGCATTCCTTACGCGTCTATCCGCAAGCTGGACAACAACGGCGTGGAAGTTCGCTTCCGCGACAATGCGGCGCGTGACCAGGCCATCAGCTACATCGGCCCGCGTCAGCGCGATCTGGTGCTGTCCGCCAACGGCGCCAACACCATGAAAGCCAGCCTGACGGACGCCCGTCTGAGCGAAGCGCGCGAATACGCCGTCCAGCAGAACATCACTATCCTGCGTAACCGCGTCAACCAGCTCGGCGTCGCCGAACCGCTGGTGCAGCGCCAGGGCGCCGACCGCATCGTGGTCGAGCTGCCGGGCATTCAGGACACCGCGCGCGCCAAAGAAATTCTGGGTGCCACCGCGACCCTTGAGTTCCGTCTGGTGAACACCAATGCGGACGCCACTGCGGCGGCCAACGGCCGCGTGCCGGGCGACTCCGAGGTGAAATACACCCGTGACGGCCAGCCGATCGTGCTGTACAAGCGCGTGATCCTGACCGGTGATCACATCACCGACTCCACCTCGAGCACCGACGAATACAACCAGCCGCAGGTTAACATCTCGCTGGACAGCGCCGGCGGCACGTCCATGTCCAACTTCACCAAGGACAACATCGGCAAGCCGATGGCGACCCTGTTCGTGGAGTATAAGGACAGCGGCAAGAAAGACGCCAACGGCCGCGCGGTGCTGGTGAAACAGGAAGAAGTGATCAACGTGGCGAACATTCAGTCGCGTCTGGGCAACAGCTTCCGCATCACCGGTATCGGCAACCCGAACGAAGCGCGTCAGCTTTCGCTGCTGCTGCGTGCGGGCGCGCTGATCGCGCCGATTCAGATCGTCGAAGAGCGCACCATCGGTCCAACCCTGGGTCAGCAGAACATCACCCAAGGTCTGGAAGCCTGCCTGTGGGGCCTGGTGGCGTCCATCGTCTTCATGGTGGTCTGGTACCGTAAGTTCGGCGTGATCGCCACCACGGCGCTGGTCGCCAACCTGGTGCTGATCGTCGGCGTGATGTCCCTGTTGCCGGGGGCGACGCTGACCATGCCGGGCATTGCCGGGATCGTGTTGACGCTGGCGGTGGCGGTTGACGCCAACGTACTGATTAACGAACGTATCAAGGAAGAGCTGAAGAACGGCAGGTCCGTTCAGCAGGCGATCCATGAGGGCTATAAAGGCGCGTTCTCCAGTATCGTCGACGCCAACATCACCACGCTGATCACCGCGATCATCCTGTACGCAGTCGGCACCGGTTCGATCAAAGGCTTTGCGATCACCACCGCTATCGGTGTGGCGACGTCCATGTTCACCGCGATTGTCGGTACCCGTGCCATCGTCAACCTGCTTTACGGCGGCAAACGCATTAACAAGCTGTCTATCTGAGGAGTGCGTTGTGGCACAGGATTATACTGTTGAGCAACTCAACTACGGCCGTAAAGTCTACGACTTTATGCGCTGGGACTACGTGGCCTTCGGCATCTCGTTGGTGCTGTTGGTCGCGTCGATCGCCACCATGTCGGTGCGCGGGTTTAACTGGGGTCTGGATTTCACCGGCGGTACGGTGATTGAAATCAACCTGGAGAAACCGGCTAATCTCGACCTGATGCGCGATACGCTGGAGAAGGCCGGGTTCCAGGATCCGATTATCCAGAACTTCGGCAGCAGCCGCGACGTGATGGTGCGCATGCCACCGGCGACCGGCACCGCAGGCCAGGAACTGGGCAACAAGGTGATCGGCGTGATCAACGACTCGGTGGATAAAAATGCCACCGTGAAGCGCATCGAGTTCGTCGGCCCGAGCGTGGGCAGCGAACTGGCGCAAACCGGCGGCATGGCGCTGCTGGTGGCGTTGATCTGTATCCTGATCTACGTCGGTTTCCGCTTCGAATGGCGCCTGGCGCTGGGGGCGGTTATCGCGCTGGCGCACGACGTGATCATCACGCTGGGCGTGCTGTCGCTGTTCCACATCGAGATTGACCTGACCATCGTCGCGTCCCTGATGTCGGTTATCGGTTACTCGCTGAACGACAGCATCGTGGTTTCCGACCGTATTCGTGAGAACTTCCGCAAGATCCGCCGCGGTACGCCTTACGAGATCATGAACGTGTCGTTGACCCAAACGCTGAGCCGTACGCTGATGACTTCCGGGACCACCCTGATGGTGGTGCTGATGCTGTACATCTTCGGTGGCGCGATGCTGCAAGGCTTCTCGCTGGCGATGCTGATCGGCGTGTCGATCGGTACCGTCTCCTCGATCTACGTCGCGTCCGCGCTGGCGTTGAAGCTGGGGATGAAACGCGAACACATGCTGCAGCAAAAAGTGGAAAAAGAGGGCGCAGATCAGCCTTCGATTCTGCCTTAACAACCGCAGTATTCAGCGATATGAGAAGGAGCGCCGATGGCGCTCCTTTTTTTGCCTCGGGGGTCAGTGCTGCTTCACTACCGCCGGTTGGGCGGTTGAAACCAGACTGTGCAGACGGATATAGCCCAATTGTTCCGGCGTCAGGCCGCTGAAGCGCAGTTCGAAGTCCTGGCCGGGCTTCGGCAGCAGCGAATCGGCGCTGGCGATCGGTTGCGACAGCGCCTCGGCGGTCAACGGCCGGCCGGTGGCGTCGTCCAACTGGCCCCATTCCACCACGGCTTTGAACGGCGGCAGCGTGGCCTGTGAGAGGACGCGCACATGCAGCTGCGCCTGCGTGCCGTTGGCTTCATTCTTGATGTGGCTCAGCGAAACGCTCAGTTCGCCGATACCGCTCTGCAAACGGGCGGCGCTTCGGGCCGCCGGCAGCAGATAGACGCCATTGTCGGAGTGCTGATTGAGCTGATTCTGCCGCTCCAGCGCGGTGGTTTGATCGGTCAGCACGCTCACTTTCTGGTTCAGCGCGGCGACCTGATGGCGCAGCTGGGGCACGGCGGCGTTATGCGCGCAGCCCGCCAGCAACACGGCGGCGGCGAGCAGGGCTATTTTGGGGTAACAGGTTGTCATGACGGCGATTTCCTATGCTGAATCTCCTGTTATCAGCTTAGTCCGCCCGGAGGGGAAAGTCATATCGGCGCCGCTTCCCGGCCGCGCGTCGCAACAAATGGCCGCCGCCCTTTGTTGTGGCTGCACTTCGGGGTAAACTGCATTTATCTATAAAAAACGTTTATCAGGACGTGTTATGCATTGCCCTTTCTGCGCCGCCGTTGATACCAAAGTCATTGATTCCCGCCTGGTGGGGGACGGTTCGCAAGTGCGCCGTCGCCGCCAGTGTCTGGTGTGCAATGAACGCTTCACCACCTTCGAGGTGGCTGAGCTGGTGATGCCGCGAGTGATTAAAAGCGATGAGGTGCGCGAGCCGTTCAACGAAGACAAACTGCGCCGCGGCATGCTGAAAGCGCTGGAAAAGCGCCCGGTCAGCTCGGACGACGTGGAAAACGCCCTTAATCATATCAAATCCCAACTGCGCGCCACCGGCGAACGCGAAGTGCCGACCAAACTGGTGGGCAATCTGGTGATGGACGCGCTGAAAAAGCTGGATAAGGTCGCCTATATTCGCTTCGCGTCGGTGTACCGCAGCTTCGAAGACGTGCGCGAGTTCGGCGAAGAGATTGCCCGCCTGCAAGACTAAAGGATCTTTCATGCATCACGACGAACTTTATATGGCGCGCGCCTTCGAACTGGCGCGGCTGGGGCGTTTTACCACCGCACCCAATCCGAACGTCGGTTGCGTTATCGTGCGCGACGGCGAAATTGTCGGTGAAGGCTATCATCTGCGCGCCGGCGAGCCGCACGCGGAAGTGCACGCGCTGCGCATGGCGGGCGACAAGGCGCGCGGCGCCACCGCCTATGTCACGCTCGAGCCGTGCAGCCATCACGGCCGCACGCCGCCCTGCGCCGATGCGCTGGTGGCCGCCGGCGTAACCCGGGTGGTCGCGGCGATGCAAGATCCCAATCCGCAGGTGGCGGGGCGCGGGCTGTACAAGCTGCAGCAGGCCGGCGTCGAGGTGCGGCACGGCCTGATGCTGGCCGAGGCCGAAGCGGTCAACCTGGGCTTCCTCAAGCGCATGCGCACCGGTTTCCCTTACGTGCAGCTGAAGCTGGGCGCGTCGCTGGACGGCCGCACGGCGATGGCCTCCGGCGAGAGCCAGTGGATCACCTCACCCGAAGCGCGTCAGGACGTGCAGCGCCTGCGCGCGCAGAGCGCCGCCATTCTCAGCACCAGCGCCACCGTGCTGGCGGACGATCCGTCGCTGACGGTGCGTTGGGATGAATTGGACGCCGAGACGCAGCGCCTCTATCCGCGCGACAATCTGCGCCAGCCGCTGCGCATCCTGCTCGACAGCCAAAATCGCATTACTCCGCAGCACCGCGTGGTGCAGCAGCCAGGCGCCACCTGGCTGGCGCGCCTGGAGGCGGATGAACAGGCCTGGCCGCAAGACGTCGAGCAGTTTATCTGCCCGGCGCACGGCGGCGGCGTCGATCTGGTGGTGATGATGATGCTGTTGGCCAAGCGCCAGGTGAATTCAATCTGGGTGGAGGCGGGCGCATCGCTGGCCGGCGCACTGCTGCAGGCCGGCCTGGTGGATGAGCTCATTTTGTACATCGCGCCGAAACTGTTGGGCGATAATGGCCGTGGCCTGTGCCACCTGCCGGGCCTGGAGCGGTTGGCCGACGCGCCGGAATTCGTCTTTAGCGATGTGCGCCAGGTCGGCCCCGATCTGCGTTTGCGCCTGCGGGTGAAACACTGAATCTCGCGCCCGTGCGCCGGTTTTACAAAAGCGCCGCGCAGGCGATGAAAGAATATGATAGAATCCGCCCCCCTGCGGGGTATTGAACCCATTTTTAAGGAAAGCCCATGAAAGTTATCGAAGGTGTTGTTGCTACTCCAAAGGCCCGTGTGGCGATCGCAATTGCACGTTTTAACAATTTCATCAACGACAGCCTGCTGGAAGGCGCTATCGACGCGTTGAAACGCATTGGTCAGGTTGCTGACGACAACATCACCGTTGTCTGGGTCCCGGGCGCTTACGAGCTGCCGCTGACGGCGAGCGTATTGGCCAAAACCGGCAAATACGACGCGGTTATCGCGCTGGGCACCGTTATCCGTGGGGGCACCGCGCACTTCGAATATGTGGCGGGCGAAGCCAGCTCCGGCATCGGCAACGTTGCGATGAATGCCGAAATCCCGGTTGCTTTTGGCGTGCTGACCACCGAAAGCATCGAGCAGGCGATCGAACGCGCCGGCACCAAAGCGGGCAACAAGGGCGCTGAAGCCGCGCTGACCGCACTTGAAATGATTAATGTTATCAAAGCTATTAAAGCCTGAATTTAGTTAAGGGGAATTCCGTGAAACCTGCTGCTCGTCGCCGCGCTCGTGAGTGCGCTGTTCAAGCGCTTTACTCTTGGCAGTTGTCTAAAAACGACCTTGCCGATGTTGAACACCAGTTCCTGACGGAGCAGGATGTCAAAGATGTTGACGTCGCCTATTTTCGCGAGTTGCTGTCCGGCGCGGCAGTGAATGCAGGTATGCTGGACGAACTGATGGCGCCTTACCTGTCGCGTCAGCTCGAAGAGCTGGGCCAGGTGGAGCGCGCGGTGCTGCGCGTCGCGCTGTTTGAACTGAAAATGCGCGAGGATGTCCCTTACAAGGTGGCGATCAACGAAGCGATCGAACTGGCGAAAACCTTCGGCGCGGAAGACAGCCACAAGTTTGTGAACGGGGTGCTGGATAAAGTGGCGCCAACCCTTCGCAAGAAAAAGTAAAACATTAAGGCCGGCATTCCCGGCCTTAATTTCTTCTAGTGGAATATCGATATGGCATGCGGCGAATTTGACCTCATTGCCCGCTATTTTGACCGGTTCAAGCGTGTGCGCCGGGATGTACAGTTGGGCATTGGAGATGACTGCGCACTGCTGGCAGTGCCGGAAAAACAGCTGGTGGCCGTCAGTACCGATACGCTGGTGGCGGGCGTGCACTTTCTGCCGGACATCGATCCGGCCGATCTCGGCTATAAGGCGTTGGCGGTCAATCTGAGCGATCTGGCGGCGATGGGCGCCGATCCGGCCTGGCTTTCGCTGGCGCTGACCCTGCCTGAAGTGAACGAATCCTGGCTGAAGGCCTTCAGCGACAGCCTGTTCGATCAGCTCAACTATTACGGCATGCAGCTGATCGGCGGCGATACCACGCGCGGGCCGCTGAGCATGACGCTGACCATCCAGGGGCTGATCCCGGCCGGCCGGGCGCTGACCCGCAGCGGCGCGCGCATCGGCGACTGGATCTATGTGACCGGCACGCTGGGCGACAGCGCCGCCGGGTTGGCGATCCTGCAGGATCGTTTGGCGGTGACGGAAACGACGGCGCGCGATTATTTGGTCGCTCGCCATCTGCGGCCGCAGCCGCGGGTGTTGCAGGGGCAGGCGCTGCGCGATCTGGCCAGCTCGGCGATCGACATCTCCGACGGCCTGATTTCCGATCTGAAGCATATCCTTAAGGCCAGCGACTGTGGCGCACGCATCGTGCTGGACGAGCTGCCGATGTCGCAGGCGCTGAGCAGCCACGCCGATGCCGAACAGGCGCTGCGCTGGGCGCTGGCGGGCGGCGAAGATTACGAGCTGTGCTTCACCGTGCCGGAGATCAACCGCGGCGCGCTGGAAGTGGCGTTGAGCCACCTCGGGGCCGACTACACCTGCATCGGCCAAATTGGCCCGCTGTCTGAAGGCATCCGCTATTATCGCGACGATGAGGCGGTAGAGCTGGACTGGGCTGGGTTCGATCATTTCAACGCGGAGCCGGGCACCCATGGATGAAGCCAAGCGTCGGCTGCGGATGAGCAATCCGTGGCACCTGCTGGCCACCGGGTTTGGCAGCGGTTTGTCGCCGGTGATGCCGGGCACCATGGGATCGCTGGCGGCGATCCCGTTTTGGCTGCTGCTGATCCAGCTGCCGTGGCAGCTCTACTCGCTGACGGTGATGTTCAGCATCTGCATCGGCGTCTATATTTGCCACCGCACGGCAAAAGACATGAAGGTGCACGATCACGGCAGCATCGTCTGGGACGAGTTCGTCGGCATGTGGATCACGCTGATGGCGCTGCCGGTCAATGACTGGCGCTGGGTCGCCGTCGGTTTCGTTATCTTCCGCATTCTCGACATGTGGAAGCCGTGGCCGATCCGCTGGTTCGACCGCAACGTGCATGGCGGCATGGGCATCATGGTCGACGATATCATCGCCGGCGTGCTGTCCGCCGGCATCATCTACCTGATTGGGCACCACTGGCCGATCGGGCTGTTCTGACAGACGGGCGCGCCGTTTTGCGCCCGCTTCTCTTATTCAAATCCCGTCACCCGATGCGGCACGTAAGCCGTCTCCAGTTCTGCGACCTCTTGCGGCGACAAACTCAAATCGACCGCGGCGATGGCGTCATCCAACTGCTCGCTGCGTGAAGCGCCGACGATCGGCGCGCTGACCGCCGGCTTGTTCAGCAGCCAGGCCAGCGCGATCTGCGCGCGTGAAACGCCGCGTTCGTCGGCGAGGCTGGCGACGCGCTCGGCGATAATGGCGTCGATGCCTTCAGTTTCCTCGTACAGGCTCTTGCCGAACTGATCGGAAACCAGCCGCGCGGTGGTTTCGCCCCAGGGGCGGGTCAGGCGGCCGCGCGCCAGCGGGCTCCACGGCAGCACGGCGATGCCTTCGGCGGTACACAGCGGATGCATTTCGCGCTCTTCTTCGCGCTGAATCAGGTTGTATTGATCCTGCATGCTAACAAAGCGCGTCCAGCCGTGCAGATCGGCGGTATACAGCGCCTTGGCGAACTGCCAGGCGTACATCGAGGAGGCGCCGATGTAACGCGCCTTGCCGGCTTTCACCACGTCGTGCAGCGCTTCCAGTGTCTCTTCCAGCGGCGTTTCGTAATCCCAGCGGTGGATCTGCAGCAAATCGACATAGTCGGTGCCGAGACGGCGCAGGCTGTCGTCGATGGATTGCATGATGTTGGCGCGCGACAAACCGCGCTCCAGGTTGCTCAGCGGGAAATACACCTTGGTGGCGACCACCACGTCTTCGCGGCGCGCATAGTCGCGCAGCGCCCGGCCGAGGATCTCCTCGCTGCTGCCGTCGGAATAGCTGTTGGCGGTGTCGAAAAAGTTGATGCCGGCTTCCAGCGCCTGTTTCAGCAGCGGGCGGCTGCTCTCTTCCGGCAGCGTCCAGGCGTGATTGCCGCGGTTCGGTTCGCCGTAGGTCATGCAGCCCAGGCAGATGCGCGAGACGTTCAGATCGGTGTTGCCCAGTTTCAGGTACTTCATGCTTGCCTCCCATTCGAAAGCTCAGACAGTAACTGTAGCGCGGATCCCGGAGGGCGGAAACGAAAACGCCCCCGAGAGCGGAGGCGTTTTTTCAGGCGCGAGTGGCGATTACTGCGCCAGCCAGGCTTCGATTTGGCGCTGAATGCCGGCGGCGTCCAGCCCCAGATCGGCGCGCAGTTCTTCCTGGCTGCCCTGCGAGACAAAGCTGTCCGGCAGGCCGAGGTTCAGCACCGGCACCGGACGGCGTTTGGCCATCAGCAGTTCGTTGACGCCGCTGCCGGCGCCGCCCATGATGGCGTTCTCTTCCAACGTGACCAGCGTTTCATGGCTGGCGGCCAGTTCGAGCACCAGCTGCTCGTCCAGCGGTTTGACGAAGCGCATGTCGACCAGCGTGGCGTTGAGCGCCTCCGCCGCTTGCGCAGCCTCCGGCAGCAGGGTGCCGAAGTTGAGAATGGCGATCTTTTCCCCCTGGCGGCGCACCACGCCTTTGCCGATCGGCAGCTGGTTGAGCGGCTCCAGCGCCGCGCCGGTGCCGGTGCCGCGCGGATAGCGTACGGCGCTCGGGCCGTCGTTGTAGTGATAGCCGGTGTACAGCATCTGGCGGCATTCGTTCTCGTCGCTCGGCGTCATGATCACCATGGTCGGGATGCAGCGCATGAACGACAGATCGAACGCCCCCTGGTGAGTCTGGCCGTCGGCGCCGACGATGCCGCCGCGATCGATGGCGAACATCACCGGCAGGTTTTGGATCGCCACATCGTGGATCAGCTGATCGTAGGCGCGTTGCAGGAAGGTGGAATAGATCGCCACCACCGGCTTGTAGCCGCCGATCGCCAGCCCGGCGGCGAAGGTGACCGCGTGCTGCTCGGCGATCGCCACGTCGAAATATTGCTGCGGGTAGTCACGAGAGAACTGCACCATGCCGGAGCCTTCGCGCATCGCCGGCGTGATCGCCATCAGCGAGCTGTCTTTGGCGGCGGTTTCACACAGCCAGTCGCCGAAGATTTTCGAATAGGTCGGCAGACCGCCGGCGCTTTTCGGCAGCGTGCCGCTGGCAGGATCGAACTTCGGCACCGCGTGGAAGCTGATCGGATCCTTCTCCGCCGGCGCGTAACCGCGGCCTTTCTTGGTCATGATGTGCAACAGCTGCGGGCCTTTCAGATCGCGCATGTTTTTCAACGTGGCGACCAGCCCCTGCACGTCGTGCCCGTCTACCGGGCCGATATAGTTAAAGCCCAGCTCTTCGAACAGCGTGCCCGGCACCACCATGCCTTTCAGGTGCTCTTCGGTGCGTTTCACCAGCTCCTTGATCGGCGGCACGCCGGCCAGCACTTTCTTGCCGCCTTCGCGCAGGGTGGAGTAAAGCTTGCCGGACAGCAGCTGCGCCAGGTGGTTGTTCAGCGCGCCGACGTTTTCCGAGATCGACATCTCGTTGTCGTTCAGCACCACCAGCATGTCCGGGTTGATGTCGCCGGCGTGGTTCATCGCTTCGAACGCCATGCCGGCGGTGATGGCGCCGTCGCCGATCACGCACACCGTGCGGCGGCCTTTGCCTTCACGTTCCGCCGCCACCGCCATGCCGAGGCCGGCGCTGATCGAGGTCGACGAGTGGCCGACCGACAGCACGTCGTATTCGCTTTCGGCGCGCCACGGGAAGGGGTGCAGGCCGTTCTTTTGCCGAATGGTGGCGATACGGTCGCGGCGGCCGGTCAGAATTTTGTGCGGGTAGGCCTGGTGGCCGACATCCCACACCAGGTGATCGAACGGCGTGTTGTAGACGAAATGCAACGCCACCGTCAGTTCGACGGTACCCAGCCCGGAGGCAAAGTGGCCGCTGGAGCGACTGACGCTGTTCAGCAGGTATTGCCGCAGCTCATCGCACAGCTTCGGCAAGCTCTCTTTGGGCAGTGAGCGGAGTTCCTCGGGGTTTTCCGCTAGCGCCAGGGTTGGGTATTTGGCTATATCAAGACTCATTCGATACTCATATCAGAGGAGTTAACGTCACACGTTAATTGTCGCGTTCAATAATGAAGCTGGCTAACGCTCGCAATGGCGCTGTGTTATAAGATTGCGCTGCCAAAGTGTCTAATGCAGCTAATGCTTCCTGATAGAGATCCCACGCTTTTGCTTTCGCGCTGTCAAGCCCGAGCAACGCCGGGTAGGTACTCTTTCCGTGTTGTTGGTCCGCTCCCTGGCGCTTGCCGATCTTTTCAGTCTCGCCGACAACGTCCAAAATGTCATCCTGCACCTGGAACGCCAGGCCAACCGCGGCGGCGTAACGATCCAGCTGCGGCAGCGCCGCTCGCCCGGCTTCGCCGGCGCTCAGCGCGCCCAGACGCACCGCCGCGCGGATCAGCGCGCCGGTTTTGTGGCGGTGGATCTGCTCCAGCGCCTGCAGGTCGACGCGCTTGCCTTCGGCTTCCAGATCCAGCGATTGGCCGCCGCACATGCCGGCTACGCCGCTGGCGGTCGCCAGTTCGGAGACCATCGCCAGCCGATCGCGCAGGGCCACGTCGGGCATTTCGGCATCGGCCAGGATCGAAAACGCCAGCGTTTGCAGCGCATCGCCGGCCAGGATCGCGTTGGCTTCGCCGAATTTAATGTGGCAGGTCGGCTGGCCGCGTCGCAGATCGTCGTCGTCCATCGCCGGCAGATCGTCGTGGATCAGCGAGTAGGCGTGAATGCATTCCACCGCCGCCGCCGGCGCGTCCAGGTTGGCCAACGACACGCCGAACATCTGGCCGGTGGTGTAGACCAGGAACGGGCGCAGGCGCTTGCCGCCCAGCAAGGCGCCATGACGCATCGCCGCCACCATGTTGCCGTCGTTGAACGGCAGTGGGGCGATGAAGTCCAGCAGCGCGCGATCGGCGCGCTGGCGGAAAATCTGCAGTTGATCGGCAAAAGCGGCCGCTGGGGCGATCTCAGACATGTCGGTTACTCGGTATCCGGTGTGAAAGGCGCCAGCGCCGCGTCGTCGGCGCTGTCGTTAAGAAGTATCTGCACACGCTGTTCCGCCTGTTGCAGTTTCTGCTGGCCCTGACGCGCCAGCTGCACGCCGCGTTCGAATTCGTTCAGCGCGTCTTCCAGCGGCAGTTCGCCTGATTCCAGACGCGTCACGATGCTTTCCAGCTCGCCGAGGGCGCTTTCAAAGCTGGCTGTTTGCTCTGTACTGGCTGATTGTGCTGGTTTTTTCGGCATAATTTTCTTTTTACGTCATCATGTGAACCGTGGCGCCAGAGCCTATCCTAGCGGATCTTGATTAGCAAATCATGGCGCTCATGTATGGTTTTGTGCGCAGAGCGCGGCGATATGGTGATATACTCCGCGCCGTAATTCTTATCTGACAACAAAGACCGCCATGAAGTTTATCATTAAATTGTTCCCGGAAATCACCATCAAGAGCCAATCTGTGCGCTTGCGCTTTATCAAGATTCTCTCGACCAATATTCGCAACGTCCTGAAGCAGTATGATGAAACGCTGGCGGTCGTCCGTCACTGGGATCATATCGAAGTTCGCGCCAAAGATGAAAACCAGCGGCCGGTCATCGCCGACGCCCTGACGCGCATTCCCGGCATCCACCATATTCTGGAAGTGGAAGATCGCGCTTATACCGATATCCACCACATCTTCGAGCAGACCCTGGAAGCCTACCGCGCCCAGCTGGAAGGCAAAACCTTCTGCGTGCGCGTCAAGCGCCGCGGCAAGCAGGCGTTCAACTCGCAGGACGTGGAGCGCTATGTCGGCGGCGGTCTGAACCAGCATATCGAGAGCGCGCGCGTTAACCTGAGCCGCCCGCAGGTTACGGTAAACCTGGAGATCGAAGACGACAAGCTGATGCTGGTCAAACGCCGCCTCGAAGGCATCGGCGGTTACCCGGTCGGCACCCAGGAAGACGTAATGTCGCTGATTTCCGGCGGTTTCGACTCGGGCGTGTCCAGCTACATGCTGATGCGTCGCGGCTGTCGCGTGCACTTCTGCTTCTTCAACCTGGGCGGCGCCGCGCACGAGATCGGCGTGAAGCAGGTGGCGCACTACCTGTGGAATCGCTTCGCCAGCTCGCACAAGGTGCGCTTCGTCGCCATCGATTTCGAGCCGGTGGTGGGTGAGATCCTGGAGAAGATTGACGACGGCCAGATGGGCGTGGTGCTCAAGCGCATGATGGTGCGCGCCGCTTCGCAAGTGGCCGAACGCTACGGCGTGCAGGCGCTGGTGACCGGCGAAGCCTTGGGGCAGGTCTCCAGCCAGACGCTGACCAACCTGCGCTTGATCGACAACGCGTCCGATACCCTGATCCTGCGTCCGCTGATCTCGCACGATAAAGAGCACATCATCAAGCTGGCGCGCGAAATCGGCACCGAAGACTTCGCCAAAACCATGCCGGAATACTGCGGCGTGATTTCGAAGAGCCCGACGGTGAAAGCTGTCAAGGCCAAGATCGAAGAGGAAGAGAGCCACTTCGATTTCAGCATTCTCGACCGGGTGGTGAGCGAAGCGAAGAACGTCGATATCCGCTCCATCGCCGAGCAGGCGCAGGAGCAGGTGACCGAGGTGGAAACCGTCGCGGCCTTCGGCGCCGACGAGGTGATCCTGGATATCCGCTCCAACGACGAGCAGGAAGAGAAGCCGCTGCAGTTGGAACAGGTTGAAGTGAAAGCGCTACCGTTCTATAAGCTGAGCACCCAGTTCGGCGATCTGGATCAGAGCAAAACCTACCTGCTGTACTGCGAGCGCGGCGTGATGAGCCGCCTGCAGGCGCTGTACCTGTTGGAGCAAGGCTTCAGAAACGTGAAGGTTTATCGTCCGTAATTTATCCGCCGGCGCCGCCAGACGCCGGCCGTTTTCTTTCAAAGCGCATTTTCCCGCCAAATAACCCTGCTTATTACGCCTTTTTTTAAATAATACACTTAACTTGTTTTTCCTTTTATTAAAATCACTTCAGTCAATATATTAAAAATCTATTGATTTTTTTATTTGATGGTATGGATATTATTGTTATCGAACGCTGGCAGCCCTGTCGGCGTTTATCTGCTGACTCCCTATTGAAATTGTGTTTTGGCATTTGATTGCACATGTTTTTTCTTACTGTGCAAATTATATTTTTGCTGAGCATAAGCCATTCGTATTTTATGGTTATCAGGGTAATGCACATTGCAAAGGAGGATATCCCTATGGCCATTAATTTTTTTCGCCATTAGTCTGAACGTCAGTTAATGGTTGGCAGGGATGGACAACGTTATTTAAGGAGAGCGATTAATGAAAATGAATAAGACGACATTGCTGTTGTCGGCAGCGGCGTTGCTGTTGCCCAGCGCGCCGCTGTTGGCGCAAATAGCACCTCAGGCGGGGGGCGCATCGGTTGACCATATCAATCAGGTGCCGGTGGTGAATATCAATCGTGCGGGTGCGGACGGTGTCTCGCATAACGTTTACACGCAGTTCGACGTTGGCGCTCAGGGCGCTATTTTAAATAACAGCCTTGCGGGCGCGAATACGTCATTGGCCGGAACCGTTGCGGGGAACGCTCAGTTAGAGGGCCGTGCAGCTAAGGTAATTCTGAATGAAGTGAATTCGGCAAATAAAAGTATTTTGAAGGGGGTGGTAGAAGTCGCCGGGCAACGTGCCGATGTTGTCATTGCCAATAAATCCGGCATTACCTGCAACGGTTGCGGTTTTATTAATGCCCGCAACGGCGTATTAACTACCGCCGATTTGCAGTTCAAGGACGGCGCTTTTAACGGCTTCCACGTTAATCAAGGCAATATTCGAGTCGAGGGGGAGGGCTTGACGAAGGGCGATGTCGATTATACGGCTGTTATTGCGCGCACGGCGGAAATCAGCGCGGCGGTTCATGCGGACGCCCTGTTAGTCTCGGCGGGGAAAAAAACGGTTTCGGCAGATCTATCCCGCTTCAATAGCGTTGATGCGTCTAAAGATAAGCCTGAAGTATTGATCGACGTCGCCGAGTTGGGGGGAATGTATGCCAACAAGATTAGGCTGGTCGCCAATGAAAACGGCGTAGGCGTCAATAGCGGCAATGCCAATGGGGCGGGCTCCAACGCCGGCGCCGCGTTGAACAATGTCAGCATCGTCAGTATCCAAACCGACGCGGGAAGTGATGAACGCGTGCAAATCGGCAACGGCGCTCAAAACGTATCTCGCGCTTCCGTCGGTATCGCCAACCGCGGTCAGATTCAGGCGAAAAACGGCGGCGCCGACATCAGTACCGACTCGCTGGTCAATCAAGGAAATATCGCTTCACAGGGGCAATTGAACATCAGCGCTACCCGGCTGCAAAATGAAAAGAACGTGAGTGCGCGTTCGGCCTCCCTGACGGCAACGCAGTTGGACAATATCGGCCGCATCGAGGGCGGGGTAATACGGCTGAATGCGACCCAACTGAACAATCGCGGCAGCGTCAAAACGCAAAACGGCGCGCTGACACTGCGGGCGACCCGCGTCGACAATACCGGCGGCATTCAATCCGCGCAGGCTTTGCAACTCAACGCCACCAGCTTGTTCAACGCCGGCAATGGCGTGATCGAAGCCCAAAACGGCGCGGCGATCCAGGGAACGTCCATCACCAACCGCGGGAGCATCGTTTCTCGCGCTTCTTCCATCAGCTTGTCGGACACCAGTTTCAGCAACTACGGCAGGATTGAAGCCTATGGCGATATCAGCCATCGCGGCGTCTCTTTCAACAACTCAGGCACGATGCGCTCCACGTCCGGCGCGGTCACCAACAACGGCCGCGACATCAACAAGCCCGTGAATAGCTGGGGTTGGGGATACGGCGGTTTTGGCTGGCCTTACGGTTGGTCTTATTGGATGTGACAAACGTTTCCCCCACCCAAGGGTGGGGGAATGGATGAGAGAGCATGAAAAGGGAATGTCTTATTCTTTGTCTGGGCGTGCTGTTCAGCTGTTGCAGCCGCGCTGAAGCCACGCCGGCGCCGGCCAAACAACGCGTTAGCCAGGAAAGCCTCATCGGCGATACGCAACGCAAGCTGTTACCGTCCACCCCTCCTGTTTTGTCGCCGCAGCCGGAGCAAAACGCGCAAGCGGACATATTTATCAGCGAATCTCCGTGTTGGATGATCGATAACGTCGAAACGGCGACGGCGCCGCTACGCCTCACGGCTTTCAAACAGTTGGCGCATACGGCCCGTGGCCGCTGTATGGGGGATAAAGGGTTGGCGAGGTTGCGCAAAAAGCTGCAAAACGCGCTGATAGCGCAAGGCTATATCACTTCGCGGGTGCAGCTCGACGTTCAAGAGGTACCGGCAGGGATACTGAAGGTTCGTGTGCATTATGGCCGCATCGGTCAGCTGAAAATGCAGGCGGGCAGCAGCGCCTATTTCCGCCCCGATGCGCTTTTTCCCATTGCGGCCGGCGATGTGCTGAATTTGCGTAGTATCGAGCAAGGGCTGGAGAACATGGGGGGGATACCGGGCGTCATCAGCGATATCCGCATTGCTCCGGGCGAACGAGCTGGCGAAAGCGATATCGAGATCCTGCGCCAACAGGATAAATATTGGCGTTTTACCGCCTGGGCGGATGACGCCGGCGTTCGTTCTACGGGGCGTTATCAGACCGGCGGCGCGCTGTATCTCGATAATCTGACCGCCTTGGGCGACGTTTTATACCTGTCGATGGCGCGCAGCATTCTGGCGCCGCCGGGCAAAGGCAATGAAAGCCGCGCCCTGTACTATAGCTTGCCTTGGGGATACTGGCGCTTCAGCGCGTTGGGCGGAGACAGCCGCTATCACCAGACTTTCGCCGGCAACTTCACCGATTATCGCTATAACGGCCGTTCGCAGTATTGGGGGCTGCAGGCTGACTATACGTTGGCGCGCGGGATGAATGAGAAAACGTCGTTGAATGCGCAACTGCTGCAACGTCATTACCGCTATTACCTCAATGACACGGAGATTGCCTTGCAGAGCGCACGGCTAACCAGCCTGAAGCTGGGCGTCAGCCATCTTTATTATGGTGCCCGTGCGCAAATCGCGCTGACCGCCGACGCCCTTGCCGGGGTCGGGAAGGGGAGCTCACATGCCGAACAGCAGCTGCGAGCGGGCGGCAGTATGCTGAAACCCTTCAATGCATTTGGTCATCGTCTGCGTTATCTCGGGGAGTTATCGGGGCAATGGGCGAGCGCCGCACAGCCGATCCAGGATAAGTCGTTTATCGGCGACCGTTCTACGGTGCGTGGGTTTAGCGGCGACAGCAAATTGATCGGCAGCAGCGGAGGGTATCTGCGCAATACGCTGACGTTGGAACGTGACATGCTACAACCCTATATTGGATTCGACTACGGGCAGTTGGCCAAACAACAGGGGGAAGGCGGCCAGTTGGCGGGGAGCGTCATTGGCCTGCAGGTGAATCAGGGGCGTTTTGCTGCGGACATTTTCGCCGGCACGCCGGTGATCAAACCCGGCGCGCTGCCGAGTGAGCGTCTGGTTTTGGGCTTCTCCAGCCAGCTCAGTTTTTGACGCGATACGGGGCGTGGAGCTGCGCCCCGTGTTTACGATCGCTGATTCAGTTTTCTTCACTGTCGCGATAATCGTACATCCCGGGGATCAGCACCAGCTGCGCGGCGATCTCCGCCGCCTTGGCCTTGCCGAGCAGCAGGTCTATCAGCTTCAGCGCGAACTCCATCGCGGTGCCCGGCCCCTGGCTGGTGAGCAGGTTGACGCGCGCGTCGTACACCACGCGGCGCTCCATCCATTTATCCGCCGGTATCTGGTCTTTCAGGCCCGGGAAGCCGGTCATGTTGCCGATCGGGAACAGATCGTGATGCTGCAGCACCAGCGCCGGCGCCGCGCAGATGGCGGCGACGATGTTGCCCTGCAGATGCATCTGCCGCACCTTTTCCACCAGCAGCGGGCTGTCGCGGAAGCATTCTGCGCCTTTCAGGCCGCCGGGCAGCACGATGGCGTCGAACGGCTCATCGACGATCGCCACCAGCGGCGCGTCGGCCAGCAGCTTGACGCCGCGCGAACAGACGATAGTCAGCTCGCCGTCGCCGGCAACGCTGGCGGTAGTGACTTTTACGCCCGCCCGCACCAGCAGATCGAGGGTGGTGACGGCTTCGATTTCTTCGCTACCAGGTGCCAGGCAGACCAGCGCCGATACGCTCATATTCATTTTCCTTTCGTTTAATCAGTTCAAACAGCCGCGCATTCTCCGGCAGAGTGAGGCCGTGGCTGCGCGCGCGGCGCAGCAGGTAACCGGTGATGTAGTCGATCTCGGTGTGCCGCTGGCTGCGGATATCCTGCAGCATCGACGAAACGTTGTCGGCGGTGCTGTGGATCACGTCCATCACGTATTGCATCAGACCTTCGCAGGAGGTGTGGTAGCCCTCCATCGCCATCACGCTGGCGACTTCACGGCACAGCGTTTCGATCTGCTCCGGGTAGCGCTGCAGATCGCCGTTGCGGCAGCCGTACAGCGCCGTCAGCGGGTTGATCACGCAGTTGACCGCCAGCTTGCGCCAGTTGGCCGAGGCGATGTTGTTGTGCCAGGCGACGTCGGGCAGCGCCTGATGCAGCACTTCCGCCAGGTGGCTGAGGTGTTGGGCGGCCGGCGAGGTGGGGCCAATGTGGGTGATGCCGGTGGCGACGTGAATAATGGTGCTGCCTTCGTGGCGCGCGGCGTGGGTGGTGGTGCCCTGCAGGATCGGCTGGCCGTTCGGCGGCAGCTCCTCCTGGGTGCCCATGCCGTTGTGCAGCAGCAAAATGGCGCACTGGGGGTTCAGCTTCGGCAGCAGCGCGCTGACCGCGCTGGACACCTGCCAGGCTTTCAGCGTCACCAGCAGCAGCTCGCTCTGCGCAAGGTGCTCCGGATCGTTGGTGGGCAAGTTGCGATTGAACGAGACGCCTTCCGGCTCTATCACGTTCACGGCGCAAAAAGGCTGAGGCACTCTTAGCCATCCCTGCACATCGTGGCCCTGTTGATACAGCCGGGAGAGCCACAGTTGTCCGAGCGCGCCGCAACCAAGAATGGTTATTTTCATTCAGTCTCCTTGGAAACACGGGAATACCGCTCAATTACCGTGAATTAACTATAGGCTTTATGGCAGCCCGAAGCGCTATCCCTGCGTGCGTTCAGCAGATTTTGTCTGAGGCGGCAAAGCGGTTATCATGCTCGGCATCAAAATCGCCTAAGCTATTAGGCACTCATTCAGGAGGAAGAAGTATGCCATCTTTCGACATCGTTTCCGAAATTGATATGCAGGAAGTGCGTAACGCCGTTGAGAACGCCACCCGCGATCTCGGCACCCGCTGGGATTTTCGCAACGTGCCGGCCAGCTTTGAGCTAAACGAGAAAAACCAAAGCATCAAGGTTGCCACCGAGTCTGATTTCCAGGTGCAGCAGCTGCTCGACATTCTGCGCGAAAAGCTGAGCAAGCGCAGCATCGACGGCGCCGCGCTGGAGATCCCGGAAGAGTTTACCCACAGCGGTAAAACCTACAGCGTGGAAGCCAAGCTGAAGCAGGGGATTGAAACCTCTGTGGCGAAGAAAATCGTCAAGCTGATCAAAGACAGCAAGCTGAAGGTGCAGGCGCAGATCCAGGGCGAAGAAGTGCGGGTGACCGGCAAGTCACGCGACGATTTGCAGAGCGTGATGGCGCTGGTGCGCGGCGGCGATCTGGGGCAGCCGTTCCAGTTCAAGAACTTCCGCGATTAATCTCTACAGGGCCGGCATTGCCGGCCCTGATGCTTTATAGCGAATTGACCAGCGCTTCCAGCTGACCGCGATTGGTCTGCTTGGTATCCACCTTGACGTAGGCGCTGCGCTCTTCCGGCACCACGATCGCTTCGGCCACGCCGGGCTGCGCCTTCAGGCGGCTTTCCAGCGCCGAATCCTTTACCGCCAGTTCCGACAGCGTAATGCGCAGGCTGCTGACATACGGCGGCTCTTTCATGGTGCTGCTGACCAGGAACCAGACCGCGGCCAACACGGCGCCGGCCATAAACACCAGCCCTGCGCCCTGCAATCCGTATAGCCAGCCGCCGAGGCTGCCGCCGATCGCCACGCCGATAAACTGGCTGGTGGAGTAGACCCCCATCGCGGTGCCCTTGTAGCCGGCCGGCGATTCTTTGCTGATCAGCGAAGGCAGAATGGCTTCCATCACGTTGAAGGCTATGAAGAACAGCTGCACGCCGGCGATGATGCCCCACAGGCGCGCGCCGGAGAGCCACAGCAACACTTCGGCGCAGAACAGCACCGCCACGCAGCCCATAAACACCTGTTTCATGCGGCGATATTTTTCGGCATAGATGATGAAAGGCACCACGGCGGCGAACGACACCAGCATGGTGACCAGGTAGACGATCCAGTGCTCGCTGGCCGCCAGCCCGGCTTTTTCCATCGCCAGCGGCAGCGCCACGAAGCTCGACATCAGCAGGATATGCAGGCACATGATGCCGAAGTTGAGCTTCAGCAGGCGCGAGTTGCTCAGCACCTTGCGGAAGCTGCCGCGCACGATGCTGGACTCGCGGTTCAGCAGGTGAGTGTCGGCGGAAGGCACCACCGCCAGGGTGATGACAATGCCGGCCAGCGCCAGTACGGCGATCATCCAGAACAGCGCATGCAGGCCTAAGGCGTGGGTGATGATAGGGCCCAATACCATGGCGATGGCGAAGGTGATACCGAAGCTGACGCCGATAAACGCCATCGCCTTGGTGCGGTTCTGCTCGCGGGTCAGATCGGAGAGCAGCGCCATTACTGCGGCGGCGATGGCGCCGGAGCCTTGTAGCGCGCGGCCGAGGATCACGCCCCAGATCGAGTCGGTAGCGGCGGCGAGCACGCTGCCGAGGGCAAAGATCAGCAGGCCGCCGACGATCAGCGGCTTGCGGCCGATGCGATCGGACACCAGGCCGAACGGGATTTGAAACACCGCCTGCGCCAGGCCGTAGATGCCGATGGCGATGCCGATCAGCGCTTCGCTGGCGCCGTTGAGCGCCATGCCGTAGGTGGTCAGCACCGGCAGTACCATAAACATGCCGAGCATGCGCAGGGAGAATACGGTGCCTAATCCCCAGGTGGCGCGGCGCTCCTGCGGGGTCATTGAATTATCGTTCACATCAAACCTCGGTAAAAACCATGCCATCAGACGTTGAGACAGCGCCTGATGGCATGATTTCTGTAAAGCTGCGTCATTTTAGTGTGCAGGGCAGGGGGGGTAAATCGAATGTTGTTTAACAGATATTACAGTTCGGCCGCTTTTCGGCGTGACAAATAAAATGGGCCGCAAAAGCGGCCCATTCACAGATGATTTGGCTTACCAAACGTAGGTCACCAGCGCTTCAGGCGCCGCCGTGGCGCTGAAGTCGATCGACATCATCACGCTCAGCGAGGTGATGGCGACGATGGAGAACACGAACAGTTTACGCGCCCAGACGCTGTCGTTTTCGGTTTTGTAACCGCGCAGCGCCATGCCCAGCCACCAGACGCTCACCGCCGCAGCGACGATCAGGTATTTGTAGCCGGCGTAGCCCACCAGGGTCAGCATCAGCGTGGCGATCATAAATGCCAGGATGTAGACCGTGATGTGGTTCTTGGCGACGGAAATGCCTTTCACCACCGGCAGCACCGGAATGTTGGCCGCCTGGTAATCTTTAAAGCGGAAGATAGCGATCGCATAAGAATGCGGCATCTGCCACAGGCTAAAGATAGCCAGCAGGATCAATGCCCCGGCGTCGAACTCGTTGGTTACCGCGCAGTAGCCGATAACCGGCGGCGCGGCGCCCGACAGGCTGCCGATCAGCGTGCCGTAGACCGAGTGGCGTTTCATGTACAGGCTGTAAACGCCGACATAAACCACGAAGCCCATCACCGCCAGCCACATGGCCAGCGGGTTGGCCGCGATATACAGCAACGCGAAGCCCACAATACCCAGAACGGTCGCATAAACCAGGGTGACACTCGGCGCGATCAGGCCTTTTACCAGCACCCGATTCTTCGTTCTCTCCATTTTCTTGTCGATGTCGCGGTCGATGTAGTTGTTAAACACACAGCCCGACGCGACCACCAACGAGACACCCACCAGGGTGGCGAGAAACAGGGGATAGTCGATGCTCCCTTTGGAAGCGAGCAGGAATCCCCCAACGACAGAAATTAAATTGCCGAAAATAATTCCTGGTTTAGTGACTTGCAGGTATTGCTTAATCATCACGTGCAGCTCAGCTCTTAATCGACCATCATATTGATGTTGAGGTTGTACATAATCCAGAGTGAACCTACAACAACGATACCGATGATCATAGCGGTGAACAGCAATGCCACCAGGTTCCAGCGCTCTTCCGATGAGGTGTTCATGTGCAGGAAGTAAACCAGGTGAACAATCACCTGGATAACCGCCATGCCGACAACAACCGCCAGGATGGTGGAATGAGAGGCAGTGCCGTTCATTACCATCGCAAATGGAATTACCGTCAGGATGATCGACAGAATAAAGCCGATCAGGTATGACTTCACGCTGCCGTGGCTTGCGCCGCCGTGAGAGGTTTCATGGGATGAATGGCTCATTACATAACCCCCAGCAGGTAGACAACGGTAAATACGCAGATCCAGACCACGTCCAGGAAGTGCCAGAACAGGCTCAGGCACATCAGGCGGGTTTTGTTGGTCGCGGTCAGGCCGAACTTGCTCACCTGAATCATCAGCACGATGATCCAAATCAGGCCGGAAGTTACGTGCAGACCGTGGGTGCCGACCAGCGCGAAGAAGCTGGACAGGAACGCGCTGCGATCCGGACCGAAGCCTTCGGCGATCAGATGATGGAATTCATAGATTTCCATCGCCACGAAGCCCAGACCAAACAGGAAGGTCAGGAACAGCCAGGTGTTTACACCGCCAACTTTACCCTTGTTCATGGCGATCATCGCCATGCCGTAGGTGATGGAGCTGAACAACAGCAGGAAAGTTTCGACCAGGACAAACTTCAGGTCGAAGATGTCTTTACCTGAGGGACCGCCAGCGGTCCCGTTCACCAGGACTGCATAAGTCGCGAACAAGCTCGCAAACAAAATACAGTCGCTCATCAGGTAGATCCAGAATCCGAAGACTTTGGTCTCTCCCGCGTCGTGGTGCCCATGCTCTGCATGGGCTGCGTTATGATTGGTCAGAGTTTCAGTTGACATGGTTCACGCCTGCTTTACGGATTTGTTCGTAGTGTTGGTTCTCAATGCGCTCGATTTCATCAACCTGCACATAGTAGTCAACATCGTGATCGAAGCTCTTGCCGATCCAGACAACGATCATACCGATGAAGCCGGCCAGAGCCATCCACCAGATTTCCCAAATCATTGCGAAACCGAAGACCAGGCTGAAGAAGGCGATGATAACGCCGGCGCCGGTGTTCTTAGGCATATGAATCGGTTCGTATTTAGCCGGTTTCTTATACGCTTCGCCTTTTTCTTTCATGTCCCAGAATTCATCACGGTCATGAATCTGCGGCACTACGGCAAAGTTATAGAACGGTGGTGGAGACGAGGTTGACCACTCCAGAGTACGAGCGCCCCATGGGTCACCGGTCAGATCGCGGTTCTGTTCGCGGTCACGGATACTGACGAAGATCTGAATCAGCTGGCACAGGATGCCGCAGGCGATCAGCGCCGCACCGCCGGCTGCAACCAGCAGCAGAGGGTGGAACTCAGGGTTGATGTTCTGGCTGATACGACGGGTCATGCCCATAAAGCCCAATGCGTACAGCGGCATGAAGGCGGTGAAGAAGCCGATGATCCAGAACCAGAACGCGCGGATGCCCCATTTTTCGTTCAGCGTGAAGCCGAAGGATTTCGGGAACCAGTAGGTCAGGCCCGCGAAGCAACCGAACACCACGCCGCCGATGATGACGTTGTGGAAGTGAGCGATCAGGAACAGGCTGTTGTGCAGCACGAAGTTCGCGCCCGGCACCGCCAGCAGAACGCCGGTCATACCACCCACGGAGAAGGTGATGATGAAGCCAACGGTCCACAGCATCGCGGAGTTGAGCTTGATACGGCCCTGATACATGGTGAACAGCCAGTTGAAGATTTTCACCCCGGTCGGGATGGAAATGATCATGGTGGCGATACCGAAGAAGGCGTTAACGTTCGCGCCGGACCCCATGGTGAAGAAGTGGTGCAGCCAGACGATGAACGACAGAACGGTAATCGCGATGGTTGCCCATACCAGTGAGGTATAGCCAAACAGGCGTTTTCTGGAGAAGGTCGCGGTGACTTCGGAGAACACGCCGAACACCGGCAGAACCAGGATATACACCTCTGGGTGACCCCAGGCCCAAATCAGGTTGATGTACATCATCATGTTGCCGCCCATATCATTGGTGAAGAAATGGGTGCCCAGATAGCGATCCAGGGTCAGCAGCGCGATGGTGACGGTCAGAATTGGGAAAGAAACGATGATCAGGACGTTGGTACACAGGGCCGCCCAGGTGAACACCGGCATCTTCATCATAGGCATGCCAGGGGCACGCATCTTCAGAATGGTGGCGAAGAAGTTCACGCCGGTCAGCAGGGTACCCAGACCGGAAATCTGCAGACTCCAGATCCAGTAATCGACCCCGACGCCAGGACTGTACTCTTTACCCGACAGCGGCGGATACGCCAGCCAACCGGTCTGAGCGAACTCACCGACCCCCAGGGAGATGTTGATCAGCACAACGCCCACCACGAAGAACCAGAAGCTCAGGGAGTTCAGGAACGGGAAGGCGACGTCGCGCGCACCGATTTGCAGCGGCACCACGACGTTCATCAGGCCGACCACGAAAGGCATCGCCATGAAGAAGATCATGATAACGCCGTGCGCGGTGAAGATCTGGTCGTAGTGGTGCGGCGGCAGGAACCCGGCTTCGCCGGCGGACGCCAACGCCTGCTGGCTACGCATCATGATGGCGTCGGCGAAACCGCGCAGCAGCATGACCATCGCCACGATGATGTACATGATACCAATTTTTTTATGGTCGACCGAAGTCAGCCATTCGCTCCACAACCACTTCCATTTGCCGAAATATGTCAGCAGCGCCAGCACTGCCAGGCCCCCGACAATAATTGCGGCTACGGTGACCATGATGATCGGTTCGTGGTACGGAACCGCATCAAGTGTTAATTTTCCCAACATCAGTTATTCCTCGGCTCCGGCGTGAGCAGCATGTTCACCCATGTCCATACCTTGGCTCATGTCCATGCCTTCGTGCGCGCCAGCGCCCTTGTGCATATCCATGTCGCCCATGAATTTGGCAATTGTTTCTTTGAACAAATTCGGTTTGACAGCGGCAAAGTACTCAACCGGGTTGTTTTCACTCGGCTCTGCCAGTTTGTTAAAGTCGTCGGTGGTGTTCAGGTTTTTAGACGATGCCTTCACCTTGGCCACCCATTGATCGAAGTCGCCTTCGGTCGGGGTAACGATCGCGGTGAATTTCATACCGGAGAAGCCTGCGCCGCTGTAGCTGCTGGAGATGCCTTTGTAGGCACCGGCTTCGTTGCCGATCAGGTGCAGTTTGGTCTGCATGCCGGCCATCGCATAAATCTGTCCACCCAACTGCGGGATAAAGAACGAGTTCATTACCGAGTTAGAGGTGATCTTGAATTCGACTGGAACATCTTTCGGGAAAGCCAGCTCATTAACGGTCGCAATGCCTTGTTCCGGGTAGATGAACAGCCATTTCCAGTCGAGCGACACCACTTCGATCGTCATCGGCTTCTTGTCTGTGACAATCGGCTTGAACGGGTCGAGTTCGTGGGTGGTCTTCCAGGTAATGGTGCCAAGGATGGCGATGATAATGATAGGAATGGTCCAGACGACCGCTTCGATCTTGTTGGAGTGGGCCCAGTTCGGACTGTACTTGGCGTCTTTGTTGGAAGCGCGATACTTCCAGGCAAAGGCGAACGCCATGAAGATAACTGGCACCACCACGATCAACATCAACGCGATTGCAGTGATAATCAGTGTCCGTTGCTCAACACCAATTGCTCCTTTGGGATTCATCAAAACCATATCGCAACCACTGAGCAATACAGTGGCTGCGATTAATGACAGCATCCCAATACTTTTATTGTATTTCTTAAGTCTCATCTAACGACCTCAATAACAAAGGCTCAATTGTCGTTTCATGTGTGCGGGCATTTTACGGGAAGGTTGCAGTACTGTAAACATGCTTAAGGGAGTGTCAGCGGCTTGTTGACACTTTCTGTTAAGGGGGTCACAGATGTAACCCTGCGTGACAATTTACTAATGACAACAACGCGTTGGCACGCTGAATCGTGACGAGCAGCCCGTATGTTAAGGAAAACTAAAGGTATGATGAATTTGGCGAAGAAATGCGCGGCAGGGAAATACGAAGAAAAGGTTTATTTAATGTAAAATAATTGTGTCTTAAAGGTGAATTTAATTTTATTTCCGAGCGCGGCAGTCGGATAAAAAAATAATTTTCGCGCCGATTATCTTTTTTTACCGAAATAAATATACCCCCGGATCGCTTTTTTTTCGGCCGGCGAAATCGCCGGCCGGTCAGATTATGCCAAACGGGTGCGGCGAAGGGCGAGGTAATCCAGCGTGCTGCCCATCGCGACGCCGAGCAGGCTCAGCGCGGCGCCGACCTGCAGCAGCCGATCGGCCAGCAGCGGTGCCTGCGTCCAGTCCAGCGCATTGGCGATCAGCAACAGCAACCACAGGCCCAACAGCGAACAGCCTAGCGTCAGCAGGCGCAGTGCCCAACGGTAAGATTCTGAAAACTCGGTGCGCGGCATGAAGTCGCCATGCTGCTGGGTGTGCTCCAGCGTCTGACGGCAGATGCCGAGCAGCAGCAAGCCGGGCAGGGCGGCGGCGATAGAGAACAGGTAGAACAACGGCCAGCCGTGGGCTTCGACGAACCAGCCGGCGATCGGGCCGACATAGACGCGCCCCACGGCGGACAGCGCCGACAGCAGCGCGAACTGGGTGGCGGAGAACGAACGGTTGCACAGCGTCATCAGCAGCGCCACGAAGGCCGCGGTGCCCATGCCGCCACACAGGTTTTCAAGGAAAATGGCGCTGCCCATGGTGAGCAGACTCTTGTCGGTCACCGCCAGGATCCAATACCCGAGGTTGGAGACCGCCTGCAGGACGCCGAACAGCATCAGCGCGCGGAACAGGCTGAGACGCTGCATCAGCACACCGCCGAACAGGGCGCCGACGATGGTGGCGAACAGGCCGAGGGTTTTGTTGACCAGCCCGACTTCACCGGCGTCGAACCCCACACCGCGGATCAGGAAGGTGGTGCTCAGGCTGCCGGCGAAGGCGTCGCCCATTTTGTACATCACGATCAGCAGCAGGATCAGCCAGGCGTTGTTGCGGCCGAAGAAATCGCGCAGCGGCGCGACGACCGCCTGTTCCATGGTGCGCGGCGCCGGGATGCTTTCGTCCGGCTCCGGCGCCAGCAGCGTGGCGGCCACGCCGATCAGCATCAATCCGGCCATCAGCCAGTAGGTGGCTTGCCAGCCGAAATAGCGATCCGCCAGCCACAGCGCCAGGCCGCCGGAAACCAGCATCGCCAGCCGGTAACCCAGCACCGAGATCGCCGCGCCCGCCCCGCGCTCTTCGGCTTTCAGCAGATCGGTCTTGTAGGCGTCGAACACGATATCTTGCGAGGCGGAGCAGAACGCCACCAGCACCGCCAACGCCGCCAGCCACCACAGGTGCTGCGCGGGCTGCATAAAGCCCATCGCCACGATCGCCGCCACCAGCAGCAGCTGGCTGACCAGCAGCCAACCGCGCCGCCGCCCGAGGAACGGTGGGGTATAGCGGTCCATGAACGGCGACCAGAGGAATTTGAAGACATAGGCCTGGCCCACCAGCGAGAAGATGCCGATGGTTTTCAGATCGATATTTTCGACGGTCATCCAGGCTTGCAGCGTGCCGGAGGTCAATGCCAGCGGCAGACCCGACGCGAAGCCCAGCAGCAGCAGAATGGCGGAGTTACGCTGGGTGAAGATGTTCAGATAGTGTTTCGACATGAGTTCCCTGTCTGCGCCGCCCGATCCGCCGGGCGGCGCCAGGCGCGCCGATTAGCGCGCGTTTTGCTTGATGAAATCGTTGACGCTGGTGTCCTGAGCCATGTCGGCGATCACGTCGCCCAGCACGGAGTTGACGGCGTCGGTGATCTTCTCGTTGGTCGCCGTGAAGGCGCCCTGCACGTTATAGGTCGAGCGGTAATTCTTCACCTGCTTGTTGCCGTTCTTCGCCTGAGCGATGATCGAGATGTCGGCTTTGGTGGTGATGTTGTAGCGCAGGTTACCTTCGGCGACGTCCGCGTACAGGTTATTGACGACGATTTGCAGCGCCACCGGGCCGTCGGCACCGATCATGTAGCCGCGTGCGCCCATCTGTTTCTCCAGCACTTCCTGCAGCAGGAAACGCAGATCGCGCGATGGCGTCAGCGTGACCAACTGGCCGTCGCGGTTCACCTTGGCCAGCGCCTGGTCGGTGCGCTGATCCGCGCCGTTGATGCTGACAGTGATGCCCTGCAGGGTAGGATCCTGCTGCGGCAGAACGATTTTCGGCGTGACGTTCAAGGTGTTGCTGCTGGTCGCGCAGCCGGCCAGCAGCAGGGCGGCCAGCAAAGGAAGACAAAGTTTCTTTAACATGTTTTCTGTCTCATTCTCGATGGGTTTAGCAATAATCAGAGCGGGATAGCCGACAACAAATTGCCGACATCATAGCATCGCCGCCGTGCGGTGGAAGCGCGGAAGGCGCCTGAGTGACAAATTTTTACCTGCCGTTGATAAAAACACGCTTTTTTGGCCCGCTCAATCGGATAATCCCCCAAGCGGCGGGGATGACGCTCATCATTTGACCGCAGAAAAGAGAAATTTGTCCCGGCGATGGTCTAAACGGGGGGAAACCGGCTAATATTGAACTAGATGGGCACGGTCCTCTGCCGGTGTTGTAAGGAGATCCTATGATTCGCGAGCAAATAGAAGCAAAGTTAAGGGCGGCGTTTGAGCCCGCGTATCTGGAAGTCGTTGATGAAAGCTATCGTCATAACGTTCCGGCGGGCTCAGAAAGCCATTTCAAAGTGGTATTGGTCAGCGATCGCTTCGTCGGCGAACGTTTTTTGACGCGCCACCGCTCCATCTACGGCGTGCTGTCGGAGGAGCTGGCGGACGGCGTACACGCGCTGGCGCTGCACACCTACACGCTCAAAGAGTGGGAAGGGTTGCAGGATACCGTGCCGGCCTCGCCGCCGTGTCGCGGCGCCGGGACGCTGGCCTGAGGGGGAAATTTTCAGGTATCAGTGGAACTTTGCCCTTGAATTAGGGTATTACTACTGACGAATTTTGAAACGGCCTGCGGGCCGTTTCTGTTTTTGACGACGACACGGCCGATGCGCAATGTGGCCAACGTTCGGTCTGTTTTGGCGGCCTTTTGGCGATCGAATCGGCAAAAGTGTGAGTTTTAGCGCGCCTGCGCCGCCTAGCTTTCCTCGACTCGCCATGCATGCGCCGCTATAATGTCGCGTCTTATTTTTCCGGAATGGTTTCGGGACGCTTCTGTCATCAGGGAACTCGGTTCTTATTTGTAGCCGTCCTGGTTCTTGGAACGGAGTTGACCGAGCACTGTGATTTTTTTGAGGTAACAAGATGCAAGTTTCAGTAGAAACCACTCAAGGCCTTGGGCGCCGTCTCTCTATTACTGTACCGGCTGATACTATCAAGCAGGCGGTGAAGAAAGAGCTGATCAACGCAGCGAAAAGCGTGCGTATCGACGGCTTCCGCAAAGGCAAAGTGCCGATGAACATCGTGGAACAGCGTTACGGCGCCTCTGTTCGTCAGGACGTGCTGGGCGAAGCGATGCAGCGCAGCTTCGTTGACGCGATCATCAAAGAAAAGATTAATCCGGCCGGCGCACCAAACTACGTGCCGGGCGAGTACAAAGAAGGTGAAGACTTCACTTTCGCCGTTGAATTCGAAGTGTATCCAGAAGTTGAGCTGAAAGGCCTGGAAAACATCGAAGTTGAAAAACCTGTGGTTGAAGTGAACGACGAAGACGTCGACGCGATGCTGGATACCCTGCGCAAGCAGCAGGCGACCTGGAAAGAAACCGATCGCGCAGCGGAAGCTGAAGATCGCGTGACCGTTGACTTCACCGGTTCTATCGACGGTGAAGAGTTCGAAGGCGGCAAAGCGTCCGACTTCGTACTGGCAATGGGCCAGGGCCGCATGATCCCAGGCTTCGAAGAAGGCCTGGTCGGTCACAAAGCGGGCGAAGAGTTCTCCATCGACGTGAACTTCCCGGAAGATTACCACGCGGAAAACCTGAAGGGCAAAGCGGCCAAATTCGCTATCGTGCTGAAGAAAGTTGAAGAGCGCGAACTGCCGGAGCTGACCGAAGAGTTCATCAAGCGTTTCGGCGTGGCGGACGGTTCCGTTGCCGGCCTGCGCACCGAAGTTCGCAAGAACATGGAGCGCGAGCTGAAAGGCGCCGTGCGTAACCGCATCAAGTCTCAGGCGATCGACGGCCTGGTGAGCGCGAACGAAATCGACGTGCCAGCTGCCCTGATCGACGGCGAAATCGACGTGCTGCGTCGTCAGGCTGCACAGCGTTTCGGCGGCAACGAGAAGCAAGCGCTGGAACTGCCACGCGAGCTGTTCGAAGAACAAGCGAAACGCCGCGTAGTGGTTGGCCTGCTGCTGGGCGAAGTGATCAGCACCAACGACCTGAAAGCTGACGAAGACCGCGTGAAGACGCTGATCGAAGAAATGGCTTCTGCCTACGAAGATCCGAGCGAAGTCATCGAGTTCTACAGCAAAAACAAAGAGCTGATGAACAACATGCGCAACGTGGCTCTGGAAGAGCAAGCGGTTGAAGCCCTGCTGGCAAAAGCGAAAGTGACTGAAAAAGCCACTACCTTCAGCGAGCTGATGAACCAGACTCAACAGGCGTAATGCCGGCGTGCCGGGCGCCATGAACGGCGCCTCCGGTTTCGCCTGGCGAACCGGCGCACGATGAAAAAGCCCGCAACCTCAGGTTGCGGGCTTTTCTTTTTGCCACGTTGCTGATTAATCTCAGGTTAAGCGGGGCAATATGCACTATATTTACCCTGTTGCCTGGGGAACTGGCTGGCATGATAACGGTCAGATTAACGGCATCGTTTTCGGCGCGCGGAGAAAATCGGTCTCTGGGCTTGAAATCGCGCCGGGATCCCCCAATCTGTAAAGAATAATTCTGGGGCTGTTTGCCAAAGTGCGCGGGATGAAATAACCGTCGGGTACGTGCGGCGCGGGTCGAATGCTTGAGCATAGTCATCATGGCCGTTCTCAAGTAGAATCGGCGTATTAGGGTGACACCCTGGCCGCCAAGGCAATTTCTATTAGGAGACGGTAATGTCATACAGTGGCGAACGAGATCAATTTGCACCGAACATGGCGCTGGTGCCGATGGTGGTAGAGCAGACTTCACGCGGGGAGCGTTCTTACGACATCTATTCCCGCCTGCTGAAAGAGCGCATCATTTTCCTGACCGGCCAGGTGGAAGATCACATGGCCAACCTGATCGTGGCGCAAATGCTGTTCCTCGAAGCGGAAAGCCCGGAAAAAGACATTTTCCTCTACATCAACTCGCCGGGCGGGGTGATCACCGCGGGCATGTCGATTTACGACACCATGAAGTTCATCAAGCCGGACGTCAGCACCATCTGTATGGGGCAGGCGTGCTCGATGGGCTCCTTCCTGCTGACCGCGGGCGCCAAAGGCAAACGTTTCTGCCTGCCGAACTCGCGCGTGATGATTCACCAGCCGCTGGGCGGCTACCAGGGCCAGGCGACGGACATCGAAATCCACGCGCGCGAAATCCTCAAGGTGAAAGCGCGCATGAACGAACTGATGGCGGAACATACCGGCCAGCCGCTGGAGCAGATCGAGCGCGACACCGAGCGCGATCGCTTTATGACCGCGGAAGAAGCCGTGGAATACGGCCTGGTTGATGGCATTCTGACACACCGCAGCTAGAACCACGCGGCGCCGATGGACTATAGTAATCAGAGTGGGCAGGGGCTCGCTCTGCTGTGGCCACTCGGCGTTCCCGATATGAGTTTGGGCGCACTGCCGCCGTGATTTTCCTGCGGGACAAGACTAAAGAAGAGGTTTGACTGATGACAGATAAGCGCAAAGACGGTTCAGGAAAGCTGCTGTACTGCTCTTTTTGCGGCAAAAGCCAGCATGAAGTGCGTAAGCTGATTGCCGGGCCGTCAGTGTATATCTGCGATGAATGTGTCGATCTGTGTAACGACATTATTCGCGAAGAGATTAAAGAAGTTGCCCCGCATCGTGAGCGCAGTGCGCTGCCGACGCCGCACGAGATCCGCCACCACCTGGATGACTACGTCATCGGCCAGGAGCAGGCGAAGAAAGTGCTGGCGGTTGCGGTGTACAACCACTACAAACGCCTGCGCAACGGCGATACCAGCAACGGTATCGAGTTGGGCAAGAGCAACATCTTGCTGATCGGCCCGACCGGCAGCGGCAAAACCCTGCTGGCGGAAACGCTGGCGCGCTTCCTGGACGTGCCGTTCACCATGGCCGACGCCACCACGCTGACCGAAGCCGGTTACGTGGGCGAGGACGTGGAAAATATTATCCAGAAGCTGTTGCAAAAATGTGACTATGACGTGCAGAAAGCGCAGCGCGGCATCGTTTATATCGATGAAATCGATAAGATTTCCCGCAAGTCCGACAACCCGTCGATCACGCGTGACGTCTCGGGTGAGGGCGTGCAGCAGGCGCTGCTGAAGCTGATTGAAGGCACCATCGCCGCGGTTCCGCCGCAGGGTGGGCGCAAGCATCCGCAACAGGAGTTCCTGCAGGTCGATACCTCCAAGATCCTGTTTATCTGCGGCGGCGCATTTGCGGGCCTGGATAAGGTGATCGGCCAGCGCGTCAACACCGGCTCCGGCATCGGCTTCGGCGCGACCGTCAAGGGCGAGTCCGAGAAGGCGACCGAAGGCGAACTGCTGCTGCAGGCCGAACCGGAAGACCTGATCAAGTTCGGCCTGATCCCTGAGTTCATCGGCCGTCTGCCGGTGGTGGCGACCCTGAGCGAGCTGAGCGAAGACGCGCTGATTCAGATCCTGAAAGAGCCGAAGAACGCCCTGACCAAGCAGTATCAGGCGCTGTTCAACCTGGAAGGCGTCGAGCTGGAGTTCCGCGACGAAGCGTTGAACGCCATCGCCAAGAAAGCCATGGCGCGCAAAACCGGCGCCCGCGGCCTGCGTTCCATCGTGGAAGGCGCGCTGCTCGACACCATGTACGATCTGCCGTCGATGGACAGCGTAGACAAAGTGGTGATCGACGAGTCGGTCATCGCCGGCCAATCCAAACCGCTGCTGATTTACGGCAAGCCGGAAGCTCAGGCGTCTGGCGAATAATTAGCCAGTCAAACCAGGGCGTTATCAGCAAAATGGGGGATTTTATCCCCCATTTCTTTTTCCTGCATTCTTGCCGTTGAATGTAAGAGATTCATCCCCATATACTCGTTAACCAGATTTTATGAAACGTTAGATGCTTGCGTCTCATGAGATTCCCCCTCAACCTGGCGGAAATTAAACTAAGAGAGAGCTCTATGAACCCTGAGCGTTCCGAACGCATTGAAATCCCCGTTCTGCCATTGCGCGACGTGGTGGTTTATCCGCACATGGTGATCCCGTTATTTGTTGGCCGGGAAAAATCGATTCGGTGCCTCGAAGCCGCAATGGATCACGATAAGAAGATCATGCTGGTGGCACAGAAAGAGGCCTCAACGGATGAACCTGGCATTAACGACTTGTTCTCGGTTGGCACCGTAGCGTCGATCCTGCAGATGCTGAAGCTGCCGGACGGCACGGTAAAAGTGCTGGTCGAGGGGCTGCAGCGCGCGCGCATCACCACGCTGTCCGACAGCGGTGAGCATTTCGCCGCGCAGGCGGAATACCTTGAGTCGCCGTCGATCGACGAGCGCGAGCAGGAAGTGCTGGTGCGCACCGCGATCAATCAGTTTGAAGGCTATATCAAGCTGAACAAAAAAATCCCGCCGGAGGTGCTGACTTCACTGAACAGCATCGACGACGCCGCGCGCCTGGCGGACACCATCGCCGCCCACATGCCGCTGAAACTCAGCGACAAGCAGTCGGTGCTCGAGATGTCCGACATCACCGAGCGCCTGGAATACCTGATGGCGATGATGGAATCGGAGATCGACCTGCTGCAGGTCGAGAAACGCATCCGCAACCGCGTCAAGAAGCAGATGGAGAAGAGCCAGCGCGAGTACTATCTGAATGAGCAGATGAAGGCGATTCAGAAAGAACTGGGCGAGATGGACGACGCGCCGGACGAGCACGAAGCGCTGAAGCGCAAGATCGATGCGGCGAAAATGCCGAAAGAGGCGCGCGAGAAAACCGAAGCGGAACTGCAAAAGCTGAAGATGATGTCGCCGATGTCGGCGGAAGCGACCGTGGTGCGCGGCTACATCGACTGGATGCTGCAGGTGCCGTGGAATGCGCGCAGCAAGGTGAAAAAAGACCTGAACAAGGCGCAGGAAGTGCTCGATACCGATCACTACGGCCTGGAGCGCGTCAAGGATCGCATTCTCGAGTACCTCGCGGTGCAGAGCCGCGTCAGCAAAATCAAGGGGCCGATCCTGTGTCTGGTGGGGCCGCCGGGCGTGGGTAAAACCTCGCTGGGGCAGTCGATCGCCAAAGCGACCGGCCGCCAGTACGTGCGCATGGCGCTGGGCGGCGTGCGTGACGAAGCGGAAATCCGCGGCCACCGTCGTACCTACATCGGTTCGATGCCGGGCAAACTGATCCAGAAGATGGCCAAGGTCGGGGTGAAGAACCCGCTGTTCCTGCTGGATGAGATCGACAAGATGTCTTCCGACATGCGCGGCGATCCGGCCTCCGCTCTGCTGGAGGTGCTGGATCCGGAACAGAACGTGGCGTTCAACGACCACTACCTGGAAGTGGATTACGATCTGTCCGACGTGATGTTCGTCGCCACCTCGAACTCGATGAACATTCCTGCGCCGCTGCTGGACCGTATGGAAGTGATCCGCCTGTCGGGTTACACCGAGGACGAGAAGCTCAACATCGCCAAGCAGCACCTGCTGCCGAAGCAGCTTGAGCGCAACGCGCTGAAAAAAGGCGAGCTGACGGTCGACGACAGCGCCATCATCGGCATCATTCGCTTCTACACCCGCGAAGCCGGGGTGCGCAGCCTGGAGCGTGAAATCTCCAAACTGTGCCGTAAAGCGGTGAAAACGCTGCTGATGGACAAGAAGCTCAAGCATCTCGAGATCAACGGCGACAACCTGAAGGATTACCTGGGCGTGCAGCGCGTCGATTACGGCCGTGCGGATACCGAAAACCGCGTGGGCGAAGTCACCGGGCTGGCGTGGACGGAAGTGGGTGGCGATCTGCTGACCATCGAAACCGCCTGCGTGCCGGGCAAAGGCAAGCTGACCTACACCGGTTCCCTGGGCGAAGTGATGCAGGAATCGATTCAGGCGGCGCTGACCGTGGTGCGCGCGCGCGCGGAGAAATTGGGCATCAACGCCGATTTCTACGAGAAACGCGACATCCACGTGCACGTGCCGGAAGGGGCGACGCCGAAAGACGGCCCGAGCGCCGGTATCGCGATGTGCACCGCGCTGGTCTCCTGCCTGACCGGCAACCCGGTACGCGCCGATGTGGCGATGACCGGGGAGATCACGCTGCGCGGCCAGGTGTTGCCGATCGGCGGCCTGAAAGAGAAGCTGTTGGCGGCGCATCGTGGCGGCATCAAAACCGTGCTGATCCCTTACGAGAACAAGCGCGATCTGGAAGAGATTCCGGACAATGTTATCGCCGATCTGGAGATTCATCCGGTGCAGCGAATCGATGAAGTTTTGAACATTGCGTTGCAAAACCCGGCCTTCGGCGCACTGCCGGTAGCGGCAAAATAGTGACGAATCGCAAAAACCATTGATAAAACTTATACTGGCAAGCCATTTCGGACTTGCCAGTATTTTTTTGTACCGCTAAGTTAGATCTCTGTCGGCCCGCGTTTTGCCACGCAGTCGGTGGCTTGCCAAGGTTCGATGGGATTGATATAACAGCTGCGCTGTCGCAACCGTAGGGATTTTTCGGTGCGACGATAGAATTCTAGAGGGGATGATAGAGTGAATAAGTCACAACTGATCGACAAGATTGCCGCAGGTGCTGATATTTCCAAAGCGGCAGCGGGACGTGCTTTAGACGCAGTAATCGCTTCCGTTACCGACTCTCTGAAAGCAGGGGATGACGTGGCTCTGGTAGGTTTCGGTTCCTTCACCGTGCGTGAACGTTCGGCTCGTACCGGCCGCAACCCGCAGACCGGTAAAGAGATCAAAATCGCGGCAGCCAAAGTACCGGCCTTCCGTGCAGGGAAAGCGCTGAAAGACGCTGTAAACTGATTTAGCGTCTAACCGTTTAGCGTAACAGGGTTTTGTAATAAACAATCACCTGACGCAGCGGTGCTGGTAAGGTAAGATACAAGGCGCATCGGACTGATGCGCTTTTTTTATTTTTGTCGCAGGGAACGCGCCTGCACAAGGGTTGTTAATCCACATCACAGCGGAGTGTTGTCACACTATGATGGACAATTTACGCGCGGCTGCTAATCACGTCGTGCTCAAAATCATCCTGGCCCTGATCATCCTGTCATTCGTTCTGACCGGGGTGGGTAACTACCTGATCGGCGGCTCCGGCGATTATGCTGCGAAAGTAAATGGTCAGACGATCGAGCGCGCTCAGCTGGAACAGGCTTTCCAAAGCGAGCGTAGCCGCATGCAGCAGCAGCTGGGTGACCAGTTCTCCGCGCTGGCCGGCAACGAAGGCTATATGCAGCAGATGCGCCGTCAGGTGTTGTCCCAGTTGATCGACAACATGCTGCTCGACCAGTACGCCAAGAAGCTGGGCCTGGCGGTCAGCGACGATCAGATCAAGGACGCCATCCGCAAGGCGCCTTACTTCCAGACCAACGGCCAGTTCGATAACGCCAAATACCTCGACCTGATCGGCCGCATGGGCTACACCGCCGACAACTTCGCGCAGTCGATGCGCCAGCAGTTGGTCAATCAGCAGGTGATCCAGGCCTTCGGCGATTCCGGCTTCGTGCTGCCGTCCGAATCGCAAGCCATGGCGGCGTTGGTGCTGCAGGAGCGCGACGTGCGCCTGGCGACCATCGATTTGAAAGCGCTGCAGGCGAAACAGAGCGCCGGCGACGACGAACTGAAGGCGTATTACGATCAGAACAAGAACAGCTTCATCGCACCTGAGCAGATGAAGGTGAGCTATATCCCGCTGGACGCTGCGTCCATGCAGGACAAGGTGAAAGTGAGTGAAGAAGACATCAGCGCTTACTACGACCAGCACAAGAGCAGCTACGGCCAGCCGGAGCGTAAAAACTACAGCGTGATCCAGCTGAAAACCGAGGCGGAAGCCAACGCGGCGCTGGACGAGCTGAAGAAGGGCGCCGATTTCGCCACGCTGGCGAAAGAGAAATCCACCGATATCATCTCACGCCGCACCGGCGGCGAGCTGGGTTGGCTGGAGCCGGAAACCACCGCCGACGAGCTGAAGCAGGCTAACCTGACCGAGAAAGGGCAGCTGTCCGGCGTGGTGAAGTCTTCCGTCGGCTACCTGATCGTGCGTTTGAACGATATCGAACCTGAGAAAGTGAAGCCGCTGAGCGAAGTGCATGACGCCATCGCCAAGCAGGTGCAGCAGGAGAAAGCGGTAGACGCGTATTACGCGCTGCAGCAGAAGGTGAGCGAAGCGGCGACCAGCGACAACGAATCTCTGGCCTCGGCTGAAGAAGCGGCCGGCGTGAAAGCGGCGCAAAGCGACTGGTTCACCCGTGACAACATTCCTGCCGCGCTGAACTTCAAGCCGGTCGTGCAGGCGATCTTCGACGGCTCGCTGATCGGCGAGAACGGCGTGCCGGGCAGCAACTCCGACGTGATCACCGTAGACGGCGACCGCGCCTTCGTGGTGCGCGTGAGCGGCCACAAGCCGGAAGGCATCGAACCGTTCGACCAGGTGAAAGACCGCGTGGCGGAACTGGTGAAGCGCAACAAGGCGCTGCAGGCAGCGAAACTGCAGGGCGAGAAGCTGCTGGTTGAGCTGAAGCAGGGCAAGGGCGACGAGGCGATGAAAGCCGCCGGCCTGAGCTTTGGCGCCGTGCAGAAGATGGCGCGCGCGCCGGAAGACAGCCAGCTGGTAGAGAGCGTGTTCGCGCTGCCGCACCCGCAGGACGGTAAACCGGTATACGGCATGTCGCAGGATCGTCAGGACAACGTGGTGCTGATCGCGCTCGATGCGGTGAAGCCAGGCACGTTGCCGGAAGACGAAATGAAAACCTTCGTTGGCAAGATGGAAGAGGGCGCGACCGGCGTCTCCTTCGATTCGCTGCTGGCGAGCCTGCGTAAAGAAGCCGAGATCAAAATGGGCGCCGCTGAGCAACAGCCTCAGTAATCGCCGCATTTTTCTGCAACGCAGTGCAACAAACAAAGGCCGCTTTCGCGGCCTTTTCCACATCTGATATCCGCCGATTGCTGAATATCCGCCGCCGCGGCAAGGTAACCGTGCTGTCACACACAAGGAGGATACAGCATGCAACATTCAGAGAAAAAAGCGTTTTTCGGTTACCGTCGTCACGTTAACGCCGCGCTGACCGCGCTGTTGTTATGCCTGGCTGGGCCGGGCGCCGCGGTGAATAAAGCCGAGGCGCCGGCGCCCATGCTCTCAACGCCGACGAGCAATGGCGGGCAACAGACGATGACCAGGGTGGCCGAAGAAACGGCGGTCAGCATCAATCAGGCTACCGCCGAACAGCTGGCCGCCGCCTTGAGCGGCGTCGGCCTGAAGAAGGCGGAAGGCATCGTGCGCTACCGCGAGCAGAATGGGCCATTCACCCAGGTTGAGCAGTTGCAGGAGGTGCCGGGCATCGGGCCGGCGCTGTTTGAGAAGAACCGCGCCCGGCTGAAAATGTGATCCCGGTCGCGGCTGCGTGGCAAAATGCCGCTGAGGCCGAAACTCCTCTGCTACATTTTACAGGTCTTACCAGTTTGGCGCGTTGACCAAACGGGCGAGGGAGCCAGCGCGGCTCCCTCTTTCTGTAATCACCAGGCAGGAGCGATCGTTCCCTATGCAAACCTTTATCAAAGTTCGCGGTTATCATCTTGATGTTTACCAGCACGTTAACAATGCTCGCTATCTGGAGTTTCTGGAAGAGGCGCGTTGGGAGTGGCTGGAGAACGAGGCCGGGTTCCGCTGGATGACGGAAAACAACATCGCTTTCATCGTGGTGAACATCAATATCAATTACCGCAGCCCGGCGGTATTGGGGGATAAGCTGCGTATCGACAGCCAGATGGTGCAGCTCAACGGCAAGAGCGGCGTGCTGAGCCAAAAGGTGACGCAGGATCCGGCGGGGACGCCGGTGGCCGACGCGCTGCTGACTTTCGTGTGCGTCGATCTGAAAACGCAGCGTGCGCTGCCGCTCGAGGGGGAACTGCGTGCGCATCTGGAGGCGCTTGTGCCGCAGGAAAACTCACGGTAAACAGGGGGAGAACGGGCGGCAGAAGCTGCCGCCGTCACTGCCTCAGGCCAGACCGGCCTTTTGTTTCAACGCGGCCATCACTTCCGCCTGATTGGCGCGATACTGCGTCAGGCCATTGGCGCGCAGGTTGCAGGCGGCGCACTCGCCGCAGCCGTCACCCTTGATGCCGTTGTAGCAGGTCAGCGTATCCTGGCGCACGCGATCCAGCTGGTGGTAATAGTCCGCCAGCGCCCAGGTCTCGGCCTTGTTCAGCCACATCAGCGGCGTTTCGAAGCGGATATCGCGGGCGATGCCCAGCGTCACCGCCTTGTTCAACGCTTTAACGAACTCGTCGCGGCAATCGGGGTAGCCGGAGAAATCGGTTTCACACACGCCGGTGATCACCGCTTCCGCTTCCACCTGGTAGGCGTAGATCGCCGCCAGCGTCAGGAACAGGATGTTGCGGCCCGGCACGAAGGTGCTCGGCAGCGCATTTTTCTGATTGGGGTCGTAGGCGGGAACCGGGATATTGTCGCGCGTCAGGCTGCTGACGGCCAGCTCGTTGAGCAGCGTTACGTCCAGCACCTTGTGCGCCTTGGCGCCGAGGGCCACCGACAGCTCCTGAGCCACTTCAATCTCGGCGCGATGGCGCTGGCCGTAATCGAACGTGACGCAGTGAACTTCGTCATACTGTTGCAATGCCTGGATCAAGCAGGTCGTGGAGTCTTGTCCACCGCTGAAAACGACAACCGCGCGCTTCATAAAATCACCTTTTTGGGCTTTGGCCTCTCCCGATACACATTCGGGCGGCAGGATAAAATTGCGTTGCGGCGACAATAGTAGCAGAAAGGGCCGCCAGGCGCAGGGCGGTTCGGCTCAGGCCGGGGCGTCGTCCACCGGCGGCGGCAGCCACGCCTGGCAAAAATCGAACCAGCCGTGAGCGGTCAGCGTGACGCCATGCATGCGCGGCGGCGCGCTGATCTGATACTGGTAGTGAAACAGCGGCGTGATGATGGCGGCGGCCATCAGCCGTTGATAATAAGCCTGCAGTTGTGCGAAGCGCGGTTGCTGCGCCTGCAGCTGCTGGATCTGCCGCAGCGTGTCCTGTTGCTGTTGCCAGCGGCTTTCCGTCAGGATGCCGCGCCACAGCGTATCCTGCCGCAGCCAGCTCTCCAGCGTCGCCTCCGGCGCTTCGCCGATCAGGTTGTCCGCCAGCAGCAGGTCGGCCTGGGCGATCTGTTCCTCGCTTTGCCAGCGCTTGCCGGCGTAGTAGCGCACTTCCAGCTCGCAGCCGTGCTGCGCGAGCAGCCGCTGTAGCGCGGCCGTCACCGTTTCCAGCTCGACCGGCGGCCGATACAGCAGCGTCAGCCGGGCGGGCAGGGCGACGTCCTCTTCGACCTGTTGGCGGGGGATGCGCCAGCCGGGCAGCATTTCATGGCTGGGGGTGATCACGCTGTTGGCGATCGGCAGATGGCTCAGCAGGCCGGACTGCTGGATCAGCATCAGCAGTTTTTGCCCCTGGGCTTCGCTCAGCACGCCGTGGCGCAGGTTCAGCGCCAAATAACACCAGCCCAGGCTCATGCTGCGCTGCACCGGCCGGGCCTGCGCCAAATCGTCTTGTTGACCGATGGTGATGCGCACCGGGTGCTGGCAGCTGGTGTAGGGGGCGGCGGTGGGCAGATCGGGGGTGATCCAGTATTCGATGGTGTCCAGATACGGATGCTGCAGGTGGTAACCGGCGTGCTGTTCCAGCCGCACCAACTGCGGTTCATTCAGCGTCAGCTTGAACGGGCCGGCGCCGATGGCCGGCAGCTCCGGGTGGGTCATCAGGCAAGGCAGTTCCGCCAGCCGGTGGGCCAGCCAGTAATCCGGCAGATGCAGATCGAACTGAACGCACAGCGGATGCGGCAGGCTGATGCGCGCGACGTTGGCCAGGCTCGGTTGGCTGCGCGGGTGGTGTTGCAGTTTTTCCAGCGTTTGCAGCAGTTGGTGGCCGGTCAACGGTTCGCCGTTGTGCCAGCGCAGCTGGCTGCGCAGAAAGAAGCGCCAGCGCAGGCCGCGATCGCTAATCTGCCAATGGTGCGCCAGATCGGGCTGCGGTTCCGGGTTACCGGTCATCAGGCGCGTCAGCCCGGCGTGAAGGGTCGACACCAGGTGTTGCTCGGCGCGGCCGGTCAGCGTGAGCGGGTCGAGCGCTTCCAGCGTGCGGTAATAGGGAATGCGCAGCGTCGGGCTGCCGGCCTGCCATTGCCCGCCGAGGTGCGGGCTGAGCAGATCCTGCAGGTGCTGCGGATCGAGCTGCGCCATCTCCAGCGCCCCCTGATGGTTGCCCTGCTGCAGCAGCTGTTGCAGCAACTGAGCGCGTAGCTCATCCGGGGTTTTCAGGCAGTGCAGGCGGGCGCGTTTGCCGCGGCCGGGCTGCGAATGCCAGCTCAGCCAGCCCTGATCCTGCAGCTGTTGCACCAGCGTGCGGGCGTGCCGCTCGCTGCAGTAGAACATCGCCGCCAGCTCGCCGATGGTCACGGCGACCGGCGCGCTGCCGAGCTGATGGTACAGGCGTTGATATTGGCTGAGGCGGTGAACCAGGCGCATGGGCAGAAATCCGGAACGGTTTTCTCAAATTGTTCACTATTACTTCCGTAAATGCCATCCCATACTGCATTGATTGCAATCGCGTTCACATTCAAGAGGTCTTTATGTATCGCCTGGCAGCTTTCGATATGGACGGCACGCTGTTGATGCCGGATCACCGGGTTGGCCCGGAAACGCTGGCGGTGCTGAACCAGCTGGTGGAACGGGAGATGGTGGTGACGTTCGCCACCGGGCGGCACTACCTCGACGCGCAGCCGATCATGGCGCAGCTGGGGCTGCAGGGCTACCTGATCACCGGCAACGGCACGCGGGTGTATGACAACCGCGGCCAACAGCTGCACGCCACCGATCTGCCGGCGGCGGTCGCCGAGGAGGTTTTGCATCATCATTGGCGCACCCGCGCCAGCATGCACGTGTTCCGCGACGAAGGCTGGCTGACCGAGTTTCCCGTGCCGGAAGAGATGTTGCGGGCGCACCACCTGAGCGGCTTTCGTTTTCAGCTGGCCGACATGCGCCGCCTGCCGGCGTTCGGCAACAGCAAGGTGTGCTTTGTCGCGCCGCATGAGGAGCTGCTGGCGTTGCAGGTGCAGCTGCGGGCGCAGCTGGGTGACGAGGCAGACCTGTGCTTTTCCGCCTACGACTGCCTGGAGGTGCTGCCGCTCGGTTGCAATAAGGGCACGGCGCTGGACCGGCTGAGCCGCCATCTGGGGCTGACGATGGCCGACTGCATGGCGTTCGGCGACGCGATGAACGACAAAGAGATGCTGGGGGCGGTGGGGCACGGCGTGGTGATGGGCAACGCCCTGCCGCAGCTGAAATCCCTGCTGCCGCAGCTACCGGTTATCGGCCATTGCCAACAACAGGCGGTGGCCCACTATTTACAACATTGGCTGCGTTCACCTTGCCTCACCTATTCCCCCGAAGAATGAGGTTCTCCTTACAGCCGGCCGGGTATGACTACCCGGCTTTTTTTTATCCGCAGCCTGGCGTTACAAATCCGCCAGCTGCGCCAGATACGGCTGCAGATCGCCGATGTTATTGCTGACCCATTCCGGGTTGTAATAGGTATCCAGATAACGCTCGCCGCTGTCGCACAGCAGGGTGACGATCGACCCTTGCTCGCCGTTTTCCCGCATCTGTTTCGCCAATTGCAGCGCCCCCCAGACGTTGGTGCCGGTGGAAGCGCCAACCTTGCGGCCGAGCACGCCTTCCAGCCAGTGAATGGTGGCGACGCTGGCGGCATCCGGCACCCGCAGCATGTTGTCGACCACCGACGGGATGAACGACGGCTCGGCACGTGGGCGGCCGATGCCTTCGATGCGGCTGCCGCAGCTGCCGATCAGGGTGCGATCGCCGTGGTGGAAGCAGTCATAGAACACCGAATTTTCCGGATCGACCACCGTCAATTGCGTATCGTGCCCCTGATAGCGGATGTAGCGCCCCAGCGTGGCGGAGGTGCCGCCGGTGCCGGCGCTCATCACGATGTGTTTCGGCACCGGGAAGGGTTCGCGCGCCATCTGGCGGAAGATGCTGTCGGCGATATTGTTGTTGCCGCGCCAGTCGGTGGCGCGCTCGGCGTAGGTGAACTGATCCATATAGTGGCCGTTCAGCTCTTTCGCCAGCTGTTCGGAGGCGGCGTAGATCTGGGCGGCGTGATCGACGAAGTGACAGCGGCCGCCGTAAAAGGCGATCTGCTCCACCTTGCGGCGCGCGGTGCAGGACGGCATCACCGCGATGAACGGCAGGCCGATCAGACGGGCGAAGTAGGCTTCGGACACCGCGGTGCTGCCGGAAGAGGCCTCGATGATGGTGGTGTTTTCGGTGATCCAGCCGTTGCACAGGCCATAAAGGAACAGCGAGCGCGCCAGACGGTGTTTCAGGCTACCGGTCGGGTGGGTGCTCTCATCTTTCAGATACAGGCAGATGCCGGGAAACGCCGGCAGGTTCAGGCGAATCAGGTGCGTATCGGCGGAGCGCTGAAAATCCGCTTCTATTTCACCGATAGCATATTTTACCCAAGAGTTTGTCATGATTTGGCCTCAGAATAGGGGGCTGGTTTATGGCGTAGCATAGCCTGTCGGCAGGAAAAAAGGATTGCCATTTTCCCTGTTTAATCGCCTAATGGGAGAAAATTTTTCTCCTGGTAGCCGCTATGTTAGATAAAACAGACCGTAAGCTGCTGTGCATGCTGCAGCAAGATTGCACCCAGTCGCTGCAGGCGCTGGCCGATGCGGTCAATTTGACCTCGACGCCGTGCTGGAAACGGCTGAAGCGCCTGGAAGACGAGGGCTATATCCGCGGCCGGGTGGCCTTGCTGGATAACGAAAAGCTCGGCCTGGGGCTGACGGCGTTCGTGCTGATCAAGACCCAGCAGCACAGCAGCGAGTGGTATCAGGTGTTTGTGCAGCTGGCCAGCCAGATGCCCGAGGTGCTGGCGTTCTACCGCATGGCGGGGGAGTACGATTACCTGATGCAGGTCGAAGTGGCGGACATGAAAAGCTACGACGGCTTTTATAAGCGCCTGGTGAACGGCGTGCCGGGCCTCATCGACGTCACCTCGAGCTTTGCCATGGAAAAAATCAAATACACCACTGCATTGCCGGTGCCGGAGTGAAAAGTTCACCGGACGGGCGGCTCAACGGTGGTATCCTGCTCCGCTGAAGCAGAAAAAGAGACAAATCCCATAAAATCCTGGAATCAAACTGCGTGAGATTATTTGCTCAAATCGGCTGGTACTTCCGCCGGGAGTGGCGCCGCTACCTCGGGGCGGTGGTGCTGCTGATCGTCATCGCCATCCTGCAACTGTTGCCGCCTAAGCTGGTCGGCATCATCGTGGACGGCGTCACCGAAAAACAAATGTCTACCGGCGTGCTGATGGCCTGGCTCGGGCTGATGATCGGCACCGCGATCGTCGTTTACCTGCTGCGCTATGTGTGGCGGGTATTGCTGTTCGGCGCGTCCTACCAGCTGGCGGTCGAGCTGCGCGAGAACTTTTACCGCCAGCTCAGCCGGCAAAACCCGGCGTTCTACCTGCGCCACCGCACCGGCGATCTGATGGCGCGCGCCACCAACGACGTGGACCGCGTGGTGTTCGCCGCCGGCGAAGGCGTGCTGACGCTGGTGGATTCGCTGGTGATGGGGTTGGTGGTGCTGGTGGTGATGAGCACCCAAATCAGCTGGCAGCTGACGGTGCTGGCGTTGATCCCGATGCCGCTGATGGCGATCGCCATCAAATATTACGGCGACCAGCTGCACCAGCGCTTTAAATCGGCGCAGGCGGCGTTTTCCAGCCTGAACGATCAGGCGCAGGAAAGCATGACCAGCATCCGCATGATCAAGGCCTTTGGGCTGGAAGATCACCAATCCAACCGCTTTGCCGACGTCGCGGCGCAGACCGGCGCCAAGAACATGCACGTGGCGCGGGTGGATGCGCGCTTCGATCCGACCATTTATATCGCCATCGGCGCCTCTAACCTGCTGGCCATCGGCGGCGGCAGCTGGATGGTGGTGAACGGGGCGCTGACGCTCGGGCAGCTGACCAGCTTTGTGATGTACCTCGGCCTGATGATCTGGCCAATGCTGGCGCTGGCCTGGATGTTCAACATCGTCGAGCGCGGCAGCGCGGCCTACAGCCGCATCCGCAGCCTGCTCGACGAGGCGCCGGCGGTGCAGGACGGCCCGCAGGCGCTGCCGGCCGGGCGCGGCGTGCTGGACGTGGATATCCGCGCGTTCCACTACCCGGAAAACCCGCACCCGGCGCTGCATGATGTGGCGCTGACGCTGAAACCGGGGCAAATGTTGGGGCTGTGCGGGCCGACCGGCGCCGGCAAATCGACGCTGCTGTCGCTGATCCAGCGCCAGTTCGACGTCGATCAAGGGCAGATCCGCTATCACGGCCTGCCGCTGCCGCAGGCCAAACTCGACGACTGGCGTTCGCGGCTGTCAGTGGTGAGCCAGACGCCGTTCCTGTTCTCCGATACCGTGGCGAACAACATCGCGCTGGGTCATCCGGGCGCGACGCAGGCGCAGATCGAACAAGCGGCGCGGTTGGCCAGCGTCCATGAGGACATTCTGCGGTTGCCGCAGGGCTATGACACCGAGGTGGGCGAACGCGGCGTGATGCTGTCGGGCGGGCAGAAACAGCGAATCTCCATTGCGCGCGCGCTGCTGCTGGATGCGGAGATCCTGATCCTCGACGACGCGCTGTCGGCGGTGGACGGCCGCACCGAACACCAGATCCTGCACAACCTGCGCAGCTGGGGGCAAGATCGCACGGTGATCATCAGCGCGCACCGGCTGTCGGCGTTGACCGAAGCCGGCGAGATCCTGGTGATGCAGCACGGTGGCGTGGCGCAACGCGGCGATCATGCGGCGCTGGCGGCGCAGCCGGGCTGGTATCGCGATATGTACCGTTATCAGCAGCTGGAAGCGGCGCTGGACGAAGCGCCGGAAAACGGCGAGGAGGCGTTGGCCGATGAATAAAGTGCAAAAGCTGTGGCCGACGCTGAAGCGGCTGCTGGCCTACGGCTCGCCGTACCGTAAACCGCTGGGACTGGCGGTGCTGATGCTGTGGATCGCGGCGGCGGCGGAAGTCGCCGGGCCGATCCTGGTGAGCTATTTCATCGATAACTACGTCGCCAAAGGGCAGCTGCCGCTGACGATCGTCGGCGGGCTGGCGGCGGCTTACATTCTGCTGGAGCTGCTGGCGGCGGCGCTGCATTACTTCCAGGCGCTGCTGTTCAACCAGGCTGCGGTGGGCGTGGTGCAGCGGCTGCGTACCGACGTGATGGACGCCGCGCTGCGCCAGCCGCTCAGCGCCTTCGACACGCAGCCGGTCGGGCAATTGATCTCGCGCGTCACCAACGACACCGAGGTGATCAAGGATCTGTACGTGATGGTGGTTTCCACGGTGCTGAAAAGCGCCGCGCTGATCGGCGCCATGCTGGTGGCGATGTTCAGCCTCGACTGGCGCATGGCGCTGGTGGCGGTCTGCATCTTCCCGGCGGTGTTCGTGGTGATGGGCATCTATCAATACTACAGCACGCCGATCGTGCGCCGGGTGCGCAGCTATCTGGCGGACATCAACGACGGCTTCAACGAAGTGATCAACGGCATGGGCGTGATTCAGCAGTTCCGCCAGCAGGTGCGCTTCGGCGAGCGCATGAGCGCTGCCAGCCAGTCGCACTATCTGGCGCGTATGCAGACCCTGCGGCTCGACGGTTTTCTGCTGCGGCCGCTGCTCAGCCTGTTTTCGGCGCTGGTGCTGTGCGGCCTGCTGATGCTGTTCGGCTTCAGCGGCGAAGGCGTGATTGGCGTCGGCGTGCTCTACGCCTTCATCAATTACCTGGGGCGCCTGAACGAACCGCTGATCGAGCTGACGTCACAGCAGTCGATCCTGCAACAGGCGGTGGTGGCCGGCGAACGCATCTTCGAGCTGATGGATCGCAGCCAGCAGAGTTACGGCGCCGACGATCGTCCGTTGGCCGGTGGCCGCATCGACATCACCGATCTGAGCTTCGCCTACCGCGCGGACAAAAAGGTGCTGCAGCACATTTCGCTGGCGGTGCCGTCGCGCGGCTTCGTGGCGCTGGTCGGGCATACCGGCAGCGGCAAGAGCACCTTGGCCAACCTGCTGATGGGCTATTACCCGGTCAGCGAAGGGGAAGTGCGCCTCGATGGGCGCCCGATCTCCAGCCTGTCGCACCGCACGCTGCGCCAGGGCGTGGCGATGGTGCAGCAGGATCCGGTGGTGATCGCCGATTCGGTGCTGGCTAACGTCACGCTGGGGCGCAACATCGAGGAAGAGGCCGTGTGGCGGGCGCTGGAAACGGTGCAGCTGGCGGATCTGGTGCGCGGCTTCCCGCAGGGCATTCACACCCGGCTGGGAGAGCAGGGCAATAACCTGTCGGTCGGGCAGAAACAGTTGCTGGCGATGGCGCGGGTCTTGGTGCAGGCGCCGCAGATCCTGATCCTCGACGAGGCGACCGCCAACATCGACTCGGGCACCGAACAGGCGATCCAGCGCGCGCTGCGTGCGATCCGCGAGCACACCACGCTGGTGGTGATCGCTCACCGGCTGTCGACCATCGTCGATGCCGATTCCATCCTGGTGCTGCATCGCGGCCAGGCGGTAGAGCAGGGCAACCATCAGCAGCTGCTGGCGCAGCAGGGGCGCTACTACCAGATGTACCAGCTGCAGCTGGCGGGCGAGCAGCTGGCGGAAGCGGTGCGCGAAGAGAGCCAACCCGCCTGAGCATGGGCCGCGATCGCGGCCCTTGTTTCTTCCCCTCGCACCACAAGCAGGCAACCCGCCTGCGTCACGCCCCCTTTCTGCACTTTTTCGACGCGATGCGCACCAAATCAGTGCGCATTATTTAACCCATTCAAGGTATCGGTGCTGCGCTGCGTCGCGGGGGCGCCCGCGCGCCCGCTAATCCGCTGAATCGCCATGAAAAATTAAATTTGGCACAGCCCTTGCTACATAAGAGGTGTACCAGGGGTGAGTTTGGGCTTAATTCGTGGAGGGGCAATATGAAGCTGGTGACCGTGGTAATCAAACCGTTCAAGCTGGAGGACGTGCGCGAGGCCCTGTCCTCCGTGGGCATTCAGGGGTTGACTGTAACCGAAGTGAAGGGCTTTGGCCGCCAGAAGGGGCACGCCGAGCTGTATCGCGGCGCCGAGTATAACGTCAACTTCCTGCCCAAGGTCAAAATCGACATCGCCATCGCCGACGATCAGTTGGATGAAGTGGTTGATGTTATTAGCAAAGCCGCCTACACCGGCAAAATCGGCGACGGCAAAATTTTCGTTGCCGAGTTGCAACGCGTGATCCGCATTCGCACCGGCGAAACCGACGAATCGGCACTGTAACCGCGAACTCAGTTAAGTGATGGGGATGATTGATAATGAAAAGACTGTTATCCATGTTGGGCCTGAGTTCGGTAACCCTGGTTCCTTCTTTGGCCCTGGCCGCTCCGGCGGTTGCTGATAAGGCCGACAACGCCTTTATGATGATCTGCACCGCGTTGGTGCTGTTCATGACGCTGCCCGGCATCGCGCTGTTTTACGGCGGCCTGCTGCGCGGCAAAAACGTGCTGTCGATGCTGACGCAGGTCACCGTCACCTTCGCGCTGGTTTGTGTGCTGTGGGTGCTGTATGGCTACAGCCTGGCGTTCAGCGAGGGCAATGCGGTGTTCGGCGGGTTCGAGACGGCGATGCTGAAAGGCATCGGTATCGACAGCGTCACCGGCAGCATCAGCCAGATGATCCACGTCGCCTTCCAGGCCTCCTTCGCCTGTATCACCGTGGCGCTGGTGGTGGGCGGCTTCGCCGAACGCATTCGCTTCTCGGCGGTGCTGATCTTCGCGATCCTGTGGTTCACGTTGTCTTACCTGCCGATCGCGCACATGGTGTGGGGCGGCGGCTACCTGGCCGCCGACGGCGCATTGGACTTCGCCGGCGGCACCGTGGTGCACATCAACGCCGCCAGCGCCGGGTTGATCGGCGCCTACCTGATCGGCAAGCGCGCCGGCTTCGGTAAAGAGGCCTTCAAACCGCACAACCTGCCGATGGTGTTTACCGGGGCGTCGATCCTGTATATCGGCTGGTTCGGCTTTAACGCCGGCTCCGCCAGCGCGGCCAACGGCATTGCGGCCCTGGCATTCCTCAACACCGTGGTTGCCACCGCGGGCGCCATTCTCTCCTGGACCTTCGCCGAATGGGTGCTGCGTGGCAAGCCTTCGCTGCTGGGCGCCTGCTCCGGCATGATCGCCGGGTTGGTTGCGGTGACGCCGGCGGCGGGCACCGTGGGCGTGGGCGGGGCGTTGATCATCGGCCTGGTGGGCGGCGTCGCCGGTCTGTGGGGCGTCGTAACGCTGAAAAAATGGCTGAAAGTGGACGACACCTGCGACGTATTCGGCGTGCACGGGGTGTGCGGCATCGTCGGCTGCCTGCTGACGGGCGTGTTCACCGCCTCTTCACTGGGCGGCACCGGCTACGCCGAAGGCGTGACGATGGGCCACCAGGTCTGGATCCAGCTGGTGAGCGTGCTGATCACGCTGGTGTGGTCGAGCGTCGCCGCCTTTATCGCCTTCAAGATCGCGGGCGCCATGGTGGGGCTGAGAGTGCCGGAAGAGCAGGAACGCGAGGGGCTGGATGTCAACAGCCACGGCGAGAGCGCCTACAACCAATAAGACTCGAAGCAGGGCAGTGCGCTAAAGACTAAAATAATGATGAAGCCAAAAGGGGCGATGGAAACATCGCCCCTTTCTTTATATTGCGGATCAGGCGTCGCGCTGGCGAATCACCCCTTCCTGCACGGTGGTGGCGACCAGTACGCCGTCGCGGGTATAGATCTGGCCGCGCACAAAGCCCCGTGCGCCGGAGGCGGAGGAGCTCTCCACCGCGTACAGCAGCCAGTCATCCATGCGGAACGGACGGTGGAACCACATCGAGTGGTCAATGGTGGCCACCTGCATGCCCGGCTCGAGGAAGCCGACGCCGTGCGGCTGCAGCGCCGTCGGCAGGAAGTTAAAGTCCGACGCGTAGCCCAGCAGATATTGGTGGATGCGCTGATCGTCCGGCATGCTGCCGTTGGCGCGGAACCACACGTAGCGATGCGGTTCTTCCACGCTGCCTTTCAGCGGGTTGTGGAATTTCACCGGGCGCATTTCGATCGGCTTCTGGCCGATAAATTTTTCGCGCACTTTTTCCGGCAGCATATGCGCCAGTTTCTGGGCGATCTCTGACTCGGACAGCAGCCCTTCCGGCGGCGGCACGTCCGGCATCAGGTTCTGATGCTCGAAACCCGCTTCCGGGCTCTGGAAGGAAGCGGTCATATAGAAGATAGGTTTGCCGTGCTGGATGGCGCTGACGCGGCGCGCGCTGAAACTGTTGCCGTCGCGCAGGGTTTCCACGTCGTAAACGATAGGCTTGCTGCTGTCGCCTGGGCGTAGGAAGTAACTGTGGAACGAATGCACGCTGCGTTCGTCCGGCACCGTCTGTTTGGCTGCGTACAGCGCCTGGCCGACCACCTGCCCGCCGAACACCTGGCGCAGCCCCAGATCTTCACTCTGGCCGCGGAACAGCCCTTCTTCGATTTTCTCCAGATCCAGCAGATCGAGGAGGTTTTGCAATGCCTGGCTCATAAAGTTATTACCTTTCTAATAATCATTTTGCGCAGTGTGCGGAATATCACGGCGCGGCGTCAACATTTTGCGTTAAAGGGCCGATGAGAATGCTCTTAATCGTGGACGCCTTGGGTTGTTTAAGTGATTAATAGGCGGGGCAAAGTGGATTTATCAGTGTTTTGTGCTAGGTTTAATAGGTGAGGTGGTGAAAGCCACCAACATGTTGATAATAAAAAAGGAGACCGATCCATGAAACTCTGGCAAATCGTAGGCGGTGCTGCGGCACTGACGATCACGCTGGCGGGATGCGCGCAAAAGAGTGCTGATGTGCCTACCCAGGCGGCCGGTAACCCGGCGGCTGCGCAAACGCAGATTCAGGGCCCGGCGGTGACAGGTTCGGTTAATATACGTCAGCGCATTGCGCTGCCGCCGGACGCCGTACTGACGGTCACCCTCTCTGATGCCTCGCTGGCAGATGCGCCGTCCAAAGTGATTGCACAGCGCGCGGTACGTACTGAAGGGCAGCAGGCGCCATTCAGCTTTACGCTGCCGTACAACCCGTCCGACATCCAACCGAATGCGCGTATCATTCTGAGCGCGGCGGTGACGGTCAACGGGCGACTGATGTTTATTACCGACACCATCCAGGAAGTGGTTAACCGCAACGGCACCCGTGCCGATCTGCTGCTGGTTCCGGTTCAGGGTGTGCCGATTCAGGCTGCGCCAACCGCCGTGCAGTAAGCTTACTGCGGTACAGCAAGATGAAATCAGCAGCCTTTGCGCTTCGGCCAAAGGCTGTTTTGTTTTACCAGCGCCAGCCGTAGCGATCGAAATCGACCGTGCTGTGCGGGCCGAAAATAATCCCCTCCGCCAGCAATGCCTGCCGTTGCCGTTGAAAATCCTCCCCCTGCTGCGAGATCTGTCCGTGCCGGTTGATCACCCGGTGCCAGGGCAGCGTGCTGCCTTCCGGCAAACGCCGCAGCACGCCCCCGACCTGACGCGCGGCGCGCGGCGAGCCGGCCAGCCGGGCGACTTCGCCGTAGGTGGTGACTTTGCCGAACGGGATGGCGGCCACGATATGGAAAACCCGCTGGCTGAAAGAGGCGTCTTCTGGTTGCATATTGCTGTTCCTGCGTGACTCAAAACCCAGGCGAAGAGTGTGCCACAGCGCAGGTGGGTAAGAAAACAGCGGTTAACCCCGGTTGGCTTGCTATTTGATGGGGCATCGCCGATAATGCCCACCGCTTCGGAGTACAGAAGCCGTCAATGGGGGCCCTGTTGGTTCTCCCGCAACACTAACTTGTGAACTCGGTCAGGTCCGGAAGGAAGCAGCCGCAGCAGGTGACGTGTGTGCCGGGATGTAGCTGGCAGGGTCCCCACCCATTTTGCGACCCGCAAAACGCTTATCCCCGTTATTCCTCATGTCGACAAGCTGCGCAAGCGTCATTTCGCACGCCGCGAGCGTGAATCTTTTCCTCTGCGCCGTTTTTGCCCTTCTCCTCCCGTGACCAAATGTATTGTTGCCAACAGATCCGATGACGGTGAAAAAATAGCGTTTATATCGTTATTTGTGGGACAAATAATGACGCAGGGATAGGGAAAATTCTTAAAGTTGCACGCCTGTTGGGATGGCGTTAGTATGGTTTATTCTCGTTGCAAAAAAACTATCCGCGCTTCGCGGCGGTCGACGAACTGGCTGAATAAGTTTAAATAATAACCCGTGTGCGCTGTCAGGCTGAACATGATTTATATCATTGATAAAGATATTACATTTAACACTGAAAACGGTTCATTGAAGAGTATAAAGAAGGGACGGGAAGTTTTCTTATCCAGCGTCAATTCGAGAGTATTCAAATGCTTGCTCGAGCATGGCCACGAGGCGGTAAGCCGGGAAACGCTGTTGCAACAGGTTTGGAGCGATCACGGCTTGAGCGCTTCTTCCGCGACGTTAAATCAATATATCAGCCTGACGCGGCGGGCCTTGACGTCTGTCGGTTTCAACGAGCGCCTGATCGTTACCCTCTCTAAAAAGGGGTATAGACTCAATAGAATAATATCGATAGAGCGGCTGCGGATTGATTTGCCTGAGCCTCCCCACGCCGCGGACGTTCCCGCTACATCGCCCGCATCCGCCGCGGCGTCAAAAAATACCCACCATTATTTTTTTATTCTGCTGCGCAGCTTATCGATCGTCGTGCCATTATCTTTTCTGGCGCTGTGCTTCATCTATTACAAACATCATCGCGACAGTGAAAAGAAGCAGGTATTGTCTTACGTCGGTACGGTGAACGGCTGCCCGATCTACTATGCCGGCCATTTTTTGGAGAATCATCAGGACGACTATTTGCAGTTCTTGATCCGTAAGGATCTTTATGGCCAGCGTTGCCGCCCCGGTGAGATTATCATCACCAAGGTTAACCGTTCTCATAATGCCAGTGAAGACAGCGGACGCCAGTTTATCGCCAAATGCACGAAGGACAGTGCGGCCGTTTTGCATAATTGTGAGAGCGAGTACATCCGGGCATGGAAAAAAAGTTAAATATCTTGTCAGCCACGCTGGTCGGCCTGTGCGTGTTGACCGGCAGCGTGGTGTATTCCCTGGTGCGCAGCCATCATGGCTTCGGCGATTTGTCCTGCGAAGCGAACGCCACGTTTAATTATTTCAATTCGCTGGACGCGCAGGCGGCGCACGATGATATCCAGCTGTCGCTAAAAATAAACTACATCTTTTTGTCCGGCGATAAGGGCGTGATGATGCTGTCGGGCCTGGCCAACGATGGCGAAGAGAGGTATTTCGTCAACCGACGGGTTAACTTCAGCTACGTCTCGCAAGGCAGTTTTTATCGCTTCCACTATGGCGAGGTGAATTATTCGCCGCGTGATACCTTGCCGGACGAGGTGTATACTTACTTTTTCAGCACTGAATCGACGTTTTATCATATTCGCAGCATGGATAAGAATACGTTGATGTTTAGCGATGCCTACTCGCCGATGTTTTTATGCAATATTGAATCCTGATATGCATGTTATTTTTATATGGGGTTAAGGTGTATTCTGGTTACCTTTTATATCCTCGTGCCCTGCCTTTTTCGCACGCAGCTAATAACATGGGTTATTATGCGTGAATGCCTATTTTTTCATTGTTAATCAAATTTAATGGTGATTTAGCTATTTTACAAAAACGGCTATCATCATGTTTTTAAATGATTTAATGAATCTAAGGCGATGCGGTGTAGCCATATTAATTTTATATTGTTTATATTAAAGAAATAAGTTGCATGAATGTTTTTCGCATGATTAATTGAGGCCGCTCTTGAAACGGCGAACTATTAATTTTCATTGAAAATGCATCTCGCCGCATGCGTGCAAAGGTGATGGCACAAGAGCCTTTGGACTTCATTAAACTGATAGGCGAGAGATGGACATACATAACATTGCCCTGAACGAGACTCTGTTGGAAAATGAGTTGGTGATATTAAACAACAATGAAAAAACGCTGTTGTTTAAAAAAGAGAATGTGCTCATTGAAATGACCGAATTACAGCGGCGCTTCATGCTGTGCCTGTTGAGCGGTATTTATAAGAAGAACGACATTATTCGCGCGGTCTGGTTTTGCAATCATGAGACCATCAGCGACAACAATTATTATCAGATGATATTCCAATGCCGCTCTTTGCTCTCACGCCACGGTATTCCCGGCGAGGTGATCAAGACCATTCCCCGATTTGGCGTGATGCTGAGTTTTCAGGCCTGCGAGCGCGCGGCCGCTAATTTGCAGGGGGAATGCCCGTCGCCATCGGCTAATAAGCGCCGGCGAACGTGGTTGGACGCCGTGAATTATAAAGTGGCCCTGATCATCACGCTGCTGTTTTCTGTCGCGATGGTGGTCGGTATTTCCGCTTAGCGTTGACACCGTTGAATAACCGGGGGGCACGTGAGCAAGCGGTTGACAGACCTTCTTATTCTACTTTTCTGCCTGATAAATCTGGCATTCATGCTCCAGCTGGGATGGCGAATGGTGGCCGGGGATGGCGCGCCCGTTGAGCCGAGCCGTGAAAACGCGCGCGGGCCGGTGCGTCATAGTGTCTTTCCTCAGGAAGATGACATCGGAAAAATTAATGACGCGCACTGGTTTGGCCGCTATCAAGCGGCGAAAAACGGCGAAAAGGCGCACGGGTATAAAGTCGGCGAATGGGCGATCGGTGCCGAGCTGCTGGCTAACGCGCCGGAAGCCGCAGCGCTCGGCAAGATAGCCGGCCTGCTGTTCAGCGACAACGCCAAAAAAAGCCTGGTCATCGTCGAGCATGGCGGCAAGCAAACCGGTTATGGCGTTGGCGACCGTCTGGCCGGCAGCAATGCCGTTATCGTGCGGATAGTGAAAAATAAAATACTGCTCGATGAAAACGGCTATTACGCCACGCTGACGTTTAAAGAGTAGCCGGCGCGCCGTTTCGGCGCGGGGTGTTTCATAGCATAAGGCGACATTGTGATTACGCATTTCATTTATCGTTCCGGCCCAGGCTGGAGCGCCGGCTTATGGCGCGCATTAGCGGCGGCGGCCGTCATGATCGCGCTGGGCGGCGCGGCGCGCGCGGAGCAATTCTCTGCCAATTTCAAAGGCACGGACATTCAGGAATTTATCAATACGGTCAGTAAAAACCTGGGCAAAACCATCATTATCGATCCGGCGGTGAAAGGTAAGGTCACGGTGCGCAGCTACGAACAGCTCGACGAGAAACAGTATTACCAGTTCTTTCTCAACGTGCTGGACGTCTATGGCTATACGGTCATCGGCATGCCCAACAACGTCCTGAAGGTGATTGCCGCCAAAGAGGGAAAAAGAGCCGCGCTGGCGCAAAACGGCGCAGAGGCGATCGCCGAAGGGGATGAGGTGGTAATGCGCGTGGTGCCGCTGCGCAATATCGCGGCCAAGGACGTTTCGCCGATATTACGCCAGCTCAACGACAGCATCGGCGTGGGCAGCGTGGCGCATTACGAGCAGGGCAACGCGCTGTTGATCACCGGGCGGGCCAGCGTGGTCAACGGCCTGCTCGAGCTGGTCAGGGAGATGGATCAGGACGACGGCAATCGGGTCGAGACCCTCGCGCTGAAGCATGCGGCGGCGCCGGAGATCGCGCGCATGGTGAATGAACTGTTTCGCGAAGAGGGCAAGCGGCGTACGGCCGGCGCGAGCTCGCTGCGGCTGGTGGCGGATGAGCGAACCAACAGCGTGATGATCGCCGGGGACGAGCGGGCCCGCGAACACGCCAAAGAACTGATTGATCAGCTGGATAACAAGAGCGTCACCCAGGGCAATACCCAGGTTATTCCGCTCAAATACGCCAAGGCACAGAGCCTGGTCGAGGTATTGACCGGCGTGAGTGCGGGCCTGCAAAACGAGAAAGAGAGCGCCGCCGCCAACGTGGCGCTGCTGAAAAACGTGGTGATCAAGGCCGATGAGCAGACCAATGCGCTGATCATCACCGCCGCGCCGGACGTGATGCGCGATCTGGAGGCGGTGGTCGCCAAGCTCGACGTGCGCCGCGCGCAGGTGCTGGTCGAAGCGGTGATCGTCGAAGTGCAGGATGGGCAGGGGCTGAACATCGGCGTGCAGTGGGCCAACAAATACGGCGGCGGCACGCAGTTCGCCGGCTCGGCGCCCGGGGTGTCGGCGGGGTTCGAAAACGGCATGAGCGACGTGTTCGGCAAGGCCAACGGCCTGATGACCGGTTTCTACAGCGGTAACTGGGGCGTATTGCTGTCCGCCATCGCCAGCAACAACCAAAACAATATCCTGGCCACGCCGAGCATCGTCACGCTGGATAACGCCGAGGCGGAGTTCAGCGTCGGGCAGGATGTGCCGATCCTGACCGGTTCGCAAACCACCAACAGCGATAACGTCTTCAATACCGTGTCGCGCAAGACGGTGGGGATCAAACTCAAGGTCAAACCGCAGATCAACCAGGGCCAGTCCGTGCTGCTGCAGATCGAACAGGAGGTCTCCAGCGTTGCCGACAGCGCCGGCGCCACGCCGGATTCGCTGGGGGCGACCTTCAATATCCGCACGGTCAACAACACGGTGCTGGTGGACAGCGGCGAAACTGTGGTGGTGGGCGGCCTGTTGGACAAGTCCAACTCGGAGCTGGAGAGCCGCGTGCCGATCCTCGGCAAGATCCCGCTGGTGGGGGCGCTGTTTCGCTCGACCGCCACCAAAGCGAGCAAGCGCAATTTGATGCTGTTTATCCGCCCGACCATCATTCGCAGCACCGAGGGGTATGCCCGGCAGAGCCAACGCAAGTTAGGCAAGTTCGACGCCGAGCAGCAGGACGATCGTGAGCTGAATGACGCGCTGCGCGGCGAGATCGCCGGCGATAAGAAGGCGCTCGACAATCGGGCGTTTCTCGCCACCGTTGCCAGTATCGACGCGTTTTATCCGCGGGGAGCACGCCCGTGAAGCGCCGTTCCGCGGGGCCGCTGCTGCCTTTCGCCTGGGCGCGCCAGCATGGCGTGCTGGCCGTCGATGGGCAGAGCGGCATCCAAATGTATTGCCATCCTGAAACGAGCCACGCCGGGTTGATGGAGGCCTACCGCTGCCTGCCCGGCGTGCCGGCGCTGGCCCAGCTGGAGGTGGCGGCTTTTGATCAACGGCTGGTGGCGCACTACCAGCAGGAGAGCGGCCAGGCGCAGAGAATGATCGACGATCTGGGCGGCGAACTGGATTTTTACGCGCTGGCCGAAGAGCTGCCGCAGCAGCAAGACCTGTTGGACGAACAGGACGATGCGCCGATTATCCGCCTGATCAACGCTTTACTGAGCGAGGCGATCAAAGAGCGCGCCTCCGATATCCACATCGAAACCTACGAGAGCGAGCTGGTGATCCGCTTTCGCATCGACGGCGCGCTGCGGCGGATTCTGGCGCCGCAGCGCAAGCTGGCGGCGCTGCTGGTGTCGCGCATCAAGGTGATGTCGAAGCTGGATATCGCCGAGAAGCGCGTGCCGCAGGACGGGCGCATGGCGCTGAAGGTCGGCGGGCGGGCGATCGACGTGCGGGTGTCGGTGATGCCGGCCAGCCACGGCGAGCGCGTGGTCATGCGCCTGTTGGACAAACAGGGCGTGCGGCTCGAACTGCCCAGCCTGGGTATGGCGCCGGCGCACCAGCAGGCGTTGCTGCGCCTGATCCGCCAGCCGCACGGCATCATTTTGGTCGCCGGGCCGACCGGCTCCGGCAAGAGCACCACGCTCTATACCCTGCTGAGCCAGATCAACGATGAACAGCGCAACATCATGACGATCGAAGATCCCGTCGAGTATGAGTTGGCCGGCATCGCGCAGACGCAGGTGAATCCCAAGGTGGACATGACCTTCGCACGCGGCCTGCGCGCGCTGCTGCGGCAGGATCCCGATGTGGTGCTGATCGGCGAGATCCGCGACGGCGAAACGGCGCAGATCGCGGTGCAGGCCTCATTGACCGGGCATTTGGTGCTGTCGACCCTGCATACCAACACGGCGATCGGCGCCGTGACCCGGCTGCGGGACATGGGGGTCGAACCGTTTCTGCTTTCGAGTTCGCTCAGCGGCGTGTTGGCGCAGCGCCTGGTGCGTCGGCTTTGTCCGCAGTGCCGCGAGCCCTATGCGCTGCCTGACGCGCAGCGGCGCCTGCTGGGGCTGCCACCGACGCAGGCGGTGACCTGCTGGCGCCCGTTGGGGTGCGAGGCCTGCGGCGGGCAGGGATATCACGGCCGAATCGGCTTGCACGAACTGTTGGTGCTGGATGAACCGATGCGCATGGCGATCCATCGCGGTGACGGCGAGCTGGACATCGCGAAACTGGCCGCCGAACGCTATCTGCCGCTGCGCCAGGATGGGATCGCCAAGATGCGCGCCGGGGAGACCAGCCTGGAGGAAGTGCTGCGGGTGACGCGCGAAGGGGACGGCGATGAAGTTTGATTATCGCGCCTGCGATCGTGAGGGGCGCGCCCAGCGCGGCGTGTTGGAGGCGGATTCTCTGCGCCACGCCCGCGATCGCCTGCGTGAAAAGGGGTGGCAGGTGCTGGCGGTGCAAGCGCGCGGGCGGCCCGTTTTCGCCGGCATGTTGGCCGGCCGCTGGATGAGCGGCGTGAGCAGCGGCGATGTGGCGCTGTTGACCCGGCAGCTGGCGACGCTGCTCTCCGCTGCGCTGCCGCTGGAGGAAGCGTTGATGGCGGTGGCGCGGCAAACGGAGAAAAAAGGCCTGCAGGCGGCGTTGGCTCAGGTGCGGCAGCACATTCTGGAGGGCTTCCCGCTGGCGCAGGCTCTAGGGCAGCATCCGCGAATTTTTGACCGTCTCTACTGCGCCATGGTGGCGGCCGGTGAGATTTCCGGCCATCTGGCGCCGGTGCTGGAGCGGCTGGCCGACTACGTCGAACAGCGCCAGCAAATGAAGAACAAAATCGTGCAGGCGCTGGTGTACCCAATGGTGCTGACGGCGGTGGCGATCGGCGTGGTGGCGATCCTGTTGACGGCGGTGGTGCCGAAGGTGATCGAACAGTTTGTGCATATGAAGCAGACCTTGCCGCTGTCGACCCGGATGCTGCTCGGCGCCAGCGACGGGCTGCGCCAATGGGGGGCATTGGCGCTGATGTTGGCGCTGGCGAGTCTCGGCGCTTTCCGCTATCGCCTGCGGGATCCGGCGCGGCGCGTGCGCTGGCATGCGTTCATCCTGCGGTTGCCGGTGGTCGGCAAGCTGTCGCTGGCGGTGAATACGGCGCGCTACGCCAAAACGCTGAGCATTTTGAACGCCAGCGCGGTGCCGTTGCTGGAGGCGATGCGCATCAGCGCCGGCGTGTTGGGCAACGACGCCGCCCGCGAACGGCTGCTGGCGGCGATGGAGCGGGTGCGGGAGGGCGAAGGGTTATCGCCGTCGCTCGAGGGCACCGCGCTGTTCTCGCCGATGATGCGGCACATGATCATGTCCGGCGAGCGCAGCGGTGAGCTGGACATGATGCTCGAGCGGGCGGCGACGATGCAGCAAGAGGCTTTCAGCCGGCAAATCACGCTGGCGCTGGGGCTGTTCGAGCCTTTATTGGTGATCGCGATGGCCGGTTCGGTGCTGTTCATCATTTTGGCCATCCTGCAGCCGATATTGCAGCTCAATAATATGGTCGGCTAATCATGCCGTTAATGGAGAGTAAAGTGAGTCATATCAGCAAAATACGCAGATCGCGGCAGCGAGGGTTTACGCTGCTGGAAATCATGGTGGTGATCGTCATTCTGGGGCTGTTGGCCAGCCTGACCATTCCAAGCCTGATGGGAAACAAGGAGAAGGCCGATCGGCAAAAGGCCGCCAGCGATATCGTGGCGCTGGAGAACGCGCTGGATATGTACAAGCTGGATAACGGGCGTTATCCCAGCGCGGAGCAGGGGCTGGCGGCGCTGGTGACCCGGCCGGTGCTGGCGCCGATCCCGAGGAATTATCCCGAAGACGGCTATATTCGCCGGTTGCCGCAAGATCCCTGGGGGCAGGAGTACCGTCTGCGCAACCCGGGGCGCCACGGCAAGCTGGACGTGTTTTCTTTGGGCCAGGACGGCGTTGCCGACACCGATGACGACATCGGCAACTGGGTGGCCGACGCCAAGGCGCCATGAGGCGTATACGCGGCTTTACGCTGCTGGAGATCATGCTGGTATTGCTGCTGCTGGGGGTGACCAGCGGCCTGGTGATGCTGAGCTTTCCTGCGGATGAGAAGCCGCTGGCGCGGCAGGGGGAGCGGCTGAGCCATTGGCTGTATGCCCTCGCCGAGCGGGCCGAACGTGAAGGGGGGAGTTATGGCGTGGCGTTCGGCAGCGGCGGTTGGCGCAGCGTCGTCGCCGAAGAGGGGCGGGATGAATACGTTTTGCCGGAGGGCATCGCGCTGCGGCTGAGCGTTGAGGGGCAAGCCGTCACGCTTGACGACGCGGCGGCGCAGATGCCGCAGGTGTGGCTGTATCCGGGGGGCGAAACCACCGCGTTCAGCGTGGCGCTGTCGCAGGGCAAGTGCCAGTGGCGATTGCAGGCACCCGGTTACTTCGTATTTGAAACGACGGATATTCGTTGCGATGACGCGGAAAATTAAACGCCAGCGGGGTATGACGCTGCTGGAGGTAATGGTGGCCTTGATGATCTTCGCCATCGGCTGCCTGGCGCTGATCAACAGCACCGGGGGCCAGGTGCGCAGCCTGAGCGCGATCGAAGCCAAGACCGTCGCGCTGTGGGTGGCGGACAACCAGTTGACGCTGCTGCAGCTCGACCCGTATCCGCCGACGCTGGCCTGGCATTCGGGCACTGCGGCGATGGCCGGTGAAACCTGGCACTGGCGCTATCGCGGGCAGGAGACCAGCGACGCCGGAATGCGGGCGATCGCGATTGAAGTCCGGCGCGATCCGCAGGATCGTAACGCGCTGGTGGAGATGCTGGCCTACAGGGCACTGCCATGAAACGCGGTTCGCAATGCGGTTTTACGCTGGTGGAAATGCTGCTGGCCATCGCCCTGTTCGCCATGCTGTCGCTCACCGCGCTGGCGGTCTTTAGGGGCGTGCTGAAAAGCGATGAAATCACCCGGCGCAAATCGACGCAGCTGACCCAGCTGCAACGGGCGCTGGCGATCGTCGAACGCGATTTCACTCATGCGCAGGCGCGGGCGCCGATTGGCGATAAGCGCTTGCCGGCGGTGCCGGAGTTCGCGGTGCGGCAGACGGTGGGCGAGGACGCGGATATACAGCTGCTGCTGATCCGAAACGGCTGGCCGAATCCACACGTTCGGCTGCCGCGCGCCACGCTGGAGCGGGTGGAGTATCGCTACCGGCAGGGGCGGCTCGAGCGTCTCAGCTATCCGAGTTTGGGCAGCCCGCAGGCGGCGGCGCGCAGCGTGCTGCTGCTGCCGGAGGTGACGCGGTTCCGCCTGCGTTTTTACCTGCAGGGCGAATGGTTGACGGCCTGGCGCGCCGGCGGGCTGCTGCCGCAGGCGGTGGAGATCGTCGTCGAAACCCCCGCGCTGGGGGAGGTGCGCCGCATCGTCACGGTGCCCGCCGCGAGGCCATCATGAAAAAACAACGCGGTATGGCGCTGTTGATGGTGCTGCTGCTGATGTCGCTGATGGCGATCGTGGCGATCAATATCAACGACAACTGGCAGCGTTCGCTGGCGCGCACCCAGTCTCAACAGGATCGGCTGAAGGCCAAATGGCTGCTGCTGGGCGGGGAGATCTACGCCCAACAGCGGTTGCGGCAGGCGGGAGAGAAGCGCAAGGCCTGGGGAGCATCAGGAGCGGCGTTCAGTATGCGTACCGAAGAGGGGGAGGTGACGATACGCCTGCGCCGCGTCGATGCCTGTTTCAACCTAAACGCCCTGATCCGCGCCGCCGGCCCAACGGAGGCCGGGGATAGCGAGGGGGTTCCCCCCAATAAGGAGAGGCGGATATTCATGCTGTTACTGAACAACCTGGGGATCGCCGACGCGCAGGCGGGCGCGATTGCCGAGGCCATCGTCGCCAGGGGCAATGACGAGGGGTATCTGATGGGGAATGTCAGCGAACTGCGGGAGCTGGCCGGCATCGATCGTGAGCTTTACCTGCGCCTGGCACCGCAGCTTTGTGCGGCGCCGGATGCCGAACTGCGCATCAACCCGGATGCCGTGAGCGAGGCGCAATTACCGCTGCTGCGGGCGATGCTGATGAACGCCCTGAGAGATGAACGGCTGCGGGCGCTGCTGGCGGCCCGTCCGCCGCAGGGCTGGCAGACGCTGGCGTTTTTGTCGCAGGAAAAAGCGCTGCAAGACTTGGGTGACGACGATCTCGGCGAGCGATTGACGTTCGACGATAGCCGCTGGATTGCGCAGCTGCAGCTGACGCTGAACGACGGGCGCTATCGGCTCGTCAGCGCGTTGCAACCGGGCCAGTCAGGCGTCACGGTCAGCGGACGCCTGTTCGACAGAGGGGAGGGGTAAAGGGTGGCGAATACAATCCTGCTTATCGCGCTGAGCGAGGACTTGATGGCCGATGTGCGCTGGGGCCGCGTCGGCGAGACGAGTTGCCGTTTCGCCGCCCACCTCGATCTGACCGAAGGCGGCGGCGAGTTGGCGGCCATGGCGCAGGGCAGCCGCGTCGTGGTGTTGGTGCCTGCCCGTCATGTGGCGCTGAGGCAAACGACATTCCAGGGCAAGGCCCGGCAGGCGACGCCGCTGGCGCTGGCCTACGCCCATGAGGCCGGGTTGTTGGCCGATGTCGAGCAGATGCACTGGGCGGTGTTGGACAAGGCGCAGCTCGATTTCACCCTCGCCGGCGTCGCGCTGACGCAGATGCAGGAATGGGTCGAGCGCCTGAGCGCCAGCGGCATTCGCGCCGATAAAATGCTGCCCGACGTGCTGGCATTGCCGCTGCCCGGCCAATGCAGCGCGCTGCATTGGCGCAACCACTGGTTGATCCGAACGGGAAGCGGGCAGGGAATGCAGCTGCCCGACGCTTGGCTGGGCTGCGCTTCACTGCCGACGCCGGACTGGTGTCTGCACCGCGGCGGGGAGGTTCCGGCGGGCTGGGAAGCGGCGCGCATTGACGAGGATCCGCTCTGGCGACTGGCGGAAGAGGCCTGGAACAGTACATTCACGCTGCTGCAGGGACGTTTCAAACCGAGCGTACGCTGGCCGCGCCGCCTGCCCGACAAGACCGCCTGCGCGCTGCTGTTGCTCAGCGGTTCGCTGCTGGTGGGCGGTTTGCATCACCAACAGATGGCCCGGCAGAGCGAGAGCCAGATTGCGGCGCTCTCACGGCACCTGCTGCCGGGCCAGGCCGCGTCGGCGTTTGCCGAGCAGGCGGCGAAAGCGCGGGTGCGGCGTATGCAGGATGCCCTGAATGCGCCGCAGCTGTTCAGGCTGTTGCCCTACGCGGCCGGGGCGCTCGCGTTATGGGCGCCCCCGCAGCTGCAGGCGCTGGCTTTCGACGCCGCCGACGATCGTCTGGTGGTGACGGTGAACAGAAACGACGTGCCGCTGCCGGCGCCGGTTAACGACGGCGAGGTCAGCATGGCGTTCAGCGAAGGCGGTGCGTCCAACCAGGCGATCCTGACGGTGAGAGGTGAGCGATGAATATCGGGTGGCGCGATAAGGCGTTGCGGCGGGCGGTGCTGTTAAGCCTGTTGCTGCTGGCAGCCTGCGGCTACTGCCTGTATCAGTTTTCACAGGCGCAGAAAAGCGCACAGCGCCTGGCCGCGCTGCAGGGGCAGGCACGCGTCATCCAGCAACTGCAGGCGCGCTTGCCGCCGGATGCCGCTGCGCGCGAGCAACTGCCGGAGCGGCTGCGGCAGAGCGCGCAGGCGTTCCGCATCCCCATCATCGCCCTGACGGAAAGTGATGCGCAGATGCAGGTGGGGCTGCCGCCCGTGCCGTTTGAAAGCCTGCTGTCGTGGCTGGCTGCCCTGCAGCGTGAGCATGGCATCCGCGTGCTGGCGCTCGCCGTGGAACGCGCGGAGCAGGCGCCGGGCATAGTGCAGGTCAGCCTGCTGCGGGTAACGACGCAGCCGTCGATGTAACCAACGCGAAAGAATCATCAGGGATCAGAAAAAATCATGCTATTTGCTATAAATGCGGCGGCAGATGAACACTGGCTGTTATTTAGCGCCGTGTTGAGTCTGTGCGTCGGCAGTTTTATTAACGTAGTCGTTTATCGGCTGCCCATTATGCTTGAGCGCGAAATGGAAACGGCGCAGGCCGAGCGGTTCGATCTCTTTTGGCCGCGTTCATTCTGTCCGTCATGCACAAAAAAATTATCGGCGTTCGATAATATTCCTTTATTAAGTTGGCTGCTGTTGCGTGGCCGCTGTCGTTATTGCCGCCGTCCTATTGCCGTGCGTTATCCACTGCTGGAATTATTTCTGATGCTGATGGGGATAACGCTGGCCTGGCGGCTCGGCATCGGGGGGGATTGGTTTTTCATGCTGGCGTTGGTTGCGCTGTTGCTGGCGTTGGCGGCGATCGACAACCAATGTCAGCTGCTGCCGGATTGCCTGACGCTATCGCTGCTGTGGATCGGCTTACTGTGGCATTGCCTGGCGCACCCGGCCTTTTTGCCTGCGGCGGTCATTGGCGCGATGGCGGGCTATCTGGCGCTCTGGCTATTGTATTGGGGATTTCGTTTGGCGACCGGCCGCGAGGGGCTGGGATACGGCGATTTCAAACTGTTGGCGGCGCTTGGCGCCTGGGGCGGTTATGCCGCTTTGCCGTCGATCCTGCTGTTCGCCTCCGCCGGCAGCCTGCTGTGGCTGTTGCTGCGCGCGTGGCGCGGCGGCGATGCGGCCCAACCCCTGCCTTTCGGGCCGGGGCTGGCGACGGCGGGCGCCGGCGCGGTGGCCTGTCAGTGGCTTGCGCTGCCGATAGGGGGCTAACGCAGCTGGGCTAAAAAAGGCGCCAGCGAGCGGTTGAGTTCACGGCACTTTTCCTGCAGCGGCGTGGCGTCGGCCTCCAGCTGCGCGGCGACGTGTTTACCCGCCGCAAGCAGTTGGGCGCGATTGAGCGCCGGCGTCCAATCTTTTTCCTTCGCTTCCTGCAGCGCCGCCGCCGCGAGCTTATCGCCGGCCGGAATATCGGCGCGGTTGCACCTGTCTCTTAGAAATTGACCGGCGCCGACCAGCGACGACAGCTGGTCGCGTTGGGTGGCGGCGTCAGGAGCCGATTTGGCGGCGTGCTGGCAGCCGGATAACAGCAGGGATGCCACGATCGCTGCGGCAATACTTTTCAATGTCACGTTATTTTCTCTGCGGTGTTGGTACGGTGTATTTATTTTCTTGCTCGGTACTACGGTATTTCACGCTTTCCGGATTATTTTAAACGTTTGTCATGCCATTTAATATCATGACGATATTAGGTTTTATTATTTTAATGCATTCTAAGTGCCGGGCGTTCAGGGCTTCTACTTATTATTCCTCTCGCGGTATCGCCGCACCTCTTTGAGTTTCTTCTCACTCAGTTGGAATCCAATAAATTTAACTGGAGTCGTAATGAAATTATCCAAAATCGCCCTGATGATGGCAACGCTCGCGGCCTCCTCGGCCGCCTGGTCGCACGGTTATATCGAAGTGCCCGAGAGCCGCGCCTACAAGTGCAAGCTGGGCAGCAACACCGACTGCGGCCGGGCGCAGTGGGAACCGCAGAGCGTCGAGCAGGTTTCCGGCTTCCCTGGCGGCGCGACGCCGCTCGACGGCCAGCTGGCCAGCGGCGGGGTGAACGGCTTCGAGTCGTTGGATCGCCAGGGCGTCAACGTCTGGGCGTTGAATACCATGAAGCCGGGGCCACAGACGTTCACCTGGTACCACACCGCCAAGCACAAAACCAATAACTGGCGTTACTACATCACCAAACAGGACTGGGATGTGAACAAGCCGCTGTCGCGCGAGGCCTTCGAAAAAGAGCCGTTCTGCGAGATTGATGGCCATGCCAAGCCGCCAAAAGATCGCGAAGTGCACCAGTGCGTGGTGCCGGAGAGAACCGGCTATCAGGTGATTTACGGCGTGTGGGAAATCAATGACACGGTAAACAGTTTCTATCAGGTGGTTGACGTTAACTTCGAAGACGACGGCGTCGTGTCGGAATGGCGCAAGCAGCTGCAAGGTTCCCTCACCGGTAAAAACCTGCAGGTTGGCGACAAGGTGATCGCCCGCTTCTTCGATGCGGACGGTGAAGTGCTGACGATGAAAACCGAACTGGCGATCGACAGTGAGACGCTGACCGACAAAAACCGCTGGGGTCACGCGCTGGCCTGCAAGATCAACGCCGAACAGAAAGCTGTGCGTGCCGGAGTGAAAGACGGCAAAGGCAACGTCAATCCGGTGTTTGGCAACAACGCGGTCTACGCCAAGCAGGGCAGCACGATGAAGAGCGTGGTGATTTCCTATGAGGAAGAAACGCCAGCTATCACCGAAGAGATCCGCATCGGCAACCTGTCCAGCACCAAAATCAAGGACGGCAAAGCTCAGCTGACCTTCAATGCCGAGGTCAAAGGCAAACTGACGGTTGAAGCGCGCGTTTATGACCACGGCCAGACGGAAAAAGGCTACCTGAAAGCGACGCTGGAAGACGCCAGCCAGCCGCTGACTATGGCGCTGAGCAACGTCAGCGAAGGCCACCACATGCTGAAAGTGATCGCCAGCAACGACAACGGGCAGAGCATTCAACCAGATATCGAAAACTTCAACCTGGAGGCGGAATCCACCGGCGGTGGCGGCGGCAACGGCGACTATAACTTCGTCTTCCCGAACGCGCTGAGTAAATACACTGCCGGCACCACGGTGCTGCAACCGAAAGACGGCAAGGTATATCAGTGCAAACCTTTCCCTTACAGCGGTTACTGCATGCAGTGGAACAGCGGTGCGACTCACTTTGAGCCGGGCGTGGGTTCCAACTGGCAGGATGCCTGGGTCGTGAAAAAGTAAGCGTAAATCGGATAGCCAAGCGGCCAGCGATGGCCGCTTTTAAAGGAGTTTTATGTCATACGAACCTGCCCGTTACGATCTTTTCAGTCGGTTACTGCATTGGGGCATTGCCGCCGTGATGATCTACGTAATGATCGTTGGTTATTCACTGCATTTTATGACGGATGCACGCATCTTCGCCTTTTTCTCCGTGACCAATATGTCGCTGGCCTTGGTGCTGACACCGCTGATGGCGGCGCGCTTTATCTGGCGTTTTTTCCGGCCTAAGGTGCCCTATGGCGATATGCTGCAAGGGCACGAGAAGGGATTGGTGCATTTGCTGCACGAAATATTCTACCTGCTGATTTTCGTGGTGCTGCTCAGTGGATTCCTTATGCTGGAGCACGGCTTTGCCGTTTTCGGTGCGATCGACTTCCCTCGCCCGATAGCAAATCTCGACGTTAACCGCTTCTTTTTCGCCGTGCACCGTTATTCGTGCATCGCGCTGTCGGCCATGATCGTGCTGCACATAGCGGCGGTGATTAAACACCACTGCTTCGCCGGGCAGGCGATTTTGCGCCGCATGCTCTGATTTTACGGGGCGATCGCGCCGCCCAGCGAGGCAGTGCGGCGGCGTGGCCGCGAAGGTAATAGGGAAGAGCGACGGCATGACCGTGACGCGTGTGGCCGATAAGCAGGGAGTGCGAGAGACAGCACGCGTTAATCGCGTTAAGGCGTAATACCCCGGACAGGAACAGAGAATTGTTTCTATTTATTATTAACGATAAAAATGAACGTAATTAACATTTCATTGTCAATAGGAAAAATACGTATTCAGTTTGAACATTGAAGCCGATAAAAGCATCGGCTCAACGCGTTGGGGGATGATTATCTGACATATTTCCAAACGGAGGTGGGGATTTTGTCATACAGTTTGTTCATGGTGAGCTCCGCCAGACGGTGATCGGCCGCTGAGTAAAACAGCTCCAGTTCATCATCGGAAAGCTCGTACTTATTTTTCTCAATAACACGTTCGAGAGTATCAATCGTGGTGCATTTACGTAAACGCATCAGATAGTCGGTTTTAGTCATGGTGGCCTTTAGTTTAATAACCGTAAAATAGCTCGGGAATAATTATCCCCTAAGTTTTCATTGTCGTACAGATGTCCTCTCCTGAGAACATTCTGAATAATCTCGCCTTGGTTTTTTGCCAGCGGCGCAGGTCGGAATCATTGATACCGTAGCTGCTGAACAGCGTATAGGTATCGTCGAGATATTCTTCGACTAACTCCGACAGGTCTGATTCGTCCATGTATTTAATTTTATAACTCATCACAAACGAAGCGATATGTTCGATCAACTCATTAAGCTGCAGGTTGACGGAGGACGTCGGATCGTTGACCCACCCATGGTGACTGTCTCCCAGGGTAGCGATACCTTCATCATACAAATTTTCGCACAAGAATTTGAGCTGAGCAATGTCGTGTCGCTTAGGCGAATACTCATCCATATCATCCCCTCCGTAAGTCTTAATTGCGGTGTGATAACACTATGTGAGTAAGCTGATTTACATCATGGACGGAGGCAGCTTAACGGTGGTTAAATAAACTTCCCGTAAAATGAATATAAATCATTTTTTCGCGTTTGGCCTGCAGTTATTACGTAAACTTACAATTCATCCGCAGTTGATGGCCGTGAGTTATCAATGATGTCGAAGATTAAACCCCGCTCCGTCACTCGGAACCGTACGCTGTCGTTGATGATATCTTCGCTGTTGATATCCAGACAGGCATTAAAAATGCCCCACTTATAGCGATAACTCATTGAATAATCGCCGTCACCTTGTCGTACTATATCAAGTATTTCTAATGAATCTTCGGCATAGCGTGCGCTTTCAGAATAAAAACTCAGTCCGCTGGTCAGCGCCGGCACTAACTCCGCTATATTGTCATTAATCACTTTCTTTAATTTTTTAACAGAAAGTGCGTTGACGTCCAGGTTACAGGCAAGGGTAACAAGCATTAATCTCGGCCAACAGCAATGTTATCTGCTTATCTTACTCCTTTTTCACTCACGCCGGTAAATTTTTCGATTTACCGCTGTTCTTTACCTTATGCCAACATTTCAACCGAATGGGAATATCCCTGAATTTGATAAGGAGGCTGCGGGGGAAGCGCCGCTGCGCGAAGGACTGTTACGTTCCGTTGCATTATTGTCGCGCCATAGCTTGAGATGTGGTAGTGTGTGTGATGTTATATTATAACTATTAACCCATCATTTTGGTCACCACATTGACTCCCTCTTCACAACATGACGCCGCGCCGTCACTGAATTCGTTGTTTACCACCTCCGCCGCCGCGCGCTGTGCGGGGGCCGTTGCGCTGCTGGCCCTGCTGTGGCTCGGCATCTTCTGGGCGGTATCGCTGCCATGATCTCCTTGCGCCAACTGGCGATAGGCTATGGCGTCACGCCGCTTTTCCCGCCGCTGAGCGGGCAGTTCAGCGCCGGTTCGTTAACCGCGGTGGTGGGCGTCAACGGGGCCGGGAAATCGACGTTGCTGAAAACGCTCGCCGGATTGTTGCCGCCGCTGGGCGGCAGTCTGAGTTTTAGTGGCGGCAAGCCACCGCGCAGGGCTTATCTACCGCAGCAGGCCGAGTTGGATCGGCAATTCCCGATCGCGGTAAGCGATCTGGTGGCGATGGGCTGTTGGCCGCAAAGCGGCATGTTCGGCGGTATGAACAGGCGCGCGGCAAGCCAGGTCAATGAGGCGCTGGCGAACGTTGGCATGAGCGCGCTGGCGCGCAGCCCGGTGGGCGAACTGTCCGGCGGCCAGCTGCAGCGGGTGCTGTTTGCGCGCCTGCTGGTTCAACCGGCGCCGCTGATTTTGCTGGATGAACCTTTCACCGGCATCGACAGCGCCACCACGCAGATCCTGCTGCAGGCGATCGCGCAACTGCATCGGCAGGGGAAAACGGTGATCGCCGTGCTGCACGATATGTCGATGGTCGCCGAGCATTTTCCACAGGTGCTGTTGCTGACGCCGCAGGCTTGCCACTGGGGCGCGGCCGAGCGGGTATTGGAACAGGTGCCGAGGTATCACGCCGCCGAACGGCAGCCGGATCTGCGGGCGGTGGCGCCATGATGCTGTGGCATGGGCTTATCGATCCTTTCCTCTCTTTCGGTTTTATGCGCCGCGCGCTCATGGCGTGCCTGGCGTTGTCGCTCAGCGCCGCCCCGCTGGGCGTGTTTTTGCTGCTGCGCCGCATGAGCCTGGTGGGGGATGCCTTGTCCCACGCGGTGTTGCCGGGTGCGGCGATCGGCTATCTGATCTCCGGTATGTCGCTGGTGGCGATGGGGGTGGGCGGCTTTATCGCCGGGCTGGCGGTGGCGATGCTGTCCGGCCTGGTGAGCCGCCGCACGCCGCTGAAAGAGGACGCCAGCTTCGCCGGGTTCTATCTGGGCTCACTGGCGCTGGGGGTCACGCTGGTCTCGCTGCGCGGCTCCAGCGTGGATCTGCTGCACGTGCTGTTCGGTTCGATCCTGGCGGTGGATGCGCAGGCGATGCTGATGGTCGGAGCGATCGCCTCGGTTTCGCTGCTGGCGCTGGCGGCGCTGTACCGTGCATTGGTGATCGAGTCCTTCGACGTCACGTTCCTGCGCGTCAACGCGCCGCGCCGGTTGGCGCTGATCCACGGCCTGTTTCTGGCGCTGGTGGTGGTCAATCTGGTGGCGGGATTCCAGATCCTCGGCACCCTGATGTCGGTGGGGCTGATGATGCTGCCCGCCGCCAGCGCGCGCTTCTGGGCGCGCAATCTGCCGCAGACGCTGGCGACGGCGATGGGCATCGGCGCGCTTTCCAGCCTGATTGGGTTGGTGTGGTCCTATTACGCTTCGCTGCCCGCCGGCCCGGCGATCGTGCTCAGCGCCAGCGTCATCTTTTTCGTCTCGATCCTGTTTGGAACGCGCGGAGGCATTTACGCCTTCGCGCGCCGTTGAGAAGTGCCATTTGCAAGGAGAAAGTATGAAACGTTTACCTATATCGCTGGCGGTCGCTGCGCTGCTGGCCAGCCCATTGGCGATGGCGAAGACCGTCGACGCCGTCGCCAGCTTTTCCATTCTGGGCGATATCGTCAAACAGGTGGGGGGCGATCACGTCAAGGTCAGCACGCTGGTGGGGCCGGATGGCGATCCGCACAGTTTCGAGCCTTCGCCGCAGGACGGCAAAAAGTTGGCTCAGGCTGATGTGGTATTCGTCAGCGGACTGGGGCTGGAAGGGTGGATCGATCGCCTGGTCAGCGCTTCGGGTTATAAAGGGCAGGTGATCACCGCTTCACAGGGCATCAGCACCCGGCAGATGGAGGAGGACGGCAAAGCGATTACCGATCCTCACGCCTGGAACAGCATGAAAAACGGCGTGCAGTACGCCACCAACGTGATGAACGCCCTGATTGCCGCCGATCCCGAGGATGCCAACTATTTTCGCCAGCGCGGGGCCGAATACATTCAGCAACTGCAAAAGCTGGACCTGTGGGCCAAAACCCAGTTCGCCGCAGTGCCGCCACAGAAACGTAAAGTGCTGACCAGCCATGATGCTTTTGGTTACTTTGGGCAAGAGTATGGCGTCACTTTCCTTGCCCCGGTCGGATTTTCCACCGAGGCCGAAGCCAGCGCCAGCGACGTGGCCGGCCTGATCAAGCAGATCAAACAGGAAAAGGTCAACGCTTACTTTATCGAGAATCAGACCGATCCGCGGTTGGTGAAACAGATTGCCGCCGCCACCGGCGCCAAGGCGGGCGGCGAGCTGTACCCTGAAGCGCTCTCCCGTACGGGCGGCCCGGCGGCCACCTATGAACAGGCGTTCAAACACAATGTCGACGCGCTGCTGAGCAGCATGAAGTAACCTCTGCCCCCGCCTGCCGGCGGGGGACAGCTTGCAGGCACTTTCTCGCCATAAAAAAAGCCCCGTTGAGCAGCAACGGGGCTTTGCGACAGATGACACTGGGGAGTTAACGCTTTTTCTTACGTCCCTGTACCGCTTTGAATCGCGGATTGCTTTTACAGATCACATAGATGCGGCCACGACGACGCACGACTTTGCAATCCGGGTGGCGATTTTTCGCCGAACGCAATGAACTCAATACCTGCATGGGATTTCCTTGTTACTTATTGCCGATAAAGCGGCCAAAGCGCTGCTGGAAGCGCGCCGTGCTGCCTTCTTTGGAATAGTCTTTCTGCTTGCCGGTGTAGTACGGATGCGAAGCGGAAGAGACGTCGAGGGTGACATACGGCCAGCTTTCGCCGTCCAGCTCGATGGTGCGATCGGTTTTGATGGTCGATCCCACTTTAAAGTAGGCGTTGGCGCTGACGTCGTGGAAGACCACGGTGCGGTAATCGGGATGGATGCCGGGTTTCATAATGGCTCTCTCGTGTAATGTTATACTATAACAATAATTATGCACCGACCCGGCGTCGCGATCAAGCGTAAATTGCGCCCACGAGTGAATTAATGAGAACGGTTTGCATTAAGCAACTGAAGCAAAAGAAAAAGGCCGCATGCGCGGCCTTTTCGATTATCGGGTAGAGCTCATATCACTGAGCGATCAGTGGTGCTCTACCGGATGGCTGTGTTCCAGGTCCTCGTTCTTCTTGCTGAAGCGGCGGCGAACCACCACGAAGAACACCGGCACGAAGAAGATCGCCAAGACGGTGGCGGTGATCATCCCGCCCATTACGCCGGTACCTACCGCGTTCTGTGCGCCGGAGCCCGCACCGCTGCTGATAACCAGCGGCAGAACCCCGAGGATGAAGGCCAGAGACGTCATCAGGATTGGACGCAGACGCATACGCACCGCTTCCAACGTCGCTTCGATCAGGCCTTTGCCTTCTTTCTCCATCAGATCCTTGGCGAATTCCACGATCAGGATGGCGTTCTTCGCCGATAGACCTATGGTGGTCAGCAGCCCCACCTGGAAGTACACGTCGTTGTTCATGCCGCGCATCGTCGCGGCCAGCAACGCACCGATAACCCCCAGCGGCAATACCAGCATGACCGAGAACGGCACGGACCAGCTTTCATACAGCGCCGCCAGACACAGGAACACCACCAGAATCGAGATGGCGTACAGCGCCGGCGCCTGGTTGCCCGACAGACGTTCCTGATAGGACATGCCGGTCCAATCGTAACCGATGCCGCTTGGCAGTTTGGACGCCAACTGTTCCATCAGGTTCATCGCTTCACCGGTACTCTTGCCCGGTGCGGCCTGGCCCAGAATTTCCATCGACGGCAAGCCGTTATAGCGTTCCAGGCGCGGTGAGCCGTATTCCCATTTCGCCGAAGAGAAGGCGGAGAATGGCACCATTTGGCCGCTTGTACCGCGCACGTACCACTTGTTGATGTCTTCCGGCAGCATACGGAACGGCGCGTCGGCCTGTACGTATACCTTCTTCACACGACCGCGGTCGATGAAGTCGTTGACGTACGAGCCGCCCAGCGCGGTGCTCAGCGTGCTGTTGATGGTGGTGATGCTGACGCCCAGCGCCTTGGCTTTCTCCTGATCGACGATCAGTTTGAACTGCGGCGTATCTTCCAGGCCGTTCGGGCGCACGCCCACCAGCACGTCCGGATGTTGAGCAACCATGCCCAACAGCTGGTTACGCGCTTCGGTCAGTTTCTCGTGCCCCAGGCCGCCCTGGTCAATCAGCTCGAAGTCGAAGCCGGTTGCGGTACCGAGTTCGATGATCGCCGGCAGGTTGAACGGGAATACCAGGCCTTCTTTAATCTGCGAGAATGCGCCCATGGCGCGACCCGCGATCGCTTCGACCTTGTTCTCGCTCCCTGGACGCTCGCCCCAGTCTTTCAGGCTGACGAATGCCAGGCCGTTGTTCTGGCCGTTACCGTTGAAGCCGAAGCCCGCGACGGTAAACACCGAAACCACGTTGTCCTTTTCCTTGTTCAGGAAGTAGTCGGAGACTTCTTCCAGCACTTTGTTGGTGCGGGACTCGGTGGCGCCGGCAGGCAGCTGCACCATGGTCAACAGGATGCCCTGATCTTCGTCCGGCAGGAACGAGGAAGGCAGGCGCAGGAACAGCAGGCCCATGCCAACCACGATCAGCAGGTAGATGATCAGATAGCGACCGGTGCTGCGCAGGATGTTGCCCACGCTGTCGGTATAGTGATGCGTGCTTTTCTCGAACATGCGGTTAAACCAGCCGAAGAAGCCTGTTTTAACCCCGTGATCGCCTTTCGGGATCGGTTTGAGCATGGTGGCGCACAGCGCCGGCGTCAGGATCAAGGCCACCAGCACCGACAGCGCCATCGCGGACACGATGGTGATCGAGAACTGGCGATAGATGGCGCCGGTTGAACCGCCGAAGAACGCCATCGGCACGAATACCGCCGACAGCACCATGGCGATACCCACCAGCGCGCCCTGAATCTGGCCCATCGATTTACGGGTGGCTTCTTTCGGCGGCAGCCCCTCTTCGGCCATGACGCGCTCGACGTTTTCCACCACCACGATGGCGTCATCCACCAGCAGGCCGATCGCCAACACCATGCCGAACATCGTCAGGGTGTTTATCGAGAAGCCGAACGCCGCGAGTATCGCAAAGGTCCCCAGCAGCACCACCGGCACCGCGATGGTTGGGATCAGCGTCGCGCGGAAGTTCTGCAGGAACAAATACATCACCAGGAATACCAGGATGATGGCTTCGATCAGCGTTTTCACCACTTCGTTGATGGAGATCTTAACGAACGGGGTGGTGTCGTACGGATAAACCACTTTCATCCCTTGCGGGAAGAATGGCGTCATCTTGGCCAGCTCGTCTTTCACACCTTTGGCGGTGTTCAAGGCGTTGGCGCCGGTTGCCAGTTTGATACCCAGACCGGCGGCAGGCTTACCGTTATAGCGAGCGGTAACGGCATAGCTTTCCGCGCCGCGCTCGATGTGAGCGACGTCGCGCAGGCGTACCTGGGAACCGTCGGTATTCACCTTCAGCAGGATCTTGCCGAACTCTTCCGGCGAAGTCAGACGGGTCTGCGCGATGATCGAGGCGTTCAACTGCTGCCCCGGTACCGGCGGCAGGCCGCCCAGCTGGCCTGCGGCGATCTGGTTGTTCTGCTCGGTGATGGCGGAGGTCACGTCCGTGGTCGTCAGCTGGTAGTTGTTCAGCTTGTTCGGATCCAGCCAGATACGCATCGCGTACTGGGCACCGAACAGCTGCACTTCACCCACGCCGGACGAACGGCTGATCGGATCCTTGATGTTGGACGCCACGTAGTCCGCAATATCGTCCTGAGTCATGTTCGGATCGTCGGAAACGAAGCCGGCCACCATCAGGAAGCTGCTGCTGGATTTTTCTACTTTCAGGCCCTGTTGCTGAACTTCTTGCGGCAGCAACGGGGTGGCCAACGACAGTTTGTTCTGGACCTGAACCTGCGCGATGTCAGGATCGGTGCCGGATTCAAACGTCAGGGTAATGGTGACGCTACCAGAGGAATCACTGGTGGAGGACATGTACATCAGGTTATCGATACCGTTCATGTTCTGTTCGATAATCTGCGTGACGGTATCCTGCACCGTTTTGGCATCTGCGCCCGGGTAGTTGGCGGAAATACTCACCGCCGGCGGTGCAATAGTGGGATACTGCGCGATCGGCAGTTTCATTATTGCAAGCACCCCCGCCAACATGACGATGATGGCGATTACCCAGGCGAAAATTGGGCGGTCTATAAAGAACTTAGCCATGTATTACAGGCTCCTTTTTATGACTTCTGCGCTTCAGACTGCGGCTGTTTTTGCGCCTGAGTGTCAACTTCCTGCACTTTTACCTGCGCGCCCGGATGCACTTTCATCAGGCCGGAGACGATCACGCGATCGCCGGCTTTCAGGCCATCGGTAACCAGCCATTTGTCGCCAATCGCCTGGTCCGCCTTCAGCGTGCGCAGCTCAACTTTGTCGTCTGCCCCTACCACCAACGCCGTCGCTTCGCCGCGCGGGTTGCGGGTGACGCCTTGCTGAGGCACCAGCAGCGCATCGCTGCGCACGCCTTCGTCCAGACGGGCGCGCACGAACATGCCCGGCAGCAGCGTATCGTTCGGGTTAGGGAACAGGGCGCGAATGGTGATGGAGCCGGTGGTCTCGTCGACGGTGACGTCGGAGAATTCCAGCGTGCCTTCCTGCGCGTATTCGGTGCCGTTTTCCAGCAGCAGTTTCACTTTAGCCTTGCCGTTTTCCTGCTTCAGCGCGCCGCTGGCCAACTCTTGCTTCAGGCGCAGGAAGTCGGTGCTCGACTGGGTGACGTCGACATACATCGGATCCAACTGCTGCACGGTGGACAGGGCGGTTGCCTGGCCGTTGCTGACCAGCGCGCCTTCGGTCACGGCGGACTTGCCGATGCGGCCGGAGATCGGGGAGGTCACCTTGGTGTACGCCAGGTTGATGCGCGCGGTTTCCACGGCGGCCTTGGCGGCCACCACGGCGGCATCCGCCTGCTGCAGGGTGGAGACGGCGTTGTCGTAGTCCTGCTTGCTGATGTAGCTGGTACCCAGCAATGGCTTGTAGCGGTTTACCGTCACGCGTGCGATGGAAGCGCTGGCCTGTGCTTTGGCCAAATCGCCTTTCGCGCTGTCGTAGCTGGCTTGATAGGTTGCGGGATCGATTTGGTACAGAGACGTCCCGGCCTTGATATCGCTGCCTTCAACGAAGTTGCGCTTCAGGATGATGCCGCTGACCTGAGGGCGAACTTCGGCGATACGATACGCAGCGGTGCGGCCAGGAAGATCGGTAGTGATGTTGAGAGGCTCGGCCTTCAAGGTGACTACGCCCACTTCAGGCGCCTGTTGTTGGGCGCCTTGCTGTTGGGTTTCTTTATCGTTACATCCTGTTAGCACTAAGCTGCCTGAAAGCATCAGAACGGCCGCCAGAGGCGTTAACCCTCTGTTTTTGTTCATAGAAAAACCTCAAGTGTCCGATTTCAAAATGATCAATGGATCACAAGCTTTAAAACCCATTGCTGCGTTAATTATATGTGCGTGCTATGGTACATACATTCGCGAATGTATGTAAATCACACTCCCCCTAAATAACAATGCCATGGCACGAAAAACCAAACAGCAGGCGCAAGAAACCCGACAGCAAATCCTTGATGCTGCGGTGAGAGAGTTCTCTGAACGTGGCGTTGCTGCAACGTCACTGACAGATATTGCCACCGCTGCCGGGGTTACGCGTGGAGCCATTTACTGGCACTTCAAGAATAAGGTAGACCTGTTTAATGAAGTTTGGGAATCTACCGAGCCGAAAATTGACCAGCTCGAAACAGAGTATCAGGCAAAGTTTCCCGATAATCCACTGCGGGTTATCCGAGAAATTCTGATTTACATTCTGACGTCTACGGTTGAAGACGGCCGTAGGCGGGCGTTGATGGAAATTATATTCCACAAATGCGAGTTTGTCGGTGAAATGATGCCGCTGCTGGATTCGCGCAAGGTGCTGTACCTCGCCGGCTACGAACGTATTGAAGCGGTGCTGTATAACTGCATTCACCACGGGCAATTACCCGCCGATTTACATACCCGCCGCGCGGCGATCATCCTGCGCGGTTATATCACCGGCCTGATGGAAAACTGGCTGTTTATGCCGGAAAGTTTCGATCTGCGGGCCGAAGCCGAAGCGCTGGTGGACGCGTTTTTGGAAATGCTGCAGTTTTGCCCCACCTTGCGCCTCAAACCCGACGCGGCGGCGCCTGACGCCGACCGCCTTCCTTTATAAGGAGAGATTTCATGTCATCCATCGTTCTCATCGCCAATGGCGCCGCCTATGGTCATGAATCCTTGTTCAATGCGCTGCGGTTGGCCATCGCCATGAAAGAGCAGCAGAGCAGTCTCGACCTGCGGCTGTTTCTGATGTCCGATGCGGTGGTGGCCGGGCTGGCGGGGCAGCAGCCGCACGAGGGATACCACCTGCAGCAGATGCTGGAGATCCTCACCGCGCAGCAGGTGCCGGTCAAACTGTGCAAGACCTGTGCCGACGCGCGCGGCGTCAGCCGCTTGCCGCTGGCGGACGGCGTGGCGATCGGTACGTTGGTCGAGCTGGCGCAGTGGACGCTGGCGGCGGAAAAAGTGCTGACTTTCTGATTCCGCTGCAATGGGCCATCAGCTGCAACGCTTTTGTTGTTCGTTGCCCGCCGGCGGCCGTGACAATCTTCAGGCTTCTTAACCGATCCGAAGCTAAATCATGCAGCGCTGACTGATTCTGCCTTCTCTGGCGCCGCTCACGTTTGTCGATGCATCGCCGCCGCGACACGCTTTTTTTTCCTTGTTTATTTGCGCGCTCAGCTCGCCGGACGAAGGCGGCCAGACGGCGGGCTGATGAGCGTTGAAAGACGAAAGGGACAGCGGCGCTGTCCCGGATTACTGTCCGGCAGGCAGATAGGGAGAGGTGACGCCGGCGCGCTGCAGTTTTTCCTGATAATCCCGTTTGACGATATCCAGCGCCGCCAGCGCGGTGGCCGGATCGATCTCGTTGCATTCCAGCAGGTAAATCAAGTCTACCGCCAGCTGCAGTTCGGGTGAGGCGTTTTCCAGAGACATAGCACCTGCGCTTAATTAATGGAATGAATAACTCGCGTACCGGCAGAGTATAGTGAACCCGGCGCGCAACCGGGAATAATCATTAAAATATTGTGATAAATCTTCAAAAACCGTTTTCTTTGCGCTCGATATTGCGCTCGATGCGCGCCAGCGCCTGGCGGCAGCGCATCAGGCGCCCCTCCAGCGCCGCCAGCTCGTGCTGCAGCTTTTGCTGCGCCGCCAGCGTGGTCTGACGGCCAAGCAGGCTTTCCCGATCCTGAATCATGGCGATCAGCCGGCGTTCGTAGTCCTGATGCTCGGCCAGCTTGTGGTACAGATCGGCCTCAGGGGCTTCTTTCGGCTGGTTCTTGCGCCGCAGCGCCTGGGTGGCCAGCTCGCGCTGCAGGGCGGCGATCTGAGCCACCAGTTTTTCGGCCAGAAAGGCCACCTGGCTGGTGCGGCTGTCGTTGGCGGCGCTTTGCAGCTGGGCGAAATTCTTCTCCACCTCGGCCAGGTAGTCGCGCAGCCGCGTACCGCGGTTGGCGAACAGGGCGGCGTCGAAGCGCGCCTGCGGGATCGGGGCGTCGCCGCGCGGGGTCACTTCGGCCGCCAGCGCCGCGATCTGCTGTGCCAACACCTGTAATAGACGCTGAGTGCTCACATAAGCTCCCTCTTGATTTCAACAGGCGTAAGCTTGCCCGCGATCCTGCCGTGAAACAAGCGCCGCACGCATATTCCGCCGGCGCGGCGCCGATGCTACAGTAGGCGGCAACCGATTGAGGAGCGAAGAGCCGCATGACGCGTGGGTTATTGATCATTTTGGGCTGGCTGGCGGTGGTGCTGGCGACGTTGGGCGTGGTGCTGCCGCTGTTGCCGACCACGCCGTTTCTGCTGTTGGCCGCCTGGTGTTTCGCCCGCTCTTCGCCGCGCTTTCATCACTGGCTGCTGCACCGCTCCTGGTTCGGCCCCTACCTGCGCCACTGGCAACAGCATCGCGCGCTGCCGCCGGGAGCGAAGTGGAAGGCGGTGCTGGTGATCGTGCTCACCTTCGCCTGTTCGCTGTGGCTGGTGAAAATCTGGTGGGTGCGCGGGCTGTTGCTGCTGATGCTGGTCATTTTGCTGACCTTTATGCTGCGCCTGCCGGTTATTGACCTGCCGCAACAAAAACAGCGCTGATTGTCCCTTAAACTCCCCAATAGCTTTCAAGCCGCAGCCAGGCGACAAACGCAGGCATCCCCGGGAGCTTACTTAGGTAAGTGACCGGGGGGAATGCGTGCAGTCAACAACGCTGCGGGTTGAAAGATGCAGGGGAGAGTTGCATTTGTCCGCCGGTTTGCATAGATTTGGGCGTTTTCGTGCGCGGATCGCCTGCCATTTCATCTCCGGTGTGTTTCACCCGGCGGCGGCGGGTGAGCGGCGCGCCGGTTTTCAGGCAGTTTTATCAGGCAACAATTATGACCGCTACTGCGCAGCAGCTTCAGTTTATTAAAGACAGTATCAAAACCATCCCGGATTATCCGAAGCCGGGCATCCTGTTCCGCGACGTGACCAGCCTGCTGGAAAACCCGTTGGCCTACGCCGCCAGCATCGAGCTGCTGGTTGAGCGCTATCGCGAAGCGGGCGTGACCAAGGTGGTGGGTACCGAAGCGCGTGGTTTCCTGTTCGGCGCGCCCGTCGCGCTGGCGTTGGGCGTCGGTTTCGTGCCGGTGCGCAAACCGGGCAAACTGCCGCGCGCCACGCTCAGCGAAAGCTATGAGCTGGAGTACGGCACCGACAAGCTGGAGATCCACACCGACGCCATCACCGCGGGTGACAAAGTGCTGGTGGTGGACGATCTGCTGGCGACCGGCGGCACCATCGAAGCGACCACCAAACTGATCCGCCGCCTGGGCGGTGAAGTGAACGACGCCGCATTCATCATCAACCTGCCGGATCTGGGCGGGGAAGCGCGTCTGAACAAGCTGGGCATCGACTGCTACTGCCTGGTGGACTTCGCCGGCCATTGATGCGGCATCGCCCCTTGGGCACAACGGCCTCGCGGATCGCCGCGGGGCTGTGTTAGCATGACCCTCCAGATTCCTCGACTTCTCCGGTATTAATGAGCTATCAGGTTCTCGCCCGTAAGTGGCGCCCTCAAACGTTCGCAGACGTGGTCGGCCAGGAACATGTCCTGACCGCGCTGGCCAACGGCCTCTCGCTGGGGCGGATCCATCACGCCTATCTGTTCTCGGGCACGCGCGGCGTGGGGAAAACCACCATCGCGCGCCTGCTGGCCAAAGGCCTGAACTGTGAAACCGGCATCACCGCCACGCCGTGCGGCCAATGCGACAACTGCCGCGAGATCGAGCAGGGGCGCTTCGTCGATCTGATCGAGATCGACGCCGCTTCCCGAACCAAGGTTGAAGATACCCGCGATCTGCTGGACAACGTTCAGTACGCGCCGGCGCGCGGCCGCTTCAAGGTCTACCTGATCGATGAAGTGCACATGCTCTCGCGCCACAGCTTCAACGCGTTGCTCAAGACGCTGGAAGAGCCGCCGCCGCACGTCAAATTCCTGTTGGCCACGACCGATCCGCAAAAGCTGCCGGTGACCATTCTCTCGCGCTGTCTGCAATTCCACCTCAAGGCGCTGGACGTCGATCAGATCCGCCAGCAGCTGGAAACGGTGCTGACGGCGGAGCAGATCACCAGCGACGCCCGCGCGCTGCAGCTGCTGGCGCGCGCCGCCGACGGCAGCATGCGCGATGCGCTGAGCCTGACCGATCAGGCGATCGCCATGGGGCAGGGGCAGGTGACCGCCGCCACCGTCAGCCAGATGCTCGGCACGCTCGATGACGAACAGCCGCTGGCGATCCTCGAAGCGCTGGTCAGCGCCGACGGCGAAAAGGTGATGGCTCAGGTCGCACAGGCCGCTTCGCGCGGCGTGGACTGGGAAAACCTGCTGGTGGAGACGCTGGCGCTGCTGCACCGCATTGCGATGGTGCAGCTGCTGCCTTCGATGCTCGACAATCAGTACGCCGCCGTGGAACAACGGCTGCGCGAGCTGGCGCGCACCCTGCCGCCGGCCGATGTGCAACTTTACTACCAGACGCTGTTGGTCGGCCGCAAAGAGCTGGCCTATGCGCCGGATCGCCGCATGGGGGTTGAGATGACCCTGCTGCGCGCGCTGGCGTTTCACCCGAAAGCGGTGATCCCGGAGCCGGTGGCGTTGGTGCAGACCGCGCCGGCGCCGATGGCGCAGCCGCAGGCCGCCGCATCGCAACAGCCGCCGCAGTTTCAGGACGCGCCGCCGCTAGGGCAGCCGGCCGCGCCGTCGCGGCAATCATCGACCCCATTACCGGATGCCACCGCCCAGCTGTTGAAAGCGCGGTCCCAGCTGCAGCGGCAGCAGGGAGCATCCACACCAAAAAAGAATGAGCCGGCGGCGCCAGGAATAGCGCGGCCGGCAAACTCGGCGCTGGGGCGTTTGGCTTCCGTGACCGAGCGTAGCCAGCAGCGTCTGGCGGAGAAGAAGGTGCCGGAAAAACCGGCCAAGCCGGAAGCCTATCGCTGGCGCGCGCAGACCGAGCCGGAAGCGGCGCCGGAACCGCTGGCGACGCCGAAAGCGTTGCGCACGGCGTTGGAGCACGAGAAAACGCCGGAGCTGGCCGCCAAGCTGGTGGTGGAGTCGCTGGAGCGCGACGCCTGGGCGGCGGAAATCGACAGGCTGAAGATCCCGAAACTGGTGCAGCAGCTGGCGTTGAACGCCTTCAAGCAGCAGCCGGAAGCGGGCAAGATTTGCCTCCATCTGCGGTCTTCGCAGCGTCATCTGAATTCGCCTTCGGCGCAGAAGACGCTGGCCGAAGCGCTCGGCGAGCTGTACGGCAGCCCGATCGAGCTGACCGTGATAGAGGACGATAATCCGGCGGAGCGCACCCCGCTGGAATGGCGACAAGCCATCTATGAAGAAAAGCTGGCGCAGGCGCGCCAGTCCATCGTTGCGGATACCCATATTCAGACGCTGTGCCGGTTCTTCGACGCGGATCTGGATGAAGAGAGTATTCGCCCCCTTTAAACGCCGCGCGAGGTGCGCGGCCCTAGCGACGAGAGACGACTATGTTTGGTAAAGGCGGTCTGGGCAACCTGATGAAGCAAGCCCAGCAAATGCAAGAAAAAATGCAGCAGATGCAGGAAGAAGTCGCCAAATTGGAAGTGACCGGCGAGTCTGGCGCGGGCCTGGTGAAGGTCACCATCAACGGCGCGCACAACTGCCGCCGCGTGGAGATCGATCCTAGCCTGATGGAAGACGACAAAGAGATGCTGGAAGATCTGATCGCCGCCGCGTTCAACGACGCCGCGCGCCGCATCGAAGAGACCCAGAAAGAGAAGATGGCCTCCGTCTCCAGCGGCATGCAGTTGCCGCCTGGCTTCAAGATGCCGTTCTGATGCAAACCAGCCCGCTCCTTGAATCCCTGATGGAGGCGCTGCGCTGCCTGCCGGGCGTCGGCCCGAAATCGGCGCAGCGCATGGCGTTTCAGCTGCTGCAGCGCGATCGCAGCGGCGGCATGCGCCTGGCGCAGGCGTTGACGCGCGCGATGTCGGAAATCGGCCACTGCGCCGACTGCCGTACCTTCACCGAGCAGGACGTCTGCACCATCTGCGCCAATCCGCGCCGTCAGCAAAACGGCCAGATTTGCGTGGTGGAAAGCCCGGCGGATATCCATGCCATCGAGCAGACCGGCCAGTTCGCCGGGCGCTACTTTGTGCTAATGGGGCATCTGTCGCCGCTGGACGGCATCGGGCCGGGCGATATCGGTCTGGATCGCCTGGAGCAACGGCTGGAAAAGGAGAGCATCACCGAAGTGATCCTCGCCACCAACCCGACGGTGGAAGGGGAAGCGACCGCCAACTACATCGCCGAGATGTGCGGCCAGTATGGCGTGCTCGCCAGCCGCATCGCCCACGGCGTGCCGGTGGGCGGCGAGCTGGAGATGGTCGACGGCACCACGCTGTCGCATTCGCTGGCCGGGCGCCACGCCATCAAGTTCTGATGTTTTCCCGGATGGGGCCGTTCGGCCCCGTCGTTTTTTTGCCAAAAATTTCCCGCCGTCCGCTTGAAAAACAAGACCCTGACCCTCATCTGATCCTCATTGTTCGATTTTGGTAGCCATTGTCTTTTGAGGTAATCAATGAGTATGAAAGGTCAAGAAACCCGCGGGTTCCAGTCTGAAGTAAAACAGCTGCTTCATTTGATGATCCATTCGCTGTACTCCAACAAAGAAATTTTCCTGCGCGAGCTGATTTCCAACGCCTCTGACGCCGCTGACAAGCTGCGCTTCCGCGCCCTGTCCGCGCCAGAGCTGTACGCCGGCGACGGCGAGCTGCGCGTCCGCTTGTCCTTCGATAAAGAGCAGCGCACCCTGACCATCGCCGACAACGGCATCGGCATGCGCCGCGAAGAAGTGATCGAAAACCTCGGCACCATCGCCAAGTCCGGCACCAAAGCGTTCCTGGAATCCATCGGTTCCGACCAGGCGAAAGACAGCCAGCTGATCGGCCAGTTCGGCGTCGGTTTCTACTCGGCGTTCATCGTGGCGGACAAAGTGACCGTGCGCACCCGCGCCGCCGGCGCCGCCGATGACGAAGGCGTGTTCTGGGAGTCCGCCGGCGAAGGCGACTACACCATCGCCGACATCACCAAAGAGACCCGCGGCACCGAAATCACCCTGCATCTGCGCGAAGGCGAAGATGAATACCTCGACGCCTGGCGCCTGCGCTCGGTGATCGGCAAATATTCCGATCACATCGCCTTGCCGGTAGAGATCGAAAGCAAAAATGAAGAAGACGACACCGTCACCTGGGAGAAGATCAACAAGGCGCAGGCCCTGTGGACCCGCAGCAAGGCTGACGTGACCGACGAAGAGTACAAAGAGTTCTACAAGCACATCGCCCACGACTTCACCGATCCGCTGAGCTGGAGCCACAACCGGGTAGAAGGCAAGCAGGAGTACACCAGCCTGCTGTATATCCCGGCGCAGGCGCCGTGGGACATGTGGAACCGCGATCACAAGCATGGTCTGAAGCTGTACGTGCAGCGCGTGTTCATCATGGACGACGCCGAGCAGTTCATGCCGAACTACCTGCGCTTCGTGCGCGGCCTGATCGACTCCAACGATCTGCCGCTGAACGTGTCGCGCGAGATCCTGCAAGACAGCCGCGTGACGCAAAACCTGCGCGGCGCGCTGACCAAGCGCGTGCTGCAGATGCTGGATAAGCTGGCCAAAGATGACGCCGAAGGCTACCAGAAATTCTGGCAGCAGTTCGGTCTGGTGCTGAAAGAGGGCCCGGCGGAAGACCACGGCAACCAGGAAGCGATCGCCAAGCTGCTGCGCTTTGCCTCCACCCACGGCGACAGCTCGGCGCAGACCGTGTCGCTGGAAGAGTACGTCGGCCGCATGGCGGAAGGGCAGGAGAAGATTTACTACATCACCGCCGACAGCTACGCCGCCGCCAAGAGCAGCCCGCACCTGGAGCTGTTCCGTAAGAAAGGCATCGAAGTGCTGTTGCTGTCCGATCGCATCGACGAGTGGATGATGAGCTATCTGACCGAATTCGACGGCAAGCCGTTCCAGTCGGTTAGCAAAGCGGATGAAACGCTGGACAAACTGGCGGATGAAACCGAAGAGCAGAAGGCCGCCGAGAAGCAGCTGGAGCCGTTCATCGAACGCGTGAAAACCCTGCTGGGCGAGCGGGTGAAGGATGTGCGCCTGACGCACCGCCTGACCGATACGCCGGCGATCGTGGTGACCGACGCCGACGAAATGAGCACCCAGATGGCCAAGCTGTTCGCCGCCGCCGGCCAGCAGGCGCCGGAAGTGAAGTACATTTTCGAGCTTAATCCGGAGCATGCTCTGGTCAAACGCGCATCCGATGTGGGCGATAACGAACATTTCGCCGAATGGATCGACCTGTTATTGGATCAGGCGCTGCTGGCTGAACGCGGCACGCTGGAGGATCCGAACCTGTTCATCCGTCGCATGAACAAGTTGCTGTCCGCCTGAAACTGAAAATATGCGCCCTTAACGGCACCGTTAGGGGCGCATTGCCGATTTTTCCCCGCCTTTTCTCGCTTTTTGTTCGTCCGTTTTTTTGCACATTCCGCAATCGATTTCCTTCGCGCGCCTTGAGCCTGCCCCCCCTGAAATGGTATCGTTGAGCGTTTTCGCAATTTTATAAAAACTACATAGCAAGGGGATTTACGCAATGCGTATCATTCTGCTGGGCGCTCCGGGCGCTGGTAAAGGTACTCAGGCTCAATTCATCATGGAGAAATACGGCATTCCGCAAATCTCCACCGGTGATATGTTGCGCGCAGCCGTGAAGGCCGGCAGTGAACTGGGCAAGCAGGCGAAAGAGATCATGGACGCCGGCAAGCTGGTGACCGATGAGCTGGTGATCGCGCTGGTCAAAGAGCGCATCGCTCAGGAAGATTGCCGCAAGGGCTTCCTGCTGGACGGTTTCCCACGCACCATTCCGCAGGCTGACGCGATGAAAGAAGCCGGCATCAACGTGGACTTCGTGCTGGAGTTCGACGTGCCGGACGAGCTGATCGTTGACCGCATCGTTGGCCGCCGCGTGCACGCGCCGTCCGGCCGCGTATACCACGTGAAGTTCAACCCGCCGCAGGTGGAAGGCAAAGACGACGTGACCGGCGAAGAGCTGACCACGCGCAAGGACGATCAGGAAGAGACCGTGCGCAAGCGCCTGGTGGAATACCATCAGATGACCGCGCCGCTGATCTCTTACTACAGCAAAGAAGCGGCGGCGGGCAACACCCAATACCGCAAAATCGACGGCACCCGCAAGGTGGCCGAAGTGAGCGCAGAGCTGGCGACCATCCTCGGTTGATCGCAAGCACGTTGTGCATGACGCCGGGCCTGTGGCCCGGCGTTTTTTTTGCCGTTTTCCCGCCAAATTGTGATCGCGGCGGCTTGTTGCGGCCGTGCCCGTTAATCGCCCGCGCCAAATAGCGTATAACAAGCCTGCGTTTTCACCCTCAGCAGGGAGCGGGCATGCTCAGACAAACCAATCTTCTGGCGGAAGCCACCGCGCGCCAGATCGTCCAGCGGGCGATGGGCATCATCAGCCATTCCGTCAACGTGATGGACAGCAACGGCGTGATTATCGCCTCCGGCAACTCGCAGCGCCTGTTCCAGCGCCATGAAGGCGCCGTGCTGGCGCTGGCGGAGAACCGGGTGGTGGAAATCGACCGCGCCACCGCCGAACATCTGAAGGGCGTGCGGCCCGGCATCAACCTGCCGTTCAGCTTTCGCAACCAGCGAGTGGGGGTGATCGGCATCTCCGGCGAACCGGCCGAGGTGCGCGCCTACGCCGAGCTGGTGAAGATGGCGGCGGAGATGATGGTGGAGCAGGCGGCGCTGCTGGATCAGCACCAGTGGGAAAAACGCTACCGGGAAGAGCTGGCGAATCAGCTGCTGCAGCCCCAGCCGAACACCGCGTCGCTGGCGGCGATGGCGGCGTATTTGGGATTGGATCTGCGCCAGGCGCGCATCGTGTGGATCGTCGAGCTGCAAGAGGCGCAGCCGCACCTGCTGCGCGAGCTGCTGGCGGAGCTGGAGGCCACCCAGCGCGACGCGTTGATCGCCATTACCGGCTTCAATGAAATGACCCTGCTGCGCCCGGCCTGCATGGTGCAGGGCGAATGGAGCCTGAAGCTGGAGCGCCAACAGGCCCAGCGTTTGCAAAACCAACTCAAACACCGCTTCCGGGTGCGGCTGATCGTCGGCGGTTTTTATGACGATCCGCAAAGCGCCTATCGTTCCAGCCTGACGGCGCGCGCCACTCAGGCGATGGCGCAGCGCCTGAAACTGCGTCACGCCACGCTGTTCTACCACGACTACCCGCTGCCCTCGCTGTTGTGCGATCTGGGGGAGGATTGGCGCGCGCAGGAGCTGGGTCGCCCCTGGCGGACGCTGGGCGAACAGGACGAAAAAGGCGTGCTGCGCGGCACGCTGCGCCACTATTTTTCGCAGAATTGTGATCAGACGCAGACCGCCGCGCAGCTGCATATCCACGTCAATACCCTGCGCTATCGCCTGCAGCGTATCGAAGCGATAACCGGCATGAAAATCAACCAATTAACCGACGCTCTGCGGTTATATATCGGCATGCTGATGCACGACTGAGTTGTGCCAACCCACAAATTCCACGCCGTTCCCCCGGCGATTTTTTGTTGTTTCCCCTCAGGCCAACGCCGGGCGCGCGGGATATGTTGGCCTGCACATCAACCACGGAGAAAACAACAATGACAACCGTATCCACTCTGGGGGCGCTGGTGGCGTTAGCCGTCGCCATCGTCCTGATTCTACGCAAGGTGCCGCCGGCTTACGGCATGATCGCCGGCGCGCTGGCGGGCGGGCTGTGCGGCGGCGCCGACCTGGTGCAGACCGTAACGCTGATGATCGGCGGGGCGCAGGGCATCACCAACGCCGTGATGCGCATCCTGGCGGCGGGGGTGCTGGCCGGGGTGCTGATCGAATCCGGCGCGGCACACACCATCGCCGAAACCATCGTGCGCAAGGTGGGCGAAACCCGCGCGCTGCTGGCGCTGGCGGTGGCTACACTGATCCTGACGGCGGTGGGGGTATTTATCGACGTGGCGGTGATCACCGTCGCACCGATCGCGCTGTCGATAGCCCAAAAGGCCGGCATTTCGCGCGCGGCGATCCTGCTGGCGATGATCGGCGGCGGCAAGGCCGGCAACGTGATGTCGCCCAACCCGAACACCATCGCGGCGGCGGACAATTTCCACGTGCCGCTCACCTCGGTAATGATGGCCGGCATCGTGCCGGGGCTGTGCGGCCTGGTGGTGGCCTATCTGCTGGCGCGTCGCCTGAGCGATAAAGGCAGCAAAGTGATGGCCGAAGAGCTGACTCAGCATACCGAAGGGGCGCGGCCGGGCTTCGCTGCGGCGATCAGCGCGCCGCTGGTGGCGATCCTGCTGCTGTCGCTGCGGCCGATCGCCGGCATCGCCGTCGATCCGCTGATCGCGCTGCCGGCCGGCGGCTTGGCGGGCGCGCTGCTGATGGGGCGCATCCGCCAGTGCAATCAGTTTATGGTCTCCGGCCTGTCGCGCATGGCGCCGGTGGCGATCATGCTGCTCGGCACCGGCACGCTGGCGGGCATTATCGCCAACTCGGCGCTGAAGGATGTCTTGATTAACGGCTTAACGCACACCGGGCTGCCGGCCTGGCTGCTGGCGCCGCTGTCCGGCGCGCTGATGTCGATGGCGACCGCGTCGACCACCGCCGGCACCGCCGTGGCTTCCGGGGTGTTCAGCTCCACGCTGCTTGAGCTGGGCGTGAGCGGGCTGGCCGGCGCAGCGATGATCCATGCGGGCGCCACGGTGCTGGATCACCTGCCGCACGGCAGCTTCTTCCACGCCACCGGCGGCAGCGTCAATATGGCGGTGCACGAGCGGCTGAAGCTGCTGCCGTACGAAACGCTGGTGGGGTTCACCATTGCGGCAATCTCGGCGCTGATGTTTGGCGTATTTAACCTGGCGGGATAAGGAACAGTGATGAAAACGCTGAAAAAAGTGGTTATTGCCCCGGATTCTTTCAAAGAGAGCCTGAGCGCGCTCGGCGTCGCCGACGCCATCGAGCGGGGGTTCCGCCAAATTTACCCGCAGGCGCACTACGTGAAGCTGCCGATGGCGGACGGCGGCGAAGGCACGGTGGAGTCGATGGTGGCGGCCACCGGCGGTGAAATCGTCCAGGTGACGGTCACCGGGCCGCTGGGGGAGCCGGTGCAGGGGTTCTATGGCCTGCTGGGCGACGGCGAAACCGCGGTGATTGAAATGGCCGCCGCCTCAGGGCTGCACCTGGCGCCGCCCGGCCGGCGCGATCCGCGCATCACCACCAGTTACGGCACCGGCGAACTGATGCTGGCGGCGTTGGAACGCGGCGTGAAGGCGGTCATTCTCGGCATCGGCGGCAGCGCCACCAACGACGGCGGCGCCGGGATGATGCAGGCGCTGGGCGTGAAGTTGCTGGATAAGGCACGCCGGCCGCTGCCGGCGGGCGGAGCGGCGCTGGCGCAGCTGGCGCATCTCGATCTCACCGGGCTGGATGCGCGTTGGCAACGGGTGAGCGTGACCGCCGCCTGCGACGTCGATAACCCGCTGTGCGGCGAAAAGGGCGCCTCGGCGGTGTTCGGGCCGCAGAAGGGAGCGACGCCGGAGATGGTGGCGCAGCTCGATGCGGCGCTGCATCACTATGGCGAGCTGCTGGAACGGGAAACCGGCCGCGCGGTGCTCACCCAGCCAGGGGCGGGCGCGGCGGGCGGCATGGGTGCGGCGCTGCTCGGCATGCTCAACGCGCGTTTGCGGCCGGGCATCGAGATCGTCACCGAAACCCTGCGCCTGGATGAGGCGGTGCGCGATGCCGATCTGGTGATCACCGGGGAAGGCCGGCTGGACAGCCAGTCGATCCACGGCAAAACGCCGATCGGCGTGGCGCGGGTGGCCAAGCGCCACGGCGTGCCGGTGATCGCCATCGCCGGCAGCCTGACGCCGGATTACCAGGTGGTGCATCAACACGGCATCGACGCGGCGTTTTCGGTGCTCGATGGCATCGTGACGCTGGAAGAAGCGCTGGCGGGCGCCGATCGCAATCTGCAGGTGACGGCGCGCAACGTGGCGGCGGTGTGGCGACTGGCGCAAGGGGGAGGCCCACAGGCATAGCCTGTTGCTGTTATCGGTTTCGATGCACGACTTTTCCGTTACAATAGCCGGCATTAATGGCTGCTGACATCCCGACCCAGAACGGAATGCCGGCCGGAAAGGAAATGAGGGGAACTGAGATGAAGCAAGAGAAACACGGCGTATTGCTGGTGAACCTGGGCACGCCAGATGCGCCGACCTCGTCGGCGGTCAAACGCTATCTGAAGGAATTCCTCAGTGACGATCGCGTGGTCGACACGGCGCCGCTGATCTGGTGGCCGATCCTCAACGGCGCGATCTTGCCGATCCGTTCGCCGCGCGTGGCGAAGCTCTATCAGTCGGTGTGGATGGAAGAAGGCTCGCCGCTGCTGGTGTACAGCCGCCGCCAACAGCGGGCGCTGGCGGCGCGCATGCCGAATACGCCGGTGGAGCTGGGCATGAGCTACGGCTCGCCGAGCCTGGCGGAAGCCATCGACAAGCTGCTGGCGCAGGGCGTGACCAACCTGGTGGTGCTGCCGCTCTATCCGCAATATTCCTGTTCCACCAGCGCGGCGGTATGGGATGGCGTAGCGCGGGTGCTGAAAGGCTATCGCCGCTTGCCTTCTGTGGCCTTCATCCGCGATTACGCCGAACACCCGGCCTACATCGCCGCGCTGCAGCAAAGCGTGGAGCGCTCGTTCGCCGAGCATGGCCAGCCGGATCGGTTGGTGCTGTCGTTCCACGGCATCCCAAAACGCTATGCGCGCCTGGGCGACGACTACCCGCAGCGCTGCGAGGATACGCTGCGAGCGCTGAGCGCCACGCTGCCGCTGGCGCCGGAGCGAGTGATGATGACGTACCAATCGCGCTTCGGCCGCGAGCCGTGGCTGACGCCGTACACCGATGAGACCCTGAAGGGGCTGCCGGCGCAGGGCGTGAAGCACATTCAGCTGATTTGCCCGGGTTTCTCGGCGGACTGCCTGGAAACGCTGGAAGAGATCAAGGAGCAGAACCGCGAGATCTTCCTCAAGGCCGGCGGCGAGAAGTTTGAGTATATCTCTGCGTTGAACGACGAGCCGGCGCATATCGATATGATGCAGCAGCTGGTGGCGCAGCGCCTCTAATCATCAATAATCTGTATATTAGAATCATCGTGATCGGGCGGGAATGTGTTAACATTCTCCGCTTGTTAAACCGCCACCACCGCCAATCACATGAAATTTCCTGGTAAACGCAAGTCCAAACACTATTTCCCGGTGAGCGCCCGCGATCCGCTTCTGCAGCAGGCCCAGCCCGAAAGTGAAATCAGCACCTCGTATATCGTCGGCATCGACCAGACGCTGGTGGATATCGAGGCGAAGGTGGACGACGCTTTTGTCCAGCGCTACGGCCTGAGCCTGGGCCACTCTCTGGTGATCGAAGACGACGTCGCCGAGGCGCTGTATCAGGAACTGAATGAAAACAACCTGGTTACCCATCAGTTCGCCGGCGGCACCATCGGCAATACCATGCACAACTATTCGGTGCTGGCGGACGATCGCTCGGTGCTGCTCGGCGTGATGTGCAGCAACGTGAAAATCGGCAGCTACGCCTACCGTTACCTGTGCAATACCTCCAGCCGTACCGATCTCAACTATCTGCAGGGCGTAGACGGCGCCATCGGCCGCTGTTTCACGCTGATTGGCGAAAGCGGCGAGCGCACCTTCGCCATCAACCCGGGCCAAATGAACCAGCTGCGCCCGGAAAGCATTCCTGAAGAAGTGATCGCCGGCGCGTCGGCGCTGGTGCTGAGCTCTTATCTGGTGCGCTGTAAGGAAGGCGAGCCGATGAAGGCCGCCACCCTGCAGGCGATCGAATACGCCAAAAAGCACGACGTGCCGGTGGTGTTGACGCTGGGCACCAAGTACGTCATTGCCGACAACCCACAGTGGTGGCGCGACTTCCTGAAGGAAAACGTGACGATTCTGGCGATGAACGAAGACGAAGCGCTGGAGCTGACCGGGCTGAGCGATCCGCTGACCGCCTCGGACATGGCGCTGGAGTGGGTGGATCTGGTGCTGTGCACCGCCGGGCCGAACGGCCTGTATATGGCGGGCTACACCGAAGAGGCCAACAAGCGCCAGACCCAGCACCCGCTGCTGCCGGGGCATATCGCCGAGTTCAACCGCTACGAATTCAGCCGCGCCATGCGCCGCGAACACTGTGAAAATCCGCTGCGCGTTTATTCGCACATCGCGCCGTATATGGGCGGGCCGGAGAAGATCATGAACACCAACGGCGCCGGCGACGGCGCGCTGTCGGCGTTGCTGCACGATATCGCCGCCAACGGCTATCACCGCCACAACGTGCCGAACTCCAGCAAGCACGTGCGCAGCTACCTGACTTACTCCTCCCTGGCGCAGGTGTGCAAATACGCCAACCGCGTCAGCTACCAGGTGTTGAACCAGCATTCGCCGCGCCTCACTCGCGGCCTGCCGGAGCGGGAAGACAGCCTGGAAGAGTCTTACTGGGAGCGTTAACCCGCTGAAAAAGAAAAGGTCCGGCATGCCGGACCTTTTTTGCGCGCGTGGCGCTTCAGATAGGGCAGCCGCCCATTTTTTCTTCTTCGCTCAGGGTGTCCAGATGCAGGATGTTCAGCATGCTGTTGGCGATCTCCCGTTCGCCCATCACCACCTGGTTGGCGCCGCGATCGGTGATGTAGGCCACCTCGTCGTCGTAGTGGGCGCGGGCGATGATCTCGATATTCGGCCGCTTGGCGCGCGCCGAGGCGACGATCTCGCCGGCCTCATAGCCGTTGGGGATGGTCAGCAGCAGCCAGCGCGCGCAGTCGAGCCGCGCCAGATCCATCACTTCCGGATTGGCGGCATTGCCCAGCACCGTCTTGATGCCCTGTTCGCGCAGCGCTTCCACCCGCGGGCGGGAGTTCTCGATCACCACCAGCGGGATGCCCGCTTCGGCCAGTTTGCCGCCCAGCAGGCTGCCGACGCGGCCATAGCCGACCACCAGCGCGTGATTGCACATATCCACCGGGATTTGCTTCTCTTCTTCCACCGCCTCTTCGAGGATTTGGTCTTCGATGGTTTCGGTCTTGGCCAGATAGCGTTCCAGCAGGGTGAACAACAGCGGATTGAGCATGATGGACAGAATGGCGCCGGCCAGTACCAGATTGCGGCCGTGTTCCGACATCATGCCGAGCGCAATGCCGAGGCCCGCCAGAATAAAGGCGAACTCGCCGATTTGCGCCAGGCTGGCGGAAATGGTCAGCGCGGTGCGCTTGGAGTGACCGAACATTTTCACCAGCAGGAACGCGGCGGCGGATTTGCCGAACACGATGATCGCCAGCGTCGCCAGCACCGCCAGCGGTTCGTTAATCACGATCATCGGATCGAACAGCATGCCGACCGAGACGAAGAACAGCACTGCGAATGCGTCGCGCAGCGGCAGGGTGTCGTGCGCCGCGCGGTGGCTCAGTTCGGACTCGTTCAGCACCATGCCGGCGAAGAAAGCGCCCAGCGCGAAGGAGACGTCGAACAGCTTCACCGCGCCGTAGGCGATGCCGAGCGCCAGCGCCAATACCGCCAGGGTGAACAGCTCGCGCGAGCCGGTGCTGGCGGTTTTTGACAGGATCCACGGCACCAGGCGGCGGCCGACCACGATCATCAGTGCGATAAAGGCGATGACCTTACCGATGGTCAGCGCCAGCTCCATCAGCAGCTGGCTGCTGCTGGCGTTGTCGTTGCCCAGCATGTTGCCGAAGGCCGGCAGCAATACCAGCGTCAGCACCATCGCCAAATCTTCGACGATCAGCCAGCCGATGGCGATTTGCCCGCGCTGGCTGTCGATCAGCTGCCGCTCCTCCAGCGCGCGCAGCAGCACCACGGTGCTGGCGGTGGAGAGGCAGAGGCCGAATACCAGGCCGGAGATCAGATCCCAGCCGAGCAGCTTGGACAGCCCCATGCCGAGCAGGGTGGCGACGGCTATTTGCGCTACGGCGCCGGGAATGGCGATAGATTTTACTGCGAGGAGGTCTTTCAAAGAGAAGTGCAGGCCAACACCGAACATCAACAGGATAACGCCGATTTCCGCCAGTTCCGGCGCCAATGAGGTATCGGCGACGAAACCGGGGGTGAACGGGCCGGCGAGCACGCCTGCGGCCAGATACCCCACCAGAGGGGAGATGCGCAGGCGGTTCGCCAGCATGCCGAGGAGGAAGGCGAGTACTAACCCTCCGACGATGGTGGTAATGAGCGGTGTTGAATTATGCATCCATACTCCTTCTGGCTATGCATCGCGGCACGGGAGAAACGCAACAAAGTTACGAAAAGATACATTTAGTTTATTGCATTTGTGCGCGGCTTGCTTGGCTAATTTGGCCTTTTTTGTAAAAAGGCAGAGGATTTCACTTAAGGCGCGGCAATGAGGGGGTTTTGTGCCAGATAGGGAAAATAACATTGATTTATCCGTAAGATAACCCGGACGAATAAGTAATTTCATCCGGGCTAGTCGCGGGGTTATTGCGGTTTATGCTCCATATTGGGCAGCAGTGCGGTGATAATACCGATCAGCGGCAGGAAAGCACAGATTTGGTAGACCAGTTCGATACTGGTCAAATCCGCGACATAACCAAGAACTGCCGCGCCTAATCCGCCCATACCGAAAGCAAAACCGAAGAATAAGCCGGAAACCATGCCCACCTTGCCGGGGATCAGCTCCTGGGCGTAGACCAAAATGGCGGAGAACGCCGAGGCGAGAATAACCCCGATAATCACCGTTAAAATGCCGGTCCAATAGAGCGATGCATAAGGTAAAATAAGGGTAAACGGCGCAGCTCCGAGAATAGAGCCCCAAATAACGTATTTTCGCCCTATCTTGTCGCCGAGAGGCCCGCCGATAATGGTGCCTGCCGCCACCGCGAACAGGAAGGCGAACAGGTGAATTTGCGCATTCTGCACCGAAACGCCGAATTTATGTATCAGATAAAAGGTGTAATAGCTGCTGATGCTGGCCAGATAGAAGTATTTAGAGAAAATCAGCACCAGCAGGATGCCCAGCGAGTAGACTACGGTACGTTTTGGCAGCGGTTTCAGCGTTGATGGGCTTTTCGGCTGCCCTTTAGTTGCCCGGTGCTGATGTTGATACCACTTGCTGACCTGCAGCAACACCACGATCGCCAGCAGCGCCGCCAGCGTGAACCAGGCGACGTTACCCTTGCCGTAAGGCGCGATGATCAGCGCCGCCAGCAGCGGGCCGAGCGAGCTGCCGAAGTTGCCGCCGACCTGGAACAGCGACTGCGCCAGGCCGTGCCGGCCGCCGGAGGCCATGCGCGCCACGCGCGAGGATTCCGGGTGGAACACCGATGAGCCGGTGCCCACCAGCGCCGCCGCCAGCAGCACCAGCGGGAAGGTGCTCGCCACCGACAGCAGCAGCAGGCCGGACAGGGTAAAGCCCATGCCGATCGGCAGCGAATAAGGCTGCGGGTGTTTATCGGTGTAATAACCAATCAGCGGCTGCAGCAGCGAGGCCGTCAGCTGATAGGTCAGGGTGATCATGCCGATCTGCACGAAGCTGAGGTGAAAATCGGCTTGCAGGATCGGGTAAATCGCCAGAATCAGCGATTGGATCATATCGTTGAGCAGGTGAGACACGCTGATGGCGCCGAGGATGGAGAAGGCGGTGCCTTTCACCGCACTGCCCTTGGCGGGCGGCATCGCGCTTTGGCTACTGTCGGTCATATTATTATTAGCCTGATAAGTTGTTGAGCACAGAGAAGACATCTTAGGCAGGGTGCGCAATTTTTACCATATCTGAAATAATCAGACTCACATCGCAAAAATTTGAAATCAGCTGTCATTGATTCGCGCTACAATTTCGCCCTCATCATAAAAGCCATTTAATACACGGAGATCCGCCATGCGTTTTTCGCTGAAAACCACCGCATGTGCGTTGGCCGTTTCCCTGACGTTGCTGTCGGGGGCCGCCAGTGCCTGGGAAAAGGATAAGACCTACGCCATCACCATTCTGCATACCAACGACCATCACGGTCACTTCTGGCAGAACGATCATGGCGAATACGGCCTGGGCGCGCAGAAAACGTTGGTGGACGGCATTCGTCAGGAAGTGGCGGCGCAGGGCGGCAGCCTGCTGTTGCTGTCCGGCGGCGATATCAACACCGGCGTGCCGGAATCGGATTTGCAGGACGCCGAGCCGGACTTCCGCGGCATGAACCTGGTGGGTTACGACGCGATGGCGATCGGCAACCACGAATTCGACAACCCGCTGAGCGTGCTGCGGCAGCAGGAAAAATGGGCGACCTTCCCGCTGCTGTCCGCCAATATCTATCAGAAAAGCACCGGCCAGCGCCTGTTCAAGCCTTACGTCTTGTTCGACAAGCAGGGCATCAAGATTGCCGTGATCGGCCTGACGACCGACGACACCGCCAAGATAGGCAACCCGGAGTACTTCACCGACATGGAGTTCCGCGTGCCGGCGCAGGAGGCGAAGCAGGTGGTGGAGCAACTGCGTAAGGACGAGAAGCCGGACGTGATTATCGCCGCCACCCATATGGGGCACTACGACAACGGCGAACACGGCTCGAACGCGCCGGGCGACGTGGAAATGGCGCGCAGCCTGCCAGCCGGGTATCTCGACATGATTGTCGGCGGCCACTCGCAGGATCCGGTGTGCATGGCCGGCGACAACCGCAAACAGGCAGATTACGTGCCGGGCACGCCGTGCTCGCCGGATCGCCAGAACGGCACCTGGATCGTGCAGGCGCACGAGTGGGGCAAATACGTGGGCCGCGCCGACTTCGAATTCCGCAACGGCGAGCTGAAGCTGGTGCATTATCAGCTGATCCCGGTAAACCTGAAGAAGAAGGTGGAGAAGGCGGACGGCACCAGCGAGCGGGTGTACTACACCCAGCAGATCGCGGAAGACCCGGCCATGATGAAACTGCTGACGCCGTTCCAGGAGAAGGGCAAGGCGCAGTTGGGCGTGAAGATCGGCAGCGTTAACGGCAAGCTGGAGGGCGATCGCAGCAAGGTGCGCTTCGTGCAGACCAACCTGGCGCGGGTGATGCTGGCGGCGCAGAGGGAGCGCGCCGATGCCGACTTCGCGGTGATGAGCGGCGGCGGGGTGCGCGATTCGATTGAAAGCGGCGATATCACCTATAAGAACGTGCTCAAGGTACAGCCGTTCGGCAACACCCTGGTGCATGTCGATATGAAAGGCAGCGAGGTTGAGCAGTACCTGGCGGTGGTGGCCAACATGAAGCCGGATTCCGGCGCCTACGCCCAGTTCGCCAACGTCAGCCTGGTGGCGGACGGCAAGGGCGTCAGCGAGGTGAAGATCAACGGCCAGCCGCTGCAGGCGGATAAAACCTACCGCATGGCGACGCTGAACTTCAACGCGCTGGGCGGCGACGGCTATCCGAAGCTGGACGGGCTGCCGAGCTACGTCAACACCGGCTTTATCGACGCCGAGGTGTTGAAGCAGTACATCGAGAAACATTCACCGCTGGATGCGGCGGCCTACGAGCCGAAGGGCGAGATCGTCTATCGATAAGGGCGTAGCGGAACGGCGTTTCTCGCTTGTCGCGGGGGCGCCGTTCCCGCCGTCGCTTTTTTCCTCCCCATCAACGCTTTCTGTCAGCGTTGCCGTTTTAGACGGCCTCTTACTTTCTTCTCTCCATATACGCCCTCGGCGGGCAGCCCACCATATTCTTGAAAAAAGTGGCGAAGGCGCTGTCGCTGGAAAACGCCAGCCGACCGGCGACGTTGGATTGGCTCAGCCCTGCGGCCAGCATCTCTATTGCTTTGATCAGGCGCCATTGCTGACGCCACTGTTGATAACTGAGGCCGGTTTCACGGCGGAAAATCCGGCTGATGGTTTTCTCGGAAGCGCCGCTGTAGCGCGATAGCTCGTGCAGCGGCGGAAGCATGTCCAGATTGGCCAGATGGCGCAGGCGCCGGTCGCTGGGCAGCGGCAGCAACGTCAGTTCGCGCGGCGCGGCGGCGATCTCGTCCAGGCAGACCGCCAGAATATTGGCGTGAGGCCCATGCTGCCAGTCGGTGTCGAATGCGGCGAACGCGATGCGTTCCAACACCTCGCGCAGCAGCGGCGAGGCTGTCAGTACGGCAAGCTGCGCAGGCAGACAGGCATAGCGATCGGCGTCGAGATAAAGCGAACGGTAACCGACTACGCCGTTGACCTGAACGCGGTGAGCCACTTGCGGCGGGATCCAGGCAACTCTGCCCGGCGGCAGCATACAGATGCTTTGGTTGAGCGTGATACGCATGCTGCCTTGCTGACAGAACAGCAACTGGCCTCTGTCATGCCAATGCGTGCCAGAGTCGTGCTGCGCCAGTTCGGCGGCGATCCCGAGCACGCCGTTGTCGAGCGTATCCGGATTAAAACTGTCCTGCGCCTGAAGCCACGCCATAGTATGTCCGATTTTGTAAATTTATTGTCTTTTATATTGTAATCGGCGCCGGGAGCAGATGCTACCTTGTGCAGCTTATTCTTGGCTACAGGATCTGTTATGCAACGTAAGCTGACTCTGACATTGGCGACGTCGATGATGATGTTTCCCCAGGTGGTGGAGACCATCTACAGCCCGGCATTGACGCACATTGCGCATGGTTTCCGGGTAAGTGCGGAAATGGCGGCGCAAACGCTCTCTTGCTACTTTTTCGCCTTTGCGCTGGGCGTGGTGGTTTGGGGGCGGATGTGCGACGTCATCGGACGCCGTCCCACCATTTTGGCCGGGCTGACGCTCTATCTGCTGGCTTCTATCGTCGCACTGTTCAGCGGCAGCTTCAGCGTGCTGCTGGCGGCGCGGGTGCTGGCCGCCTTTGGCGCGGCGGTCGGTTCGGTCGGGACGCAAACGGCGATTCGCGATCGCTTCGACGGTTATGAGTTGGCGCGGGTGTTCTCGGTGATGGGGATCGCCATGGCGATCAGCCCGGCGGTTGGCGTATTGAGCGGCGCAGTGCTGACTCACTATTGGGGCTATCAGGGGGTGTTTGGCGGTTTGGCGCTGTTGGCGGCGCTGTTGCTGGGCTATGCCGGTTGGCAATTGCCGGAGACGCGTCCGCAACAGGTGGTGAGGCATTCATTTTTCGGCACGCTGGGGCGGATGATCAAGGACGGGGATATTTGGCTCAGTGCGCTGCTGGTGGCGTTGTTCAATATTTGCATGTTCAGCTATTACCAGCTGGCGCCATTCCACTTCGCGGCGTTGGAACTGCCGGCGCAGTGGTTCGGTTATACCGGTTTGGTGTTGGCGGCCGGGGTCGGTATCGGCGCGGCGATCAACAAGTTTTTGATCGGCAAACACTGGCTGTTCCCCGCGTTGCTGATGCTGGCCTGCGTTTTATCACTGGCCGGCGGCCTGCTGGTACTGCTGCTGGAAGGGAGCTTGTGGTTCGTTCTGCCGATGATGCTGGTGGTGATGGCGTACGGCATCGCCATTCCCAATATTCTGGCGCGCGCGCTGCGGCATTATAAAGACTGCATGGGCACCGCCGGCGCGATCCTTGGCCTGATGTATTACCTGATGCTAGGCGGTGGCTTGGTGCTGGCCGGGCTGTCGCAGCACCTGGGCGCCGTGCTGTCGCTCTGCAGCCTGTGCGTGCTGCTGTTGGCGTGGCGGGTGGTGCACAACGAGCGCCGTTTGGCGTTGCCTGAGCGTATCTGAATGATAAACGGGCCGGACATTCTCGCCACCGCCGCCTTCCAATGATAGCCTGAGCGGCAATTTGGTTTTGATAACGCAAGCAGGAAGATGACATGTTGAAAACCGCAGGCTGGCTGCTGCCCGCCATCCTGGCGCTGGCGGGGTGTTCGTCATCCGGCCAACGTCATGAGCAAACGCTTAGCCAGGCGCTGACGGCCCTCGGCCAAGACAAGGCGCTGATTGGAGCGTCGAACGGCGTGATGGTGCGCGACGCCGAGAGCGGCACCGTGCTGTATCAGGCGCACGCGCAGCAGCGTTTGGCGCCGGCTTCCAACATGAAGATGTTCACGTCTCTGGCGGCGTTCGGCGTGCTGGGGGCGGATTACCGGTTTGAAACCCGGCTGCTGACCACCGGCGAGCAGCGCGGTGACACTTTGCGGGGGGATCTCTATCTGCAGGGCAGCGGCGATCCGACGCTGCACCCGGACGATCTCGACACCTTTGCCGCCACGCTGGCGCAGCGCGGCATTCGCCATATCCATGGGCGGCTGATCCTGGACGCCAGCGCGTTCGATCAAACGCCATTCGGCGCCGGCTGGAGCTGGGACGATGAACCCTTCGCCTTCGCCGCGCCGATCTCGGCGCTGAACTACGCCTTTACCCCCGGCGGCGATATCAACGTGGTGCGGGTGGACGTGCAGCCGGGCGCCCGCGCCGGTGCGCCAGGGCGGGTGAGTTTCTATCCCGCCAATGACGCGGTGACGCTGGTCAACCGCACCACCACCGGCGGCGACACCGCACTGACGTTCGATCGCCAGCCGGGCAGCAACCGAATCGTGGTCAGCGGCACCGTCGCCGCGCAGGCGGAGGCCAGCTCACGCTTGATTACCGTCGATCAGCCCGCCCGCGTGGTTGGCGCCTTATTGCAAAATGCCCTGCGCGCGCACGGCATCACGCTGCGCGGCAACGCTGAAGAAGGCGTGACCCCTGCGGGCGCCCGGCTGCTGGCGGAAAAAACCTCGCCGCCGCTCTCCCGATTGGCCGTCACCTTCCTGAAAGTGTCCAACAATGGTTACGGCGAGGTATTGACCAAAGCGATGGGCCGCAAGACGCAGGGCAAGGGGGACTGGGCCGCCGGCCTGCAGGCGATCGGCCGGTTTGTGCAAAGCCAGGGCATCGAGGCCGGCGCGTACCGCCAGGTGGACGGTTCCGGGCTGTCGCGCATGAACCAGATCACGCCGCAGCAGCTGACGACGCTGCTGCTGGCGGCCAGAAAACAGCCGTGGTTCGCCGACTGGTATAACGCCTTGCCCATCGCGGGCCAGCCGGGGCTGCTGGTGGGCGGCACGCTGCGGAGCCGCATGGTGAAAAGCGCGGCTGCCGGCCGCGTCCACGCCAAGAGCGGTTCCATGACCGGGGTCTCGTCGCTCAGCGGCTATGTCGACTCGGCGGCCGGGCGGCCGCTGGCGTTCGCCATCATCAGCAACAACTACCTGGTGCCCGGCGCAGAGGTGAAAGCGCTGGAGGATCGCCTGGTCGAGACGCTGGCGGCCTGTGACGCCACGGTGGTGTGCCGCTGAGAAGGCGGCGTCAGTCGCGCTTGGCGATGTCGGCGAAGCTGCCGGCCAGCAGGCGGCACAGATCGGCGGCGGCCAGCTCGATGTCCAGCCCGCGTTTGCCGCCGGAAACGTAGATGGTGGCGAACGCTTGCGCCGGGCTGTCGATCACCGTCGGCAGCCGTTTTTTCTGCCCCAGCGGGCTGATGCCGCCCACCAGATACCCGGTGACGCGCTGGGCCAGCTGCGGATCGGCCATCTCGGCCTTTTTGGCGCCGAGCGCGCGGGCAACCTTTTTCAGATCCAACTGGGTGGCGACCGGCGTGACCGCCACCGCCAGATGTTTGGCGTCGCCGTTCAGCGCCACCAGCAGCGTTTTGTAAACCCGATCGGCATCCAGCCCCAGCTTTCTCACCGCTTCGTCGCCGAAGTTGGTTTCGTCGCTGTCGTGGTGATACGGATGAAGGGTGAAGGCGACCTTTTGTTTCTCGAGCAGAACGACTGCGGGCGTCATAATGTATTGTCCAAAATGTCCCTAACGGGGAAGGGGTGATAACCAGCCTTAAAAATACAAAAATCCAACCCGCCCGGCAACCTGAGCGGCTGTTACATAAAGCGGGTTGCCAAGATATTCACCGGGTTGCTACCCTGTTTGTTGTAACCGTTAACACGGTTGCTATGCGTATAACTACAATACAAGAAATTCCTCTTTGACTGGCCAATAGCGATATTGGCCTCTTTTTTAGCCCTGTGGCTGCAGCATCGCCGGCAGGTTATCCTCGCCGTACAGGTGCAATGCGCCAACCGCCACCACATAGTCACCCGCCGGCAGCGCCTCCAACTGATGCCGCCAGTCGCGATTGCGCTGATGCATCAGCACATCGTACAGCCCGGCGCTGAAGGTGGCGGGCAGGGTGTCCAGCGTGCCGCGCGGTTTGGCGTCCAGCCACCAGCTCACCATGGTTTGCAGCAGCCGCGCGTTGGTGTGCCAGTGCTCCAGCGTATCGCGCAGCAGCGCGATGCCGCCTTCCGGCAGCTGTTCCAGCATCGCCAACTGCTGCTGTGCCCCTTCCAGCTCGATCACCGGTTTGTCATGCGCGCGGGCGGCCTGCAGCAGCTGATAGTCCACGCCGTACTCCGCCCGTAGCCCCAGACGCTGAGCCTGGCGCGCCTGCATCATCAGCGCCACCTGCCAGCCGGGCAGGGTGGCGAAGGCGTGCGGATCGGCGCCCAGCTCGTGGCAAAGCGTCAGCAGCCGTTGATATTCTTCGGCGGACAGGCGCTGTTCCAGCGCCGGCTGCTGTTCTGCGTGGTCAAAAGGGGAGGCGGCGCCGGTGATATCGGCCTCGACGATCAGCGCGTCGGCCTGCTGCAGCCGGGCGGCCAGCCGCGCCGGCAGCGGCGACATATCGACGGTGCCCATATGGATGCTGCCCACCAGATGCAGCCGACGATCGCCCGGCAGAGTGATGTCCAGCGCCGGATAAGCGTATCGTTTGGGCGAGATCAGGCCGAGAAAGGCGGCGAGGCGGCGTAACAGTTGACCCATACGGCGTGGCTCCTGAATAACGGGTGCGCGTTTCAGCATGAAAGGCGAGGGAAAATCGTCATTCATGCTAAACGCTATCCGCCGCGCAGGAAAGCCCGGAAAACGGCGGGGCGCCATGACGGCGCCCCTGAGATCACTTCCTGGGTTTAAAACGCAGCAGCCGGTTGGCGTTGCTGACCACGGTAATCGACGACAGCGCCATCGCCGCGCCCGCCACCACCGGGCTGAGCAGCGCGCCGGTCAGCGGGTAGAGCACGCCGGCGGCGATCGGGATGCCCAGCGTATTGTAGATAAAGGCGCCGAACAGGTTCTGCTTCATGTTGCGCAGCGTGGCCTTCGACAGTTCCACCGCATCCGCCACGCCGTGCAGGCTGTGGCGCATCAGGGTGATGGCGGCGGTCTCGATGGCGATGTCGCTGCCGCCGCCCATCGCGATGCCCACGTCGGCCTGCGCCAGCGCCGGGGCGTCGTTGATGCCGTCGCCGACCATCGCCACGCGTTGGCCCTGCGCCTGCAGCTGCTTGATCGCCGCCGCTTTGCCGTCCGGCAGCACCCCGGCAATCACCCGATCGATACCGGCCTCTTTGGCGATGGCGTTGGCGGTCACCGGATTGTCGCCGGTCAGCATCACCAGCTGATACCCCTGCTGGTGCAGGCGCTGCAGCGCCGCGACGCTGTCCTCGCGCAGCGGATCGCGAATCGCGAACAGCGCGGCCGGTTTACCGTCAACGGCCAGCAGCACCGGCGTCACGCCGCGTTCGGCCTGGTCGCGCATCGGCGCTTCCAGTTCGGCGGTCGCGACCTGATGCTGCTCCAGCAGCGCGGCGTTGCCCAGCAGCACCGGCACGCCGTCGATCTCCCCGCTGACGCCGGCGCCGCGCAGGGTGCGGAACTGCGCCACCTGCGGCAGCGTTTGCCCGGCGGCGCGTTCCATGATGGCGCGCGCCAGCGGGTGATTGGAGCCTTGCTCCAGCGCGGCGGCCCAGCCGATCGCCTGCCGTTCGCTGACCTGATTGAAGGTCAGGATCTCCACCACCTGCGGCTTTCCTTCGGTCAGGGTGCCGGTTTTGTCGAACACCAGGGTGTCCAGCTGGCTGGCCTGCTGCAGGGCGTCGGCGTCGCGTACCAGCACGCCAAACTCCGCCGCGCGGCCCACGCCGGAGATGATCGACATCGGCGTCGCCAATCCCAATGCGCACGGGCAGGCGATGATCAGCACCGTGGTGGCGATCACCAGCGTGTAGACCAGCTGCGGCTGCGGGCCGAAGAAGTACCATATCGCCGCGCTGAACAGGGCGATCGCCACCACCGCCGGCACGAACACCGCCGAAACGCGGTCGGCCAGTTGGCCGATCGCCGGTTTACTGCTCTGTGCCTGGCGCACCAGTTTGATGATGCGCGCCAGCGTAGTTTGGCTGCCGATGGCGGCGGCGCGGAACAGCACGCTGCCGTCGTCGACCACCGTCCCGGCATGCACCGTATCGCCGAGGCCTTTCTGCTGCGGCACCGCTTCGCCGGTCAGCATCGCTTCATCGAGCCAGACTTCGCCCTGCACGATTTCACCGTCGACCGGCACGCGATCGCCGGTGGTCAGCCGCAGCGTCATGCCGAGCTGCACCTCCGCCAGCGGGATATCGCGCTCGCCGTCGTCGGTCACCAGCCGTGCGGTAGGCGGCGTCAGATCCAGCAGCCGCTCCAGCGCCTGCGAAGAACGCTGGCGAGCACGCTGTTCCAGCGCATGGCCGAGGTTGATCAAACCGATGATCATCGCGCTGGCCTCGTAATAGAGGTGGCGCGCCTCCATCGGGAAGAAATCGGGCCAGATGTTGACGGCGATCGAATAGAGCCAGGCGGCGCCGGTGCCGAGCGCCACCAGGGTATCCATGGTGGCGCTGCCGTTCATCAGCGCGCGCCAGGCGTTGCGGTAGAAGTGCCCGCCGGCGAACACCATCACCGCCAGGGTGATGACGCCGACCAGCAGCCAGGGGCGCTGGGTTTCCGGCGTCAGCGTCATGCTGCCGCCGAACAGCCCCCAGGCCATCAGCGGGATACCCAACGCCAGACCCAGCGCCGCCTGCCAGCTAAAGCGCTTCATGTTGGCGCGTGCGGTCTGCTGTTGGCGCTCGCGGCGTTCGGTCTCGTCCTGAATCATTTCGGCGCCGTAGCCGGCTTTTTCCACCGCCGCCACCAGCGCCTGCGCATCGGTGGCGCCGGTCACCAGCGCGCTGCGCTCCGCCAGGTTGACGCGCGCGTGCTCAACGCCGGGAACGCTTTGCAGCGCCTGCTGCACTTTATTGACGCAGCTGGCGCAGGTCATGCCGCTGAGCAGCAGCTGTACGCTGTCGTCCGCGCCGTCGGTTGCCGGAAGGGGAGATTGCGCCGCTGGCTGAACGTCCGGCAACGAAGGTGTTGCGTCAGTCAACGGCTCAGTTTTTGGGGCGGCGGCGCTCGCCACGCTGGCGTGATAACCGGCATCTTCCACCGCGGCGATCAGCGCCTGCGGATCGGCATCGCCGTACACTTTCGCGCTGTCGATAGCGACGTCGGCGGCGAACACGCCCGGCACCGCTTCCAGCGCTTTGCGGGTGGTGCCGACGCAGTGCATGCAGCTCAGGCCACTCAGCTGCAGTTCGGTATCGGCGTGCGGCGCGACTTCGGCCTGATAACCGGCGGCGATCACGCTGTCGATCAGCGCGCTGTCCGGTGCGTCGCCGGTCACTTTGGCGTAATGCACGTTAACGTCCGCCTGTTCGACATCGCTGCGGCTTTCCAGGGCTTTTTTCACCCGCTGCGCGCAGTTCATGCAGGACAGCCCCTGCAATGCCAGCATAGTGGTGTGTGACATGATTGAACTCCTTGCTTAAACGGCGGTGTTTAAAGGTTGACCGCCGGACCTGTTTTCACTAAGAATGGAGCTTAAACCTTCCAGAAAGGGTAAGGTCAAGGAGGGAAAATGAATATTAGCGACGTCGCGAAAAAAACCGGGTTAACCAGCAAAACGATTCGTTTTTACGAAGAGAAAGCGCTGATTACCGCCCCGATCCGCAGCGATAACGGTTACCGCCATTATTCCGCCAGGCACGTTGAAGAGCTGACGCTGCTGCGCCAGGCGCGGCAGGTGGGCTTCAACCTGGACGAGTGCCGCGAGCTGGTGGCGTTGTTCAACGATCCGGCCCGCCACAGCGCCGACGTGAAGGCGCGCACGCTGCAGAAGGTGGCGGAGATCGACAGGCACATCAGCGAACTGGGCGAAATGCGCCAGCGCCTGGTGACGCTGGCCGACCAATGCCCGGGCGACGAGGGGGCAGAGTGCCCCATCATCAACAACCTGGCGGGATGCTGTCGTTCTAATTAACGGCCGATGGCGCGGATCACCAGCGTGACCCCTTCCACCGCCACCACTTCCACTTCGGTGCCGGCGGGCAGATCTTCCGCCGCCTGCGCGCGCCAGCTGCTGTCGCCGATATTGATGCGCCCCATGCCGTTGTGCATCGGCTCCGTCAGCGTAGCGCGAGTGCCGATCAGCTGGCGGTTGCGCTGGTTGAGCACCGGCGAACCGCCGGATGCGGCCGCCGGGCGCCGGCGCAGCCAGTACCACCACAGATAGGCGACGACGACGGTCAGGACGGCGAAGATCATGCCCTGCCACGCCCAGGAAAGCGGCGGCAGCAGCCAGATCAGCACGCCGACCAACAGCGCCGCCACGCCGCTCCACAGCAGGTAGCCGCCGGCGCCGAGCATTTCCGCCGCCAGCAACACGCCCCCGAGGGAGAGCCAAAACCACAGCGGATTCGCCGCGATCAGTTCAAGCATGATTATTTGCCTTTGCTTTCTTTCAGCAGTTCGGTAATGCCGCCGATCGAGCCGAGCAGGCTGCTGGCGTCCAGCGGCATCATCACCACTTTGCTGTTGTTGGAGGAACCGATCTTCTGCAGCGCGTCGGTGTATTTCTGCGCCACGAAGTAGTTCACCGCCTGAATGTTACCGCTGGCGATGGCGTCGGACACCAGCTGGGTAGCGCGCGCCTCGGCCTCGGCGGCGCGTTCACGCGCTTCCGCCTGCAGGAATGCCGACTGGCGTTCGCCCTCGGCCTTCAGGATCTGCGACTGTTTCTCCCCTTCGGCGCGCAGAATGGCCGCCTGACGCACCCCTTCCGCCTCGAGGATGTCGGCGCGCTTGGTCCGTTCGGCCTTCATCTGGGCGTTCATCGAGGCGATCAGTTCCGCCGGTGGCCGCACGTCGCGGATCTCGATACGGGTGATTTTCACCCCCCACGGATTGGTCGCTTCATCGACGATGTGCAGCAGGCGGCTGTTGATGCTGTCGCGCTGCGACAGCATTTCGTCCAGCTCCATCGAGCCGAGCACGGTGCGGAAGTTGGTCATGGTCAGGTTGACGATCGCCTGTTCGAGGTTGCTGACCTCGTAGGCGGCACGGGCCGGATCGACCACCTGGATAAAGCACACCGCGTCGATGGCGACGTTGGCGTTATCGCGGGAAATCACCTCCTGTGAGGGAATGTCCAGCACCTGTTCCATCATGTTGATTTTACGGCCGATGCGGTCCATGAACGGCACCACCAGGTTCAGGCCCGGCATCAGCGTTTTGGTGTAGCGGCCGAAGCGTTCTACCGTCCATTGGAACCCCTGCGGCACAATTTTGACGCCGGCGAACACCACAATCAGCGCGACGACGATCACGATGGGGATAAAAGTAAGCATGCAAACCTCCTGTCAGACATATGTAAACAGATATTACGTCAGCGCCGGAAAAATGCCTACCGATACCGAGACTTAATCCAGAGCGCCGATCAAACCCGCGATCAGCGGATCCCGCGTCTGGAACAGGTTGATAAGGGTGCGCACCGCTTCGCCGCCGCGAGCATCGGACCAGGCCAGCGACAGGGGAGAAGACTGGCGCGGGTATTTGAGCTGTTTGGCCACCAACTCGCCGCTCTCCAGATAAGTTTGGCACAGCCGGCGCGGAAGGAAACCGATCCCGAGACCGCGCAGATGGCACTCCAGCTTGGTGCGCAGATCCGGCACCTTGATTTCCTGCTGGCCCGACAGCAGCCAGGCGGTGCGCTTGGCCAAATGGCGTGCGGTATCTTCGACGTTGATCGCGGCGTAAGGGCGCAGCTGCGTTTCGTTCAGCGGATCGGCGGCGGCGGCCAGCGGGTGCGTCGGCGCGATGGCGAACACCCACTCTATTTTGCCCAGCGGCAGCACCTTGATGCTGTTTTCCAGCGATTCATTGCCCGCCGCGCCGATCGCCAGATGGCAATCCTCATTCAGCAACGCGTCCCACACGCCCATGTACACCTGGCGGGAAATGTGGAATTGGGTGAACGGGTATTTGTCGTGCAGGTGAGTTAACAGCCCGGCTACGGCGGCGGCGTCGTACAGCAGGTTGTTGATCACGATATTCACCTGATGCTCTACGCCGTCATTGATTTGCCGCAGCTCGCCCGGCATGGCGTCCAGCCAGGTGTGCCACTGGCGGCAGCGTTCCAGCAAATACTCTCCGGCCGGCGTCAGGTTGACGGTGCGGGTGGTGCGGATAAACAGCTGCGTGCCGATGCTCTCTTCCAGCGTTTTGATGCGGTAGCTGATGGTGGCGGTGGTTTTGTGCAGCAGCTCCGCCGCGCGGGAGAAACTTTGGCACTCGGCAACCTTGATAAACGAACGAATGGTTTCGTGATCCAGCATGAGGGGTCCTTGGCTGACACCGCCTTTTCGGTTATCGGTGAGAAGAATCTACTGATGTTGCGGCGCGATAGGCAGCGGCAAAGCGCAACCCCACGATCCCGGTCACAGAATCACCCGATAGCGATGAATATGCGCCGCCCCATTTTGCCCGATGATGAATTAGGCGGTTTTTTAATTCATTGATTTAAGGCAACTAATATTGCTCTTCGATCATAAAGTGTGCTGGCGATCTTGTTGTGGAAAAATTTTCCAAAAAAATGCTGTCAAATTCACCACGCGCTGTCTAGAGTGAAGGCGTTGGGTGAAATATCGCCGTTCAATCGTCGTCTGGGTCATGCGCTTGGGAGAATCACATGGATTTAGTCATCGAAGAATTAACGCCGGCGGCCTTTGCGCCTTACGGCGATGTATTGCAGATAGAGGGCTCGCGTTTCTTTCATATCAATGACGGGAAAACCGAGCGTTATCACGATCTCGCCAGGATAGAGGTGTCCGACGGCAACCGGGTGCTGGCCAGCATCAACCGGGCGGAACCCTGCGATCTGCCGATGACCTTTTCCCTGTTGGAAAAGCATCCGCTCTCGTCGCAGGCCTTTGTGCCGATGAACGGCGAACGCTTCGTGGTGATCGTCGCCGAACCGGGCGAAACCATCCCCGTCGGCACCCTGCGCGCCTTTATCACCAACGGCAAACAGGGGATCAACTATCATCGCAATGTCTGGCACCACCCGCTGTTCGCCTATGCGAAGGTCACCGACTTTTTCACTATCGATCGCGCGGGCGCCGACAACTGCGTGGTCAGCCGCTTGCCGGAGCCGTATCGCATAGTTTTGGCATAGCGCTGGCCGCACGCCGCGCTGGGCGTTTATCATAGCGTCACCCATGCCGTCACTGACAAAGGAAGCTTGAATGACCGAATTACGCAGGAAAGGACGCCCCGCCACCGAAGCCGGCGCCACCAAAGGAGCGCAGGCGTTGGATCGCGGGCTGGAGATCCTCCAGTACCTGGCCAACGCCGGGGGGAGTTCGTCGGTTTCCGTGCTGTCCGAAAAGCTGGAGCTGCCGCTTTCCACCACCTTCAGGTTGTTGAAAGTGCTGGAGAAATCGGAATTCGTCTTTCAGGATCCACAGCTGGGCTGGTGGCATATCGGCATTCAGTCGTTCACCGTCGGTTCCGCTTACATGAACGATCGCGACGTGGTATCGGTGGCCGGGCCGTTCATGCGCCGGCTGATGCTGCTGTCCGGCGAGACCGCCAACCTGGCGATCCGCAACAATTTCGACGCGGTGCTGATTCGCCAATGCGAGTGCCAGGCGATGGTGCGCATGTGCGCACCGCTGGGCAGCCGTTTGCCGCTGCACGCCTCGGGCGCTGGCAAGGCGCTGCTGTACCCGCTGGCGGAAGAGGAGATGCTGGATCTGATCGTGCGTTCGGGGCTGCAATCCTATACGCCGAAGACGCTGACCAGCGTGAACCTGCTGCGCAAGGATCTGCATCAGTCGCTGGAACAGGGCTACACCATCGACGATGAAGAGCACGCGCTCGGCCTGAACTGCCTGGCTTCGGCGATTTTCGATCGCAACAACAACGTGATCGCCGCCATCTCCATCTCCGGGCCCAGTTCGCGGGTCGGCAAGGAGCGGTTCAAGGAGCTGGGCGAACTGGTGGGTGAAGTGGCCAGAGACATCAGCGCCGCGCTGGGCGAATCGCGCAGCAAGGCGTAAACGTCGCGCGCCGGGCTGAACCGGCGCGGAGCAAGACTCCCCGTTTGATGAGCAAACGGGTTTTTTTGAGCGTAATTTTAAGTTGGAAAAATTTTCCAATAAATTAAGGAGAGCATCACATGGCAATTATGCGAGCGGTAGACGCGGCAATGCACGTGCTGGAAAAAGAAGGGATCACCACCGCGTTCGGCGTGCCCGGCGCGGCGATCAACCCGTTCTACGATGCGATGCGGCGGCACGGCGGCATCAAACACTACCTGGCGCGGCACGTGGAAGGGGCCTCGCACATGGCGGAAGGCTACACCCGCGCCGCCGCCGGCAACATCGGCGTGTGCATCGGCACCTCCGGCCCGGCGGGCACCGACATGATCACCGGCCTTTACTCCGCCTCCGCCGACTCGATCCCGATCCTGTGCATCACCGGCCAGGCGCCGCGTGCGCGTTTGCACAAAGAAGATTTTCAGGCGGTAGACATCGAATCGATCGCCAAGCCGGTGACCAAGATGGCGGTCACCGTGCAGGAACCGGCGCTGGTACCGCGCGTGCTGCAGCAGGCGTTCCACCTGATGCGCTCCGGCCGGCCGGGCCCGGTGCTGATCGACCTGCCTTTCGACGTGCAGATGGCGGAGATCGAGTTCGATCCGGACACCTACTCTTCACTGCCCGCCTATAAGCCGGCGGCCACCCAGGCGCAGATCGACAAAGCGCTGGATCTGCTGTGCGCGGCGAAAAAACCGCTGATCATCGCCGGCGGCGGTATTCACAACGCCGACACGGCGGATCTGCTGCAGCAGCTGGCGGAGATCTGCAACGTGCCGGTGATCCCGACGCTGATGGGCTGGGGCGCCATTCCGGACGATCACCCGCTGATGGCGGGCATGGCGGGCCTGCAAACCTCGCATCGCTACGGCAACGCCAACCTGCTGGATTCAGATCTGGTGTTCGGCATCGGCAACCGCTGGGCCAACCGCCACACCGGCTCGGTGGACAAGTACACCGCCGGGCGCAAGGTGGTGCACATCGATATCGAGCCGACGCAGATTGGCCGGGTGATCTGCCCGGATCTGGGCATCGTTTCCGACGCGCGCATCGCGCTGCAAATGCTGGTGGACACGGCAAAGCGCCGCTTCGAGCGCGGCGAGTTGCCGAATCGCGACGCCTGGTGCGCCGCCTGTCTGCAGCGCAAGCAAACGCTGCTGCGCAAGACCCACTTCGACAACGTGCCGGTCAAGCCGCAGCGGGTGTATGAAGAGATGAACCGTGCCTTCGGCCGCGACGCCTGCTACGTCACCACCATCGGGCTGTCGCAGATCGCCGCCGCGCAAATGCTGCACGTTTTCGAGCCGCGTCACTGGATCAACGCCGGCCAGGCCGGCCCGCTGGGCTGGACGTTGCCTGCGGCGCTGGGCGTGTGCGCCGCCGATCCGCAGCGCAAGGTGATCGCGCTGTCGGGCGACTATGATTTCCAGTTCATGATCGAAGAGCTGGCGGTCGGCGCACAGTTCAAGCTGCCCTATATCCACGTGCTGGTGAACAACGCCTATCTGGGGCTGATCCGCCAGGCGCAGCGCGGGTTCGATATGGATTACTGCGTGCAGCTGTCGTTTGAAAACATCAACAATGCGGAGATTGGCGAGTACGGCGTCGATCACGTCAAGGTGGCGGAAGGGCTGGGCTGCAAGGCGCTGCGGGTGTTCAAACCGGAAGAGATCGCGCCGGCGTTCCGTCAGGCCCAGGAACTGATGCTGCAGCACCGGGTGCCGGTGGTGGTGGAAATCATCCTGGAGCGCGTCACCAATATTTCCATGGGCACCGAGCTGGATAACGTCAACGAGTTCGAACCGGTGGCGGCAACGCCGGAAGACGCGCCGACCTCGGTCAACTTCTTTGATTACCGTTAAGGAGCCTTACCATGCCGAAATTTTCAGCCAACCTGTCCATGCTGTTCACCGAAGTCGATTTTATGCAGCGCTTCCGCCGGGCGAAGGAGCAGGGCTTCAGCGCGGTGGAATACATGTTCCCCTATGACTACCCGATCGCCGCGCTGCGCAGCGAACTGGAGGCGCATCGCCTGAGCCAGGTGCTGTTCAACCTGCCGGCCGGCGACTGGGCGGCGGGCGAACGGGGCATCGCCTGCTTGCCGGGGCGCGAAGCGGAGTTCCGCGACGGCGTCGGGCGCGCGATCGAGTATGCGCAGGCGCTGGGCTGCGATCGCATCAACTGCCTGATCGGCAATCCGGATCCCGCCGTCGGCCGCCACGCCACCGACGAACGGGTGAAAGAGAACCTGAGCTACGCCGCCGACGCTCTGGCGCGGCAGAATATCCGCCTGCTGATCGAACCGATCAACCGCTACGACATGCCGCAGTTCTACCTGCAAACCTCCCGGCAGGCAATCGAACTGATCGAAGCGATCGGCAGCCCCAACCTGTATCTGCAGTACGACCTTTACCACATGCAGCGCATGGAGGGAGAGCTGACGCAGACCCTTGAGCGCCTGCTGGCGAAGATCGACCACGTTCAGGTCGCCGACAACCCGGGGCGGCACGAGCCGGGCACCGGCGAAATCAACTGCGAGTTTATCTTCGCGCAGCTGGATCGCATGGGTTACCGCGGCTGGATCGGCTGTGAATACAAACCGCTCACCACCACGGAAAGCGGCCTGTCATGGATTAAAAAATACCTGTCTTGAGGAGATGAAAATGAAAGTGGGATTTATCGGTCTGGGCATCATGGGCGCGCCGATGGCGGAAAAACTGCTGGCGGGCGGGCACACGCTTTACGCCCATACCCGGCATCAGGTGCCGGCGGCGCTGTTGCAGCAAGGGGCCATTGCCTGCGGCGATCCGCAGCAGGTGGCGGATGAGGCGGACGTGATCTTCATCATGGTGCCGGATACGCCGCAGGTGGAGGAGGTGCTGTTCGGTGAACGCGGCTGCGCCGCCGGCAAGCTGAACGGCAAAGTGGTGGTGGACATGAGCTCCATTTCACCGCTGGAGACCAAGCGGTTCGCGCAGCGCATCAACCAGCTGGGCGCCCAGTACCTGGACGCACCGGTTTCCGGCGGCGAAGTGGGCGCCAAACAGGGCACGCTGACCATCATGGTGGGCGGCGAGGAAGCGACCTTCGAACGGGTGCAGCCGCTGCTGGCGCTGATGGGCAAGAACATCACGCTGATCGGCGGCAACGGCGACGGGCAAACCTGCAAGGTCGCCAACCAGATCATCGTGGCGTTGACCATCGAAGCGGTCTCCGAGGCGCTGGTGTTCGCCTCGCGCGCCGGCGCCGATCCGGCACGGGTGCGCGAAGCCCTGATGGGCGGTTTCGCCTCGTCGCGCATTCTGGAGGTGCACGGCGAGCGGATGATCAAGCGGGCGTTCGCGCCGGGGTTTCGCATCTCGCTGCACCAGAAGGATCTTAATCTGGCGCTGCAGGGCGCGAAGGTGCTGGCGCTCAGCCTGCCGAATACCGCCACTTGCCAGGAGTTGTTCAACGTCTGCGCCGCCAATGGCGACGGCGAACTGGATCATTCCGCGCTGGTGCGGGCGCTGGAGATCATGGGCAACCACCGGGTGGCCGGCTAAGAGTACCCCCGGCATTTAATTCGCCGGCTTATCGTTAGAATCAGAGATGTTCGACATTAATAACGCCCTCTTTATGATAAATAAAGAGGGTTCCCGCCAATCCAATAAAAAATGATTCAGCACAATAAAAAGTAAAAAGCAGGATGCCAACCGAGGAGACACTGAATATGGCAACCGATAATGCTGTTATTGATAAAGATATTCTTACCGCCCCTGACAAAAACCGTTTATATCGAAAAATCGCCTGGCGCATTATGCCCATTTTATTAGTGAGCTATATCGTCGGTTATCTCGATCGGGTTGGCATTTCGTTTTCGAAATTTCAAATGATGCCCGATATTCTGAACGGCAATGTCTCGATGGCCGAAGCCGTTTACGGGCTGGGCGCCGGGGTGTTTTTCATCGGCTATATCATCGCCGGGGTACCCAGTAATATTCTGCTGAGCCGCTACGGCGCCAGAAAGATCATCGCGCTGCTGATGGTGGTGTGGGGGGCGATTTCGATGCTGAGCATCTTTATCACCAACCCCTGGCAATTCTACCTGGCGCGTTTCCTGCTGGGGCTGGCGGAGGCCGGCTTCTACCCCGGCGTGATCCTCTATCTGACGCTGTGGTTCCCGTCCAGCCAGCGCGCCAAGATGACCGCGCTGTTCGTGTGCGGCATCCCGGTCAGCAACATCATCGGCGGCCCGCTGTGCGGGTGGATCATCGAGCACATGAACGGCCTGATGAATCTCTCCGGCTGGCAGTGGCTGTTCTTTATCAGCGGCCCGCGCGCGCTGCTGATCGCCATCGTCATCTTCTGTTTCCTGGATAACACCTATCAGAGCGCCAAGTGGCTCAGCCCGCAGGAGAAGGCGCTGATCAAAGAGGATATGGCGCAGAGCGCGCCGCGCCAGGGCGCCGCCGGCGGGCAGGAGTGGACGATGAAAAGCATGCTGAGATCGTCCGCGTTCACCAAAATGTGGCTGATTTGCTTCTGCACCGTGATGGGCCAGGGCGGGCTGGCGTTTTGGGTGCCGACCATCATTCGCGACACCGGCGTGACCTCGGTGATGGATATCGGCCTGCTGACCATGCTGCCGTACATGCTGGCGGTGGTGGCGATGCTGGCGGCCGCGCGCAGTTCGGACAAGCATCGCGAGCGGCGCTGGCACATCATCGTGCCGTTCTGCATCGCCGCGGTGTCGCTGATCTTCATCGGCCTGTTCCCGGACAACAAGCACGTGGTGATGGCGGCGCTGTGCGTGGCGGTGGCGTCGAGCCTGGTGCCCTCGCCGCTGTTCTGGAGCCTGCCGAACGCCATCTTTACCGGCACCTGCGCCGCGGCGGGCATTGCGCTCATCAATTCCATCGCCAATATCGGCGGTTTTATTTCGCCTTATATCATCGGCTATTTCAAACAGCTGACCCACAGCAATTTGGCGGCGATGTGCGTCTTGTCGACGATGATGATACTGGGGGCGATATTAACCTACAGCGTGCCGGCGAAATGGGTCAATAAATAACGCTTCCCTTCATCTTCATTAAATAGTCGGCAACAGTTTTATTTTATTTAGCCATGCATTTCTCATCTGATTATTTCAGCGGGGGAAGGCATGGCCATTTTTATTTCGTCTCGAATAAAGGAGGCAGCATGAAAATTGTTATTGCACCGGATTCATTTAAAGAAAGCGTCAGCGCAGAACGGGCGGCGCGGGCGATCGCGCGCGGCTTCCACGAGGTTTATCCCGATGCCGAGTGCGTCTGCCTGCCGATCGCCGACGGCGGCGAAGGCACGGTGGACGCGCTGGTGGCCGCCACCGGCGGGCGCAAAGTGAGCGTGGCGGCAACGGGGCCGCTGGGGGAACGGGTGGCGGCGTTTTACGGCGTCAGCGGCGACGGCAAGACGGCGGTGATCGAAATGGCGGCGGCCAGCGGATTGATGCTGACGCCGGCGGCGCGCCGTAACCCGCTGCTGGCGACCAGCTACGGCACCGGCGAACTGATCCGGCATGCGTTGGATCAGGGTATTCGCCACCTGATCCTCGGCATTGGCGGCAGCGCCACGGTGGATGGCGGCGTCGGCATGGTGCAGGCGCTGGGCGGGCGCTTCTACCGCCCGGACGGCAAGGCGCTGCCGTGGGGCGGCGGCGAGCTGGCGACGCTGAGCGGCGTCGATCTCGGCACGCTGGACGCACGCCTGCGGCAGTGCCGGATCGAGGTCGCCTGCGACGTAGACAATCCACTGGTGGGGCCGCGCGGCGCGGCGGCGGTGTTCGGGCCGCAGAAGGGGGCGACGGCGGCGATGGTGGCGCAGTTGGAACAGGGCCTGACGCAGTATGCTGAGGTGATCCGCCAGAGCACCGGGCGCGACGTGCGGCACGAAGCCGGCGGCGGGGCGGCGGGTGGCATGGGGATCGCCTGCCAGGTGTTTCTCGGCGCAACGCTGAAGCCGGGCATCGAGATCGTGATGGCGGCGCTGGGCCTGGAGCAGGCGCTGGCGGAGGCCGATCTGCTGATCACCGGCGAAGGGCGCATCGACAGCCAAACGCTGGGCGGCAAGGCGCTGTCCGGCGTCGCCCGTCTGGCGCGGGCGCGCGGTTTGCCGGTCATCGCGCTGGCCGGCGTGGTGGAGGAAGGGGCGGAGGCGCTGCACGCGCAGGGAATCGACGCGATGTTCAGCATTCTGCCGCGCCTGAGTGCGCTGGAGGCCGCGCTGTCGCAAGGGGAGCTCAACCTGCAGCGCAGCGCCGCCAACGTCGCCCGCGCGATGCGCATCGGCCGGCGATTGGGATAAAAAAGAAGGCCACGCTGCGCGAGCAGGTGGCCTTGGTTTTGGCGGCGAAGCGCTTACGGCTCGACGTCGCGGTTGCAGTCCTTGGAGTAGATGTAGCTGAAGGTTTCCTGGCCCACCGCATAGCCTGCCTGCTGCACATAGGCACCCATGAAGATATAGTCGCCTTGTTTCACCGGCATCCATTCATTGTCCAGGTTGTACACACCGGCGCCGCTGAGAATGTAGGCGCCATGCTCCTGCACGTGGGTCTCGATGTAGCCGTGGCTGGCGCCGGGGGCGAAGGAGAGGATGTGCATATTCATGTCGAAGCCCAGATCTTTCGGCAGCAGATCCTGCAGGATCACCTCGCTCATGCCTTCGTAGTGGATCTTTTCCAGGTTGGCGACGTTGTTGCTGACCACGTGCGCCTCGTAACCCTTGATGCGCTGGTAGCGGCGCTTGTAGAGGAACAGGCGGCTGGATTGGCCGCCGTTGGCGTTTTCCAGCCGCAGGGTGACGCCCGCCGGGCAGTAAAGATAGCCGCCGGCGGTCAGCGGGTAGTCGGTGGCGTCGGCGGAAGCGGTGATGGCGCCGTCGATGACGTACACGAAGGTTTCGATCTCTTCGCCGCCAAAGCCTTTGGTGTTGCGGCCGCAGTCGTACAGCGTCACCAGATAATCGACGAAGGTGGCGCCCAGTTTCGGCGTCGACAAGATGGTGACGTCGCAGTTTTCAAAACCGGGAATGACGTTGCGCACCAGGCCGTTCGGCGGGATCAGCGCATAGTTGCCGCGTTTGATGATGGCGCGCGTTGACAGAATGTCGGTTGGATATCCGGTTTGATTGTTGAAGTAACCCACGTTGATTCTCCTGATCGTTGAAAGGGCGCCGCGGCGGCGCCCGGTAAAAAAGCGCCGTCAGGCCTCGGTGGCCGTTCGGGTTGGCGTAGTGCGTTTCATCAAGACGTTGACGGTGAAGAAAATGGCGGTGCCCACCAGCAGGATGGCGGCGGAGATGTAAAACCCCATCACCTTGGAGCCGGTGCTGTCGGAGATCACGCCGGTCAGGAAGGGGGCGATCACCGACGAGGACATGCCGAAGAAGTTGAACACGCCGAAGCTGGTGCCATAGCCTTTCTTCGGTGCGTTGTCGGCGACGAAGGAGATCATGATCGGATCGACCGCCAGCTTGCCCAGCAACCCGTACAGGATCAGGCTGATCAGCAGCATGGTGGAGTCCGGCGAAATGACGGTGCAAACCAGCATCACCGCCGCGCACAGCTCGAGGAAAATGATCAGCTGCACCTTCTTGTTGCGGAAACGGTCGGACATGCGGCTGAAGAACAGCGCGCCCGGCACCGAGGCGAACGCCACCAGGGCGGAGGAGAAGCCGATGGCCACCCCTTCAAAGCCGCGCTCTTGCTGCAGGAACGAGGGCAGCCAGGTGACTATCATGTAGTAGCCGTAGCAGGTGGCGAAGTACATCGCGTAGGCGGAGATCATGCGCAGGCTGAACAGGCCGCTGGGCTGGCCGTCCTCTTCGGGCGCGATAGCCGTCGGCGCAACGGTCTGGCTGACGGCCGCCGCGGCTTGAGGCTGCGAGCCTTTGATGACCACGGCGAACACCAGCGTCATCACTACCAGCAGGCCGGTGATGATGAACAGCATGATCTGCCAGTTCATGTTGAAGCTTTTCACCAGCAGGCTGGAGGCGATCAGGCCGATGGCCATGCCGAGCGCCGAGCCGCTGTTGATCACCGCGGTCGCCAGGCCACGGCGTTCCAGCGGGATATTCTCCGACGACAGAGAGTAGGCCGAGCCGTAATAAGAGCCGCAGCCCATGCCCGCCAGCAGGCTGCCGGCATAGACCATGGTCAGGCTGGTGGCGTTGCCGATCAGCAGCGTGGCGATGATGAACAGGCAGAAGCCCGGGATCAGCACCACCTTCTTGCCGAATTTGTCCACCAGGATGCCCGCCGGGATCTGCATCCCGGTGTAGGCGAAGAAGTAGAAGCTGGCGATCAGCCCCATTTCCGCATTGGAGTGCGCGCCGATGGTTTGTTGGATCTCGGGGAAGATCGGCGTCAGGACGGTGCGATAGATCCAGATCACCGCCCAGCCCAGACAGAGCACGACGACGATCTTTTTCCAGTAGCGCGGGTCGATGTCGTTGCTCATGCCTTGGCCCCCTGTTCGGTGTAGGCCAGCTGATACAGCGTCTGCGCCAGGATTTTCACCCCTTCGTTCAAATCGGCGACGGCGGTTTTTTCCGCCGGGTTATGGCTGATGCCGGCGATGCTCGGCACGAACATCATCACCGTTGGCACGCGCGGGGCGAAGATTTGCGAGTCGTGTCCGGCGCCGCTGTGCATCATGCGGTAATTCAGCCGCTGCGTTTCGCACAGGCGGCTGACGCAGGCCACCAGCTGTTCGTTCATCGGGATCGGTGCTTCGTCCATCCACAGATCGATCTCGGCCTCGATGCCCATCTCGGCGCAGATGCGCTGGATATCCTGCTCGATCTCCTGCGTGAAGCGCAGCAGCGTGGCCTGATCGGTGTGGCGGCAGTCGAGGGTGAAGTGGGTGAAGCCCGGCACCACGTTGACGGTGTTCGGCTTCGGCTCCACCTTGCCGAAGGTCAGCACCAGCGGGTCGCCCTCGGCGCGCGCCTTGGCGATCGATTCGCAGCAGATGCGGCTGAAGGCATGCACGGTATCCCGGCGATAGCTCATCGGGGTGGTGCCGGCGTGGTTGGCTTCGCCCTGCAGCCGCACGTCATAACGCCGTTGGCCAACGATGCTGGTCACCACGCCGATGGTTTTGCCTTCGGTTTCCAGCACCTTGCCCTGTTCGATATGGATCTCGACGAAGGCCGCGATGTCGCTGCGCAGCGGCTGATGCGGCGGGGGGAAATCGAAACCGGCGTCGCGCATGGCGTTGACGAAGCCGACCCCCTTGGCGTCCGTAATGTGCTGCACGTCTTCCCGCCGGGCCAGGCCGACGATGTTCTTGCTGCCCCAGAACACATAAGGGAAGCGGCTGCCTTCTTCTTCCGCCAGCGCGATGACTTCCAGGCTGCGCAGCGGCGGGCCGTAGGTGTCCTTGAGGTGTTTGATCGCCATGAAGGCGGCTTCGATACCGAACTGGCCGTCGAGGTTGCCGCCGTTGACCACCGTGTCGATATGCGAACCGGAGAGAATCACCTGGTCGGGGTATTTGCTGCCCTCCAGCCGGCCGAACAGGTTGCCGACTGCATCAAAATGGGTGCGCAGTCCGGCGGCCTCGAAGGCGTTTTTCAGCGCGTGCTGCGCTTCGATCCATTCCGGGGTATAAAGCAGACGCGTCATGCCGCCGCTGGGGTCGGCGCCGATTTTCGATAACCAGCCGGAAATATCACGGATTTCTTGTTGGAAGTCTTTCATGTTTACCTGCCCGCATGTTGTGTCTCAGCGGCGATGCGGCCAGGGCGGAGGCTATTCGCCGCCGGCCGACCTATTGCGCTGAGCGCGCTGATGAAGGTTTTCTTTTTTCTCCCCGGCTCAGAAATATCAACCGCGAGCCGCGGCGTAAAAAGCCCACGATAATAAGAGTGCGTTAACTGGCGAAGGGATCTTTATGGTCGTAAGAACGCTGGTAAATAGCATTTGAAATTAAGTATTGATAAATATCGTCGACGATTTCGATACCGTTTTTCTCGCTTTCCATTTCACGCGCATGGCTGTTCTGCCCCGGGTAAAGCACTTTGCTGACGCCCGGCGCCGGCTTAACGGAATTCAACTCTTTCATGACCTGGCTGATATTTTTACGGAACGCCGATTCGTTGGTGAAATAACCCGGATTCAGGACAATATGCAATTGCCCCAATTCCCGGCCGGCGCTGAGATCGTGATACATCGAGCTGACGTGTTTGCCGAACGGCAGGCCGAGCAAAATGCCCGACAGCACGTCGACCATCATCATCAGGCCGTAGCCTTTCGGCCCGGCGATCGGCAGCAGGCCGCTGACGGCGAACGGATCGGTGGTGTGCTTGCCCTCGGCGTCCACCGCCCAGGTGTCGGGGATGGCGGCGTTGCGCGAGCGGGCGTCCAGCACTTTGCCCCAGGCCTGCACGGTGGTGGCCATATCGAAGGTGATCAGCTCGTCGCCTTCGCCCGGCGCGGAGAAGGCGATGGGGTTGGTGCCGTAGTAGACCTCGGCGCCGCCGTACGGCACCACCATCGGATCGGACTGGCACAGCGAAATGCCGACCATGCCGGCGCGCGCCGCCTGCTGCACGAAGTAGGACAGCGCTCCACTGTGGCCGATGCGGCGCACGCCCACTACCGCCACGCCGTTCTCTTTCGCCATTTCAATGGCGCGATCCATGCTCAGCTTGGCCGCCACGTGCCCGGCGCCGTTGTCGCCGTCGAAAATGGCGCTGCAGGGGCCGGTTTTCTCAAAGGTGAAATGCGGGTGATTATTGGTGCCGCCTTTGCTGATGCGTTCGGAATAGTATTCGACCCTGACCGCACCGTGAGAATGAATGCCGCGCGCATCGGCATGAACCAGCACGTCGGCGACGATGCCGGCGTGTTCCTGGCTCAGGCCGGCGGCGTGAATTTTTTGCTGGATAAGCTGATGTAATTGTTGTTTAGAGACCTTCATATACAGTCCTTTTATCACTACGGTTTATTTAATTCGCCTCTGCGTTGTAATGTATAAATACCGGGGGGGAATAATGTGATCCAGATGCGTTTTATCCGATTGGATTAAAAATTCGTTGAATTAAATCGCCATTGTTAGAAGTTTTTTTATAAATGTTTTTTCCCTTCTGGATTAACTAATATTCAGGCGATTAAGTTATTTTTTCTAACAATGGATAAAGTGTGACCGTACTCACCTCGGGGCGCGGTTTTAATTTGTAGCTTGATAATTAACCTTTTCGCTGAATTCAATGCGTCGCCGTACCGCCGGTGCGGGAAATATTGCCGATATTATTAAATGCTGTCTTAAGGATATCACCATGATCCATGCTTTTATTAAAAAGGGGAGCTTTCAGGATTCCGTCAGCCTGATGTTGATCTCCCGCAAACTCAGTGAATCTCCCAAGGTCGAGGAAATATCCGTCATGATGGGGACACCGGCCAATAAATCCTTATTGGAGGTGACTGGTTTCTGGCACCCGCAGTTTAGCGAAGCGACGCCGAACGATATTTGCGTGGCGATCAAGGCGGAGTCCGCCGACGAGACGATCGCCGAGGAGATCGGCGCGGCGCTGGAGACGGCGCTCAAGGCGATTGCGCAGGGCAGCCAGGGCGGCAAAAAACTGCTGCGGGCGCGCAGCTGGCGCACCGCCAGGCAGAAGCTGCCCGCCGCCAATCTGGCGCTGATCTCGATCGCCGGCGAATATGCGGCGGAGCTGGCGGATAGCGCGCTGGAAGACGGCTGCAACGTGATGATGTTCTCTGACAACGTCAGCCCGGCGCAGGAAGTGGCGCTGAAAACCAAGGCGCGCGAACGCGGGCTGATCGTGATGGGGCCGGACTGCGGCACCGCCTGCATCGCCGGCGCGCCGCTGGCGTTCGCCAACGTGGCACCCGCTGGATCTATCGGCGTGGTGGGCGCCTCCGGCACCGGCATTCAGGAGCTGATTTCGCAAATTACCCTGGCAGGCCAGGGCATCTCGCACGCCATTGGCCTCGGCGGGCGGGATTTGACGGCGGAGATCGGCGGCATCAGCGCCATCAGCGCGCTGCGCATGCTGGCGGCGGATCCGCAGAGTCTGGTGCTGGCGTTCGTGTCCAAACCGCCGGCGCCCGAGGTGCGCCAGCGGGTGATTGACGAGATGAAAGCGCTCGGTAAGCCGGTAGTGGCGCTGTTCCTCGGCGCGCAGTCCGCCGTGCGTCAGGAGGGCAACATCACGTTCGCCGCCACGCTGGATGAAGCGGCGCGGCTGGCGGCGATGCTGGGCTACGTGCAGCAACAGGCGGCACAACAGCCCGCGGTGCCCGGCGGCAAAATCGCCGGGCTGTACGCCGGCGGCACGCTGGCCGCCGAATGCGCGATGCTGCTGGCGGAAAAACTGTCCCTGCCGGTGGATAGCGAGCACCCGCGCGGCGCCATGCTGATGGCCGACGGCCATCGCATCATCGACATGGGCGATGACTTTTATACCCAGGGGCGACCGCACCCGATGATTGACCCGACCGCCCGCAATCAAGAAATCGCCCGCCTGGCACAGCAGCCGCAGACCGGCGTGTTGCTGCTGGATGTGGTGATCGGCTTCGGCGCTCAGGACGATCCGGCGGCGTCGCTGGCGGCCGAGGTGGCCAACGTGCGCGCGGCGCGCGGCGCGGCCCACCCGCTGGCGGCGATCGCCACCGTCACCGGCACCGAACAGGATCCGCAGCAGCGCTCGCGGCAAATCGCCACCCTGCAGGAAGCCGGCATCGCAGTGATGCCGTCGCTGCCGGCGGCGGTCGCGCTGGCGCACCAGCTGATTACCCCCGTCTTACCCGCACCTGAACGCGAACGGCCGGCCTTGCTGGACGGCGTCGCGGTGATCAACGCCGGGCTGCGCAGCTTCGCCGATGACCTGCAAACCAGCGACATCCCGGTGGTGCACTACCAGTGGGCGCCGGTGGCCGGCGGCGATCAACGATTAGCCAACATCTTGAAAAAATTAAAGTAAGGAACCGCTATGTACGCAACGATTGAGCAAGCAAACGCCGCCGTTATCGCCCGTATCCGCGAGGCGCGCCCGCACTGGCAGGATGTGGATCTGGCGCATCGGTTGATCCCGCAGCTGGCTGAAGGACGCAAGCTGCTGCACGCCGGGCCGCCGGTCACCTGGCAAGAGATGAGCGGTCCGGTGCGCGGTGCCTGCATTGGCGCCTGCCTGTTCGAAGGCTGGGCGCAGGATGAACAGCAGGCGCTGGCGCTGCTGGAGCAAGGGGAAATCGAGTTCATCCCATGCCACAGCGTGAGCGCGGTGGGGCCGATGGGCGGCATCACCTCGGCCCACATGCCGATGGTGGTAGTCAGGAACACCGTCCACGGCAACTACGCCTACTGCAACATGAACGAAGGCATCGGTAAGGTGATGCGCTTCGGCGCCTATGGCGAGGATGTGCAGCAGCGTCTGCGCTGGATGCGCGACTCTTTGGCTCCGGTGCTGAAAGCGGTGCTGGCGACGCTGGAGGAGGGGATCGATCTGACCGCGCTGATGGCGCAGGCGATCAGCATGGGGGACGAATTCCACCAGCGCAATATCGCAGCCTCAGCGCTATTGATGCGCAGATTGGCGCCGGAGATTAGCCTGCTGCCTCGCGATAAGGCGGAGCTGGCGCAGGTGATGCAGTTCCTCAGCATCACCGATCAGTTCTTCCTCAATCTGGCGATGGCTTACTGCAAGGCGGCGATGGATGCGGGAGCAGAAATTGAGCAGGGCACTATCGTCACGGTAATGACCCGCAACGGCAAGAACTTTGGCGTCAAGATCAGCGGCATGGGCGATCGTTGGTTCACCGCGCCGGTCAATACGCCGGAAGGGCTGTTCTTCTCCGGCTTCAGCCAGGCGGACGCCAACCCGGACATCGGCGACAGCGCGATCACCGAAACCTTCGGCATCGGTGGGGCGGCGATGGTCGCGGCCCCGGGCGTGACGCGTTTCGTCGGGGCTTCCGGCGGCATGAGCGCCGCCACCGACATCTCCGAGGAAATGGCGGAGATCTATCTTGAGCGCAACATGATGCTGCAGATCCCGACCTGGGACTTCCAGGGCGCCTGCCTGGGGCTGGATGCCCGGCGGGTGGTGGAAACCGGCATCACGCCGCTGATCAACACCGGCATTGCTCACCGCGAAGCCGGGGTCGGGCAGATCGGCGCAGGCACGGTGCGTGCGCCGCTCGGTTGTTTCGAGAAGGCGATCGAAGCGCTGGCCGATAAGCTCGGCATCACGGCGTAAGTGAACGGAGGGGCGTATGGACATTGTCGCGCTGGCCGGCAGCCGCCATGTGACGCGGGACTATGGCGCGCTGCGCTGCGTCGGCAGCTTCACCAACGCGATCAATTTCCTGACGGAAAACGCGCGGCTGCTGACGCTGCACCGCGCCGGCAGCGGCCTGAGCCCGATGGGGTGGCAGCTCGGCGCGCGGGATTTCGATCGCGTGCGGCGTGCGGTGCCGTCTGTACGACGCTGCACTTTCTCCGCCGCAGGCATCACGTTGGATGCGCTCCTTGTTCGGCCCGCCGCGATGGCGCGGGATCTGGCGCTGGCGCAGCGGGCGGCCATTGCCGATCGGCCGCTGGCGGCGGTATTGCAGCGCTGCACGGCGCAGTGCGGGTTGCACGGCGAAATCGGTCGGCTGGTGAAGCGGCCGTTAACGCCGGAGCTGGCCAGGCTGGCGCGGGATTTCTCCCGTTGGCTGCGGGGCGGCGCGGTCGACTGGCGCCATACGCTGGGCAAAGGGCCGGGGCTGACGCCGAGCAACGACGACACCTTGCTCGGTCTGTTGCTGAGCGCGCACCTCGACAGCCGCATCCAGGTCGCCGGGCTGACGCCGTTTTTCGCCCAGACGCCACCGCTGGAAGCGTTGACCACGCTGGTGAGCGCGCACTACCTGCATTACGCCGAGCGGGGCGTGTTCGCCACGCCGCTGCATATGCTGGCGCAGGGGCTGCAGGTACCTAACGGCGTATCGGCGGCGGTGGCGGCGGTGCTGAACCTGGGGCATTTCTCGGGGGCGGACACGCTGCTGGGCGTATGGCTGGGGGTGACGACGATTAACGCACTGTGCGGCGCGCGGTGTGAACATGAGGGCCGGATCGCGGATCCGGCCGGGACGGTATGATTTCAACTACGGGTGCAAACCATGAAAACCTTGGTCATTGCGTTGGGCGGCAACGCCTTGTTGCAACGCGGAGCCGTGCTCTCTGCGGAAAATCAGTATAAGAGCATCGCCCTCATCGCCGACGCCATCGGCAAGCTGGCGCAGAAATACCGCATCGCCATCGTGCACGGCAACGGCCCGCAGGTGGGGTTGCTGGCGTTGCAAAATCTGGCGTACCGCGATGTGCCGCCCTATCCGCTGGATATTCTGGTGGCCGAAAGCCAGGGCATGATCGGCTATATGCTGGCGCAGCAGCTGAGCGCCAACCATCCGCAGCAGCCGGTGTCCACGCTGCTGACGCGGGTGCTGGTGGATGCGCAGGATGCGGATTATCAGGCGCCGAGCAAGTTCATCGGGCCGGTGTATGCGCCGGAACAGCGGCAGGCGCTGGAGGCCAAGTTCGGCTGGACGCTGAAGGCGGACGGCAACTATATCCGCCGGGTGGTGCCTTCGCCGGCGCCGCAAAAGATCCTCGACATCGAGGCGATCACCTTGCTGCTGTCGCAGCGGCATATCGTTATCTGCAACGGCGGCGGCGGCATCCCGATGATCGCCGGCGAGCATGGGCTGACGGGCAGCGAAGCGGTGATCGACAAAGATCTGGCGGCGGCGCTGTTGGCGGAGCAGGTGGGGGCCGATCATCTGGTGATCCTCACCGACGCCGACGCGGTGTATCAGGAGTGGGGCACGCCGCGCCAGCGCGCCATTCGGCGCGCCACCACGCAGGAGCTGGCGCCGATGGCGGTGGCGGACGGCGCCATGGGGCCGAAGATCATGGCGGTCAGCCGCTTCGTCGATCGCACCGGGCGGACGGCCCATATCGGCGGCCTGCAGGATATCGACGCGGTGCTGGCGGGCCAGGCCGGCACCTCTATTTTGCCTTAGCCGCCGTCGGTTTATCCGCGCCCGCGTTGGCGCGGATAAGTATGCCTAAATGGCATGATTTCAATAATTTTTATTCATTTCATGATGTTGCTCGCCTTGGCTAGAGTAAAAACACCCCGGTATTTACCGTCAAAAATTTGTCATTTTTATTTGCGACTATGCTTTTTGAAATGACATTTCGGCCAAGGATTGTTATGGATTCGCTCAGTGTTGATGAACTCGCCCAGAAGAAGGATCGCTGGTATCGCATTGTGGAGGAGATGTTGGCGGAAGCCGGCGTCGCCATCAACGGCCCGCGCGCCTGGGATATCCGGGTGCACAACCCGGCGCTGTTCAAACGCATTTTGCAGGAAGGCTCGCTCGGTTTCGGCGAAGGCTACATGGACGGCTGGTGGGAGTGCGAACGGCTGGATATGCTGTTCACCCGCATTCTGCAGGCCGGCGTCGATGAGCGGCTGCCGAAAAGCCTGAGCGACATCGCGCGCATCGCCTATGCCCGGCTGTTCAACCGCCAATCGCGCAAGCGCGCCTGGCAGGTGGGCAAAGAGCACTACGACATCGGCAACGACCTGTTCCGGGCGATGCTCGATCCCTACATGCAATACTCCTGCGGTTACTGGAAAGAGGCGCAGACGCTGGAGCAGGCGCAGCAGGCCAAGCTGCGGATGATCTGCGAGAAACTGCAGCTGAAACCGGGCATGACGCTGCTGGATATCGGCTGCGGCTGGGGCGGGCTGGCGCAGTTTGCGGCGCAAAACTACGGCGTCTCGGTGCACGGCGTGACCATTTCCGCCGAGCAGCAGAAGCTGGCGCAGGCACGCTGCGCCGGGCTGGACGTCGAGATCTTGCTGCAGGATTACCGCGATCTGGATCGCCAGTTCGATCGCATCGTGTCGGTCGGCATGTTCGAGCACGTCGGGCCGAAAAACTACGAGACCTATTTCAGCGTCGCGGCGCGCAACCTGAAGCCCGACGGCCTGTTCCTGCTGCACACCATCGGTTCCAATCAGACCGATCTCAACGTCGACGCCTGGATAGACAAATACATCTTCCCCAACGGCTGCCTGCCTTCGGTGCGGCATATCGCCGAGGCCAGCGAAGGGCGTTTCGTGATGGAGGATTGGCACAACTTTGGCGCCGATTACGATCGCACGCTGATGGCCTGGCTGGAGAACTTCAAACGTGCGTGGCCAGAGTTGGCCGGCGGCTATTCCGAGCGCTTCGAACGCATGTTCACTTATTACCTGAACGCCTGCGCCGGCGCGTTCCGTTCGCGCAACATTCAGCTGTGGCAGGTGTTGTTCAGCCCGGCGGGCGTGGAAGGCGGGGTGCGGGTCTATCGCTGATATCCCCGTCATATTTCAAGCTGCATCTGTGTTGGCTGCGTTTGCGCGCCCCGGTCGCTTACTTGAGTAAGTTCCCGGGGACTTACAAACTTGCCGCCTTGATGCAACTCGAACTATTTAGGGGATACCCTTCAATATTTACTTTGGGACAACACATATACCCAATGGATTTCCAGTTGCGTCTAGGCGGCAAACGTGAGAAACCCCAGGAGCTTAGATAACTAAGTGACTGGGGTTCGAACGTGCAGCCAACAACGATGCGGCTGGAAAGACGAAGGGTATATCAGTACAGCAGGGAGTACAGCTGGCGGCGATACTTAGCGGCCAGCGCGTCGCCGGTGCCGAGCGCGGCCAGAATGTCCATCAGGGTCTTGCGCGCGTTGCCGTTGGCGGCGGCCAGATCTTTCTTCAGATGCCCCATCAGCAGTTCCAGCGCTTCTTCGTTACGCCCGACCTGATGCAGCTGCAGCGCCAGCTGCACCGCCAGCTCGACGTTGCCCGGCTGCTGCTGCACCTGCTGTTGCAGCTGTTGGATTTCCGGCGTGTCCGCCGCCTGCTTCAACAGTTCAATCTGCGCCACCAGGCCCTGATAGCGGGTATCGCGATCCTGCAGTGGAATGGTCGCCAGCACCGCTTCGGCGTCTTCGCTGCGGCTGAGCGCGATCTGAGTTTCGGCCAGGGTCAGGCCGATGTCGCTGCGCTGTTGGCTGCTCTGCCAGGCGTCTTTCAGCAGCGGCAGCGCTTCGGCAGCGTTGCCGGCGGCCAGCAGTTCCTGCGCCTGCGCCAGTTTCAGATCTTCTTCCTTCGGCAGGAAACGCTGCAGCAAGTCGCGGATCGCTTCTTCCGGCTGCGGGCCCTGGAAGCCGTCGACCGGCTGACCGTCTTTGAACAGGTAGACGGTCGGAATGGAGCGCAGCCCGAATTGGGAGGCGATCATCTGTTCGGCGTCGCAGTCCACCTTGGCCAGAATGAACTGGCCGGCGTATTCCGCCGCCAGTTTGTCGAGCACCGGCGTGAGCTGCAGGCAGTGTTGGCTGCGCTCGGACCAGAAGTAGAACAGCACCGGAATGGACATCGACTGTTCCAGCGTCTGGTGCAGGTTAGTTTCGTTAATATCAACAACAGCTTGAGCTAGCATCTTTTTTCTCTCTGATCGTGCGGAGCCATGGGGTGTAGATGGGGGCGCGCCGCCATTCTTCAACCCCGGCGGGCGAATTAAGCGTTGCTGCGCAGCAGCCAATCCAGACAGCGGCCCGGTAGAATGCGGCGCAGCACGCTCATCGCGTGCGCCAGCAGGGTCACCGGGTAGCGCAGTTTGGCGCGCGGGCTTTCCAGCGCGTGGCGCAGCTTGGGCAGAATGGCCTCCGGCGGCAGCGTCAGGCGCTTGGCGATGCCGGGGTTATGCACCGGTTTGTCGCTCTGCGTCTGATTGACGTTCTGGCTAAAGTGGGTGGAAATCGGCCCCGGTTCGATCAGGCTGACCTGAATGCCGCTGCCGTGCAGCTCCATGCGCAGCGCGTCTGACCAGGCTTCCAGCGCGAACTTGCTGGCGGCGTAGGCGCCGCGCCCGGCGCTGGAGACCAGGCCCATCACCGAGCTGGTCTGGATAATGCGCCCTTCGCCGTGCGGCAACATCGCCGGCAGCAGCAACTGGGTCAACTGGTGGGTGCCGAACAGGTTGGTGGCGAACTGCCGCTCCAGCTGGCTGCGCGAGATGCCGCTGAGCGGGCCGTAAACGCCGAAGCCGCCGTTGTTGAACAGGGCGTACAGACGGCCGCCGGTCAGCGCGATCACCTCGGCGGCGGCGCGCTCGACGCTGGCGCTGTCGTCCAGATCCAGCTCGATGCCTTCCAGCCCGAGCTGGCGCATGTTTTCCACGTCCTGCGGCTTGCGGCAGGCGGCCAGCACCCGGTAGCCGCGGTTGCGCAGATCCTGCGCCGCAATCAATCCAATCCCGCTGGAGCAGCCGGTTATCAATACTGCTTTTTGCATAACTTTACCTAGTGTACGACCCTAATTTAGTTAGACTCATGTTTTACTAGCGGTTCCAGGCGCTCCGCCATCCAGGTGGCGATAAACGGCTGGGCGTCCCCATTGGGGTGCAATCCGTCATCCTGCATCCATTCCGGCTTCACCACCACCTGTTCCATATAGAACGGCAGCAGCGGAATGTTGAACTGTCTGGCCAGCGCCGGATAGACGGCGCTGAACGCCTCGGTATAGCGGCGGCCGTAGTTCGGCGGGATGCGGATCTGCATCAGCAGCGGCTGTGCGCCGGCCTGCTGCACCCGCGTGATGATCTGGCCGAGATCGCGCTGCATGTCCGGCGCCGGGAAACCGCGCAGGCCGTCGTTGGCGCCCAGCTCGATCAGCACCCAGCGTGGCTGATGCTGTTTCAGCAGCGCGGGCAGACGCGCCAGCCCCTGTGCGGCGGTGTCGCCGCTGATGCTGGCGTTGACCAGCTGCGGCGCGCCCGGTTTTTTCTGCCACTGTTCGGCCAACAGCGTCGGCCAGGCCCGCTCGATCGGCAGGCGGTAGCCGGCGCTTAAACTGTCGCCCAAAATCAACAAGGTATCGGCGGCGACAGCGCGTAAACTGAATAATCCCAACAGCAAAAGGAAGGGAAGATGCCAGCGGAAAACGTTCTTGAAGTTCATCATCTTAGTAAACACGTTGGTCAGGGTGAGCATCAGCTCACCATCCTTACCGGAGTCGAGCTGCTTGTCAAACCCGCGCAGACGATCGCCCTGATCGGTGAATCCGGATCGGGGAAATCGACCCTGCTGGGCATTTTGGCCGGGCTGGATGACGGCAGCGAGGGCGAGGTGCGCCTGCTGGGCGAGTCGCTGACCGCGCTGGACGAAGAAGGCCGCGCCGCGCTGCGCGCCAGGAACGTCGGCTTCGTGTTTCAGTCGTTCATGCTGGTGCCGACGCTGAACGCGCTGGAAAACGTGCAGCTGCCGGCGCTGCTGCGCGGCGAGAGCGACAGGCAGAGCCGCGAGCAGGCGGTGCAGCTGCTGGAACAGCTGGGATTGGGCAAACGGCTCGATCACCTGCCGGCGCAGCTGTCCGGCGGCGAGCAGCAGCGTGTGGCGCTGGCGCGCGCCTTCAGCGGCCGGCCGCGGGTGCTGTTCGCCGATGAACCGACCGGCAACCTCGATCGCCAGACCGGCGATCGCATCGCCGACCTGTTGTTCTCTCTCAACCGCGATTTTGACACCACCCTGATCCTGGTGACCCATGACGAAACCCTGGCGGCGCGCTGCCAGCGGCGGCTGCGGCTGCGTGAAGGCAAGCTGTGGGAGGAAGCATGATCTGGCGCTGGTTCTGGCGCGAATGGCGCTCGCCGTCGCTGCTGATCGTTTGGCTGGCGTTGACGCTCTCCGTGGCCTGCGTGCTGGCGCTGGGCAGCATCAGCGATCGCATGGACAAAGGGCTCAGCCAGCAGAGCCGCGATTTTATCGCCGGCGATCGGGTGCTGCGCAGTGCGCATCCGGTGCCGGAAGGCTGGCTGCTGGACGCGCAGCAGCAGGGGCTGACGCTGAGCCGCCAGCTGTCGTTCACCACCATGACCTATGCCGGCGACCGGCCGCAGCTGGCGGACGTGAAAGCCACCGATTTGGCCTATCCGCTGTATGGCAAGCTGGAAACGCGCCCGGCCAACATCAAGCCCGAACCGGGCAGCGTGCTGGTGGCGCCGCGTTTGCTGGCGCTGCTGAACGTGAAAGTGGGGGATTCGCTCGAGGTGGGCGACACCACGCTGCGCATCGCCGGTGAAATCATTCAGGAACCGGACGCCGGCTTCAACCCGTTCCAGACCGCGCCGCGCATCATGATCAACCTGGCGGACGTCGATAAGACCGGCGCGGTGCAGCCGGGCAGTCGCCTGACCTACCGCTACATGTTCGCCGGCGCCGAGCCGGATATTCAGCGTTACGAGGAGCGGCTGACGCCGCAGTTGACGCCGGATCAGCGCTGGTTCGGGCTGCAGGAGTCCGGCAGCGCGCTCGGCAAGTCACTGCAGCGATCCCAACAGTTCCTGCTGCTGTCGGCCCTGCTGACGCTGCTGTTGTCGATCGCCGCCGTGGCGGTGGCGATGAGCCACTATTGCCGCAGCCGCTACGATCTGATCGCGGTGCTGAAAACCCTCGGCGCCGGGCGCGGCGCGCTGCGTAAACTGATCGTCGGCCAGTGGCTGGCGGTGATGGCGCTGGCGGCGGTGTGCGGCGGGGCGATCGGGCTGGCGTTCGAAGCGCTGTTGATTCGCCTGCTGAAGCCGGTATTGCCGGCCGCGTTGCCCGCCGCCGGCGCCTGGCCGTGGCTGTGGGCGCTCGGCGCGCTGGTGCTGATTTCGCTGCTGGTCGGGCTGCGGCCGTACCGTCAGCTGCTGGCTACCCAACCGCTGCGGGTGCTGCGCCGCGACGTAGTGGCCAACGTCTGGCCGCTGCGCTACTTCCTGCCGGTGACGGCGGCGATCGTGGTGGCGCTGCTGGTGACGCTGATGGGGGCCAGCACGCTGCTGTGGGCGATCTTGGCGGGCATGGCGGTGCTGGCGCTGCTGCTGGGCGGCATCGGCTGGGGCAGCCTGCAGCTGCTGCGCCGCATCACGCTCAAGAGCCTGGCGCTGCGGCTGGCGGTCAACCGCCTGCTGCATCAGCCGTGGGTGACCATCAGCCAGCTGGCGGCGTTCTCGCTGTCGTTTATGCTGCTGGCGCTGTTGCTGGTGCTGCGCGGCGATTTGCTCGACCGCTGGCAGCAACAGCTGCCGCCGGACAGCCCGAACTATTTCCTGCTCAACATGACCGAGGCGCAGGTGCCGCAGGTGAAAACCTTCCTGCAGCAGCACCAGATCAAGCCGGAAACCTATTATCCGATCGTCCGGGTGCGCCTGACCGAGATAAACCAGCAGCTGGCGACCGAGCGGGTGCATGAAGACGATCCGGGCGGCGAGGCGGTGAACCGCGAGCTGAACCTGACCTGGCTGGCCGATCTGCCGGATCATAATCCGCTGGTGGCGGGCAGCTGGCCGCCGAAAAGCGGCGAAGTCTCGATGGATGAAGGCATTGCCGGGCGGCTGAAGATCAAGTTGGGCGACACGCTGACCTTCAGCGGCGATACGCAGGCGTTCAGCGCCAAGGTCACCAGCCTGCGCCAGGTGGATTGGGAAAGCCTGAAGCCGAACTTTTACTTTATCTTCCCGCCGGGCGCGCTGGACGGCCAGCCGCAGACCTGGCTTACCAGCTTCCGCTACGACGGCGACGGTCAGATGCTGACCCAGCTCAACCGCCAGTTCCCGACGCTCAGCCTGATGGACATCGGCGCGATCCTGAAACAGGTCGGCGGTGTGCTGCAGCAGGTCAGCCGCGCGCTGGAGGTGATGGTGGTGCTGGTGGTGCTGTGCGGCGGCCTGCTGCTGCTGGCGCAGGTGCAGGTCGGCATGCGTCAGCGCCGCCAGGAGCTGGTGGTGTATCGCACGCTGGGCGCCGGCAAACGGCTGCTGCGCCGCACGCTGTGGTGCGAGTTCGCCCTGCTGGGGCTGGTGGCGGGCATCGCGGCGGCGGTGGGCGCCGAGGCGGCGCTGTGGCTGCTGCAGAGCCGGGTGTTCGACTTTCCGTGGACGCCGACGCCGGTGCTGTGGTGGGCGTTGCCGCTGGCCAGCGCGCTGCTGCTGTCGCTGTGCGGCGGCTGGCTGGGCGTGCGCCTGCTGCGCGGCCGGGCGCTGTTCCGCAGTTATGATGGCTGATCTTGCTATCGCAGGTCCGTTGCCGCCAAGCGCGGCCGGGCCTGCCGATTTTCCGCCGCGCGTTACCGTGGCTTTTCTCCTTGTTCCCTTCCGCACGTCACGCTGATTTTTGTGAAATCGATTACATTTGTACTCTATCGATACAATGCGTATGGCAATGCTCTTACCAAACTCAGGCCGTTGCTTACTTTTTTTATGCATATAAATAATGAGTTAGACAGTAACCAAACGAGTTTGTCGTCTGTTGACGCGTAGGATTAAGGTTTAAAATTATGTAACCGCTTCCACTAATGTGATCGTACTCACTTATCTCCGACGCATTGCCTCCTATCATGTCGCACAACTGATGACCGTTTTCTCCTGGAGGCTGTATGAGCGCTACCGTTAAAGTTGCACCGGCGGAGAAAAGCCCGACCCATGTCGGCATGACTTTTTTCGTCTGTTTTTTGGCCGCCTTGGCCGGCCTGTTGTTTGGCTTGGATATTGGCGTAATCGCCGGCGCTCTGCCGTTTATTACCGACACTTTTCATATCACCAGCTCTCAGCAGGAGTGGGTGGTCAGCTCGATGATGTTTGGCGCCGCCGTCGGCGCCATCGGCAGCGGCTGGATGAACTTCCGGCTGGGGCGCAAATACAGTTTGATGATCGGCGCCATTCTGTTCGTCGCGGGATCGCTGTGTTCAGCGTTCGCCCCCAACGTGGAGGTGCTGATCGTTTCACGCATTCTGCTGGGATTGGCGGTGGGTATCGCTTCTTATACCGCGCCGATTTATCTTTCTGAAATCGCGCCGGAGAAAATCCGCGGCAGCATGATCTCGATGTATCAATTGATGATCACCATCGGTATTTTGGCGGCTTACCTGTCTGATACGGCATTCAGCTATACCGGCGCCTGGCGCTGGATGTTGGGCGTCATCACCATCCCGGCCGGGCTGTTGTTGGTTGGCGTGTTCTTTTTACCTGACAGCCCGCGCTGGCTGGCCTCGCGCAATCGTCATGAGCAGGCGCGCCAGGTGTTGGAGAAGCTGCGCGACAGCAGTGCCCAGGCGCAGCATGAGCTGAATGAAATTCGTGAAAGCCTCAAACTGAAGCAAAGCGGTTGGGCGTTGTTCAAAGGCAATAAAAATTTCCGCCGCGCGGTTTTCCTTGGCGTTCTTCTCCAGGTGATGCAGCAGTTCACCGGGATGAACGTCACCATGTATTACGCGCCGAAGATTTTCGGTCTGGCGGGCTTCGCCAGCACGGAACAGCAGATGTGGGGCACGGTGATCGTCGGTCTGGTCAACGTGCTGGCCACCTTTATCGCTATTGGGCTGGTCGATCGCTGGGGCCGCAAACCCACCCTGATCCTTGGGTTTATCGTGATGGCCGTCGGCATGGGGGCGCTGGGAACCATGATGAATATCGGCATGAACTCGGCGGTGGCGCAATATTTCGCCATCGTCATGCTGCTGATGTTTATCGTCGGCTTTGCCATGAGCGCCGGCCCGCTGATTTGGGTGCTGTGTTCAGAGATCCAGCCATTGAAAGGCCGCGATTTCGGCATCACCTGCTCCACCGCCACTAACTGGATCGCCAATATGATTGTGGGAGCGACGTTCCTGACCATGCTGAATTCGTTGGGTAGCGCGCACACATTTTGGGTCTATGCGGGGCTTAACGTGCTGTTTGTTTTCATCACGTTGGCGCTGATCCCGGAAACCAAAAATATTTCTCTGGAACATATTGAACGTAATCTGATGGCCGGCAAACCGTTGCGTAACATCGGCTCGCGTTGATCTTTGCGGCAAAAAAAGGTTCAGCCTGGGCTGAACCTTCTTCTTTTTCGGCGGCTTAAACCGTTAAGCCAGCTTCTGCTGCGCCCAGGCCAGCCCGCTTTGGTATTCGCCCGGCAGCAGCGGCGCCAGCGCCTGCAGCGCCTGGCGCAGATCGGCGGCGCTCGGGTCGTTCAGATTGAGATGGCCGACCTTGCGGCCCGGGCGCACCTCTTTCTCATACCAGTGCAGATGCACCAGCGGCAGCGACAGCCACTGTTCGTTGACGGCGGTGCCGATCAGGTTGACCATCACCGACGGCGTGCTCACCACCGGCTGCGGCAACGGCAGGCCGAGAATGGCGCGCAGGTGCAGCTCGAACTGGCTGATGGACGCGCCGTTTTGCGTCCAGTGGCCGCTGTTGTGCACGCGCGGCGCCAGTTCGTTGATCAGCAGCCGATCGCCGACGATAAAGCACTCCATCGCCATCACGCCGACGTAGTTCAGCTCGTTCAGGATCGCCGCCAGCATCTGCTCGGCCTGTTGCTGCAGCGCCGGGTTGGGCTGCGGCAGCGCCACGCTGGTGCGCAGGATGCCGTCTTCATGCAGGTTGTGGGTCAGCGGGTAGAATACCGAACGGCCGTCGTGGCCGCGCGCGCCCACCAGCGACACTTCGCCGGAGAAATTGATGCCTTGCTCGACGATGCACTCGCCATAGGCATCGGCCGGCAGTTCGGCTTCCTGCCCCGGGCGCAAGCGCCACTGGCCGCGGCCGTCATAACCGCCGACCCGGCGTTTGACGATCGCCAGCTCGCCCAGCGAAGCGAATACCTGCGGCCATTCGGCGGCGCTCGCCAGCAGCTGCCACGGCGCGGTCGCCAGGCCGAGCTGATCGAGCAGCTGTTTTTGCGTCAGGCGATCCGCCAGGCGCGGGAAAATGTCGCGGTTGACGAAGGCGCTGTGGGTCGCCAGCTCGCGCGTCAGCGCGGTTTCCGGCCAGCGTTCGATCTCGGCGGTAATGACGCTGTTCTGATACGGCACCGCTTCGGGCTCGGCATCGATGCCGACAGGGTAAACGGCGATGCCCAGCGGTTCTCCTGCCTGGCGCAGCATGCGCCCCAGCTGGCCATTGCCCAGTACGCAAACCGGCTTCATGCATCCTCCCGCGGATCGGGGTGGTTCAAGACGTCTTCGGTCTGCGCCTGACGCCAGTCCGCCAAACGCTGCGCCAGCGCGGCGTCGTGCAGCGCCAGGATCTGCATCGCCAACAGCCCGGCGTTGGCGGCGCCGGCTTTACCGATCGCCAGCGTGCCCACCGGAATGCCGCGCGGCATCTGCACGATGGAGTACAGGCTGTCTACGCCGCTCAGCGCGGCGCTTTGCACCGGCACACCCAGCACCGGCACCAGGGTTTTCGCCGCCAGCATGCCCGGCAGGTGCGCCGCACCGCCGGCGCCGGCGATGATCACGTCAAAACCGTTGGCGGTAGCCTGCTCGGCGAAGCTGAACAGCTTGTCCGGCGTGCGGTGGGCGGAAACGACTTCGACATGGAAGGGGACATCGAGCTGGGTCAGGACTTCGGCGGCGAACTGCATGGTGGCCCAGTCACTTTTCGATCCCATTACAATTGCGATTTTCGCCCCGGTAGTGGCGGCTGAAGCGGCGTTGGCTCCCATGGGTGTAAGGCTCCTGTGATTTGTCTGGCGTCGGCTGAGGGCCGAATGAGGGCGTAGAGCATACCATGAGCGCACGGCGAGGAAAACGGTTGCGTCGCCGGTTTTCACCGTCAAAAGCGCGAATTTTCACTCGCGCGCCAGTCCGGAATTCAGAATGGGAATTGGATCAGCTCGACGGCGTCGGCGCTGACTTTGATCATCGATCCTTCGACGTGCCAGGCCCCCAGCACCGCGCGATGGGCTTCGCCGTTGCTCAACGCCAGCCGGTGCACCGCCGGGCGATGGGTATGGCCGTGGATCATCCAGTGCACGTCGTGGCGCAGCATGGTTTGCTCGACCGCCTGCGGGTTGACGTCCATGATGGCTTCCGACTTGTCCTGGTTGGATTGCTGGCTGCGGGCGCGCATTTTGGCGGCGATCTTCAATCGCCAGCGCAGCGGCAGCGCCAGGAACAATTTTTGAATCAGCGGGTTGTGCACTTTACGGCGGAATTGCTGATAGGCGTGATCGTCGGTGCACAGGGTGTCGCCGTGCAGGATCAGGATCCTGCGGCCGTACAGCTCCAGCACTTTCTCTTCCGGCAGCAGCTGCATGCCGCTGGCGCGGGCGAAGCGCTTGCCGAGCAGAAAATCGCGGTTGCCGTGGATGAAGTAGCAGGGCACGCCGGCCTGTTGCAGCGCTTTCAGCGCCGCGGCGATCTCCGCGTGCAGCGGCTCGGGATCGTCGTCGCCGATCCAGGCTTCAAACAGGTCGCCAAGGATGTACAGCGCGTCGGCGTGCACCGCTTCGCGCCGTAAAAAACGCAGAAAACCGGCAGTGATTGCCGGTTCCTGTGCGCACAAGTGCAGATCTGCGATGAACAGCGTACTCATGCAGCCGCGATTACTCGCTGACGGTCACGCTGTTGATCACCACGTCTTCTACCGGTACGTCCTGGTGCATACCGCTGCGGCCGGTTTTCACGCCTTTGATCTTGTTGACCACGTCCATGCCTTCAACCACTTCAGCAAACACGCAGTAGCCCCAGCCCTGCACGTTTTCGCCGCGGAAGTTCAGGAAGTCGTTGTCAGCCACGTTGATGAAGAACTGTGCGGTGGCGGAGTGCGGATCGTTGGTGCGCGCCATTGCCAGGGTGCCGATGGTGTTTTTCAGACCGTTGTTGGCTTCGTTTTTGATGGTCGCGTTGGTCGCTTTCTGGTTCATGCCCGGCTCGAAACCGCCGCCCTGGATCATGAAGCCGTTGATCACACGGTGGAAGATGGTGTTGTCGTAGAAACCGGCGCGGCAGTAGTTCAGGAAGTTTTCAACGGTAACCGGCGCTTTGTCAGCAAAGGTCTTGATAACGATATCGCCGTGATTGGTGTGGAAAGTAACCATAGTTTTAATCCTAACAAGGTGAAGTGAGACGTCACGTAAAGCGAGTGAACATTCAGACCGCCCTTATAACATATCCGCCCCAGCGAGTCAGCAGCGGCTCAACCGCGCACTGTCTGTGGTAATCGCATTTGTGTTATATTATAACAATTGCGCCGGCCGCCGAATTTCGCGCATTTTATTCGCGTGAAATCAGCAAAGCATGGCCTTAACCTTGCAATAGATCAGGCTTCAGGTTTCAATACGCTACCGGGCGGAAACCTGAAGCCCGGTTATCTTTTTTGTTATCACGCACACCACGGAATCTCCCGATGCTAAAGATTTTTAATACCCTGAGTCGTCAAAAAGAGGAATTCAAACCCATTCATGCCGGGAAAGTGGGCATGTACGTGTGCGGGGTAACCATCTATGACCTGTGTCACATCGGGCACGGTCGTACCTTTGTCGCTTTCGACGTGGTGGCGCGTTACCTGCGCTACCTCGGCTATTCGCTGAACTACGTGCGCAACGTCACCGACGTGGACGACAAAATCATCCGCCGCGCGGCGGAAAATCATGAGACCTGCGACCAGCTGACCGAACGCATGCTGGCGGAAATGCACGCCGACTTCGACGCGCTGCTGATCGATCGCCCGGATCAAGAGCCGCGCGCGACCCAGCACATCGCCGAGATCATCGAGATCACCCAGCGCCTTATCGATCGCGATCACGCCTACGTGGCCAGCAACGGCGACGTGATGTTCTCCATCGACAGCGATCCGCAATACGGGCTGCTGTCGCGTCAGGATCTGGATCAGCTGCAGGCCGGCGCGCGCGTGGAGATCGACGACGTGAAGCGCAATCCGATGGACTTCGTGCTGTGGAAGATGTCCAAGCCGGGCGAGCCGAGCTGGCAGTCGCCGTGGGGGCCGGGCCGTCCGGGCTGGCACATCGAATGCTCCGCCATGAACTGCAAACAGCTGGGCACCCACTTCGACATTCACGGCGGCGGTTCCGATCTGATGTTCCCGCACCACGAGAATGAGATCGCACAGTCGAGCTGCGCCCACGACGGCCCGTACGTCAATTACTGGATGCACTCCGGCATGGTGATGATCGACAAAGAGAAGATGTCCAAATCGCTGGATAACTTCTTCACCATCCGCGACGTGCTCGGCCATTACGATGCGGAGACGGTGCGTTACTTCCTGATGTCCGGCCACTATCGCAGCCAGCTGAACTACAGCGAAGAGAACCTCAAACAGGCGCGTACCGCGCTGGAGCGCCTCTATACCGCGCTGCGCGGCACCGACGCCGACGCCGCGCCGGCCGGCGGCGAAGCGTTCGAAGCCCGCTTCCGCGAAGCGATGGACGACGACTTCAACACCCCGGAAGCCTACTCGGCGCTGTTCGATCTGGCGCGCGAGGTTAACCGCCTCAAGGGTGAAGATATGGCAGCGGCCAACGGCATGGCGGCGGAACTGCGCAAGCTGGCGAAGGTGCTCGGCCTGCTGCAGCAGGAGCCGGAGCAGTTCCTGCAAGGGGGCGCTCAGGTTGACGACGGCGAAGTGGCGGAGATCGAAGCGCTGATCAAACAGCGTAACGAAGCGCGCGCCGCGAAGGATTGGGCGCTGGCGGATGCCGCCCGCGATCGGTTGAACGAGATGAACATCGTGCTGGAAGACGGCCCGCAGGGCACCACCTGGCGCCGTAAGTAATCCAGCCGCAGGGAAAAACAAAAAAGGCGCTGAATTCAGCGCCTTTTTCTATGGCTGCGGGTCAGGGTTTAACCATGACCTTGCCGCCGTTGAACTCCACCACCTGATCGGCGACGATCTTGCAGCGCTTGCGGGTTTCGACCTTGCCGTCGACTTTCACCTGCCCTTCAGCGATGACTTCTTTGGCGGCGCCGCCGCTTTCACTCCAGCCCTGGAACTTCAGCAGATCGCACAGTTCGACGTGGGGATGATTGTCCAGATTGAAAATTTCCATACTGCCTTACTTATTTAGGTTGAACGTCGTGATATTCCTCGCAGGCCTGCAAGGTATTTTGGATCAGTGTAGCAACGGTCATCGGGCCAACGCCACCCGGCACCGGGGTGATGTAGGCGGCGCGCTCGCTGGCGGCGTCGAAATCGACATCGCCGACCACTTTACCGCTTTCCAGACGGTTGATGCCGACGTCCACCACGATGGCACCCGGTTTGATCCAGTCGCCCGGGATGAAGCCCGGTTTGCCGACCGCCACCACCAGCAGATCGGCGTTCTCGACGTGATGACGCAGATTCTTGGTGAAGCGGTGGGTGACGGTGGTGGTGCAGCCGGCCAGCAGCAGCTCCATGCTCATCGGGCGGCCGACGATGTTGGAGGCGCCGACCACCACGGCGTTCAGGCCGTAGGTATCGATGTTATAACGCTCCAGCAGGGTGACGATGCCGCGCGGCGTGCACGGGCGCAGCTTAGGGGCGCGTTGGCACAGGCGGCCGACGTTGTACGGGTGGAAGCCGTCGACGTCTTTGTCCGGGTGGATGCGTTCCAGCACCTTGACGTTATCGATGCCGGCCGGCAGCGGCAGCTGCACCAGAATGCCGTCGATTTCCTGATCGGCATTCAGCTGGTCGATCAACGCTAGCAGCTCGGCTTCACTGGTGGCAGCGGGCAGGTCGTAGGAGCGGGAAAGGAAGCCGACTTCATCGCAGGCGCGGCGCTTGCTGGCGACGTAAATTTGCGAAGCCGGGTTCTCGCCGACCAGCACAACCGCCAGCCCTGGGGCGCGTTTGCCGGCCGCCAGACGTTGTTTCACTTGCTCAGCCACTTCGTTTCTAACCTGCTGCGCAATCGTTTTACCATCAATAATCTTTGCTGACATCAGTGTGGAAATCCATCAATTAAGAAAAGCGGGGATGCCGCTATTCTGGCAGAAGCTGAGCGCGCTGTCAGGCGCAGAATCACCCTCGCGGCCGTTGCCGACGCCGATTTACGCTTTTTTTATGCTGGCCTCAGGATCCTCTACGCCATTTTTACCGGCACTTGGATACGCTGGGGCCGTTCACAGGGCGAAAGAGGGCAGGCTCATGAGGGCGATAACCCGGCTTTACCCGTTGCATCATCAGCCTGACGAGCAACCGGCGGAGCCTAAACGCATAGGGGAAACGGTGTTCGATTCTTCGCTGCATCCGGCGGACAGCGCGCAACTCACCGCGCTGCATCGGCTCGGCAAGCATGAAGGAGCGCCGTCGTGGCGGGCGCGCCTGAGCGCCCTGTGGCGGAAGCTGTGCGCATGAAAGGCTGTGCCTGGACAGGCTGCGCGCTGTTGCTGGTTTGGGCATCGGGGAGCCAGGCTTCTTTAAACAGCGCACGCCCCGACGCAACACTGGGGGAAAGGGGGGAGATGACCTGCAACGCGCGGGTGGTTGAGCATGCCGATTGGGGGGACATCGCCGCAGTGGTGCAGTCCGCCCGCCTTTGCCTGCGGCGGGGCGGTGGGCGGCAAGGGGCTGAGCGCGCGCCGATTTACGTAGGCCTCAGCCTGGCTCAGCATGGCGGCGCCCGGTTGACGGGAACCCTCGCCGCGCGGGCGCTGGCGGAAAAAACGCCATAAAGCACGGCCGCCGCCGTAACGCCATGAAAAGGCATTGACTCGCTAACCTCTGACCGTATAATCCCAACCCGCAGCCGCAGGTTGCCGCATCTCAATGCGCCCTTAGCTCAGTTGGATAGAGCAACGGCCTTCTAAGCCGTAGGTCATAGGTTCGAATCCTATAGGGCGTGCCATTACTCCCTTGATTTTCTTCCCCCTACTTGTTCCCTTGAAAACTCGACTGCGCTACCCGTACTCCCGTTGGCTCGCCGCTGAACGTCATGCTATGTTCATGCGTTAACTTTCAGTGAGTAGTAGAGAGAAAAATGCAAAGCTTATTCGTTTACGGCACCCTGGGGCCGGGCAGGCCCAACGCGCACATTATGGAAGCCATCGGCGGCAGCTGGGAAGAGGGTAGCGTCGGCGGCTCGCTGCTTAACGAAGGCTGGGGCGCCGAGATGGGCTACCCGGGCATCGTGCTGGATAACAGTGGCAATCGGGTGAACGGGTTTCTGTTCCGTTCAGCTAACCTCGTCAACCACTGGCCGACTCTCGATGCGTTTGAAGGTGAGGGTTATGAACGAGTGGCGGTCAGCGTCACCACCGCCGGCGGCGAAACCGTCGATTCGTTTATCTACATGCTGAAGAAATGATATGAAGCCGCCTCGCCGAATGAGTGCGAGGCGCTTGACCCGCCGGCAATTGAACCTTCGTTTATTTTGCCGCGCTACAATAGGCGAAAATTTCTCCACGGAGCCTATCGTGCGCAAATCCAGATTCCTGCTTGTGACCTTGCTGTGCCTGTGCGCCGCCGCCGTGCTGTACGTTATGGCTTACCGGGCGTTGGGGCATTACCTCAGCGACGGCGAGCAAGCTTACCCGGATATCACTGTTGAAATCCGCTGAGGGCCGTGCGGCGCCGCGCTGATTGCGCCGATTTTCGAACTTCGGCCGTTCGTCGCCGGGGGGGCAATACCGGCACCTTCAAGAGCGGCGGTTTCGAGTCGCGCCTGTTCGTGGTGCGTTGAGAAAAATGTCATATTTCCCATTCGGCGTTACATCTGGCCGAGCAAACTTACGCGGGGATGACAGTTCTATACATTGGGATTGGTACTGTAGCTCTACCCGATGATGTTGTGTGTTATCCATTCCCTGTAGTGTATTACCCCATCCCTGTTAAGTTTATCCCGCCTTGCGCGGGATTTTTTTTATCTGCGCATGCCTGGCAGAGTAACGCGATTTTTTTGAATAACACCGTCAGTTTTATTTGGTATTCAGCCGCTGCGCGCTTGATTAGATTGAACGCGAGAGGGGCGCCGTCGGCGTCTTTGTGCAATGAGTGGAGAATTTCTATGGCGAAGACAGTAGTGGTGTTTCATTCCGGCTACGGCCATACCGAGCGTTTGGCGAAAGTCGTGGCGGAAGGCGCCGGGGCGGAACTAATCGCCATCGATCAGAACGGCGATATCAGCGACGAAGCCTGGCAGACGCTGGATGAGGCGGACGCCATCATCTTTGGTTCGCCGACCTATATGGGCGGCCCGTCGTGGCAGTTCAAGAAATTCGCCGACGCCAGCTCCAAGGCCTGGTTCGGCCGCAAGTGGCAAGACAAAGTGTTCGGCGGCTTTACCAACAGCGCCAGCCTGAACGGCGACAAGCAGGTAACGCTGATCGCGCTGCAGACGCTGGCTTCACAACATGGCGGCCTGTGGGTCAGCCTGGGGCTGATGCCGGCCAACACCAAATCGGCGCAGCGCACCGACGTCAATAACCTGGGCGGTTCGGTGGGGCTGCTGGTGCAGACCCCGGCGGATGCCGGCGTGGATGAGATGCTGTCGGGCGATCTGGCGACCGCCAAGCTCTATGGCCAGCGCGTAGCGGGCTTTGCCGCCAAACTGGCGTAAGCCCTTCCGTGCAGAGAGGGCGGCGGTGCGGTTGAGCGGACGCCGCGTTCATTTTCTCTGCACAATTGGCGTGTAAGCTGCGAAATGTTATTAGCCTGCTTGGGCTAACACTGCATTTCGTACAAATATTCCCGGTTCCTAGGCCGGGTTTTTTGTTTCACGATGACTCCAGCCCGGTAGTTCGCTGGACTGCGACGTAGCCCGATACAGCAGGTTTATCAATAGCTTACGCGCTTCCATCATATGCCGGTGCTTTCTGAAACTTGACCCGGTTCTCCCTCGCGCCGCTCCTATCTGGCTCCTGGAATCCGGGTCGTTCCAAGGAGTCATCATGGCAAAGATCAAGCTCACCAAGACCGCCGTAGAGTCGGCGCAACCCCAGGCGAAGGACATCGAACTACGGGATACCGTCGTGCCCGGCTTCCTTTGCAAGATTACCTCGACGGGACGCCGGGTGTTCATGCTCCAGTACCGCACGAACTCTGGCCAGCCCCGCAAGCCCTCGCTGGGACTCTACGGGGAGCTAACCGTCGAACAGGCGCGGGTCAAAGCGCAGGACTGGCTGGCCGAGGTTCGCCGGGGTGGTGATCCCGGCGGTGCCAAGGCCGAGGCGCGCAAGGCGCCCACGATGGCCGAGTTGTGCAAAAAGTTCATGGAGGACTACTCCAAGAAGCGCAACAAGGTCAGCACGCAGGACGGCTACCAGGGCGTCATCGACCGCAACATCATCCCGCTGCTGGGCCGCAAGAAGGTGCATGACGTGAAGCGGCCCGACATTGCGGGGCTCATGGAAAAGCTGGCCTACAAGCCGACCGAGGCCAACAAGACCTTCGGCGTGCTGCGCAAGATGTTCAACTTGGCCGAAGTCTGGGGCTTCCGCCCGGACGGCACGAATCCGTGCCGCCACGTCCCGATGTACCCGCCGGGCAAGGAAACCCGGCTCATCGTGGACGAGGAAATGGTGCGGATCTTCCGCCAGTTGGAGAAACTGGAGGCGGAGGGGCTGGAGAACTACGTCATCCCGTTGGCGATCCGGCTGCAATTCGAGTTTGCGGCGCGGCGCTCCGAAATCTGCCCGCTCGAATGGAGCTGGCTGGACTTCGAGAACCGGCGCGTGGTGTGGCCCGACAGCAAGGTTGGCGGCATTTCCAAGCCCATGAGCGAGGAAGCCTATCGGCTGCTTTCGACGGCGCCGCGTCTGGAAGGCTGCCCTTACGTCCTGCCGTCGCCGAACGACCCGGCCAAGCACCTGACCTTTGGCGAGCACTATGGCGGCTGGTGCCGGACGCTCAAGGCCGCCAGCGTGCCGCACGTAGGCACGCACGGCATCCGTCATCGCTCGACCACCGACATTGCCAATTCCGGTGTGCCGACCAAAGTGGGAATGAAGCTGACGGGCCACAAGACCGTGGCGATGTTCATGCACTACGTCCACACCGAGGACAAGCCGGTGCGCGAGGCGGCCGAGCTGGTGGCCAGCCGCCGCCAAGCCATCACGGGCGCGCGGCAGCTTGCGGAGGCGGTGGCATGAACGGGCGCCGGCCATCAGCAGCATCGCTCGCAGCGCCCGCGGCGCTGCTGGGCGACATTCGGGCACTGATCGAGGCGGCGCGCTTGCGCGCCGCCTCGACGGTGAATAGCGAGCTTACGATGCTCTACTGGCGCATCGGCCAACGCATCCACACGCAGGTCTTGGACAGGCGCCGGGGCGCCTACGGCAAGGAAGTTCTGCCCACCTTGGCTGCGCAGTTGGTGGAGGAGTACGGCAGCAGCTTTGCAGAGCAGAACTTGCGCCGCATGGTGCAGTTCGCCGCCACCTTCCCCGACGAGCGAATTCTCGTATCACTGATACGAGAATTGAGCTGGACGCACTTCATCGCCCTGATGCCGCTGAAAGACCCGCTCCAGCGGGACTACTACGCACAGATGGCCAGCACCCAACGCTGGAGCGTGCGGACGCTGCGCGAGCGTATCGACTCGATGCTGTACGAGCGCACGGCGCTTTCCCAAAAGCCGGAAGAAACCATAGCGCAGGAGTTGGCGACCCTGCGCGATGCGCAGCGCATGTCGCCGGCCCTGGTCATGCGCGACCCGTACATCCTCGACTTCCTGGGCCTGCGGGACACTTGGCAGGAAGGCGACTTGGAAGCGGCGATCATCCGTGAAATGGAGTCCTTCCTGCTGGAGCTGGGCGCGGGCTTCTCATTCGTCGCCCGGCAGAAGCGCATTCCGATCGACGACGAGGATTTCCACCTTGACCTTCTGTTCTACAACCGCAAGCTGCGGCGGCTGGTTGCGGTGGAGTTGAAGGTAGGTGACTTCAAGGCGGCCTACAAAGGGCAGATGGAGCTTTACCTTCGGTGGCTAGACAAGCACGAACGGGAGCCGGAGGAAGCCTCGCCGCTCGGGATCATCCTTTGCACCGGCAAGAAGCGCGAGCAGATCGAATTGCTGGAGCTGGACAAGTCCGGCATCCACGTTGCCGAGTATCTGACCGCCTTGCCGCCGAGGGGCGTGCTGGTGGAGCGGCTGCAACAGGCAACGCAACGGGCGCAGTTGCAAATCGAGCAGCGCAAGACGGACAACGAGTAGTCCTGTCCCAAGCAGTCGGGCGTCCCGGCGTGCCGCCGTCGCGCTGTCGTGCTGCGCATCGAGCTTCGCTGCGCGAGTCTCGCCCCTGTCGGGCTTCCATCACTGACGCCTCCGTCCCGGCTCGTTGATCCGGGCCTGCGCGCTCCGCTTGCCAAAAATCGACTCTGTGCAGTGGGCGGGTGTGGGCGGTCTTGCTGTTCCCTTCACCGTATCACGGCGTTCTCGCCGTCAAGGGCGGCGCGCGCCATGCGCGCTTGCGTCCTGGCGGCCGTCTGCGACCCCTGACTGCTTGCGCTGCGCCGTGCTGCCGCCGGTTCCGGGCAATTCCGCCCGAGCAACCGGAGCACGATCATGTCGCAACTGTCCTTTCCCTCGTTCGATTCCTGTCTGCTGGTGCGCGACGCGCACGGGCGCTATCTACCGGCATCGGCCGACGACATTCTGGAAGCTGCGCGCCAGGTCATTGACCGGAAAATGCGGCGCGGAGCAGAGTTCACTTCGCCGGCGGCGGTCAAGGAATACTTGCGTACAAAGTTGGCCAGCTTCGAGCATGAGGTGTTCGTAGTGCTGTTCATGGATACGCGCCATCGTCTGATCGAATACAGGGAGATGTTCCACGGCACTATTGACGGTGCGTCGGTGTATCCGCGCGAAGTGGTCAAGGAGGCGCTGCGGCTCAATGCGGCGGCGGTCGTCGTTTCGCACAACCATCCGAGCGGAAACCCCGAGCCGAGCGCGGCTGACCGGGCGCTGACCCAGCGGCTCAAGGAAGCGTTGGGTCTGGTGGACGTGCGCGTGCTCGATCACATCATCGTTGCGGGCAACGAAACGGCATCGTTCGCCGAGCATGGGCTGATCTAGCCCAAGGGGCTTCGGCCCCTTTTTGCTGCGCCTGGTGGCATAGCTATGGCCCTCGCGGCCTGATGCTCAGGCCGTCGCAACCTGAATCATCTCGTCGTAATGTTTCTTGTCCACCTCTTCCAGCCACTGGAAGATGTTCCCGATGACGCTGTGGCTTTCGCCTGCCAAGTTTTCTGCGGATTCCTCTGTTATCTCAATAACGTCGCTATGTGAATACTTATTGATAAAGCGGTAGATTTTTTCTTTAAGCTCTGGTGTCGTGATGGTGCAATCTTTTAGGCCAGCCTCCATCAATTGACTAATGTCGCTTCGACGCCTTGGATATTTGAAGGTGAAAAACGATTCAACAAGCTTTCGGGCGAGGTTGGCGGTCAAGAACGCCTCATCTCGATTGAGTGTTGTGTGCGCCCTATATTCGTAGAGCTTCTTGAAGATATAGTGGTACTCGGAACCGTAGTTCTTGAGTGAGTCGTCGGCATCCACAAGTAGGGAGTGACGAGGGGAGCCAGGTGGCGCATCCAGGCGATAAAAGAAGCAATTCTCGGCGTTGCCTTTTTTGACTCGATTCCTATTGGTGCCAGTGAACCAGTCTCTCACTAGCTTAAAGTAAGTGAAGTTGTGAGTCAGCACAAAAAGTTGCTTGGCTTCAGTGCATTGCGTTCTCAAAAACGAGTAGGCGTGAAACAAGTGATTAGAATCAAAGCTTGAGACCGGATCGTCAACGACGACGATCGTATCCTTGATGTTATTTCCATTTTCTTTGAGCTTCGTGATGAAATAGACAAATGCAATCGCAGTTTTCTCACCTTCGCTCAAATTCCCATCGTGCTCACCAACCCCGTTTCTGATGATCTCATAGCCTTTCTTCTTCTGATTGAAGTTCAGGCAAAGCTCAGAGCGGCCAATGAAGCGATGCAGGATGTCATTGAACTCCTTTGCCCCGACCGTTTCATTCGAGAGCGCCGCTTCTATGGCTCCGACCTCTAGACTAATTTTTTCAATTTCCTTATGGTCGTTCTTTGCTTCTGACTCAAGGTCATTGCACTTCTTCTCACTTCCAGCATAGTCAAACTCTTGCACCTCAGCCGCAGCAAAGTGAAGCTCCAGTGCCACCTTGCTTTTTGAGGTCTCAGATTTGAAATTTGAAGTCTTATTGTTGTGCTTTCCAACGAGAGCAACAATCGATTTCAGGATGTCATTGAAATTGGTGACATCGTCTTCAACCACATCCGAGATCTGAATGTCTGTCTTCCCAGGGTCTGTGATCTTGGCCTTCAGGGCTTCCCGCCAGGCGTCGATTTGCTGGTCGATCTTTTCAGCAGCAGTTGCGTAGTCCTTTTGAAGCTTCTCTGCCTCGGCCGATAGTTCTTTATAAAACTCGGTCGATGCGGGAAACTGATTAGCTGGAGCGCCTTGAGATTCAATCCATGTCGCCGCGTTCTGAAGTCGGCTCTGAAACTCCGTGAACTCCTTGCTGAAGTGGGCAGCAAGCGCCTCGGCACGAAGCTGGGCGAACGGAGAGCCGCAGAACTCGCAGGATTGCGAGTCGTGGTTTTTATGGATTTCCAAGCCTGCTTGAACCCATTCGCGGATTTCCGGGTTATCGGTCAGCCGCTGGATTGCTTGATTGACCGCCGTAGTCCCAATCAAATCTCTGATGCGGCCCGCCGCTTTCTTAAAGTAGTCCGGCTCAATGGCCGTTGAGGCGAAAGCAATGCTTGGAAGCTGATCTGGCTTGGCGGCATTCGTAAGGTCGATAACCCTCTCATCTGGAAGAACCGACTCCGCCTTGATAATTGTCTCGCCGTTATTCTGTATGAAGTTGAAGAGCTTGCGGCGGTCGTAATTCAAGTAATAACTGTCGCTCGTATCAATCGCCTGAAGTCCAAGCTTCATTTTCTTGGCAGCATTGGTCAGGAACTTCTCTAATGCCTCACGCTGCTTCTTGATATCGCTTTGCTTGTCGTCGTGAGCCTTCTTTTTCGACTGAAGCTCGCTCTTCAGCTTCTCCAGCTTCTGCAAGTCATCAATCTTCTCTTTCGCAATAAGAAGGATGCTCTTTACGGATTTGTCCCAATCAATGTTCTCATGCACGAAGCGTTGATTGAAAACATGAATATTCAATTGGGATGAGTGGAGTGTGGATTCCGTGATCGTTGAGCCATCCTCCAGAACTACTGAAAATTGGCCCGTGCTGAAGCGGGGAACCATCGAGCGAAGCTCAAAGCAAGAGAATAGATTCGATAACGTTGACTTGCCTGTTCCATTCCAACCATAGACCAGGTTGTACCGGCCGAACTTTTGGATCTTCGTTCCATTGAAGTCGCTGAAGATTCCGAACTGTTTGAGGCGGTTGATGCAGACAATCATCTCTATATCTCCGTGTTCTTGCTTTCCCATCATTTGCTTGCGAAACAAATGGTAAACGAAGAGTCCTCTTGCGTCTCCGCTTCGCGGATCGCGCTGCTCCAGGTTCGCTAGTCGCTCATCCCTGGCGGGACTGGCTTCGCCAGCCTTCCGCATCGCTGACGCCTACGGCCCGGCTTCCAGCTTCGGGCCTGCGCGCTTCGCTTGCGTGCGGTCAGCACAAAGGGATGGCCGTTGCCTTGTCCAGCCGTCTCCCCTGACTTCATCACCTTACCCGCGACCGTAGCCCGCGACCGTGTGCCGTCAAGGCGCGCAGGGCCGTGTCCTCGGCTGCGCCTGCGGGCCGCACCAACCCTGCGCTTGGCTCCTTGACGGCCCCCGTCCGCGCGCTCCTTTGGGCGCGGGCGATGAACTCAGGAAAGACGGTGGCAACAGGGCCAACCGGGTTCCTCGTGCCGACCGCACCAAACAGCCGAAAGGCTGGGCTCCGAATCTAGAAATCCGGTGTGCGGTGTGAACAGCAAACCTCTTTTGTCAGGAGAAAGACCATGCAACTCGCATCCCGTTTCGCTTTCCGCTCCCCCTCGCTGCGCAGCGATTACCCGCTGTCCGACGACCAGATTCACCGCGTGGCCCCGTCCATCTTCGCGGATGCCCCGCACGAGAGCCGTTCGCAGCGGTACGCCTATATCCCCACCGCCGCCGTGCTGACCGAGCTTCGCAAAGAAGGCTTCCAGCCTTTCATGGTGACGCAAACCCGCGTGCGCGACGAAGGCAAGCGCGAGCACACCAAACACATGATTCGCTTGCGCCATGCCAGCCAGATCAACGGCGCGGAGGCCAACGAAATCGTGCTGCTGAACTCGCACGACGGCACCAGCAGCTATCAGATGCTGGCCGGAATGTTCCGGTTCGTGTGCAGCAATGGCCTTGTCTGCGGCAACACCGTGGCCGATGTGCGAGTGCCCCATAAAGGCGACGTGGCCGGTCTGGTCATTGAGGGGGCTTACGAAGTCTTGAGCGGTTTCGATCGGGTGAAGGAATCGCGCGATGCCATGCGCGGCATCACCTTGGACGATGGCGAATCCGAAGTGTTCGCCCGCGCCGCGCTCGCCCTCAAGTACGACGACCCCGACAAGCCCGCGCCCATCACGGAATCGCAAATCCTGATGCCGCGCCGCTTCGACGACCGCCGCCCCGACCTGTGGAGCGTGTTCAACCGCACCCAAGAAAACCTGACCCAAGGCGGGCTGCGTGGCCGCAGCGCCAACGGGCGCCGACAGCAAACCCGCCCGGTGCAGGGCATCGACCAAAACATCCGACTAAATCGCGCCCTCTGGCTGCTGGCCGATGGCATGCGCCAGTTGAAAGCCTGAATCCCCACGCGGCAGGGGCAGGCAGCAGCCCTTGTCGCTTTCTTCGCTGCTGCATCCCTGAACCGATAGGAGTTATCACCATGAACGCCGTTACCCAAACCGAAGCCCGCGCCATCAACACCGCCGCCGCTATCCCGCTGGAAGCCGCTGATCCGACCAAGAACCTGATTCTGGTTCCGCTGTCGCGGCTGGTGTCGCGTCCCACTGGCCGCAACGTGCGCAAGACCCCGCGCATGTCCATTCCCGAACTCGCCGCCAGCATCCAGCGTGTCGGCCTGCTGCAAAACCTCATCGTGATTGCCGCCGCCGATGGCGAGCATTACGAGGTCGTGGCCGGTGACCGTCGCCTCGCAGCGTTGAAGCTGCTGGCGAAAAAGCACCGCATTAGCAAGGAATGGGAGGTGCCTTGCCTGCTGGTGGCCGATGGCACCGCCCGCACGGCCAGCCTCACCGAGAACGTGCAGCGCGAAGCCATGCACCCCGCCGACCAGTTCGAGGCGTTCGCCGCGCTCGTGGCCGAAGGCCGCAGCATCGAGGACATTGCAGCGGATTTCAGCGTCACGCCGCTGGTGGTGCAGCGCCGTCTGAAACTCGCCAACGTGTCGCCGCGCCTGCTGGCCGACTACCGGGCCGAGGCCGTGAGCCTTGACCAGTTGATGGCCCTCGCCATCACCGACGACCATGCTGCGCAGGAAGCCGCGTTCTACGATGCGCCCACATGGCAGCGCGGCCCGCACAACCTGCGCGACCGCCTGACCGAACGCGAAATCGACGCCTACCGGCATCCGCTGGTGCGCTTTGTCGGGCTGGACGGCTACGAGCAGGAAGGCGGTGGCATCCGCCGCGACCTGTTCGCGGAGGGCGACAAAGGCGTGTATCTGACCGATGCCGCACTGCTGGAACGGCTGGCGCAGGACAAGCTGGCAGGTATCGCCGCCAAGGTGCAGGCCGAGGGCTGGGCGTGGGTGGATGCCACGCCGGGCATGACCCATGCCGATCTGCAAGCCTTCCAGCGTGCGCCAAGGGAACGCCGCAGTCCGAACAAGCGCGACGCGCAGCGCATCGAGAAGCTGCAAACCAAGCTGCACGAACTGGCCGAGGCGGTGGATGCCGCGCTGGACGACGAGGACGAGGAAAAGGCCGATGCCTTGCAGGAAGAAGGCGAACGCCTGGGCGAGCAGTTGCAGGCGCTGGAAGATGGCTTGCTGGACTATGCGGCCAACGTGAAGGCCGCAGCCGGTGCCATTGTCACCATCGACCGCGACGGGCAGGCCGCGATTCATCGCGGGCTGCTGCGCGAAGCGGAGGCCAAGGCACTGCGCACGCTGGAGCGGCTGCGGCAGGGTTTCGGCAGCGAAGGCGAAGCCGCGAACGAGGACGCAGGCGAGGACGACGAGCAGCCCAAGACCGCCGCCATGTCTGACCGACTGGCGCAGCGGTTGAGCGCGCACCGTACCGCTGCGCTGCAAATCGAAGTTGCACGGCATCCGCAAGCAGCGCTGGCCGCCGTGGTGCATGGCATGGTGCAGACCGTCTTGCAGGAAAGGCACTACGGGCACGACCTGCCGCTGGGTGTGCGCCTCACGGTGCAAGACCGGCTGGAAGGCATGGCCCCGGACTGGCCGGAATCACCCGCCGCCGTGGCGCTGCGCGAACTGCAACAGGTGGCAGGCGAAACCTTGCCGGAGGACAGCGCCGAACTGTTCGCCGCGCTGCTGGCGAAATCACAGGATGAACTGGTGCGGCTGTTGGCCGTGTGCTTAGCTTCCACGGTGGACGTGGTGACGCCTCGCGCCACGCCGCACCAGCCCGGCGCGGAACTGGCGCAGGCCGTGGGGCTGGATATGGCCGCGTGGTGGCAGCCCACCAATGAGGGTTACTTCCGGCATGTGCCGAAGGCCGCGATTCTGGAAGCCGTTGGCGGGTTCGCGCCCTCGCACGTCACCCGACTGGCGAAGTTGAAGAAGGGCGACATTGCCAGCGAAGCCGAACGGCTGGCCGCTGGCACCGGCTGGATGCCCGCCATCTTCCGCTCCGAAGGCCCGCAGCAGACCGGGCAGGACGCGCCGGCGGATGGCGAAGCCGAAGCACAGGAAGAAGTGGCCGCCGTGGCGGATGACCAGCCGCAGGCCGAGGCTTTGGCCGCGTGACTTCGCACCGTAGATAGCGCCCCGGTTCCGGCCGGGGCGCTTCATGTTGAGGATGCCTGCCATGACCCACCAACCCGCAAACCGCCCCCGCATAGCTGCGACCTATGCCTCCGGCACGGTGCGCGCCCGCCGCTGGCACGGCGACGGCGACGTGCGCGGCTACCGTCCGCCGCGTGGCTGGACGGCCCGCGCCGACCTGACCGATCTGCATCCCCTCACGGGCCGCGCCTTGCCGCGCGCCGTGTGGTGGATCATCGAAACCAAGGAATAACGAGCCGCACCGGCCCCAAGCCGTGCCGCCTTGGGGCCGGTGGTCGAAAACTCCGGGCGCGGCGGTGGCCGCGCCCGGTTTCACTGCTCAAAGCCAAAACGCCCCATCGCCGCCTTCGGACAGGCGGCGATGGGGCCACGCACAAGGGCGCTCGTGCGCGAAATCCACGAAGCCAGCAAGTGTGGCGGCGCATCGCGCCGCCAACGATTCGACCGAGCCCCGCCGCAATGGGCGGGGCTGGTGTGGCTACGCCCCGGCTTGCTGCGGCAGGTTGCACGAAAGCGTGCCGTCCCCGACGCTGGCGGTTCGTTGTCTGTACGTCACGAAAGACGGTTCACCGACACGCCGCCCAGCCTCGCTTCTATGGAGCTTCCACACCACGCCTCAGTATGTGGCCGTGAGCTGCGGCAGGGGCGCTCTGGCCTTGTCGTCGGGGCATTGACCTGGCCCGCGTCAGGGCGCAAGCCGGTGCAGCCGTCACGCGGGGATGCCGAGTTGGCCACGTCTCCATTCGGGAGCGGGCGGCCTGTGCGTCCTTGTCTTGTTGTGAATCCTGGCGGTGGCGCGGCTGCGCCTTGTGCTTGATGGCCGCAACCTTGCAGCGAAAACAATTTCCCCTGCGCTGCGCGCATTCCTCGCGGGACAAATTCTTTTCGCTTCCAGGTTCTCCACGTTGTTGCGACCGCTGTGCGGTGCGACCAGCCCATCCCCCGCCGGCCGGATCACAACAAGGACGCACTGGCGCGACCTTGTTCAACCCGAAAGGAGAAACATCATGGCTAACATCGGCACCTTCACCGCAGAGAAAGACGGCTTCACCGGCACGCTTCGCACCCTGACGCTCAACGTCAAGGTCAAGCTGGTTCCCAACGACAAGGGCGACACCGAGAACGCCCCCGACTTCCACCTGCAAGCGGCTGGCCACGAAGTCGGCGCAGCGTGGAAGAAGACCAGCGAGGCCGGGCGGGAATACCTGTCCGTATCCATCGACGACCCTTCGTTCCCGGCGACGGTCTATGCCCGCCTGATCGAGAACGAGGACGGCACGCACGACCTGATCTGGTCGCGCAACAAGCCGAAGGCGGCCTGACAGCCGCTTACCGCGTCCCGCCCACTGCGGCGGGGCGCGATGCTGCTGATCGCAGCACCGCACGCGCAGGATTTCTGCTGCTGCCGCGTGCTGGATACGCCCGTCACGGCGGGCCTGCATGCGTGCCTTGTGGCTCGCAATCCGTGTCAACGAGCGGTGTGTGGCGTGTCGGCGCTGTAAGCGCCGCCGGGCTTTCGGGCTTCGCCCCGTGCCGGCAAGCCGTCACGGCCATCCGGCTTCAATCCCTCACGCCTTCGCGCCTGCGGCGCTGCGCGCTCCGCTTGCTGCAATTCAGTACCACACGCCAACGCGCTAAGGCGTGTCGGGCTCTTCCAATATCGCCCTGAGTTCCTGGCGCACCTGTGCCAGCAATTCATCAGCTTCGCGGGTGCTGTCACCGGCATAAGCCAATGTGAGCAGCGTGAGCGGATGCACTTCCATGACCTCGCACAGATCGGCCAGCTTCTGGATGGTTGGGCTTTTCAGGTCGCGCTCCAGCGTGCTCATGTAGGTGCGACTGGACACGTTGGAGAACGCTTCCTGGCTCAAACCACGCGCCTTCCTTACCGTCCGAATCGCCGCTGCCAATGAGTTCTTCGCTGCCACCTATGGTTTCCCCAAAAAACCAAGATGACAGCCCATTGCGCCCTATAGGACTACAATCTATAGTGTTCATTTGGTGGTGATGTTTTCCTTTTCCGTGCTTTTACGGAGATCCGCATCTGCGGATTTCCTCAGACCCAGGGAACCGCATCCGTGTCTTTCCTGACTTCCACCAATACGCCTTCGTGCCTCTCCGCTTTTGCGGCTTCGTGCGCTTGCGCATACGTGCATCCGTCCGCAGGCACAGATGCGCCTCGGCGATTGCGTGTGTTCGTGGAAGGGGCGCGGCCTTGACCACGCTTGTCACCGAGGAAGACCGGGTGCACCTACTGGCCCACGGCCTCACCCGCGCCGCAGGCCAGGAATGTGACCCGCTGCCCGTGGTGCGCCTGTTCACACCGGACGCACATGCGACCTGGCTATTGGCCGCGCTCGATCCGACCGATGGCGATACGGCCTACGGCCTGATCGACCTCGGGATCGGGATGCCTGCCCTGGCGACGGTGAAGCTGTCCGATCTGGCGTCCATCGTCGGGCCGCTCAAGCAGCCCGTGATACGAGATCGGTATTTCCAGCCGACGCGGCCGCTGTCGGAATACGTTCGACTGGCTCAGGAAAACGGTTCGATCACCGATTGACGCATTCCAGCGCGACCAGGCAAAAAGTATCGCATTGTGACTATTTCGGTCTTAGCCAAGACCTGGCAAGTCTTGATCCGCATGCTTGCACCAGGGTGGTGCGCTCCTGACCAAAACAGTCATGATGCCAGGCGCGAGATTCGGCACGGTGTTCAATGCTGCACCCCATTTCCGGGCGGTGCAGTCGTCGCATTTAGACGATTTCGGCAATGCACTGGAGCGAATCTGTCTTGACACCAGCAGTTAAAGCGTAACCCGAGTTTGATGACCACTTGATGGCGATTCGATAGCTCCCGCACAGCGGAATTGTGGCGACGTTCCCAGAAACAGGGAGGTTTCGCCATGACTGACCGCAGCAGCCAACACTGGTATCCCACGGCCGCGTATCTCTACACGCTGCACCTCGATGGCCCAGCGCTGGCTTGGGAGTATTTGCGCAGGAATCCAAGCTACCGGCGCGACTGGCTACGCCGGCGTCGCAAGCCTGATGCGGCGCAGGCCTGGGGCCTGCGCCTGCTGGAAGATCCCGGCCTGGATGCGCGCGACGCACATCCTGCTTGGTTCCCCGATCACGATGCCGTGGTGCAGCTATACCCCGACGCCGACCCACCACCCGATGCGCATACCTTCGAGTTCTGGCGCATTCCTGGGCGCAAGCAACTGACCCACGACGGCAAGCGCCTGGTGCTCGTATCGCATTGGCCAGGCTGCTGCGTTCGGCTGGCACTCGCACCCGACCTGGAAGATGGTTCGGCCTATCTCTACGCCACACGCGCCTGCGCCACGCCCTGTGCGCGCTACCGCACGCTCGCTGCGAAGCTGGATGCGCTATCTGCCGCAACCGTGGCCACGCCTGTGGCAACAGCCCGCTCCCGCCCCACGCCCGCCGCGCTGCTGGAACTGCATACCTTGCAAGCGCTCGACGCGACCCTCGCGGGAGCCTCCTTGCGCGAGGTGGGCGAAGGTCTGTTCGGCGCGGATGCCGTCGCGGCCGACTGGCACAAAGACAGTGCATTGCGTGCCCGCGTACGGCGGCTGGTACGCCGCGGCGATGAGCTGATGCACGGCGGCTACCGCCGACTAGCGCAGCTTCCAATGTTCCCGTCGCATTAGGGGGGACGTTTCTCGACCCGTGCGAATCGTCCCTTAGCAAGAAGCCTTGCTTTCTTGAGAGTGCCTCTATCCGGCCGCGTGGTGTGGCCGGGCTTGATGGAGGTACATCCCATGCGACCTGCTCCCTCGCGGCCTGCCGCCGCTGCCGTCACTGCGACCTCGCAGCCTCAACGCTACCTGACAAACGACGAAGCCGCCGACTACCTGCGGCTGTCGCCGCGCACGCTGGAGAAGCAGCGGGTGATCGGCGGCGGCCCCAAGTTCCGCAAGTTCGGCCGCCGCGTCATGTACGCGGTGTCCGACCTCGATGCCTGGGCCGACCAGCGCAGCTACGAGGCCACGTCCGATCCCGAATACGCCGAGCGCCACGCGGGCGACTACCGTGATGGCCGCTGATCGTCGGCGCGTGGGTGGCCTTCGCCATGTCCAGCCCGCCAGGGCAAGCCTTGCCGCAGCGCGAACAGCTCGATCTGTTCCGCGCGCTGCCGGGCGACATGGCGCCACGCGATTCCCAGGACTTGATGGCCTTTCCGTTCTTCTCGCTTGCCAAGTCGCGGCGCACGGCGCCGATCGACTTCCGCAGCGGGAACGTCACCATTCGCGTGGAAGGCACGCAGGAGCACGGCATCGCAACGATATGGGATGCCGACGTGCTGATATGGGCCGCCTCGCAGATCGTGGAGGCGCGCGACGCGGGCCTGCGCCCGTCGCGCTGGATACGCGCCACGCCTTACGAGATTTTGCGCTTCATCGGGCGCGGCACGTCCCTCAACGACTACCAGCGCCTGAAGGCCGCCCTCGACCGGCTGCAATCGACCACGGTGGCCACGTCCATCCGCGAAACCACGGGAAGGCGCTTGCATCGCTTCTCGTGGATCAACGAGTGGAAGGAACTCGCCGACGCCAGCGGCACCCCGCTGGGCATCGAGCTGATCTTGCCGGACTGGTTCTATGCCGGCGTGCTCGACGCCGCCCTGGTGCTGACCATCGACCCGGCCTATTTCCGCTTGAAGGGCGGTATCGAACGCTGGCTGTACCGCCTGGTGCGCAAGCATGGCGGGCGGCAGGAGCACGGCTGGCAATTCGACTTCCGACACCTGTACCGCAAATCCGGCAGCGCGGCCCGCTTCTCGGACTTCGCCTACGACGTGCGCGCCCTGGTGGCGCGGCAGTCGTTGCCCGGCTACGTCCTCGGCATCGAGCGGATGCCGGACGACAACACCGAGCTGCTGACCTTCCGGCCCGTGCCGCACGCGGCACGGGGATAACTGCGGGAGAACCTGTGGACGGCCTCGTGCTATCAGGAGTACCGGGTATCGTGCTATCAGGAGTACGACCCTCGTGCTATCAGGAGTACGAAAACGCCGGAAAGCCAACAACGGCGCGGGTTTGCGTTCCCTCTAACTTACCTAACAAGAAATACATAACTTTTAGTAGAAGCGCGCCGTTTCGGTGGACAACCACGAAACGGCACGGCCAGGCCGGCTTTCCAGCTCGGAGGGCCGCGCCATGATCTTCGCGTTTCTCAACCAGAAAGGCGGCGTCGGCAAGACCACGCTCGCCACGCACATCGCCGGCGAACTGGCGATGCGCGGCCTGCATGTCATCCTGCTGGATGCCGACCCGCAGGGGTCATCGCTCGACTGGACGCAGCGGCGTAGCCAGCAGGGCCTGCCCCGTCTGTTCAGCGCCGTGGGCCTTGCCCGCGAAACGCTGCATCAGGAAGCGCCAGAACTCGCCAGGCGGGCCGATCACATCATCATCGACGGCCCGCCGCGCATCGCCGCCCTCGCGCGTTCCGCGCTGCTGGCGGCCGAGCGCGTGCTGATCCCCGTGCAGCCCAGCCCCTACGACGTATGGGCTTCTGCCGAGATGGTCGCACTGATCCGCGAAGCACAGGTGTTCCGGCCAGCGCTGCGCGCGGCCTTCGTCATCAACCGGCGCGTCAGCACCACCATCATCGGCAGGGAGGCACGGCAATCGCTGGCCGAACAGCCGCTGCCCGCGCTGCGCTCGGAGATCCACCAGCGCATCGTCTTTGCCGACAGCGTAGCCGCTGGCCGGCTCGCCCGCGAAACCGCGCCCGACAGCGCCGCTGCCCGCGAGATCGCCGCGCTCACCGACGAACTGCTGCGGTGGCCGACATGACTGGGAAGCCACCACCACGCAGCAAGCGCGTCGGCATCGGTGCGCGTCCCCCAGCGAATCCGCACGCCGAAGCGTGGATTCGCCAGGGCGACGCAGATGCCGTGCAGAAAGGCGACCTCTACACCGCTCGACTGACGCTCGACATCACGCCCGCCATGCGGGCGCGCATCAAGGTGTCGGCCTTCACGCGAGGCGTGACCGTAGCCGAACTGCTGCGCGACCTGCTGGAGCGGGAGTTTCCCCCGGAGGGCACGCCGTGAACGCATCCGCTTCGACCGCCCACACCCCCAAAGCAAGTGCGCCCACGGCTGCGCCGCCGCCGGCGCCTTCGACACTCGCCGGCCAGGCCGGCAACGTGCCGCTGACGCGCGTGGCGCTGGCCTACATCGAACCGCGCTTCAAGCTCTACCTGCGCTTCGGCGAACCGGCGCGCACGCTCCAGCTCGACCGCTGGCGGCGCTGCGCCGTGTTCCTGCCGAACGCGGTTCTGTGCCGCATCCGTTGGCAGGCCAACGACTACGGCACGATCCGCTGGCAGCTCATGGTGATGCAGACCGCCACGCCGCTGGACGCCGTGCAGCGCATCCCCGGCGTGCAGCCGGGCGCGCGTCTGCTGCTGCACGCCGAAGGCGATGCCAACGTGCGCGCCGTGCTGGAACGCATCGACGGCATCGAGGCGCTGGGCATCGCAGCCGCAGACACATCGCCCGCGTACTGGCGCACGCTCGCGAACCGGCTCGCAGCGCGCTCGGCGCTACCCACATACACCGCAGAACGGCACGCCGCCTGGCTGGCCGGGAGGGCATTGCCATGACCACGATTTCCACGACCGGCCCCGTGCCGCATCCTCGCTCGCGCCTGCGCGCTCGCCTCGTGCTGGCAGGCTTCGCCACCGTCGGCCTCGCTGCGCTGGCCTGGGCGGCGTTCGTGCAGCCCCTGCCGCGAATGGCCTACAACCCGTCCGACAGCGTGGCGGTCGGTTGGTATCGCATCGAACCGTTCGACCCGCGCACCGCCTCGCGGCCACGTCCGCTGTCCGTGGACAGCATCGTGCTGATGCCGCTGCCCGACAGGGCCGCCATGCTGGCTGCGCAGCGCGGCTACCTGCCGACCCGCGTTCCGCTGCTCAAACGTGTGGGCGCAGTCGCGCCACAACACGTTTGCATCGTCGCCGGCCAGGTTCGCATCGACGGCGTGCCGGTGGCCGCCGCCCTGCCTGCCGACCGGCTGGGCCGGCCGCTGCCATCCTTGCAGCTTTGCCGCCGTCTCCAACCGGGCGAACTGTTCCTGTTGAGCGCGACCAACCCGGCGTCGTTCGACAGCCGCTATTTCGGGCCGGTCAGCGCGTTCGCCGTGATCGGCGTTGCGCATCCGATCTGGCTGGAGACACGTCCATGATGGCCGCCGATTCGCTGCACTTTGCCGCGCCTCTCATCGTGCCATCGGGCATGTCGTTCTACTGTTCGTCGCCGTGTCGTCGCGCGTGCAGTGCGGGTGCATTCGCACCGCACTTCGCGCTGCCTTCGGCGCAGCCGCCCAACGTGCAGGCGTCTTGCCTCGAACGCGCCTGGCCTGCGGCCATTGGCGTGTTCGCCGGCGGGCTGGCTGCTCGTGCAGCAGCGCCGCCGGGCCGCCGATGCCCGGAGCGGGAGCGAGGGGCAAAGGCGGAAGGCAAGACAAAAGGGTTCGGCACTCTGCCGCCCGCAAAGCCAGTCTGCACGTGGGGGTGGCGCGGCACGGCGCGGCTTCGCCGCCGTGCCGCGTGGGGCGCGAGGCACGCGCCGATGCAGGCATGTCCGCGTGCTTCGCACGCTCGGACACGCCGGAGCTTGCAGGGAGCACAGCCATGACCGACCGCGGCGACCATGATTTCTGGGTGCGCCCTGGCGCGCCGAAGAACCGAGGCAAAGGCCAGGGCCAGAGCTTCGTTTCCAAGGTGCTCAAGCAGGCTGGCAAGGCCAGCGGCGGCAAGTCGGCGGTGCGCCGTCCTACCGCTGGCGGGAGCGGCCAGCACGCCGGCCAGCGGCCCGGCTCACGGCTTGGACGCGGCCATACGGCGGCGCGCTTCGCAGGCGCAAAGCTGACCCCTATGTCACGGCGCGTGACCATCAAGACGCTGCTGGTCAACCAGCGCAACGCCAGTCCGCAGTCGCTCGCCAAGCACCTGCGCTACATCGAGCGCGACGGTGCCGGCCGGAACGGCGAGCCGGGCCGTGCCTACGGGCCGCAGACCGACGAAGCCGACCTCGATGCCTTCAAGGAACGCTGCCAGGACGACCGACATCATTTCCGCTTCATCGTCTCACCTGAAGACAGTGCGGAGCTGGACGACCTGCGCACCTACACCCGGCACCTGATGAACCGGATGGAGGCCGACCTGGGGACGCGGCTGGATTGGGTGGCGGTCGATCACTGGAACACCGACAACCCGCACACGCACCTGATCGTGCGCGGACGCGACGATACCGGCAAAGACCTCATCATCGCGGGCGACTACATCGCCCACGGCTTCCGCCATCGCGCCGCCGAGCTGGCGACGGAATGGCTGGGGCCGCGCACCGAACTGGAGATCCAGCAGACCTTGCAGCGCGAGGTGGAGCAAGAGCGGTGGACGAGCCTCGACCGCACGTTGCAGCGCGAGGCCGGCGAGGATGGCCGGGTGCAGATCGAACGCTTCAACGAACCCCGGCTGCAACGCCAGCGCCTGCTGCTGATCGGCCGCCTGCAACACTTGCAGCGCCTGGGCCTGGCCGACGAGGTGCAGCCCGGCACCTGGGCCGTCCATGCGGACGCGGAGAAGACCTTGCGTGCCCTGGGCGAGCGTGGCGACATCATCCGAACGATGCAGCGGGCCATGAGCGGCAAGCCTCGCGAGCTGGCGGTGTTCGAGCCGGGCGACGACGGCCGCACTATCGTCGGTCGCGTGGCTGCTAAGGGTCTGGCCGACGAGCTGCACGACCGCGGCTATCTGGTCATCGACGGGTTGGACGGCAAAGCCCACTACGTCGCGTTGGACGCCCGCGACGAGCTGGCGAACTATCCCATCGGCGCGGTGGTGGAGGTACGCGGTTCCGCCGAGGTGCGGGCGGCCGACAAGAACATCGCCACGCTGGCGAGCAATGGCCTGTACCGCACCGATCACCACCTGGCGATCGAGCAAGGCCGAGCCAAGCCCGGCCGCGACCCGCAAGAGGCTGTGGCGGCCCATATCCGCCGGCTGGAAGCCCTACGGCGGGCCGGCATCGTGGAGCGCGTGGCCGAGGGGTTATGGAAGGTGCCGGACGACTTGGCCGAGCGTGGCCGCCAGTACGACGCGCAGCGGCTGGGCGGCGTGGCGGTCGAACTGAAATCGCATCTGCCGATTGAACGGCAGGCCCGCGTCATCGGCGCGACCTGGCTGGATCAGCAGTTGATCGGCGGCGGCAAGGGACTGGGCGACCTGGGCTTTGGCGGCGATGCTAGGCAAGCCTTGCAGCAGCGCGCCGACTTCCTCGAAGAACAGGGGCTGGCCCAGCGGCGCGGGCAGCGGCTGATTCTCTCCCGGAATCTGCTGGAAACGCTGCGCAATCGGGAGCTGGCGCAGGCCGCCCAGCACATTGCCGCCGATAGCGGATTGGAGCATCGGCACGTCACAGACGGGCAGCGCGTAGCCGGCATCTACCGGCGCTCGGTCATGCTCGCCAGCGGTCGCTATGCGCTGCTCGATGACGGCATGGGATTCAGTCTGGTGCCTTGGCGGCCGATAATCGAGCCACGACTGGGGCAGCAGATCGCCGCGACTGTACGCGGCGGCGGTGTGTCATGGGAGGTTGGACGGCAAAGAGGTCCTGGGATTGGATCGGGGCCGTAGGCTGTCGTACCGAGTTAAGGTGTCGAGCAGCGTTTTGGCCCTAGCTTCTGTGCTCCGTTAAGACGACTAGTCTGTGCTTATCGACGACGCTGTGGGTGCATGGTTGCTTGCCAATTCCGGTGCAACTCGCAAACGCGCTGCCCCGACCTGAACTGCCCATTCAACGATCTGCCCGGCCAATATATCCGTGGCGACACCGAACGCGCTCACCACATCGGCCTCTCGCTTGCTGCCTGTGGCTTGGATTGCTTCGAAGCGTCTACTGGCAATAGCAGTCCGTTTGGCCGGATCGACCAGTTGCACATCGAGCCGAACCGCGGCGATCGCTTCAGTGCCGCGGTATTCGAGCTGGAACGCCCGCAGCGTACTGCGCAACTCCATATCGGCGCTCATTGGGGTGCTATCGGTAATCACGGAAGTCGACCGCCCATCGCGCATGAAGGCTTCGACGATTCGGTCACGCAGCAGCACCGGTGCGGGGTCGGCCCAACGCACTCCTTGCCAAGCCGACAAGCGACCATCGGGCTGCGCAATGAACAGCCGCTCCGAATCCAGGACGCGACTACTCTCAGGGGCGTAGACGCGCAGCGCCCCGGGTCCCGGAACGGCGCGCGGCGTACTCTCCGCCTGGGCGATGTGATAGTCGGGCAATTTGTAGGTGACCATTGGAGCTGCTTTGGGAAGCACACTGCACGCGGACAAGCCGAGTACTAGCGTCATAGTCACGGCAGCGACGGGAATCATCCTGGCGGAAGTGTTCACGGCTTGGTTTCCTCAATGTTCTCTCCACCGAGCAGGTATTGCGCCGGATTGCGATCCAGTCGGCGCAGCACGGTGTTTAGATTGGCCAGCGCCTGCTGGAGTTCGTGCATGGCAGGACCTGTGGCGGCCAAGCCCTGGTTCAGCGATTCCTGATTGTTTTGCAGTAGCGTCTCAACCCTGAAAGCGGCGCGTTCGAGGGATGCCGTTGCATCACGCGTGTTCACCATGATTTGCTTACCATCGTTATTTAGTAGCAGGTTGGCATCGCGAAGAGTGCTATTTGCTTGGCGCACGGCAGCTGTCGATTCTCTGCTTGCTTCGGTCAGATTGCTGATTAACGTCGCGATCTCGGCCCTCTGGTCAGCGACCGCGCCCGTGGTCTGTTCAAGATTCACCAGACTGCGGTGCACAAGAGCCAAATTCTCCTTCGACAGTAACTCCTGCGTGCGCAGCAAGATGCCGTTGAGTGTCGTCATGCTGTTCCCCTCACCGGAGACCAGGGATGCCATCGCCGAACGTGGTGCGAGGATCAACGGTTCCTCGTCCTCTCTCCGATCCAGCAATGGCACGTTTGGCCCACCGTCGCTCAACTCGATCACCGCGTTGCCGGTAATTCCCGTGATGACCAATTCAGCGCGGGTATCCTGCCGGACCGGGATGGTGGCATTGATGCGTACGCGCGCTATCGCCCGCCTTGGGTCTCGCGGTGAAAGAGAAAGTGCAACGACTTCGCCAATCGTGATTCCGCTGTACTGAACCTGGCTGCCGGGCGTAAGCCCGGTCACTGGCTCATCGAACATAATCCGGTAATACTGGTAATCGTGGTCGGAACGTGTGTCGCTGAGCCAAAGCGCGAAGCCAATACCAATCGCACCGAGCAGCACGACGAACAGACCAATGAATACATGATGGGCACGTGGTTCCATGATCAGACCACCTCGTTCTCAGAGTTTAAATATTGCGTGCGCCCAGCCCAATGCGTGCGCGACGGAAGAATGATGCAGATGCGGAGGGGTTTCATGGCTGCGTCTCTTGGCTGGAAGCACCAGTGGCCTGTGCGGCCGCACGGCCACGGGGGCCGTGAAAGTATTCCTGTATCCACGGGTGCTTGAAGCGCTCGACTGCCTCGATGCCGTCGTTGATGAGTACCTTCTGGTTCGCCAGGACCGCGACACGGTCGCATATGGTGTACAGCGTATCGAGGTCGTGGGTTACCAGAAACACCGTGAGGCCCAGTGCATTGCGCAGGGTCAGAATCAATTGGTCGAAAGATGCAGCCCCGATTGGATCCAGTCCTGCGGTGGGTTCGTCAAGAAACAGGATGTTCGCATCAAGCGCCAAGGCTCTCGCCAGTGCTGCTCGTTTCACCATGCCTCCGGACAACGAGGCCGGATACTTGTCTCCCGCTCCGGCAGGCAACCCCACCAAGCCCAGCTTGCTTCTTGCCAAACGCTCGGCAAGAGGCCGCGCCAGACCGACATGCTCGATCAAAGGAAGAGCGACGTTCTCCAAGACGGTCAGCGATGAATACAACGCGCCCTTCTGGAACAGAATGCCGAACCTTCGCTCCATACGCGCGCGCGCAAGCCATTGGGCTCGCAGTAGGTCGCGCCCCCCGATACGGACCACGCCCGAATGCGGCTTCTGCAGCCCGACGACGCTACGCAAGAGCACGGATTTCCCGGTGCCTGACCCTCCCACCACGCCAAGGATTTCCCCGCGCCGCACGTCCAGGTCTAGGTCCTGATGGACCTGCTGGGTTCCAAACCTGTTGTCCAGGCCGCGCACTTCAATAGCGTGTCGCACACCGTTGTCGGTGTCTTGCTTCACCGCGCTCACCAGCCCATCTCCATGAAGAACAGTGCAGCGATGGCGTCTATCAGGATCACCATGAAGATTGATTGCACGACACTAGACGTCGTGTGGTCGCCTACCGACTCAGCGCTACCGGCGACCTTGAACCCTTCATGGCAGCCGATAGCGGCGATCATCACCGCGAAGAGCGGGGACTTGCTCATTCCGACAAGAAAATGGCGCACCTCGATTTTTTCCTGCACGATGGCAAGGAACTGTGCGGGAGGAATTTCCAAGCTCAGTGCGCATACGGTGGCGCCGCCCGCAATGCCAGCCAAGATGCCTACTAAGGTGAGCAGTGGCAAGGACACAAGAAGCGCCAGCACGCGTGGCAGCACCAGTAACTCGATGGGGTCGAGCGCGTTGGAGCGAAGCGCATCGATCTCTTCATTTGCCTTCATCGAACCGATTTGGGCGGTGTACGCGCTTGCGGTACGGCCTGCAATCAATATGGCCGGGAGCAGCACTCCGAACTCGCGCATGAACGAGAAGGCGACCAGATGCACCGAGAAGATGCTCGCACCGAAGTTGGCCAGCACCGTTGCTCCCAGGAACGCCACCACCATTCCTACCATGAAGCTCAGTAGCGCCACGATGGGAATGGCGTCCACCGCTGATCGCTGGATTTGAGCGATCACCGAGGTCGCGCGCCAGCGACGCGGGTGACGAACGGTACGGCTCCATGTTTCGATGATCTGGCCCACGAACCCGGCCAGACCAAGACACGCACGACAGCCCTGTTCCAAGGTCAGGCCTATGCGTCCCAGACCGCGGAGCAGAGGATTCCCGCTCACCGCTGCTTTCTCCGTCTTCTGCTGATCGGTAGCAGCGGCGGCCAGCGCTCTCATTAGGGCGAGGCGATCCGAGGACAGATTTGGAGCTGCCTCCGGCCGGTCGAGTATCGAGTCTGGCCCGAGAATTTCCACCAGCAGAGCCGCGCCGGCGGTGTCCAGTCTCTGGACTTGCGTCCAGTCGAGTAAGGGAGTGGCGTACCCCTCGGCATGACTGATGCGGGCGGCGGACACGGATTTTGCCAGACTGGCGTAGTGCTCTATCGTCCAGTCGCCACCCGCCAGCCATTTGTGATCACCGCCGACCATGGCATCCTGCCGGAGCCAAGCCTGTGAAGCGTTGCTCATGGCTGCGTGTCCCGCCAAGCGCTGTCGATGCGCTCGATGCAGTTCGTGATCGCCGCTTTGGCATGACCCAGCAATGTGTACGAACCGGCGAACTCTTTAATGACGTTGCCGCGCTCGAAGCAACTGGCGGCAGCAACCCGGCGTCCCGTCCTTAAATCGACTGCTTCGAACTCTAGGCTGGCACCACCCGTCGTCACGGGTCCAACCAGCAGGGTCGTCATTGCATTGACTGCCCGATTCGGTGTCTGCAGTTCGGTGACCGCTACACGCACCCGAACCTGTCCCGCGCCACCTGGGGGGGCGGGACTTTTGCCTTCCTGGCGTTTCAGTTCGCTCGTCACATGGTCTAGCACTTCGCGCTGCTGCGCGTCATCGAGCCCATCGATGCGACCCGAGGCGGTCTTGATCTGCGCTTCTTCCACCACGACAGCGGCATAACGCTTGGGCTCGAATCCCGCTGCGCGGTACATCAGTACGTTCTCGTATCGTGTCGGCGATAACTTCTCGTAGTCGCCGAGAAATCCGGAGCGCGTCATGCTGTTGGTCGCGCATCCAGAGAGCGCGCCTGCTACGCAAAAAAAGATGCCGCCGCGGATCAATGCAGTTTTGCTCTTCATAATGGGTCTCCTTGATCAAACGAAACTAAGACAGGCAATGCCTGCTGCGATGAGGGCGGTGCCAGACCAGCGCGTTACCGATGCGACATCGCCTAGTAGGAGGGCGCCGACGCCCAAGTTTCCAAGTAGCCCGATTCCTGCCCAGGCTGCAGAGGCCGCGCTGATCGGAATCCGCTTGAGCGCGAACCACAAAAGTGCGCCGCTGGCCGCCATGCACGTCACTGCCACACAGAGGCCGACCCAGCGCATCGGACCGCCCGCCGTGATGGCCCGCAGGCCCAGTGGATAGCCCGCTCCTAGAACCCCTGCGGCAATGACAATCGACCAGGATTTCCAGATCAGCGGATGGGTGCTGAATCGCATAAGCCTAGCGAGACATACGCATGAAGCGTGGGTGCATACGAATTCTGAGAATGCGCAGCACGCGGCGGCTCGCAAGAGACTCATGAGCGATCTCCATGCGCGGTGGCGACACTCAGGTTCCACGGCCCAATTCGCTTGATTCCAAACAGGACTTCGTAAAGCAGCGGAATCAAGCCCAACGTCACCAGCGTTCCGAGTGCCAGCCCACCGATCATCGCGATCGCCATCCCTTTCCATAATGGTCCGGAGAAGAGCATGAGTGGCACCAGTCCCGAAATGCAGGTGACCTTGGTCATCACGATTGGACGAAGCCGTTGTATCGCGGCCCCAACCAAGGCTTCATGGCGTGGCAGGCCTTCCGCTAGCCCCTGGTCGATGCGTTCCAGCAAGAGCACGGCGTTGTTGACAATGATCCCGAACAGGGCCAGTACGCCGAAGGTCGCCATGAAGCTGAAAGGTGTGCCGGTCAGCTTCAGAGCCAATACCACGCCGATAAGCGTGAAAGGGATCGTCGCGAGGATCACACCGAGCTTGCGGAAAGAATTGAACTGCCATACGAACAGCATCAGCATCGCCAGAAATGCGAGGGGCATGTAGGTCGACAGCGCGGCGTTCGATTCGGCGGCTTCCTCGATCTCGCCGCCAAGTTCAACCGAGTAGCCCGCGGGCAGGTCCAGGGCAGCGACGCTAGGCGCCAGGCGGTTGATGATCTCCTGGGCGGTGTAAGAGGTGTTCTGTCCTTGCACGGTGATCGTGCGGATGAGATTGCGCCGTTGGATGACCGAGGGCTCGCTCGCGAGCGATACGTCTGCGACCTGAGCCAGCGTCACCGCTGGACCGCCGTTGGTGGGATAGATGAGCGTCGCGCCTACGTCTGCCGTGCTGCGACGCTCGCTTACGATACTGCGCAGGACGATCGGGACGGAGGTGTCACCGTCGCGAATAACCGAGATCGATCTGCCGCTGTAGCGGACATCCAGCCCGCCAGCGATGTCTTCAGTCGTCACGCCCGCCCGACGCGCGCGGTCCTGGTCGACCCGTACGTCGATGCGGCCAACGCGCGTATCCCAATCGTTCTTGACGTTGATGGTGCCGGGCAGCTTGCGCAGCGCTGCTTCGATTTTGGACGCGGCCCCCAACAATACCTCCTCATCCGGACCGCTGACGCGATAAATGGCAGTCCCTGACTCGGTCGCACCGAGCGAGAAACGCTTGGGCTCGGCGCGCACGTCGCCATGTGCTTGCGCAAAGTAGCTGCGGGTGCGGGCGAGGACGGCGTCGATGTCGCTCTTCGGCTTCAATGTGACAACGAAGTACGCGATGTTCGATGCCGGCAGTGGTGGATTCAGGCTAAGGATGAAGCGCGGGCCACCATCGGCGACGTAGCCGATGTGATCGGAGACTTCTGGATTGATGTTCGTGTCGCCCAGCCAACCACTGATCTGCTTCACGCGGGCGAGCGTTTCGCGCGAGTCGGTACCGGGGGCGAGCTGCACCGGAATCTGGAACTGAAGCCGGTCGGACTTGGGCATGAAATCGTACGGCAGGGTGGTGAAGCCATACAGCGCAATGGCAAGCGCCGCGATCATCGACGCTACATAGACCGCCTTATGGTGGAGCACCCACTCCAGTACGCGCCGGTAGCCACGGTAGAAGCGGGTGTCATAGGCGTCGCCCTGCTCCTGCTTGTGATGGGGTTTGGCGAAGTGGTAGCACAATAGGGGCGTGACAGTCAGGCACAGCAGCCACGAAGCGAACAACGTCAGTGCCAGCACGACCACGAGATTGTGCAGATACTCGCTCGTGGCGTTCTGGCCAAAAAAGAACGGCGAGAACACGATCACGATCACGAGCGAGGACGTGAGCAGCGGAATGGCGAGCGTGCGGCCCGCCTCGAGGCAGGCATGCTTACGATCTTCGCCACCGGCCAGGCGGCGTTCGATGTCTTCGGCAATCACAATGCCGTTGTCCACCAACAAGCCGAGCGCAATGATGATGGCGCCCATCGAGACGTTCTGAAGCTCGATGTTCATCGCGCGCATGACGATGAGTGCACTGAGGATCGTCAACGGCACGATCATGCCCACGATGATCCCGGTGCGCCAACCGAGAAATAGCACGACGACACCGAGGACGACGATGATCGTCTCCATCATGACGTGGTTCATTTTGCCCATCTCGTGCTTGACGACATCGGCCTGGAAAGTGACGTATGACAGATCGAAACCCGCCGGCAGCAGCTTCTCCTGGTCTGCAACCCGTGCTTTGAGCGCTTTTCCGAACTGCTCCACGTTCTGACCGGAGGCCATCGAAACCGCCATGACGACAGCGGGCTGGCCTTTGTAGATGGCAGCAGATTCCGGCGGATCGGCTGGCCGCACACTCACCTGCGCCAGTTCACCCAATGCGATCGTCGGCACGGGCGCCGTACTACTTTGCGGTCGTGGCAGCGCGATCGGCATTGCTCGCAGGGAGGGAGCGTCACGCACTTCGCCACTGACCGCCAAGGTTGCATTGATGCCGCCGACAACAATTTGTCCACCCGAAGCGACGACGTTCTGTTTGACGAGTTGGTCGATCACCCCCTGTGGTGTCAGCTCCAATCGCGCGAGCCTAGGCCGATCGAATTCGAGATAGACGCGCTCTTCCTGCAGGCCGTAGAAAGTGATGCGCTCAATACCAGGCACGGTGTACAGGCGGTCGCGCATCTGCTTGAGCGCGACGCGCATCTCGCTCATGGAGTAACCTGGTGCAGTGACCGCAATCGAGGCAACCGCGACGCGGCCGAAGTCTTCGTCGACGAAAGGCCCCATCGTGCTCTGTGGTAAGGCATCCTTCGAATCGGCGACCTTGGCCCGGACGCGCTGCCAGATCGGTGCCAAGTCGGTGTAGCGGTCCCAGATCGTGACCTGGATCATGGCGCTGCCTGCGCGCACGGTGCTCGTCACGCGCTTGACCTCTGCCAGTTCGCGCAAGCGCTCCTCGATCGGCCGGGCAATGAGTTGCTCAACGCGTTCGGCGGGCAGCCCCGGGTTCAACGCCGTGACCATCGCATCGCGGACCGTGACAGTCGGCTCCTCCTGAGAAGGAAAATTCAGGAAGGTCGCGATGCCGGCGACGAAAATGATGAGCGCTACAAAGTAGGTAAGTCGACTGGCGCGCAGCGCCATCTCGGTGATCTTCATGATGAAGTAACCTGGTGGATCGCGTTAGCGCTTGGTCAATTGAGTGGTGGCTTCCAGTGGTGTCACTGGCTGTCCATCGGTGAGCCATCCTCCTCCGGCGGCAACCACCGTCTCGCCGGGCTTGAGTCCAGCGAGGACGCGCGCGCTGTCTCCTTCCTGTACCGGCGTGAAGCGCACCGCGCGACGGTGCACCTTCTTATCTTCAGGGGTGTAGACGAAGACGGAAGCCTCGCCCGGCTTCGTGCCGAGCACCAGCGAGGCATAAGGTATGGATACAGTCTCGGGCCGAGAGGTCTTGGAGGTTGCCGCAGGTGCGTCGAGCACGACCTGTACGGGAATACCTGGCCGAAGTGCGCGCGCTTGCGCGTTATCTTCAGGCACTAGCACCACGGGTAGGAGCGAGCCATTTTCGGCGCGCAGACCGACACGACGTACCACCGCTCGGATTGGTTGTTCGGCTCCGCTCCAGCTCAGTTCTGCGCGTTGGCCGACATCTATGTGAGGTGCCTGTGTAGTAGACGCGTTCGCGATGATCTCAGTGCCACTGCGCACGCCGTCGACCTGAAATACCGGCGCACCAGCAGCAATGTCGGTGAACGCCAAAGCCAGCTTTTCCGCCACGACACCATCGAAAGGAGCGACGATCATCGTGCCACGTTGTGCTCGTTCGGCCAGGCCAAGCGCCGCCTTGGCAGTGCGCGCTTGACCCTCTGCGACCGCTAGCTGCGCCTTCGCGCTCTCGAACGCAGCAGGGGAGATGACTTCGCTTTCGAGCAACCGGCGCTGTTGATCTGTCTGTACACGTCGATCCATCAGGCCGGCTTCGGCGGCCGCCAGGGATGCTTGCGCTTGTGTCACGCGAAGCCGGTCAGGTTGCGCATCAAGTTCTGCCAGGACTTGGCCGCGGGAGAACCGTTCACCCACGTCGACGTTCAACTTGGCGATCCGTCCTCCTGTTTCAAATCCTAGGATGCTGCGCTCGGTTGCTCGCGCCGAGCCAGTCAATTCGATGCGAGAGCTATGCGGGAGATCCGACTGCGCGGCGGCGAGCTTCACTGCGCGCGGAGGCTCGGATACGGTGGATTGCGAGTTTCCGCACCCTGAGAGCAGAGTCGAAATGGATAGTGTGCAAGCAACCGCCAAGGAGCGCGGTGCGCACGCGGTCATGACACCGCTACGGACGCGACTCATGTGCGTCCTTTTGCCGGGACAAGTTCGAGATGGCCCGAGGCGAGATCCTGGAGCGCCCGAAAGAAATGCCGCCGCTCTGCGGGTGCGAGTATTGGCAAACCCAGAAGATCGGCGAACAGGGCGCCATCCAATGCCAGCATGATGAGTGCCGCGGTCTCGGTGCCACGCGGGGATCGACGCACGCGTTCGTACTGCACGCGGTAACACTCGCGCAGTGGGTCGAGAAGTGTTGGATCTTCCGCAGCTGCCGCGAGCAGCGCTGCGCCCATCTTCTGCATCTCGTCGTCGGGCATCGCTTCCACCTGGCTCGACAGCCAGGGGTCCGGATCTCCGGCAAACCTGCGCTCGTGATTGGCTTGTACCGCGTCGAACGCCCGGATCATCTCGTCGATCAGTGTCACGAACAAATCGCGTTTGGTCTTGAAGTGATAGAGAAACGCCCCTTTGCTCAACCCGGCCCGCACAACGACGGCGTCCAGTGTCAAGCGACTGGCACCTTCCTCCAGCACCAGTTCGCGGGCGGCCTGCAGGATGCGGTCGCGAGTTCGCTGGGCTCCTTGCTGGAGACCGGGCTGCGCATCGGCGCTGCTATGGGCAGTGGACGGGGGGGGCAACTTTGTTTTCGCGCGGGGCGGCATGGTCGTGCTCCAAAAAAGCTTGAGTCATATACAGTCCAGACGGTATAGTAGAAGCCATACAACAGTCCGTCAAGACTTTTTCGGAGCGCAAGGAGCTGCCATGTCTCAAATTCTTGAACGCTATCGCCTCATTGCCATGATTTCTCCGCTACTGCTTCTTGCGGCCTGCAGCCATGCCCCGCACTCTGCCGATCCACCTCGCCTGGATGTACCGGCCCATTTCTCAAATGAAGAGGGAGGTGAAGGCATCTTGGACAAATCGTCCCGCCGTACTCTTCCCGTCGATTGGTGGACGGCCTACGGCGATCCGCACCTCAATGCCTTGGTCCGGGCGGCGCTGGAGCGCAATACCGAACTGACGATTGCGCGAGCGCGCGTGGACGAGGCATCGGCCGCCACGCGGCGAGCACGGGCCTCCCTGCTCCCCTCGTTGTCCGCGGGCACGCAGGCAACTCGAGGACGCGACTATTCAGAGAACGTTGCAATCGGCAATGATGGCCGCGCCACGTTGTCCGCATCGTGGGAGGCAGACCTGTCGGGACGGCTTTCGCAGGCAGCAGAAGGTGCGCGCCTGGATGCGGTGGCAGCCGAACAAGCGTGGGTTGCCACGCGGTGGCAGGTCGCGTTTGAAACAGTGTCGGCGGCTGTGCAGCAGCGCCAAGCCAGTGAGCTCGAAGCGCTAGCCGCGGCGCGGCTGGCATCCGCAGAACGACTCGTCTTGCTGATGCAACGGAAGTTCGAGGCCGGACAAGCTACCGGCTTCGACATCGAGCGTACCCGCGCCGGCGTCGTCGCACTGCGCGTGGAGCAAGAGCAACTGCGGCGTGCGCGCGGCGAGGCGACGCATGCACTCGATGTACTAGTGGGACAAACGCCCGGAGCGCCTGCAGCTTCCCCAACTCTTGCGTCGCTCGCCGTCCCGGACTGGACACCGACACGCATACCTGCGGACCTGCTGAGTGAGCGGCCCGACGTGCGCGCCGCCGAAGCGAAGTTCGCCGCCGAAACCGCGCGCTGGAACGCAGCCGAAGGCGAACGCTTCCCCAGGCTGGTGTTGGACCTGAGCGGCGGACGGCAGCGCGTAGAGAGTGTGGGAACCCGCATCACTGGAAACATTTTTTCACTTAGGGCCGGGGTGTCGTTGCCGATCTTCGATGGTGGCGCGATCCGTGCCGGCATCGAGACCGGAGAGGCGCGCAGCCGAGCTGCCCGTGCGGAGTTCGAGCGCACTTTGTTGAGTGCTTTGCAGGACGTAGAGAACGCATATCTCGGTTGGCATACGCAGCACGCAGCACTGGAGCATCAGGCCGAGGGTGTCGCAGTCGCGGAGCGTCAGCTCGATCGCAGCCGACGTCTGTTCGAGGCGGGACAAGTGGACGCCACGGTGGTGGCCGAGGCTGAGGCCGGGGTGCTGTCAGCGCAGGCTTCGCTGATCCGCACGCGGGCCGAGACAGCCATGCAATGGGGCGTCCTGGCAAAAGCATTATCCGGCTCTCCTGTTTGATCGCAGAAACATGCTGGAGCAGCTTGCGAAGGCTAGCTAAATAGCGTGACGCAAGGCGAAGGTGGTGAGGCCTGAGTGATGAGGAATGCGAACATGGAAATTCGACACCTGCGCTACTTTCTGGCGGTGGCAGAGGAGCTGCACTTTGCCCGAGCCGCAGAGCGCCTCCACATAGAGACATCGCCGCTGTCGCGCGCCATCAAGGAACTTGAGGAAGAGTTGGGCGTAGCGCTATTTGCGAGAACCACTCGGAGCACCCGCTTGACTCGTGCGGGCAGGCTCTTCTTTGAGAGCGTGCCGCGTGTCTTCGCAGCTTTGCAGCAGGCGCGCGACAGTGTGAACGCCGCAGCCAATGGCTTTCATTGCCAGCTCCGTATTGCATTGTCTGATGGAATCACGCCATCGCGCCTGCCTGCGTTGTTGGCGCTCTGCCGGCAGGAAGAGCCGGAAGTGGAAGTTCGCTTCTTCGAGGTGCCTTTGGCACAGCAAATCAAGGGATTGTGTGGCGAACTGTACGATCTCGGCTTCGCTCAATCGGATGAAGTCGGCGAAGGCATCATCGCCGTGCCGGTGTGGAGTGACCCTCTGATGGTAGCTGTGCCCGCACGGCACCCCTTGCTATCCCACAAACAGATTCCCCTAGAAGAGCTGTTGCGGTATCCGCTGGTGCTCTGCGACGCGGTGGCGTGTGAGGGCCATGCTCGGCAAGTTGAACGGGTGCTACGTCGCGTGGACATAGAGCCACTGATTGCCGAACGCGTGACTTCCAGCGATCTAATGATGGTCCTGGTTTCGGCGGGACTTGCACTAGGCCTCACAGGAGGCGCGCATATCACAGCCAGCAGGGAACAGGGGGTGGTCGCACGGCCGCTGACTGGACGTTCGCCAATGCTCACGACCTATCTACTACGGCCGGCCAGCGAGCCGTCAGAAATGCTGACTCGCTTCATGGAACGCGTTCATTCGATCAAATCTCCAGATGCCAAAGGTCGGCGGTAAACCATCACACAATCTCCCAAAGAAAATTAACCATGAAGAAGATTGCTCTCATATTGCTTTCCTCGACATTGGCAGCCTGCAGCCCATCTGGGAAACCAGATAAAGCCAACCTTCCGACAGTCGATGAATTAGCGCTCAATCCTGAGCGTCTGAAAGAGTTGCGCAAGCAATGCAAGTTGGATCGACCAATGCTGGGCGACCAACTATGTAACCGGGTTGCCGAGGCTACGCGAAAGCGCTTTTACGAAGATGGCGATGTGCCCCACACCACGCCTAAAGAGCCGCCGAAGTTCTAAGCTGGTGGTCATGCCGGAGTATGTATGCCGGATATGAAAAATTTGAAGGAGAATCGCAATGGGTTGGATCTATCTTGTTTTGGCTGGATTGTTTGAAATCGGATGGCCGGTCGGGCTGAAAATGGCGCAAGAGCCAACATCGCGTTGGAGTGGGGTCGCAGTAGCCGTCTCTTTCATGACAATTAGCGGCGCCTTCCTATGGCTTGCTCAGCGTCAGATACCGATTGGGACTGCTTATGCGGTGTGGACGGGTATCGGAGCGGCGGGAACTTTCTTAGTCGGAATTCATTTCTATGGCGACCCAACCTCCCTGATGCGATACCTTGGCGTGGCGTTGATCATCCTGGGCGTTATCACGCTCAAGTTATCGAGTTGATCGCTAGCTCCATTGGTAGCGTAGTCGCTAGGCGACCCAGCTCCCAGAGTGGATCGGGCGCTGGGAACTCGTACGGTCACCTCCTCTCTCTAGTCGCTATGTGACGAGCTTGCCGGCGCCTCGGGAGAGTTCGAGCCAGTGCGCGTAAGGCGGTGGGAGCACCCATTCCGGGTGGCTCCACCTTCAGTGCCTGCGCCAAGGTGACCTGAGTACGAACTTTGTAGCCAGTCAGGCAGTGAGTTCGGAGGGGATGCTATCGGATTGGATCCAGTTGCGCCGGATCGTCGCCGGCGGTTTGTAAGCATGCGCGCTATGCGGCCGCTGCTCGTTGTAGAACTGTCGCCAACGTTCGATCAGCACCTTCGCTTCGGTCCGACTGCGGAACCATTCGCGGTTGAGCAGTTCGTCGCCCATCGTTGCCTGCGAAGTCAGGACCAGCAGAATCCTGAGGGGAGTTCTCATCATGGTTTTCTCCGTTCAGACGCTTGGGATCAAGCGGCCGGAGACCACTACGCCTGCTTGGCTTTGCGCGCTGCCTCGACCAAGCTGTCGAGCCAGTCCTGATGGCCGTTGATCATCGGGTTGGGTTTGGCGTTGTGCAGCTCCTCGGCCGGTTTGCCCTTCTGAGTTTCCTGCGTGAGGATGCGCACGCGCCTGCCGTCCAGGTTCTCAACCAGCCAGGCGTGATGCACATCCAGGCGCGTATCTGTGCCTTCCTCGCCGGACCAGCCGTGCCAGGCCACGCGGCCGGGTTGCCCATCCGCAGGTGGCACGTATTCGTTGCACTGCCCCTCTACCGGGAAGCCGAAGGTCTCGAAGTAAAACCGATCGCCGTCGGCCAGTACCGGGCCTTTGCCGTCATGAAAGCACACGTTAGCCGAGTTGGCGTAGTAGCTTGGCCACAGCGATGGTGTGACGAGTAGAGGCCATACGTCGGCCGCGCTCAAGCCGGCGGCGATGATCTCATTGGAGGCGAAATTCTCAGTAAAGCCCGGCGTGTAGCCTTCGGGCCAGAGGATGGCGTTCTGTTGCTTGCTCATATCGAAGCTCCTTCACAAAATGTCGATGACGCAACAGGGGTGGCTGCGTCATTCAAGTGGTCATGGAGCAAATCATGAGCCTCCATCTGCAATAAGTGAAATCCTAAGTTTCTATTTTTGATATCATAAAATATGATATCAAGGCCTAGGTTCTGCCATCCACCGACTAGGCTATCTCGCAGCGGCGCTACGAAAGGGCGCGTCTCCAATTGAGCCGACTGATTGCTTATTTGTAGTGCGAGGTAGAGTTGTGCTGAGCATGACGATAGGAGCGATCTTGCCTACTTGTTGTTAGCACAGGAAGTGAACAGCAGTGCTCGTATCCAGCGATGTGCTGGATCGTGATGGGTGCGTTCGTGCCAAGCAGCCGTCTTGGTGAACCCCGGTATCTTCACCGGCGGCAGGGAGATAGCCAGCTTGTCCATACCGGCGACCAAGCGGCTCGGCAAGATCGCAACCATGTCACTGGCACGCAGGATGTCTGGCAAGATCAGAAAGCTCTTGACCGACAGTGTGACGCTGCGTCGTTTGCCCAACTGTTCTAGCGCATCGTCGGTGACGCCGCGGAAACCTCCACCATCGTAGGAAACAAGCGCATGGTCGAGAGCACAGAACTGTTTAACGGTCAGCTTGCGCCCCATAGCCGCAGGATGGTCTTCCCGCAGGACACACACATAGTGTTCCTTGAACAGCTCTCGGGCATGCAGATTTGGCGGAGTGATCTCTGGCGTCAGGAGGGCTAAATCGATCTGACCGCGCTCAAGCTGGTTCTGTAGCTGCCCGCTCTCGACTGGCACTAATGAGACTCGTACACGCGGTGCGTGCCGTTTAAGTGCCGATAGAAATGGGACAGCAACGGCACGCAGCGCATAGTCCGTCGCGGCGATGGAGAAGGTCAGTTGTGCGGTGGCCGGATTGAAGGAAGGTGGCTGGAGCAGCGCGTCGATTTCGGCGAGCACCTGCTTGACAGGCATCCCTAGATCCAGCGCCCGCTGCGTTGGAACGATACCCCGCTGCGAGCGCGCGAAAAGCGGGTCACCGAAGCTCTCGCGCAACCGCGTCAGCATGCCACTCAAGGCCGGCTGGGTTAGTCCCAGACGGGCCGCCGCCCGTGTCACATTGCGTTCGTCTAACAATGCGTCCAGCGCCTTGAGCAAGTTGAGATCCATACTCTTGATATTTTTCATTTTTATTCCAATCTTAAATATCATCGTTTTTCATGATATCTAAATATTGCCTATGAGTGGAAGCAAGGCCCATTGACGGCTTTTTTTGGGTAACTTGCTTGGAACTCTGTATGCGCCGCAGTGCGCTTTCGCTTGCGGCGCTTTTCTTTGACTCGCCACCGCGCTCATTCTTTCTTTTCCCTCGACCATTGTGCTGCGAACGGTCTTTGACCGGCACTAGCCCAGAACCGATCCTGACGCCTGCGACACCCCCTGTGCAACGCTTTCAATGAGACACCAGCGCAGGAGAAATCGGAGGACAGGTCATGCAAGGGACGAACGTTCTGTTCGGCCAGATCGCTGTGGTAATCGGCATCGTGATCGCCGGCGTCTGGGGCGCCACACAATGGACAGCAGCGACCCTTGGCTATCAAGTACGCCTCGGATCGCCCTGGTTCGATCTTCTAGGTGTACCGGTTTATCACCCGTGGCGCTTGTTCGAATGGTGGTTCTTCTTTGATGCCTACGCGCCGCACGTCTTCGACACAGGCGGTGCGATTGCGGGTGGTAGCGGTTTGTTCGCTTTACTCGTCGCCATCGCCATGTCGGTATGGCGTTCTCGGCAGTCGCGGCTGGTTACGACTTATGGTTCGGCACGCTGGGCCGATGCCGTCGACATCCGCAAAGCTGGACTGACCCTCCCGGCGGGCGTCTTCCTCGGCCAACACGACGACCAATACCTCCGACATGAGGGGCCGGAACATGTCCTGAGCTTCGCACCCACGCGCTCGGGCAAGGGCGTGGGCTTGGTGGTGCCTACGTTGCTTTCGTGGCCGGCGTCCGCCGTCATTCACGACATTAAGGGAGAGAACTGGAAGATCACGGCGGGCTGGCGTTCGCGCTTTTCGCACTGCCTGCTTTTCAACCCCACCGATAGGCAGTCGGCCGCCTACAACCCGCTGCTTGAAGTCCGGCGCGGCGCACATGAAGTGCGCGACGTGCAGAACATCGCCGACATTCTGGTTGACCCTGAAGGTGCGTTAGAGAAGCGCAATCATTGGGAGAAGACCAGCCACGCGCTACTGGTCGGTGCAATCTTGCATGTTCTGTACGCAGGCGAGGACAAGACGCTGCGCGGCGTCGCCAACTTCCTCAGCGACCCGGCGTGTCCGTTCGAGCTGACGCTGCACCGGATGATGACGACGAAGCACCTGGGCGATGCGCCTCACCCGGTTGTCGCATCCGCTGCCCGCGAAGTGCTCAACAAGTCGGACAACGAGCGATCGGGCGTGCTCTCCACCGCCATGTCGTTTCTCGGCCTGTACCGCGACCCGACCGTGGCCGAAGTCACATCGCGCTGCGATTGGCGCATCGCCGACCTGATTTCCGCCGAGCACCCGGTATCGCTCTATCTGGTGGTGCCGCCCTCCGACATAAGCCGCACCAAGCCGCTGATCCGGCTCATCTTGAACCAGATCGGGCGGCGGCTGACCGAATCGCTCGACGGCAGCGATGGCATCGCGCGCCGGCACAAGCTGCTGCTGATGCTGGACGAGTTTCCGGCGCTGGGTCGCCTCGATTTTTTCGAGTCCGCGCTTGCCTTCATGGCCGGCTACGGCATCCGCAGCTTTCTCATCGCTCAAAGCCTGAACCAGATCGACAAGGCGTATGGGCAGAACCATTCCATCCTCGACAACTGCCATGTCCGGGTGACTTTCGCCACCAACGACGAAAGGACGGCGAAAAGGATTTCCGAAACCCTCGGCACCGCCACCGAGCTTCGCGCGCAGCGCAACTACGCGGGCCACCGCCTCGCTCCGTGGCTGGGGCACCTGATGGTGTCGCGTCAGGAAACTGCACGTCCGCTGCTGACGCCCGGCGAGGTGATGCAGCTTCCACCTGAGGACGCCGTAGTCATGGTGTCCAGCGTTGCCCCGATCCGCGCGAAGAAGCTGCGTTACTACGTCGACGCCAATTTCAAGGATCGCGTCCTGCCACCGCCCGTGCTCGCAGTCGGGAGGTACGCCGACGCGCCGCCAGCCCGCCCCGACGACTGGAGCGGCTTGGCGATCCCGGCCGTACCTACGGCGCCGACCTCGGTATCCGCCGATGGTCCGGGCGGCACCGATGACGGCGGCCCGCGCCGCCAGCTCGAACTCTCCGAAACCGTCGCCTACGAGCCCGAGTTGGACGCGTGTGCGAACGACCTGGAGCTGCTCGATGACGACGACCTGGCGCTCCCGCTTCCCGGCCAGCTCGACCCGGCCATGCAGCGCACGGCCCGGCTGGCTTCTCTCGACCCCAACGACGGAATCGACCTATGAGCCAATACCGCCTCAATCTTTTCATCCAGCCCGAGCACGCCAAGCGCCTGGATGAACTTGCCGCCAAGAAAGGCGTGTCCAAGTCCTCCATCGTCGCAGCGGCCTTGGCGTCCTGGCTGTCACCCGATGCGGGCGACCAGCGTGAGGCCGCCATTGCCAAGCGGCTGGATCGACTGTCGCGGCAGACCGAACGCATGGAGCGCGACCAGAACATCCAGATCGAAACGCTGGCGCTGTTCATCCGCTATTTCTTGACCATCAGCACGCCGGTGCCAGAAGCCCACAAGGACGCGGCCCGCGCCCAGGGCAAAGCGCGCTTCGAGCAGTTCGTCGAGCAGTTGGGTCGCCACCTGCTGCGTGGCCGCAGTCTGGTGCGCGACGTGGTGGAGGAACTGCACCCCGATCCGATGCGGATGGATGACGCAGCAGCGATGGCGTCCGCCGATGAGCGAGCTGCAGAGCGTGCGTCATGAGTGCCGTTCCGCAGATTCCGCCTGAATCTCGCTCATCCGCCGCGGCGTCCCAGGATCGCCGCATCCAGATGCTGCGCACGGCGATGGGGCCGCTGATCGCCGCTGCGCTCGAAGATCCGGATGTTGTGGAAATCATGCTCAACCCCGATCGCACCCTGTGGGTGGATCGGCTGTCGTCGGGTCGCTCGCCGCTGGGCGTGGAGATGCCCGAGGCCGATGGTGAACGCATCATCCGCCTGGTCGCCGCGCATGTCGGCGCGGAGGTGCATCGCGGCCAGCCGCTCTTGACCGCCGAGTTGCCGGAAACCGGCGAGCGTTTCGAGGGCATCCTGCCTCCGGCCGCCCCGGGGCCAGCCTTCGCGCTACGCAAGCGGGCCGTGAGCATCATCGGCCTGGATCGCTACGTGGCCGACGGCATCCTGACCGCCGGGCAGGCCGAGTTCCTGCGCCGCGCCGTGCGCGAGCGGCAGAACATCCTGATCGCCGGCGGCACCAGCACCGGCAAGACCACGCTGGCGAACGCGCTGCTGGCCGAGATCGCCGCCACAGGCGACCGCGTGCTGGTGCTCGAAGACACCATCGAGCTGCAATGCGCGGCCCGCGACCATGTGCCGCTGCGCACCCGCGCCGGCGTCGTCACAATGACCGAGCTGGTGCGGGCCACGATGCGCCTGCGGCCTGACCGCGTGATCGTCGGCGAAGTGCGTGGCGGCGAAGCCCTGGACTTGGTGAAGGTCTGGGGCACCGGCCACCCCGGCGGCATTGCCACCATCCATGCCGGCTCCGCCTTGGGCGCACTGCTGCGTCTGGAGCAACTGATCCTCGAAGTGGCAGTGAATCCGCCCCGCGCCCTGATCGCCGAGGCGGTCAACGTGGTGATTCACATCGCAGGCCGTGGCCGCAAACGTCACGTCGAAACCATCTCCCGTGTCGTCGGCTTCGACGGTGCGGGCTATCGCCTGACAGATGCGCTGGAAACGCCGTTTCCCGAGCTGCCGCCGGTTCCTCTTGCAGCCGCTGCCGCTGCGCCTTCCTCGACCCCTGACCAACCTGGAGAACTGCCATGACGCACGTTGATGCTTTCCGTCTTTCCGTAAATCCTATTTCTCGCCTGTCCAGCATGGCGCGGCTGCGCCACCTGGCCCGTCCCGCAGGGCAAGGGCTGCTGCTGGCCGCGCTGATGCTGTTGCTGGCGGGCACGGCGCAGGCCGCCGGTTCCTCGATGCCGTGGGAAGGGCCGCTGACCTCCATCCTCGAATCCATCCAAGGGCCAGTCGCCCGGATCGTGGCGGTGATCATCATCATCTCGACGGGGCTTGCGCTGGCGTTCGGTGATACCAGCGGCGGCTTTCGCAAGCTGATCCAGATCGTGTTCGGCCTGTCCATCGCGTTCGCCGCGTCCTCGTTCTTCCTGTCGTTCTTCAGCTTCTCCGGAGGGGCCGTCGTATGAGTAAGGCCACCGATCTTCCGGGCTTTGAAGTGCCGCTGCATCGCTCGCTGACCGAGCCGATCCTGCTGGGCGGTGCGCCGCGCACCGTGGCGATTGCCAACGGCACGCTAGCCGCCGCCGTCGGGCTGGGCCTGCAACTGTGGATTCCCGGCGTGGTGCTCTGGATCGTCGGCCACTCGCTGGCCGTATGGGGTGCGCGCGTCGATCCGCAGTTCATGCAGGTCTTCGCGCGGCATATCAAACACCGCCCGCTTCTGGACGTGTGAGGGGAGGACGCCATGCTGAACCTTGCCGAATATCGTCAGCGCCCGGCCTTGCTTGCCGACTGGCTGCCCTGGGCCGGGCTGGTCGCGCCGGGCGTTGTGCTGAACAAAGATGGTTCGTTTCAACGCACGTTCCAGTTTCGCGGCCCCGACTTGGACAGTGCGACACAGGGCGAGCTGATTGCCACGTCGGCGCGGCAGAACAACGCGCTTCGCCGTACCGGGTCTGGCTGGGCCTTCTATATCGAGGCCGAGCGGATGCGGGCATCGAGCTATCCGCAATCCTCCTTTCCCGAACCACTGTCCTGGCTGGTGGATGAGGAGCGACGCGCGGCGTTCGAGGAGTCGGATGGCCATTTCGAGAGCGTCTATCACTTCACGTTGCAACACCTACCGCCGCAAGAGTCTCGCGCCCGTGCGGCTGGGATGCTGTACGAGAACCGGCCCACTGAGGGTGTGGACTGGCGTGGTCGGCTTGATTCCTTCGTGGCAGAGACCGATCGCGTGTTCGACCTGCTCGATGGTGTGATGCCGGAGATTGCCTGGCTGGACGATAGCCAGACGCTGACCTACCTGCATGCCACAGTCTCCACGCGGCGCTATCGCGTCGGCGTGCCCGACGTGCCGTTCCATATCGACGCACTGCTGGCCGATGCCGCGCTGGTCGGCGGCCTGGCGCCCATGCTGGGCGATCAGCACCTGCGCGTGGTGTCGGTACGAGGCTTCCCGACCTCGACCTGGCCGGGGATCTTGGACGACCTCAACCGCCTGGGCTTTGCGTATCGCTGGAGTACGCGCTTCCTGTGCCTGGACAAAGCCGAGGCGGAACGGGAATTGGGGCGCTTGCGGCGCCAATGGTTCGCCAAGCGCAAGAACGTCATCGCGCTGCTGCGCGAAACGATCTTTCAGCAGGAAAGCCCGCTGGTCGATACCGATGCCAGCAACAAGGCCGCCGACGCCGATGCCGCCTTGCAGGAGCTGGGCAGCGATCAAGTCGCCTTCGGCTACCTCACCGCCACGGTGACGGTGCTCGACGCCGACCCGGCCGTGGCCGACGAGAAGCTGCGCATGGTGGAGCGCGTCATCCAGGGCCGGGGTTTCGTGACCATCCCCGAAACCCTCAACGCAGTCGATGCCTGGCTGTCGTCCGTCCCCGGCAACGCATACGCGAACGTGCGTCAGCCCATCGTTTCGACGCTGAACCTGGCGCACATGATGCCGATGTCAGCGGTATGGGCTGGGCCGGAGAAGAACGAACACCTCGATGGCCCGCCGCTGATCGTCACCCGCACCGATGGCGCGACGCCGTTCCGGCTGGTGACGCACATCGGCGACGTGGGGCACACCCTTGTCGCCGGGCCGACCGGCATGGGCAAGTCGGTGCTGCTCGCCATATTGGCCATGCAGTTCCGGCGCTACTTCGGCTCGCGGATCTTCGCCTTCGACATGGGGCGCTCGATGCGCGCCACCATCCTCGGCCTTGGCGGTGAGCACTACGACCTCGGTGCCGATGGCGGCATCGCCTTCCAGCCACTCGCGCGAATAGCCCACGAGGGCTACCGCACCTGGGCCGCCGAATGGGTGGAGGGCCGGCTGCTGCACGAAGGCGTGACGGTCGGCCCGGACGAGAAGGCTGCCATTTGGTCGGCGCTGCGAAGCCTTGCCGGTGCGCCAGTGGAGCAGCGCACCATGACCGGCTTGTCGGTGTTATTGCAGTCCAACGCGCTGCGCCAAGCGCTCGCGCCCTATGTGTTGGGCGGCGCCCACGGCAAGCTGCTGGACGCTGACCACGACCGGCTGGGCATGGCCGACGTGCAGGGCTTTGAGATGGAAGAACTGATGCACAGCCCCGCCGCCGTGCAAGCAGTGCTGCGCTACCTGTTCGCCCGCTTCGACGAACGTTTTGACGGCGCGCCCACGCTGCTGATCCTCGATGAAGCGTGGCTGTTCCTCGATGAGCCGTCCTTCGCGGCCCGCATCCGGCAATGGCTCAAGACGCTCAGAAAAAAGAACGTCAGCGTCATCTTTGCCACGCAGTCGCTGGCCGACATCAAGGACTCGACCATCGCGCCAGCCATCATCGAAAGCTGCGCGAGCAGGATCTTCTTACCTAACCCGCAGGCCACCGAGCCGCAGATTCGCACGATCTACGAAGGCTTCGGCTTGAACAGCCGCCAGATTGAGATCGTGGCGACCGCACAGCCCAAGCGCGATTACTACTACCAGTCGCGCCTCGGCAATCGCCTGTTCGACCTCGACCTGGGGCCTGTCGCGCTCGCATTCGCGGGCGCATCCACCCCTCAAGACCAACGCGATATTGACCGCGTGCTGACGCAGGCCGGCGCTCCCGGCTTCGCCGGCGCGTGGCTGCGCCATCGCGGCCTCGGCTGGGCCGCCGACCTGCTGCCGTCCGCTCCGGCGGCAGCTTCCTTTCTCGCTTCTCAACCGCTGGAGGTTTCACCATGAAGACCAAGCCCCGTTTGCTCTCTGTCTCACTCGCTGCCGTGCTGTCGGTATCGCTGCTGGCCGTGCAGCCCGCATCCGCGCTGACGGTGTTCGACCCGTCCAACTTCGTGCAGAACACGCTGACCGCCGTGCGCACGCTGGAACAGATCAACAACCAGATCAACCAGCTTCAGAACGAGGCGCAGATGTTGATGAACCAGGCCAGGAACCTGGCAAATCTCGACTTCAACATCGTCAACCGCCTGCGCTCGACGCTCGCCACCACCGAGCGCCTGATCGCCGAGGCGCGCGGCTTGGCCTACGACGTGCAGAGCATGGATGCCACGTTCGCCCGCCTGTACCCGGAACAGTACGCCGCCACCATCAGCGGCGACCGCATGGCACAGGACGCCCGCGAACGCTGGCAGAACACCTTGAACGGCTTGCACACCGCGATGCGGATGCAGGCGCAGGTGTCGCAGAACCTCGCCCAAGACGAAAGCGCGCTGGCCGATCTCGTGAGCCAGAGCCAGTCGGCCACCGGCGCGCTGCAAGCGATGCAGGCGACGAACCAGCTCCTGGCTTTGCAGGCCAAGCAGTCGATCCAGGCGCAGCAGCTCCAGATCACGCAAGACCGGGCCGCTTCACTGGAACTGGCGCGGCAAGCGGCGGCTATGGAGCGCGCCCGCGAAGTGCGGCGGCGCTTTCTGGGCACCGGCACGCCGTACACGCCGCAGTCCGTCAACTTCTATAACAACTGACCGGAGGCGGCCATGCGATGCGCTTCCGTCCTGATGGCCGTGCTGCTGACCGCGTGCGGCCAGCAGCCGGCCGAGAACCTGGCCGACGCCCTGGCCGCAGATCCGGTGCGGCTCAAGGCGTTGCGCGGGCAATGCGCGGCCGACCGGCAGGCCGTGGGCGAGGATGCCTGCCGCGCCGCCGCTGAAGCCTTCCGGCGGCGCTTCTTCGCCGGCCATACCGGGCCGGATGAATACAACTCGCTGGCTGAACTCCCGCCGATTCCGCCGAGCTTCGATACGCCCGCAGATGAATTGCCAGAGGGCGCCGTTCCGCTCACTCCGCCCGAGGATTCGCCATGAACGACGTGACCATCATCGACCGTTTCCTCGATACGTTCTCGCGCTACATCGACTCGGGCTTCGGCTTATTGCAGGGCGAAGTGGCATTTCTCACCGCCACGCTCATCGTCATCGACATGACGATCGCTGGCCTGTATTGGGCCATGAGCCACGCCACCGGCCAGGGCGACGACGTGATCGCCAAGCTGCTGCGCAAGGTGCTCTGTGTCGGCGCGTTCGCCTACATCATCGGCAACTTCAACTGGCTGGCGAGCATCGTGTTCCGCTCGTTCGCCGGCTTGGGAATTACCGCTACCGGCTCGGCCATCACGATGGAGAACTTCCTTCAGCCGGGCCGGCTGGCGAAGACCGGCATCGACGCAGCCGCGCCGATTCTGGAACAGATCGGGGACATGGCTGGGTTCCCCGAGGTGTTCGTGAACATCGACCCTATCGTGGTTCTGTTCATCGCCTGGCTGGTGGTGATCCTCTGCTTCTTCGTGCTGGCCGTACAGCTTTTCATCACGCTGATCGAGTTCAAACTGACTACGCTCGCCGGCTTCGTCTTGATCCCGTTTGCACTCTGGAACAAGACCTCGTTCCTCGCGGAAAAGGTGCTAGGCAACGTGGTGTCGTCAGGCATCAAGGTCTTGGTGCTGGCCGTCATCGTCGGCATCGGTTCAGGCCTGTTCGCCGAGTTCCAGGTGCATCCCGACGAACCATCCATCGACCACGCGCTGGTCGTGATGCTGGCCTCGCTCGCGCTGCTGGCGCTGGGCATTTTCGGCCCCGGTATCGCCACCGGCCTGGTGTCCGGTGCGCCACAGCTTGGTGCGGGCGCGATGGCTGGTGCTGCGGTCGGGGCTGTCGGCACCGGCGTTGCCATCGGCGCCGCCGTAACGGGCGTGGGCGGCGCCGTCATGGCCGGGGCACGAATGGCCCCGGCGGCCGCAAAGCTGGCCGGTGCCGGTGCGCGTGCCGCGACTTCGGCGGCCGGCAGTGCCCGATCGGCGTTCCAGGCCGGTTCCGCTGCGGCCGGCGGCGGTGCCAAGGGCGCGGCGGCTGGCCTCGGCAATGTCGCCAAGACTGGCGCACAAGCCGCAGGCCGCAGCGTCACCTCTGGTGCTTCCGCTGTTGGGCAGAAGGTGGCCGACTCCTTCCGCGCTGGCTGGAACGGCACAGAAGCCGGCAGCGACGGTGCTGGCCCCGGCCAGACCGCAGACGGCACCGCAGGCTCGCAGAAGCAACAGCAACCGGCCTGGGCCAAGCGGATGCACCGCCGCCAGCAGGCTACCCATGCCGCGACCACTGCCGCCCACACGCTGCGCGGCGGCGACGGCGGCGGCTCCGGGCAAGGCCCGAGCCTGCGGGATTCCGATACCTAACCTTCAAGGAGAACACCCATGCGATTCAAACGACCGCAGGTGCGCTACGCCGATACGCCGCAGCCTGCCACCCCGTATCAAGCCGCCGCCCAGGTGTGGGACGACCGTATCGGCTCCGCCCGCGTGCAGGCGAAGAATTGGCGCCTGATGGCCTTCGGCTGCCTAGTGCTCGCGCTGTTGATGGCCGGCGGCCTGGTGTGGCGCTCGGCGCAGTCCATCGTGACGCCCTATGTCATCGAGGTCGATCAAGCCGGGCAGGTGCGCGCCGTGGGAGAGGCCGCCACGCCGTACCGGCCCGGCGACGCGCAGATCGCGCACCACCTGGCGCGCTTCGTGACGCTGGTTCGCTCGCTGTCCATCGACCCCATCGTGGTGCGGCAGAACTGGCTCGATGCCTACGACTACACCACCGACAAGGGCGCGGCGGTGCTCAACGACTACGCCCGCACCAATGACCCATTCGCCCGCATCGGCAAGGAATCGGTAACGGTGCAAATCACCAGCGTGGTTCGCGCGAGCGACACGTCTTTCAACGTGCGCTGGACAGAGCAGCGCTATGTCAACGGTGCGCCCGCCGGCACCGAACGCTGGAACGCCGTGCTTTCGACCGTCCTGCAAACCCCGCGTACTGAACAGCGCCTGCTCAAGAACCCATTGGGTATCTACGTCAACGGCCTGTCATGGAGCCGCGAACTGGATTCTTCCGAAGGAGCCAAACCATGAAACTTCGTTTCCGCCTTTACGTTGTTCCTTTGACGCTGCTGGCCCTCGCGGGCTGCGCCTCGCAGGGGAAGCCGCCGCCATCCATCTCGCTCGACGAGACGGTGCTGGCCCAGCCGTTGCCCGAACCGCCCAAGCCCGTCGAAGTCGTCGCCGTCCCTGAACCGCTGGCGCTGCCGGCGCAGTTGAAGCCCCTGCCGGAACTCGATGAGGCCCCCGTTGCGCCGGAGCCGGCCGACGAAAAGGTGCGCGTTTCCCGTGCCAATGCAGAAGCGCGTATCGCGCCTACCCGTGAGGGCTACGTCAACGCGATTCAGGTGTGGCCGTTCACCGATGGCGCGCTTTATCAGGTCTATGCGTCGCCGGGGCGCGTGACGGTGGTTTCGCTTCAACCGGGCGAGGAACTGGTAACGGTCGCCGCCGGCGATACCGTGCGCTGGATCGTGGGCGACACGTCCAGCGGCGGCGGGGCCGATCTGCGCGTCAATGTGCTGGTCAAGCCTATCCGCTCCGGTCTGAAAACCAATCTCGTCATCACCACCAGTCGGCGCACCTACCTGCTGGAGCTGACCTCGACCGAGAGGGCATGGATGGCGTCGGTGTCCTGGGACTATCCGAAAGACCGAATGCTCGCGTTGCAGCGCCAGGCGCAGGCAGCGCAGGCAACAACGCCTGTCGATACGGGCCTGTCGCTGGACAAGATCCGCTTCCGCTACGCGGTATCGGGCAGCAACCCGCCGTGGAAGCCTCTGCGCGCCTTCGATGATGGAGAGAAGGTCTATATCCAGTTCCCGCCGGGCATCGCCCAGGGCGAGCTGCCGCCGCTGTTTGTCATCGGCGCGCAGGGCGACGGGCAACTGGTGAACTACCGTTTTCGCTCGCCGTACTACGTCGTGGATCGCCTGTTCGGCGCGGCCGAACTGCGGCTGGGCGGCGATGGCGGCGACGTGGTGCGGATCGAGCGCACCGATGGTGTTGCACGGAGGAACTGACCATGAGCCAGGATGACACTCCCGACCTTGCCGCGCCGCAGGCGGACAAGGTGGCGCCGGAGGCAGTGGCGCTGCGCGCCCAGCCGCGTCCAGTCACACGCCTGAACCGGCGCTCGCTGGCCATCCTTGCCGGCGTCCTAGCGGTCGCCGTGCTCGGCGCGCTGATGTGGTCGCTGCAACCTCATCGACGCAGCACAGGCGAGCAGACCGAGCTTTACAACGTCGATCGCGTGTCAAAGTCGGAAGGACTGGATGCGCTGCCGACGGACTATTCCAAGCTGCCGCCGGCGTTGCTGCCTGCCGTTCCCGAACTAGGGCCACCGCTGCCGGGCGATCTTGGCCCGGCTATCGTGAAGTCGCAGCAACCGGCGACGGCTGCCTACGCGGCCCCCGGTCACGACCCGAACGATGCCCTGCGAAAAGAAGCCGAGGCGGCCGCGGCCTCGTCCGTGTTCTTCCGCTCGGGTGGGCAGAATGCGGCGCCGGTAGCGCAGACACAGGTGGCCGCTGCGCCGGGCTTCGCCGCCAATGCGGCGTTTGACCCGCTGGCGGCCGGGCCGGCCTCCACGGCGGCCCAACCTGCTGACCCGACAGCGGTGCAAAACCGGCAAGACCAGAAAGAGGCTTTCATGAAAGCTGGCCCCACTGAAACCCGTAATTCCGGCAATCTGACTCTGCCAATTTCGCCGTATCAGGTTATGGCCGGAACAGTGGTCGCAGGTGCCTTGGTGACGGGCATCAAGTCGGACTTGCCCGGCGACGTGATCGCCACGGTGACGGAGCCGGTCTATGACACAGCCACCGGGCGCTTCCTGCTGATTCCGCAGGGTTCGCGCATCCTGGGCAAATACAACAGCCAGGTCAGCTACGGGCAGAGCCGCGTTCAAGTCGTCTGGAACCGGATCATCCTGCCGGACACGTCTTCGCTCACGCTCGACAACCTGGCCGGCACCGACCCAGCCGGCTATGCCGGGCTGGAGGACGATGTGGACTACCACTGGGGCCGCATCTTTGCCGGTGCGGCACTCACCACGCTGCTGGGCGTCGGTGCCGAGCTGGCCGCGCCGGAGAACCGGCAGGATGGTGATCGCGTCATCATCGCTGGGCGCGACAGCGCGCAGGACAGCATCAATCAGGTCGGCCAGGAGATGACCCGGCGCAACCTCAACATCCAGCCGACCTTAACGCAACGGCCGGGCCTGCCGGTTCGCATCATCGTCAACCGGGATCTGGTGCTGCGGCCGTACCAGCCGCTGTTCTTCAACCGGGGGACTTCACGATGAGCACGACCAAGAAGCTGCGGCTCGGCCCGCTGCCGAAGACCGAGAGCACCAAGCTGACTTTCGTTTGCCCGACCAGCTTGAAAGTCGACCTCGACCGCTACGCCGCGCTACACGCGCAGGCGTATGGCGAGGCCGTTGATGCGGCGACGCTGATCCCGCATATGCTGGAAGCGTTCATGGCGGGGGATCGAGGATTCAGGAAGGGCACGGCGACCCGCAGCACACCACCGAAGCCGCCATGATTGCACCGCATGCTATTCAACGGCATCCATCGAACGCGCAGCCCAGGCTGCGCGTTCTTCATTCTGGATGCCGCCGAGCCTGTTGGGCTATGATGATGCGACAGGCCCGCCGTTCCTCGGCAATCCAGCACTACACAGTGCGATGCGGCTTTCTCTCCCAACGCTCCTATGTCGCTCCTAGCCGACAACGCCGCTCTTCTTCTAAGCGGCCCCGAAAGGAGCTAACCTACTGTCCCATATACGGTTTCAAGTCCTTCTTGATTTGCGCGAAAGAATTGACACCGGCACTTTTTTGTTGCTAAGGTCTGCTTAAGCTTGCACCGCTATACTGCGCGGCAGCACGGGCATGCAAGGCATGGCCGTGTTGTAACTGTCGATTTGCTGTTGTTCAGGCAAGCCCGCGCTATGCGGGCTTTTTTGGGGTTGTTATTGCACGGGCGGCCCAGTTGCAGGAAAATAATCGCGCAGTTATTCAAACAGCATTCAACGACCAATAACCATAAACTTATTAATGTAATTAACGCCCTCGGCGGCCTATTACGCTATGCGCTATGCTGACAGCAGAGTGGGCATTATTTGCTGACGCTATGCGGGGGGAGTTCGCCGCAGGCGCATCAGGCTAAGAAAAGTCTGTTAATTAAATGTTAATGCTTTTTATTATTGATTTGTCTGGCTTTTTTGGTTGAAATTCGGATTGACTATCCCTCACTGGCCGGGCGAGAGAGTATGCACATTATTATTCTGGTTATTAGCAAAATATGGGCGAGGCGATGAACGCCAGAATAAACGCCAGGCATGGCCTGCCGCTAACGGTTCAGCTGATCAATCTTTTCATGCTGGCCTTTTTACTTTCCCTGGTGGGTATTCTTAGCCGGCCGATTGGCTCGCTTTCCTTATTTTGGCCGGTGAATGCGATTCTGCTCGGCCTGCTGCTGCGAAAACCCGTTTACGCCACGCCGCTCGGCTGGCTTACCACCTATCTGGGCATGGTCGCCGCCGATCTCAGCACCGGCGAAGGCTGGTCTCTGGCGCTGTGGCTGAACGCCTGCAACATGTCGCTGATCGCCGTCGGTTACGGCATCATGCTGATGCTGCCCCAATCTCAACGGCGCATGGGCAAACCCCAGGCGATACTCTATATGTTCAGCGCCAGCCTGGCCGGCGCGGCGGTGGCGTCGACGCTGTCGGTGCTGCGCAACGACAGCCTGTACAACAACACGGTGGTGGTCGCCTGGCTAGCCTGGTTCAGCGAGCAGTTCTCGACGACCTTGCTGCTGTTGCCGGTGCTGATGGCGGCGCCGCGGCTGAAGCAGCTGCTGCGCATGCAGGTGCGTTGGCGCCTGAAGGGCTGCCTGCCGCTGCTGGCGCTGCTGCTGTCGCTGATATTCAGCGTCTATATCGGCGGGCCGGGCGCTATCGCCTTCCCGATCCCGGCGCTGCTGTGGTGCGCGGTGCGTTACCCGCTGTTCCCCGTGACGTTGCTGACGTTGTTGACCGGCATGACCGAGATCAGCAGCATTTCCGCCAACCTGGTGCTGTACGAAACGCCGAACAACCACAACGCCTTCCTCGACACGCTGATGTCCGCCCGCTTGGGCATCGCCATGCTGGTGATGGGGCCGCTGATCCTCGCCAGCTCCATCGCCGCCAACCGCAAGCTGATGCGGCGTCTGGAGCACAGCGCCAACCACGATTTTCTGACCGGGGTGCTGGCGCGCAGCGCGATGACGCGCAAAGCGGGCGAGCTGCTGGAACACAAGCACCGCTCGAAAGAAGCGGTGTCGCTACTGCTGATCGACATCGACCATTTTAAGCAGATCAACGATACGCACGGCCACAGCGCCGGCGATCAGGTTTTGGCGTCGTTCGCGCACATCGTGCGGCGCGAGCTGCGGCACGATCAGCTGTTCGGCCGCCTGGGCGGAGAAGAGTTCGCCATCATGCTGCCGCGCGCGCTGGCGGCGCAGGGCGTGGCGCTGGGGGAACATTTGCGCCGGCTGGTGGAGCAGGCGGAACTGCAGGCGGAAGGCAAACAGACGCTGAAAATCACCATCAGCGTCGGCGTCGCCAGCCTGGCAATGAATGAGGTGAAATCGCTGGAGCAACTGATGAATATGGCGGATATCGCGCTGTATCGCGCCAAATCGCAGGGGCGTAATCGGGTGGAGTCGTTCAACGTGGTGAGCGGCAACAGCGTCGAGCATATCCTGTTCCGCTAGGGCTCGACGCTGGGCAGCCGGCGCTTACAGGCTTTTCAGCGCCTTAATGGTCTCATCCATATCGATCTCGTGCTCGGAGAAGGTATGGGTGGTGTTCTGGAAGGTGGTAATGGTCAGCATGCGCAGCGTTTGCATGGTCTGCGCCTGATCTTCTGACTGCGGGCGAATGCGGTTCATCAGCAGGCCGACCGACAGCACGGTGTTCTCTTTATCCACGTCGGCTTTGGCCGGCACTTCCTTGCTGAAGGTATTGAAAGACTTGATGCTGGCGATCTTGATTCTTTCATTGGCTATGATGATGTATTTGCTGGGCGCCAACACTTTGACTGCATAAGCCGACGGGCCTTTGGTGTTGTTGGTCGGTTCGAAGGTCACCGCCGCGTTTTTCTTAATCAGCTCCGGGTTTTGCACTTTAATCACGTGAAAATAACGATTTTCTCCGTTCTCGTCGGTAATAAAGCCGAAGCCTTTGTCTTCAAAAAAAGTCGTTATCTTGCCGTTCATCGCTATTCTCACAAAAGGGTTCTATACAGCGCTTATGATAGCGCGGAATGCCTTGCAGCGACAGATTGCGCGGGCGGCATTTCGTCATGCGATAACGGCATTTAGCGGCTTTCCCCCCACATGCTATGTTCATGCTGACTTCATTCAATGCGTAAAGGAATAGCGATGGGCATCAAACGTCTCAATCACGCCGTGCTGTATGTCAGCGACGTGCGGCAGAGCGCCGACTTTTATCATCAGGTGTTGGGGTTCAAGCTCAAGCCGTCCGACAGCCCCGATCGGGCGGTGTTTACCCAGGCCGCCGATTCGGACAACGATCACGATTTGGCGCTGTTCAGCAAGAACCTGGGCCAGCAGCGCGCCGGGGTGTTTCGCGCCAACAACGAGCCGCCGGCGGAGCATGAGCCAGCGGCCGGGCTGTACCATCTGGCCTGGGAAGTGGACAGCCTGGAGGAGCTGGAGCGCATTCGTCACCAGCTGGCCGAACGCGGCATTCTCGGGCTGGAAGAGGATCACGGCGTGCACAAAAGCATTTATGGCCACGATCCGGACGGGCTGCTGTTCGAGGTAACCTGGTTTATTCCGCCGGCGTTGCTGACCGAAGAGGACAAAAACCAGCAGGGGATCCGGCCGCTGGATTTCGCCGCCGAGAAGCGGCGCTTCGCCGGCCGGTAAGCAGCTCGGGTACGGGGCGCCGCGGCGCCCCGACGATCACAGCACTTTGTTGAGAAAGTTGACGGTGCGCGGATGCTGCGGCTGGGCCAGCACTTGCCTGGCGTCGCCCTGCTCGACGATCTGCCCATCGACCATAAACACCACCCGATCCGCCGCTTCGCGCGCAAAGCCGATTTCATGCGTGACCACCACCAGCGTGACGCCCAGATCCGCCAACCCCTTTATCACGTCCAGCACTTCGCCGACCAGCTCGGGATCGAGCGCGGAGGTCGGTTCATCGAACAGGATCACCTTCGGGTTCAGCGCCAGCGCGCGCGCGATGGCGATACGCTGTTGTTGGCCGCCGGAGAGGTGGCGCGGGTAGGCGTCCGCCTTGTGGCGTAGCCCGACGGTATCCAGCAGTTCATAGGCCACCGCTTTCGCCCGTTCGCGAGAGTGGATCTTATGCACCACCGGCGCTTCGATGATGTTTTCCAGCACCGTCAGGTGCGGGAACAGGTTGAAATTCTGGAACACATAGCCGACGTTGATGCGTTGCCGAAGGATGGCCTTTTCCTTCAGCTCATACAGCCGGTTGCCCTTGCGGCGATAGCCGACGTAGTCGCCGTCGATGCGGATAAAGCCTTCGTCCACGCGCTCCAGGTGGTTGATCGCCCGCAGCAGCGTCGATTTACCGGAGCCGGAAGGGCCGAGGATCACGGTGACGGTGCCCGGCTGCAGCGTCAGGCTGACGTCGTCCAGCGCCTTGTGCTTGCCGAAGAACTTGCTGACGTTGCTGATTTCGATCAGGCCGCGTGCCGGCACCGGGGTGAGATTGCGCGCCGGCTGTTCGGGCAAGGCGTAATAATCAATGGCTTCAGACATGCGGGTCTCCTAACGTTTTAGCCAGCCGGCCAGTTGCTGCCAGGGCGTCGGCGGCAGTTCGCGCACCGCGCCCCGGGCGAAATAGCGCTCGATGTAGTATTGGATCACCGACAGCGCGGTGGTGATGAACAGATACCAGACGGTGGCGACCATCAGCAGCGGTATTACCTGCTGGGTGCGGTTATAGATAACCTGAATGGTGTAAAACAGCTCCGGCAGCGCCAGCACGTAAACGATCGAGGTGCCTTTCGCCAGGCTGATGATCTCGTTGAAGCCGGTCGGAATAATGGAGCGCAGCGCCTGCGGCAGAATGATGCGGAAGGTGCGGCGATAGCCCGGCAACCCCAGCGCCGCCGCCGCTTCGTGCTGGCCGTAATCCACGCCCAGGATGCCGCCGCGGATGATCTCGGCGGTGTAGGCGGACTGCACCAGCGTCAGGCCCAGCACCGCCACGGCGAACTGGCCGAGAATGTCGATGGTCGGGTAGCTGGCGAACACCACGGAGGTGAAGGGAATGCCCAGCGAGATGGCGTCATACAGATAGGAAAAGTTGTACAGGATGATCAGCACCAGAATCAGCGGCAGCGAGCGAAACAGCCAGATATAACCCCAGGCCAGCGACGCCAGCAGGTAAGAGCGCGACAGCCGCGCCAGCGCCAGCAGGGTGCCGAACAGGATGCTGAACAGCGTGCCGAGCAGCGTCAGCAGCAGGGTTTGCCCCAGCCCTGCCAGCACCGCCGGCGCGAAGAACCACTCGGCGAACACGCCCCATTCCCAGCGCGCGTTGCCCGCCACCGATTGCACGATGGCGGCCAGAATAAACAGCGAAAACAGCGCGCCGATCAGCCGCAGCGGATAGCGGGCGGGCACCACTTTCAAGACTTCTTGTTTGGACATGTCATGTCTCCTGATACAGATTAAGAGGCCTTAGGCGATTTTCCTTTCCGACGCGCAACAACACGCGTCCTCTGCAATCAGGCTTTTGCGGAACGGCAGGCGGCCATCGTAGGGTGGGCGACTGTATATCTCGCTGTCGACGGTGGGATCGAACTGCGGCTGATACCCGTTGCTCAGATACAGGCCCACCGCTTCGGGCTGGCGAAAGCCGGTGGTTAGATAGAGCCGGCGATATCCCTGCGCCAGCGCCAGCGTTTCCAGCTGCTGCAGCACCCGCTGCGCCAGGCCCTGGCGGCGCAGGTCGCCCCGCGTCCAGATGCGCTTCAGCTCGGCGGTTAGCGCGTCATAGCGTTTGAAGGCGCCCATGGCGATCGGCGCACCGGCGCGCAGCAGCACGATGAAGGCTCCTTGCGGCGGCGCGTACAGATCCAGCGCTTCCGGTTCCTGGTCACCAAAATAGTCGCCGTAGCGCTGACGATATTCGCCGAACAGCCCTTCGATCACCGGGGCGATCAGCGGGTCGGTCGGCAGCGTCTGAATGAAGGTGTCTTGCGTCATCGCGCGCTCCTAATCGCCCTGGCCGGGCGGGTTGATTTCCGACTGCGCAAGGCGTTTGGCGCTCTCGCCCCAGCGGTTGACCATGGCGTTCGCCTGCGGGGTCTTCGGCGCGTGAATAGGGGTTGATAGGCCTGCAAATCGATGCCGGTGCCCGCCTGCGCGGCGCCGGTCAGGCTCGGTAAGGCCGCCACGAGGGCGGCGGTAACGGTTTTCTGCATAGCGGGTATCCCTGAAAGCGATCTTATTATTGGGTGAATCTGTTCAACGGGCGCTTCAGGCCTAGATGTTCACGCAGCGTGTCGCCGTGGTACGCCTGGCGGAACAGGCCACGTTGCTGCAGGACGGGCACCACCCGATCGACGAAGTGGCCGAAGGCGTTGGGCGTACCGCCGCTGATGATGAAACCGTCGGCGGCCTCACCGTCGAACCAGCGTTGCAGGCCATCCGCCACCGCTTCCGGCGTGCCGCTGAACACCGGGCGCGGCGAGGCGGCTTCCAGCGCCACCTGGCGCAGCGTGAGGTTGCGCTCGCGGGCGCTGCGCTTGATGGCGTCGGTGGTGCTGCGGAAGCTGTTTTGCCCCAGATCGCCGATGTCGGGGAAGGGGGCGTCCAGCGGATGGCGGGCGAAGTCGTAATGCTCGAAGTAGCGGCCGAGGTAGTTGAGGGCATTCTCGATGCTGACCAGGCGGGCGGTCTCCTGGTACTGGCGCTCGACGTCCGCGTCGTCGTCGCCGACGATCACGCTGACGCCCTGGAAGATGCGCAGATCGTCCGGTTCGCGCCCCTGTTCCACCAGCTGCCGCTTCACGTCCTGGTAGAAATCCTGCGCCTGCTCCAGCGTGTCGTGATGGGTGAAGATCGCATCGGCGTGTTGGGCCGCCAGCCGTTTGCCGTCTTCGGAGGCGCCGGCCTGGAACAGGATCGGGCGCCCCTGCGGCGTGCGGCCGATGTTCAGCGGTCCCTGCACCGAGAAGAACTCCCCCTGGTGATTGAGAGTGTGCAGTTTGCCGGCGCGGAAAAATTCGCCGCTGGCCTTATTACGCACGAAGGCGTCGTCTTCCCAGGAGTCCCACAGCCCTTTGGCAACGTCGAGAAACTCGCCGGCGATGCGGTAACGCAGGCTGTGCTCCGGGTGTTCTTTGCGCGAGAAATTTTTGGCCGAGCCTTCCAGCGGCGAGGTCACCACGTTCCAGCCGGCGCGGCCGTTGCTCAGGTGATCGAGGCTGGCGAACTGGCGGGCGACGGTGAACGGATCGCTGTAGGAGGTGGAGAGGGTGCCCACCAGGCCGATTTTATCGGTGGCGGCGGACAACGCGGCCAGCAGGGTGAGCGGTTCGAAACGATTAAGAAAATGCGGAATGGACTTTTCGTTGATATATAGCCCATCGGCGACGAAGACGAAATCGAATTTCCCCTGTTCGGCTTTTTTCGCCGTGGCGATATTAAATTCGAGGTTGATGCTGGCGTCGGCGGTGGCGTCCGGGTGGCGCCAGGCGGACATATTTCCCGATGCGCCATGCAGAATGGCGCCCAGCCGCAATTGCCGTTGATTAGTCGCGTTGTCGCTCATCGTAATTATCCTGTCATGCGCCGCAGAGGCGCGCGGTGTCTGATGTGCCCACTATTGATGAGCGGCGGCGGGATGTAAAACAACAAAACAGCATATTCAAATGTTGAAAATTGCAAATATCACGGCGAGCGAAAAAATAATCCCCGACGCGGCATCCGCGGCGTCGGGAAAATACGCTTTACCGTTATTCAGGCGTTGCTGAGGGCTTTTTCCGGTGCGGTGGTTAATTGTTGCAGCGTGCGTTCCGCCAGCAGCGTGAAATATTGCGCGGCGGGGAACAGAGCGCGTTCATCGGGATTGAAACGCGGATGATGCAGGCCGAATTCGCTGGCGGAGCCGATGCTGACGAATACGCCCGGCACATGGTGCAGATACAGCGCGAAATCTTCACCGCCCATCTGCAGTTCAGCCTCTTCGACCCGGTAACCGGCCTCGGCGGCGACGGTTTTGCTGAACGCCGCCCAATGCGGATCATTGATTACCGCCGGCGGTCCCGGCTGCCAGCGGAGTTCGGCCTGCGCGCCCAGCGCGGCGGCAACGCCGTCGATCACCTGGCGAATTTTGTCCGGCACCTGGCGGCGCACCGCGTCGCTGTGGGTGCGCACCGTGCCTTCCAGCTCCACGGTTTGCGGCAGCACGTTCCAGGTATTGCCGCCTTCGATGCGCGTTACGCTCACCACCAGCGATTCCAGCGAGCTGAAGCTGCGGCTGGGCAGCGTCTGCAGTGCGCCGACGATCTGGCTGGCGGTGACGATGGTGTCGACGCCCTGTTCCGGTTTGGCGGCGTGCGCGCCTTTGCCGGTGATGAGGATCTGGAAGCGATCGACGTTGGCGTAGAACGGCCCGGCGCGGGTGGCGAAGGTGCCGGTGGGCAGCTCCGGCGCGTTATGCAGGCCAAATACCGCTGCAACGTTATCCAGCGCGCCAGCGTCGATCAGATGCCGGGCACCGTTGAAGGTCTCTTCCGCCGGTTGGAAGAAGATGCGCACCGTGCCGGGCAGGTCGGCCTCACGCGCTTTCAGCAGGTGTGCGGCGCCGAGCATCACCGAGGTGTGAAAGTCGTGGCCGCAGGCGTGCATCACGCCGCGGTTTTGCGAGCTGAAGGGCACGTCGGCGATTTCGTCGATCGGCAGGGCGTCAATGTCACCGCGCAGCGCGATGATCGGCCCCTTGCCGCTGCCAATCTCCGCCACGACGCCGGTTTTCAGCGCCAACGGCAGCAGGCGAATGCCCGCCTCTTGCAGCCAGCGGGTCAGCCGGGCGGTGGTGGCGAATTCGTGATTGGAAAGCTCCGGGTTTTGGTGCAGCTCACGCCGATAGGCGATGATTTTGTCTGCCAACTGGCTGGTCATAGGCTTGGCTCACAGTGGGAAATAAACCCTAACCCTAGTGCAGCGGCCGCCGAAGCAAAAAGACCATCTGGTTATATTTCATAGCGATTGCGTCTGCATGGGGGCGTCAACGCTGGGGTAAGCGGGCGGGTTTGGCCGTTCGCGCATTGTTCGCCGGCGCGTGGAGAGGATTGACCTGGAACGGGAGCTTATCGCAACCGGTGCAATCCATTTACACCGGGCTACACGGATTTTTTCACTCTTTATCGGATTTCTGTGATCGCGGTGGTGGACAAAATCCTGCCTACTTGCTGTACTGTAATCGACACAGGTTTTGTGTCTTTCATTCACGTTAAAGGTAAGTTTGATGTCTAAGATTAAAGGTAGCGTTAAGTGGTTTAATGAATCCAAAGGCTTCGGTTTCATTACTCCGGAAGATGGTAGCAAGGACGTTTTCGTTCACTTCTCTGCCATCGTTAGCAACGGTTTCAAAACGCTTGCTGAAGGCCAGCGTGTAGAGTTTGAAATCACGAACGGTGCCAAAGGCCCATCTGCCGCTAACGTTACTGCTATCTAAGCTGCGTAGCTGAATTTCTTAAAACCCGCTCATTGAGCGGGTTTTTTATTGGGCGCGTTATGCCTCGCTGCGGCGGCTTAATAGGCTGAACAGCAGGATAGCGATGGCGTAACAGCCGACGATGGTCAGCGCCATCGACAGGCCCGAGGTGCCGCCCAGCCCGGTGAGCGGCACGGCGCAGGCGCCGAGGGCGAACATGCACACGCCGATCAAGGCCGAGGCGCTGCCCGCTTTGTCTCCCTGGCTTTGCATCGCCAGCGAAGAGGCGGTCGGGCCGACGATGCCGATCACCGCCACCGAGAAGAACAGCGGCACCAGCAATACGACCAGCGGCGCATGCAGCGCGGCGGCCAACAGCAGCAACAGCGACGCGACGGCCGCCAGCGTTAACCCGCCCCTCAACACCCGGCGCTCCCCCCAACGCGAACTGAGGCGGCTGGCCAGCTGCGCCGCAATGATCAGCCCGACGCCGTTAATGGCGAAGCACAGGCTGAACATCTGCGGGCTGAGGCCGTAAATCTGCTGTAAGACGAAAGGCGAGGCGCCGATATAGGCGAACATGCCGGCCATCACGAAGCCTTGCGTCAGGCACAGGCCCATAAAATAGCGCTGGGTCAGCAACCCGCCCAGCGACATCAGCATCGCCAGGATACCGCCCTGGCTGCGGCGTTCTACCGGCAGGGATTCGCGCAGCTTCAGCGCCGACAGGCTGAACAGCAGCACGGCGATGGCCGCCAGCACGCCGAAGATGCCGCGCCAGTTCATCACCTGCAGCATCACGCCGCCCAGCACCGGCGCGACGATCGGCGCCAGGCCGTTGACCAGCATCAGCAGGGCGAAGAAGCGGGTCAGCTCATGGCCGGCGTACAGATCGCGGGCAATGGCGCGGGAAATCACCGCGCCACCGGCGCCGGCGATGCCCTGCAGCAGACGGGCGATCAGCAACTGGTCGATGGTGGGCGCGAGGGCGCACCACAGCGAAGCACCCAGCAGCAGGATCAGCGACAGCAACAGCGGGCGCATGCGGCCCAGTTTGTCGCTGTAAGGGCCGAAAATCAGCTGGCCGACGCCCAGGCCGAGCAGCCCGGCGGTCAGGCTGAGCTGTGCGGCGGCGGTGGAGGTATTCAGTTCGCCCGCCATTTCCGGCAGGGCGGGCAGATAGAGATCGGTGCACAGCGGCCCCAGCGCGGCCAACAGGCCAAGCACGACGGCGTACACCAGACGTTGTCTGGCTAAGTGTTTGGTCATGGGAGATTAGCGTTTCCTGAACAGGTGAGAAATGGCCTGCTGATACAGATCGCGCAGCAGGGACGCATCGGCTTTTTGCGTGGTAAGGATACGGTAACCGGTGCCTTCGCTCATAACGGCGATAAACTCCACCCTCGCGGCGATCTCTTCCGCGCTGAAATCGGGATACAGCCGCTGCAGGTTGTGGCACACGTGGCGAAACAGCCGCGCTTCCGCATCGCTGAGCATTTTGGCTACCATCGGGTTGCGCGTGGCCTCGGCGGTCACTTCCAGCATCAGCATGTGATCGGTTTCGCTCTCGCCCGGCTGCTGAAACAGCGTGCGCGCCGCCAGCGTGCCGGCGATCAGGTTGATGTGATCGCCAAGGTTTTCCAGCCGCTGCATCTTGCTGGCGATGATGCGGTTGACGATCTCTTCGATAATCGCGTCTTTATTGGCGAAATAGCGATAGATTTGCCCGACGCTGAGCTGCGAGCCCTGGGCGATCTCCGCCATGCTGGCGGCGTGGAAGCCGTGGCGGCGGAAGCTGGTTTTCGCCGCTTCGACGATCTGATCGCGGCGGGCCTGCACCTTGGCCTGTTTACTGTCGTTGGGGGAGAGCATCTGCCCGATCCTTTGCTACGCGTGAGCCGGGTTCACATTTTTGGGTGTGAACGTTCATTCTCAATTGTAGTGTAACCGGCGGGAAAGACGCAACATGAACGCGTGCTGCGGGAAAAAGCGCTTAAGCGAACAGGTAGGATTTGATAAAGGCGGCGACGATCAGCACGCACAGCGCAACGGAAATCGCTTCGGCGGCGGTTTTCGGCAGGCTAAACATAGCGGTTTCTCATCCAGTCAGGAGTACTGGATGAGATTATGCGCATGCAAGATTAAGGAAACATTAAGGGCTTAGCGCCCGTTGGCCCACATCACCAGCATGAAAGCCAGCAGCGTCATCGCCAGCGAGCCGGCCAGGTTGAGCAGCATGTTGGCCAGCGCCCAGCCGAAGCGGCCATCCTGCATCAGGTATACCACCTCCAGCGAAAAGGTGGAGAAGGTGGTCAGGCCGCCGCAGAACCCGGTGGTGATCAGCAATTTCCAGGTGGGATCCAGATGCGTCATGCGGGTGAAAATCGCCATCGCCAGGCCGATGATAAAACCGCCGATCAGATTGACCATCAGCGTACCGAGCGGAATGTGGGCGTTCAGCGGGTTCATTTTCATGCTTACCGCCCAGCGCAAAACGCTGCCGACGCCGCCGCCGATAAATACGGCCAGTAAAGAGCTCAACATGGGGCAACTCCCTTTCAATCAGAGAAATTCACGGGGCTCGGAAAGGGACAGGCGTAACGCTACGCGCCTCTCTCCGAGAGGTTACGTAGACATCATCAGCCTGTGAAGGCGGTTAGGGAGGAATGTCATCTCCAGCGTGCCGCACGGCCTTTTTCGCCGCACCGGATGGATGTTACACCTAACGCCGCCTATTTTGTAGTATCGACAATCTGCGAGGTCACCCCATGGAAATCAGAACGGCGTGCCTGAGCGATCGCCGAATTAATGACGGCGCTGGATTATCCCGGCACCGAGGCGCTGCTGGTGGCGGTGGAAAGCGAGCGGGCGCATGCGTTTTACCGGCGCGAAGGCTTTGTCGAAGCGCCGAAGTATTTTGCCAAGTTATTAAACCAGTCAGTTAGTCGCCCGTCGGCGCCGCCGTTTCCAGGCGGTTACGGCCATTTTGCTTCGCCCGGTAAAGCGCGCCGTCGGCCGCTTTCAGCCAGTCCAGATAACCGCCCAGCGCGGGGTGGTAGTTGGCGATGCCGGCGCTGATCTGCAGCCGCAGCTGTGGCGCCTCTTTGAAGATGACGGCGTCCAGCCGCTGCTGGATGCGCCGCAGGACGGTTACCGCCTGTTCGGCGCTGGTGTTCGGCAGCACTGCGCCAAACTCGTCGCCGCCGTAGCGCCCGACGATATCCACGTTGCGCAAGCCGATCAGCAGCTCTTCCGCCAGCGCCGCCAGGGCCTCATCCCCTAAAGCGTGGCCGAAGGTGTCGTTGATGGTTTTGAAGCGATCGATATCCATCAGGATCAGCGTGGCGTTGTCCTGGTAGCGGCGGCAGCTGTCAAACTGGCGATGCAGCAGGTGCTCCCAGTGGCGGCGGTTGTACAAGCCGGTCAGCCCATCGCGGGTGCTGATGCGCTGTAGCTCCTGTTTCTTTTCCGCCAGCCGCTTGGCGGTGCGGTAGGTCACCAGCCCGAGCAGCGTCGGGTACAGGTAGATCATCGGCAGGCACAGATAGATTTGCAGCGGCGTGCTGTGCGGTTGAAACGGGAAGCCGAGCAGCGCGCCGGTCAGCGCCGCCGTGGCCAATTGAATCGCCAACCCTTTGACAAACAGCGCTTTGCCGGCGGAGGCGATGTTGTTCATGCTCATCATCGACAGGATGACGATCGCCGGCAGCGCATTGAACGCCATCATCGCGGCCCAGAAGCCACCGAAGGCGGAGTCGATCAGCAGGTTGCGGATCTCGGCTTTGAACGGATCTTTGGCGCGGCGGGCCAGGCGGTAGGCGAGATGCGGCCAGAGAAAGCCGTGAAAGGCCAGCAATAGCCAGACCGCCGTGGGCGGAGCCAAGGGGTAGAGCGCGGCGCAGACGCAGATAAAGCCGAGTCCCAGGCCGGCGACGCGGGGCAGATAGGTGCGTTTGGCGAAGCTGAGGCCGGATTTTCGGGCATCGAAAATGGGTGGAGCAATATACATCCGGCATCTCCCTGATAAGTATCACGGCAGCGTATCATGCGGGCGATAAACTAAGAATAGTCTGGAATCCGCGCCGTGCGGCCGCGTGGCATTCCTGCGACGGATCTCACTCTGTTACATGTTGCGGTTGTGCGAGCCGAAGGAAAGACGCTAAATATTCGCAGGCAAGGTCAGTTTTTCTCGCTGTTCACGCAGCGCTCTATGATAAGAAGGTGAGTATGGAAGGTATCAGCATTACCAAACTTCTGGTGATTGCGGTGTTGGTGATTTTACTGTTCGGCACCAGCAAACTGCGCACGCTCGGCGCCGATCTTGGCGCGGCGCTGAAAGGCTTTAAAAAAGCCGTGGGCGACGACAGCACGCCGCCGGCCGCCGGCAACAACGCCGCTGAAAGCCAGTCCGCTCAGCAGAGCGTCGAAAAGAAAGACGTTTAACCCCGCCTGGTGGCGCGCAATAAAAAACGGATGCCTTGCGGACATCCGTTTTTTTGGCGTTTCCGCCGTCTTTAGCGTAACAAACTATTACGCGTTATTTCACTTCCATCCCTTTGGCCTGCAGATCGGCGTGGTAAGACGAACGCACGAACGGGCCGCAGGCGGCGTGGGTGAAGCCCATCGCCATCGCTTCTTCTTTCATCTCGTCGAACTCGGCCGGGCTGACGTAGCGCTGCACCGGCAGGTGGTGACGGCTCGGCTGCAGGTATTGCCCCAGCGTCAGCATGGTCACGCCGTGACGGCGCAGATCGCGCATCACTTCGACGATTTCCGCGTTGGTTTCGCCCAGGCCGACCATCAGGCCGGATTTGGTCGGGATATCCGGGTGCGCTTCTTTAAAGCGCTCCAGCAGCTTCAGCGACCACTCGTAGTTGGCGCCTGGGCGCACCTGGCGATATACGCGCGGCACGTTTTCCAGGTTGTGGTTGAATACGTCCGGCGGCGTGGCGGTGAGGATTTCCAGCGCGCGATCCATACGGCCGCGGAAGTCCGGCACCAGCGTTTCAATTTTGATGTTCGGGCTCTTGGCGCGGATGGCCGAGATGCAGTCGGCAAAGTGTTGAGCGCCGCCGTCGCGCAGGTCGTCGCGGTCAACCGAGGTGATCACCACATAACGCAGTGCCATGTCGGCGATGGTTTGCGCCAGCTTTTCCGGCTCGTTGGCGTCCGGCGCGATCGGGCGGCCGTGGGCCACGTCGCAGAACGGGCAGCGGCGGGTACAGATGGCACCGAGGATCATGAAGGTGGCGGTGCCGTGGTTGAAACACTCGGACAGGTTAGGGCACGAGGCTTCCTCACAGACGGAGTGCAGGCCGTTTTTACGCATGGCGGCTTTGATGCCCTGAATGCGCGTTGAGTCGGCAGGCAGTTTGATCTTCATCCACTCGGGTTTACGCAACAGCTCCTGCCGTTCGGTGACCACCGTTTTGACCGGGATCAGCGCCATTTTGTCAGCATCGCGGTATTTGACGCCGCGTTCCATCTGAATTGGTTTACTCATAATCGTGCAGGTTCCAGTTACGAAGCTCGACCGTCTGGTAGCCGAGTAAATGAACAAATTCCTGTACCAGGATTGGGTGTATGTCTTCAATGCCAACGCCGGGCGCCAGCGCGCTGACCTGCGTCATTTGCATGCCGGCGTAACCGCAAGGGTTGATGCGTTGGAAGGGGCTGAGATCCATCGCCACATTCAGGGCCAGGCCGTGGAATGAGCTGCCTTTGCGGATCCGCAAACCCAACGAACAGATTTTCTGCTCCCCCACGTACACGCCTGGCGCATCCGGACGGGCGCGCGATTCGAGGCGGAAGTGGGCGAGGGTGTTGATAACCGTATCTTCTATCGCCGTGACCAATTGGCGTACGCCGACCTTGTTGCGTTTCAGATCGACCATCACGTACATCACCTGCTGGCCCGGCCCGTGGTAGGTCACCTGGCCGCCGCGATCGCTCTGAATCACCGGGATATCGCCGGGCATCAGCACATGCTCGGCTTTGCCAGCCTGGCCCTGGGTGAACACCGGGTGATGCTGCACCAGCCACAGCTCGTCCGGCGTGGTCTCGGTACGACTGTCGGTGAAGTTATGCATGGCTTGGGATACAGGCGCGTAGGGCTGCAACCCCAGCTGACGCAAAATGATCTTGTCTGGTTGCAAAAGAGTCATCGTCAGGTTACAGAAGTGGTAAAGCCATTATACCGGGCGCTCCGGTCTGCGGCCAGCCTTTCGCTGACCAAAAATGCGCAACCCGGGAAGACGCTGCGCCGTCCCGGGTTGATAAGCAGGGGTTTATGCTGGAATTACAGCACCATGCGAACAATTTCAATGTTGCCCAACTCTTCGTACAGGGTTTCGACCTGCTCGATGTGAGTGGCGTTGATGGTGATGGAGACCGAGTGGTAGTTGCCTTTGCTGCTCGGCTTGACCTGCGGGTTGTAGTCGCCCGGCGCATGGCGCTGCACCACTTCAACTACCTGGTCAACCAGCTCAGGCTGCGCCAGGCCCATCACCTTGTAGGTAAACGGGCAAGGGAATTCGAGCAGTTCGTTCAGTTTAGTTTTTTGCATGTGCGTGCGCTCCAGAGTGCTAGCTAATCTATAAAGTATAACTCCCGCCGGGGCGGGAGTTAGTGTTATTCACTATATGGGGCCAATTTCGCCCGTTTCAACCGTTAACCGAACCAGTGGTGGAACATCAGTTTGATGTAGTCCACGATGCGGCTGAAGAAACCGCCTTCTTTCACTTCGTTCATCACCACCAGCGGACGCTGGTCGATGGTTTTGCCGTCCAGCTGGAAGTTGATGCTGCCGACCACCTGGTTTTTCGCCAGCGGCGCGTGAATTTCCGGCGTGTTCAGCACATAGCTGGCCTTCAGATCTTTCATGCGGCCGCGCGGGATGGTCAGGTAGACGTCTTTGTCCACGCCCAGCTCAACGCGGTCGGCATCGCCGAACCAGACCGGCTCGGAGGCGAACTCTTTACCGACCTTCAGCGGCGCCACGGTTTCGAAGAAGCGGAAGCCCCAGGTCAGCAGTTTCTTGCTCTCGGCTTCGCGGCCTTTGTAGGTGCGGCCGCCCATCACGGCGGAGATCAGGCGCATCTGGCCTTCGGTCGCCGAAGCCACCAGGTTGTAACCCGCCGCGTCGGTGTGGCCGGTTTTGATGCCGTCGACGTTCAGGCTGTTATCCCACAGCAGACCGTTGCGGTTCATCTGGCGGATATTGTTGAAGGTGAACTCTTTTTCTTTGTAAATCGCGTACTCGTCCGGCACGTCGCGGATCAGCGCCTGGCCGATCAGCGCCATGTCGCGCGCCGAACTGTACTGGCCCTGGGCATCCAGGCCGTGTACCGTCTGGAAGTGGGTGTTCTGCAGGCCCAGCTTGCTGACGTAGGTGTTCATCAGGTTAACGAACGCGTCCTGGCTGCCGGCGACGTAGTCGGCCATCGCCACGCAGGCGTCGTTACCGGATTGCAGGTTGATGCCGCGGGTCAGCTTGGAGACCGGCACGCGATCGCCCGGCTTCAGGAACATCAGCGAGGAGCCTTTGAACACCGGGTTGCCGGTCGCCCAGGCGTCCTGACCGACGGTCACCAGATCGTCCTGGCCGATTTTACCCGCTTTCAGCGCCTGGCCGATGACGTAGCTGGTCATCATTTTGGTCAGGCTGGCCGGATCGCGACGCGCGTCGGCGTTCATCTCGGCCAGCACCTTGCCGGAGTTGTAATCAATCAGGATGTACGCTTCCGCATCGATCTGCGGGACACCTGGGATCATGGTTTTGATGTTAACGTCATCGGCATGTGCAACGGAGGCTGCGCTCATTGCGATAACGGTGCCGAGTGCGATGCTTTTGATTAAGCGAAAAGAAGTTACTTGTTTCATGATCGGGACTACAACATCCGTGAAAGTAAAGTTAAAAAACGAGCCACACTATAGCAGATGCGATCCCGGCAGGCATTATCCATTCATCTGACTAATTGCGGTTAAAGACCTTTTAGCTGCAAGAAAATGTTTCAGCTAAATAACCGCTTATCAGCCGCGAATGCCCGCCGGGCATAACGCTTAGGGTGCAGCAGTAACGAAAGACTGTTGTTGCGCTTCGCTGGCCAGGCGTTGCTGCAGCTGGGCCGCCTGCTGACGGCTGCTGAACGGGCCGAGCTGGACGCGATAAACGCTGCCGTTGGCCGCCACTTTGCCCGGCACGCCAAACTGTTGGCTCAGGCTTTGCTGCCAGCTCTGGGCGCGTTCGGCGCTGCTCAGCGCACCGACCTGCACCACGTAACCGCCGGAGGAAGAAGCGGCCGCCATGCCGGCCGCCGCAGCGCCGGCCGCAACCGGAGCGGCCACGGCGGCGGCTTCAGGTTCGGAACCTTCCAGTACGCCGGCCGGTACTGCGCTTGGCGCGCCGAGGAAACCGCTGCGGCCGTTGCCGGCGTTTGCCGGAGCGCCATCGTCGGTGCGCAGGGTGCTGTTATCGATCGGGCGCACCGCCGCGCCGCCGGCGACCGGCACATCCTGCTGGATCGGGGTGCCCATGCCGCTGGCGCCGAGATCCGGGCGTGCCGGCAGGGCGTAACTCTGTTTCGCCACGATGGTGCCGATGGTGCCCGGGCCGCTCAGCGTGCCGTCCGGCGCCACGTTGATGAAATCGACTTTGACCTTGGTGTTGTTGGACAGGTTGAGGCGGTCGGCGGCGGCTTTCGACAGATCGATGATGCGGCCCTTGGTGTATGGCCCGCGATCGTTGACGCGCACCACCAGCTGACGACCGTTGGCCAGGTTGGTGACGCGCACATAGCTTGGGATTGGCAGCGTTGGGTGCGCCGCGGTCAGGCCGTTGGGATCGAACTGCTCACCCAGCGCCGTGGTGTTGCCGTTGGCCTCTTCGCCATACCAGGACGCCAGGCCGGTCTGCGAGAAGTTCTGCGGATCTTTTACGATGCGGTAAGTATCGCCATTAACCTTATAATCCTGCATGTTGTTAGGGTTATAGGGTTCATATTGAGGCTCGACGCCACCGATTTCCACCACCGGGCCGTTGTACGGCTGCTGTGGCGCCTGCTGTTCCGTGGTCGGGGCGGTACAGGCGGAGAGCAACACCGCCGCAACGCCGATCCAAAGCCATTCCTTACGCATTACTCACCTCTTATAAACTTTTAGACAGCATTTTCCGATGCGTGTGGATCGACATGATGATGCCGAAACCGGCCATCAACACTATCAGCGCCGAACCCCCGTAACTGACCAGAGGCAAAGGTACGCCAACTACCGGCAAAATGCCACTGACCATACCGATGTTAACAAAGACATAAACGAACAAAATCAGCATCAAGCCGCCAACCATCACGCGGCCGAAGGTGGTTTGCGCTTTGGCGGCGATCATCAGCCCGCGAATGATCACCAGCAGGTAGAGCGCCAGCAGCACCAATACCCCGATCAGCCCCAGCTCTTCGGCCAACACGGCGAAGATAAAGTCGGTATGGCGCTCCGGCAGGAACTCCAGCTGCGACTGGGTGCCGTGCAGCCAGCCCTTGCCGGACAGGCCGCCGGAGCCGATGGCGATCTTCGACTGAATGATGTGGTAGCCGGCGCCGAGCGGGTCGCTTTCCGGATCGAGCAGCATCATTACGCGGTCGCGTTGATAACCGTGCATCAGGAAGAACCACAGCACCGGGATAAAGGCCGCCAGCGCGACGGCGGCGACGGCGATCAGTTTCCAGCTCATGCCCGACAGGAACAGCACGAACAACCCGGAGGCGGCGATCAGGATCGAGGTGCCCAGATCCGGCTGTGCGGCCACCAGCAGCGTCGGCAGGAAGATCAGCACCAGCGCGATGGCGGTGTTTTTCAGCGAAGGCGGGCAGACGTCGCGGTTCATAAAGCGCGCCACCATCAGCGGCACGGCGATCTTGGCGATTTCCGACGGCTGGAAGCGCACCACGCCCAGATCCAGCCAGCGCTGCGCGCCTTTACTGATCTGCCCGAAGGCGTCTACCAGGATCAGCAAAATCACGCAGAAGATATAGAGATAGGGCGCCCAGCTTTCGTACACGCGCGGCGGGATTTGCGCCATGACGGCCATCACGATCAGCCCCATGACGATCTGCCCGATCTTGCGCTCCATCATACCGATGTCCTGGCCGCTGGCGCTCCACATCACGAAGGCGCTGTAGACCAGCAGGGCCAGGATCAGCAGCAGGAACGTCGGGTCGATGTGGATTTTGGTCCAGATCGAGCCTTTTTGTTGGCTTTCAGTCATGTTCTACCTTAGTCACCTTCTACGCCAGGCGGCAGCGGGGCCTCGCTTGGCAATTGCGTATTGTTGTCGCCCAGCATGATATGGTCGAGGATCTGGCGGGTGATGGTGCCCACCGCCGGACCGGAGCCGCCGTTTTCCAGAATGATGGCGACCGACACCGTCGGGTTGTTGAACGGCGCGAAGGCGGTCATCAGCTTGTGATCGCGCAGGTGCTCCGCCAGTTTGTGGGCGTTGTAGGTTTCGTAGCCGAATACCTGTGCGGTACCCGATTTCGCCGCGGCTTTATAAGGTGCGTCCGCAAAGTACTTGCGCGCCGTCCCGTTCGGACGGTTGGCCACCCCGTACATGCCGTCTTTGGCGATTTCCCAGAAGCCGGAGTGAATATCGCCGATCTGCGTGCTCTCTTCCTGTTTGAACGGCACCAGCGCGCCGTTGACGCGGGTGCTCTGCAGCAGGTGCGGCGTTTTGACGGTGCCGTCGTTGATCAGGGTGTTCAGCGCCTTGGCCATCTGGATCGGCGTGGCGGTCCAGTAGCCCTGGCCGATGCCCACCGGAATGGTGTCGCCCTGATACCACGGTTTTTTATAGCGTTTCAGCTTCCATTCGCGCGTCGGCATCAGGCCGGAACGCTCTTCGGCCAGATCGATGCCGGTGTACTGGCCATAACCGAATTTGGTCAGCCAGCTCGACAGCCGATCGATCCCCATGTCATAGGCGACCTGATAGAAGTAGGTATCCGCGGACTCTTCCAGCGCCTTGGTGACGTTCAGCCGGCCGTGGCCCCATTTTTTCCAGTCGCGGAAGCGTTTTTCCGAGCCGGGCAGTTGCCACCAGCCGGGATCGAACACCACGGTGTTCTTGGTGATCACGCCAGCGCTGAGTGCCGACACTGCGATATAAGGTTTCACCGTCGACGCGGGCGGGTAAACCCCCTGCGTGGCGCGGTTGATCAGCGGGCGATTCGGATCGTTCAGCAACCCCTGATAATCCTTGCTGGAAATGCCGTCCACGAACAGGTTCGGATCGTAGCTCGGGTTGGACACCATCGCCAGGATGGCGCCGGTGCGCGGATCGCTCACCACCACCGCGGCGCGGCTGCCCACCAGCAGCTGCTCGATGTAGCGCTGCAGCTCAAGATCGAGCGTCAGGTAGACGTCCTGACCGGCGGAAGGCGGCTGCTCGTGCAATTGGCGGATCACCCGGCCGCGGTTGTTGACTTCAACCTCTTCGTAACCGGTTTTGCCGTGCAGCGTGTCTTCGTAATAGCGTTCGATGCCCAGTTTGCCGATATCGTGGGTGGCGGCGTAGTTGGCCAGTTTGCCGTCTTTGTCCAGGCGTTCGACGTCGCGGTCGTTGATCTTCGACACGTAGCCGGTGACGTGGGTGAGGGCGGAGCCGTAAGGATAGTAGCGGCGCTGGTAACCTTTCACTTCCACGCCGGGGAAGCGGAACTGATTGACCGCAAAGCGGGCGACCTGCACCTCGGTCAGCGCGGTTTTCACCGGAATGGAGACGAAGCGGCGCGAACGCTTGCGCTCTTTTTCGAAATTGGTGATGTCGTCGTCGGTCAGATCGACCACCGTGCGCAGCGCCTGCAGCGTGGCTTTGAGATCGTCAACCTTCTCCGGCATCAGCTCCAGCTGATAAATGGTGCGGTTGAGCGCCAGCGGGGTGCCGTTGCGATCGTAGATAATGCCGCGGCTGGGCGCGATGGGCACCAGCTTAATGCGGTTTTCGTTGGAGCGGGTGCGGTAATCCTCGACGCGGAGCACTTGCAGATTATACAGGTTGGCGATCAGGATGCCGGACAGCACCAGGATGCCCAGAAACGCCACCAGGGCGCGGCGTACAAACAGGGCGGATTCAGCCGTATAGTCGCGAAAAGGGTTACGTTCTATTTTCATCCCGCTGCTTTATTTCACTCTGTCACGGTCACCACCGGCTATTCCCGGTGGTAAGGATGATTTGTAGTAATACTCCAGGCGCGGTAGAGGCTTTCGGCCACCAGGACGCGCACCAAAGGATGCGGCAGCGTCAGCGGAGACAGTGACCAGCTTTGCTCGGCAGCGGCTTTGCAGGCGGGCGCCAGCCCTTCCGGGCCGCCGATCAGTAAGCTGACGTTGCGGCCATCCTGCTTCCAGCGTTCAAGCTGCTGCGCCAGCTGCGGCGTTTCCCACGGCGTGCCTGGGATATCCAGCGTAACGATGCGGTTGCCTTTGCCCACCGCCGCCAGCATCTGTTCGCCTTCCTTGTCCAGAATGCGCTTGATGTCGGCGTTTTTGCCGCGTTTGCCCGCCGGGATCTCGGTCAGCTCAAACGGCATATCTTTGGGAAAGCGGTGCAGGTAATCCATAAAGCCGGTTTGCACCCAGTCTGGCATTTTGGTGCCGACCGCCACCAATTGCAGTTTCACCGCTTAGCTCCAGAGTTTTTCCAGCTCGTACAGGCGACGGCTCTCTTCCTGCATCACGTGTACGATCACTTCGCCCAGATCGACCACGATCCAGTCGGAGGCTTCCTGGCCTTTCATGCCGTACAGCTCCATGCCCGCGGCACGGGATTCCTGCACCACGTGGCTGGCGATCGACATCACGTGGCGAGTCGAGGTGCCGGTGCAGATGATCATGCAATCGGTGATGCTGGATTTGCCCTGGACGTCCAGAGCGATAATGTCTTGGCCTTTCAGATCATCGATTTTATCGATGACGAAATCTTGGAGCGCTTTACCTTGCAAAGGTTCCCCCTCGGGTGTGTTCTGTTCAGTCGGCTGCGGCGGGCAAAATGCGCGCGCCGCGGCGTAACCGGATAATGGTTTCGGCAGGCTGCCGCTGAAAGCCAGCTAACTGGTGACTGCCCGGCCAGCTAAGGTTTCCGGGGTTTTCAGCGGATACCTGAAAAATAGCGGCGCAGTATATCACGCACCTTTCGCTAGCGATATAAACCCTGCAACTCGATATAGCGCTGCACCGGGCGTGGCAGCAGGTCGTCGCAGTTGAGGCCCTGATGGCGGCGCTGACGGATCTCGGTGGCGGAAATTTCCAGCTCCGGCGTATCGGCCAAATAGATATGGCCGTGCGGGCGACGGCTGAGCAGCGCCGGGTCGGCGGTGCGATGGCGTTCCAGCCACTGCTGCAGTTCCGGCGTGTCCATGCGATCGTTATAGCCCGGGCGCGCCAGCACCAGCAGATGACACACGTCCAGCAGCGCCTGCCAGCGGTGCCACTTATGCAGCGTCAGCAGCGAGTCCTGACCAATGATAAACGCCAGCGGCTGGGCGGCGCCACGCTCTTTACGAATCGTTTCCAACGTCTCGATGGTGTAGGAGGGGGTGGTGCGGTGCAGTTCGCGATCGTCGACGGCAAACAGTGGATTGCCGGCGATCGCCAGCTCGACCATCTTCAGGCGTTGCTGCGCATTGGCCTCCGGCTGCGGGCGGTGCGGCGGCACGTGGTTAGGCAGCAGCGTGACGCGATTCAGGCCCACTTCGGCGGCCAACGCTTCCACCGGCCGCAGGTGGCCGTAGTGGATCGGGTCAAAGGTGCCGCCGAACAGCGCGTGCAAAACGGTGGGGTGTTCCGGGTTAGTGGGCATCGGTAAAACTCGTGGCCAGGGGTTTGCCGCACAGCAGCATCGACAGGGTTTCCAGTTCCGGCCAGACCGACTGGCCATAATCCTGCTTGAGGGTCAGCTCGATTTGCGTCAGCAGCTGTACCGCCTGCTGCAGCTGGGGGCCGGACAAGCGTTGCAGCGCCTGGGTCACCAGCGGGCGGCGGTTCTGCCAGACCTTGTGCTGATCGAACAGCGTGCGCAGCGGCGCGGAAGCCATGCGGCGCTGCAGCGTCAGCAACAGCAGCAGTTCGCGCTGCAGGGTGCGCAGCAGGATCACCGGCTCCACGTCTTCTTGCTGCAGCTGCTGCAAAATATGCCAGGCGCGCTTGCTCTTGCCGGCCAGCAGGGCGTCCAGCCAGTGGAACGGCGTGAAGTGGGCGGCGTCGTTCACCGCCTGTTCGACGCGCGGCAGCGTGAGCTTGCCGTCCGGGTGCAGCAGCGACAGCCGCTCCAGCGCCTGCGACAGCGCCAGCAGGTTGCCTTCATAGCAGTAGCACAGCAGCTGATTGGCGGCGTCGTCCAACTCCAGCTTCATCGCCTTGGCGCGCGTGGCGACCCAGCGCGGCAGCTGCGCCTGTTCCGGCGTCTGGCAACTGACGAGGGCGCCGTGCGGGCTGAGCGCCTTGAACCAGGCGCTGTTTTCCTGCGCTTTGGTGAGGCGCGGGCCGCGCAGGATCAGCAGGATATCCTCGTGCAGCAGCGTGGCGAGCTTGGTCAGCTGTTCGCCGATCGGCGCCGTCGGGCCGTTTTCGGGGAAGATCAGCAGCAGCGTCTGGCGGCTGGCGAAAAGGCTCATCGCCTGGCAGATGCCGAAGATGGCGTCCCAGTCGGTATGGGCGTCGAGGGAAATGCTGTAGTGCTCGCTGAACTGCTGCTGTTGCGCGGCCTGCCGGAGCAAATCCTGGCTCTCCTGCAGCAGCAGCGGTTCATTGCCGCTCAATAAATAACAAGCGCGCAGCCCCTCTCGGAGCTGCGCGGCAAGTTGTTCCGGATAAATGCGGATCATTGTGCGGTTTGGCTTGCCGCTCGTTCACCGGCGGCAGCGGCTTTCTGCCGGTTATCTTCTTCCGCCGCATGCACGGCCAGCAGTTTGCGCACCAGCTGTTGCGCCGCCTGCTCACGCATTTCCTGGCGAATGATCTCCTGTTCGGAGTCCTTGGCCAGCGCGGTCAGCGGGTTGTCGAAGAAGGAACGGAACACTTTCACCGACAGCGGATACAGGTCATGGCCCGGGATCAGCACCTGCGCCTGCACGGTCAGCACCATCTGGTACTCGGCGGTTTTACCGTCCTGGAAGATCGAAGCGGTATCCTGGCTTTCCGTCGCGCCGACGATGCGCAGGGAAGGCACGTCTTTACGCTTCGGATCGCTGACGATAGTCACGTCGTTCAGACGCAGCTGTTCGCGCACCGAGCGCGTCAACGGGCCGTAAGGGTCAGCGCTGTCCAGGATCAGCGTTTTCATTTCATTAGGCACCTGCGTGGTGCCGCGCAGGTGAAAACCGCAGCCGGCGGTGACCAGCACCGCCAACCCCAGCAACAGCGTCAGAATGCGTTGTCGCACAATTCCTCCTTGTGTTAACCCACAACCAGGTTAAGCAGTTTGCCCGGAACGTAGATCACTTTGCGAATCGTGACGCCGTCCAGATATTTAGCCACCAGATGCTCTTCGGCAGCGCGCGCGCGCACCTGCTCTTCGGTCGCATCGGCGGATACGGTGATTTTAGCGCGAACCTTGCCGTTCACCTGCACCACCACCAGTTTGGAGTCTTCGACCATCGCCTGCTCGTCGGCAACCGGCCATGGCGCAGTGTCTACGTCGCCTTCGCCGCCCAGCGCTTGCCACAGCGTGAAGCATACGTGCGGGGTGAACGGATACAGCATGCGAACCACGGCCAGCAGCGCTTCCTGCAGCAGCGCGCGATCCTGCTCGCTCTCCTGCGGTGCGCGGGCCAGCTTGTTCATCAGCTCCATCACGGCGGCGATCGCGGTGTTGAAGGTCTGACGGCGGCCGATGTCATCGGTCACCTTGGCGATGGTTTTGTGCAGATCGCGGCGCAGCGCTTTCTGATCTTCGTTCAGCGCCGCCACGTCGAGCGGCTGCACCGCGCCTTTTTCCACGTGATCGTAGGCCAGTTTCCACACGCGTTTCAGGAAGCGGTTAGCCCCTTCCACGCCGGATTCCTGCCACTCCAGCGTCATTTCTGCCGGTGAAGCGAACATCATGAACAGACGCACGGTGTCCGCGCCGTATTTTTCCACCATCTCCTGCGGGTCGATGCCGTTGTTTTTCGACTTCGACATTTTGCTCATGCCAGCATAGACCAGTTCACGGCCTTGCGGATCGGTGGCCTTGATGATGCGACCCTTGTCGTCGCGCTCGACGGTGGCGTCAACCGGGGACACCCAGACGCGCTCGCCGCTGTTGCCGGTGTAGTAGAAGGCGTCGGCCAACACCATGCCCTGACACAGCAGGCGCTTGGCCGGCTCGTCGGAATCCACCAGGCCTGCATCGCGCATCAGCTTGTGGAAGAAGCGGAAGTACATCAGGTGCATGATGGCGTGTTCGATGCCGCCGATATATTGATCGACCGGCAGCCAGTAGTTGGCGGCGGCCGGATCCAGCATGCCTTGGTCATACTGCGGGCAGGTGTAGCGCGCGTAGTACCAGGAAGACTCCATAAAGGTGTCGAAAGTATCGGTTTCACGCAGCGCCGGCTGGCCGTCGACGGTGGTCTTCGCCCACTCAGGATCGGCCTTGATCGGGCTGGTGATGCCGTCCATGACCACGTCTTCCGGCAGGATCACCGGCAACTGGTCTTCCGGCGTCGGCATCACGGTGCCGTCTTCCAGCGTCACCATCGGGATTGGCGCGCCCCAGTAACGCTGACGGGAAACGCCCCAGTCGCGCAGACGGTAGTTGACCTTGCGCTGGCCTACGCCCTTGGCGACCAGTTTGTCGGCGATGGCGTTGAAGCCCGCTTCATTGTCCAGGCCGTCGAACTCGCCGGAGTTGAACAGCGCGCCTTTGTCGGTCATCGCTTCGGCGCTCACGTCAGGCTGGCTGCCGTCGAGGTTCAGGATCACCGGTTTGATCGGCAAATCGTATTTGGTGGCGAATTCCCAGTCGCGCTGGTCGTGCGCCGGTACCGCCATCACGGCGCCGGTGCCGTATTCCATCAGCACGAAGTTGGCGACCCACACCGGCAGCTTCTCGCCGCTCAGCGGATGGACAACGAACAGGCCGGTCGGCATGCCTTTCTTCTCCATCGTCGCCATTTCGGCTTCGGCAACTTTGGTGTTGCGGCATTCGTCGATGAAGTCGGTCAGCGCCGGGTTGTAGCGCGCGCCCTGTTGCGCCAGCGGGTGGCCCGCGGCGACCGCCACGTAGGTGGCGCCCATGAAGGTGTCGGGACGGGTGGTGTAAACCGTCAGCTTCTCTTCGCTGTCCGCCACGTCGAAGGTGATTTCCACGCCTTCGGAGCGGCCAATCCAGTTACGCTGCATGGTTTTCACCTGCTCCGGCCAGCTTTCAAGCGTGTCCAGATCGTTCAGCAGCTGATCGGCGTAGGCGGTGATTTTGATGAACCACTGCGGGATCTCTTTACGCTCGACCTTGGTGTCGCAGCGCCAGCAGCAGCCGTCGATAACCTGTTCGTTGGCCAGCACGGTCAGATCGTGCGGGCACCAGTTCACCGCCGAGGTCTTTTTGTAGACCAGGCCTTTTTCATACAGCTTGGTGAAGAACCACTGTTCCCAGCGGTAGTATTCCGGCTGGCAGGTGGCGATTTCGCGATCCCAGTCGTAGCCGAAGCCCAGCAGTTTCAACTGGTTCTTCATGTATTCGATGTTGTCATAGGTCCACGGGGCCGGTGCGGTGTTGTTTTTCACCGCCGCGCCTTCCGCCGGCAGGCCGAACGCATCCCAGCCGATCGGCTGCAGCACGTTTTTGCCCAGCATGCGCTGATAGCGCGAGATCACGTCGCCGATAGTGTAGTTACGAACGTGGCCCATGTGCAGTCGGCCGGACGGGTAAGGCAGCATGGATAGGCAGTAGTACTTTTCCTTGCTGTCGTCTTCGGTAACTTTGAAAGTCTGCTTCTCTTGCCAGTGAAGCTGTACGTTCGATTCTATGTCTTCTGGACGGTATTGCTCTTGCATGGCGGCCGGTGGTCCTGTAGGTGTAAACCGTTGCCCCGGTCAGAGGCAACGCAATGAACATTTAGTATTCGTAGATCCGCATAGCATAGCTGATAAGACCTCCCGGCAACAACTCCAAGCGCCTGACTCGGCGCATTTAAAAAAAGCGTCGTCATGACGCGGCTCACAACCTGCGGATCCCGCGTCTTGCCAAGTGACATCAGTCATTTACGGCTAAAATAAGAACAAGTAGCTTAGGGGTATCCCTACAGCCAAGTCCGGCGCAGCGTTTATCGAGGAGAGTCTATGAACAAGGTTGCTCAGTATTACCGCGAATTGGTGGCATCGCTGACCGAACGCCTGAAAAACGGTGAACGCGATATCGACGAACTGGTGGCCAGCGCGGAGCGGCGGTTGAACGAGGCCGAGGATCTGACCCGCGATGAGGTGCGGCAGGTGACGCAGGCGGTGCGGCGCGATCTGGAAGAGTTCGCCCGCAGCTATCAGGAGAGCCGGGACGAGTTTACCGACAGCGTGTTTATGCGGGTGATCAAAGAGAGCCTGTGGCAGGAACTGGCGGATATCACCGACAAAACCCAGCTGGAGTGGCGCGAGGTGTTCAAGGATGTCAGCCACCACGGCGTTTACCACAGCGGTGAAGTGGTGGGGCTGGGCAATCTGGTGTGCGAGCAGTGTCACTACCACCTGGCGTTCTACACGCCGGAGGTGCTGCCGCTGTGCCCGAAATGCGGCCACGACCAGTTCCAGCGGCGGCCGTTTGAACCTTGATGGCGTTCCCCAGCAGGGCGGGGAACGCTAAGGCCGGCGTTTAGCGGAACAGTTTCTTCAGCAGGTTGCTGAGGAAACCGCCGCTGACGGTAGCCGGGGCGGCTTGCGCCTGCGCCGGTGCGCTGGCCGGTACGGCGACGCCGGCCGGGATTTTCTGCGCGACCGCGATGCGGCTGTCCTGGGCGGCTTTCTCCGCCGCTTCCGGGCCGTAGGCGAAGCCTTCCGCCAGCACGAATTCAACGTCGGTGATGCCGATAAAGCCCAGGAATAGCTTCACGTACGGCGTGATCAGATCCGTCGGCGTGTCGGCGTGGATGCCGCCGCGGCTGGAGATGACGATCGCTTTCTTGCCTGTCACCAGCCCTTCGGCGCCGGCGGAGGTATAGCGGAACGTCTGACCGGCGCGGGCAATCAGATCGAAGTAGATCTTCAGCTGCGTCGGGATGTTGAAGTTGTACATCGGGGCGCTGATGATCAGCGTGTCGTGCGACTTCAGCTCGGCAATCAGCTCATCGGACAGCGCCAGGGTGCTTTGCTGGTGCGGCGTCAGCGGTTTATCGCCGGCGGTAAAACCGGCCATCACTTCACCATCCAGCTCCGGCAGCGTCGGGTTGGCCAAATCGCGCACGGTGAACCTGTCTTCAGGGTGAGTTTCACGCCATTGTTCAACAAAAAAATCGACTAATTTTCCAGACTGGGAATATTCACCCAGAATACTTGATTTCAGGACCAGTACGCGGCTCATTGGCTTATCTCCAGGCGAAGTCTAATCGGTGACGATGTCAGTCGGTGTAAACGCATGGTAGAGGCAAGACAGGAACAGTGATAGCGCAAAAATTCGCTGAGTTAAATCAAAAAAATTGAACTAGGGGCGTGAATGCGCCCCGATGGGATCAATAACGCGCTACGCGCTCGGCCAGCAGATCGATAAAGCCTTCGCGGTTGATGCCGGTCAGCACTTCCACGTTGGCCGCGTTGCCGGTTTGCTGGAAATAGTCCACCACCGTCATGCCGGCGGTGTATTCCCCCTTGGTTTCCACCCCCACCCAGCGCTCTACGCCGGTAAACAGCTGCGGCGCCAGCAGCCAGGCGATGGTGCAGGGATCGTGCATCGCCGCGCCGGGCAGGCCGCGCGGGTGGCTGAGATACAGCGGCAGGTAAAAATCGAGCATCTCCGCGACCGCCTGCGCGACCGGATTGGCTATCTGACGAATGCGCTCGATATCCTGCGGCAACACCAGCGCCTGATGGGTGACGTTCAGCCCGGCCATGGTCAGCGGCACGCCGGATTTCAGCACCATTTCGGCGGCTTCGGGATCGACGAAGATGTTGAACTCCACGACCGGCGTGGTATTGCCGGCGTTCATGCCGCCGCCCATGAATACGATGCGCTCGATGCGGCTTTTCAGCTCGGCATGCTGGGCCAGCAGCAGGGCGATGTTGGTCATCGGGCCGGTCACCACCAGGGTTATCGGCTGCGGGCTGGCGCGCAGCAGGCCGGCGATCAGCTCGACGGCGCCGCGGGGATCGGGTTTGAGGGTCGGCGTCGGCAGGTGGGTGTTGCCCATGCCGGTTTTGCCGTGGACATAGTCGGCGATCACCAGCTCGCGCATCAGCGGGCCGCCGGCGCCGGCGGCGACCGGTATGTCCTCGCGCCCCATCAGGGTCAACAGGCCCAGCGCGTTACGCAGGGTTTTCTCCGGCGTCTGGTTGCCGGCGGAGGTGGTGATGGCTTTGACGTCCAGCTCCGGCGAACGCAGCGCCATGGCCAGCGCGATGGCGTCGTCGAGGCCGGGATCGCAATCGATGATAATAGGGCGGGGCATGTTCTTTCTCCTCTGTTTGTTATCCAGCGAGCATCGGATCAAAACCGGGGAGAAACAAGCGCTTTTAGTGCCGGGCGTTAGCGCGACAGGATAAGGCGTTCAGACACCGCAGAGTTCATGAGCGCTGCGTTTCCATTCTTCCACCTCGGTTGGGTGCAAGAAGGAGTAATAGACGGTAGTGCCGTCGGGCAAGATATTTTGCAGTGCCTGCATGCAGTTGGCCTCGCAGGGGCGCAGCTCGATATACACGTTGGTGATCGGCACCTGCTCCTTATCGGCGTCAAAGCGTTCGATACGTCTTATCGCCGCAACCAGCGCGGCCATTTCGGCATGAAGCTTGACCCAGTTATGGGTGTAGATATCCGGCGGCATCTCCATTTTCATCTGGCTATTGCCAAAGGCATAGCGAGTGCTGCCGCGCAGCTGGTATTCGATGGTGGCGCAACAGGACTCAGGCCCGTAACCCGGTTTTTCAATCAGTTTCTTCTTGTCTTCCAACGTGCGTCGAACAATCGGATAACCGGATTTGATGTTGTACTCCGCTTGTACCAGTTGAATCATGCCAGCCTCTCTGGTGGGTGAGTTAATCATCAAAGGTAGGACAGCCTGCAGGATCGCGCGTTGTTTACGGTCATCGCGACGGGGGGTTTAAGATAAATCCTAACTTTGTTGAGGCGGCAATGAGGGGCATTCAGGCGCATGGGCGCCGAAAAACTAGCGCCCCTTGGGGCGCTTGGGTTTAGGGGACTGCGCGATCAGTGCAGGATCTTGGCCAGGAAGTCCTTGGCGCGATCGGATTCAGGGTTGTTGAAGAAATCGTCTTTGTTGCGGTCTTCGACGATTTTGCCTTCGTCCATAAAGATCACGCGATTCGCCACCTTGCGGGCGAAGCCCATTTCGTGGGTCACCACCATCATGGTCATGCCTTCGTTCGCCAGTTCGACCATCACGTCCAGCACTTCGTTGATCATTTCCGGATCGAGCGCCGAGGTCGGCTCATCGAACAGCATGGCGATCGGATCCATGCACAGCGCGCGGGCGATGGCGACGCGCTGCTGCTGGCCGCCGGACAATTGACCGGGGAATTTGTTGGCATGGGCGGTGAGGCCGACGCGCTCCAGCAGCTTCAGGCCCTTCTCGCGCGAGGCGGTCTTATCGCGCTTGAGCACTTTTACCTGCGCCAGCGTCAGGTTGTCGATGATGGACAGGTGCGGGAACAGTTCAAAGTGTTGGAACACCATGCCGACCTTGGCGCGCAGCTGCGCCAGGTTGGTTTTCTTGTCGTTAACCGGCGTGCCGTTCACCAGGATGCTTCCCTGCTGGATCGGCTCCAGGCCGTTGACGGTTTTGATCAGGGTGGACTTGCCGGAACCTGAAGGACCGCAGACGACGACCACTTCGCCTTTTTTCACTTCGGTGGTGCAATCGGTCAACACTTGAAAGTGACCGTACCACTTGGAAACATTTTTCAGGGATATCATCAAACAGTCCTTTTCTTCAAATAGCTTACCAGCGCCGAGGCGGCGAGGCTGATAACAAAATAGACAAAGCCGGCGAACAGGATCATTTCAACCTGGGTGCCGTCGCGTTCGCCGATGGTCGACGCGGTGCGGAAGAAGTCGGCCAGGCTCAGTACGTAAACCAGCGAGGTATCCTGGAACAGCACGATGCCCTGGGTCAGCAGCAGCGGCACCATGGCGCGGAACGCCTGCGGCAGGATCACCAGCCGCATGGATTGCCAGTGGGTCATGCCCAGCGCCAGCGCGGCGGAAGATTGGCCGCGCGAGATGCTGATAATGCCGGCGCGGATGATTTCCGAATAATAAGCTGCTTCAAACAGGGAAAAGGCTACCATAGCCGAGATCAGGCGAATATCGGTTTTCGGCGACAGCCCTAGAACCTGTTGTAATAAGCTTGGAACCACCAGATAGAACCACAGCAGCACCATCACCAGCGGCACCGAACGGAACAGGTTGACGTACAGGGTGGCGAACCAGCTGATCGGTTTGAACGGCGACAGGCGCATCACCGCCAGCACGGTGCCCCACAGGATGCCGACCACGACGGCGGTCACGGTGATCTTCAGCGTGATCACCATGCCCTGCAGCAGATAAGGGAAGCTTGGGACGATCGACGCCCAGTCAAATTCGTACATTATTTACTCCCCAGGTTGCCAGGCAACTGCACTTTCTTTTCGACCAGACGCATAAACAGCATGATAACGGCGTTGATGCCGATATAAGCCAGCGTGATGGCGGTAAAGGATTCATAGGCGTGTGCGGAGTAATCCAACAGCTTGCCGGCCTGCGCGGCCATGTCCACCAGCCCGATGGTGGAGGCGATGGCGGAGTTTTTGACCAGGTTGAGCATCTCCGAGGTCATCGGCGGCACGATCACCCGGTAGGCGTTCGGCAACAGCACGTAGCGGTAGGTTTGCGGCAGCGTCAGGCCCATCGCCAGCCCGGCGGCTTTCTGGCCGCGCGGCAGGGATTGAATGGCGGCGCGCACCTGCTCGCAAACGCGGGCGGCGGTAAACAGCCCCAGACAAAGCATGGAAGAGACGAAGAACTGCACGTTGGGATCCAGCTCGGTCTTGAACCAGGTGCCGATATTGACCGGCAGCAGCTCGGGGATCACCAGATACCAGGTAAAGAATTGCACGATCAGCGGCACGTTGCGGAACAGCTCGACGTAACAGGTGCCGAGAGTGGAAAGAAAGCGGTTGGGCACGGTACGCAAGATACCGAACAGCGAACCGACGAAGAAAGCGATAATCCATGCACAGACGGAGAGGGCCACCGTGACCTGAAAGCCGGACCAGATCCAGCCGAGGTAAGTGGTGTTCCCAAACGGGGCCTGCTGCAGGAAGATACCCCAGTTCCAATCTATTGACATAACAAACTCCGATAAACGGGCGCAGGGCGCCGAAGATTGATGACTTGATGAGCGCCGATCGCCGCGCGGCCAGTCTGGCTGGCTTGTTGTGTACGGATGTCGGTGGCGCGCCTTGGGGAAAATGAGGGAGGGGAACGGCCCCCCTCATTCCTGTCTGTCCCAGTCATCAACTGGGCCGGTTTGGCCTGGCGGCCGCCCCGGCTTTTGTTCTATTTAGTTCAACGCTTTGTCGTTAGGCTCTTTGAACAGTTGCTTCATGTCGTCCGACAGTTCGAAGTTCATGTTGAGCTGTTTTGGTGGGATAGGCTGTTTGAACCATTTGTCAAACCACTTGGCCGCCTCACCGGAAGTTTGCGCCTGGGCGATGGTGTCATCGACCAGTTTTTTGAACTCAGGGTCGTCTTTACGCAGCATGCAGCCGTAGGCCTCTTTCGACTGCGGCGTGCCGATGATTTCCCACTGATCCGGTTTCTTGGCCTTGGCGCGCTCGCCTGCCAGCAGGGCGTCATCCATCATGAAGGCTACGGCGCGGCCGCTTTCCAGAGTGCGGAAGGAATCGCCGTGATCTTTGGCGCTGATGATGCGCATGTTCATCTTGCCGCTGTCGTTCAGCTTGTTCAGCAGCACTTCGGAGGTGGTGCCGGAGGTGACCACCACCGGTTTGCCTGCCAGGTCTTTAAAGTCTTTGATGTCGGAGCCTTTTTTCACCAGCAAGCGGGTGCCGACCACGAAAATGGTGTCGGAGAAGGCGGCCTGTTTCTGGCGCTCGAGGTTATTGGTGGTGGAGCCGCACTCGAAATCATAGGTGCCGTTTTGCAGCAGCGGGATGCGGTTCTGCGAGGTAATCGGCAGCATTTTCACCTGCAGATTCGGTGCATTCAGCTTTTTCTTAACGGCTTCAACTATTTGGTTGGAGTAGTCCTGAGAGTAGCCCACAACTTTTTGTTGGTTGTCGTAGTAGGAGAACGGCACTGACGATTCGCGGTGGCCGACAACGATCACGCCATTGTCTTTGATTTTCTTCAGCGTACCGGTCAGGTCTTCCGCATGCGCCACGCTACCTGCCATACCGAGCAGCAGTAACGATAACGCCAATTTACGCATTTGCATGGTCCAACTCCTTTGCTGTTGTGGTGGCTCTGACTAAAGAGCGTCAGGTTAAACCGACTATTTATTGCTCAAGTTATAAAGATAGTCTTAGAACGGATAGCCGTTAAAAAATAACCGATTGTGAATATCTTGAAACTAAAATGTTTCATTTTTTGAGACGCCGCGCGCACCAAATCAATGCAACAAAACGCTGACGCACTCGTGCGGTGCGCTTGATGCACTCAAAATGTGCGCAGGTGCGACAAAACGTCAGCAAAAGTAAACCGGCGCGCGAGGTCGCCATAGATAAAAGCAAGGAGTGTGCCAGCCGCGTTGATTTAACGGCATTTTCTGACTGAGGTGGGGATATTGACGGGAAAGTGGGGCGCGGCGGGCGCGCCCCGACGGAGAGGATTATTTGCGGCGCAGGCCCAACATCAGCGCCCAGCCGCCCAGCAGCAGGGTAATCACCCACAGCGGCGTGGCGCCGAAGCGCGCATAAGGCGTGACGCCGGTGGTCGGCGTGACCTTCACTTCGAGCACCTGACGGGTGAACTGCGGGATTTCGGCGATCACCTCGCCGTTCGCGTCCACCGCGGCGGTGACGCCGTTATTGGTGCTGCGCAGCAGCGGCCGGCCGAGCTCCAGCGCCCGCATGCGCGCCATCTGGAAGTGTTGCCACGGGCCGATGGAGTGGCCGAACCAGGCATCGTTGGAGATGGTCAGCAGGAAGTTGGTGTCCGGGCGGAAGTTATCGCGCACCTGCTGGCCCAGCACGATTTCGTAGCAGATGGCCGCCGTCAGGTTGTACCCGCGCACGCTGAGCTGCGGCTGCACATAGTCGCCGCGGCTGAAGGAAGACATCGGCAGATCGAAGAACGGCGCCAGCGGCCGCAGCAGCGTCTCCAGCGGCACGAATTCGCCGAACGGCACCAGGTGGTGCTTGTTGTAGCGATTCTTGTCCGGGTAGCTGTACGGCGTCGGCTCGCCGAGTACGATGGCGCTGTTGTAGATCTGCTGGCCCTGTGGCGTGGCGCGCACGTCGACGATGCCGGTTATCAGGCTGCTGTTCTTCGCCCGCATCAGGTCGTCCATCATGGTCAGGAAGCCGTTCTGGTTGGCTTCATAATCCGGGATGGCGGACTCCGGCCAGATGACGATCGGCGCCTTGCCCACGTACGGACGGGTTTCGTCCAGATAGGTTTGCAGCGTGCTGACCAGCGCTTTCGGATCCCATTTCATCGACTGGGCGATGTTGCCTTGCACCATGGCGACGTTCACCGCTTTCTCCGGCTGCGGGGTAAACCACTGCAGCTGGCGCAGCGGCCACGGCAACAGCAGCAGCGCGGCGGCGATGACCGCAGCCGACAGGCGGCGCTGATTGACGGCGTACACCAGCAGACCGGCGATGGCCATCAGCACAAAGGTGATGGCGTCGACGCCCAGCAGCGGCGCGATGCCCTTCAGCGGGCCGTTGATCTGGCTGTAGCCGAACTGCAGCCAGGGGAAGCCGGTCAGCACCCAGCCGCGCAGGAATTCGGTCACCTGCCACAGCGCCGGCGCGGCGATGGCCAGCCGCCACCAGCGGGTGGCCGGGCACAGGCGCGTCAACAGCCCGGCGAACAGCCCGGTATACAGCGACAGGTAAGCGGCGAGCAGCACCACCAGGAAGACGTTGACGGCGAAAGGCATGCCGCCGAAATCGGCGATGCTGACATACACCCAGTTGATGCCGCTGCCGAACAGCCCGAAGCCCCAGACAAAGCCGAGCAGGGCGGACTGTTTGGCGGTGCGATTGAGGGTGACGGCCAGCAGGCCGAACAGGGAGACGATGGCCGCGGGCCAGAAGTCGTAGGGTGAGAACGCCAGCGTCCCGCCGGCACCTGACAACAGCGCCAGCAGGGCGCGAACCCGCTGGCGTTCAAGTAATGAGGCTTTAGCCATGTTGGATTTAATCTTCCAGTTTCGGTGGTGGAGAATCGTCCGGAATTTTTACATGAACCTGGATAATACGTCGACTGTCGGCCATGGCAACTTTAAATAGGTAACCTTCGATTTCAATGGTTTCCCCGCGCGCCGGCAGGTGGCCGAAGGCCTGCATCACCAGACCGCCGATGGTATCGACCTCGTCGTCGCTGAAATGGGTGCCGAAGGCTTCGTTGAAGTCTTCGATCGGGGCCAGCGCGCGCACGGTGTACATGTGGCGGCTGAGCTGGCGGATATCCAGATCGTCTTCGTCGTCGTATTCGTCTTCGATCTCGCCGACGATCAGTTCCAGAATGTCTTCGATGGTGACCAGGCCGGACACGCCGCCGAATTCGTCAATGACAATCGCCATGTGATAGCGCTGGGAGCGGAACTCTTTCAGCATCCGGTCGACGCGCTTGCTTTCCGGCACCACCACCGCGGTGCGCAGCACCTTGTCGATGCTGAACGGCTCGGAGTCTGCGCGCATGAACGGCAGCAGATCCTTGGCCATCAGAATGCCTTCGATGTGATCTTTGTCTTCGCTGATCACCGGGAAGCGCGAGTGGGCGGAGTCGATAATCACGTCCAGGCACTCTTCCAGCGTCTGGTTGCGCTTGAGCGTCACCATCTGGGAGCGGGGGATCATGATGTCGCGCACGCGCTGCTCGGCGATATCCATCACGCCTTCCAGCATGTCGCGGGTATCGGGATCGATCAGGTCGTTTTGTTCGGAATCACGGATCAGCTCGACCAGATCGCCACGGTTTTTGGGCTCGCCGTGGAACAGCTGGTTAAGGATAAGAGTAAAGAACCCCTTCTTGGGACTGGGGCTGTCATTGCTTTGTGAATGGTCGTCGCTCATGGCGTTTTCGTTACTGTCACTCATGTCAGAGTTAAGGGGCGTCAGCGACAGCCCCGCAGGGGGCTGTAGGGTAAACGGCTGACGTCAGACGGGGTCTTTTTCCGCCAGGTACGGATCAGGATAGCCCAGTCCGTGCATGATTTCGGTTTCCAAAGACTCCATTTCTTCGGCTTCATCGTCTTCGATGTGGTCATACCCTAGCAGATGAAGACTGCCGTGGACAACCATATGCGCCCAGTGGGCCTCCAGCGCCTTGCCTTGCTCAATCGCTTCCTGTTCAACCACCTGGCGGCAGATGATCAGATCGCCGAGCAGCGGCAGCTCGATGCCCGGCGGGGCCTCGAACGGGAAAGAGAGCACGTTGGTCGGCTTGTCTTTGCCGCGGTAGGTCAGGTTCAGCTCGTGGCTTTCCGCTTCGTCAACCAGACGCACGGTCACCTCGGCCTCTTCCTGAAATTGCGGCAGCACGCCTTCCAGCCAGCGCTGGAAGGTGGCCTCATCCGGCAGGCCGTCGCCGCTTTCACAGGCAATCTGCAGATCCAAAATCACCTGGCTCATGGTGTCTCCTGCTCGGAGGCGGCGAGCGCCTCGCGCTTACGTTGTTCGGCAATCGCGTCTTTGCGTTTCTGTTCGGCCGCTTCCCAGGCCTCATAGGCGATGACCACGCGGGCCACCACCGGGTGGCGCACCACGTCTTCGCTGTGGAAGAAGTTGAAGCTCAGTTCTTCCACGTCCGACAGCACTTCCACCGCGTGGCGCAGGCCGGATTTCTGGTTGCGCGGCAGGTCGATCTGGGTGACGTCGCCGGTGATGACCGCCTTCGAGTTGAAGCCGATGCGCGTCAGGAACATCTTCATCTGTTCGATGGTGGTGTTCTGGCTCTCATCCAGAATGATAAAGGCGTCGTTCAGCGTGCGGCCGCGCATATAGGCCAGCGGCGCGACTTCGATCACGTTGCGCTCGATGAGCTTCTCCACGCGCTCGAAGCCCAGCATTTCGAACAGGGCGTCGTACAGCGGGCGCAGATAGGGATCGACCTTCTGGCTCAGATCGCCCGGCAGGAAGCCCAGCTTTTCGCCGGCTTCGACCGCGGGGCGGGTCAGCAGAATGCGGCGAATTTCCTGGCGCTCCAGCGCATCTACCGCGGCGGCGACCGCCAGGTAGGTCTTGCCGGTGCCCGCCGGGCCGATGCCGAAGGTGATGTCGTGATCGAGAATGTTGGCGATGTACTGCGCCTGGTTGGGCGTGCGCGGTTTCACCATGCCGCGCTTGGTTTTGATGGTGACCGCCTTGCCGTAATCCGGCACGCTGTCGGCTACCTGTTCCAGCACCCGGCTCTCTTTGATGGCCAGATGGATTTGCTCCGGATCGATATCCGGGATCACGCCGCGAATCGGCGCGGTATCCACGTACAGATGGCGCAGGATATCGGCGGCGGCGGCCACGCACAGGTTTTTGCCGACCAGCTTGAAACGGTTGTCGCGGCGATTGATTTCGATGCCCAATCGGCGCTCGAGTTGTTTGATGTTGTCATCAAACGGGCCGCACAGGCTGAGCAAACGCTTGTTGTCTGCGGGCTCTAACAAAATTTCTTGTGTTGCGACGTTCAAACTATTCCTCTAGGTCACATCGGGCCTGGTTGATGTCACATAGCGCGTCCGGGACGCGCGCGTTCAGGGCGAGCCTGAATACTCTCTTTCTTGAATTATTCATGGTGCGCCGCAACGGCGCAAGTTTACCGCTGATCTATCTGTGCGCCGTCGGCGAAATTCAAGGGAAGAAAAGGAAAAAACGCGGCGGGGCGCAAAGCCCGCCGCGTCATCACAGAACAAGGCCGCTGGGAATCAGTTCTTTTTCACGAACTCGGATTTCAGCTTCATCGGGCCGAAGCCATCGATTTTGCAGTCGATGTTGTGATCGCCTTCGACCAGGCGAATGTTTTTCACCTTGGTGCCGATCTTGAGCATCGAGGAGCTGCCTTTGACCTTCAGGTCTTTGATGACGGTGACCGCGTCGCCGTCCGCCAGCAGGTTGCCGTTGGCGTCTTTGACGATCAGCGTGTCCTGATCTTCCGCCGGGGCGCTGTCGCTCCACTCGTGGGCGCACTCAGGGCAGATGAACAGGGCATTGTCCTGGTAGGTGTATTCGGAGTTGCACTTCGGGCAGTGTGGGAGTTGCATGTTATGTCGCCTCTTCAACAATAAAAAAATAAAAAAGCAAATCACCGGGCGCGGACGCCCGGCGGAGAAACGGTAAGGAGTAGCGCGAATGGGCGGCGATAAGGCGGCCGCCGCGGCGTCAGGGCTGGTAAATGCCGACGCCCAGCGCGTTTTCTTTGCGGGTACGGGCGATCACCGACTGCGGGGATTCATGTACGCGCAGATCCATCTGCTGTTCGGTGCGCACCACTGCGCCACGCAGGGTGTTGGTCAGCACCTCGGTAATTTCCACGTCGACGAACTGGCCGATCATGTCGGGCGTGCCCTCGAAGTTTACCACACGGTTGCACTCCGTGCGCCCGGCCAGCTCCATCACGCTTTTGCGCGAGGTGCCCTCCACCAGAATGCGCTGGACGGTGCCGAGCATGCGGCGGCTGAACTGCAGCGCCTGCTGGTTGATGCGGTCCTGCAGAATATACAGCCGCTGTTTTTTCTCTTCTTCGCTGACGTCGTCGACCATGTCCGCCGCCGGGGTGCCCGGGCGCGACGAATAGATGAAGCTGAAGCTGACGTCGAAATTGACGTCGGCGATCAGGTTCATGGTCTGTTCGAAGTCGGCCTGGCTTTCGCCCGGGAAACCGACGATGAAATCGGAGCTGAGCTGGATGGCCGGCCGCGCCTTGCGCAGCTTGCGGATAATCGCCTTGTACTCCAGCGCGGTGTGCGCGCGTTTCATCATGGTCAGGATGCGATCCGAACCGCTCTGCACCGGCAGATGCAGGAAGCTGACCAGCTCCGGCGTGTCTTCATACACCGCGATGATGTCATCGGTGAACTCGATCGGGTGGCTGGTGGTGAAGCGAATGCGATCGATGCCGTCGATGGCCGCCACCAGGCGCAGCAGTTCGGCGAACGAGCAGATATCGCCGTCATGCGTGGCGCCGCGGTAAGCGTTGACGTTTTGGCCGAGCAGGTTGACCTCACGTACGCCCTGCGCCGCCAGTTGGGCGATTTCGAACAGCACGTCGTCGCTCGGGCGGCTCACTTCCTCGCCGCGGGTGTAAGGCACCACGCAGAAGGTGCAGTATTTGTTGCAGCCTTCCATGATCGACACGAATGCGGTCGGGCCTTCGGCGCGCGGTTCCGGCAGACGGTCGAACTTTTCGATCTCCGGGAAGCTGATGTCGACCACCGGGCTGCGGGTGCCCTGAACGTGATTGATCATTTCCGGCAGGCGGTGCAGGGTCTGCGGGCCGAATACCACGTCAACGCAGGGCGCGCGGCTGCGGATCAGTTCACCTTCTTGCGAGGCCACGCAACCGCCGACGCCGATGATCACCGACGGGTTCTTTTCTTTCAGCAAGCGCCAGCGCCCCAGCATGGCGAAAACTTTCTCCTGCGCCTTTTCACGGATCGAGCAGGTGTTCAGCAGCAGCACGTCCGCCTCTTCGGCGTTTTCGGTCCACTCGAAGCCGTGCGTGCTGTTCAACAGGTCGGCCATTTTCGATGAATCGTACTCATTCATCTGGCAGCCCCAGGTTTTGATATGTAGTTTTTTCGTCATTGACTTGCCATTACTCAGTGCGGAGCGAAAGTTGCGTTACGCGACATGCAGGGCGCGTATTGTAATCATTTGCCGCCGTTGTGACCAGCGCGGGGGAAAATGGCACGCAACCTGAAGCCGGAGCGAAAATCCGGTACACTGCGCAAAACGCCATACCGGGTGGGATGGCGAGCATTCACACAGAAAACATAGCCAATATGAAGACATCTCAAAATCGGTATGACGCGGTGGTGGTCGGCGGCGGCATGGTCGGCGCGGCGGCGGCCCTGGGGCTGGCGCAGGCGGGCTGGTCGGTGGCGTTGCTGGAACATCAGGCGCCGCAGGCGTTCGAGGCGCAAAGCCCGCCGGATCTGCGCATTTCCGCTATCGGCTGCACCTCGGTGGGGCTGCTGAAACAGCTCGGCGCCTGGCAGGCCGTGACGGCGATGCGCACGGCGCCGTATCGCCGGCTGGAGACCTGGGAGTGGGCGTCGTCGCGCGTGGCGTTCGACGCGGTGTCCCTGGGGCTGCCGGAGCTGGGCTTTATGGTGGAAAACCGCATTCTGCAGCTGGCGCTGTGGCAGCAGTTCGCGCAGTGCGCCAATTTGACGCTGCTGTGCCCCGCCAGGCTGCAATCGCTGCAGCGGGCGGACAATGCCTGGCAACTTACGCTGGACGGCGGTGAGACGCTGCAGACGCGTTTGGTTGTCGGCGCCGACGGCGCCAACTCGCAGGTGCGCAAGCTGGCGGCGATCGGCACCAACGGCTGGCAGTATCGTCAGGCGTGCATGTTGATCACCGTCGATACCGGCGCGCCGCAGCAGGATGTGACCTGGCAGCGCTTCTTCCCATCCGGGCCGCGTGCCTTCCTGCCGCTGTACGACAGTTGGGCGTCGCTGGTGTGGTATGACAGCCCGCAGCGCATTCGCCAGCTGCAGGCGATGCCGCCGGCGCAACTGGAGCGCGAGATCGCCGCCGCTTTCCCGGCGCGACTGGGCCCGGTCAAGGTGCACGCCGCCGGTTCGTTCCCGCTGACGCGGCGTCATGCGCAGCGCTACGTGTTGCCGGGGCTGGCGCTATTGGGTGATGCGGCGCATACCATCAATCCGCTGGCCGGGCAGGGCGTCAATCTGGGGTATCGCGACGTGGATGCCTTGCTGAACGTATTAAGCGATGCGCGGGAGCAGGGAGAGGACTGGAGCAGCGAGGCGGTACTGCTGCGCTATCAGCGCCGCCGCCGTACCGACAATCTGCTGATGCAGAGCGGCATGGATCTGTTCTATACCGCTTTCAGCAATAACCTGGCGCCGCTGAACGTGGCGCGCAATCTGGCGCTGATGGCCGCGCAGCGGGCGGGCAAGCTGAAAGAGCATGCGTTGAAGTACGCGTTGGGATTGTAACCGACAGGGCTCGGCTGCGGCTGGGCTCGTTAGGATTGGCCGAGCGCCGGAAAGCAAAAAGCCCGCCGAAGCGGGCTTTTCTAAATATGGCTGGGGTGCCAGGATTCGAACCTGGGTATGCTGGTATCAGAAACCAGAGCCTTACCGCTTGGCGACACCCCAATTATGGTGGCTACGACGGGATTTGAACCTGTGACCCCATCATTATGAGTGATGTGCTCTAACCAGCTGAGCTACGTAGCCGATGGTACTTTTTACTTCTTTGATTTGCAAGCAGTTTGTTATGGCTGGGGTACCTGGATTCGAACCAGGGAATGCCGGTATCAAAAACCGGTGCCTTACCGCTTGGCGATACCCCACCTGCAAACAAATCTTATGTTGAAACCCCATTCCCGAAAGAATATGGCTGGGGTACCTGGATTCGAACCAGGGAATGCCGGTATCAAAAACCGGTGCCTTACCGCTTGGCGATACCCCATCAACATACTGCGCCGACGATGAAGAGAAATGGTGCGGGAGGCGAGACTTGAACTCGCACACCTTGCGGCGCCAGAACCTAAATCTGGTGCGTCTACCAATTTCGCCACTCCCGCAAATGCAAAAAAAAGAGATGGTGGCTACGACGGGATTCGAACCTGTGACCCCATCATTATGAGTGATGTGCTCTAACCAGCTGAGCTACGTAGCCCTCTTTTTTTGCTTTGCCTTCATCGGCGTTGCGGGGCGCATTATGCGTATATGACCGATTTGCGTCAACAAGTTTTTTCCCGAAAAAGTGCCCGGAAGCGCCGTTTGTCTGGGTTGTGAACATTATGGCGATAAAATCGGCAATTCAGGCAGTTGGCGGGGGGAAAAGGCAACAAAAAGGCGGGCCAAAAGGCCCGCCCTGAGGGAAAGCGCCGCGCGATTATTTATAGGCGGCCTGGTGTACGCCGACGGCGCGGCCGGAAGGATCGTCCATCTTCTTGAACGATTCGTCCCATTCGATGGCCTTGGCGGACGAGCAGGCAACAGACGGGCCGCCCGGCACGCATTCGGCGGCGCTCGGCAGCGGGAACAGCTCCTCGAAGATTTCGCGGTACAGGTAGCCTTCTTTCGAAGTCGGCGTGTTGTACGGGAAGCGGAAACGCGCAGTTTCGAGCTGTTGATCGCTGATTTGCTGCGCAGCGACCTCTTTTAGCGTGTCGATCCAGCTGTAGCCGACGCCGTCGGAGAACTGCTCTTTCTGGCGCCAGGCCACGCTGGCCGGCAAATAGGACTCGAAACATTCGCGGACGATGTGTTTTTCCATTTTGCCGTTGCCGCACATTTTATCTTTCGGGTTGATGCGCATCGCCACGTCGAGGAATTTCTTGTCCAGGAACGGTACGCGGGCTTCGACGCCCCAGGCGGACATCGCCTTGTTGGCGCGCGCGCAGTCGAACATATGCAGCGCCAGCAGCTTGCGCACGGTCTCTTCGTGGAATTCGCGGGCGTCCGGCGCCTTATGGAAGTAGAGGTAGCCGCCGAACACTTCGTCCGCGCCTTCACCGGAGAGCACCATTTTGATGCCCATCGCCTTGATTTTGCGCGACATCAGGTACATCGGCGTCGAGGCGCGGATGGTGGTGACGTCGTAGGTTTCGATGTGGTAAATCACGTCGCGGATGGCGTCCAGGCCTTCCTGCACGGTGAAGTGGATTTCATGGTGCACGGTGCCCAGATGGTTGGCCACCTCCTGCGCGGCGCGCAGATCCGGCGAGCCTTCCAGGCCGACGGCGAAGGAGTGCAGCTGCGGCCACCAGGCTTCGCTGCGTTCCTGATCTTCCACGCGGCGCGCGGCGTACTTCTTGGTGATCGCCGAGATGACCGAGGAATCCAGCCCGCCCGACAGCAGCACGCCGTAAGGCACGTCAGACATCAGGTGGCTTTTCACCGACTCTTCCAGCGCGGTGCGCAGGGCGGTGGCGTCGGTCACGTTGTCTTTGACGCTGTCGTAATCGAACCAGTCGCGGCGATAGTATTCGCGGATCTCACCGTCCTGGCTCCACAGGTAGCTGCCGGCCGGAAATTCCTTGATGGTGCGGCACACCGGCACCAGCGCTTTCATTTCCGAGGCGACGTACAGGTTGCCGTGCTCGTCGTGGCCCATGTACAGCGGGATGATGCCCAGATGATCGCGGCCGATCAGGTAGGCGTCTTTTTCGGTGTCGTACAGGGCGAAGGCGAACATGCCTTGCAGATCGTCGAGGAAGTCCGGGCCTTTCTCCTGATACAGCGCCAGGATCACTTCACAGTCGGAACCGGTCTGGAACGCGTAGCGGTCGCTCAGCTGTTGGCGCAGCGCCTGGTGGTTGTAAATTTCGCCGTTGACCGCCAAAACGTGGGTGTGCGCAGCGTTGTACAGCGGTTGAGCGCCGTTGTTGACGTCGACGATCGACAGGCGTTCGTGGGCCAAAATGGCTTTGTCGCTGGCGTAAACGCCGGACCAATCCGGGCCGCGATGGCGCATCAGGCGCGACAGCTCCAGCGCTTTCTTACGCAGTTCAACGGGATCGGACTTCAGATCGAGCACACCGAAAATAGAACACATACAACTCTCCTAACGGGCTTTTATGACTGTGATGTTGTTTTTTACTGTTATGGGCAGCATTGCCGATTCATCAGCGATAACGCGGTTTTGCTGCGCTGTGGTTATGAAAATGCGCCTAAAGCTGCATGAGATGCAAGCGTTTTAGCCATACGCTGAGAAATAGTTGTTTGCCTGGGCGCGATTTTTGACGGATTTTCAGTTATCGGCGGGGAAAATTAGCGATTATGCAATTTTTAGCGTAATGACGGGATTGCCGGCCGGTTTGACCGGCAATCGATTAGCGATTAGGCGATGAGCTGCCACAGGGTGAAGGCGGCGTCCGGCGTCCAGGCGGCGTTGGAGGTGTGCGCCTGAATACAGGTGTATTTCTTGCCTTTATAACTCACCACGTCGCCGGCTTGGTAGCTGTGGTTGTTCTGCCACTCGGGCGCGCTCGGATCGGGCGGCGTGCCGTCGTTGGCGGTTTTGACCGCCAGCGCGCTGCTCGGCAGCGAGGTATTGCCCTGGCTGTCGGTTGCGGTAACGAAGTAGCTGTACTGGGTGGCCGGAGCCAGGCCGTTGTCGGCCAACGACAGGCCGGCAGTCTGGCCGATCGGGTTGCCGTTGCGGTAAACGGTGTAACTGGCGATCGGTAAGGCACCGGTGGCGGCGGCCCAGCTCAGCTTCAGCGAGGTGGCGCCCAACTCGGAGACCGTCAGCGCCGTCGGCGCATTAGGCTTTCCCGGCGGCGGGGTGACTCCGCCCTGAATCAGCGGCGCGTAGCGGGTTTTGAACTCCCAGCTGTAGGCCACGCCGGCTTTGCTTTTGCCGTTGTCCCAGTTGATTGACCAGGTCATCAGGCCCTTGATCGACAGGTTTTTGGCGTCGAGACGCGAGAAGGCGTTATACACCGCCTGTTTGTCGATCACGTAGCCGGTGGCGGCGGCATCGTTGTTGCTCGGCAGGCCGATAACGAATTTACTGGCTGGAATTCGGATAAATCCGCGGGTGCCGGTGACCAGACTTTCCGTCAGGTAATAGAGGAAGTCTTCTTTCATGGCGTCGTTGTTTTGGGCAATCCAGGCACCGGCACCGTTATTGGCCTCGGGAACCCAGATGCCGTCGCCACCCTGGTTATAATATTGCGGCGCGATAAAGTCATAATAGCCATCTAACGCATTAATATAATCGCCATAGCTGCCGTTAGCCTGCAGATAAGGGAATTCCGGGGCCATGCTGATAATAAAGTTTTTCCCCTGCGCGGCGTAATGGTCTTTTACTTTTTTCAGCGCCGCAGGCAAGACGGTTTTATTATTGGCGGCGCCGATCGCCGCCTGTTCCAGATCGATATCCAGGCCGTCGAAGCCGTAGACTTCCACCAGGCGAATAATCTCGTCTTTCAGCCGGTCTTCGTCGCCGGTTTTCAGTTCGATGTGCGCGTCTGCGCCGCCGAGGGAGATCAGCACCGCGCGGCCCTGGCTGTTCAGCACGCCCACCTGGCGGCGGAACTCGGCGTCGGACAGGTTGTAAGGCTTGAAGGTCGGGATTCCCTGGCCTTTCATAAAGGCGACGGCCACCACGTTATATTCGGCGGGAATGTCGGTCAGGTTCATATTGGCGAACTGGCCTTGTTGATAACCGTCACTGGCGCCGGCGGCCCAGTTGTGCCAGAAACCCATCAGGATTTTTTTATTGGCGATAGTCGGCATAATGGCTGCGTCATCGGCGGCATTAATAATGTTATTTGTGCTCATGGTAGCCTCATTAATTAGGGTAAGGGATTTTCGCCTGCCGGCAATATCAGCTATTGGCGGGGCGTAAGGTTATAATGAGGGTTTTTAGCGCGGGCAGGCTGAAACCTTTTGCGGCCATGAACGAATTAAATTCAAACTGCGGTCAGGAAGAGGGAAATAATGGCGGCCGGGCAGCCGCCATAAATGCGTCAGAAAATAGTGATATCGGCAACGGAAGGGTAGACGTAGCTCGGGCGGAAAGGCATGGTTTCGATGTCGCTCAGCGTGGAGACGCCGGACAGCACCAGCACGGTTTCCAGGCCGGCCTGGAAGCCCGCCAGAATGTCGGTGCGCAGGTTGTCGCCGACGATCACCGTCTCTTCCGAGTGCGCCTGCATTTTGTTCAATGCGGCGCGAATGATCCACGGGCTGGGCTTGCCGACGTAAAACGGCTTGCGGCCGGTGATCTTCTCGATGGGGGCGCACAGCGCGCCGCAGGCCGGCGAGAAGCCGTGGCCGTGGCTATCCGGGTTGGTGGCGATAAAGCGCGCGCCGTTACTGACGAAGTAGGCGGCCTTGTGCATCATGTCCCAGTTGTAAGAGCGGGTTTCCCCGACGATCACGAAATCCGGGTTGATGTCGGTGATGGTGAAACCGGCTTTGTACAGCTCATGGATCAGCGCGCCTTCGCCGACCACGTAGGCTTTTTTGCCTTCCTGGCGGCGCAGGAAATCGGCGGTGGCCATCGCCGAGGTATAGAACGCGCTCTCCGGCACTTCCAGCCCGGCGGCGGCGAAGCGGTTCGCCAGATCCTGCGCGGTCTGTGACGGGTAGTTGGTCAGCACCACCAGCGGCATGCCTTGTTCCTGGATGCGCGCCAGGAACAGATCGGCGCCGGGCACCGGCGTATTGTCATGCAGCAGCACGCCGTCGATATCGCATATAACGTTTTTGATTTTCATTTGTCGCTGTTTCTCATGATTACGGCAGGCAAGGGGTGACGATAACACACCTGCCAGAAGCGGCGGATCAGCTTTCCAGCAATCGCTGCAAGAGCACGCCGTTGAGCATCGCGCGTTTGGCCAGGGCGAAAGCGCCGATCGCCGAGCGATGATTGAGTTCGGAGGTCACCACCGGCAGATTCTTGCGGAAGTCCTTCAGCACCTGGGTATTGATGCAGCTCTGGATCGCCGGCAGCAGCACTTTGTCCGCTTCGGTGATCTCACCGGCGATCACCACCTTCTGCGGATTGAACAGGTTGATGGCGATGGCCACCGCCTTGCCCAGATAGCGGCCGACGTGTTCGATCACTTCGCTGGCCAGCAGATCGCCGCGGTTGGCGGCCTTGCAGATGGCGTTGATGCCGCAGTCTTCCAGCGTCAGTTTGCTCGGGTAGCCCTGGCTCAGCAGCTGGCGCACGCGCTGTTCGATCGCCGCGTTGGCGGCCACCGTTTCCAGGCAGCCGAAGTTGCCGCAGTGGCAGCGTTCGCCGAGCGGATCGATCTGGATATGGCCGATCTCGCCGACGTTGCCGTTGTTGCCGAGAAAAATCTGCCCGTTGACGATGATGCCGGCGCCGGTGCCGCGGTGCAGGCGCACCAGAATCGAGTCTTCGCAGTCGCGGGTGGCACCGAAGTAGTGCTCCGCCAGCGCCAGGCTGCGGATGTCGTGGCCGACGAAGCTGGTGACGTTGAAGCGCTGCTGCAGGTTGTCCACCAGCGCCCAGTTGCTGACGCTGATGTGCGGCATGTAGCGCACCACGCCCAGCGCCGGATCCACCAGGCCGGGCAGGATCACCGCGATGGCGATCAGCTCGCGCAGGCGGCGCTGATTCGCTTCGATGAATTGGGCGATGGCGGCGAACAGCGCATTCTCCAGCGTTTCCTGGGTGCGTTCCGGCAGCGGATAGTGTTCTTCGCCGAGCGATTTGCCGCTCATGTCATACAGGGTGATGGTGGCGTCGTGGCGGCCGAGACGCACCGCGACGGTATGGAAATGACGGGTTTCCGACACGATGGAGATCGCGCGGCGGCCGCCGGTGGAGGCTTGCTGATCGACTTCTTTGATCAGCCCGCGCTCCAGCAGCTGGCGAGTAATTTTGGTGACGCTGGCGGGGGCAAGCTGGCTGAGTTCGGCAATTTGAATGCGCGAGATCGGGCCCTGCTGGTCGATCAGGCGGTAAACTGCCGCGCCGTTAAGTTGTTTGACTAAGTCAACGTTCCCTATTTGTGCTTGTCCGCCGGTGCTCATCAATAATGTTACTCGCTGTTCATTGAATTAAACCTCGTTACCGTTAACGAGCGTTTTGGTGATTTTAAAATCACGGGTGAAGGCGGTCAGGTTAGCCACCTTGCCGGCTTCGATGGTGCCCAGACGGTGCTCGACGCCGATGGCGCGCGCCGGGTACAGCGTCGCCATGCGCAGCGCTTCGTCCAGCGCGATGCCGATATGTTCGACGCTGTTTTGCACCGCTTCGATCATGGTCAGCGCGGAACCGCTCAGGGTGCCGTTCTCATCCACGCACAGCCCATCCCGATAGTATATTGTTTTACCGGCGAAAATAAATTGGTCAATATCTGCACCTGCCGGTGCGGTCGCGTCGGTGACCAATACCAATTTATCACCTTTCAGGCGTTTGGCGTTACGGATACTCGCCCAGGCCACGTGATGGCCGTCGGCGATGATGCCGGTATAGACCTCCGGCGTGTCGAAGATCGCTCCCATCAGCCCCGGTTCGCGGCCGGTGATATACGGCATGGCGTTGTACAGGTGGGTGGCGAAGCTGATGCCGGCGGCGAAGCCGGTGCGCGCCTGATCGTAGGTGGCGTTCGAGTGGCCGGCGGAGACCACGATGCCGGCCTCGGTCAGCTGCTTGATAACGTGCGGCTCAACCATCTCCGGCGCCAGCGTCACCTTGGTGATCACGTCGGCGTTGGCGCACAGGTAATCGATCATGTCCTGCGTTGGCTTGCGAATGAACGCCGGGTTATGGGTGCCTTTTTTCACCGGGCTGAGGTACGGCCCTTCCAGGTGCAGGCCCAGCGCCTGGTTTTGGTGCTTTTTCAGATAGGCGCGCATCACCTCGACGCTATGCTTCATGAATTCGTCGCTGCTGGTGATCAGCGTCGGCAGATAGCTGGTGCAGCCGGATTTCTCGTTGGCGCGCTGCATGATCTCCAGCGTTTCTTCCGAAATCGCTTCCAGCGAATCGTTGAACTGTACGCCGCCGCAGCCGTTCAGCTGCACGTCGATAAGCCCGGGGGCCAGGATGGCGCCACCCAGGTCGCGCGTTTCGATGCCGGCGGGCAATTCAGCCGCCGGGCAGACTCTCTCGATCAGCCCATCAGCGATAATGACTGCATGGTCATCAAGTACGTCGTGGCCGGTATAGATTCGGCCGTGGGTTAAAGCGAACATCGTAGCCCCCTGCAAAGATTAAAGACTTTTCACGCTTTCCGCTTCTAACTCGCGGAAATATTTGACGGTTTTGACTTTCAGTTCCATGGTGGCCGGCTCGTCGCACACCACCACCGCTTTGGCGTGTAGCTGCAGGCAGCTGATGGTCCACATGTGGTTGATGTTGCCTTCCACCGCGGCCTCCAGCGCCTGCGCCTTGGCGTGGCCGGTCACCAGGATCATTACTTCTTCGGCATCCAGCAGCGTACCCACGCCGACGGTCAGCGCATATTTCGGCACCAGGCTGACGTCGCCGCCGAAGAAGCGCGAGTTGGCGATGCGGGTGTCTTCGGTCAGCGTTTTGATGCGGGTGCGCGAAGCCAGGGACGAAGCCGGTTCGTTGAACGCGATATGGCCGTCGATGCCCACGCCGCCCATGAACAGGTTAATTTTGCCGTAAGACTTGATCTTCTCTTCGTACTGGCGGCACTCGGCATCGACATCCGCGGCGTTGCCGTTCAGCAGGTTGATATTTTCACGAGGGATATCAACGTGATCAAAGAAGTTGCGGTACATGAAGGTGTGGTAGCTTTCCGGGTGTTCCTGCGGCAGGCCAACGTACTCGTCCATGTTGAAAGTCACAACATGCTTAAAGCTTACTTCACCTGCTTTGTGCATCGCAATCAGATGTTTGTAGGCTTCCAGCGGCGTGCCGCCGGTAGGCAGGCCGAGGACAAACGGGCGCTCTGCGGTTGGCTTGAATGCGTTGATGCGTTGAACGATATGACGCGCGGCCCATTTGCCGACTTGTGCGGTATCTTTCAGTGGGATAAGTCTCATCTAACACCTCTTGGGATAAGTAAACTAAAGCTATACTGTACGGGCCTGCGGGAGTCCTAAGCGTAACCCAGCTTTATGATTCTCGCGTGAATCGTCCGTCCGGTTGATTTTTTGAATGATAAAATAAGTTTTGTGTGATGGCCAGCAATCCGGGAGGGAAAGACTACTTTTTGGTGATATTTATCACAAAAAGGGAGGTTTTAATTTGCGATACAAAATAAATTTTTTACACTCGGCATGAGTGATACGTGCCATGCGTTGTTTCTAAAAAGGTAGTGAGAGCTCCAAATAAACTACTAATAGGGTCCGTCCGCGGACAACATAGGGGGAAAAGGTGAACATTCTTAGTTATTTGCAAAAGGTGGGACGGGCGCTGATGGTGCCGGTCGCCACGCTGCCCGCCGCCGCCATCTTGATGGGCGTTGGGTACTGGATTGACCCTGTTGGTTGGGGCGGCGACAACGCGCTCGCCGCTTTCTTCATTAAATCCGGCTCCGCTATCATCGACAACATGTCGGTGTTGTTCGCTATCGGCGTGGCCTACGGCATGTCCAAAGACAAGGACGGCGCCGCCGCGTTGACCGGCTTCGTCGGCTTCCTGGTGCTGACCACCCTCTGTTCACCGGCCGCCGTGTCGATGATTCAGAAGATCCCGCTCGATCAGGTGCCTGCCGCGTTCGGCAAGATCCAGAACCAGTTCGTCGGTATTCTGGTGGGTATCATCTCCGCCGAAGTGTACAACCGCTTCAGCGGCGTCGAGCTGCCTAAGGCGCTGTCGTTCTTCAGCGGCCGCCGCCTGGTGCCGATCCTCATTTCCTTCCTGATGATCCTGGTCGCTTTCATTCTGATGTACATCTGGCCGGTGATCTTCAACGGTCTGGTGAACTTCGGTGAACACATTCAGAAAATGGGTTCGGTCGGCGCCGGCATTTACGCCTTCTTCAACCGTTTGCTGATCCCGGTCGGCCTGCACCACGCGCTGAACTCGGTATTCTGGTTCGACGTGGCCGGCATCAACGATATTCCTAACTTCCTCGGCGGCCAGCAGTCAATCGAAGCCGGTAAAGCGGTTGTTGGCATCACCGGCCGTTATCAGGCGGGCTTCTTCCCGATCATGATGTTCGGTCTGCCGGGTGCAGCGCTGGCCATCTATCACTGCGCGCGTCCTGAAAACAAAGCCAAAGTGGCAGGCATCATGCTGGCGGCCGCGTTCGCCGCCTTCTTTACCGGCATCACCGAACCGCTGGAGTTCTCCTTCATGTTCGTGGCACCGGTGCTGTACGTGATCCACGCCGTGCTGACCGGTATCTCGGTGTTCATCGCCGCCAGCATGCACTGGATCGCCGGTTTCGGCTTCAGCGCCGGGCTGGTGGATATGGTGCTGTCGTCCCGCAACCCGCTGGCGACCCACTGGTACATGCTGATCCCGCAGGGCCTGGTGTTCTTCGTCATCTACTACGTGGTGTTCCGCTTCACCATCAAGAAATTCAACCTGATGACCCCGGGCCGCGAACTGGCGGTTGCCGGTGACGAAACCGACGGTTATGACGTCAACGTCGACAGCAACGCCGGTAAAGACGAAAACGAAACCACCACGCTGGCCCGTCGCTACGTCGGCGCGATCGGCGGTTCCGACAACCTGACCGGCATCGATGCCTGCATCACCCGCCTGCGTCTGAACGTGAAAGACTCCGCGCTGGTGAACGACGCCTTGGCGAAACGCCTCGGCGCATCCGGCGTTATCCGCCTGAATAAGCAGAGCGTGCAAGTGATCGTCGGCACCCGTGCTGAACTTATCGCCAGCGCAATGCGCAACGTGATTGCAGCCGGCCCGGTAGCGGCTGCGGCGGCACCGGCGGCGGCCCCTGCCGCGGAAGCCAAACCGCAGGCGGTACCGAACGCGCCGAAAGCCGCGTTTGAAACGCTGGTGGCGCCGGTGACCGGCGAAGTCGTGGCGCTCGATCAGGTGCCGGACGAAGCTTTCGCCAGCAAGGCGGTAGGCGACGGGCTGGCGATTCGCCCGACCGACAACATCGTCGTGGCGCCGGCGGACGGCACCGTGGTGAAAATCTTCAATACCAACCACGCGTTCTGCCTGGAAACCGACAAGGGCGCCGAGATCGTGGTGCACATGGGGATCGACACCGTCGCGCTGGAAGGCCAGGGCTTCAAACGCCTGGTGGAAGAGGGCGCGGAAGTGAAAGCCGGTCAACCGATTCTGGAACTGGATCTGGATTATCTGAACGCCAACGCGCGTTCGATGATAAGCCCGGTGGTGGTCAGCAACGCTGACGACTACGCCGGCCTGGCGGCGCTGGCCAGCGGCTCGGTGGTCGCCGGTCAGACCAAGCTGTACGAGATCCAAAAGTAAGGCCGTTTTTACCTGAGTAGTACCGGGGGCCGGCCACGCATCATGGCGGAGTTTGCCCCGATTTGGCGGGAAGAGAGCGATCTCTTCCCGCTTTTTTTATCCCGTTTCGCCCCACGGCGGTGCGCTGCGCGCCGAGGGGGCAACGCGCCGCATTTTTCGTGCAACAAACGGTTGTTTCCAGACGTGGCTTGTTGGATCATAGGCGGTTATGTGTAGCGCTTTGCATTGAGGAACAGTGAAATGAGTGAGGCTGAAGCCCGCCCAACCAATTTTATCCGTCAGATCGTCGATGAAGATCTGGCGTCGGGGAAACACACGTCGGTACATACCCGCTTCCCGCCGGAGCCTAACGGCTATCTGCATATCGGCCACGCCAAGTCCATCTGCCTGAACTTCGGCATCGCCAAGGACTATCAGGGCCAGTGCAACCTGCGTTTCGATGACACCAACCCGGTGAAAGAAGACATCGAGTTCGTGGAGTCAATCAAGCACGACGTGGAGTGGCTGGGCTTTGAGTGGAGCGGCAACGTTCGTTACTCCTCAGACTATTTCGATCAGCTGCACCAGTATGCGGTCGAGCTGATCACCAAGGGGCTGGCCTACGTCGATGAGCTGTCGCCGGAGCAGATCCGTGAATATCGCGGCACCCTGACCGCGCCGGGCAAAGACAGCCCGTACCGCGATCGCAGCGTGGAAGAGAACCTGGCGCTGTTCGAGAAGATGCGCAACGGCGAGTTCACCGAAGGCGCCGCCTGCCTGCGCGCCAAGATCGATATGGCTTCGCCGTTTATCGTGATGCGCGATCCGGTGCTGTACCGCATCAAGTTCGCCGAACACCACCAGACCGGCAATAAATGGTGCATCTACCCGATGTACGATTTCACCCACTGCATTTCCGATGCGCTGGAAGGGATCACCCATTCGCTGTGTACCCTGGAATTCCAGGATAACCGCCGTCTGTATGACTGGGTGTTGGATAACATCACCATTCCTTGCCACCCGCGTCAGTACGAGTTTTCGCGCCTCAACCTCGAATACGCCATCATGTCGAAGCGCAAGCTGAACCAGCTGGTGACCGAGAAGATCGTCGAAGGCTGGGACGACCCGCGGATGCCAACCGTCTCCGGTCTGCGCCGCCGCGGTTATACCGCCGCCTCGATTCGCGAGTTCTGCCTGCGCATCGGCGTGACCAAGCAAGACAACAACGTCGAGATGGTGGCGCTGGAATCCTGCATCCGTGACGATCTGAACGAGAACGCCCCGCGCGCCATGGCGGTGCTGGATCCGGTGAAAATCGTCATCGAGAACATGGGCGATGCGGTGGAAATGGTCACCATGCCTAACCATCCGAACAAGCCGGAAATGGGCAGCCGCGATGTGCCGTTCAGCCGCGAGATCTATATCGATCGCGCCGACTTCCGCGAAGAAGCCAACAAGCAGTACAAGCGCTTGGTTCTGGGCAAGGAAGTGCGTCTGCGCAATGCGTACGTGATCAAGGCCGAGCGCGTCGAGAAGGACGAAGCGGGCGAGATCGTCACCATCTTCTGCAGCTACGATGCGGAAACGTTGAGCAAAGATCCTGCCGACGGCCGCAAGGTGAAGGGCGTGATCCATTGGGTGTCCGCGGCGCACGCGCTGCCGGCGGAAATTCGCCTGTACGATCGCCTGTTCAGCGTGCCTAACCCGGGCGCGGCGGAAGATTTTCTCTCCACCATCAACCCGGAATCGCTGGTGATCAAGCACGGCTTCGTCGAGCCGAGCCTGGCGGCCGCACAGCCGGAGAAAGCCTATCAGTTCGAGCGTGAAGGTTACTTCTGCGCCGACAGTCGTTATTCGTCGGCCGAGCATCTGGTGTTTAACCGCACCGTCGGCCTGCGCGACACCTGGGCGAAAATCGAGGGCTAATCTTATTCGCCTCGAAAATTAATGAATCAGCGCGGCTTAGGCCGCGCTTTTTTTTTGCCTGTGGTTTCACCTGCGATCTATTCCTCTCTGATTTTAACCGGAGCGCGTTTAATTAATCACGGCGCATTAACCCATAAGCTTTCTGATATTGGCCTTGTTAGTCTTAATATTTGCTTATATATTCGTGATGCGAATTAATTTCATTTAGAGAGCGCTTTCAATTTTTATCGCCTGACTGACGGATTTAGTCAGGCTGAAACCATTAATCGTCTCTGGTTGACCTGGTATCTCAATTTATTCTGATTTAATTGAATTTTTTATTCGACACCTTCCATGATCACCGGCGTAACAAAATCTCACTGATATGTGCTCCTTGTCATACTTTGACAAATCTCCCGCATTTTTCATTTGATAATTCGCGTCGCGAAAAATAGTCTGTCTGTAGCAATTAGTGCTGTGGGAATAACATCTCGTCGGCAATATTTTTTACCCGTTCGGGTTTTTTATTGGCAGTCGTGCAGGGCAGTGGTGAACACAGGCGGCTGCAACTTTTAAGTTAAGTCAAAGAGGAATTTCAATATGGGTACGCACGGTGCTCAGCGTAAAACGCTGGCGCTCGCAGTCGCGGGCGCGCTGTTGGGAACAGGGTTTGCCATGGCGCCTGAGGCGAAAGCCGCAGGGTTTATCGATGATTCCACGCTGACCGGCGGCATCTATTACTGGCAACGTGAGCGCGACCGTAAAGATCTCAATCCGGACAGCAAGGATTACAACCAATACACCACCAACCTGTCGCACTCCACCGCCAACCTGAGCCTGGATTTCGCTTCGGGCTACGCCTGGGATATGTTCGGTCTGGACGTCGGTGCCTTCACCGCCATCGAGCTGGCGGAATCCAGCGCCAGCGGCCACCCGAACGAGATCGCGTTTTCCTCGAAAAACCGGACCTACGACGAAGACTATTCCGGTGACAAGGGCGGCATCAGCCTGTACAAAGCCGCCGCCAAATTCAAATACGGCCCGGTCTGGGCGCGCGCCGGCTATATTCAGCCGAGCGGCCAAACCCTGCTGGCGCCGCACTGGAGCTTTATGCCGGGCACCTATCAGGGGGCCGAAGCCGGCGCCAAGTTCGACTACGGCGATGCCGGCGCGTTGAGCTTCTCCTACATGTGGGCTGACAAATACAAGGCGCCGTGGCATATCGAGGTGGACGACTTCCGCCAGAACGACAGGAAAACCCGCGTCTCCTACCTGCACTCGCTGGGCGCCAAATACGATTTCAAAAACGATCTGGTGCTGGAAGCCGCCTTCGGCCAGGCGCAGGGATACGTGAATCAATACTTCACTAAAGCGTCTTACAAATTCGATCTGCTGGGCAACCCGCTGACCACCAGTTACCAGTTCTACGGTGCGGAAGACCGTATCAGCGACAAGAACGATCCAAACAGCATCTACGACGGCCTGGCCTGGCTGCAGGCGCTGACCTTCGGTTACACCACCGGGCAGTTCAACTGGCGTCTGGAAGGCACCATGGTCAAGGCGGAAGGTAACCAGGGCTTCTTCCTGCAGCGCATGACCCCAACCTACGCCTCATCCAACGGCCGCCTGGACGTGTGGTGGGACAACCGCTCCGACTTTAACGCCAACGGCGAGAAAGCGGTGTACGCCGGCGTGATGTATGACCTCAGCAACTGGAACCTGCCGGGCATGGCGGTCGGCGGCTCCTACGTTTACGCCTGGGACGCCAAGCCGAGCACCAACCCGATCTACGATCAAAGCCAGCGCCTGAAAGAGAGCGCCTGGAGCCTGGACGCGATGTACACCATCCAGGAAGGGCGCGCCAAGGGCACGCTGATCAAGCTGCACTACACCCAGTATGACAACCACACCAACATCCCGAGCTGGGGCGGCGGTTACGGCAACATCTTCCAGGACGAGAAAGACGTCAAGTTCATGGTCATCGCGCCATTCACCATCTTCTGATGCGTTCCCCGGCCTCGCCGCCGGGGGCAGTTAAGGGAATTCAACGATGAAAAAAATCATGCTGATGTTGGCGGCCGCCGCGGCCTTGAGCGCCTGCGCGCAACCCGCCGCGCCGCCGGAAGACGCCAAATTGAAGCAGGCTTACAGCGCCTGCATCAACACCGCCGAAGGTTCACCGGAGCGTCTGCAGCCCTGCAAGGCGGTGCTGAACGTGCTGAAACAAGAGAAGCAGCACCAGCAGTTCGCCGCGCAGGAAACGGTACGGGTGATGGATTATCAGAACTGCATTATGGCGGTTCACAGCGGCAACGGTCAGGCTTACGACGCCAAGTGCGGCAAGCTGTGGCAAGAAATTCGCGATAACAATAATTAAGAAGGACAAGAACATGAACGCATTCAAACTGAGCGCATTAGCCGCTTTGACAGCAACGATGGGATTCCTGGGCGGCATGGGAAACGCCATGGCCGATCAACAGCTGGTGGATCAACTGAGTCAGCTGAAGCTGAACGTAAAAATGCTGGATAACCGCGCCGGCGAAAACGGCGTGGATTGCGCGGCGCTGGGCGCCGACTGGGCCTCTTGCAACCGGGTGTTGTTCACCCTCAGCAACGACGGCCAGGCGATCGACGGCAAAGACTGGATCATCTATTTCCACAGCCCGCGCCAGACCCTGCGGGTGGACAACGACCAGTTCAAGATCGCTCACCTCACCGGCGATCTGTACAAGCTGGAGCCGACCGCCAAATTCAGCGGTTTCCCGGCCGGTAAGGCGGTGGAAATTCCAGTGGTGGCCGAATACTGGCAGCTGTTCAGAAACGACTTCCTGCCGCGCTGGTATGCCACGTCCGGCGACGCCAAGCCGAAAATGCTGGCGAATACCGATACCGAAAATCTGGATCAGTTCGTGGCGCCGTTCACCGGCGACCAGTGGAAGCGCACCAAGGACGACAAAAACATTCTGATGACGCCGGCTTCGCGCTTTGTCAGCAATGCCGATCTGCAGACGCTGCCTGCCGGCGCGCTGCGTGGCCAGATCGTGCCGACGCCGATGCAGGTGAAAGTGCACGCGCAGGATGCCGATCTGCGTAACGGCGTGGCACCGGATCTGAGCACGCTGGTCAAGCCGGCGGCGGACGCCGTCAACCAGCGCTTTGCGCTGCTGGGCGTGCCGGTTCAGGCCAACGGCTATCCTATCAAGACCGACATTCAGCCGGGTAAGTTTAAAGGCGCGATGGCGGTGTCAGGCGCCTATGAGTTGAAAATCGGCAAGAAAGAGGCGCGAGTGATCGGTTTCGATCAGGCCGGGGTGTTCTACGGGCTGCAGTCGATCCTGTCGTTAGTGCCGAGCGACGGCAGCGGCAAGATCGCCACGCTGGACGCCAGCGATGCGCCGCGCTTCGAGTATCGCGGCATTTTCCTCGACGTGGCGCGCAACTTCCATAAGAAGGACGCGGTGCTGCGCCTGCTGGATCAGATGGCGGCCTACAAGCTCAACAAATTCCACTTCCACCTGAGCGATGACGAAGGCTGGCGCATCGAGATCCCCGGTTTGCCTGAGCTGACGGAAGTCGGCGGCCAGCGCTGCCACGATCTGAGCGAAACCACCTGCCTGCTGCCGCAGTACGGCCAGGGGCCGGACGTCTACGGCGGCTTCTTCAGCCGTCAGGACTATATCGACATCATCAAATATGCCCAGGCGCGCCAGATTGAAGTGATCCCGGAGATCGACATGCCGGCGCACGCCCGCGCCGCGGTGGTCTCGATGGAAGCGCGCTATAAAAAGCTGCATGCCGCCGGGAAAGAGCAGGAGGCCAACGAATTCCGCCTGGTGGATCCGACCGATACCTCCAACACCACCTCCGTGCAGTTCTTTAACCGCCAGAGCTACCTGAACCCGTGCCTGGACTCTTCCCAGCGCTTTGTCGACAAGGTGATCGGCGAAATCGCCCAGATGCATAAAGAAGCCGGCCAGCCGATCAAGACCTGGCACTTCGGCGGCGACGAAGCGAAAAACATTCGCCTGGGCGCCGGCTATACCGACAAGGCGAAACCGGAGCCGGGCAAAGGCATCATCGATCAGAGCAACGAAGACAAGCCGTGGGCCAAGTCGCAGGTGTGCCAGACGATGATCAAAGAAGGCAAGGTGGCCGACATGGAGCACCTGCCGAGCTACTTCGGCCAAGAGGTCAGCAAGCTGGTGAAGGCGCACGGCATCGACAGAATGCAGGCCTGGCAGGACGGCCTGAAAGACGCCGAGAGCGCGAAGGCGTTCGCCACCTCGCGCGTGGGCGTCAACTTCTGGGATACCCTGTACTGGGGCGGTTTCGATAGCGTCAACGACTGGGCCAACAAAGGGTATGAAGTGGTGGTTTCCAACCCGGACTATGTCTATATGGACTTCCCTTACGAGGTGAACCCGGACGAGCGCGGTTACTACTGGGGCACCCGCTTCAGCGACGAGCGCAAGGTGTTCAGCTTTGCGCCGGACAACATGCCGCAGAACGCGGAAACCTCGGTCGACCGCGACGGCAACCCCTTCAGCGCCAAGAGCGACAAGCCGTGGCCGGGTGCCTACGGGCTGTCCGCTCAGCTGTGGAGCGAAACCCAGCGCACCGATCCGCAGATGGAATACATGATCTTCCCACGCGCGCTGTCGGTGGCGGAACGCGCCTGGCACCGCGCCGGTTGGGAGCAGGACTATCGCGCCGGCCGCGAATACAAAGGCGGGGAAACCCACTTTGTCGATACCAAGGCGCTGGAGAAAGACTGGCTGCGCTTCGCCAATATTCTGGGCCAGCGTGAACTGGCCAAGCTGGACAAAGGCGGCGTCGCTTACCGTCTGCCGGTGCCGGGCGCGCGCGTAGCGGGCGGCAAGCTGGAGGCGAATATCGCGCTGCCGGGATTGGGCATCGAGTATTCCACCGACGGCGGCAAGCAGTGGCAGCGCTATGACGCCAAGGCCAAACCGGCGGTTTCCGGTGACGTTCAGGTGCGTTCGGTCAGCCCGGACGGTAAACGCTACAGCCGCGCCGAGAAGGTTTAAGCCCGGTGCAACGGCCTGCTGCCCCGGCGGCAGGCCGTAAACGAAGGGGGAATGCGTCTGCCTTCGCGCGTGTCGGCGTGGGGCGGACGTTGAAGTGAGAGTAGTACGTGGAGTCGCAGTGCCGCTGCAATTGTGATATTTCATGACATGATTTTCCCCGGCTTGTCCGGGGATTTTTTTGCCCGTTGCACGGCGGGCATAAAAAAACCGCCTCGGTGTGAGGCGGTTTTTCATAGCCGGTCAGGCTTATTTCTTGTCGTGCAGCGTTTCGTCTTCACGACAGTCACCGGTTTCACAGTGGCCGTACAGGTACAGGCTGTGGTTGGTGAGCTTGATGCCGTGCTGCTTGGCGATATCACGCTGGCGCACTTCGATGGATTCGTCGCTGAATTCGATCACTTTGCCGCAGTCCAGACAAATCAGGTGATCGTGGTGATGCTGTTGGGTCAGCTCGAACACGGACTTGCCGCCTTCGAAATTGTGACGTGTCACAATGCCCGCATCGTCAAACTGGTTCAGTACGCGATAAACCGTTGCCAGCCCGATCTCTTCGCCCATATCAATCAGTTTTTTGTACAAATCTTCCGCACTGACGTGATGGCATTCCGGATTTTGCAGTACTTCCAGGATTTTGAGTCGCGGAAGCGTGACTTTTAAGCCGGCCTTCTTCAATGCGATGTTGTTGTCGGTCATGCGAATTCAGTCCTGTTACTATGCTAATCAAGTTGAGGCGTACTCGCCTGTGGCATCGGTCGGCACAAAGAGTTAATGCGTCTCATTATAGAACCGGTTGTACTAAATAGAAACCGCCGGTTGTTAACAAAGATATAATTGCACTATTGCATGTTTTGCATGCAACGCCTTGATGGATGGGATAAACCGATATCTCAGTCTACCGTGACGGGGTGGGAAGTTACAAATCTGTAGCTTCTATCGCAGCAATCCCTGCTGCCGATGACGGCCCTGTGGGCACACTATGCACTTTACAGGGCCTTTGTTCAACCTTTCGCCAGCGCCGGGGCTTAGCCGACGATATCGGCCAGGCTCAGCTCTTCGACGATCTGTTTGACCCAGGCGTCCACGCGCTCGTTGGTCAGCTCCGGCTGGCGGTCTTCGTCGATCGCCAAACCGATGAAGTGATCGTCGTCCGCCAGGCCTTTGGAGGCCTCGAAGTGGTAGCCCTTGGTCGGCCAGTGGCCCACGATGGCCGCGCCGCGCGGTTCGATGATGTCGCGGATGGTGCCCATCGCGTCACAGAAATATTCTGCGTAGTCTTCCTGGTCGCCGCAGCCGAACAGCGCCACCAGTTTGCCGTTGAAGTCGACTTCTTCCAGCGTCGGGAAGAAATCATCCCAGTCACACTGTGCTTCACCGTAGTACCAGGTCGGGATACCCAGCAGCAGGATATCGAACCCTTCCAGGTCTTCTTTGCTGCTTTTAGCGATGTCATGCACTTCAGAGACGTCGTCGCCAAACTGTTTCTGGAGAATTTTCTGGATCATTTTGGCAATGTTTTCGGTATTGCCAGTGTCGCTGCCAAAGAAAATGCCTACAGTAGCCATATCGCGTATAACCTTTAAATTCAAGTAATTGCATTACTCGACGCCGGCACTGCCGCCGCTGACGCCGATTAAAATGATGCCATGGCAAGAGCCTTTCGCCTCCGGGGCGGGCGCCGACAGGCGCAGTCTCTAGCCGGTAAATGCGTATCATGCCAGAAAGTGGCGCCGGGGTTTTATCGCATTTATGCGATGCCGGAGAATGAAGAAAAGCGTGGTCGATCCGGCGTTGTCCTTAACGCCGCGCCGCGCGTGCGGCCGAAGAGATCAATGTTCCGGCTGTTCTTCCGCCAGTTGCGCCAACAGCATCTGCTCGATGAGTTCGCTGCGGCTGATGTTGCGCTGTTCCGCCAGTTTGTTCAGGGCGTCCACCGCATCCGCGTTGATTTTCAGCTCTACGCGCCGCAATCCACGCACTTTATCGCGCCGTAACTGATTGCGCTTATTGATTCTAAGCTGTTCATCGCGGGAGAGCGGGTTGGTTTTCGGGCGCCCCGGACGGCGTTCATCTGCGAACAGATCCAGCGTCGTGCGATCCGTTTGTTCTTTTGCCATAGGTAGCGGTACTGCAAGGGAGTTTGCATCAAAAAGCGCTCACACGCTTCCGGAGGCATCGGTTAACACACTTCGGGCCAATAAACCCTAACCCAAATTCACCCCCGAACCGGCGTTCGTGAACGCGCTGGCGCGGCGGCAAAATTATAGCGCGCCATATTACCCCAGCAGATGGAGCGGCGACAATGCCTAACTGCGGGCTAAACGCGCTAAGCCGTTATCTTTAGCGCGTTTTTTCGCCAGGAAAGCGTGTTTTTCAGGCTTCGTCGAGGAAACGGTGGATGGCGCGCAGCACCGCTTCCGGTTTTTCGGCGTGGACCCAATGGCCGGTGCCGGCGACGACGTGCGCGCGGGCCTGCGGGAACTGGCGGGCGATGTCCGCACGGTAACTGTCCTGCACGTACGGCGACAGGCCGCCGCGAATGAACAGGGTCGGGTGCGGCCAGGCCGGGACTTCCTGCCAGCCGGTGATGTCTTCGTAGCGTGCGATCAGCACCGGCAGGTTGAAGCGCCATTCGCCGTTGTGGAAGGACTTCAGCAGGAACTGGATCACGCCTTCTTCCTGCAGGTAGTCGCGCATCAGCTCGGCGGCCGCCTGGCGCTGGGTGATGCCGGCGGCGCTGACGGCCTTCAGCGCGGCGAAGATCTCGTCGTGACGGCGGGTCTGGTAATCCACCGGCGCGACGTCGATAACGATCAGCTTGGCGACACGCTCGGGCGCGATGGCGGTCAGCGCCATCGCCGCTTTGCCGCCCATCGAATGGCCGATGACGATCGCTTTCTCCAGCTGCAGTTCGTCGAGCAGCGCCAGCAGATCCTGTGCCATGGCGGGATAGTTCATGTCGTCGGCGCGCGGGGAGAGGCCGTGATTGCGCAGATCGACCTTGATCACCGTGTGCTGTTTATGCAGATCGCGCGCCAGCACGCCCAGGTTGTCCAGATTGCCGAACAGCCCGTGGATCAGCAGCACCGGCAGCGCGTCTGACTCGGCGGCCAGCAGTTGATAATGTAATTTCATGGCGAAGTTCATACTGAGAGAGATTCAGATTAGGGTATCATGATTGAATCGCACGATGAATCATGCGGAATTTTCGCGGCGCGGGCTTGGCAGTGCCGGCTATAGGTATTAGTCTGCATTTGCCGTCCGGAGGCACATTGTTGTGTTCGCCCCAGCGCTTTTAACCTTATAATCCCATGGCTTGAATGCAGGATCTGGCTTCAGGTTCTAAGTAGAAAAAACAGTATTGGATAAAGATGAAAACTATTGAAGTCGACGAAGAGCTTTACCGTTATATTGCCAGCCACACGCAACACATCGGTGAAAGCGCGTCCGATATTTTACGCCGCATGTTGAAATTCACCGCCGGGCAGCCGGTGCGCGCGTTGCCTGCCGCCAGTGCCCCGCAGTCCGTCGAGCTGGAAAAAGCGGCGCCGGCGCAGCGTCCGCGCGATCGCGTGCGCGCCATGCGTGAGCTGCTGTTATCGGATGAATACGCCGAGCAGAACAAAGCGGTCAACCGTTTCATGCTGGTGCTGTCCACGCTGTACACCCTCGATGCCGCCGGTTTCGCCGCCGCCACCGAGGCGTTGACCGGCCGTACCCGCACCTATTTCGCCGGCGATCAGCAGACCCTGCTGGCCAACGGCACGCATACCAAGCCGAAGCATGTACCGGGCACCCCTTACTGGGTGATCACCAATACCAATACCGGCCGCAAACGCAGCATGATCGAACACATCATGCAGGCCATGCAGTTCCCGGCGGAACTGATCGAGAAAGTTTGCGGTACCGTCTAATTTAGCGAACAGCCCGTCATGCTGGCCGTGCGCGACGTATTGCCCGGTCACCGACAGGGATGAGGGAGATATGTCGATGGCGAATAATCCACGTGCCGGGCAGCCCGCCCGCCAAAGCGATCTGATCAACGTAGCCCAGCTGACGTCGCAGTACTATGTGCTGCAACCTGAAGCCGGCAATGCCGCACACGCGGTGAAGTTTGGCACCTCCGGCCACCGCGGCAGCGCGCAGCGCCACAGCTTCAACGAAGCGCACATCCTCGCCATCGCTCAGGCGATCGCCGAAGTTCGTCATCAGCAGGGCACCACCGGCCCGTGCTACGTGGGCAAAGACACCCATGCGCTGTCTGAGCCGGCCTTCATTTCCGTGCTGGAAGTGCTGACCGCCAACGGCGTCGATGTGATCGTGCAGGAAAATAACGGTTTCACGCCAACGCCGGCGGTATCGCACGCCATTCTGTGCCACAACCGCCGCGGCGGCGCGCAGGCCGACGGCATCGTCATTACGCCGTCCCACAACCCGCCGGAAGACGGCGGCATCAAATACAATCCGCCGAACGGCGGCCCGGCTGACACCAACCTGACGTCGGTGATCGAGAAGCGCGCCAACGAACTGCTGGCGCAGCAGCTGAAAGGCGTTCAGCGCCAGTCGCTGGACAAGGCCTGGAACAGTGGCCACCTGCACGCCAAAGACCTGGTGCAGCCTTATGTCGAAGGCCTGGTTGAGGTGGTCGACATGCCGGCCATTCAACGCGCCGGCCTGAAGCTGGGAGTGGATCCGCTCGGCGGCTCCGGCATCGCCTATTGGCAGCGCGTGGCGGAACACTACAAGCTGGATCTGACGCTGGTGAACGATTCCATCGATCAGACCTTCCGCTTTATGCACCTGGATCACGACGGCATCATCCGCATGGACTGCTCGTCCGAGTCGGCGATGGCCGGCCTGCTGGCGCTGCGCGACAAATTCGATCTGGCGTTCGCCAACGATCCGGATTACGACCGCCACGGCATTGTCACGCCGAAAGGCCTGATGAACCCGAACCACTATCTGGCGGTAGCCATCAACTACCTGTTCCAACATCGCCCGCAGTGGGGCGCCGATGTCGCAGTCGGTAAAACGCTGGTGTCCAGCGCGATGATCGACCGCGTGGTGGCCGACCTGGGCCGCAAGCTGGTGGAAGTGCCGGTCGGTTTCAAATGGTTTGTGGACGGCCTGTTCGACGGCAGCCTGGGCTTCGGCGGCGAAGAGAGCGCCGGGGCTTCGTTCCTGCGCTTCAACGGCCAGCCGTGGTCGACGGACAAAGACGGCATCATCATGTGCCTGCTGGCGGCTGAAATCACCGCGGTAACCGGTGAGAATCCGCAGCATCACTATGACGATCTGGCCAAGCGTTTCGGTGCGCCGAGCTATAACCGCATCCAGGCGCCGGCAACCCATGCGCAGAAAGCGGCGCTGTCCAAGCTGTCGCCGGAGATGGTCAAGGCCAGTACGCTGGGCGGGGATCCGATCACCGCACGTTTGACCGCGGCACCGGGTAACGGCGCCTCGATCGGCGGGCTGAAAGTGATGACCGACAACGGCTGGTTCGCGGCCCGTCCTTCCGGTACCGAAGAGGCTTACAAGATCTATTGCGAGAGCTTCCTCGGCGCGGAACACCGCGAGAAGATTGAGCATGAAGCGGTCGAAATCGTCAGCGAAGTGCTGGCTTCCGCCAAGTAATCACTTTCCCTGATTGATAAAAAGCGCTGTTTTTACAGCGCTTTTTTTATGCCTGAAATTTAGATATATCTTTTTATCGGTGCGCGCTTGCGCATTTAGATATATCGATCTAGATTAGCGTTATCGACGCTGTTTAGATATATCTAAACAACCTCGTATTGATGTTCACTGTTAAAGCGAGGTATCACCCTATGTTTCATCGATTAGGTTTACACCGGCATCACCATCACCATCATGAATGTGAAGAGGGCCGCCGTCATCGCGGCGGGCGCCATCATTTCGGCGGCGACGGCGAAGAGCACGGCCGGGGTGGGCGCGGCGGCCGGGGCGGGCGTCATCGTCTGTTCGAACACGGCGATCTGCGCCTGGTGTTGCTGGCGCTGGTGGCGCGCAAGCCCAGCCACGGCTATGAGCTGATCAAGGCGATCGAGGAAGCCTCTTCCGGCCTGTATGTGCCGAGCCCGGGGGTGATTTACCCCACGCTGACGCTGCTGGAAGAGCAGGATTTCCTTGAGCCGCTCACCACCGGCAACGGCCGCAAAAGCTACCGCATCACCGCCGCGGGCGAGGGCGAGCTGCAAAAGCATCAACAGGCGGTTGACGTCATTCTGGCGCGCCTGGCGGGCGCCGGCCGCGAGCATCATCGGCACGGCAACCTGGCGGAAGGCATCTACGACGCCATGAACCGCCTGCGCAGCCTGCTGCGCGGCAACGTGATGCGCGCCGATCTTACGCCGCAGCAGGTGGAGCGCATCAACGCCGCGTTGCTGACCGCCGTGGCGGCGATCGAAAGCGAAATGCATATTCAACCCACGCAGCAGGAGAAGAACTGATGCCCGGCCACCGTTTTACTATTACCGTTGAAGCCCTGAGCGATCGCCAGGGCAATCCCGTCGAGAAAGCGCCGCTGAGTTTTGAAGTGACCAACCACGACGATATTCTCGAGATCGTCGAGCGTATCCGGGCGCGTGACGATCTGAACTTCGGCCCCGAGCAGAGCGCGGCCTTCGCCGTGGGATTGAAGCTGTTCTCCGAAGTGATGATCGAAAACCGCAAACACCCGGTGTTCGCTCCGCTGCGCGATGCGTTTAAGGAATTTATGGTCGGATTGAAGAAAGGCCCGGCGGCGTAAAGGCGCGGCACACCGCGCCCGCCGGGGTTAAGGCATGAAGCGGTAGCCGACGCCGGTTTCGGTCAGCAGGTGTTTGGGCCGGGCCGGATCGGCTTCCAGCTTCTGCCGCAGATGGCCCATGTAGATGCGCAGGTAGTGGCTGTGCTCCACGTAGTTCGGCCCCCAGACGTGGCTCAACAGCTGACGTTGGGTGATCACCTTGCCGGCGTTGGCCAGCAGTTCCGCCAGCAGGCGAAACTCGATCGGCGTCAGGTGCAGGTCTTCGTCGTTGCGCAGCACCCGGCGATTCACCAGATCGACGGTGATCGCTGAAAAACTCACCAGCGGGCTTTCCTGCTGGCTGGCGGAGTGGCGGCGCAGCGCGACCCGCACCCGCGCCAGCAGCTCGCCGATGCCGAACGGTTTGCTGAGGTAGTCGTCGGCGCCGGCGTCCAGCGCGGCTATCTTGTCCTCCTCGGCGTTGCGCGCCGACAGCACGATCACCGGAATGGCGCTCCACTGCCGCAGATCGCGGATGTAGCTCAGCCCGTCGCCATCCGGCAACCCCAAATCAAGGATGATCAGATCCGGTTTGCGCGTGCCGGCTTCAATCAGTCCGCGCTGCAGCGTTTCACTTTCAAACACCCGCAGGCCTTCGCTCTCCAGCGCGGTGCGTACGAAGCGGCGGATCTCTTTTTCATCTTCAACAATCAGAATGTTGGTTGGCGTTATGCTCACGTTTCCCCTGCGTTGATTACAGATCGAAGGCGTCGCCGTCGATCTCGGGCGGTTTTTCCAGCGGCAGCACGAAGCGGAAGCTGGCGCCGCCGTTGGCGCCGTTTTCCGCCCAGATGCGGCCATCATGCACTTCAATAATGGCACGGCAAATCGCTAACCCCAAGCCGACGCCGGGGATCGCCGACTCTTTATTGCCGCGTGAAAACTTGTCGAAAATCAGCTGCAGCTGATCGGCGGGGATGCCGGGGCCGTTATCCCAGACCTCGACTTCCAGCCACTCGGGCAGCGTGCGGGCGCGAATGCCGATGGTGGCCTCGGCGCCGGCGTATTTATTGGCGTTTTCCAACAGGTTGGTGAACACCCGTTCCAGCAGGCTGCCGTCGCAGTTGACCAGGATCTGTTCCGGCGGCAGCTCGACCACGATCGGATGCTGGCTGAGCAGCGGCTCCAGCATGTGCAGCGAGGCGCCGACGATCTCTTCCAGCGACTGCCACTCTTTCCGCAGGCTGAAACCGCCGGACTGGATGCGCGCCATATCCAGCAGGTTATTCACCAGCCGGGTGGTGCTCAGCACCTGCTGGCGGATCTGGCTGGCCTGGGTGGCGTGATTGGAGCCTTCGGCCGCCAGATCCAGCGTGAGGATTTCCGCCTGGCCGAACAGCACGGTCAGCGGCGTGCGCAGATCGTGCGACAGCGCCGCCAGCAGCGAGTTGCGCAGCTGTTCGCGCTCGGCGTCCAGCTTGGCTTCTTCGGCGCTGCGCGCCAGGTGCAGCCGCTCCAGTGCGCTGGCGATCAGCACCGTGAAGGTCTGCAGCAGCCGCTGCTGTTCCGGCACCATCAGCTGGCGCAGGTTGTTGGGCTCGATCGCCAGCAGGCCGAAGGTCTGCTTGGGGGTATTGAGCGGCAGCAGCTGGTAAGGCACACCGGGCAGGGTGTCGGTGCCGGCGCCGGCCGGCAGGCCTTTGTCGAAGCTCCAGCGCGCGATGGCTTCATCTACCGACAGCAGCCCGCCTTCCTCGCCGACCATCTGTTGCAGGCGGCCGTTTTCCTGCGGCAGCAGCAGCACGGTTTTCGCCTGGAAACTGCTGGAGAGGAAGTGACGGCTGGTGTTGGCGATGTCGGCCACGGTCAGCGCGCGGCTCAGCCCGCGCGACATTTCGTACAGGTGACGCGCCCGCTGCTCGCGGTAGCGCGCCACCCGGGCCTGATAACGCACCCCGGCGGTCAGGTTGCCGATGATGATGCCGACGGCGAGCATCACGCCGAAGGTCAGTAGATACTGCATATCGCTGACGGCGAACGACCATTCGGGCTGGACGAAGAACAGATCGAAGCTGGCGACGTTGATCACCGCCGCCAGCACCGACGGCCAGCGGCCGAAGAACAGCGCGACGATCGCCACGCCGAGCAGATAGATCATCACCAGGTTGGCCTGATCGAAGCCCGGCAGCAGCCACTGCGAGAGCAGGGTGATCAGCGCGCACAGCGCCACCGCCACCGCGCAGCCGCGCAGCTGCATGCGCCATTTCTCATTGAAGCTGCGGCCGTCGTGCTCCTTGCCCGGCGGCGGCTGCGCGGCGTCGTTTTCCAGCGCCACGATCACCAGATCGAGATCCGGGCCCAGCCGGCCGAGGCGATCGGCGAAGCTGCCGCGCAGCTTCCAGCGCTGTTCGCTGCGGCGGCCGATGATGATTTTGCCGAGGTTATGCTCGCGGGCGTAGCGCAGCACCGCGCGCTCTTCGGACGGATCGGCCAAGGTGGCGGTTTCTGCCCCCAGCTCCTGCGCCAGCCGCAGCGCGCGCAGAATGGCGCGGCGCTGGTTTTCCGGCAGCCGGTGCAGCTTGGGGGTTTCCACATAGACCGCATGCCAGTGGCAGCCAAGCCGCGCCGCCAGTCGGGCGGCGATGCGCACCAGCTTTTCGTTGCCGCTGTTGTGGCCGACGCACAGCAGAATGCTGTCGCGGGTATGCCACACTTTCTCGCGCCCCTGGGTATCGCGAAACTCGCGCATCTGATCATCGACCCGATCGGCGGTGCGGCGCAGCGCCAGCTCACGCAGGGCGATCAGGTTGCCTTTGCGAAAGAAGTGCTCGATGGCGCGCTCGGCCTGACCGGGAATATACACTTTGCCTTCGTGCAGCCGCCGGCGCAGATCGTCCGGCGGCAGATCGACCAGCACCACTTCGGCGGCTTCGTCAAACACGTGGTCGGGCACCGTTTCGCGCACCCGCACGCCGGTCACGCCGCCCACGACGTCGTTCAGGCTTTCCAGATGCTGCACGTTGACGGTAGTCAGCACGTCGATGCCGGCGTCCAGAAGCTCTTCCACATCCTGCCAGCGTTTGGGGTGGCGCGAACCCTGGGCGTTGCTGTGCGCCAGTTCGTCCATCAGCACCAGCGCCGGGTGGCGCGCCAGCGCAGCGTCGAGATCGAATTCATGCACCAGCCGGCCGCGATGCTGGATGCGTTTTTGCGGCAGCAGCGACAGGCCGTCGAGCAGGGCGGCGGTCTCGCTGCGGCCGTGGGTTTCCACCACGCCGACCAGCACGTCCAGCCCCTGAGCGCGCAAACGCTGGGCCTCCTGCAGCATGGCGTAGGTTTTGCCCACGCCGGCGCAGGCGCCGAAGAATACCTTCAACCGGCCGCGCGGTTTTTCATTGGCCAGCGCCAGCAGGCTATCGGGATCGGGGCGCTGCTGCTCTTCTTCGACCATGACAATTCCTTGTGTTACCAAGCAAAAAGGGGTTCGGCATGCCGAACCCTATCACTATGCTGAATACGGCGCGTTACTTCAACGCATCCAGCGCCAGGTTCAGCTCCAGCACGTTGACCACCGATTCCCCCATGAAGTTGGGCGTGGCCCGATCGGTATTGTCGTCGATCAGTTTGGCGACCTGTTCCGGCGGCAGATGACGCGCCGCCGCGACCCGCGCCAGCTGATATTGCGCGGCGGCGATCGAGATCTGCGGATCCAACCCGCTGCCGGAGGCGGTCAGCAGATCGACCGGGATCGGGCCGCTCATTGCCGGGTTGGCCTGGCGCAGCTGCGCTGCGCGTTCGGCGATAGCCTTATCCAGCGCCGGGTTGGTGGCCGCCAGGTTGCTGCCGGCGGAGGCCTGTGGATTATAGGCCGAATCGCCGGTGGCCGACGGGCGGCCCCAGAAATAGTCGGCGCGCGTAAAGTTCTGGCCGATCAGCGCGGAGCCGACCGCCTTGTCGCCTTGGTACAGCAGCGAGCCGTTGGCCGCGGCCGGAAACAGCAGCTGCGCCAGCCCGGTGGTCAGCAGCGGATAGGCGATGCCGGTGATCAGCGTCAGCAAAATCAGCATCACCAGCGCAGGTCGTAAATAAGTCATGTTCATTTCCCTCAATGGTTAACCGGCGACGTGCAGCGCGACCAGGATCAGGTCGATCAATTTGATGCCGACGAACGGCACCAGCAGACCGCCGACCCCGTACAGCCACAGGTTGCGGCGCAGCAGGGCCGCGGCGCTCATCGGTTTATAGCTCACCCCTTTCAGCGCCAACGGGATCAGGAACACGATCACCAGGGCGTTGAAGATCACCGCCGACATGATGGCGGAGGCGGGGGAGTGCAGGTGCATCACGTTCAGCGCGTTCAGCTGCGGGTAGGTGGCCGCGAACGCCGCCGGAATGATGGCGAAGTATTTGGCCACGTCGTTGGCGATGCTGAAGGTGGTCAGCGAGCCGCGCGTCATCAGCATCTGTTTGCCGATGTGCACCACTTCGATCAGCTTGGTCGGGTTGGAATCCAGATCGACCATGTTGCCCGCCTCTTTGGCAGCCTGGGTGCCGGAGTTCATCGCCACCGCCACATCGGCCTGCGCCAGCGCCGGGGCGTCGTTGGTGCCGTCGCCGGTCATCGCCACCAAACGGCCTTCTCCCTGATACTGGCGGATCAGCGCCAGCTTGGCTTCCGGCGTGGCTTCCGACAGGAAATCGTCCACCCCGGCTTCGGCGGCGATCGCCGCCGCGGTCAGCGGGTTATCGCCGGTGATCATCACCGTTTTGATGCCCATCTTGCGCAGCTCATTGAAGCGTTCCTTGATGCCGCCCTTGACGATATCCTTCAGCGCCACCACGCCCAGCACCCGGGCGCCTTCCGCCACCACCAGCGGCGTGCCGCCGGTGCGCGCCACGCTTTCCACCAGATCGTCCACCGCCCGCGGGAAGTGGCCCTGATTGGTTTCGACGTGGCGGCGAATGGCGTCCACCGCGCCTTTGCGGATCATGCGCTCCTGCACGTTGACGCCGCTCATGCGGGTCTGGGCGGAGAAGGGCACGAAGGTGGCGTTCAGCGCCTGCAGATCGCGTTCGCGCAGGTTGAAGCGCTGTTTGGCCAGCACCACGATGCTGCGGCCTTCCGGCGTTTCGTCCGCCAGCGAGGCCAGCTGCGCGGCGTCCGCCAGCTCTTGCTCTTTCACGCCCGGCGCCGGCAGGAACTCCGAAGCCTGGCGATTGCCCAGCGTGATGGTGCCGGTTTTATCCAGCAGCAGCACGTCCACGTCGCCGGCGGCTTCCACCGCGCGGCCGCTGGTGGCGATCACGTTGGCGCCGAGCATGCGGCTCATCCCGGCCACGCCGATGGCGGACAGCAGGCCGCCGATAGTGGTGGGGATCAGGCAGACCAGCAGCGCGACCAGCACGGTGATGGTGACCACGCTGCCGCTGCCGGCCGCTTCCACGCTGTATTGCGAGAACGGGAACAGCGTGGCGGTGGCCAGGACGAACACGATGGTCAGCGCCACCAGCAGGATGGTCAGTGCGATCTCGTTCGGCGTTTTGCGGCGTTTGGCGCCTTCCACCATGGCGATCATGCGATCGAGGAAGGTTTCCCCCGGGTTGACGCTGCACTGCACCACCAGCCAGTCGGACAGCACGCGGGTGCCGCCGGTGACCGAGGAGAAGTCGCCGCCGGACTCGCGGATCACCGGCGCGGATTCGCCGGTGATGGCGCTTTCATCCACCGAGGCGCCGCCTTCCAGCACTTCGCCGTCGCACGGGATGGTATCGCCGGCTTCCACCAGCACGATATCGCCTTTGCGCAGGCTCTCGGCGGCCACTTTCTCCGTGGCGCCGTCGCGGCGCGGGCCGGCCAGCTTTTTCGCCCAGCTGGTTTTCTTGGTGCCCTTCAGGCTTTCCGCCTGGGCCTTGCTGCGCCCTTCGGCCAGCGCCTCGGCGAAGTTGGCGAACAGCACGGTGAACCACAGCCACAGGGCGACGCTGCCGGTGAAGGCGGCGGCGCCGTCGGTTTGGCCGGTGAGGATCGCCAGCCAGATGGCGGTGGTCAGAATGCTGCCGATATACACCACGAACATCACCGGGTTGCGCCATTGAACGCGAGGGTCCAGTTTTTTCACCGCATCGATCAGCGCGGTGCGCACCAGAGCCGGTTCAAACAGCGCGCGTTGTTTGCGAGTCATCTCTTATTCTCTCTCTGTGACGTCGATTAGTTTGCCAACCAAAGCTGCAAATGCTCGGCCACCGGGCCCAGCGCCAGCGCCGGCACGAAGGTCAGCGCGCCCACCAGCAGCACGGTGCCGATCAGCAGGCCGATAAACAGCGGCCCATAGGTCGGCAGGGTGCCGTTGCCCGCCGGCTGGCGCTGCTTGGCGCTCAGCGAGCCGGCGATCGCCAGCACCGGCAGGATCACCCCGAAGCGGCCGACGAACATGGCGAAGGCCAGCAGCAGGTTGTAGAACGGCGTATTGACGCTCAACCCGGCGAAGGCGCTGCCGTTGTTGTTGGCGGCGGAGGACAGGGCGTACAGCACTTCGCTGAAGCCGTGGGCGCCCGGGTTGAGGATGCCGGCGCGGCCCGCGTCGGTGCCGATGGCCAGCGCGCTGCCCAGCAACACCAGCGTCGGCGTGACCAGGATCGCCAGCGCGGTCATTTTCATGTCGTAAACGTCGATCTTCTTGCCCAGATATTCCGGGGTGCGGCCGATCATCAGACCGGCGATAAACACCGTCAGCAGCACGAACAGCAGCATGCCGTACAGGCCGGAGCCGACGCCGCCGAACACCACTTCGCCGATCTGCATCAGCCACATCGGCACCATGCCGCCCAGCGCGGTGAAGGAGTCGTGCATGGCGTTGACCGCCCCGCAGGACGCGGCGGTGGTGACTACCGAGAACAGGCTGGTGGCGAGAATGCCGAAGCGCGACTCTTTGCCTTCCATATTGATGTTGCTGTCGGCGCCCAGCGCGCTCAGGTGCGGGTTGCCCGCCAGCTCGGCGACCATCACCGCCACCACCGCCGCCACGAAGATCAGCGCCATCGCCCAGATCAGCGCATGGCCCTGGCGGTTTTCACCGGCCAACTGGCCGAAGGAGAAGCACAGCGCGCAGGGGATCAGGAAGATGGCCAGCATCTGCACGAAGTTGGTCAGCACGGTTGAGTTCTCGAACGGGTGCGCCGAGTTGGCGCCGAAGAAGCCGCCGCCGTTGGTGCCGAGCATCTTGATCGCTTCCTGCGAGGCCACCGGCCCCATCGGCAGCGTCTGCTGCGCGCCTTCGAGCGTGGTGACGTGCAGGTAAGGCAGGAAGTTTTGCAGCGTGCCCTGGCTGACGAAGAACAGGGCGATCAGCAGCGCGATCGGCAGCAGCACATACAGCGTGATGCGGAACAGATCGGCCCAGGCGTTGCCGACGGTCTTGCCGGCGCGGCGGGTAAAGGCGCGGATCAGCGCAAAGGCCACGGCGATACCGGTGGCGGCGGAGACGAAGTTCTGCACCGCCAGCCCGGCCATCTGGCTTAAATAGCTGAGGGCGCTTTCGCCGCTGTAGGCTTGCCAGTTGGTGTTGGTGACGAAGCTGACGGCGGTGTTGAGCGCCAGATCCCAGGAGAGGCCCGGGAAGCCTTGCGGGTTGAGCGGCAGCGAGCCCTGCGTCATCAGCAGGGAAAACAGCAGCGCCAGGCCGAGCAGGTTGAACGCCAGGATCGCCAGCACGTACTGCCACCAGTTCATCTCGGTGGCGCGGATGCCGCAGGCGCGCCAGACGCCGGCTTCTACCCCGCGCAGCGCAGGCAGCGGCTCACCTTCGATCAGGCGCGCCATAAAGCCGCCCAGCGGCCGGGCCAGCAGCAGAAGCACCAGCAGGAAGCTGGCGATCAGTAAAAAGGCTGAAGCCGCCATCAGAAATCCTCCGCGTTAAACAGGGCGTAGACCAGATAGGCCAACAGCAGCAGAACCAACAGCGCACCACCAATAACGCTGAAACTCACGGGACACCTCCAGAGGTGTTGTTTTTGATAGAGGCAGTGTAGGGAGAGGGGTAGAAAGAAGATGAAAAAATCGCGCGGGCGGGTGTAAAAAAAGTATAAAAATGGCTGAAATTTCGGCGAAAATTTAGCATTTCAATCATCAGGCCGGTGGCGAAAGGGGGCTTGATGGGGGAATGAGAACGGGCGTAAGCAGGAAATGACGAACCGAATAATAACCACAATGTAACTCATGGTAAGTTAAAAATTAACCTTTCTGTAACAAAATTACGAATCGCGGCGGAGATTAGCGATTTTTTGTGCGATTTAGTGGTCGGATGAGTAGTAAACTTTCATCAAGTGCGCTAAAATTTTGTCCAGTTACCAAATTACCGATTGTTCATTTGATACGCCGACGCCGTTTTCCCTGACAAATCAACGGCAGGCGTTTTTAGGAGGTTCGCATGTCTACGACCTATCACGCTTATTCACTGCATCGGATTCTCCTGCGCCGCAGCGCAGTGGTTATCGCGGGCATTTTGGCCCTGCCGGTGATGCTGTTCCGCAGCGATCGCGGGCGTTTTTACAGCTACCTGCACCGCGTCTGGTCAAAAACCAGCGATAAGCCGGTCTGGCTGCAGCAGGCGGAACTGGCGTCCTGCGATTTCTACTGAGCCACTGCCGATTCACGAAAAACCCTCGCCCTGCGGCGAGGGTTTTTTTATGCCTATAGTCGGCCCTATCAAGCGCAAGGTCGTATTCGGCAAGCCATTCTTCTACACTTTCCTCATCGGTCAACAACACGGGAGAGCGGTATGAGCGACAAGATCCCTATCGGCATCAGCGCCTGTTTACTGGGCGACGCGGTGCGTTTCGACGGCGGCCACAAACGGCTGGCCTTTGCGGTGGAACAGTTGGCGCCCTATGTGCGCTTTGAGCCCATTTGCCCGGAAATGGCGATCGGCCTGCCTACACCACGCCCGGCGCTGCGCCTGGTGAAGCAGGCGCAGCCGTGGCCGGCGATGCGCTACAGCAACGACGCCGGCGTGGATCTGACCGAGGAGATGCGCGGCTTCTCCGCGCAGCGCGTGGCGGCCTTGCAGCATCTGTGCGGCTATATCGTCTGCGCCAAGTCACCGAGCTGCGGCCTGGAGCGGGTGCGGGTCTACAGCGAAAACGGCAAGGACTCACGTAAAAACGGCGTCGGGCTGTTTACCGCGGAACTGCTGCGCCAGATGCCGTGGCTGCCGGTGGAAGAAGACGGACGATTGCAGGATGCGGCACTGCGGGAAAACTTTATCGAGCGGGTGTACGCGCTGTACGAGTTGAACATGCTGTGGCGCCAGGGGCTGACCCGCGGCGGGCTGATCGCGTTTCACAGCCGCTACAAGCTGTCGCTGCTGGCGCATTCGCAGCCGGCGTATCGCGAATTGGGGCGCTTCGTCGCCGATATTCACCGCTGGGATTCGCTGGAGGCCTTCGCCGTGGAATATCGCAGCCGCCTGATGGCGCTGTTGGCGCACAAGGCAACGCGGCGCAACCACACCAACGTGTTGATGCACGTGCAGGGCTACTTCCGCCGTCAGCTCAGTACGGCGCAGCGCCAGGAGCTGGCGCACCTTATCGACCGCTACCGGCAGGGCATGCAGCCGCTGTTGGCGCCGATCGCGCTGCTCAAGCATTACATGGCGGAATACCCCGATCGCTATCTGGCGGAACAACGCTATTTCGAACCTTATCCGGAGGCGCTGCGTTTGCGTTACGGCCATTGATTGACAAGGAGTTTTATGACCACGCATCTGGTCTGGTTGCGTAACGATCTGCGTATCACCGACAACAAAGCGCTGCACGCCGCCTGCAGCGATCCCGAAGCCCGGGTGCTGGCGGTGTTTATCGCCACGCCGCAGCAGTGGCGGCAACATGAGATGGCGCCGCGGCAGGCGGCGCTGATCCACGCCAGCCTGCGGGCGGTGCAGCAGGCGCTGGCGCACAAGGGCATTGCGCTGCATTGCCATTCCTGTGCGGACTTTGCCGCGTCGATCGACTGGCTGGCGGACTATTGCGAGCGAGAGCAGGTGGATGCGCTGTTTTACAATCGCCAGTACGAACTGAACGAACGGCGGCGCGATGCGCGGCTGGAACAGCGGTTGAGTGGCCGGGTGAGGTGTCACGGTTTCGATGACAGCCTGCTGCTGCCGCCGGGCAGCGTACTCACCGGCGGCGGCGAGATGTACAAGGTCTATACGCCGTTTCGCAACGCTTTTCTTCAACGCCTGACCGAGTCCGACGTGAGCTGCCTGCCGGCGCCGAAGATCCGCGCCGGTGGTGCGTTACCTATGCCTGAAGCGCCGGCGGCGTTCGATTACCCTATGGCGGAGACTGGGGATGGCTATCCCGCCGGTGAGGAGGCCGCGTTGCAGCGGCTGCGCGCCTTTTGCCGCGAGCAGGTGCAGGATTACCTCCGGCAGCGCGATCTGCCGGCCCTCGCCGGCACCAGTAGCCTGTCGCCCTATCTGGCGATCGGCGTGCTGTCGCCGCGCCAGTGCTTCAACCGCCTGCGCGCCGAATGCCCGCAGCTGCTGGAAGATCGCGAAAGCGGTGCCTTCGCCTGGCTCAACGAGCTGATTTGGCGTGAGTTCTATCGCCATCTGCTGGTGGCCTATCCCGATCTGTGCCGCCATCGGCCGTTTATTGCCTGGACGGACAAGGTGCGCTGGTGCGATGACGCGGCGAAGCTGCACGCCTGGCAGCGGGGCGAGACCGGCTATCCGATCGTCGATGCCGCCATGCGCCAGCTGAACGCCACCGGCTGGATGCACAACCGGCTGCGCATGATCAGCGCCAGTTTTCTGGTGAAGGATCTGTTGATCGACTGGCGCGCCGGGGAGCGCTATTTCATGTCGCAACTGCTGGATGGGGATCTGGCGGCCAATAACGGCGGCTGGCAGTGGGCGGCATCCACCGGCACCGACGCCGCGCCGTATTTCCGCATCTTCAACCCGACGACTCAGGGTGAACGTTTTGATCCACAAGGCACTTTTATCCGTAAATGGTTGCCGGAACTGGCGGATGTGCCCGACAATGACATCCATCATCCCCATCGCTGGGCGGAAAAGCAGCGATGCACGCTGAACTACCCGCTGCCGATCGTCGATCATAAGCAAGCCCGGCTGGAGACGCTGGCGGCGTTCGAGGCGGCAAAACGGGGAGAGTCTTGAGGCAACTGCAAGGAGCGATGCAATGATGAAAAAGGTGCTGGCCCTGTGCCTGAGCGGCTATTCGGCGCTGGCGATCGCCGGCTTTGACGTGGTGGCGCTGGGCGTCGACGGCGGCGTCAGCGACGGCAACCTGACTTCCTACCTGATCCGCAGCGACAATCAGCCGCGGTATGTGGCGCTGGACGCCGGTTCGCTGCTGCCGGGCATCGCCAAAGGGCTGGAGAAGGGCAGCTTCCCGCAGGTGACGCCCGAGCTGGCCGCGCCTTACACGCCGCAGGGCTATGTGTTCCGGCAGTTGATCGGCAGCTACTTTATCAGCCACGGCCACCTGGACCACGTGGCGGGGCTGATCCTCGGCTCACCCGAGGACAATAAAAAAACCGTTTACGCCCAGGCGGACACCGTGCTGACCCTACGTAATCACTACTTCAACTGGAAGGCGTGGCCGAACTTTACCGACGCCGGCAACGGTTCGCGGCTGGGCACCTACCGGCTGCAAACGGTGCGGCCGCAGCAGCGGTTTACCCTCGGCCTGACCGGATTGACCGGCGTGATGTACCCGCTCAGCCACGATCGCTATCCGTCGTCGATGCTGCTGATTTCCAACGGCAACGAGTTCTTCGCCTACTTCGGCGATACCGGGCCGGATAAGGTGGAGCAGTCGCGCGATCTCGATACCGTCTGGCGCGCGCTGGGGCCGCTTGTCGAGCAGAAGAAGCTCAAGGGCATGATTATCGAAACCTCTTACCCTAATGGGGTGGAGGATAAACATCTGTACGGCCATTTGACGCCGGCCTGGCTGCTGAAGGAGCTGAAGAACCTGACGCAGTACAGCGGCGGCGATGGCTCGCTGAACGGTTTGCCGGTGGTGATCAGCCACATCAAGCCCAGCCTGAAGCAGGGCGAAGATGCGCGCGCCGCCATTGCGCAACAGCTGGCGCAGGGCAACGATCTGGGGGTGAAATTCATCCTGATGGCGCAGGGCGACCGGCAGACATTTTGACTATGAAGAGAGAAGAGAATGCGTAACCTCGATCTGGAACAACTGATCAACACGGAACTGAACGCCGCGGCGTTTCAGGACTACGCCCCCAACGGATTGCAGGTAGAAGGCCGCCCGCACGTGCAGCGCATCGTGACCGGCGTCACCGCCTGTCAGGCGCTGCTGGACGCCGCGGTGGCGCATCAGGCCGATGCGATTATCGTGCACCACGGCTATTTCTGGAAAAACGAGGCGCCGGCGGTGCGCGGCATGAAGCGCAACCGCCTGAAAACGCTGCTGACCCACGATATCAACCTGTACGGCTACCACCTGCCGCTGGACGCGCATCCGGTGCTGGGCAACAACGCGCAGCTGGCGCAGGCGCTGGGCATTCGGGTGATTGGCGACGTCGAGCCGCTGGTGCCGCACGGCGAATTTGAACAGCCGCTGACCGGCGAAGCGCTGCAGCAGCGTATCGAAAGCCGGCTGGGGCGCGCGGTGCTGCACTGCGGCGATAACGCGCCTGAGCACATTCGCCGGGTGGCCTGGTGCACCGGCGGCGGCCAGGGCTTTATCGACAGCGCGGCGCGCTTCGGCGTCGATGCGTTCATCAGCGGTGAAGTGTCTGAGCAGACCATTCACAGCGCGCGCGAAATGGGCGTGCATTTCTTCGCCGCCGGCCACCACGCCACCGAGCGCGGCGGCGTGAAGGCGCTGGGCGACTGGCTGGCGCAGCACCACGGCTTTGATGTGACCTTTATCGACATCCCGAATCCCGCCTGATTTTTTTCTTCCCCGGATCCAGCCCGGCCTGTGCGCCGGCTGAATCCTTCTATCGCGCTATTTCCTTATTTTCCCTATGGTTGCGTTCTATTGACAGCCGGGGCCGCGTCACGCATAACTGGTGTGTTTTTCATCGCGATAATAATAAGGAGAATAAGGGTGCAACAAGCACGTTATTACCTGTTGGGTGAAAGAGCGGTAGTGCTTGAACTGTCGCCGCCGGTGACCTTACCGAGCCAGCAGCGCATCTGGGCGCTGGCGGAAAAGCTGAATCACCACCCCGACGTGCGGGAAGTGGTGCCGGGGATGAACAACCTGACGCTGTTGCTGCATACGCCGCAGGCCGACGCCGAAGCGATGCTCGCGCTGCTGCAGCAAGGTTGGGAAAGCAAAGAGAGCCTGACGCCGGAATCGCGCCAGGTGGATATTCCGGTGGTCTACGGCGGGGAGCAAGGCCCCGATCTGGATGAAGTGGCGCGCCATACCGGCATGACGCCGCGGCAGGTGGTGGAATGCCACGCGGCGGCGGCCTACGTGGTCTATTTCCTCGGCTTTCAGCCGGGCTTCTCCTATTTGGGCGGCATGCCGGAACTTCTGGCGACGCCGCGCCGCGCGGAACCGCGTCTGGCGGTGGCGGCCGGCTCCGTCGGCATCGGCGGCGGCCAGACCGGTATCTATCCGCTGGTGACGCCCGGCGGCTGGCAGCTGATCGGCCGCACGCCGCTGGCGCTGTTCAATCCGCATGAAATGCCGCCGACGCTGCTGCGCCCGGGCGATAACGTGCGCTTCGTGCCGCAGAAGGAGGGCGTATGCTGATTATTCTGCGTGCCGGCATCTATACCACGGTGCAGGATTTGGGCCGCGAGGGATTCCGCCGCCTGGGCATCAGCACCGGCGGGGCGCTGGATCAACCGGCGCTGAAGATCGCCAACCTGCTGGTGGGCAATGCGCCGGAGGCCGCCGGGCTGGAGATCACCCTCGGCCAGTTCAGCGCCGAGTTTACCCGCCCTGGCTGGATCGCCTTGACCGGTGCCGGCTGCGACGCGCAGCTGGACGGCAAGCCGCTGTGGACCGGCTGGCGCTACCCGGTGAAAAAGGGGCAGCGGCTGGCGCTGGGCACGCCGAAACGCGGCATGCGCAGCTACCTGGCGATCTCGGGCGGCATCGCCGTGCCGGAAATGCTGGGCTCGTGCAGCACCGACATGAAAGCCGCCTTTGGCGGCCACGAAGGCCGTAATCTGAAGGACGGCGATCGGCTGCCGCTGGGCAAATCCACCGTGCTGCCGCAACACCGTTGCGGCGTGAAGCAGCTGCTGTTCACCAACCGCATTCGCGCGCTGCCGGGGCCGGAGTACGCTGAGTTCAGCGAAGAGGCGCAGGACACGTTCTGGCGCACCGCCTGGCAGCTCAGCCCGCAGAGCAACCGCATGGGCTACCGCCTGCACGGCGGCACGCCGCTGGAGCGCACCACCGATCGAGAGATGCTGTCGCACGGCCTGCTGTCCGGCGTGGTGCAGGTGCCGCACAACGGCCAGCCGATCGTGCTGATGGCCGATGCGCAAACCACCGGCGGTTACCCGCGTATCGCCTGTGTGATAGAGGCCGATCTCTACCACTTGGCGCAGATCCGTCTCGGCGAACCGATCCACTTCGTTCTCTGCTCACTGGCCGAGGCGCAGCGCGCCAAAGCCGAGCAGGATCTCTTCCTTCGACAGATTGCCTGGGGGTTACATGATCGTTGATTTGAACGCCGATCTCGGCGAAGGCTGCGCCAACGACCAGGCGCTGTTGCAACTGGTGAGCTCGGCCAACATCGCCTGCGGCTTTCACGCCGGCGATGCGCAGACCATGCGTCAGTCGGTGCGCTGGGCATTGCAGTACGGCGTGGCGATCGGCGCCCACCCGAGTTTTCCCGATCGGGAGAACTTCGGCCGCACCCGCATGCAGCTGCCGCCGGAAACGGTGTACGCGCAGGTGGTGTATCAGCTCGGGGCGCTGGCGGCCATCGCCCGCGCCGAGGGCGGGGTGATGGTGCACGTTAAGCCGCACGGCATGCTGTACAACCAGGCGGCGGTTGAGCCGGCGCTGGCGGAAGCGATCGCCCGGGCGGTGCAGGCGGTCGATCCGGCGCTGCGGCTGGTGGGGCTGGCCGGCAGCGAGCTGATTCGCGCCGGGGAACAACTCGGTCTGACCACCCGGCAAGAGGTGTTCGCCGATCGCGGCTATCAGGCCGACGGCACGCTGGTGCCGCGCGGTTTGCCGGGGGCGCTGATTGAGGATGACGAACAGGCGCTGGCGCAAACGCTGGAGATGGTGCGCCATCACCGGGTGCGCAGCGTGGATGGCGTCTGGACTGCCGTTCAGGCGGAAACCGTCTGCCTGCACGGGGACGGCGAGCATGCGCTGGCGTATGCGCGCAAGCTGCGGGACAGTTTTGTTCAGCAGGGCATCCGCGTCAGCGCGGAGCAGTAAAGCAATAAAGCAAGACACAACATCACAAGCAAAAAACTATTAGAAAATATCGAGGGAAGACTATGGAACAGGCCGTGAATCTCTGGCCACTGATTGGCATCGCCGCCATCGTGGTCGGGTTTGTATTGCGTTTCAACCCGGTGCTGGTGGTGATCGCCGCCGGCATCATCACCGGTTTGGCGGCGCTGATGCCGCTGGACGTCATTCTGGAAAAGCTCGGCGAGGGCTTTCTCAACACCCGCAACCTGCCGCTGATCCTGCTGTTGCCGCTGGCGGTGATCGGCCTGCTGGAGCGCCACGGGCTGAAAGAACGGGCGCAGGCGTGGATCGCCAGGATCAAAAGCGCCACCGCCGGCCGTCTGCTGATCGTCTACCTGTTCGTGCGCGAGATTACCGCGGCGATGGGGCTGACCAGCCTGGGCGGGCATCCGCAGATGGTGCGGCCGCTGCTGGCGCCGATGGCGGAAGGGGCAACGGAAAACCGCTACGGCGAGCTGCCGGAGCGCACGCGCCACCGTTTGCGCGCCATGTCGGCCGCGACCGACAACGTCGGGCTGTTCTTCGGCGAGGATATCTTCGTCGCCTTCGGCGCGATCATCTTCATGCACAACTTTATGCTGGAGTCCGGCGGCATTCAGACCGAGCCGCTGCATATCGCGCTGTGGGGCATTCCGACCGCGATTTTCGCTTTCCTGATCCACGCGTTCCGGCTGTATCGGATGGATAAGCAGCTGAGCGCAGAGCTGGCGCAGCTGAATCAGGCGGCGCTGCAGGCGAAGGGGGAGGCACGATGAACTTCCAGCAACAATATCTCTACTGGCTGGCCGGCGCGGTGCTGCTGATTGTGGCGGTGATGTCCTTCCGCGATCGCGCCAACCCGCGCCGCATCACCACCGGGCTGTTTTGGGGGCTGTACGGCCTGGTGTTCCTGGTCGGCGACTGGACTTACCGCCTGCTGGGCGACGTGCTGGGCGAGGGTAGCAACGAAAAACGCATGCTGCACATCATAGTTGGCGTGGTGGTGGTGGTGATGGCCCTGATTGCCGGTTTCGGCGGTGTGCGCCTCGGCAGCTATCATCAACGGACGCCGCAGGAGCGCGAGGCCAGCGCCAAGCGCCTGGGCAACAAGCTGTTTATCCCCGCTCTGGCAATCCCGGTGGTGACGGTGATCGGCGTGCTGCTGTTCAACAACGTGCCGGCGTTGCAAAGCGCGGTATTCGGCAGCGGCAACCATGCGACGCTGATCACCCTGTTCTCGATGACCGTCGGCTGCCTGATCGGTCTGGCGATCGCGGTGAAAATGACCCATGAGAAGGCCCTGCAGCCGATACAGGAAGCGCGGCGCCTGCTGGATTCGATCGGCTGGGCGTTCATTCTGCCGCAGATCCTCGCCACGCTGGGGCTGCTGTTTACCGTCGCCGGCGTCGGCACCGCGATCTCGCATTTGACCCAGGAGTATCTGGCGGTGGATAACCGCTTTATCGCCGTGGCGGTCTACGCTATCGGTATGGCTGTGCTGACCATGGTGATGGGCAACGCCTTCGCCGCTTTCCCGATCGTTACCGCCGGCATCGGCATTCCGATCCTGGTGTTGCAGCACGGCGGCAACCCGGCGGTGATGGCGGCGATCGGCATGTTCTCCGGCTATTGCGGCACCCTGATGACGCCGATGGCGGCGAACTTCAACATCGTGCCGGCGGCGCTGCTGGATCTGCCGGACAAGAATGCGGTGATCAAGGCGCAGGTGCCGACCGGCGTGCTACTGCTGTTGGTTAACGTGTTCCTGCTGTATTTCCTGATGTTCCTGTAGGAGTAAGGATGCAAAAAGTATTGATTACCGGCTTTGAGCCGTTTGGCGGCGAGCGCCTCAACCCCTCCTGGGAAGTGGTGAAGCAGCTCAATGATATGGAGCTGGTCGGCACGCGCATCGTGGCGCGCCAACTGCCGTGCGTGTTCGGCGCGGCGCTGGAGGCGCTCAATGCGGCGATCGACGAGGTGCAGCCGGTGATGGTGCTGGCTATCGGCCAGGCCGGCGGCCGCACCGACATCACGATTGAACGGGTGGCGATCAACGTCGACGATGCGCGTATCCCCGACAATCAGGGGCAACAGCCGGTGGACGAGCCGATCGTCGCCGGCGGCCCGGCGGCCTATTTCAGTACATTGCCGATCAAGGCGATGGTCAGTTCGATGCGTGAGGCCGGCATTCCGGCCGCCGTTTCGCAGACCGCCGGCACCTATGTGTGCAACCATGTCATGTATGGCCTGCTGCACCGTTTGAGCGGCCAGCGTGAGGTGAAGGGCGGCTTTATCCATATCCCGTATCTGCCGGAGCAGGCGGCGGCGCACCCCGGCGCGCCGAGCATGGCGGCTTCGACGGTGCTGTTTGCATTGGAGCTGGCCGTTTCCATCGCTTTGCAGGTGGAGCACGATCTGAAAGTGGTGGGCGGCGCGACGCATTAATCAAGAAAATCCCCGGCGCATCGGGCTGCGCCGGGTCTACGTAAGGAGTGGTCTATGCCGGAAGGACCGGAGATTCGCCGGGCGGCGGACAAACTGGCGGCGGCGGTGATCGATCAGCCGTTGACCGCCGTCGATTTCGCTTTTCCCCAGCTGAAACACTATCGCCAGCGTCTGCTCGGCGAGCGCATCGTCGCCATCGAGCCGCGCGGCAAGGCGCTGCTGACCCATTTCTCCAATGGGTTGACGATGTTCAGCCACAACCAGCTGTACGGCGTGTGGAAAGTGGCGGCGGCCGGGGAGACGCCGGAGACCCGGCGCGATCTGCGGGTGCGGCTGGAAACCGCCCGCAGCGCGATATTGCTCTACAGCGCTTCCGACATTACCGTCGGGCCGCGCGAGGAGATAGAGCAGCACCCGTTTTTGCAACGCATCGGCCCCGACGTGTTGGACATGTCGTTGACGGTGGAAGATGTGGCGGAGCGGTTGCTGACGCCGCGTTTTCGCCGCAGGCAGCTGGGCGGCATGCTGCTCGACCAGGCGTTTCTTGCCGGATTGGGTAACTATCTGCGCGCCGAAATCCTGTGGCAGGCCGAACTGGCGCCGCAGCACAAACCGCAGGATCTGCCGCCGGAAGCGCTGCGCCGCCTGGCGGACGCATTGCTGGCGGTGCCGCGCCTTTCCTACCAGACGCGCGGGCAGGCGGATGACAACCGGCATCACGGCGCGCTGTTTCGCTTCAAGGTGTTTCATCGCAGCGGCGAGCCCTGCGAACGCTGCGGTGAGATGATCGTGCGTACCGATCTGTCGTCGCGGCCGTTTTATTGGTGCCCGGGCTGCCAGAAATAACCAAAAAAAACGCCGCCCGAAGGGGGCGGCGCTGTGCAGCTTCAGCCGGGAAAGCGGCTTACTTGTTTTTCAGCTGGGATTTGAAATCACGCTCGGCATAGCCGGTGTACAGCTGACGCGGACGGGCAATTTTGATGCCTTCGTCGTGCATTTCGTTCCAGTGGGCGATCCAGCCGATGGTGCGCGCGATGGCGAAGATCACGGTGAACATGGAAGAAGGAATGCCCATCGCCTTCAGGATGATGCCGGAGTAGAAGTCGACGTTCGGGTACAGTTTCTTCTCGATGAAGTACGGGTCGTTCAGCGCGATGTGTTCCAGCTCCATCGCGACCTGCAGCAGGTTGTCGTCCTTCTTGTTCAGCTCTTTCAGCACTTCGTGACAGGTCTCGCGCATCACGGTGGCGCGCGGATCGTAGTTTTTGTACACGCGGTGGCCGAAGCCCATCAGGCGGAAGGAGTCGTTCTTGTCCTTGGCGCGCTTGATGAATTCCGGAATGTGCTCGACGGTCTTGATCTCTTCCAGCATTTTCAGCGCCGCTTCGTTGGCGCCGCCGTGCGCCGGCCCCCACAGGGAGGCGATGCCGGCTGCGATGCAGGCGAACGGGTTGGCGCCGGAAGAGCCGGCGGTGCGCACGGTAGAGGTAGAGGCGTTCTGCTCATGGTCGGCGTGCAGGATCAGGATGCGATCCATGGCGCGTTCCAGCACCGGGTTCACCACGTACTCTTCGCACGGGGTGGCGAACATCATGTGCAGGAAGTTGCCAGCATAGGACAGATCGTTGCGCGGGTAAACGAACGGCTGGCCCAGGGAGTATTTGTAGCACATCGCCGCCACGGTAGGCATTTTGGACAGCAGGCGGAACGCGGTGATTTCACGGTGACGCTCGTTGTTGACGTCCAGCGCATCGTGGTAGAACGCCGCCAGCGCGCCGGTCACGCCGCACAGCACCGCCATCGGGTGCGAGTCGCGACGGAAGCCACGGAACAGATGGGTGATCTGGTCGTGGATCATGGTGTGGCGGGTGACGGTGGTCTTGAAGGTCTCGAACTCTTCCGGCGTTGGGGTCTCGCCGTAGAGCAGGATGTAGCACACTTCCAGGTAGGAAGATTCTTTCGCCAGCTGCTCGATAGGGAAGCCGCGGTGCAGCAGCACGCCTTTGTCGCCGTCGATGAAGGTAATCTTGGATTCGCAAGAAGCGGTGGAGGTAAAGCCGGGATCAAATGTGAAATAACCTTTGGAACCCAGAGCGCGGACATCGAGGACATCAGGGCCCAGTGTCGGTGTCAATACGCCCAGTTCGATCGGAGCTTCGCTGTCGTTAATGGTTAGCGTCGCTTTCTTATCAGTCATTTACTGTCTCCTTAGCGCCTTATTTTAAAAACCACTAACAACTGAAATACCTTAAATCTCTGCAGGTTGCCCGCAAAAAAATGGTGCGGACGCTAACTCTGTGAGCGACTGCGCAACTGTGCGCGGGTAGGGTACAGAGTGCTGACCAGGCGAACGAGACGGGTGACCAGTTGTTAACGATTCATAGTAATTCGTTATAGTCTGTTAATCTTACCTATGAGCTGTTCGAAGAGATGTGAACCTATCCCAATAATCTGTTTTTATTTGCTTTATTTGCTTTTTGACGCCGGCAAAATCGAGCGGGAAACAACGGCTATTGGGATAGGTTCGTCAAATACACTGTTGCACAACTCGAACCCGGGGGGAAGTGTATCTGCTGACCCATAGCGCATCATAGGACCGTTTGTGCCCCTATATGTAATGGAAATGTTGATCTCTTGTCAAATCAGATAATTAATTTTGCACTAATTGTGAAATCCGTGATCTGAATCACTGTTCGGGGGAAATGTTATCAAAGCGGTTGTATGAGAATTGTAATCAGAATGTGATCCTCCTATACTGCCGCCAGGTCTCCGGATTACCCTGAAGTAGGAGCACCCAGCGTTATAAATGCGCGCCGTTTGAGCACAGAGGATGTTGATGTTTGAGCGCGTGACGTGTAAGGGTTTTAGGCTCTTAACGCTGTCTGATCCCCGCCCAGGCCCGGAGGAAGGAAAATAATAAGAGCTGTGTGGGCAAATACGTGAAAAAACAACGACCTGTCAACTTGGATCTGCAAACGATCCGGTTCCCCGTAACTGCGATAGCGTCTATCTTACACCGAGTCTCTGGCGTAATTACCTTCGTTGCCGTGGGTATCCTCCTCTGGCTGCTGGGCCTGTCACTCTCTTCCCAAGAGGGGTTCCTGCAGGCGGCCGCCATCATGAATAGCTTCATCGTCAAATTCATATTCTGGGGCATCCTCACGGCGCTGGCCTATCACATTTGCGGTGGCATCCGTCACTTGTTAATGGATTTTGGCTACATCGAAGAGAGTTTGGCCGCCGGTACCCGTTCCGCCCAGGTGGCGATCGGCCTGACCGTCGTGCTGTCAGTTCTGGCTGGAGTCCTCGTATGGTAAACAACGTTTCTGCATTAGGGCGCAACGGCGTGCACGATTGGCTGCTGCTGCGCGCTTCCGCTATCATCATCACCCTTTACGTCCTGTATATCCTGGGCTTCTTCGTCACGGCTCCGGAACTCACTTATGACATCTGGCGCGGTTTCTTCGCCACTTCCATTACGAAAGTGTTCACTCTGCTGACCTTGCTGTCGATTCTGGTGCACGCCTGGATCGGGCTGTGGCAGGTGCTGACGGACTACGTCAAGCCGCTGGCGGTTCGCCTGGTGTTGCAGCTGGCTGTCGTGGTCGCGTTGCTGGTCTATTTACTGTACGGAACAATCGTAGTGTGGGGTGCTTAAATGAAACTGCCAGTCAGAGAGTTTGATGCCGTCGTAATCGGCGCCGGCGGTGCGGGCATGCGTGCCGCGCTGCAAATTTCCCAAGCGGGCTCGACCTGTGCCCTGCTGTCCAAAGTTTTCCCGACCCGTTCCCATACCGTGTCCGCACAGGGCGGCATCACCGTCGCGCTCGGCAACAGCCACGAGGACAACTGGGAATGGCATATGTACGACACGGTGAAAGGTTCCGACTATATCGGTGACCAGGACGCCATCGAATATATGTGTAAAACCGGCCCGGAAGCGATTCTGGAACTGGAACACATGGGCCTGCCGTTCTCTCGTCTGGACGACGGCCGCATCTATCAGCGCCCGTTCGGCGGCCAGTCGCTGAACTTCGGCGGCGAGCAGGCGGCGCGTACCGCAGCCGCAGCCGACCGTACCGGCCACGCGCTGCTGCACACCCTGTACCAACAGAACCTGAAAAACCACACCACCATCTTCTCCGAGTGGTATGCGCTGGATCTGGTGAAAAACCAGGACGGCGCGGTGGTCGGCACTACGGCTATCTGCATCGAAACCGGTGAAGTGGTTTACTTCAAAGCCAAGGCCACCGTGCTGGCGACCGGCGGCGCAGGCCGTATTTACCAGTCCACCACCAACGCCCACATCAACACCGGCGACGGTGTCGGCATGGCGCTGCGCGCCGGCGTGCCGGTGCAGGACATGGAAATGTGGCAGTTCCACCCGACCGGCATCGCCGGCGCGGGCGTGCTGGTGACCGAAGGCTGCCGCGGCGAAGGCGGTTACCTGCTGAACAAACACGGCGAGCGCTTCATGGAGCGTTATGCGCCGAACGCCAAAGATCTGGCGGGCCGCGACGTGGTTGCCCGTTCGATCATGATCGAAATCCGCGAAGGCCGCGGCTGCGACGGTCCTTGGGGCCCGCACGCCAAGCTGAAGCTGGATCACCTGGGTAAAGAGGTGCTGGAATCCCGTCTGCCGGGCATTCTGGAACTGTCCCGCACCTTTGCGCACGTCGATCCGGTGAAAGAGCCGATCCCGGTTATCCCGACCTGTCACTATATGATGGGCGGCATTCCGACCAAGGTGACCGGCCAGGCGCTGACCGTGAACGAGAAAGGCGAAGACGTGGTGATCCCGGGGCTGTTCGCGGTGGGCGAAATCGCCTGCGTATCGGTGCACGGCGCCAACCGCTTGGGCGGCAACTCGCTGCTCGACCTGGTGGTGTTCGGCCGTTCCGCCGGCATGCACCTGCAGGAATCGCTGGAAGAGCAGGGCGTGAGCCGTGACGCCAGCGACTCCGACGTGGAAGCCTCGCTGGATCGTCTGAACCGTTGGAACAACACCCGTTCCGGCGAAGACCCGGTCGAAATTCGCAAAGCGCTGCAGTCTTGCATGCAGCACAACTTCTCGGTATTCCGCGAAGGCGATGCGATGGCCAAGGGCCTGGAAGAACTGAAAGTGATCCGTGAACGTCTGAAGAACGCACGCCTGGACGATACCTCCAGCGAGTTCAACACCCAGCGCATCGAATGCCTGGAGTTGGATAACCTGATGGAGACCGCGTATTCCACCGCCGTGTCGGCCAACTTCCGTACCGAGAGCCGCGGCGCACACAGCCGCTTCGACTACCCGGAACGCGATGACGCCAACTGGCTGTGCCATTCGCTGTATCTGCCGCAATCGGAAAGCATGACGCGTCGTGAAGTGAACATGCAACCGAAGCTGCGCCCGGCATTCCCGCCGAAAGTGCGTTCTTACTAATTGCGGAGATCGACAGATGAAACTCGAATTTTCCATTTATCGCTACAACCCGGATGTCGATGACGCGCCGCACATGCAGGACTACACCCTGGAAGCGGAAGAAGGTCGCGACATGATGCTGCTGGATGCGTTGATCCAGCTGAAAGAAAAAGACCCGACCCTGTCGTTCCGTCGCTCATGCCGCGAAGGCGTGTGCGGTTCCGACGGCCTGAACATGAACGGTAAAAACGGCCTGGCGTGCATCACCCCGATTTCGTCGCTGCGCAAAGGTAACGGCAAGATCGTGATCCGTCCGCTGCCGGGCCTGCCGGTGGTGCGCGATCTGGTGGTGGATATGGGCCAGTTCTATACACAGTATGAAAAGATCAAGCCATACCTGCTGAACGACGGCAAGAACCCGCCGGCGCGCGAGCACCTGCAGTCGCCGGAGCAGCGCGCCAAGCTGGACGGTCTGTACGAGTGCATTCTGTGCGCCTGCTGCTCGACCTCTTGCCCATCGTTCTGGTGGAACCCGGACAAGTTCATCGGGCCTGCCGGTCTGCTGGCGGCGTATCGCTTCCTGATCGACAGCCGTGACACGGAAACGCAAGAACGTTTAGATGATCTGGACGACGCTTTTAGTGTTTTCCGCTGCCATAGCATTATGAATTGTGTCAGTGTATGTCCTAAAGGCTTGAACCCGACGCGTGCGATCGGGCATATCAAGTCCATGCTGCTGCAACGCGGCGCATAAACGGAATGAGATGCTGCGCCGGGCTCTTTTCCGGCGCACATCCCATAGGGGAGGGAACCTCTAAAAACTGACCCGCGGCTGCGGCGCTATGCAGCCTGGTTCTTCCGCCGGTTTTTAGAGGTTCCTTGTAAGGGACCGCAAGGTCCATAACAGAACGTATCGGGCCGTCATGGCCGCAAGTACGTCGAGTGAACCGTTTTACGGCAAACCGTATTCATCACGGTAATTATGTTAACCACGGCGAAAACTAAAGCTTCAAAGCTTAAGGGATCATGATGCAGAACGGCGCAATGAAGGCCTGGCTGGATTCCTCCTATCTGGCGGGCGCGAACCAGTCTTACATAGAGCAGCTCTATGAAGACTTCTTAACCGATCCGGGTTCCGTTGAAGATAGCTGGCGTTCCATTTTTCAACAGCTACCAACCGCGGGTGTCAAACCCGATCAGCTTCACTCTCAAACGCGCGATTACTTCCGCCGCCTGGCGAAAGACTCCGCGCGCTATAACACCACCATCACCGATCCGGAAACCGACGCCAAACAGGTCAAGGTACTGCAGCTGATCAACGCCTTCCGCTTCCGCGGGCATCAGCATGCCAACCTCGATCCGCTCGGCCTGTGGCAGCGCGAGCAAGTTCCTGACCTTGATCCCGCTTACCACAACCTGACCGAAGCCGATTTCCAGGAAACCTTCAACGTGGGCTCTTTCGCCATCGGCAAAGAAACCATGAAGCTGGGCGATCTGTACGCCGCGCTGAAGCAGACCTATTGCGGCTCGATCGGCGCTGAGTACATGCACATCACCAACACCGAAGAGAAACGCTGGATCCAACAGCGCATCGAGTCGGTGGTGGGGCGCGCCAGCTTTACCGCCGACGAAAAACGCCGTTTCCTGAACGAGCTGACCGCGGCGGAAGGCCTGGAACGTTACCTGGGCGCCAAATTCCCGGGCGCCAAACGCTTCTCGCTGGAAGGCGGCGACGCGCTGGTGCCGATGCTGAAAGAGATGGTGCGCCACGCCGGTAAGAACGGCACGCGCGAAGTGGTGTTGGGCATGGCCCACCGCGGCCGTCTGAACGTGCTGATCAACGTGCTGGGCAAAAAGCCGGCCGATCTGTTCGACGAATTCGCCGGCAAGCATAAAGAACACCTCGGCACCGGTGACGTGAAATATCACCAGGGCTTCTCTTCCGACGTGGAAACCGAAGGCGGCATGGTTCACCTGGCGCTGGCGTTCAACCCGTCGCACCTGGAGATCGTTAGCCCGGTGGTCATGGGCTCGGTTCGCGCCCGTCGCGATCGCTTGGACGAAGCGCGCAGCAACATGGTGCTGCCGATCACCATTCACGGCGACGCCGCCATCACCGGCCAGGGCGTGGTTCAGGAAACCCTGAACATGTCTCAGGCTCGCGGCTACGAAGTGGGCGGCACCGTGCGCATCGTCATCAACAACCAGGTTGGTTTCACCACCTCCAACCCGCTGGATGCGCGCTCTACCGAATACTGCACCGACATCGCCAAAATGGTTCAGTCGCCGATCTTCCACGTCAACGCGGACGATCCGGAGGCCGTGGCCTTCGTCACCCGCCTGGCGTTGGATTTCCGTAACACCTTTAAGCGTGACGTGATGATCGATCTGGTTTGCTACCGTCGCCATGGGCACAACGAGGCCGACGAGCCGAGCGCCACCCAGCCGGTGATGTATCAGAAGATCAAGAAACACCCTACGCCGCGCAAAATCTACGCTGACGTTCTGACCGAACAGAACGTGGCCAGCCTGGAAGATGCCACGGAAATGGTCAACCTGTACCGCGACGCGCTCGACCGCGGCGATTGCGTGGTTGAAGAATGGCGTCCGATGAACCTGCACTCCTTCACCTGGTCACCGTATCTGAACCACGAGTGGGACGAAGAGTACCCGAGCAAGGTTGAGATGAAGCGCCTGCAGGAGCTGGCACGCCGCATCAGCACGGTGCCGGAAGCGATCGAAATGCAGTCGCGCGTGGCGAAAATCTACGCTGACCGCGCCGAGATGGCGGCGGGCAACAAGCCGTTCGACTGGGGCGCCGCCGAAACGCTGGCCTACGCCACCATGGCGGATGAAGGCATTCCAATCCGCATCTCCGGCGAAGACGCCGGCCGCGGCACCTTCTTCCACCGTCACGCGGTGGTGCACAACCAGAAAAACGGTTCCGTCTACGTTCCGCTGGCGAACATCCACAGCGGCCAGGGCGAATTCAAGGTCTGGGATTCCGTGCTGTCTGAAGAAGCGGTGCTGGCGTTCGAATACGGCTACGCCACGGCGGAACCGCGCACGCTGACCATCTGGGAAGCGCAGTTCGGTGACTTCGCCAACGGCGCGCAGGTCGTTATCGACCAGTTCATCAGCTCCGGCGAGCAAAAATGGGGCCGTATGTGCGGCCTGGTGATGCTGCTGCCGCACGGCTATGAAGGCCAGGGCCCAGAGCACTCTTCCGCACGTCTGGAACGCTATCTGCAGCTGTGCGCAGAGCAGAACATGCAGGTGTGCGTCCCGTCCACGCCGGCGCAGGTTTACCATATGCTGCGTCGTCAGGCGCTGCGCGGTATGCGCCGTCCGCTGGTGGTGATGTCGCCGAAGTCGCTGCTGCGTCACCCGCTGGCGATTTCTTCGCTGGACGAATTGGCCAACGGCACCTTCCTGCCGGCGATCGGCGAGATCGACGACTTGGATCCGAAAGCGGTCAAGCGCGTCGTGCTGTGCTCCGGCAAGGTCTACTACGACCTGCTGGAACAGCGTCGCAAGAACGAGCAGAAAGACGTGGCTATCGTGCGTATCGAGCAGCTGTATCCGTTCCCGCATCAGGCCGTGCAGGCCGTGCTGGAGCAATACTCGCACGTGCATGATTTCGTCTGGTGTCAGGAAGAGCCGCTGAACCAGGGCGCCTGGTACTGCAGCCAACACAACTTCCGTGAAGTGGTGCCGTTCGGGGCTTCTTTACGTTACGCAGGACGTCCGGCCTCCGCTTCTCCGGCGGTGGGCTATATGTCCGTGCACCAGAAGCAGCAGCAGGCTCTGGTGAACGACGCGCTGAATATTGACTAATGTTCGCTCGCTTGCCGGCCGAGGGGCCGGCAAGCAGATGATAAAAAACTTAAGGGAAAGCTAAATGAGTAGCGTAGATATTCTGGTTCCTGACCTTCCTGAATCGGTTGCCGATGCGACCGTAGCCACCTGGCACAAAAAACCGGGCGACAGCGTGCAGCGTGATGAAGTCCTGGTTGAAATCGAAACCGACAAAGTGGTGTTGGAAGTGCCGGCCAGTGAAGCGGGCATTCTCGATGCTATCGTGGAAGAAGAGGGCGCGACCGTACTGTCTCGCCAGCTGCTCGGCCGCATCCGTCCGGGCGACAGCTCCGGCAAGCCGACCGCTGAAAAGAGCCAGGAGAAAGAAGCCACGCCTGCCCAGCGCGCTACCGCGAGCCTGGAAGAAGAAAGCAATGACGCGCTCAGCCCGGCGATTCGCCGCCTGATCGCCGAACACGATCTCGATGCCGGCGCCATCAAAGGCACCGGCGTGGGTGGCCGTATCACGCGTGAAGACGTGGAAGCGCACCTGGCCAAAGGCGGCGCCGCTGCCAAACCGGCCGCCGCCGCTGAAGCCGCACCGCAGCCTGCTCTGGCCGGCCGCAGCGAAAAACGCGTGCCGATGACTCGCCTGCGCAAACGCGTCGCCGAGCGTCTTCTGGAAGCGAAGAACAGCACCGCGATGCTGACCACCTTCAACGAAATCAACATGCAGCCGATCATGGATCTGCGCAAGCAGTACGGCGAAGCCTTCGAGAAGCGCCACGGCGTGCGTCTGGGCTTCATGTCCTTCTACATCAAGGCGGTGGTTGAAGCACTGAAGCGCTTCCCGGAAGTGAACGCGTCGATCGACGGTTCTGACGTGGTTTACCACAACTACTTCGACATCAGCATCGCGGTTTCGACCCCGCGCGGCCTGGTGACGCCGGTACTGCGCGATGTGGACGCCATGAGCATGGCTGACATCGAGAAGAAAATCAAAGAGCTGGCCGTTAAGGGCCGCGACGGCAAACTGACCGTGGAAGAGCTGACCGGCGGTAACTTCACCATTACCAACGGCGGCGTATTCGGCTCCCTGATGTCTACCCCGATCATCAACCCGCCGCAGAGCGCCATCCTGGGCATGCACGCCATTAAAGATCGCCCAATGGCGGTCAATGGTCAGGTGGTGATCCAGCCGATGATGTATCTGGCGCTGTCTTATGACCACCGCCTGATCGACGGTAAAGAATCCGTCGGTTATCTGGTGACGGTCAAAGAGATGCTGGAAGACCCGGCTCGTCTGCTGCTGGACGTCTAGTAACCCTTGCCGGGCGCGGCATGCCGCGCCCGCACTCTGTGCTATGTGGCCGGAAAACCATGCGGTTTACCGCGTAATAATGGTCCGGCTAAAAACCTTCAGAACTGAATGGATAGAACATCATGAATTTACACGAATATCAGGCAAAACAGCTGTTTGCTCGGTATGGCATGCCGGCACCGACCGGTTACGCCTGTACCACTCCGCGTGAAGCAGAAGAAGCCGCATCCAAAATCGGCTCCGGCCCGTGGGTGGTGAAATGTCAGGTTCATGCTGGCGGCCGCGGTAAAGCGGGCGGCGTAAAAGTCGTCAACAGCAAAGAAGATATCCGTGCCTTCGCGGAAGCCTGGTTGGGCAAGCGTCTGGTGACTTACCAGACTGACGCGCTGGGCCAGCCGGTTCACCAGATCCTGGTAGAAGCGGCGACCGACATCGATAAAGAGCTGTACCTGGGCGCGGTAGTGGATCGTTCTACCCGTCGCGTGGTGTTCATGGCGTCTACCGAAGGCGGCGTGGAAATCGAGAAGGTGGCGGAAGAAACCCCAGAACTGATCCACAAAATGACCATCGATCCGCTGGCGGGTCCACAGCCTTATCAGGGCCGTGAGCTGGCCTTCAAACTGGGCCTGACCGGTAAGCAAGTCAGCCAGTTCGCCAAGATCTTCATGGGCCTGGCGACGCTGTTCCTGGAGCGCGATCTGGCGATGGTTGAGATCAACCCGCTGGTGATCACCAAGCAGGGCGATCTGGTGTGCCTGGACGGCAAACTGGGCGCCGACGGCAACGCCCTGTTCCGCCAGCCGGAACTGCGTGAAATGCGTGACCCTTCCCAGGAAGACGAGCGCGAATCCCGTGCGGCTCAGTGGGAGCTGAACTACGTTGCCCTCGACGGCAACATCGGCTGCATGGTTAACGGCGCCGGCCTGGCGATGGGCACCATGGACATCGTTAAACTGCACGGCGGCGAACCGGCCAACTTCCTGGACGTTGGCGGCGGCGCGACCAAAGAGCGCGTGACCGAAGCGTTCAAAATCATCCTGTCCGACGACAAGGTGAAAGCGGTTCTGGTTAACATCTTCGGTGGTATCGTACGTTGCGATCTGATCGCCGACGGCATCATCGGCGCAGTGGCCGAAGTGGGCGTTAACGTCCCGGTGGTGGTGCGCTTGGAAGGGAACAACGCCGAACTGGGCGCCAAGAAACTGGCGGACAGCGGCCTGAATATCATTGCTGCGACCAGCCTGACTGATGCGGCTCAGCAAGTTGTTGCAGCAGTGGAGGGTAAATAATGTCCATTTTAATCGATAAGAACACCAAAGTAATTTGCCAGGGCTTCACCGGTAGCCAGGGGACTTTCCACTCCGAACAAGCTATCGCTTACGGCACCAAAATGGTTGGCGGCGTAACCCCGGGCAAAGGCGGCACTCAGCACCTGGGCCTGCCGGTGTTCAACACCGTGCGCGAAGCGGTTGAAGCGACCGGCGCCACTGCCTCGGTGATCTACGTTCCAGCGCCGTTCTGCAAAGACTCCATCCTGGAAGCGATCGACGCCGGCATCAAACTGATCATCACCATCACCGAAGGCATCCCGACCCTGGACATGCTGACCGTGAAAGTGAAGCTGGACGAAGCCGGCGTGCGCATGATCGGGCCGAACTGCCCAGGCGTGATCACCCCGGGCGAGTGCAAAATCGGCATCATGCCTGGCCACATCCACCTGCCGGGCAAAGTGGGCATCGTTTCCCGCTCCGGTACCCTGACGTATGAAGCGGTGAAACAAACCACCGATGCCGGTCTGGGCCAATCCACCTGCGTGGGTATCGGCGGCGACCCGATCCCGGGCTCCAACTTCATCGATATCCTGAAGATGTTCCAGCAGGATCCGCAGACCGAAGCGATCGTGATGATCGGTGAGATCGGCGGCAGCGCTGAAGAAGAAGCGGCAGCTTACATCAAAGAACACGTCACCAAACCGGTTGTCGGCTACATCGCCGGCGTAACCGCGCCGAAAGGCAAGCGCATGGGCCACGCGGGCGCCATCATCGCAGGCGGCAAAGGCACGGCGGACGAGAAGTTTGCTGCGCTGGAAGCGGCGGGCGTGAAAACCGTTCGCAGCCTGGCGGACATCGGCGACGCGGTAAAAGCGGTGCTGAAGCGCTAAGCATTTAGTACGAAATAACACTATCTCGACATGTTTGGCCACCCATTGGGTGGCCTTTTTTATGGGCGACGATCAGAAGTCGTTGAGCGCCTTGATCAGCGCGATCCGATCCTGCAGGCGGTGCTGTTGCACCGGATCCACGGCGGCTTGCCGCTGTTGCTCCAGCGAGGTGAGGGCGGCGCGGTAATCGTCGGCGTTGCGGAACAGCGCGTTTTTGACGTTGATCGACGCGACGTTGGTGTAGCGGCCGTCGTCGGTGGTCGGTACCTGGATAACGCCCTCATTGAGCAGCCGTTTGACGATCGCCCGCTGCGGTTCGTATCCCTCCATGCCGATCAGCTTCCAGCGCTGCGGCGGCACGCCCTGATACTGGCCGTGTTTCACCTCCGTCAGGTAGCGCAGGGTCAGGTGGCGAATGGTGCCTTCTTCTTCACCGTATTGCGCTTTGCTGTCGAACAGCACCGGGAAGGATTGCCCCTCCAGCGCGCCACCCTTTTGCGTCAGGTGGCCCATGCGGTAACTGTTCATGCCCAGACGGATCGGCATATCGTCGGTGACCGGCGTGCCGTCCGTCAGGCGCAGATCGACAATGCGCGCGCCGGTGGGTTGGCGCAGATCGATGGTGTAAGTGACGCCGTCGAAGAAATCGTTGGTGGAATATTTGGACGATCGCCGCGCCGGGTTAAAGCTGTAGGTGACGTCGCCCGGCTGCAGCTGATTGAAATAGTCGGCGGACCACTCCATGTAGCGTTTAAGCGCTTTGCCGTTGAGCTGATACACGGTGATCTCGCCGCCGGCGTATTGGTAGTTAAAGGCGATATCCTTGGCCTTGATGTCGCCGACGTCCAGTTTGGCGCGATCGTTGTCGATCTGTAGGGCGATCACCTGCGCCAGCGGCGCATAGTGGCGGGCGGCCTGCTGGAACAGCGCGCTGATGCCGGTATCCTGCACGTGCACCTGGGGAATGCCGCGGAATTCGTCGGCGGGCACCAGATCGCTGCCGCTCAGCTTCGCCACGACCCGGTTGGCATTGGCGCGCAAAATGTCATGGTACGGCTGGTAGAGCGCCTGCAGGGCGCTGTCCGGCGTCATCCCCTTGATGGAGTAGGTGTAGCTGTTTTTGTCGATCAGCGTGAACTTGCCGTCGCGGCGCTCAAACTGCAGATCGATGCGCGACAGCGCGCGGCCGTATTTATCCGGTTCGGTGATGATGACGCCGTTAACCACCGCTTTGTCGATCTTCACATGCATATGGCCGGCGACGATCGCCGCCAGCTCCGGGTTGGCGTTGGCGATGTCGGCCACGCCGGTGCCGGGGCGCTGGTTCTCATTGTCGATGCCCATATGCGCCACCAGCACGATGGCGTCGACCTGGCCGTCGATTTGCCTGATGACCTGCTTCACCGCCTGCACCGGATCGGTGAAGTTCAGCCCTTTGATGCGATCGGTGCCCTTGGCAAATTCCGCGGTCATCGGCGTGTCCATGCCGATAATGCCGATCTTCACGCCCTGGCGTTCGACGATGGTGTAGGCCGGCAGATAGGGCTTGCCGTTGTCCCAGACGATATTGCCCGCCAGCGCCGTGCCCTTGAACTGCTTGAGCGGCGTAGCCAGCACCGGCAGGCCGAAGTCGAACTCGTGGTTGCCCATCACCCAGACGTCATAATTGAGCGCGTTGAGGCCCAGCATCATCGGGCTGACGGCCTCATGCTTGAAGGTTTCGACGAAGTTGCCCTGAATGGTGTCGCCGGCGTCCACTAGGATCAGGTTGGGCTGCTCGGCGCGCACCTTTTTGACCTGGGTGGCTATCTGGCTCAGGCTGCCCGCCAGATTTTCCGTGTCGCTGGCGTAGTCCCAGGGCACGAAGGTGCCGTGCAGATCGGAGGTGCCCAGCAGGGTGATATTTACCGTTTCGGCGGCCATGGCGTTTCCCGAGAGTCCCAAGACAGAGGCAAAGATGATTTTTTTCATAAGTTATTGTCACTCAATGCAATTTTAACATAAGTGGTCATTCTGCTACAAAATCGCAACCTTTACGATCCCATCGCGAGAAATAGACTAATATTGGAGAGAGATTTGTTGTTTTGTGACTGCTATCACTGTCACGGCTTATTGGAAATAAAAGGTTAATTATGTCGCATAATAAGCGCGTAATAATACAATGGCGGCTCTTTTAAATTACATTTATTTAACACAAAAATATCATTAAAAAACAATTAAACCATTGCGCAACATGACCCTAAGAAAATTATGCGAAATGTGCTGATGAATATGGAAATAAGATGCGGATAGGCTTAAATTGTCTCAGATCAAATTAGCCCGAAGTACCTCTTTCGGCTAAGATTTGACCTGTAACCAAAAGTCTAACCCACGTCACGTAAAAACCTATTTATTGTGTGGGATTGGGCGAGTATCATCCATGTTGTGATTATGGATGGTTGATCTTGTTGCATTTGTTACCCGTTGTCGGTTTTCAGTGGCGTGCTTGTCGAGGGCCCGAGGGGCTATTGGCCGAGTGTGCGGTTGAAAGCGGAGAAGCTGGATCAAATTTGTTGTGTTTAAGGGCATTCACTGCGGGGCGTTACTGGCGGCTTTGAAAGAGGCGTGCCGATAACCGCGTGTCGGAGTCTTCCTGCGAGGAGCAAGGAGTCAAGATGTTTGATATTGTCGAACTGTCGCGCTTACAGTTTGCTTTAACGGCGATGTACCATTTCTTATTTGTCCCATTAACGCTCGGTATGGCGTTCTTGCTGGCAATTATGGAAACGGTATATGTCCTGTCTGGCAAACAAATCTATAAAGACATGACCAAATTCTGGGGAAAGTTATTTGCGATTAACTTTGCTCTGGGTGTGGCCACCGGTTTGACCATGGAGTTCCAGTTCGGGACTAACTGGTCGTATTTCTCTCACTACGTCGGCGATATCTTCGGGGCCCCACTGGCTATCGAAGGTCTGATGGCGTTCTTCCTTGAATCGACGCTGGTCGGCCTGTTCTTCTTCGGCTGGGATCGTCTGAGCAAGGTGCAGCACATGGCGGTAACCTGGTTTGTGGCCCTCGGCTCCAACCTGTCCGCGCTGTGGATCCTGGTCGCCAACGGCTGGATGCAGAACCCGATCGCGTCGGATTTCAACTTCGAAACCATGCGCATGGAGATGGTCAGCTTCTCCGAACTGGTGCTTAACCCGGTTGCGCAGGTGAAATTCGTTCACACCGTGGCTTCCGGCTACACCTGCGGCGCGATGTTCGTTCTGGGCATCAGCTCCTACTACCTGCTGAAAGGCCGCGACATCGCCTTCGCCAAGCGCTCCTTCGCCATCGCTGCCAGCTTCGGTATGGCTGCCATTCTGTCCGTTATCGTTCTGGGTGATGAATCCGGCTACGAAATGGGCGACGTGCAGAAAACCAAACTGGCCGCTATCGAAGCGGAATGGGACACCCAGCCGGCGCCGGCCTCCTTCACCCTGTTCGGCATTCCCGATCAGGACAAGATGGAAAACTCCTTCTCTATTCAGATCCCGTATGCGCTTGGCCTGATCGCCACCCGCTCCACGGACACTCAGGTCACCGGCCTGAAAGATCTGATGGCGCAGCATGAAGTGCGCATCCGCAACGGGATGAAAGCCTACCAGCTGCTGGAAGAGCTGCGCGGTGGCAACACCGATCCTGCGGTGCGCGCCGAATTCAACAAAACCAAGCAAGACCTGGGCTACGGCATGCTGCTGAAGCGCTATACCCCGAACGTCACCGACGCGACGGAAGCGCAGATCCAGCTGGCGACCAAGGACTCCATTCCGCGCGTGGCGCCGCTGTACTTCGCCTTCCGCATCATGGTGGCCTGTGGCGTGATCATGCTGTTGATCATCGGCCTGTCGTTCTGGAACGTGATCCGCGGCCGCATCGGCCAGAAAAAATGGCTGCACCGCGCGGCGCTGTACGGTTTGCCGCTGCCTTGGATCGCGATCGAGTCCGGCTGGTTCGTGGCGGAATACGGCCGTCAACCGTGGGCGATTGGTGAGGTGCTGCCGACGGCGGTCGCCAACTCTTCGCTGACCGCGGGCGACATTCTGTTCTCGATGGGGCTGATCTGCGGCTTGTACACCCTGTTCCTGGTGGCTGAATTGTACCTGATGTTCAAGTTTGCGCGTCTGGGTCCAAGCAGCCTGAAAACCGGCCGCTATCACTTTGAACAACCGACTGCCGCCGTGCAGGAAGCGCGCTAAACAGGAGTCCACGTATGTTTGACTATGAAGTACTGCGATTTATTTGGTGGGTCCTGGTTGGCGTACTGCTGATCGGCTTCGCCGTCACCGACGGTTTCGACATGGGCGTCGGCATTCTGGTGCGCATCATCGGGAAAACCGATACCGAGCGCCGGGTGATGATCAACTCCATCGCCCCGCACTGGGACGGTAACCAGGTGTGGCTGATCACCGCAGGCGGCGCGCTGTTCGCCGCCTGGCCGATGGTCTACGCAGCGGCCTTCTCCGGCTTCTACGTCGCCATGATCCTGGTGCTGGCCGCCTTGTTCTTCCGCCCGGTCGGTTTCGACTACCGTTCCAAGCTGGAGAGCAGCCGCTGGCGCAACATGTGGGACTGGGGCATCTTCATCGGCTCCTTTGTGCCTGCCGTGGTCTTCGGCGTGGCGTTCGGCAACCTGCTGCAGGGCGTGCCGTTCCACATGGACGAGTACATGCGCCTGTTTTACACCGGCAACTTCTTCCAACTGCTGAATCCGTTCGGTCTGTTGGCGGGCGTGGTCAGCCTGACCATGCTGGTCACCCAGGGCGCGACCTACCTGCAAATGCGCACCACCGGCGAGATCCACCTGCGTTCACGCGCTGCGGCGCAGATCGCGACGCTGATCATGGCGGTGTGCTTCCTGCTGGCGGGCGTATGGCTGGTGAAAGGCATCGACGGCTTCGTCGTGACGTCGGCGCTGGACACCCTGGCGGAATCCAACCCGATGCGTAAAGAAGTGGCGCATCAGGCCGGCGCCTGGCTGATCAACTTCAACAAGTATCCGCTGCTGTGGGCGTTGCCTGCGCTGGGCGTGGTGCTGCCGTTGTTCACCATCCTGTTCTCGCGTCTGGAGAAAGGCGCGCTGGCGTTCGTCACCTCGTCGCTGACCATCGCCTGCGTCATCCTCACCGCCGGGGTCACCATGTTCCCGTTCGTGATGCCGTCCAGCACCGTGCCTAACGTCAGCCTGACCATGTGGGACGCGACGTCGAGCCTGTTGACGCTGAAAGTGATGACCGTCGTGGCGGCGATCTTCGTGCCTATCGTTTTGGCGTACACCAGCTGGTCGTACTACAAAATGTTCGGTCGCCTCGACAAGAACTACATCGAAAACAACAAGCATTCGCTGTACTAAGGATAAGGAGCTAAACCATGTGGTATTTTGCCTGGATTCTCGGAACGCTTCTTGCCTGCGCCTTCGGCATCATCACGGCGCTGGCGCTTGAGCAGAGCGAAGCAACCAAAGCTCAGCAAGACGGTAAGTGATGAGCTCGTCCGTGATTGACAAGCTGTACGCTGTCACCGACAAGGGCCCGATCCGGGCCCTTTCCCTGGTGCTGGCGTTGGTTTTGGCGGGGTGCGTGTTCTGGGATCCGACGCGTTTCGCCGCCAAAACCAGCTCGCTGGAGATTTGGGAAGGGCTGTTGCTGATTTGGGCGGTGTGCGCTGGGGTGATCCACGGTTTCGGATTCCGCCCGCAGCGCAGCATTTGGCGGGCCTTTTTCGCGCCGCTTCCCGCAATTGTGATCTTGTGCGCAGGATTACTTTACGTTTCTTTATAATCTCCCCGATGTCCCCATGTTATGGGCTCTCACGGCCCATAATTATTTTCATTCCCATCTTGTAACCCATTCCCAACCCGATCCGTCTTGCGTATAGTAGCAGCGTTAAATTGCATTGCTGGGAAGTAGAGTGAGTAATACGTTGTTTCGATGGCCGGTTCGCGTTTACTACGAGGATACCGATGCCAGTGGTGTGGTCTATCACGCCCGCTACGTCGCCTTTTTTGAAAGAGCGCGCACAGAGATGCTGCGTCAGCACAACTTTCATCAACAGCAGCTGCTCAGTGAACAAGTCGCTTTTGTCGTCCGGCGCATGACGGTGGATTATCTGGCTCCGGCTCGTCTCGACGAGCAACTGGAGGTACAGAGCGAAATCACCTGTCTGCGCGGGGCTTCTCTCACGTTTGCTCAACGCATTGTCAATTCTGACGGGGCCCTACTGAGCCAGGCAGATGTCCTGATTGCCTGTATTGATCCACACCAAATGAAGCCGAGAGCGCTTCCTAAGTCTATTGTCGCGGAGTTTAAGCAGTGACTGACATGAACATCCTAGATTTATTCTTGAAGGCGAGCCTGCTGGTTAAGCTTATCATGTTGATTTTGATATGCTTCTCGGTAGCCTCTTGGGCGATCATCATTCAGCGCACCCGCATCCTCAATGCGGCGACGCGTGACGCCGAAGCCTTTGAAGACAAATTCTGGTCCGGTATCGAGCTTTCCCGTCTGTACCAAGAAAGTCAGGCGCGTCGCGATAGCTTGACCGGCTCCGAGCAGATCTTCCATTCCGGCTTCAAAGAGTTCGCCCGCCTGCACCGCGCCAACAACCATGCGCCGGAGTCGGTGATCGAAGGGGCGTCGCGCGCGATGCGCATTTCGATGAACCGCGAGCTGGAAACGCTGGAAACCCATATTCCGTTCCTCGGCACCGTCGGTTCGATCAGCCCGTACATCGGCCTGTTCGGCACCGTGTGGGGGATCATGCACGCCTTTATCGCGCTGGGCGCGGTAAAGCAAGCCACGCTGCAGATGGTGGCGCCGGGTATCGCCGAAGCGCTGATCGCCACCGCGATCGGTCTGTTCGCCGCCATCCCGGCGGTCATGGCCTATAACCGTCTCAACCAGCGCGTCAACAAGCTTGAGCAGAATTACGACAACTTTATGGAAGAGTTCACCGCTATTCTGCATCGTCAGGCCTTCTCCAGCGACAGCAAATAAGTAGGAGGTAGCATGGCGAGAGTACGTGGACGTAGTCGGCGCGAGCTGAAGTCCGAAATTAACATCGTTCCGCTGCTCGACGTGTTGCTGGTGCTGCTGCTGATCTTTATGGCAACCGCGCCAATCATCACGCAGAGCGTGGAGGTTGACCTGCCGGACGCCACCGATTCCAAAACGGTGTCCAGCGATGACAATCCGCCGGTGATCCTTGAGGTTTCCGGCGTAGGTCAATACACCCTGGTGGTGGATCACAACCGTATGGAGCTGTTGCCGCCTGAGCAAGTCGCGGCCGAAGCCAAGTCGCGTTTGGCGGCTAACCCGAAAACGGTCTTTTTGATCGGCGGTGCGAAGGAAGTCCCTTACGATGAGATTATCAAAGCATTGAATATTCTCCATCAGGCGGGCGTGGCTTCCGTGGGGCTGATGACCCAGCCAATCTGACCGTAAGGCGAACGGCAACCCGGTTCCTGCGCTGCGGCCCAGGAACCCCGTATAAGCAACACCAGTTTTTGGGAATCTATTTTGGTAAAGGCAACTGAGCAAAACGATAAGCTGAACCGCGCCGTTATTGTTTCGGTCGTTCTGCACTTCATACTGATTGCCCTGCTGATTTGGGGATCGCTGCAGGAAAATGTCGACATGGGCGCCGGCGGTGGCGGTGATGGCACCGTGGTGGGCGCGGTGATGGTCGATCCCGGCGCGGTGGTGGAGCAGTACAATCGCCAGCAGCAGCAGAGCAACGATGCGCAGCGTGCCGAAAAGCAGCGCCAGAAAAAGGCGGAGCAACAGGCCGAAGAGCTTCAGCAGAAGCAGGCGGAGCAACAGCAGCGCCTGAAAGAGCTGGAGAAAGAGCGTTTGGCGGCGCAGGAGAAAGCCGCGCAGGACGCCAAAGCGCAGGCTGAGCAACAGCAGAAGGCGGCGGAGCAGCAGAAACAGGCCGCCGAGCAGCAAAAAGCGGCGGAAGCCGCCGCAGCCAAGGCCAAAGAGCAACAGAAGGTCGCCGAGGCCGCCGCCGCGAAGGCGAAGGCTGAAGCGGACAAGATAGCCAAAGCGCAGGCGGACGCGCAGAAGAAAGCCGAAGCGGAAGCCAAGAAAGAAGCGGCCGCCGCTGCCGCCGCCAAGAAACAGGCGGAAGAGGCGAAGAAAGCCGCGGCCGCCGCCGCAGAGCAAAAAGCCGCAGAAGCTGCGGAGAAGAAAGCGGCCGCTGAAGCCGAGAAAAAAGCCGCAGCGGAAGCCGAGAAGAAAGCTGCGGCCGAGAAAGCCGCTGCCGCCAAGAAAGCCGCCGCGGACGCCAAGAAGAAGGCCGCCGCTGAGGCTGCGAAGCAATCGGAGGAGGTCAACGATCTGTTTGGTGGCCTGGCGGACGGCAAGAACGCGCCGAAAGGCGGCGGTGCCAAATCGAAGGGCGACGGTAAACCGGCCGGGCAGGGCAATGCCAAAACGGCTGGGGCCAGCGGGGCGGATATCAGCGGTTATATGGGGCAAATTCAGGGGGCGATTCAGAGCAAGTTCTATGACGCCAGCTCGTTCGCCGGCAAAACCTGCGATCTGCGTATCAAGCTGGCGCCGGACGGCCTGCTGATAAGCGTACAAGCGGCGGGCGGCGATCCGGCTCTGTGTCAGGCCGCGGTGTCTGCCGCCAAGTTGGCGCATATACCGAAGCCGCCGAGCGATGCCGTGTATCAGCACTTTAAGAATTCTATCCTTGAATTCAAACCGAAATAACGGTTGATTGACTGAGTGATATCACAGGGATGTACTAAGGTAACCAACAGGGATTATGTAGTTTTACGTAAGTTGGTTTGTTAAAATTCTGCTAATTTATCGCAGGCATCCCGCCTGGATAAGGGAGATGAGATGAAGCAGGCATTTCGAGTAGCGCTAGGTTTTTTAATTCTGTGGGCGTCCGTGCTGCACGCGGAAGTTCGCATTGAAATCACCCAAGGGGTCGACTCCGCTCGTCCGATTGGCGTGGTGCCGTTTAAATGGGCGGGCCCAGGCACGCCGCCGGAAGATATCGGCAAGATTGTCGGCGCGGATCTGCGCAACAGCGGCAAATTCAACCCGATCGACGTGGCGCGCATGCCGCAGCAACCGACCTCCGCGTCTGAAGTGACGCCGGCGGCCTGGACTGCGCTGGGCATCGACGCCGTGGTTGTCGGCCAGGTTCAACCTGGCGCCGACGGTAGCTACCTGATCTCCTACCAGCTGGTGGACACCTCGGGTTCGCCGGGCACCGTATTGGCGCAGAACCAGTATAAAGTGACCAAACAGTGGTTGCGTTATTCTGCCCATACCGCCAGCGACGAAGTGTTCGAGAAGCTGACCGGCATCAAGGGCGCGTTCCGTACCCGTATCGCCTACGTCGTGCAGACCAACGGCGGGAAATTCCCGTATGAGCTGCGCGTAGCGGATTACGACGGTTACAACCAGTTTACGGTGCACCGTTCGCCTGAGCCGCTGATGTCCCCGGCCTGGTCGCCGGACGGCAGCAAACTGGCTTACGTGACCTTTGAGAGCGGCCGTTCCGCGCTGGTGGTGCAGACCCTGGCTAACGGCGCCATCCGCCAGATCGCCTCGTTCCCGCGCCACAACGGTGCGCCGGCGTTCTCGCCGGACGGCAGCAAACTGGCCTTCGCGCTGTCCAAGAGCGGCAGCCTGAACCTGTACGTGATGAACCTCGGCTCCGGCCAGATCACGCAGCTGACCGATGGCCGCAACAACAACACCGAACCGACCTGGTTCCCGGATGGCCAGTCTCTGGCGTTTACCTCCGACCAGGGCGGGCGTCCGCAGATTTATAAAATCAGCGCCAGCGGCGGTGCCGCACAGCGCCTGACGTGGGAAGGCTCTCAGAACCAGGATTCTGAAGTCAGCTCCGACGGTAAATTCCTGGTGATGGTCAGCACCAACAGTGGTGCGCAACACATCGCCAAACAAGATCTTGGATCGGGCGCCGTTCAGGTTTTGACCGGTACCTTCCTCGATGAAACGCCTAGTATTGCGCCAAACGGCACCATGGTGATCTATAGCTCGACGCAAGGTATGGGCTCCGTGCTGCAGTTGGTGTCAACTGATGGGCGTTTCAAAGCGCGTCTTCCGGCAACTGATGGACAGGTCAAATTCCCTGCCTGGTCGCCGTATCTGTGATGCATGTGTAAATATGTATGGCAAACTATAAAAGGATCAAAGAAATGCAACTGAACAAAGTGCTGAAAGGGCTTCTGCTGGCACTGCCAGTTCTGGCTGTAGCAGCTTGTAGTTCTAACAAAAGCGCAAACAACGACCAATCTGGTATGGGCGCTGGCACTGGTATGGAAAACGGCAGCAGCAACCTGTCTTCCGAAGAACAAGCTCGTCTGCAGATGCAAGAACTGCAGAAGAACAACATCGTTTACTTCGGCCTGGACAAGTATGACGTAAGCTCCGAATTCGCTCAGATGCTGGACGCGCACGCTGCATTCCTGCGTAACAACCCGTCTTACAAAGTGACCGTTGAAGGCCACGCTGACGAACGCGGCACGCCGGAATACAACATCGCTCTGGGTGAGCGCCGTGCTAACGCCGTTAAAATGTACCTGCAGGGTAAAGGCGTTTCCGCTGACCAGATCTCTATCGTTTCTTACGGTAAAGAAAAACCAGCAGTACTGGGCCACGACGAAGCGGCTTATGCTAAAAACCGTCGTGCCGTTCTGGTTTACTAAGAGAATCGCATGAACAGTAACTTCAGACGTCACCTGTTGAGTCTGTCGTTACTGGTTGGCGTAGCGGCCCCCTGGGCCGCTACTGCCCAAGCGCCAATCAGTAATGTCGGCTCCGGCTCGGTCGAAGACCGCGTCACCTCGCTTGAGCGCATCAGCAATGCTCAAGGCCAGCTTTTAAATCAACTCCAGCAGCAACTCTCTGATAACCAACGCGACATTGATTCTCTCCGTGGGCAAATCCAGGAAAGCCAGTATCAGTTGAATCAGATGGTTGAACGCCAGAAGCAAATCTATCAGCAGATGGATAGCCTCAGCCAGGGCGGCGCTCAGAGCGCCTCTGCGGCCGCGGGCGCTGCCGGCGGGGCAGCCGCAGGCGCATCTTCCGATGCGGGCGGCAGCGCTCCCGCAGCCGCCACGCCGAGCGGCGGTGATGAGAACAGCGACTACAACGCCGCTGTTTCTCTGGCACTGGAAAAAAAACAGTATGACCAGGCGATTTCCGCCTTTCAGTCCTTCGTAAAACAGTACCCGAAGTCTACTTACCAGCCCAACGCCAACTATTGGCTGGGCCAGTTGTTCTACAACAAGGGTAAAAAAGACGACGCGGCCTACTATTTTGCGGTGGTGGTGAAGAATTACGCTAAATCACCGAAGGCGCCGGACGCCATGTACAAGGTGGGTATCATCATGCAGGAGAAAGGGCAGGCCGATAAAGCCAAAGCCGTGTTCCAGCAGGTGATTAAACAGTACCCAACCAGTGCGGCGGCCAAACAGGCGAAAAGTCGCGTAGGCGGTTAACAGTCAGAAAAATGAGCCCAGAAGTTAGTCGATTTGACCGATTTCTGGGCTCATTCGCGTGAAGAACAAGCAGTTGAACGCATCGGTAAAAAATTTAGGTTGCGCTGCCAAGATAAATTAGTAATATATGCCGCCGTTGCCAAGACATCTTGCAAGATGTTAAAGCGGCAGGGAAATTGGGTCGTTAGCTCAGTTGGTAGAGCAGTTGACTTTTAATCAATTGGTCGCAGGTTCGAATCCTGCACGACCCACCAATTTCTGAAGTAGCAGTAACCACAACAGTGGGTGATTAGCTCAGTTGGTAGAGCATCTCCTTTACACGGAGGGGGTCGGCGGTTCGAGCCCGTCATCACCCACCACTGTTATGGGTCGTTAGCTCAGTTGGTAGAGCAGTTGACTTTTAATCAATTGGTCGCAGGTTCGAATCCTGCACGACCCACCATTCTTTAAGAAAGAATGGCAGCTTCAGAATCGGTTTGATGTGGCAAAGTAAAGGTCCGAGTCGAGTACCCGTCGAGTTGTCCTGAACATCCCCATCCTTGTTTTCCGCGAGTTGGTTTCAGTAACCTATTCGCCATCAGCAGTAAACCACATCAGTGGGTCGTTAGCTCAGTTGGTAGAGCAGTTGACTTTTAATCAATTGGTCGCAGGTTCGAATCCTGCACGACCCACCACTCTTTAATAGAGCAAGGTGTTAAATCGTCAGGATGAGACAAAAGCGTTTACGCTTTTGAACAGCGCTTGCGCTGGCCCGAAGGGGCCGTCTATGAAATAGACGGATAGCCGTAAAGGTTCGAGTCTCGCAAAGCGAGACAACATCACTCCGGTGATGGCCCGAAGGGCGAGGCCAAAGGCCGAGTTATCCTGCACGACCCACCACTCTTTGATAGAGCAAGGTGTGAAAAATAGCAGTACCACAGCAGTGGGTGATTAGCTCAGTTGGTAGAGCATCTCCTTTACACGGAGGGGGTCGGCGGTTCGAGCCCGTCATCACCCACCACACTGCGGGTCGTTAGCTCAGTTGGTAGAGCAGTTGACTTTTAATCAATTGGTCGCAGGTTCGAATCCTGCACGACCCACCAATTCAGAAAAAAGCGCCTTTTGGCGCTTTTTTCGCATCTACGCCACCAGATTCTGCTTTATCCTCTTGCCAACAGAGTTCACCGAGTCGTGCGGGTGAGAGCCTGCGCTCAGGTTCGAGCATCGCGCAGCGATACGACAACGCGCAGCGTTGCCCGCAGGGTGAGGC